>CAZTYE010000007.1:0-211007 GCA_964617645.1 uncultured Ignavibacteria bacterium
TGTAGGCACGGGCCGCAGACCGCGCCGTCAGGAATCCGTTCCTGACGGGAGGACAAAACAAGCTTTCAGGCGCACACTGTTTCTTGAATACAGAATCCCCCGGTCGGCAACGCCGGGGGATTTTTTGTAGGCACGGTCCGCAGACCGCGCCGTCAGGAATCCGTTCCTGACGGGAGGACACAACAAGCTTTCAAGCGCACACTGTTTCTTGAATACAGAATCCCCCGGTCGGCAACGCCCGGGGGATTTTTTGTAGGCACGGGCCGCAGACCGCGCCGTCAGGAATCCGTTCCTGACGGGAGGACACAACAAGCTTTCAAGCGCACACTGTTTCTTGAATACAGAATCCCCCGACAGCGATGACGTGGGATTTGTTTTGGTAGTGGGTCAGTGTGATTTGAATTGTTGACGTTTTGGGACCGCTTTGCTATCAATGAACATTGAAATGACTAATAGTCCAGAAACCCAAGTCGATTTCTGTATCGAAATCGATTTTGAAAGGGGCTCAGGAGAGCCAAGTCGAGTTTTCAGAGCAATGACTGCTCTCATAGAAACATTTGAGCAAATTGATAACGATCTGCTTGTCTCGATAGATTCCAAGATAAAGACCACCCTATTACTTGAAGATGTTGAATCCGGCTCAATAAAAGCATGGTTCAGAAACGAGCTGAACAAGATTGATGATGAAACCTTGAAGTCGGGAGATCCGAAGAAGATCATTGGCCAATACCTCGTGAGGGCTAAGTATCTAATCATTGATCTCCTTGATGGTAAGACTTCACTCACAGACTTGTTTTCAATCGAACAAATCCAAACGAAACTACTTGATTTGGCTGAAGAAACAGAGATTCGCCAACTACCTGCGTATGTGCCGATAACTAAGTCCAAACTACTAAGTGGCATTGAGAACATTACGAGATCGATTTCTTTTCTTGAGAGTGGAGATAAGGCCGCATACATAACGGATCAGGAAAAGGCCAGTTTCAACATAGATTTTCGGTATGTTCCAGAAGACATGGAAGACCTAATAGTAAGAGAGTCCCTTGAAAATGAGATCACTGCAATTGTTCAGATTAAGAAGCCTGACTACTTAGGCGACTCCATGTGGGAGTTCAAGTACTTAAGAGGCTCTATTGAGGCAAAGATTCTGGATCATAATTGGCTTCGTGACTTCCGAGATCGAAAGATAGTTTTGAGGCCGGGTGATTCGCTAAGAGTGAAATTGAAACAAAGAACGAGCTACGATTTCGACAATAACCCAGTTTCAACAAAATACGAAGTGACGCAGGTAATAGAAGTCCTCCCCTCTGACTTGTCCGATCAGGCAGATGTATTTGAGCAATAGCGCGGGTTTCGTGTGTGGCGCACGCCCCCGTGCGCCACGTCGTAGATTGAAAATTCTGTTGGCGCATGAGGGCGTACGCCAACCAAGGGGTTTGCCGTCAGGAAGGGGTTCCTGACGGCTCGACGCTGACATTGACAGGGAGATCAGAGAGCATGGGATTCTATATGCGCTTCTTTGTCACAGACACCGAACCCGTGACACTCGGAGTTCTCGACTCCGCGCTTCGTCAGGTTGACAGCGAATACGCTCTCACAGACAGAGTTTCCGATCGCGGCGAATTCGGCTTGTTGAGATACGCTGACGAGCCATTCGGAGAAGTCGATATCAATGCTCCGGGCGACGGTGTGTTCGAAGAAGAGATCGCCGAGTTTCTTGAATTCATTGAAGATACTTCGGGAGCAGGCAAGGCACGTGTGCAGGAAGCGCTGAACAACTCGCGAGCCACTGTTGCCATTAAGGTGCTCTTCTTCGAACGAGAGACCGAGGAAACGTTGAAACGGATCGACCCGGTGTGGAATTGGCTCTTCGCGAACCGAGAGGGCATTCTTCAGGTTGATCGCGAGGGATTCTACGATCAGGACGCACTCATACTTCAGTTAGCATAGCGTCGCACGGGTTGTGTCCACCAGTACCCACAGTCCCGTCCCGCATTTCGCGGGATTGCGGTGGGAGTAGACTTCGTGCGTGGTGCAGCAGATTGGAGAGTTCGTTGTCGCACGAGGGCTTGCGCTAACCACGGATTTCAATTGTCAATCGCGGGATCGGCCCTTAACTTGAATCACATTCAAGCTCAAACGTTTCTCGAGCCGAAGCTATGGGTCAATCGCTTCCGAAAAGGAGTTAATCATGCCGCAGAATTACTCTAAGAAGGTCATTCTTCGCAATCAGACTATCAACGCCGGAACGGAGCGCAGATGGATCATGTCCGGTGGAACTCCGCTGAATATCGCGCCTTGGGACCGACTTCATTTCCACATTGCGGGAAAGGAGATGTCCGGCGTGGTCGCGACGATTCTGCAAGCGACTAAGTTCGGTCGGTCGACGATCGACCTCGTCTCGACCAATGTCTGGTTCGAGGACACTGATTCCGCACGGACTTTCGAGTACAAGTTCTCCGCCAGTCAAAACTCGGTTGTTCTGAGTGTGCCGGTTGTTGCGCCACTATTGTACGATGTGACTCTGCGCAACACCTCAACCAGAACGAAGACCGCTGTCAACGTGGCACTGCTAATGAAGCGATTTTCGTCGCCAAGCTTGATGTAGTTTCGTAGCTCACGCGCCCTGCGCTCCTGACATTTTGACTTATGATGTCGTGCACGCAATAAACTCATCCCAATGAGGTGTCAGTATATGAAGAAAACAATTCTCCTCGCTTCGCTGTTGGTTGCCGCGTTCTGTTCCGGAATCGCATTTCACGCAATCGTGGCCGACGACGCTACGGCCAGCGCACCCGTAAAACGAGTGACCAGCATCGGCGGCATCTTCTTCAAATGCAAAGACCCCAAGAAGGTGCGAGAATGGTATCAGGTACATCTTGGGCTGAACACTAACCAGTACGGCGCCGTCTTCGAGTGGCGTCAGGCCGACGACTCGACCAAGAAAGGCTTCTCGCAATGGAGCCCGTTTTCCGAGAAGACAAAATACTTCGAGCCGTCGACCAAAGACTTCATGATAAACTACCGCGTCGAAAATTTAGAAGCGCTGGTGCAAGAACTGAAGAACGACTCCGTTACGGTCACCGACACCATCGAAACGTATGACTACGGGAAATTCGTTCACATCATGGATCTTGAAGGAAACAAGATCGAACTGTGGGAGCCGAACGATATTGAGTATGAAAAACTCGGTATCCAGATGGGCGCCAAGACGACCAAGTGATCCTGCGAGTCACGCAGAAGGAGTTTGCCCGGGTGCCCCACCGGAACGGACTGTTGAAAAACCGTATTCATGTCATTCTGAGCGCAGCGAAGAATCTGTTTGACCTTGTTCCACAATACTCACAGACCCTTCGCCTGCGCAGCGGCTCAGGGTGACTGCCTATAGGGCTCTTTCAACAGTCCCGGAACGGTGGAATTCGCTTGGTTGCAGATACCGGATGCCTGTGGGTCAGTCGCTCTGCGCTCCCGGCACCGTCGCTAACTCGCCCGCTTCGCGGTCTGGCGCCGCACGTGCGCGATATGCGACTGTCCCCAACTGCACGCGAATTCGATAATCGGGCGCAGACTCCGTCCATGCTCCGTGAGCGAATACTCGACCTTGGGCGGAACTTGCGGATAGACCCGGCGCGCCACGATCCCGTCGCGTTCGAGTTCCCTTAGCTGCGACGTCAACATCTTCTGCGTGCTGCCCGGTATCAGCCGCTTCAGTTCGTTGAATCGCCGCACCTCGTCGCGAAGGTTCCACAAAATCAACATCTTCCACTTGCCGCCAACGACATCGATCGTGACTTCGATCGGGCAGTTGAATTCTTCGCCGTGTAACATAATCTTTGGTTTCATAATCGATACTATAGCACAAAATAGTGCGTACTTGCAAGAAAAATCCTGAACAATTAATTTCCCGGCGCCGGGTTTGACAGCAGCGACAACAACCAAATCGCGGATGCGCAGCCATCCGCAAACTTTCGAACTATTTCCGCATGGGAGGAATCAGAAATGAAACATGGACTCATCAAGTCTACACTCGCGGCTGCGATCGCGATCGCGGCGGTGGTGCTTTTGGTCACGGCGCAGGCGCAGGATCCCGTCAAGGTTGATCCCAAAATCTACAGGACGATTCTGGAAAATGAGCGGGTCCGCGTCAACGAAATCCACTTCACGCCGGGTCAGCACATCGATTGGCACCAGCATCCCGACCACGTCATCTATTGGACTGCGGCCGGAACGCTGCGCGTCTACAATCAGGGCGCGGATTCTGTCGATGTGACCGGCGCCGTCGGCCAGGCGATGTTCCTGCCGGCCTGCACGCATGCCGCAACGAATATCGGCAAGACCGATGTGCGTCTGGTGCAGGTTGAGCTGAAAGAACCCGCACCGGCCAAACCGGCCGCAACCGGCAAGAAGCCGTAATCGTTGTACAAGCCCCTCGGGACTTGACTGTTCGCCGAAGAATGTGCTCCGCAACGGACTTTTGAAGAGTTGCCGCGCATGTCGTTCTGAGCGAAGCGAGGAATCTGTTTGCCAGCGGCGGAATGACCGGCGCGGTCAGGAATATTTTCCTGACCGCCGCTCCTTGGGGGCGTAATGCCGGTTTCCAACATTCCCGGAACGCCCGTTCACCCCTCTCCCAAACAGGGAGAGGGGCAGGGGTAAGGGTCGTGCAGACTGTTCCATGCCACCCATCCAGTCGAAACGAGGGCGATTCTGCGCCCTTAACTCCGTAATTTTGTAGCATTCCAACACAATTTTCCCCCATCGGACCCTTAGTAGAGGGACTGATGTAATTGAAGATCATTTTCGTCCGCAGTCCCGCCCTCGTACCTGACGTGTTCTTGAGTGGCCACTCTGGTTGTAAAAACGCGAATCGCGGCAGGACAAGTGGCGGCGGACAGTTCAGACGCTATCGACTGACAACCGTTAGCGCTGGATGCGCACGAAAACTTCTTTGATGCATCGGCATCAGAAACGGTTTCGGGATTTCCGGAAACGTGACGCCACCGAGATTGGCGCGGCGCGACGCGAAACCCGACTTCAACGCCTGATTAGCCTAGGCTATACCCTTGTTTTTTCGAAAGGACCGTTTAGCGAAGAAAGCACGAATTCAGATTCAGAAGAAAACCGGTCGCATCGGCGCTCACGCTGACGCAAGAACTCGAGGCAGCCACTGACACGCCGGCGTTCCGCTTTCTGGGTGAGTTTAACTTGACTCGGTCAGATGGAAGACTCTCGCGACTGAGCAATTATGCAGGCGTTGGGAGCGTCTGACTCGCGAGGCCGGCAATTCCGAATCGCGCTTGGCCGATGAAATCGCCGGATTTGGGAACTCCCGCCATCGCCGGTTCGCTTACTCGATGCTGGCAGGGTCGCGCTCTGGTGCTGCGACCGCCGCTGCTGCAGTGGCCTTCTTTTTCCTTTCAGCCGCAGCCATGGCCCTGGCTCGCTCCAGTTGCGGGTAGTCGATGCCGCGATTTTCCGGTTGCCCGAAGGCTTCAGGGAATCGAAACTTGCCGACCTCATCCGCTGGCTTGACAGTCTCGGTCTGGACGCGATGATAATTGGCGAAGGCGTCTTGGCGCGTAACGGTGATTTGCCACGAAACTTTGACGTTCGGTTTGTCGGTTCGAACCGCAAAACCGCTTTCGTTGAGTTCGCGGGACACGACGGCCTGGGCGAAGTCGCCGATGACGGTCAATTGATAGCGGGGACTACCGGCGATTGCGACAAAGTAGTCGGGGACAGTAATCTCAGCATTGCCCTGAACATCCGTCACTACATTCCCCGACAAGACCGATGTCATCTCCGGCGAGTCAACGCCGCTAAATTGGAGATAGCGGTTTTCGGGATCCAGCGGATGATCGAGACGGGTAACGAAGACCGGTGTGAAAATCGTCCCCGTGACGTTTACATCCCCTGAGAAGTACCCGGCCCAATTCGATCCCGTGTTGAGGTAGGCCTCGCCATAAACACCATACCCGGTTCCCGTGTTGTTCGAGGCCCGACCGTAGACGCCGTATGAGACGCCGGAGTTGACGGTGGCTTGTCCGTAGATTCCGTACGCCGCACTATTATTGCCCGTGGCGTTTCCGGATACGGCGAATCCATTGCTCCCATTGTGGACATAGCCTTGGACGCCGGTGATCTGGTTGGAGTTGTGGGCCTCGCCGTAGACTCCGTAGCTGATCGTGTTTGCGTTTGCTAAGCCATAGACCCCAAAACCATAATTCGATGAAGTCGCGCCACCGTAAGCGCCAAACGCCTGATCGCCGTCGAAACCAAGGCTGTATGCGCCGTAGCTGTTGCCTGTCGTCAAGGCCCGATCTTTCGCATAGCACTCGGAGTAAACCCCATAACGATCGCTGTGATCCGATTCGCTGAGAATATAGCTTCCAGTGGTTTGCCCGGCGCCGGCGTCTCCCAGAGTAGTCGCCGAAACGCGAGTATAACTGCCATAGAGCATCCCCGTCCCGGCATTGCTTATCGATGTGTTTATGCCGATGCGGCTGCTTGAAGTGCTATGGTGTCTACGAACTTCCAGAATGTTGGAATTCGAACCGTTGGGGAGAAACCCTGTTCCCATCGTTATTCCACTGCTATTGGCTTTCATCGTGCTATCACCGATTCCGAAAAATCCGCCGAACGTGTTTGTGCCCGAAAAAGTTTGGATTCCCGAAAGTGTGGCGGCTGTACCATTGATTTTGTTAGCCGCGATGTTCGCCGCTGCATTAATGTCGGCATCAACGATCTGCCCGTCGCCGATATGCGCTGACGTCACACCGCCGGAGGCGATGGAGATATTGGCATCGCCGGAGGCCGCACCGCCGGTCAATCCGCCGGCAGTGACTACTGCGGTGATATCGCCGTCGCCGATGTCGTCGACGCCGTCGGCGAATCCGGCCGGCACACCTTTGATTCCGCTCCAATCGACCGAATCGGCGTTCTGGCTGACGAAGGCGTAACCGGTCGCGATCATTTGCTTTCGCGGTGTCATCTCCGGATCGACGCCAACGGTGATTCCGAGCCAACGATTACCGCCGCTGAAAAGCCCGTTGGTGAATGGAACATCCTGGCCGAGGATGTAGGTGTACAGCCCGCCCGTCACCTGCACAGTTCGAAATTGGCTATCCCAAAGTGATGTTCCACCGGAAGCCGCATCATAAATTTGAAACTTCATGAAATACAGGCCGTCCGCTACCGGAGCGCCTGCCGCAGTGGTCAGTCGACCTTGATGGCTGATGAGTTGTGGCACGGCCGCGTCCAGTGACGCTGTCCTAAAAGGACAAAGCGCAAGCAAAGCTCCAATCAAGACTTTGGACATAATCGGTTCCTTTAGTGTGAGATAGATTTCTTTTCGCTTCTCAGGTTCGCGTCGGTGTTGCCAACTCCTCGATCCGCAAATACATGTTCTTGGTCAATTCTCCCCCGGGACGATGGCAGCCAAATTTCAAGGCCTTCACACCAGCAGCGGGGCAGGCGTTAGATCTTCGCCCATGCTCCCGATTTTCCGCGACTGTTGCAAAAGCCCGATGTTCTGTCACCCTGAGCCGCTGCGCAGGCGAAGGGTCTGTAAGCATGGTGGCACAAAGTCAAACAGATTCTTCGCTGCGCTCAGAATGACATGAATACGGTTTTTCAACAGTCCCTTCCGCGTCGTACGGGATGACAGGAAAAGTAATGTGTATCGCCCCAATATATCCATATTTGAAAAAAAGTAAAGCGGGGACTGCGGCGACGACCCCGGCGAATCAGCGGGGATTGCCCCGTTACCTTCGTTGGTCGGCGGCCTGAGCGGCTCTTGAACGCAGCCGCGCCGCGCGGGTATCCAGCTCACGGCGAACCGCTTCTGCAATCAGGCGCTCCAGTTCCGACTGATCGGCTGAAGCCGCAGTTTCGCTGCGCGCTCCACCGTACCACGTTGGCACGAAAATCGCGGTGAGATTGATATCGCTCAATGTGGCGTTGCCGCCGGAGTCAGTGCGACCGAGCAGGTGCACGCTCCGTTCTCCTGCCGCGGCAACGAATTGGCCGTGCAGCGACAAGGGCTGGTTCATCGTGGCGCTTGCGAGAGCAGCAGGAAGAACAAGTCGGAAGTCCTGATTCGTCGGAATGGTCGCCGCGTTGTCGGAAATCGCGAAGCGAAGATCATCAGCAACACCGGCACTGTGGGATACCTCGAGTTGCGCCGAAGCCAGAACGATGATGTAGCCGTTGCTGGGGCAAACGATTGTCCGGCTGGCGAGGCTCTGCAATACGGTGGTGATTGCCGCGTCTGCGACGGTCGTGGAGGCGACACCGGCTTCATTGGCGGTTTCGAAGGAACTGATGCAATTTGCGGGTAGCTCAACGGCGTCATCGTCGGCTGAACTCATGTCGAAAAAACAGGAGCGCTGCGGCCCGGTGAGAATAAACACCGGCGCCTCGCTGCCCTGATAATTACCGTCAAAGACAGCGGCCGGTGCGCCGTCATCATTGCGGGCGATGAAGCCGTAGCCGCCGCCGCCAACAGAAACATCGGTGGAGAGTTCGACGCTGGGAGCGGCTGTGCCGTCATAGAGCCGGAAACGTCCGCCGAAATTCGTCGCATCGATTCGAGATGTTGGATTTGACGAGCCGGAGCGGAATAGATTGAGTTCGCCGGATGTTGACGGACTCCCCAGGCGACCGATACGAGCGGTCAGCGAGTCGGAGGCGGCAACGCTACCCAGAACATTCAGCGACGAGTTCAACTGGCCGCCAATGGCCTCGTCGACCGTCGCAACGCGGAGCGCGTATGCCGCTGCGACAATCGGCTGCCGCGGCGAAAGCTCAACGCCGCCGGACACGGCGATGCCGAGGAAGGCAGTGCCACTGTTGAAGACTGTGGAGCCGATCGGAACGAGTGAGCCAAGCGTCACGGCGAAGAATCCGTCGCTAATCAAGACCGCGTCATGCGTTTCGCTCCAGAGCGCATTTCCCCCGGACTGATTCGAGTAGATGCGGAAAGTCAGAGCAAAATTGCCACTGAGGGGCGCTCCGCTGTTGTTCGTGAGGCGACCTTGATAGGACAACTGATTGGGAACAGCAGCCCACGCGACGGCGCCACAAGCCGCTGCCAATACCAGCGCCAGCAACCAAAGCACAAAACCCTTGTTCATGTTGACTCCTCATTCTGAGCGCCGGCCGGCGCATAGTTCGAAGTAATTGTTGCCAAATTACGGCGGCGCGCCAGATTGTCAATTGCATCTTGCGGCGGCCAGCGGCCGGAAAGTACCTTAGACATTTAGCAGCGAGGATAGCGATATGTTGAAAGCGGAGAAATCGAGCCTGATTGTAGTGGACGTGCAAGGGAAGTTGGCGCAATTGATGCACGAGAAATCGTCGCTCTTTGCCAATCTTCAGCGCATGGTTCGCGGCGCCCAAGTACTCGGGATTCCGATTCTCTGGAACGAGCAAAATCCCCTCGGATTGGGGGCGACCATTCCAGAGTTGTCAGAATTACTCGCGGCGCAGAAGCCTCTGGTCAAGAGCACGTTTAGCTGTTGGGGCAATCCGGCGTTTGTCGAAGCTCTGAAAGCGACGGGTCGCAAGCAGGCGCTGCTGGTCGGTATCGAGACTCATGTCTGTGTCTATCAGACCGCGCGCGATCTGCTCGAACGCGGCTATGAAGTGGAAGTCGTCGTCGATGCCGTATCCTCCCGCACAGCAGAGAATCGCCAACTGGGTATCGACAAGATGCGCGATCACGGGGCGGGGCTGACCTCGACCGAGATGGCTCTGTTTGAACTGCTGGAAGTCGCGACCGGCGACAAGTTCAAAGAGATATTGCGGCTGGTGAAGTAAGATGCCGCGGCTGGTCGAGCTAAGCGATCGCGAGTTGATCGAGCGCTTGCTGCGCCGCAACCCGGCGCTGAACATCTATCAGATCGGTGATCTCGATGATTTCTTTTGGCCGCACACCCGCTGGTTCACGTTGCAGAACAAAGAGCTGGAGTTGACGCCGGCGCTGGTGTATTCGCCCGCGGATAAGCCGACGCTGCTCTTGCTTATCGATCGTTTCGACTCGGATTACGCCGCCTTGCTTGCCGGGCTGGTTGAGGTGATTCCAGAGGGAGCCTACGGGCATCTGAGTGAGCCGCTTCTGGAAGTGACGGCGCGGTTTTTTGAGATTCGCAATCACGGCCGACACCTCAAGATGACGCTCAGCGAACCCGGACTGGCATGGGCGACGCCAACCACCGCGGGGCCGCTTTCCGAGCGCGATGGTGAGGAGCTTCTGCAGTTGTATCAAGAAGCTTATCCGAATAATTGGTTCGATGCGCGAATGTTGGCCACGGGAGCTTACTTTGGTGTTCGACGGGATGGTCGCCTGGTGGCCGCCGGCGGCGTCCACGTATACTCTCCGCGTTACCGAGTCGCCGCGCTGGGCAACATCACCACGCATCCGGAATGGCGCGGTCGGGGGTTGGCCGGTGATGTCACGGCGGCCATTTGTAAGCATCTGCGAGTGAACGTCGACTTGATCGGATTGAATGTCAAGGCCGACAACGTCGCGGCGATATCCTGTTATCGAAAGCTCGGATTTGCGGTCGCCGCGACATATACGGAAGTCGCCCTGGTCGGGCGGTCGCAGCGACAGTAAAAAGTCCGCGAGTGGCCGTCGATAGAAATAACGCCACAGTCGCCGGCCGCAAAAATGGAAGTTGCTGAACGGCGAACAGCGATCTAATTTGGCAACTTCTGACGAGAGTCACTCGAGGCACGAAGAGAAATTGGAGAAGAGTTGATGTCGCCGCTGCCGCGCAGTTTGCGCCTTCTGTATCATCGGGCTCTGCCTTTGCCGTGGAAATACGGCGACGACTTCGGCCGCCTGCTGCGGTTCTATCTGGAGCTTCAGAAGCGAAGCCCGGAAGAAGTCGCGGCCTATCAATGGTCGCGCTTAAAGGCGCTTCTGGCTTACGCCTATGCGCATGTGCCATATTACCGGAATCAATGGACGAAGCTCGGCATTCATCCGAACGATATCAAGTCGCGCGCCGATTACTCGCGGCTGCCGATTCTGCACAAAGAAGAGATCGATGCCAATTACGCGGCGCTGAAGTCCGACGAATTCGAGCGCTGGCAGCCGGAGACGACGATAACGAGCGCGACCACGCGCGACGGCGTGGTGCTGCACCGATCGCGGCGGTCGGAGACGATTCGCCACGCGGTGGTCTGGCGGCATTGGCTCAATCTCGGGTACAAGTTCCGCGAGCCGCGAGTGCGGATGACGGTCGCGTTGCCGGAAGGCATGCCGATATACGAGCCGCACGAAGACCTGAGCGAAAACTGCCTGTCGTTTGATCTGCGATCATTGACGCTGGATCACGCGCCGAAGATTTACGAGCACGTCCGGAAATTCCGCCCCCGGATGTTCTATGCCCAGCCGTCGAATCTGATCACGTTGATTTCTTACTGGCGAAAGCACGGGCTGGACCCGTTTACGATGCCGATTGTATATGTGCTCGGCGAGCGGCTCAGCCCCGACTACAAACGGATCATCGCGAGTTTCTTCGGCGACAACGTCGTCAATTACTACGGCAATCGGGAGAACACGGTGTCGGCCGGCGAGCTAACGGATCGGCGGATGTACGTCAACTCGGATTTCGTTTATCTCGAGTTCATTGACGACGAGGGACGCGCGGTGGTCGGCAGACAGGCGAATATCATCTCCACCGGTTTCGAGAACTATGCATTCCCGTTAATTCGTTACCACAGTGAAGATGTCGGCATCGATCATGGCTGTCCGGCGGACGCCGTGACCGGTCATCCGGTGATGGAAATTCTCGGCGGTCGCGGAAAGGATCTGCTGCTGTCGCGCGAGGGATTGTTCTGCCCGGATGTGATCTGGCAACTGCGACGAATCAATTTTGAGCACTACCGCCGCGTTCAATTGGAGCAAGTGAGTCTGGACAAGGTCATTGTTCGGATCGAGCCGAACGAGAAATACGAACCGCAGGTTGACGGTCCGCGCGTAAAGGGCATTTTCCAGGAGTACTTCAAGTCCAGGTTCGAGGTTGAGTACGAAGTCGTCGATCAGATCAAGATTACTAAGGGATTTAAGCACCGCATCGTGATTTCAGAGTTGGCGCTGGCGGAGTCGAAGCGCCTGGCTGCCTCCGCCTAAAACGCCAATCGGGGCGCCGCTGTGGCGTCCCGATTGCGCTGATGCTGGGTTGATTCTCAACTCAAAGTTCGCTAAGGACAGATCGTGGGGATCGGGCCGCCGGCGAAGATGTAGTTGATCAAGAACACCGCGTCGGCAATGGAAATCGCGCCGTTGCAGTCGGCATCGGCGGCCTCGGGCACCGTCGGCGCGGCGCCGCCGGCGAAGATGTAGTTAATCAAGAAAGCTGCATCCGCGATAGATAGTGCGCCGTTGTTGTCGGCGTCGCCGGGAACGTAGGAAGGCGGGAAGTAGTAGTTGAGCGCCGCCCAAGCGTTGATGATACCCCAGCCAAAGTTGTTATTCGGTGACGCGGCATTCGACGCGGTCATCATCAGCGCTTCACGCACCTGCATGTTCGTCCATGTCGGATTGGCGCCCCAGACGATCGCCGCTACGCCCGCCGTTAACGGGCATGAAAACGAGGTTCCGGACGAAAAACCGTAGGAGGTGTTCGAAGTTGAAGAGGCCACGCTGACGCTCGAGCCCATGGCGCAGACCTCGGGTTTGATTCGACCGTCCGCGCTCGGGCCCCGCGACGAGAACGACGACAAAGTTCCGCCGGATGTCACAGCGCCGACGGTGACGATGCTGTCGGCATCGGCCGGGGCGTTAATCGTTGTCGTGCCGGCGCCGTTGTTACCGGCGGAGTTGACGACCAGAATGCCGTTTTGGGCTGCGATATCGGCGGCGATAGTGGTCACGCAAGTGTTGCCGTCGTAGTCTGCGGTTACGTACCAGTCGCTGTAGCCAAGGGAAGATGTCACGATGTCGGTGCCGAGCGAGTCGCACCACTCGATGGCGGCAACCCAATTGTATTCTTCCTGAATGACTTCTTGAGTGTAGTCCTCGGTTTTGCAGATGATGAACTGCGCCTCATAAGCCGGGCCGTAGTGCACGCCGGGATTCTCGCCGCCGCAGGTCGACCAGGTCGAAGTGCCGTGACTCCAGACGGAACTACCTTCCCACGGTTCGTTGTCGGCATTATTGTCGTTGTAAACGAAATCCCACTCGTTCAGAACGCGATTTTCAGCGTAAGCTGCAGCGAAAGATTGGTGCGTAGTGCGGAAACCGGTATCGAATACCGAGATCAAGACTCCCTGGCCCGCGTAGCCGGAGTCGTGACACATCGGAACATTGATCTGAGTGAGTTGGGTCAGGGAACTGCCGTAAGAGAGCGAGTGGGTTCCGAGGGACTGCTTTTGAAGGTCTTCACCCTTGGGAGCTTGCCCAACATCTTCAAGCGGACGCTTGAATGTCGCCGTTGGCTGTACTTTGGCGACATAGTCGAGGCGGGTGATATTGCCAACGCGATTGAGATCAATCTCTACTGCCGCGGCGTTGAGCCACTTGGACGTACGCAGCACGCGAGCGCCGATCGTCTCCAGTTGACGCACGTAGGCGTCGGAAACCGGCAGGTCGGTAAACCGAATTTCTTCGGCATTGTGCTTGGCGCGGCGAGCCTTGGCGCGTTCGGTCATGCCCGCTGAAACGGCGAGCGCTGATTGTGCGAACTGCTGTTTATTAAGTATCCCCTTGTCAGTGAAGAACACCCAGAGCCGCACCTTGCCGTCAACCTGATTGCGGCTAAGGTAATTGACGGCGTTATCGGTGATCACGGTCGCTTCCTTGGCGCGGAACAGCGACGGATCATCCGGCGTCGGGCGTGATTTGGCAATTGCAACGGAAATAGCCAGCAGCGTAATAAAGGCAACCCCGAAGCGCAACTTAGACATGCTTCACCTCGTCAGTAGTAAAGTCTCGAAGTAACTCTCGCTCGCTCAAGATATTAACGTAGTTCGAATCTGTCAATGCTTATCTCCTCATCCGATGTATCGGCTTGTCGACCCTTTGATCAGACGCCAATCGATCAATTCTGTCAAACGATGGAGGAATGTTGAGTTTTTGCACAGACGGTGATGGAGACAGCATAGTCGAAAAACCAACCGAAAGCGGCGGCTCGAGTTCCTGTTCGCAGTGAGTTTTTCTCGGCAAGAAGGCGGTGAGTTTGTTGGCCGAGCATTATCGTATTGGACGAATCCCACACTCTGCCGATTCAATGTGATACTTCGGAGCGGCCAACCCCGATGTAGGACGTTAGAAAACGTCATTAAGCCGTTGTTCGGCAACAAATTGATCGGTGCTTGCAGGCTGGCAATCAAATTGCATTGCATTTGGGCGATGGAAACCGAGATGGAGAAGCAAAGATGATTTCAAAGATCAAAACGCAAAGCGGTATCTCGATGATGGAGATGATGATCGTCTGCGTGATCATCGGTCTGTTGGCGGCCATCGCGGTACCGAATTTCGGTGGCGCGATCAAGAAGATGAAGTTCGACAATGCGGGCCGCGAGATCCTGAGCAAGATGCGCCACGCGCGCGCGGCGGCCGTGAGTACGCAGAAACCGACGGGGGTGGCGTTTGACAACGTTGGAAAGAGCCTGATTACATTCATCGATACGGTCAGCCCGGAACTGGGGCAGTATGAGGTCGGTGACTCGATCCTGCAGCGCGACACGCTGGCGGTGAATCTCACGGTCATGTACTCGACCTTTACCGGCAACGCGGTGGTGTTTAATCCGGACGGTACAGCTTCGCAGAGCGGCGATGTGATGTGCGCCGGTTACGTGGGCGGAGAAACGAAATCATTCTCGGTGTCGCTGGTGGCCGGATCAGGCCGGGCACGACTGGAAAGCTACAATTAAGGACACGCCAAATCGCCTTTGCTTCAATTTGAACAGGCCGCTTCGGTTAGCCGGGGCGGTCTGTGCGCTGTGAACTTTTTCAGCAGCCGCGCTAAGTTTTTCCGAAATCCCCGACGATAATAAAACAGAGTTTAAGGACTTAACAGGTTTCGGTATTGCGAACGCGCCCTTGCGCCTTCGTTTCGCGATAGGGAAATGATTCCACTTAACATAACGGGTACCATATGTGGTTAGGCAAAGGCAGTAAGACGACCGTCGCGCTTGATATCGGCGCTTCGTCGATCAAGTGCGTCAAGCTGGAGCGCCGCAACGGCACTTACGCGCTGCTGGCGATGGACACGCGGGAATTGCCGCCGGAGGCGATCGTCGCCGACGAGATCAAGGACCGCGATACCGTCATCTTCAACATTCAATCGGTGATCGACAACGTCGATCCGCGCACCAAGGACATTGTGGTGGCGGTGTCGGGCCATGGCGTGATCACCGACAAGTTCACGCTCGACCGCAAGACCGGCCCGGAGGCCGAACAGGCCATCCTGTTTGAAGCCGAACAACGCGCGCCGTACGATCTCGACGACGTGACCATGGATTACCATGTGCTGTCGGAGGACGAGGTGAACAACAAGATGGACGTGCTGCTGGTGGCGGCGCGCAACGATTTCCTCAAGCAGTACCTCGATCTTCTGACCGACGCAAACCTGCGGCCGGTAGTCGTCGATACCGACGCTTTCGCCGTGCTCAACGCCTACGAACTCAATTACGACATTCATCCGGAGCGGGTGACCGCGCTGGTGAATATCGGCTACGATAATACCAACGTCGTTTTCATCAAGGACGGGATCTACCACTCGACGCGCGACGTCGCGGCGGGCGGCCGAATCATTTTCGACACGATCCAAAAGGAGTTCCGGTTAAACCAGGAACTCACGATGAAGGCGATCAAGGGCGAGATGGAAGCTTCGATCGACCAGGACATGCTCAAGGCGACGATTGTAACGTCGGCGGAAGAGCTGATCTCGGGTTTGGAAGTGGCGTTCTCGTATTTCCGCTCATTGGCGAAGGTGGAGAAGATCGACTGGGTGGTGTTGTCCGGCGGCGGCGCGTTGATTCCGCATCTGCCGGAGTTTCTGCAGTCGAAGTTGAACATCCCGATCGAAATCGCCAATCCGCTGCGCAACATCGAATACGATCCGGACATCTTCACCAATATCCAGCCGGAGCGAGTGGCGCCGCTGCTCGCGGTGCCGATTGGACTGGCGGCAAGGAAGGTTTGACCCCATGCTGGAAATAAATCTACTCCCGAAAGAGTATCGCCGCCGCGGTAACGTCCTGAATTTCGACAAGAAATTCATGTACGTCGGCGTGGCCGCAGCCGCCGTCGTGATCGCGCTCGGCGGAATCACCTTCTACCAAACGCACCAGGTCGGCCGGCTGGAGAAGCTGATCGCCAAGGCGCGCATCGAAGAAGGTCGTTACAAGAAGGATATCGCGATCATTGACGCGCTGACCGAGGTCAAAAGCAAGATTCTCGCGCGCGTAGCGGCGATCGAGAAACTCGATACGCGGCGCGATTACTACGTCCGGTTGATGGAAGACCTGAACGGGCGGATTCCGGAGTTTTTGTGGATGACGGCGTTCAACGAGACGCCGCCGTCGACCGGACCGGCGAGCAGCTCGCAGCCGGGCAAGCCGGGGGTGCCGAGCGCGCCGAAGAATGAGCCGCCCAAGCCGGTGCAAGCGGCGGCAGCGCAGCAGATTCCGATCGGCCCGGTCGTCGGGCAGGCCGTGATTGAAGGTTATGCCCACAGCCTGAGCGCCGTCGGGCAGTTCATCATCGGTCTGATGAAGTCGGATTTCTTCGACAACATCAAGTTGAGCCGCGCGGTCGCCGAGGATGTCGGCGACGTGACGGCGTTCAATTTCCGCATCACCTGTGATCTCAATTACGACGTCGATCTGGCCCGTGACGAATTCGAGGATGTCAGCGATGACGGCATCGATATCTCGTCGACGGCGGGACATGACGACGACGTTTACGAATTTGACTATTTCCAGAGCGGCGAAGAGCAGTAGGCTCTAACGACGCAAGCGAGCCGGAGGCATAAAAATGGATTTCCGTGACCCGAAAACACAAAAGCTGCTGTTAGTGGCGCTGGTGTTTGTTCTCGCGCTCTATTTCTGGCACGCCAAGGTTTATGAACCGGCCGCCGAGCGTCTGAACGGCCAACGCGCCAGCTACGAGCAGGTAATGACGAATCTCAAGACGATCGAGCTGAAGGCCAAGTCACTGGCCGGATTGCGCAAGGAGTACGAGAAGCTGCTCGACCGGTATCAGGCGATCGAGCAGTTGCTGCCGGAAGAAGAGCAAGTGCCGGACTTCCTGCTGCAACTGCATTCGGCGTCGATGATGGCACAAGCGGCCATCGGCGAAGTCGCGCCGCAAGTGGCGGGCAGCGAGTCGTTTTACAACACATCGGAATACAATGTGAAGTTTATCGGCACCTATCACGAGTTGGGACGATTCCTGGCCGCGGTGTCGAACTTCCCGTTTATCACGAACGTCTCGCGCTTGAACCTGAAGGGATTGCCGGTGGATATCTCAACGCGCGCGGCAACGGACAACAAGAAGAAGGGCTATGACACGCGCAGCCTCGAGGCGACGTTCAATCTTTCGACATACTATGTCAAGCCGGAAGAGAAGCTGAAGGGCGTGCAGTTTGATGATCCGAAGGAGGTGTCGTCCAATGTTACCAATTAGACGGATACTCCTGCTTTCAGCGATGCTGCTGATGCTGTGTGCTTCTGCGCGTGCCGAAGTTCAGGTCAATAACCTGACGCTGGAGAAGAACGGCCAGTTCACCGAACTGACGATTCGCTGCAGCGGCACGCCGGAGTTTACACATCAGATCGTCGAACAAGCGGCGAACAAACCGTATCGCATCGTGGTCGACGTGAAGAACGCGATTCACGCGCTGCCGCAGCATGCATTCGCCAAGCTGCCGACCGGCTCGATCAAGCAAATCCGCACCAGCCAGTATTCGACCGATCCGGAAAAGATCGTCCGAGTGGTGGTCGACGCGTCCGGCGCGGTGACCTACAAGGTCAATGCCGGTGAATTCGGCGTAACGCTGATGATTAGCACACCGAACGATCAAAACTTCGCGATGTGGACGGCAGTTCCGGGTGGCCCGGTAGTCGCCGCCAATCCGAATGCCGCGCAACCGGCGACGCCCAAGACGATGCCGGCCGCGCCGGGTAATGAAGCGAACGCGCCGAAGATCGACAAAGCCGATCCGGCCAAGCAGGATCTCAAGTTAGCGAACAAACCGATCGATGAAGGCGTGCTGCTGAACAAGAAGCCGTCGAATTCATCGGATAACAATAATCAGGCGGCTCCGGCGCAGGCGAATCCGACGGCGACCGCGAAACCGGTAGTCGAAGCGGCCAAGCCGCAGCCGACACCGGCGACTGCACAACAGCCAGTGAAGGAAGAGCCGAAAGCGGTGGCAGCAACGCCGCCCGCGAACGCCGAAAAGAAGCCCGCAGCGCCGGTTGATCCGAAGTTGTGGGAAGCGATCTACGGCAAGCCGCAGCCGACGGTAGCGGCCAATCCGCAGGCAAACACGGGCAAGCCGCAGCCGAGCGAGACAGCATCCCCGAACGCACAGACGCCGACTCCGGCGAAGACCGAAAGCAAGCCGGCAACCGGCGAGGTCAAGTCGGAACCGGCCAAGGTCGTGGATTCAGCGGTGATCCCGCAGCTTCAGAATCCGGCGGTCGAGCCGGGTATGTCGCCGAGCGAAGTGATCAAGCCGCCGAAGGACCAGAAGACCGGACTGCCGGAAGTGAAGGTCAATCCGAAGCCGAAGTTTGCGGAAAATCCGTCAACGACGCCGAACGCGGCGAAGCTGGGCACGGCGCTGACTTCGAACAAGCCGGCGGTTCCGGCGGAAGAAGCAGTGATCGACGAATCGGAAACGCTGCCGAATCTGGCGGAGGCCGACGGCGACGACAACGTGAAATCGAAATCGGAAGCGGTGCGCGAACGATATCAGGCCAGTCGCGACAAGGCGAACGCGTCGATCGAGTCGGCGGTTGATTCAGCGGCACTGGCCGACGAGCAGCCGGCGAATCCGTCGGCGACGAAGATCGACCGCATCCGCAACAAGTATAAACGCGGAATCAAGTTCGTTCAAAACGAGGCCGACGAGCAACGCTTGGCCGAACTCGATATCGAAGTGCCGGTGGAAGACGCCGCGCCCTCGCCGCAGGTGGGGCCGTACAGCGAGTTTCTGCCGGAGCGCGAAATCGTGGTCTACAACTCGGGCGGCCGGATCGATCCGTTCGAGGCGTTGATTGAAGACGCCAAGAAGAGCGCGGGTTACGACCGCATACCGGATGTCGACGGCTTGCGTCTGGTGGGTGTGTTGCTTGATAAGCGCACCAGCCGGGCGCTGTTTGAAGACGCGAATGGGTATTCCTATATCCTGCAGACCGGCGACCGGGTGAAAAACGGCTTCGTGCTGTCGATCACCGAGGATCGCGTCGTGTTCCAAATCCGGCAGTACGGCTGGAACCGACAGGTCGCGTTGGAACTGGAAGATAATCAATAGCCATAGAGAGAGGGAACAATGCTGCGAAAATGCTTTACAAGCCGGTTCCTGATGCCGCTGGTTGCGCTCGTCGTGATCGCCGTCTCCGGCGCGTGGGCGCAGGATGACCCGTCAGCGCCGATCAAGAACCTGAGTTTCCAGAACGCCGACATCCGCACGGTGCTTGGATTTCTGGCGGATTACGGGCAAGTAAACATCGTGTCGTCGCCGGAAGTGCAAGGCAACGTCACCTTCAGTTTGAAAAAAGTGACGTGGCGCGAGGCGCTCGACATTCTTTGTCGCACCTACAATTTGACCGCCGAAGAGACGCCGCGGTTCATCCGCATCGTCCCGACCAAGAGCTACCTCGAAGAGGTTTCGGCGCTCGAGAAGCACAACAGCGAGAAGGAAAAGCTCACCGAACTGAACACCGCAGTAATGAAGATCAACAATGCGGCGGCCGAAGACCTGCAAAAGACGGTGCAGCCGCTGCTTTCGGAACGCGGCAAGGTGCAGATCGACAAACGGACGAACAATCTGGTCGTTCGCGACGTGCCGTCGAACCTGGCGCGTATCGAAACGCTGGTCGGCAAGCTCGACTACGCCACGCGCCAGATCAAGATCTCGACGCAGATGGTCGAAGTGTCGACGTCGAAGCTGCAAGAGTACGGAATCGACATCGGCAGCTCGGGTTTCAAGATTACGAAGTCGGGCAAGGAATACCGCCAAGAAGCGACGCAGTCGCTGGACAACGTCGCCAACCCGGCGGGAAGCTTCACGTTCTCGACCGTGCAGGACGGCTGGAATTTGGAAGCGACGATTTCGGCGCTGGTTTCCGATGGTCACGGCAAGATCGTGGCGCATCCGGAGATCACGACCGTCGACAACAAAGAAGCCAAGATCCAAATGGGTCAGAAAATTCCGATCAAGCAGTTTGACCAGGCCGGCAACGTGGTGATCACGTTTGAAGAGGTCGGTACGCTGCTGCGCGTAACGCCGCATATCACCGAGGAGAATAAAATCCTCATGACGCTGCGGCCGGAACGCTCGTCGTATACGTTCGACCCGAACGGTGTGATTATCAACACATCGAACGCCGAGACCAACGTCGTCGTGGAAAACGGCCAAACGGCGGTGATCGGCGGTCTGACGACGCAGGATGTGATCAAGGAGAATTCCGGGATTCCAGTATTAAAGGACATTCCGCTGCTCGGCTATCTGTTCCGCTATGAGCGCAAGAAAGTCGACAATCGCGACCTGGTGATATTCGTAACACCGACCATCGTCGAAGGCAGCCTGGCCGGCGCGCCGCCGTCGGAATCGGGCAACTAAACCGACGCGGACGCGAACCACAATTGGCTGCATGAGCAAGGAGATGGTAACAATGAAATCAGATACTCGCTTTCGCCGACTTGCGTACGGTTTAGGCACGCTGGCGTTGTTCGCCCTGGCCTTGATCGTAGCCGGTTGCGGCGATGATAGCTTGTCGGGTGACGGCAACTACCAAATTCAGTACATCACGTCGACGCCGACGAGCGAGGTCGATCGCGGCGCGACGGCGGTGGTCGAGGCGCAAGTCACGAACACCGACGGCAGTCCGGTATCCGGAGTGGCGGTGACATTTTCGGTGTCGCCGAGCGCGCTGGGTTACTTCACGCCGGCGGTGGACACCTCGGATGCCGACGGTATTGTCGCGGCGATTTTCACTGCGACGTCGTCGGGTAACGCGACGTTGACGGCCGCGGCCGGCAACGCCGAGATGGACAAGACGCTGCGCATCAACGATAGCTCCGTGTCGACCGGCCGGGTGACGATCACGTTAAACCCGGTGCTGCTGACCGCCAATGGCGAGGACTCAGCGCAGGTGACGATCAGCGCCGAAACACCGACCGGAGACCCGGTCGCGGATGGCACGACGATCTATGTGGCCGCCGGTGAGCGGTTTTTGGATCGCAACAAGGACGGTTATTTCACGGAAAACGTCGATAGCATAATTTTCGACGCCAACGCCAACACCAGTTGGGATCCGATCGGCAATATTTCGTCGACGGTGCAGACCACGGGCGGCCAAGCGTCGGTGATCTATTATGCCGGCAATCAGGCCACAACGGTCTATATCCGCGCGACGATTGACCCGGGCGGTCCGAATTACAGCTATACGGAAATCTCCGCGAAGCTGAATCCGAACACGACGGTCGCTTCGATTACGCTGACGCACCAGTGGGAAGACCTGCGGGTGCGCGGCGTCGGCGGCATTGAGTTCTCCGTTGTCACGGCGACGGCGTACGACGAATTCGGTAACAAGGTGCCGGAAGGCATTCCGATTTCGTTTACGATCGCCAACGGTCCGGGCGGCGGCGAGAACTTGCAGAACCAGGGATATGGCCCGGTCGAGATTCTGACGAATCAGTCCGGCCAAGCGCAAGTGACGGTGAATTCGGGAACGATCTCCGGAACAATTCGTCTGCGCGCCGCGTCGGGATCGATTTTGTCGGCGGTGACGCATCTGACGGTGAACGCCGGACCGCCGGCGCACATGTCGATCGGCGCGGATTTCTGCAACCAGCGATCGTGGGACTATGTCAACGTTGAGAACAAGGTGTCGGTTAACGTCAGCGACATCTGGGGCAACCCGGTGCCGGATTCGACGGCGGTGTGGTTCTCGACCGAAGAAGGCTTTGTGCAGGCGCAGGCCTTGACGGGAACGGCGTGGCCTCCGGGTATCGCCGAGGTGAGCTGGTTCTCGGGCAATCCGCGCAATGACGGCGTCGTCTTCGTCTGGGCGACGACCGCCGGCGGCACCGTGGGTGACACGGTAGCCTTCCTCTCTTCGGGACCGACGGCGTTTGTTCAGGTGCTGCAATACCCGAGTTCGCTCATCGCCGACGGCGAAGACAAAGGACAGGTGATTGTGCGTGGACGGGACATCAACAGCAACTGGGTCGTTAGCAACACCGAAATCAAGTTTGACACTGACTTCGGTACGCTCAATGGCGGAACGCTTCAGGATGGCTGCGTCGACGCTATTTTCGAAGGCGATTTCACTTCCGAGATTTTGGATGTTGACTATTCGCCGGTCTCGCCGGACGACGGTATCGGCGCGATTGCGTTAGTTGGAATTCGAGTCGGTGGTGTGGTCGGTCCGTCGGCGTCGTTTACGACGCTGTTTTTGACCGGCAACACATTCACCGGCAATTGCGAGATTAACATCGAATCGGAAATCGAGCCCGGATCGACGGTGCCGTTCTTCATCGTGGTGAAGGACCGCTCGGGCAATCCGCTCGGTGGACATGATCTTGACATTTCAGCCAGTCTCGGCCTGTTGTCGCAGACGAGCGCGATCACGAATGCCTACGGCGAAGTGAACTTGTTCTTTACGGCGCCGGCGTCGCTCGGAGCGTCGATCATTACGGTGACCGACACCGACCCGCGCGGCGGAGTCAGTTTCGCCAAGAAGGTCAAGATCAAGAACGAAGAATAAACGAATTCGGTCTTGCTCCGAATCCTGTCAGCGAAAGCCCGGTTTAGGCCGGGCTTTTGCATTTCGTGTCAAAAACAGTTGTACAAACAGCCGCCCGGCGGGGTATCATATAGCGATAGTGCATGCTGATTCACGAATTGCTGTACAGGTCTGCAGAACGCGATCCTGATCGAACAGCGCTGTGGCTGCGAGAGGGCGGGCAGGTCAGGCCGCTTTCGTATGGCGCGCTCGCGGAGCGGGTCAGGGCCGTGGCGTGCGGGTTGCAGGAACTGGGCCTCAAGCCGGGCGGACGCGCCGGACTTTATCTCCCCAACTGTCCCGATTGGGGTATAATTTATCTGGGGATCATGGCGGCCGGGGGGAGCGTGGTGCCGCTTGATCCACAGCTCAAGTATCTCGAACTGCGCACGATTATCGCGCGGTCGGAGATGGGTTATCTTTTCTGCGGGGCGTCATCATACAGCGACCTGATGGAATTGCGCTCGATGTCGTCGCCATACCCGGAGATTATCGGTGTTGGGGAAGCCGGAGAGCGGGTCGAGATTGGCCTGACGATGGCCAAATTGGAGCAGCTCGCCGCCGGCAAGAGCCTGCGGCCAATCCCGACGCGGCCCGCCGACATGGCGGTTTTGATCTTTACGTCCGGGACTTCGGGCGACTCGAAGGGCGTGATGCTTTCGCACGAAAACATCGTCTCGGACATCGAGGCCGTCGAACCGCGGTTGCCCATCACGGCGGAAGACAAGTTTCTGTCGGTGCTGCCGCTGCATCACACGTTTGAATCGACCTGCGGATTGATTTTTCCGCTTTCGGTGGGGGCCTCGATTGTCTATGTGCAGTCGCTGAAGTCGGCGGACGTGATGGCGGATATCAAGAATTTCCAGATCACGCTGATGTGCGGGGTGCCGCTGCTGTACGAGAAGATGTATTGGGGCATTCAGCGGGCGGTGCAGAAGAAGCCGCTGGCGACGCGGCTGTACGTCGATTTGGGGCAGAAATTTTCGGATATCGCCAAGTCGATGATGAATCTCTCGCTGGGAAAGTTGATATTCAAGTCGCTGCGCGCCAAAGCGGGACTGGATTCGTTGCGGATGCTGGTATCCGGCGGCGCGGCGCTTGATCCGGAAGTGTCGCGATTTTTCAATAATCTGGGCATAGTCCTGCTGCAGGGTTACGGCTTGACGGAAACCTCCCCGGTGTTATCGGTCAACGAAGAAACGACGAACAATTACGCTTCCGTTGGTTGTCCGCTCGATGGCGTCGATATCAAAATTCTCGATGCGAATCCACAGGGGATCGGTGAGATCGCGGTGCGCGGGCGGATGATCATGCTCGGATACTACCTGAATCCTGAGGCGACGGCCGCGGTGATAAAGGATGGTTACTTTCGCACCGGCGATCTGGGATATGTCGACAATGCGGGACATATTCATATCACGGGACGGATGAAAAACGTGATCATTACGCCGGCGGGGAAGAATATCTACCCGGAAGAGATCGAGACGGTCATCGACGGGTCGCCTTACATTTTGGAGTGCGCAGTGGTGCCGCGCCAGCGAGGTACCGGCCAGGAGCCGGTAGCGGTGGTAGTACCCGAGTATGAGTACATCGCCTCCGTGAGCGACGGCGCCAAGCCGGGCGACGAGGAAATCCGCAGGTTGCTCAAGGCGGAAGTGCTTCGCCTGTGCGAGCAGTTGGCGGAATACAAACGCGTGAAAGATGTGATCATCATGACCGAGGAACTGCCAAAGACTTCAACGCGCAAGGTGAGGCGGCATGTGTTGATCGACACACTGAAGACGCTGGGCGAATTGTAAAGTGTAGTCAAACTCCCGGCGCTTGAACCACGGGATTGAATGGGACTCGAACGCGGCAAGCGCCAGGCTCGCCGCGACACAGACTACTTGACCATCGCGGCGCGTTGTGTTTGGCGACGATACTGTTCGCCGTACATGCGGTCGTCTTGCAGAATGTGCTGCACCAACCAATCGCGAAGAAACTCCAAAAGCTCGACCGCGGAAATGGCTTCGTCGGCATCGAAGCGCCGCTTGTAATCCATAACCTGTTCGGTAAGTTTGCGGTGCTTGGCGACGTGCAGACGGAATTGGCCAAAGTTCATCCCCTCCATGAACTTCTCTTCCGCCACGAAGTGAGAATTCGTATAGCGCACCAGATTGCTCAAAGTGATTCCGAGTTGCTGACGACTCTTGCCCTTGGTCATGGCTTCATGGAGGTCGTTGAGAATCTTGATTAGACGTTTGTGTTGCTCATCCATTTCCGGCACAAAGACCGAGTAGCTGTCTTCCCACTCGATGAAGTTCATTTGCGTTCCCTCCGCCTGACGTGATTCGACCCCTGCGATGATTATCGGACGAATTGCTCGATATCTTGGCGACGAAGCGCCGCGGTCGCTGCGGGAATTTCGGACAGTCTCAGGATGAAACAGCGAGCGCCGGAGCGAGCCGATTTGACCTGAGATGCGCACCGAGGCTCAAGGAGCACAGCATCTTGCCCGACAATCAGAAGGAGTGGCATAATGAGCACGAACAAACGCATCGGCGATCTTCTGGTCGACAAGGGTCTGCTCAGCGCAGCCCAATTACAGTCGGTTCTCGAGGAACAGACGCGCACGGGTTTGCGTTTGGGGCAGATCTTGCTCAAACGAAACTTGATCAACGAGGAAGATCTCGTTGACGTGATTCACACGCGGCTGGGAATCCCCAAGCTGTCGCTGGAAAATATCGTCATCGATCCGAACATCGTCGAGCTCGTGCCACTGGCGCTGGCGAAAAAGCATTCGCTGGTTCCGGTGTTTCGCATCGGCACGATGCTGACCGTCGCGATGGCCGATCCGCTGGACATCATCGCGCTCGACGAGCTCAAGTACGTCACGAATCTCAAGATCAACCGCACGATCACAACCTCCGCGTCGATTGCGCGGGCGATCGACCAGTACTACTCGCTGCGCGACTCGATGGCGGAAGTGATCAAGGACATCGGCGAAGAGCAACTACCGTCGACCAACGAAATCGCGGCGACGATCAGCGAAGCCGAAGGCGCCAACTCGGAAGCGCCGCTGATCAAGCTGGTCAACTTGCTGATCATTCAGGCGGTGAAAGAACGCGCCTCGGATATTCATATCGAAGTCGACGAAGCAAAGATGCGCGTGCGCTATCGCGTCAACGGCTTGCTCAAGGAGCAGAACGCGCCGCCGCGGAATCTTCACGCCAGTATCGTTTCGCGCGTCAAAGTCATGGCGCAGATGGATGTGTCGGAGAAGCGCATACCGCAAGACGGGCGGTTCGTCGTAAAAGTCGGCAATGCCGATGTCGACGTGCGCGCCTCGACCCTGCCGACGATCCACGGCGAGAAGGTCGTGCTGCGCATTTTGGATCGGCGCAATCTGGTGATCGGACTGACCAATCTCGGATTCGATCCGGCGACGCTGAAGGAGTTCGAGGGTGTCATCCGCAAACCGGAAGGGCTGATTCTCATCTCCGGTCCGACGGGATCGGGCAAGACGACGACATTGTATGCGGCATTGAATGAAATCAAGAGCGTCGAACGCAATATCATCACGATCGAAGATCCGGTCGAATACAGCCTGTCGCTGATCAACCAGGTGCAGATCAACGAGAAAGCGGGTCTGACATTTGCGTCGGCGTTGCGGTCGATTTTGCGCCAGAATCCCGACGTGATCATGGTCGGCGAGATCCGTGATTCCGAAACGGCGCAGATGGCGGTGCGGGCGTCCTTGACCGGACATCTGGTGCTAAGTACGGTGCACACCAACGACGCCGCCGGCGCCGTGGCACGATTGCTCGACATGGGTGTAGAGAATTATCTGGTGGCGAGTTGCCTTTTGGGTGTTATCGCCCAGCGGCTGGTGCGAACGACTTGCCAGCGCTGCAAGACCAGGGAAGAGTTGCCGCCGGGCATCATTGACAAGATCGGGCCGGAGATTATCGGTTCCGAGGACAAGTTCATGGCCGGCGCCGGCTGTGAAGAGTGCGGCAACACGGGCTATCAGGGGCGGATCGGGATTTATGAATTTCTGACGGTGAACAACCGCATTCGCGAATTGATGCTCACCAACACGTCCGCCGCGGCGATCAAGCAAGCCGCACAAGCCCACGGAATGCGCACGATGCGCGAGCAAGTAATCGCCAAGGGGCTGGCGGGAATCACCACATGCCGCGAGATCATTCGCGTCACACAAGCCGATGAAATGCCGGCGGTAGCAGCCAATGCCGTTTGAATTTACCTACAAGGCGCGCGACTTCGACGGCGTCGCGGTCTCCGGCGTGGCGCGGCTGGAATCGGCCGAAGCGGTGCGCGATTTTCTGAATGAGCGCAAACTTATCCCGATCTCGATCCAGCCCAAGACCCGCTCGGCGTGGGAGCGAATCAGCGCGGTTTTCCGAAAGCGCGCCTCCGGCGAAGATTTGATTCTGTTCACCCGCAAGATGAATGCGCTTTATCGCGCCGGAATTCCGCTCACGTCCGCACTGGGAATCATCGCCGATCAAGAAGGCAAAGAGAGTTTCTCGCAAATCGCCAGCCAGTTACGAACGGACCTGGAGCAGGGGTATTCGTTTTCGGAAGCGGTGTCACGACACCCGGACGTGTTCGACGATACTTACGTCAGCGCGATTCGCGTTGCCGAGGAGACCGGCCGCATGGAGGCGGTGCTTGAGCGGTTGTCGACGACGCTGGAACGCGATTTGGAGACGCGCGAGCAAATCAAGACCGCGACGCGCTATCCGATTATCGTCGTGGCGTTGGTCGTGCTGGCGTTCTTCGCGCTGGTGACATTCGTGGTGCCAAAGTTCGTCGATTTCTACGCCAAGAACAACGCCGTGTTGCCGCTGCCGACCAGAATGCTGATTTCGTTGAACCTGTTCATCAGGGCGTATTGGCCAATTCTGCTGCTGGCGGCGGGCGTGATCATTCCGGTGTCGATCAAGTTGTTCAAACTGAAACAGGTCCGAACCAAATTCGACGGTCTAATATTGCGATTGCCGATTTTTGGGCCGCTGTTCAACAAGATTTACATCTCACGCTTCGCGCATCTGCTTGGCGTGTCGTTTTCGTCGGGAGCGCCGCTATTGAGCGGTTTGAACACGGTGCGCAGCGCGATCGGAAATCGCGTGATCGAGGCGGAGGTCGAAGTGATGCGCGCCCAGGTGCAGCAAGGGCAATCGATCGCCGCCATCCGGCACAAACTGCCGCACTTTCCGTCTCTGGCCGTGTCGCTGATGCAGGTCGGACTGGAGTCGGGGTCGCTGGATTTCATGTTGGAACAAGTCGCGATGTTCTTCGACCGGGAAGTGGACTACACGAGCAAGCGGTTGATGACGCTGATCGAGCCGCTGTTGATCTTGTTCCTCGGCGCCGTCGTGCTGGTGATGGCGCTGGCGATCTTCATGCCGATGTGGAATTTGGTCGAGGTGTTCCGGCCAAAATAGTCAATGTTCGCACCGAGAATCCGACAATTGAGATGAGGCAGTGAAATAGAGGAAAAGGCAAAACAGGTCCGGAGGTAAAACAATGCTCAGAAAGCTCAATTCCCGCGCCGGCTTCACGCTAATCGAGCTGGTGATTATCATCGTCGTTCTCGGCATCCTCGCCGCCGTGGCGATTCCGAAGTATCAGGACATTTCGAACGAAGCGAAGGCGGCCGCGGCGAAGGGTTCGCTGGCCAGCTTGCGC
This sequence comes from uncultured Ignavibacteria bacterium, assembly GCA_964617645.1. Classification (GTDB taxonomy): domain Bacteria; phylum Zixibacteria; class MSB-5A5; order CAIYYT01; family CAIYYT01; genus JADJGC01. The sequence goes on from CAZTYE010000007.1 coordinate 28,672, forward strand.
TCCGGCATCTCGATCTACTACGCGAACGCCGCGGTGAAGACCGGCTCGGCGACGTGGCCGCCGATTGATTCCATGAGAACGATTGGCACGGTAATGATGCAGGCGCTTCCGGCAAACCCGTACCAGAGCGCGAACAACGCGCCGGATTCGATCGTGACCGGCGTTACGAAGGGAACGATTGTCGGAACGCGCGGTGGCTGGGCCTATAAGCCGTCAACCGGCGAAATCTGGCCGAATACGAGCGTGGCCGGCGAGAACAACTGGTAAGTCGATGACGCAGCGCCGAACCTGGTCGGCGACCGGATTTACCCTGATCGAATTGGTGATTATCATCGTCGTGTTGGGGATTATCTCGACCGTCGCCTTCGTTAAGTACTCGGACTTCGTCAACCAGTCACGAATTGAAGCCTGCGAGGCCGAACTGGCGACGCTGAAGCGCGCCATTGTCGGCAACGCCCAAGTGACGGCCGGCGGCCGGTATACGGACGTCGGATTCGAGGGCAATATCGGCAGCCCGCCGAACGCGCTCGTTGATCTGGCGCGGAAGCCGGATTCGCTAACGGCTTACAATGCGATATCGCGATTAGGTTGGAACGGTCCGTACATCGACTCCGCCAACGGGGACTATTTGAAGGACCCATGGGGAGTCAACTATGTTTATGAGCGCGCCAACCGGCGAATCAAGTCTACCGGCTCGGGCAGCGATATCATCTTGACTTTTTAAGGCTAAACAATGTTAGCGCAGCGAGACGAACGCGGATTCACCTTGGTGGAAGTGATTATGGTGGTGATCATCATGGGCATCATCACCGCCGTGGCGATGCGCTCTCTGACCTCATCGGTCGAGACGGCGCGAATTGAAGAAACGCGCAACGAAATGAACCAATTGGCGGAAGCGATTGCCGGCAATGCGATGCTCTACAACAACGGCGTTCGCACGAGTTTTGGGTATGTAGGCGACGTAGGCAGTCTACCGGCGAATCTTGACGCGTTGGTGACCTCGCCGGGGTATGCGACCTGGCGCGGGCCGTATGTGCGCGCGGATTTCTCCAATTTTTCGGATGACTACAAGCGGGACGCCTGGGGACAGTTGTACGCGTATACCGGAAGCGTGATGATCAGGTCGGTTGGAAGTGCGGATTCGTTGACGCGTGTCATCGCGAGCGCCGCGAGCGATCTAACAAACAACTCGGTGACCGGCATCGTTACCGACGCCGGCGGAAACCCGCCCGGGGATTCGGCGATAAGAGTCAACGTTGTGCTCCGCTATCCCAATGGCAGCGGTGGATATAAGGATTCGATCCTGACGCCGAATGCTTCAGGTGTGTTCACATTCAATAATTGCGTGCCGATCGGCAATCATACGATTAAGGCAGTTTATTCGACGACAGCCGATACGATACAATCATTTGTGTCGGTGCCCCCGAAATCGACTGTCAATTCACAATTGCGATTTCCCGGCTCGCTTTGGGCGGCGGGAGGAGGTGGTGGCGGCGGTGGTGGGACCGCGACTATCACTTATGTGGCCGGTTCGGCAGCGGCTTTTGGCACCGGCAGTGCGAGTGTGCGCTTCGATATTAACAACACCGGCACGGCGAGCGCGTCGATTACCTCCATAAGCTTGACTTATTCGCCTACGGCGTACTACCGCTATGTTTATTGGAACGGCACGGTCGTGTTCAACTCAAGTAATCCGCGATCCGGAAGCGGGACAGTGTCGACGTTTACGTCGACGCAGTCAATCTCCGCCGGCCAGACTCTGACGGTTCGCGTCGAGGACTTCCGAACCGGCGTAACCGGCGGGAGTCGGGTGAACATGCGGGGAACGGCATTCACGGTCCTGTTTTCCAACGGGGCGACGATCAGCTTCACGACTCCTTGAGGACGCCCAGACATGACTGCGACGACAAACACCCAACAAGAAGTCGGAATCGTACAGCCCGAGGCGGAGACGGGATCAGTGCTCAGGGCCCTCGATTTGCATTCGGCGTCGAGCCTCGTTGTTGAGCTGGGGGACGATTATCTCGTATACCGGGCGCGACAGCGGTCTAGTCTTCGTCGCGGAAAGGCCCGTCAAGGGGTTGTTATCGACAACCGCTTCCGCGAGAGCGAATTTGCGGCGCAATATCTCCAGTCGCTTCTCAAGTCGGCATCGACACGGTGCCAGGTGAAATTAGTTCTCTCGTATAGCGACGCCATGTTGCGGAGCTTCTATGTGCCGGTGGTTCCCAAAGCCGAGTTGCCGCAAGTAGTCGAGTGGGAAGCGGCGCGCATATTTCCGTTCGTGCCGGACAGCGAATGGTTTCAGTGGCAGGTCATCGATACACTCGATCTTGGCAATACGAAAAAACACCAAATTCAGGCGGCAGCCATCCCGAAGAGCCGGATCGAGCCGCTTTTCTCAATTTTGGCGGCACAACGCGGCGAATGCGAGGTATTCTTGTCGCCGTGTCTGTGGGAGACCGAACTGCACAAGTCGCGGGCGCCGGGGCAGACGGAGAAAGCAAGTGTTGTGGTGGCGCGGCTGTTTGGCAGCCGGCTAAACCTGTTTTGCTTTCACGGCGCACATCTCGAGTTCACGCGCGAGGCAACTCTGGAGGCGGAAGTCACCGGATCAGCCTTCGACGCGAGTTTGAATCACCTGCAGGACCAGAGCGAGCAGCGCAGCGATCCTTACGTTTACTGCGAATTGGACTGCGCCGGCGTTGCGACTCTCATCAGTGAAGAGCTGGATTATTATTATGGCCGCTTCACCCAACGGACTATCGAACGAATGCTCCTGGTGGCGCCTGCGGCGGTGCACCAGGAATTGCGCGACGCGCTGGCCAAGACGCTGGGAATCGCGGTTGACATCTATCCGGGGAACGCGGACGACCAGCAAGTATTCGCTCCGTTAAGTCTGGCGACACGGCGCAAGCGTGGATTGACGCTGACGCCGCGAGTCTATCGCCGCGGGATCGTTGAACGGACCGCGACGCGACTGGGCGCGATAATCGGCGTGATGATTTTGGCGCTCGTGGGGCTGCTCGGACTCTTGCAGCGACAGCAGCTCGGGAGCGAAAACGCCCACGTCCGGGTTCTGACGCAACAGCTTAACGATTTGCAGACTTCGGCAGCGTATTCGGGGTTAGTCACGTTGCAGTCGCAAACTTCGACATGGCACGGGCAGTTGATTCAGCTTCAGGCCGGGCAATTGAAGCTGGGCAATTTTCTTCGCCAATTGACGACAATCACGCCATGGGGAATCTACCTGACCGATCTTCAGCTTCAGCCGGCGCAGAACGCCGGCGGAATCGTGGTAGCAGCGGTTTCGCTGACGGGATTTGTTTCAGACGAATCCGCCTATCCTGAACTGGAATTGGCCCGCTTTATCCAAGCACTGTCGACCGCGCCCAAATTGGCAAACGTATCCCTGCGCAATCAGTTCGTCAGCGTCAGCGAATCGGGAAAGCGGCTGCAGTTCAATCTGTCGCTGGAGGTGGCTCCGTGAGGATGACGGCGCGGCAAAAGCTGATGACCGCCGCGGTGCTGCCGTACGTTCTGGCGGCGGCGGCGTTCTTGTTCATCTACCAGCCTTCGCGAGCGCAGATAGAGCAAGCCCGCGGCCGGGCGGCACAGATCGAAAGTGAACTAACGGCGCAGCGGCTATTCCTGTCGTCCGCCGCGATTGTCGGTACGCAGATTCAAAGCCTTGAAGAGCAACGCCGGAAACTCCTTGACGACCTGGTGAGCAGCGATTCGACCGAATTGTTTCTCGAGGCCATCGGCGCGGACATGCTGGCGATGGGGTTTTCCGCCGCCGCACTCAAGCCGGATATCGACGACTTGCTGCACGCGCAGCCGTTTGCGCTTGACGACTTGCAGTTGCTCAAATTGCGTTTTGTCGCCGAGGCGCAGGCGGATTACATCACCGTGGCGCAGTGGATTGAGGATTTTGAGAGCCGTCACTATAGCGCCGGTGTGCCGATGGTGAGCTTGTCATTCAATGAGTCGACCAATCCGGAAATTCTCGCGCGGATCACGATACAGGCCTACTTGCGGGCCGGAGCAAAGCGCTGTGGATGAAAAGGCCCGCAAGCGGATCATCTACGTGATCTTTATCGGCGCGATAGCGTTCGGTGTGATCAATCTGTCCGGCCGGAAGTCGACCATTGCGCCGTCCGACAGCACGGGGAATTTACCGCCGGCACTGGCGGCAACCGCGGTCCAACCGACAGCTTCAGCAGATTCGATACCGGAAGCCGAGTGGGGACGCGACCCGTTCGTGCAGCGACGAAATCAACAGGCCGGCAGGCTGGAAGATGCGTCGACGGAAAATGGAGCCCTGCGTCTCACGGCGGTGTCGGAGTCGGGAGGCCGGATGCTGGCCGTGATCAACGGTCACGTTGTCGGCGAAGGCGAGAGCGTCGCAGGTTGGCGCGTGATTAACCTGACGGCGACACAGGCTCTAATAGAAGGAAACGGCCGTCAAGTTACATTGACGATAGGCGATTAGATGAGGAAGATGATTATGAAACGGAATTTGTTGATTGCGCTGCTCTTGATCGCCGTCGTCACGCCGCTCCGGGCCGGCGATCACGAATTTCTGGCGAAAAGAATCTCGCTAACCCTGGACAAGTCCAATATCGCCGACGTCGTTCGCCTTCTGGCCCGGCAGAACTCATTCAACGTTGCGATCTCCGGCGAGATCGGCGATGAAGTTTCGATGATTCTCAATGATGTTCCGTTGGCCGAGGCGCTGGACGCGATCCTTCTGCCCAACGATCTGAGTTGGTACATGCGCGAGAACCTGATGGTTGTCAAGCCGGTGGGAACGCTTTCGCCGGATGAACGAGTGACGCGCCTGATCGCGGTGCACTTCGTGTCTGCCGAGGAGGCGCGTCTGGCAGCGACGCCGCTGATTTCGACGGCAGGAAAGATCGAAGTGCTGGTTGACGCCGGCGAGGCCGCCAATCGCAAAAGCGTGCCGTCGCGGATCGCGGTTTCGGATCGCGGCGACGTGGTCGAGCAGGTGGCGCGACTGATCGCCGAACTGGATCAGCCGCAGCCGCAACTCAATATCTCGGTGAAGTTGGTGGAGACTACGCTATCGACCGACGACAAGATCGGCGTTGCCTGGCCGGAGAGTTTCAGCGCGAATTTCGGCGGAACGTCGAGCGACGATGAAGACACGCCGCCGGCGCTGGTCACAAAATCGTTCAACAACGGACAATGGATTTGGGGGTCATTCACGACGGCCAATGTGCAGACGGCGCTCGATCTCATGCTGCGCTCGGGCAATTCGCGGCTGTTGTCGGATCCGAATTTGACGACACTGGCGAATAAGCCGGCCGAGATCGCGATCACGACGACGATTCCGATCCAGACCTTGAATCGATTTACGGAAGGGGCGGTGGTTCAGGATATTGTGTCGTTTCAGGATCTCGATGTCGGCATCACGCTGCGCGTGACTGGCCGCGTTGCCGGCGCGGACATGATTATTCTCGATGTTAATCCGGAAGTCGAAGAAATCACCGGACAGACCGGTCCGGTGAGCAATCAGCGGCCGATAACTTCGAAACGGTCTTTGACAACGAGCGTCCGTGTCAGACAGGGCGAGACACTGGTGATCGGCGGATTGATCAAGGACACGAAGATTGAGAATATCCAGAAGCTGCCGATTTTGGGGCAAATCCCGGGGTTGGGCCGTTTGTTCCAGCATCGTTCAACGAGGACGGAAAAGACGGATCTGACGGTGTTTATTACGCCGACGATAGTGAGTAATTGAGTCGATCAGATTGGCTGCACAAAGGACTTCTTCCGCACTGCCAACAACGGCAAGGCACGCCTTGCCCCTACGCGGTCAAACCAGAAAGCTTTAGGCGCATTGTCCCGCGGAGCGTGGGAACTGCCTCCCTGGCCCTCGACGTGATTAATGGGAACAACAACAGCATGCCCCTACGCGGTCAAACCGGAAAGCTTTAGGCGCATTGTCACGTGGAGCGTGGGAACTGCGGTCCAGGGCCTCGACGCGATTGAAGTGAGAACAACGAGGGCAAGGCACGCCTTGCCCCTACGCGAGAGAACGATTGAAGAAGCACCCGCAAAATAGCGCGCTCGATTAGTCCTCTGTCTTGCCTTCGTTGATCAGCACCTTGATGATGCAATAGGAGGACAAGGTGAGAATCGATCCCCAGGCCAAGATCAGGAATATCCATCCACCGGTTGTCATTTGCCACGCTCCGCATGAAGTTTGCCGTCCTCGCGATATTTCCACGCATAGCGCACCATGAGCGCCAGCGCAACAAAAAGCACGATCATCATGACACGCGCGCCCCAGCGCACTGCCACGTGATCGGGGTTGACGTTATCGAGCAAAAGAATCGGGATGGCGTCAATGACCAGCCAGTTGGCGAAGAGGAAGATCAGATAGAGTGGCGTGACGTATTTGATGAAGTAGTAGAACACGCGTGGGACTTTGATTTGTGCGCCGCGAGTGATCTCCGCCCAGCCTTTGTCCATGCCGAAGATCCAGGCGAAGACGATGGTTTCCAAGAGCGCGAAAGCCGCTAAGCCGAAAGTGCCAATCCAGTAGTCGAGCTCGTCGAGGAAGCCCGAGCCCATGAGGAAGACGACGAACTGGATGCAGATAAAGGTCAGGCCGGCGACGAAGAACACGGATTTCTTGTGCGACCAACTGAATTCCTCTTTGAGAAAAGCGATCAACGGTTGCGCCATGGCTACCGCCGAAGTGATCGCCGCGAAGAACAGCAATAAGAACCACAAGAAGCCGAAAAATTGTCCGAATGGAATATGCTGGAAAATGATCGGCATTGAAACAAAGCCAAGATCAAAGGAGCCGCGCGCCGCGATCTCCTGCGTTGTCATGACGCCGAAGAAGGCGCAGGCGATCGGAATCGCAATGCTGCCGCCGAGGATGACCTCCGCAAATTCGTTGAGGCTGGAAGTCGCCAGTCCGCCGAGGGCGATATCTTCGTTTTCGCGCACGTAGCTGGCGTAGGTCTGAATCAAACCCGAGCCGAGTGAGAGCGTGAAAAAGATTTGTCCGGCAGCAGCGAGCCAGACCTTCGGCGAAGACAATTGCGAAAGATCGGGATTCCAGATGAAGGCGAACCCCGACATGACATTCCAATCGGGATGGTTCACCGGGTCGGGTGTGCCGATGGTGATCACGCGAATCAGAAGGATCGCGGCAAAGATGAACAACGCCGGCATCGCGAACAGCGCGAGCCGCTCGATGCCTTTAGAGATTCCGTGATAGAGGACGAACGTCGTCGTACCGAACGAAATCAACAGGAAGATGTACGACGTCAGGATGCTCGAAAAGTGTCCTTCACCGACGCCCTGATAGCTGGCGAGAAAAGAGCGCATCAACTCGAAATTGCCTTCGCTCATGTACTCGCCGGTAAGGGAGAAGAAGCTGAAACCAAGCGTCCATGATTGAATGTAGGCGTAGAAGATGAGAGTGCCGATCGAGAGGAACAGGCCAAGAGCGCCGAGGTATTTGGCGATCGGATGGCGCCACATGGCATGGAACATGCCGGGGGTGGAACCGTAGCCGTACTTGCCGCCAAAGCGCCCCATCGCCCATTCCACCCACATCAAGGGGATGCCGAGAAAGATTAGCGCAGCGAAATAGGGAATCATGAAGGCGCCGCCGCCGTTTTCGGCAGCCTGCACCGGGAATCTCAGGAAGTTGCCAAGTCCGACGGCGTTGCCGGCCATGGCCAGGATGAGGCCGATCTTCGTACCCCAGCGCTCTCTGGTCATCAAACCTCCTTATCGCGGAGTCAGGTGAGGAACTTGGGTTCAGGTTTTGGGCACGATACGATTCGCGGCGGCGATTCTCAATTAAAATTTTCATTCGCAGCCGGGCTGCGCCACCGAAAATTCGGCGGTGCAAGGCGTTCAGGAGTCGGTCACTTGCGAATAAGATTCAACAGCGAGCGGCCGTCCAGGCCGTCGGGCGGAATCAGTCCAAGGATCTCGGCCAGAGTCGGCGCCAGATCCACGGTCTCGACGGCGTCGGCAGATTTCGTCGCTGCGATCATCGGGCCGTAAAAGACGAGCGGGACGAGACAGTCGTAGTCGTAACACGAGCCGTGTGTGGTGCCGAAGGAGTCGGCGTCGACGAGATAGTTTTCCTTGATGCGGATTTCGATTTCGGCGCTGCGCCCGGGGAAGTAGTTGTTGCGGTAGCGCTGCAAGAACGGTCGCGGCGTTCCGCCGGTCGAAGTGAGTTCGCGTTCAGTATAAACGTCGGCGATGAACCAGACCTTGCGGAGTTCAGTCGCGACGGCATCCTGCAGCTCGTCGCGGCCAACGCCACGCTGAGAAGCTTCCGAGTAGTTCAAGAACAAGCCGCGATAGAGACGAGTCAACAGTGAATCCTGCAAACCAAAGTTGCGCGCCACTGCGGCACAAGCGCCGTTGATAGAGCGCCGGAGCGTGTCGGGATGAATGCGTCCGGCGTCCTTGCCTTCAGCGCGAAGCAACTCGGGCAAGGGACAGACGCCATGATCGGACGTTAGGGCAACGACATAGTTGCCGACGCCGACGGTTGAATCAAGCATCGCGAAAAAATCGGCGAGATAGCGATCGAGCCGCAGATAATGATCCTGCACTTCCTGGCTCTTGGGACCGTAGCGGTGTCCGACATAATCGGTCGATGAAATGCTGAGCATCAGCAAGTCCGTATCGCGATCAGCGCCGAGCGACTCGCCTGCCACGGCAGCAGTGGCGAGACGAAAGGTGAGATGATCGCCGAACGGCGTATAGAGAAGATTGGCATAATATTTATCCGGCGAGTCGTTCGGTCCGGGAGCGAAATCATGTGGGAAAACGACGTGCCTGCCGTCGGCCTCGGCCGTGACGCTGTCCGGGCCGGAAAATCGATAATCGGCCAGAGGAGCAACTCGGTCCCAGACACCAACAAAGTAGTCATCGGCCGGCCGTGCGTTCCGGAAGGCGCGCATCCAGTCGGGGTACGCCGGCGTGTAAAATAACGACGTCTCGTAAAGCCCGCTGTGATAATCGTACCAGAAGGCGGCGTTACTTGAAAACCCGCCCATGGCAATTGCAGCGCGGTCTTTGGCGGCGACGGAGATCGCCTTGCATTCCGGGTTGCCGCGTCTTAGCCAATCGACAATAGTGCCGCGACGTAAGGAAATCGGCGATACACCTTCTGCAGACGGATTTTCCGTGATCCCGACCGTCGTATCCTCCACGCAGTAAAAGACGCGGCCGAGCTGCGGATCCCACCAGTCGTTGGCAATGAAACCGTGCTGCGCCGGATGGCAGCCGGTGGCAATCGTCGCGTGCCCGACGCCGGTCTCGGTTTCGGAATGATCGTGGCGCGCATTCAGAAAGACCGCGCCATGGCGATACAGCCGCGCCAAGCCGCCGGTGTAGAGCGAGTCGAAGCGGGTGAAGTATTCGGGAAGCATCTGGTCGACGACGATGACCACGGCCAGACGGGGAACGTCGTCGGCGCGACCGCTGGTCGAAAGCAGGAGTCCAATGAAACAAGCGGTGGCGATGAAAGCACGACTGCACGGAGAAGACGAGCGAAACATCATCTTCCAAGTTAGCCCATTGTTGAACGGAAGAGAAGTTAGAAATGCATTAGTGGCTTCACAATCGTCGCAACCGCAACGCGCGGCTCACGAACGCGACGAGAAGGAGTGCGATCGTCATGAGAAACCAGAGCCAGAGGTAGTCGCCGGCTTGGCCGAAGGCGGCACTGCCGGTGAAATCCATGAGCGGTACCTTGTTTAGGGGTCCGATATACCAGAGAAGCGTATAGAGCACTTCAAAGAGCTTGCGGCCGCCGGTCAGCGCGCCGCAGGCCAGCGCCATTGAGGGAATGAATGCGGCGCCGACGAGACAGTTTGCCAGCGCGGTCCAGTCGGAGGTAATCGCCAAACGAATGGGGACAAAGAACCCGATAAGGACCGCCAGCCCGAAGCCGCAAAGCCACTGCGCGATAAATTGGCGGCCGAGTACGCTGGGAGTGGAGAAAATAATGGTTTCGACGTCGTAGAGGCGCTCGCGACATCCCATCTTTGACCAGATCAGCAGCGGCCAAAACCACAAACCGACAAGAATGAAATTGTACGCGATGTCGAGCGGTACGATCCAACCGGCCACAAACGCTGCAACCGCAACCAAGTACCACCAACGGTTGATTCGCGCCATGAGAAGTCTCCACTCGCCGACCAAGACTGTCCACCAGCGGCTGCGCGCAGCCCCGAAGGTGAGCGGCGACAGCCGCTGAAGTGTTGGTGTCCGATCGGACGGCGTTTCGGTCGCGGATTCGGTTGGTTTTTGAGAGCGCCGCCGGAAAAACGAGCCGCGACTGCTTATGCGCGCATCGAAACGATCAAAGAGCACAGCAGCCAGTGCGACGAGGCCCAGAGCGAGTCCGATGAGAATCAGGCGACCGATGAAGAAGTCCGCGCTCCAATGGAGACGCTCGAGGACGAACGAGGCTTTGACCGGCGGGCGATCATGGAGCCGAATGTTGAAGCCGAGCGAATGCGGTCCCTGCCAGGGTTCGTAATCGGGAACTTGATTGTCGCACGCCGTCATGCTCTGGTTCCAGAGATAATAGACACCGAAGGCGTCGAGAGTTGCCGAGGTTTGCCGGGTATTGATACCAATGGTCGCCAGCCCGATGACCCAGAGGAAATAGAAGACCACGTTGCCAATCCCGCCGCGCAGGAAGCGCACGGAATCGAACAAAGTGGCCAACGCGGCGACGAGAAGCATCAATGGCAGGATGACGAAAATAAACGGCTGGGCGAGAGCGACAAGATCGATGGAAGTGGATTCAGCGCGCACGATCTGAATGACTCCACTCATTACGAACAACACCGCAGTCATGGCGGTCAAGGAGGCGAAGTTGCTCAGAGTCTTTCCGGCGACATACTCCAAATTGCTGACGGGTGCGGCGGCTACAATTTCGCCGGTGTGAAGACGGGCATCGCGCATGATTCCGCCGCGGACGACATAGAAGCCGACCAGAGCGAGAATCACCGTAGTCATCATACTGACCTGTGCGCCGACCCAGACGGAGTTGTAGACGCCGCGATTGCCGTCGAGTTGAAGACAGGAGTAAACAGCATCGGCGGCGGGCAAAAACAGATATGCGGCGTAGGCCATGAGCACGAGAAAGACCCAGAACGAGTAGCGTCGCGAGCGTTCACGAAAATCGGCCAGAGCGACGGCCACGACGATGCGGATCGACATCAGGCCGCCTGAGCCGCGCGGCTGCGCGCGATCGTGAATAGGTAGGCGTCTTCGAGATTCGGCGCGACGGCAACCGCTTCCGGATGCGGCGACGACTCATGGATGATTCGCAGCAGCGTACCGTCGGGACGACGCTGAGCGCTTGAGACTTGATGGTTCTTGCGGACCTCAGCGCTTCGCTCCGGCGATACCAACCACTCCCAGACGGAGCCGGTGGCCAAAGCGAGAAGCCGTTCCGGCGTCGACTGTTCGATCAGCCGTCCGGCGGAAATCACCGCGATCTGGTCAGCCGTTGACTCGACATCGGAAACGATGTGAGTAGAGAGAATGACGATCCGGTCTCCCGACAACTCGCCGAGGAGGTTACGAAAACGGACGCGTTCTTCCGGATCGAGTCCGACCGTAGGCTCGTCGACAATGAGGAGTTTCGGATCGTTGAGCATTGCCTGGGCAATGCCGATGCGTTGCTTCATGCCGCCGGAATAGCCGCCGAGACGGCGTTTTCGAGCCGCATGAAGATTGAGCATTTGCAGGAGATCATCGATTCGTTGCCGGGCGGACCGGACATCAATACCCTTTAGTGCGGCAATGTAGGTCAGAAACTCAATGGCATTCAGGTTGGGAAAGACGCCGAAATCTTGAGGCAGAAAGCCGAGCTGGCGACGGAGATCATCGGGGTGTGCCAGGATATCCGTGCCGTTCCAGAACGCCGTGCCGGCGGTCGGCCTGGTCACGGTCGCAAGAATGCGCATGAGCGTCGATTTCCCGGCGCCGTTCGGGCCGATCAGGCCAAGAATGCCGGGCTTGATTTCGAGGCTGAAGTCGCGAAGTCCCCAAGTCGTCGTCGAATACTGTTTGGACAATTGCTGGAGTTTAATCATGTGGTCGGTTCTCCCTCACAGTCTTCAGATTGCCGGGCGGGCCGATACGTTTCAATACTCGCTCGATTCTTTGACATTCCTGACCGGAAATTATCGGCAATAAAGCGCTTGCGCCAGAACGAACACTGGCGTCAATTGTATGCGGGATTGACTTTAGAAGACGATTCGGAGGTTTGATCAGTGCTGAATGGTGATGGTGGAGGTAGGGGCGGCGCTCGAAGCGGCCGGCGCGGATTGATCGATCTCGCCGCGCTACTGTTCTTGATAGTCGCGCTGTTTTCCTGCAGTGAGGAAAAGAGCGATCCGGTGCGACCGGCGATTCAACCGAATCTTCTGGACGCGGAGTTCGACGTTGGATACCATTGTGTTTGTTGGGATCAGTACATTGATGAGACACTGGCGGCGCCGGGAAGGTACGCGGTGCGGATCGTCGCCGGGTCGTACGACAATACGTGGAATTTCTGGATTTTGTCCGCGGCGGCTCACGTCCGGCAGTCGGAGTGTTGCGATTCGGCGACCATATCAATCCTCAAACCACTGAGGGACCCGCCGGAGTTTTTCGGACTGTCGATGGACGCCGATACATTTCGCGTCAGCGACACGATCTTTTTTGAGTTCGCAATGCCGCGGGTTTCGCGGCTGCAGGTTGAAATCCGTCACGTCGAATAGCGCGCGGCGGCGCTCACTTTTTCGCTTGCATCCGCCGATACCGTCTTTATATTAGCCGCCCTGCTTTTTGGAGAGGTTCCAGAGCGGTCAAATGGGACAGACTGTAAATCTGTTGGCAATGCCTTCGGAGGTTCGAATCCTCCCCTCTCCATTTAGATTCTCTGCCCGTCAACAATCGACTTTGAGACAATTGCGATGGCATAATTGGCTGCTCCTGGTTATCGGGTTTGGTCGCGCCGAGCCGTCGCTGCGCGCTGTGAAGAAACCAATCCAATGCAGCTATGATTGCAATCATGCGAGCGCAGGGAACCCGCGACCGTCAAGCTTTGTACATTGCCAATAGAATTGTGCATGACGAAAAGAACTTGCCAAGCGAGCCGGCTTGAGCTAATTCTTCCGTCGCGATTACTGGAAAACAGGGAGTGCTTTGAGGCGTGATTGAAGTAACAAGTCTCACCAAGAGGTATGGCGAGTTTCTCGCCGTCGACAATATTTCGTTCTCGGTGCCGACCGGGCAGGTGCTCGGGTTCCTCGGCCCGAATGGCGCCGGGAAAACGACGACCGTTCGAATTATTACCTGCTACATGCCGCCGACGGTCGGGTCGATCACAATTGACGGGCTGGACGTCGTCGAGCAGTCGATGGACGTACGGCGCAAGATCGGCTATCTGCCGGAGTCGGCGCCGCTCTATCCGGAGATGGACGTGCTCGAGTATCTCGAGTTCATACTCGCGTTACGCGGAAACCAAGACGGCAAAAATCGGCGCATCAAACAAGTCGTCGAGATGTGCGGCCTGGGAGATGTCGTAGCGCGTCCGATCAGCGAGCTATCAAAGGGTTATCGCCAGCGCGTCGGCTTGGCGCAAGCGATGATTCATGATCCGGAAATTCTTGTGCTTGACGAGCCGACGGTGGGGCTCGACCCGAATCAAATCGCTGAGATTCGCAACCTGATCAAAGAACTCGGGCGGATGAAGACGGTGATCTTGTGCACGCACATCTTGCCCGAAGTCGAGGCGACGTGCGACCACGTGATGATTATCAATAGAGGGAAGATCGTCGCCAACGGATCGCCGGCGGCGCTGCAGCAGTCGTTGGCCGGAAAGATTACCATTCGCATCGAGGTCGATCAGCCGGTTGATGCCATCCGTCCAAAGTTGATGGAGCTTGACGGCATCGAGAGCGTAAAGGTTCTGTCGCAGAACGGGACATCGAAATGCGAGATACTCTGCCGCGCGGGGAGCGACCCGCGAGCGGCGATCTATCATAGAGCGGTGGAAAATCGCTGGACGCTGCTGGAGATGTCGCGTGACGCATCAAGCCTCGAAGACGTGTTCCGCGAGCTGACGAAGGGAGGCGGCAATGTCTAACGCGTTAACGATTTTCCGGCGCGAGATGCGATCGTATTTCAACTCGCCAGTGGCGTACATCGTCATAACGCTGTTCCTGCTGGTTGCCGGTTATTTCTTCTCGAGCACTTTGTTTCTCAATAACTCCGCCGATCTCCGGAGCTTGTTCGGGATTTCGGCGTTCATCATGATGTTTTTCATTCCGGCGATCACGATGCGCTTGTTGGCCGAAGAGCGCCGTTCGGGGACAATCGAGATTTTGGTGACACTGCCGGTGCGCGACGGAGAAATCGTCATCGGGAAATTTCTCGCGGCGTGGGCGCTGACGGCGCTGTCGATCTTGCTCACGTTTATTGCATACATCACCGTCGCCAGTCTGGGCGACGCGGATTTCGGGGCATCGCTGGGCGGATATCTGGGATTGGTATTGATGAGCGGCGTGTACGTCGCCATCGGCGTGTTTACTTCGTCGTTGTCACCGAATCAAATCGTCGCGTTCATCGTCGGATTTGTCATCATCTTCGCGCTGTTCATGCTGGATAAAGTGTTGCCGTTCGTCCCGACGGCGCTGGCGTCGTTCTTTGAGTATCTCTCCGTGGACTACCACTTCCAGAATATCTCGCGCGGCGTGATCGATTCGCGAGATTTGATCTACTACGCGTCGATGATCTTTCTGTTCTTGTATCTGGCGATCAAATCAACTGAAGCGCGGAAGTGGAGGTAGTGATGAAGAAGAAACTGGCAGTGACCGGCTTTTCCGCGATCGCGCTGATCGTTGTGATCTTGATTGTCGTGAATCTGATTTCGGTGAACCTTTTCGGGCGGGTCGATCTCTCGGAAGGAAAGATCTACTCGCTGAGCGAGTCGTCGAAAGAGTTGATGCGGAGCCTGAACGATCGCATCACCATCAAGTGCTATTTCTCCGAAGACCTTGAGCCGCCGTACAATGCGCACGCGCGGTACGTGAGAGATCAATTGGATGAATACAAATCGTATTCCGGCGGCAATCTAAGCTACTCGTTTATCGATCCGATCAAGGAAGGGAAAGAGCAGGAGGCCCAGAGTTACCGCATCCCGGCAGTGCCGATGCAGAGTTTGCGCCGGGACAAGATGGAGATTCGCAACGTGTTTATGGGTATGGCGATTCTCTACGAAGATAAAAACGAAGTGCTGCCGGTCATTCAAAATACGTCGACACTGGAGTATGAAATCACGCGCGCGATTCGCAAGCTGACTTCGAACGTAACGCCGCGCGTGGTATTCACGACCGGCAACGGGGAATTGGGATTATCCGACAAACTTACGATGGTGCAGCGCGCACTGGGCGAGGAGTACAAGGTCGAGAGTATTGATCTGGCGACGCAGGCAACGATACCGGCCGACGTGACAACGGTTTTCGTCGCCGGCCCGAAACAGCCGCTATCGCAGTGGGAGCTTTACCTGCTCGACCAATTCCTGATGCGCGGCGGCAAGATTGGATTGCTGGTCGACAAGATCGAGGCCGACATCCAGCAGGGCATGGCGCAACCGGCCGAGCCGGGGTTGGATGCTTTTCTGGCACACTTTGGCGTCGGCGTCAACAGCAACATGGCGATCGATGCCCAGTGCGCGCAGATCGGTGTGACGCAGCAGCAGGGGCCGTTTCGTTTCCAGAGCATGAAGGAATATCCGCTGTTTCCGCGCGTGACAAACTTTTCGAACGACAATCTCATCGTGAAGGACCTCGAGAGCGTCAACATGATCTACGCCTCAACGCTGGACACATCGCGTTTCCAGTCGTCGCCGCTCAAGATCGAAGTGCTGGCACGGACCTCGAAGAATTCCGGTATCCTTGCGCCGCCGTACAGCATCGACCCGATGCGGCAATGGTCGCGCGCCGACTTCACGCTCGGTCCGCAACCGGTCGCAGTGGCCATCACCGGCGGATTTACGAGTTTCTTCGCGGGCAAACCGAAACCGCCAATGGATTCGGTGACGGCTGCCGCGCTGTCGGCAACGAGCGAGACGCGTTTGGATTCCGGCGATCAGGGACGACTGGTGGTATGGGGAGACGCGGATTTCATCTCGGATCAAGTACTGCGCGACCAATCGAATCTGATCATGTTCCAGAACATGACCGACTGGTTGTCGCAAGATCAGGGATTGATCAGTATCCGCTCCAAAGATGTAACGGCTCGGCCGTTGGACCAGACCGAGGACTCGACGCGTACGCTGGTGAAATTCGCGAATATTTTCCTGATGCCGATCGTGGTCGTACTATTTGGAGTGGCGCGCTGGCAGATTCGCCGCCAGAGCCGCAGGAGGCAACTGCTATGAGCAATCGACCGCTGATGATCCTCGGGGCAGTGGCCGTTGTGCTGCTGCTGGCGTACTTCTTGCTGTCGCGGATGGATCGTTCGGAGTTGAGTCCCTACGTGGGCAACAATTTCGTCGGCCTTGATTCGGGAATGGTGAATCGCATTACGGTCTCGCGCCTCGGCGGAATCGTCGAGTTTCAGCGCACAGGCGACGGTTGGAACGTTGTCGACAACGGCACGCCGCGACGCGCCGAACGCGGAGTGATCGATAATATCGCCAACATCGCGCATGACCTGACTGTCGGTGAAATTATTTCGTCGAATCCCGAGAAACAGATGTTGTTCGAGGCGGACACGCTTCTGGGACGAACGGTGCGCTTTTATCGAGAGACTCAAGAACTGGCCGCCGTAATCGTCGGCAAAGCCGGATCGGACTTTCGCTCAAGCTATGTGCGCAAGCCGGACTCCAAGGACGTCTACCTGGCAGCGACGCCGATTTCACGCCTTCTGGAGCGGCCGGCGAGCGGTTATCGCGACCGTGCGATTCATGCGCTCGATACGGCGCAGATCATGTCGATTCGAATTCAGTCGGGTGATCTCAATTATCAGATTGCGCGGGTCGACTCACTGTGGATGATCAACGACGCGAAGGGGACGTCGGTGCCGGCGAGTTCCGCCAAGATCGGGCCGCTGGTGTCGCAGTTGGCGACGCTGCGGATCAGTGAATTTGTTTCGCCGGCGGATGCGCAAGCGGTGTCCTTTGGAGAAAAGAGCGACCGAGTGAGTATCGGATTGCGCGATGGTGCGGCGATTCAGGTTGTGCTTCAGATGAAAGATGAGACATCAAAGAACTATTACCTGCGCTCGACAGTGGATAATGAAGTCTACTCGGTATACGAGCATGTGCGCAGCAGTATTGTGAAGAAGCCGGAAGAATGGATGTAAGATTCTCCTTTTCGGCGAAGCTGGAGAAGGGCGCATTGCCATGCGCCCCTACGCGGTGAGGCATTAGTAGTAGACGATATTGTCGGCGCGAATTCGTTCGCGCGAGGCGCCGCGAGCCATTATCATTCTCAAGTGAACAAGGCCAAAGCCGCTGAGATCGTCAGACGCCTGCGCGAAACCTATCCCAACGCCAAGTGCTCGCTTGATTTCAAGACGCCGCTGCAATTAGCGGTGGCGGTGATTTTGTCGGCGCAAGCGACGGATGTGTCGGTCAACAAGGTCACTCCCACACTTTTCAAGAGATACCGTTCACTCGATGACTTCGCCAGTGCTAAGCTCGATGAACTGGCCGACGCTATCAAGTCGATTGGATTGTATCGCGCCAAGGCGAAAAACATCATTGCGTTCGCTAAGAAGCTGCGCGACGACTTTAGTGGTCAAATTCCGAAAACTCTCGAAGAACTTCAGACGTTGCCCGGCGTCGGCCGCAAGACGGCGAATGTGATTCAGGGGGTGTTGTTTGGCTCGGAGCACGCGGAGGGAATAGCGGTCGATACCCACGTAACGCGATTGTCATACCGGCTTGGACTGACCAAACACGACGATCCGAAGAAGATCGAAGCGGACTTAAAGAAATGGATCGACCGCAAGGAATGGGTTGATGTTTCGCACATGATTATATTGCACGGCCGAGCGGTGTGCACCGCGAGGAAGCCGGAGTGTGGGAGGTGTGTGCTCGAGAATTTGTGCCTGAAATCTGGCGTTGCTTAACATGTCGATCCACGAAGAGCTGATCGTACTCAACAGAATTCGCTTGCATTCTCGCGGTAGTTCGCGTATACATCCCGCCGCGAATTCGCGCGGGAGTAACTCAGTTGGTAGAGTCACAGCCTTCCAAGCTGTTGGTCGCGGGTTCGAGCCCCGTCTCCCGCTGTAAAGTTGAATAAGTAAGGCACCCGTGGGAGGACCGCTTGCCAAAACCGGTCCGCTCGCACCGCGAGCCTTTTTGTCCACTATTGGGCAAAAATCTCCTTGACAGGGTGGCGGGCTTCCGTATTATAGAAGTCTGTTTTTTTGGCGGGGTGTTGTCTGCCTTGTGCCCGACCTAGCCAAACAACAGCGAGAGAAACAGTTAAGGTTCGCGCAACTGACGCCCACGTAGCTCAGTTGGTAGAGCACATCCTTGGTAAGGATGAGGTCACCAGTTCAATCCTGGTCGTGGGCTGTAATATCGAATTCGGAATTAGGTAGCGTTCGGAAAGAGGAACGAGAGAAGATAGTATGGCCAAAGAGAAATTTGTACGCAACAAGCCGCACGTAAACGTGGGAACGATCGGCCACGTGGATCACGGGAAGACGACGTTAACGGCGGCGATCACGATGGTGTTGGCGCGTCGGGACAAGAGCGTGCAGGTGCGGACGTTCGATTCGATCGATAACGCTCCGGAAGAGCGGGAACGCGGGATTACGATTGCGACGGCGCACGTCGAGTACACGACCGACAACCGCCACTATGCGCACGTGGATTGTCCGGGTCACGCCGACTATGTGAAGAACATGATCACCGGCGCAGCGCAGATGGACGGTGCGATTTTGGTGGTGAGCGCGGCGGACGGTCCGATGCCGCAGACGCGGGAGCATATTCTCTTGGCGCGTCAGGTGGGTGTGCCGTACATCATCGTTTATATGAACAAGTGCGACATGGTTGACGATCCGGAACTGCTCGATCTGGTCGAGTTGGAAGTACGCGACTTGCTGTCGATCTACAAGTTTCCGGGGGACAAGACGCCGATCATTCGCGGCTCGGCCTTGCAGGCGATGACGAAGGGTGCGGACTTGGCGGCGGATTACAACGATCCGGCGTTCAAGAGCATTCATGAATTGACGGCGGCGCTTGACAGCTACATTCCGTTGCCGCAGCGTGAAGTGGACAAGCCGTTTTTGATGCCGGTGGAAGATGTGTTTTCGATCACGGGTCGCGGGACGGTGGCGACGGGTCGTGTGGAACGCGGCCGGGTGAAAGTCGGCGACACGCTGGAGCGGGTCGGGATCAAGCCGGAGACGAAGCCGACGGTGGTGACGGGTGTGGAGATGTTCCGCAAGCTGATGGACGAGGCGCAGGCGGGCGACAACATTGGCTTGCTGCTGCGCGGAATGGATAAAGAAGAAATCGAACGCGGGATGGTGATGGCGCAGCCGAAGTCGATCACGCCGCACACGAAGTTCAAAGCGGAAGTGTACGTTTTGAGCAAGGAAGAGGGCGGGCGTCACACGCCGTTCTTTAACGGTTATCGGCCGCAGTTTTATTTCCGGACGACGGACGTGACGGGTTCGATCAAATTGCCGGACGGGGTGGAGATGGTGATGCCGGGTGACAACATCCAGATGGAAGTGGAGTTGATCATGCCGATCGCGATGGAGAAGGAGCTGCGGTTTGCGATTCGCGAAGGCGGCCGCACGGTCGGCGCCGGTGTCGTCGCGGAAATCATCGCGTAGGTAGGACAGAATCGTGGATTGTGGACAGGCCAGTAGCTCGAATGGTAGAGCGCCGGTCTCCAAAACCGGATGTTGGGGGTTCGAGTCCCTCCTGGCCTGCCATAGATAAATAGAGACGGGATGTTATGACACTGAAAGAGAAAATCGTCAATTACCTTGACGAAACGAAAGTCGAGTTGAAAAAGGTGTCGTGGCCGACGTGGGACGAAGTCCGCGGCTCGACGATCGTGGTGATTATCACGACGATTATCATGTCGGTTTTCACGTTCGTGGTCGATTCCGGCCTGAGCGCGGTAACGCGGATGGTGTTGAGCAGGTGATGGCCAAATCCTGGTACGCCGTTCATACCTACTCCGGTCAGGAGCAGAAGGCCAAGCGGCATCTGGAGAAGATGATCGTCACCGACGGTCTCGACGACCGTTTTGGCGAGATACTGATTCCGACCGAAGAAGTAACGGAAATGAAACAGGGCAAGCGGACGAGTTCGACGAAGAAGTTCCTGCCCTCGTATTTGCTGATTGAAGTCGATCTCGATAAGCTGCTGGAGCAGCGGATCGTGAACACGCCGGGGATCACCAACTTTGTCGGGGCCGCCGGCAAACCGACGCCGCTGCGGCGCGACGAAGTCGACCGCATGGTGGGACGGATGGATTCCAGGCGGGAAGTAGAAGTGGACGAAGTCCCGTGGCATGCCGGGGATCAGGTGAAAGTGATCGATGGTCCGTTCGCCGATTTCTCCGGTTTCATCTCGGAGATCAACCTTGAGCGCAAGAAGGTCAAGGTAATGGTCTCGATTTTTGGTCGTCCGACTCCCGTCGAGCTGGACTTCCTGCAAATTGAATCGGTCTAAGAGGAGTTTTTGTTGTGGCAAAGAAAGTAACGGGATTCGTCAAGTTGCAGATTCCGGCCGGACAAGCGACACCGGCGCCGCCGGTCGGGCCGGCGCTCGGTCAGAAGGGTGTCAATATCATGGAATTCTGCAAGACGTTTAATGCGCGAACGCAGGACAAGGCCGGGCTGATCATCCCGGTGGTGATCACGGTTTTTTCCGACAAGAGTTTCACCTTCATCACCAAGACGCCGCCGGCCGCGGTGCTGTTGCTCAAGGCATCCAAAGTGCAAAAGGGTTCGGGGACGCCGAATCGCGACAAGGTTGGCCGCGTGACGCAGGCCCAACTTCGGGAGATCGCGCAAATGAAGATGCCCGATCTGAACGCCGCGACGATCGAGACGGCGATGAGCATGGTTGCCGGCACGGCCCGCAGCATGGGTCTGGAAGTGGAGAAATAGGACAATGAAGCACGGCAAGAAATATAACACCGCGCGCAAGAACATCGGCGAAAAGGTCTCGCTGCCTTTGGAGCAGGCGGTGAAGCTGGTCAAAGACAACGCCTACGCCAAGTTCGACGAAACGGTCGAAGTGGCGGTTCGTCTGGGAGTCGATCCCAAACAGGCCGACCAGATGATTCGCGGAACGGTGGCGCTGCCGAACGGCACCGGCAAGAAGGTGCGGATTCTGGTGATCGCCAAGGACGACAAACTTGAAGACGCCCGCGCCGCGGGCGCCGATCACGCCGGCAATGAGGATTACCTGGAGAAGATCAAGGCGGGTTGGGCGGATATCGACGTGATTGTGGCGACGCCGGATATGATGGGCAAACTGGGGCCGTTGGGGAAAGTACTCGGGCCCAAGGGGCTGATGCCAAACCCGAAAGCGGGAACCGTAACGGCGGACGTGACGAAGGCGATTAAGGAAATCAAAGCCGGCAAGATCGAATACCGTGTTGACAAGACCGGCAATATCGGTGTGCCGATTGGAAAGGCATCGTTCACGCACGAGGCGTTGACGCAAAACGCGATGGCGTTTTTGGAGGCGATCGTCAAGGCGCGACCGGCCTCCGCCAAGGGCACATATCTGAAAAACGCGGCGATCAGTTCGACGATGGGGCCGGGCGTCAAAGTTTCGACCGCAGACATTTTATCGCGCGTGAAGAGCGTTTAATCAGGGAGTAGCGAACCATGCCGAATCAACAGAACATCGACAAAGTTAGCGCGCTGGTCGAGACTTTCAAAGGCGCTCAGTGTCTGGCGGTGACCGATTATGCCGGGCTCACGGTCGAGAAGGTCACGAAGCTGCGGAGCGATCTTCGCTCGAAGCAGATCAAGTATGTCGTTGCCAAGAACACCTTGATGAAGATTGCGGCCAAAGAAGCCGGCGTTGAAGGCCTGGACAAATTCCTGAAAGGGCCGTCGGCGGTTGCCATCGGCACGAATGATCCGGGCGCTCTGGCGAAAGTGCTTTTTGATTTCGGCAAGGACAATCAGAAGCCGGAGATTCGCGCGATCTATATTGACGGCAAAGTTTATCCGGCGGCCGAGGCCGAAAGAATTGCCAAGCTTCCGAGCAAGGAATACCTGATATCGATGGTAATTGGCGGCGTTCAAGCGCCGATGACCAATTTCCTGGGAACGCTCAAAGGGATACTGCGCGAACTCGTCGGTACCCTTGAGGCGATGAAAACGAAAATGGCTAATTAACTATAGCGCCGGGTTGGCCGTGTGGAGTTCCGTTGATGCCGGAACCGCCCACCGTATGAGCGACGCACTCGCGGCGGGCAAGCGGACCAAAGCAGGCGACGAATCGTGTTCGAGTAAGGAGTAGAGACAGTGTCCGACAAAGTTACTAAGCTGGTGGATGAGATCGCCGGACTCACGGTGATGGAGCTCTCCGATCTGTCCTCGGCGTTGCAGGATAAGTTCGGCGTCTCGGCAGCGATGCCGATGATGGCCGGCCCGATGCCGGGAATGGGCGGCGGCGCCGCGGTTGCGGAGGCCGCAGCAGAGAAGACCGAATTCAACTTGATGTTGACTTCGGCCGGTGACAAGAAGATTCAGGTTATTAAAGTAGTACGCGAGTTGACAGGTCTTGGCCTCAAGGAAGCCAAGGACTTGGTTGACGGTGCGCCCAGCGTTGTTAAAGAAGGCGTCTCCAAAGATGAAGCGATGAAGATGAAGGAGAAGCTGGAAGAGCAGGGCGCGCAGGTTGACCTTAAGTAGCGCGTTATCAATACCCAAGACCCGGTCTTGTGAGAGGTCGGGTCTTCTACATCTTGAGCCTTTGGGAACTCTCGACGGCTTGGGATGTTTTTCTATTTCTACGGTATGGTGGGCAGACAGCCCACGAGTAGAAGACATATTATTGTAATCAGGCAAGCTGGCGTGTTGATTTCGATCAGCGTTATTCTGTAAAGGAGAGTGAACACTTGGCCAAAGTATCCACTCTGAATCGGCGTTCGTACGGCAAGTTGAGTCTCGAACCGGAGATGCCCAACCTGTTGGCGATCCAATTGGAGTCGTTCGATGAATTCCTTCAGGCGGATTTCCCGCATGAAAAGCGCAAGCATATCGGCTTGCAGCGGGTCTTCAAAGAGATCTTCCCGGTATCTGACATTCGTGAGAACTACACCGTCGAATTCGTGAAGTACGCGATCGGCAAGCCGCGCTATTCGATCTCGGAATGTCAGGATCGCAATATGACATACGCGGTGCCGCTCAAGGCGACGCTGCGGTTGATTTCTTACGAACAGCCCCAGGAAGGTGAAGAGGGCAAGGAGCAGAAGAAAAAGGAAGTCAAAAAAGTCAAGGATGTCATCGAAAACGACGTGTTTCTTGGCGAGTTTCCGTTGATCACCGAACAAGGCACGTTCATTATCAACGGCTCGGAGCGCGTGATCGTCAGCCAGCTGCATCGCTCCCCCGGCGTGTTCTTCGACGATGAAATCCACCCCAACGGCAAACGTCTGTTCGCCGCGCGCATTATTCCGTATCGCGGGAGTTGGGTAGAGATCAACTATGACGTAAACGACATCATGTGGGTATCATCGGACGGCCGCAAAAAGCAGCCGATTACGACATTTCTGCGCGGTCTCGGATATTCCAGCGATGAAGATATCTTGAAGCTCTTCTACGATTTTGAATCGCTGAGCAGCCGCTCGTTCGCCAAGGCCGTCGGCAAGCTCTCCGGATCGACCGTGGTCGATGAAGAATCCGGCGAAGTGCTGCTCTCGGCTTCAGAAGAAATCACCGAAGCCGCCGTCAAGCGGCTCAGCGACGCGGGCATTAAGGAGATCAAGGTACTCAAAGTCGACGCATCGAAGGACGCGCGTGTAATTGGCAATACATTCAAGAAGGACACGACCAAGTCCACGGAAGAAGCGCTGGCGAAATTCCACGCATTGCAGCGGCCGGGTGAGCAGTTCACGCCGGAGATCGCCGCTACGGTGATGGAGAAGATGTTCTTCGACGCCAAGCGCTGCGACCTCGGCGAGGTTGGCCGCTTCATGCTCAACCAGCGACTCAAGCTCACCGCGCCGCTGAACCAGAACGCCCTAACGCCGGACGACTTTGTAAAGATCATCGCCTACTTGATAAAACTACGTAACGGCGAAGGCGCCATCGACGATATCGACCATCTCGGTAATCGTCGTACCCGCACCGTGGGAGAATTGCTTGAGAACCTGTTCTCGGTTGGACTTTCCCGCGTGGCGCGCACGATCCGCGAGCGCCTGTCGCTTAAAGACACCGAGAAGGTGGCGCCACACGAGTTAATCAATGCCCGAACGGTATCCTCGGTAGTAGATACGTTTTTCGGATCATCACAGCTTTCGCAGTTCATGGATCAAACCAACCCGCTTGCGGAATTGACGCATAAGCGGCGTCTGTCGGCGCTCGGCCCGGGCGGACTGACGCGCGAGCGCGCCGGATTCGAAGTGCGCGACGTGCATCACACGCACTACGGTCGCATTTGCCCGATCGAAACGCCGGAAGGACCGAACATCGGTCTGATTGCGTCGCTGGCGACATATGCGCGCATCAATCACCTGGGATTTCTCGAAACACCGTACCGAAAAGTGGTCAACGGCAAAGTTACCGATCAGCTCGTGTTCTTGAACGCTGATGAGGAAGACAACTATTATATCGCACAGGCGGCGGAAGACATCGGTCGAGACGGCAAGCTCGCGAACGACTTGATCAAGTGCCGGTTCCGTTCCGATTACCCGATCGTCGAGCCGAAACGGATCGACTACATGGATGTCAGCCCGAAGCAACTGGTGTCGGTGGCAGCATCGCTGATTCCGTTCCTCGAACATGACGACGCCAACCGCGCACTGATGGGATCGAACATGCAACGCCAGGCGGTACCGCTCCTGGTGACCGACCCACCGATCATCGGCACCGGCATGGAAGCCAAAACGGCGCGCGATTCAGGCGCTGTGTTGACCACGAAAGTCGCCGGCGTCGTGACGGAAGCCGACGCGGACCATGTTACGATTCAGCCGGACGCGCGCGTGAAGGGCGACGAGCTGGGCTATGTCGAGCCGATCACGTATCCGCTCATCAAATTCAAGCGCTCGAACCAGGATACCTGTATCAACTATCGCCCGATCGTCGATGTCGGCGAACGAGTCGGCGTCGGTGATGCGATCGCCGACGGGCCGGCCGTGCACGGCGGCGAATTGTCGCTGGGCTACAATGCGTTGGTCGCGTTCATGCCCTGGCGGGGTTACAATTTTGAAGACGCAATCATCGTGTCCGAGGCGCTGGTTCAGCGCGATATTTTCACGTCGATTCATATCGAAGAGTACGAGCTTCAGGTACGCGATACGAAGCGCGGCGCCGAAGAGATCACCCGTGAAATCCCGAACGTTTCGGAAGAAGAGCTGGCGCATCTCGATGAATACGGCATCGTCAAGACCGGCACCGAGGTCGAGGCCGGGGACGTATTGGTCGGAAAAGTAACGCCGAAGGGCGAGACCGAGCTTTCGCCGGAAGAACGCCTGCTTCGGGCCATCTTCGGCGAGAAAGCCGCCGATGTTCGCGACGCATCGCTAAAGGCGCCACCGGGGTTGAAAGGTATCGTGATCGACACCAAGGTCTTTTCGCGCAAGGAGAAAAGCGAAGAAGCGAAAAAGCGCGAGAAGGCCGAATCGGCGGCGATCCGCAAGAAGTTCGGCGAAAAGATCAAGATGATCAAGGCGCATCTCAATTCGCGGCTGGAAACGATATTGGAAGGCGCGACCTCAAAGACGTTGAAGCACACCGAGGAAGGCACGGTGTTACTGCGCGCAGGCCAGAAATTCAAGGAGGGCACGCTCGATGGCGTCGACCTTCTGACGGCGAACTGGCAAGACGGAGTCTGCTCGGATGCACGCCTTGAGAAGAAAGCGCACAGCATCATCGCGGAAGCAGACAAGCTGGTGGCTGACGCGCAGGAGCGGCTCGATATCGAGCTCGACAAGATTGCGCGAGGGTCGGAATTGCCGCCGGGTGTCAAGCAGCTCGTCAAGGTGAAGATCGCGATTCGGCGCAAGTTGTCGGTTGGCGACAAGATGGCGGGCCGTCACGGAAACAAAGGCGTGATCGCCAAAATCGTGCCGGTTGAAGACATGCCGTATCTTGCCGACGGCACGCCGGTGGATGTAATTTTGAATCCGCTCGGAGTCCCGTCGCGCATGAACGTCGGCCAGCTTCTGGAAACGCACCTCGGCTGGGCGGCGATGAAGCTCGAGATGCCGGTGGCGACGCCGGTATTTGACGGCGCGGCGATCGATGAGATCAAGTCCGATCTCAAGAAGGCCGGTCTCCCGGATACGGGCAAGACCGTTCTCTATGACGGCAAATCCGGTGAACCGTTCGATAACCAGATCACCGTCGGCGTGATGTACCTGATGAAATTGTCGCACTTAGTCGACGATAAGATTCACGCCCGCTCGATTGGCCCGTACTCGCTGGTCACGCAGCAACCGCTCGGCGGCAAGGCGCAGTTCGGCGGCCAGAGATTCGGTGAAATGGAAGTGTGGGCGCTGGAGGCCTACGGTGCGGCGTTTGCGTTGCAGGAAATGCTGACCGTCAAGTCCGACGACGTTGTCGGTCGCTCGAAAATCTACGAGGCGATCGTCAAAGGCGAGAATCCGCCGGAGCCGGGAGTGCCGGAGTCGTTCAACGTTTTGGTTAAAGAGTTACGCAGTTTGGGTCTCGACGTCGATCTGATCGAGAACTGATGAGTAAGGCAATCGTTAGGTTCAAGGAGGTTTCCCAGTGGTCGATTTTTCAGTGAAACAGCAGAAGCGACCCTCGGACTTCAAAGCCATCAAGATACAGTTGGCGTCACCGGAAGTGATTCTGTCGTGGTCATTCGGCGAAGTGACCAAGCCGGAAACGATCAATTACCGTTCGTTCAAGCCGGAACGCGACGGTTTGTTTTGCGAGCGCATTTTCGGCCCGGTCAAGGACTGGGAGTGCTCGTGCGGCAAGTACAAGCGGATTCGGTTCCGCGGCATCGTCTGCGATCGCTGCGGCGTCGAAGTCACGCAGGCGAAGGTGCGCCGCGACCGCATGGGGCACATCGATCTGGCGGTTCCGGTGTCGCATATCTGGTACTTCAAGTCACTGCCGTCGCGCATTGGCTATTTGCTCGACTTGTCGGTGCGCGACCTTGAGCGTATCCTCTATTATGAGAATTACATCATCGTCGATCCTGGGAATACCTCTTATAAAGAGAAAGACATCGTCACGGAAGAAGAGTTCATCGAACTCGAGCAGTCGGGCAAACAGTTTGAAGCCCGCATGGGCGCCGAGGCGATTCAGGCGCTGCTGAAGCGAGTCGATATCGAAGATCTCTCGATTCAGCTTCGTGCGCAGGTGAAAGTCGAAACTTCCGCGCAGCGCAAGAAAGATATGCTCAAGCGCCTGCGCGTGATTGAGGCCTTCCGCCAGTCGAACAATCGTCCCGAGTGGATGGTGATGACACGTATTCCGGTGATTCCGCCGGATCTGCGCCCGCTGGTGCCATTGGAAGGCGGACGATTCGCGACGTCCGATCTCAACGACCTGTATCGTCGTGTAATCAATCGCAATAATCGTCTGAAAAAACTCATCGATATCCGCGCCCCCGAGGTGATCTTGCGCAACGAAAAGCGTATGCTGCAAGAAGCCGTTGACGCGTTGTTCGACAATGGCCGACGCACAAATTCGGTGCGCGGCGATTCGAAGCGGCCACTTAAGTCGCTGTCGGATTTGCTCAAGGGCAAGCAGGGGCGTTTCCGCCAGAACCTGCTGGGAAAACGCGTTGACTATTCCGGCCGCTCGGTGATCGTCGTCGGGCCGGAACTCAAGCTGCATCAGTGCGGCCTTCCCAAGACCATGGCGCTCGAATTGTTCAAGCCATTCATCATCATGAAGCTTGAAGAGAAGGGCTACGTTCAGACGGTCAAGTCGGCCAAGAAGCTGGTCGAACGCGAACGTCCGGAAGTTTGGGACATTCTCGAAGAAATCATCGCCGATCATCCGGTGCTATTGAACCGCGCGCCCACGCTGCATCGTCTGGGCATACAGGCGTTTTATCCGGTGTTGGTCGAAGGCAAAGCGATTCGCTTGCATCCGCTGGTTTGCGCGGCGTTCAACGCCGACTTTGACGGCGACCAGATGGCGGTGCACGTGCCACTGTCATTCGAGGCGCAGCTTGAGGCGCGAATCCTCATGCTCGCGACGAACAACGTGTTGCTACCATCGAACGGTCGGCCGGTAGCGACGCCATCGCAGGATATCGTCATCGGCTTGCATTACGTGACCAAAGCGAAGTCCGGCGCCCGCGGCGAAGGCGTGGCGTTTTCATCGTTCGACGAAGCGCTTTACGCTCATGCATCGGGCAAAGTCGATCTGCACGCCAAGGTGAAAGTCGAACTTGAGGGGCGCAGTGTTGAGACGACCGTGGGACGAATTCTCTTCTACCAGATATTTCCCAAGGAAGTGCCGTTTGCGCTGGCAAATCGCAATGCGACGAAGAAGAACCTCGAGGAGTTGGTGCTCGACGCGCACAATCGTCTTGGGTCGGCAAGAACTTCCGAATTCCTCGACCGCCTGAAGTATCTCGGGTTCGAGTACGCGACGCTGGGCGGAGTCACCGTTGGCATTGACGATTTGACGATTCCGAAGAAGAAGAAGGATCTTGTTCATCAGGCGGAAAAGGAAGTCGCGAAGATCCAGCGCGATTACGAGAAGGGCGTCATTACCAACGGCGAACGCTACAATAAAGTGATCGACACGTGGACGCGTACTTCGAACGAAGTCGCGGAGGAAATGTTCCGGGGCCTGTCACTGGAACGCGAAGGATTCAATCCGGTGTTCATGATGGCCGACTCCGGCGCGCGTTCTTCGAAAGATCAAATCCGCCAGTTGGCGGGGATGCGCGGACTGATGGCCAAACCGCAGAAGCGCATGACGGGCGCGGTCGGCGAAATTATCGAATCGCCGATTATCGCGAACTTCCGCGAGGGCTTAAATGTGCTTGAGTATTTCATCTCGACGCACGGTGCGCGCAAGGGTCTGGCGGATACGGCGCTCAAGACGGCGGACGCCGGTTACCTGACGCGGCGTCTTGTCGATGTGGCGCAAGACGTGATCATTACCGAAAACGACTGTGGCACGGTGCTCGGGATTCACATCAAGGCACTGAAGGACGGCGAAGAAGTCATCGAATCATTGCAGGATCGAATTGTCGGCCGGGTGGCCCTCGAAGACGTCTACGATCCGATTCAGACCGATCGTTGTCTGGCGCGGGCCGGTGAAGAAATCGCCGAAGAGGCGGCACGGGCAATTGACAAATCGGGTATCGAGGAAGTTCATATTCGCTCGGTGTTAACCTGCGAATCACGGCGCGGCGTGTGCGCGCTTTGCTACGGCCGAAATCTCGCGACCGGCCGATTGGTGCAATTGGGCGAAGCCGTAGGCGTGATTGCGGCGCAGTCGATCGGCGAACCGGGCACGCAGCTCACGCTGCGCACGTTCCATATCGGCGGCACGGCGGCGCGCATTACCGAACAGTCGTTCGTCGTCGCAAAGGCCGACGGGCACGTCGAATTCGAAGACATTCGCACGATCACGCGCGAAAGCGGGGACAGTGTCGTCGTCAGTCGCAGCGGTCGCATCAAACACTTCGACGCCGAAGGCCGCTATCGCACTACTTACACGGTGCCCTATGCCGCAATCCTGCGCGTCAAAGACGGCCAGAAGGTCTACGAAGTTGATCGCTCGCGCGAAATCGGCGAAGACGAACGCGGCGATACCGGCACGGTGCTGTTCGAGTGGGAACCGTACAACACGGAAATCATCGGCGAAGCAGCTGGCACGGTCGTCTACGAGGATATTGTCGACAACGTGTCGATGCGCGAAGAACTCGACGAAGTCACCGGCATGATGAAGCTGGTGATCATCGAGCCGCGCGAAAAGACGCTTATGCCGAAGATTGCGATCGTCGATAAGAACGGCAAAAAGCGCGGATCTTATCAACTGCCAATCGGCGCTTATGTCGAAGTTCACAAAGACCAGCAGATCGAAGCCGGAACGATTGTCGCCAAAATTCCGCGCGATATCTCCAAGACCCGCGACATCACCGGCGGTCTGCCGCGCGTCGCGGAGCTGTTCGAGGTCCGCAAGCCGCGCGATCCCGCGGTAGTCACCGAGGTGGACGGTATCGTGAAGGACGGCAAGACGGTTCGCGGCAACACGCAAGTGTTCGTAATCGCCGATGATGGATCCGAGCACGAGTATTTGGTTCCGTACGGTAAGCATCGCCGCGTTCATGAAGGCGACCGCGTCAGCGCCGGCGAGCGGTTGTGCGAAGGCTCGATCGACCCGCACGACATGCTTCAGATTCTCGGCACCAACGCGGTGCAAGAGTATCTGGTGAATGAAATTCAGGAAGTCTACCGTCTGCAAGGCGTGCGCATCAACGACAAGCACTTCGAAGTGATCGTGCGCCAGATGTTGCAGAAGGTACAAGTCGACGAAGTGGGCGACACCAACTTCTTGGAGGGTGAGAAAGTCGACAAGATCCGTTTCAACGAAGAGAATCAAAGAGTGATTGCGGAAGGCGGCGTGCCGGCGACCTCGCGCGACTTGCTGCTCGGGATCACTCGCGCTTCACTCTCAACCGAGAGTTTCATTTCCGCCGCGTCGTTCCAGGAGACGACCAAGGTTTTGACGGAAGCGGCGGTGGCCGGGAAGGAAGATTTCTTGCGCGGATTGAAAGAGAACGTGATCATTGGCCGACTGATTCCGGCCGGCACCGGCATGGAAAGTTATCGCGACCTCGAAATCAGCGGACCGGCACTCGCGGAGGCCGAGGAAGCGGAAATCATTCAAGAAAACGCTTGACAGCATTATGAGTCAGGCCTATAATACAAGTCTTGTTTTTGGGCGTTATTGCGCCTGTTAACCGCGATGCCCGACGGGCGTCGCAATTGTAGAGAGGATCGCTTTGCCGACGATTAACCAGTTGATCCGCAAGGGACGCACGGCGGTGACTTACAAATCCAACACGCCGGCGCTCAAGCGTTGCCCGCAGAAGCGTGGGGTTTGCACCCGCGTGTACACGACAACGCCGAAAA
Organism: uncultured Ignavibacteria bacterium; assembly: GCA_964617645.1. Taxonomy (GTDB): domain Bacteria; phylum Zixibacteria; class MSB-5A5; order CAIYYT01; family CAIYYT01; genus JADJGC01. The sequence goes on from CAZTYE010000007.1 coordinate 60,006, forward strand.
AGCCGAATTCGGCGCTCCGCAAGGTGGCCCGTGTTCGCCTCACGAACCAGATGGAAGTGACGGCGTATATCCCGGGTATCGGTCACAATCTTCAGGAACACTCGATAGTCCTGATTCGTGGCGGCCGTGTCAAGGACCTGCCCGGAGTGCGGTATCATATCATTCGCGGAACGATGGATTCCTCGGGTGTGGAAAATCGCAAGCGCAGCCGGTCCAAGTACGGCGCGAAAATGCCCAAGAAGTAGCTGTTAGGAGTAGGGAAGAATGCCACGGAAAAAAGCCGCTGATAAGCGGCCGCGCAAGCCGGATCCGGTCTACGGTGATCTGGTGGTTTCGCAGTTCGTCAATTGCCTGATGGAGCGCGGCAAGAAGTCGCGCGCCGAGAGCATCATCTACGGCTGCTTCAACATCATCGAGAAGAAATTCAACCAGAAGGGGCTGGAGATTTTCTATAAAGCCCTTAACAATGTCAAGCCAGTCGTCGAAGTGAAGTCACGACGCGTCGGCGGCGCCACCTATCAAGTGCCCGTCGAAGTCCACCCCGAGCGGCGCACGGCGCTGGCCTTCCGCTGGATTATCGGCTATGCGCGTGAGCGCAATGAGAAGACGATGGCCGAGCGTTTGGCGCAGGAGTTTCTGGCCGCGGCGAAGAATGAAGGGGCATCGATCAAGAAGCGGGAGGATACGCATCGCATGGCGGAGGCCAACAAGGCTTTCGCACATTTCCGCTGGTAACGAAATCGGTAAGTCTCCGCTGAAGCACGATTGAGAGTGATCGCGAGGCAGCGGAGGCTTTTTTGTCTATACTATGGAATTAGCAAAGATCAGAAATATCGGCATCATGGCGCATATCGATGCCGGCAAGACCACCACCACCGAGCGCATTTTGTACTACACCGGCAAGAGCCACAAGATGGGTGAAGTGCACGAAGGCGCTGCGACGATGGACTGGATGGAGCAGGAGAAGGAGCGCGGCATCACGATCACATCCGCCGCAACGACCTGCCATTGGAACAACCATCAGATCAACATTATCGATACCCCCGGCCACGTCGATTTTACGGCCGAGGTCGAACGCAGCTTGCGCGTGCTTGACGGCGCGGTAGCGCTATTCTGTGCGGTGGGCGGCGTCGAGCCGCAGTCGGAGACCGTTTGGCGTCAGGCCGACAAGTACGGCGTGCCGCGAATCGCTTATATCAATAAGATGGATCGAATCGGCGCGTCGTTCGAGGGAACGCTGAACATGATGGAGGATCGTCTCCATTCGCATTTTATCCCGGTGCAAGTTCCGGCTGGCGAAGGCGAGATGTTCACCGCGGTCATCGATCTGATCACGATGCGATTCCGCGTCTACCATGAAGAGTCGGCAGGGATGACCTACGACGATATCGAGATTCCGGAGTCGCTCCGGCCGCTGGCCAACAAATGGCGCGAGAAAATGCTCGAGTCGGTTGCGGATTATGATGACCATTTGCTCGAGATGTTCCTTCATGGAGAAGAGCCCCCGCAGGATCAAATCAAGAAATGTCTGCGCCAGGCGACAATCGATTGCAAAGTTACTCCGGTGTTGGTCGGGTCGTCGTTTAAGAATAAGGGCGTCCAGAAGTTATTGGATGCCATTGTCGATTTCCTCCCGTCGCCGGCGGATTTGAAAGAAGTCGAAGGACACGATCCGCGCACGGACAAAGTGCAGGTGCGGAAGCCGAAGGCGGATGAGCCGTTTGCGGCGCTCGCCTTCAAGATCATGTCCGACCCACATGTCGGCAAGCTAACGTATTTCCGAGTTTATTCCGGAACGGTCAAAGCGGGAAGTCAGGTCTACAACGCTACTCGCGACAAGAAGGAGCGAATTTCTCGTTTGTTGCTCATGCACGCGAATCGGCGCCAGGACATTGAAGAGGCGACGGCCGGCGATATCGTCGCCGCGATCGGCCTCAAGTTCACGTCGACCGGACACACAATCTGCGATCCCGACAAGCCGATCCTTCTCGAAGTTATGAAATTCCCCAAACCAGTGGTGTCGGTGGCGATCGAGCCGAGGACTAAGGCCGATCTGGAAAAGCTGGGCGAGTCGCTGCAGAAGCTCGCAGAGGAAGATCCAACGTTTCGCGTTGAGACCAATGAGGAAACCGGCCAAACGATCATTTCCGGAATGGGCGAATTACATCTTGAAATTATCGTCGATCGCCTGATGCGAGAATTCAAAGTGCAGGCAAACGTCGGCAGCCCGCGTGTGGCCTACAAAGAAACAATCACGAAGGCAGTGGAAGCAGAAGGCAAATTCGTCCGCCAGTCCGGCGGTCGCGGCCAGTTCGGTCATGTCTACATGGAATTCGAACCGACTACCGACGGCACCGAGTTCAAGTTCGAGGACAAGATTGTCGGTGGGACGGTACCCAAGGAGTACATCCCCGCGGTCGAGCAAGGCGTTAAGGAAGCGCTCGCCGGCGGAATTTTGGCCGGCTATCCCGTGACCGGAATCCTGGCGCGGCTGGTTGATGGCTCCTATCACGAAGTGGATTCATCTGAGATCGCGTTCAAGATCGCCGGCTCGATGGCGTTCCAAGAAGCGGCCCGCAAGGCAAACCCGGTTTTGCTGGAACCCATTATGGACGTTGAAGTTGTGATGCCCAATGAGTATCTCGGAGACGTCATGGGCGACCTCCAGTCGCGGCGGGCCTCGATCAAGGGAATCAACAGCCGTCCGGACGGTCAGGTGGTGTCGGCGGCGGTGCCGTTGGCGGAGATGTTTGGTTACGCAACACGACTCAGAAGCTTGACACAGGGGCGCGCAATTTATACAATGCAATTCTCCGCCTATTCGAAAGTGCCGGAGTCGATCGCCAAAAAACTGGATATGGCGAAAGCGTAGCTTGAATTGAGAATTTGATCTTCTTGGAGGAATAGAGCTGTCATGGCCAAAGAGAAATTTGTACGCAACAAGCCGCACGTAAACGTGGGAACGATCGGCCACGTGGATCACGGGAAGACGACGTTAACGGCGGCGATCACGATGGTGTTGGCGCGTCGGGACAAGAGCGTGCAGGTGCGGACGTTCGATTCGATCGATAACGCTCCGGAAGAGCGGGAACGCGGGATTACGATTGCGACGGCGCACGTCGAGTACACGACCGACAACCGCCACTATGCGCACGTGGATTGTCCGGGTCACGCCGACTATGTGAAGAACATGATCACCGGCGCAGCGCAGATGGACGGTGCGATTTTGGTGGTGAGCGCGGCGGACGGTCCGATGCCGCAGACGCGGGAGCATATTCTCTTGGCGCGTCAGGTGGGTGTGCCGTACATCATCGTTTATATGAACAAGTGCGACATGGTTGACGATCCGGAACTGCTCGATCTGGTCGAGTTGGAAGTACGCGACTTGCTGTCGATCTACAAGTTTCCGGGGGACAAGACGCCGATCATTCGCGGCTCGGCCTTGCAGGCGATGACGAAGGGTGCGGACTTGGCGGCGGATTACAACGATCCGGCGTTCAAGAGCATTCATGAATTGACGGCGGCGCTTGACAGCTACATTCCGTTGCCGCAGCGTGAAGTGGACAAGCCGTTTTTGATGCCGGTGGAAGATGTGTTTTCGATCACGGGTCGCGGGACGGTGGCGACGGGTCGTGTGGAACGCGGCCGGGTGAAAGTCGGCGACACGCTGGAGCGGGTCGGGATCAAGCCGGAGACGAAGCCGACGGTGGTGACGGGTGTGGAGATGTTCCGCAAGCTGATGGACGAGGCGCAGGCGGGCGACAACATTGGCTTGCTGCTGCGCGGAATGGATAAAGAAGAAATCGAACGCGGGATGGTGATGGCGCAGCCGAAGTCGATCACGCCGCACACGAAGTTCAAAGCGGAAGTGTACGTTTTGAGCAAGGAAGAGGGCGGGCGTCACACGCCGTTCTTTAACGGTTATCGGCCGCAGTTTTATTTCCGGACGACGGACGTGACGGGTTCGATCAAATTGCCGGACGGGGTGGAGATGGTGATGCCGGGTGACAACATCCAGATGGAAGTGGAGTTGATCATGCCGATCGCGATGGAGAAGGAGCTGCGGTTTGCGATTCGCGAAGGCGGCCGCACGGTCGGCGCCGGCGTCGTCGCGGAAATCATCGCGTAGGGACAGGGAGAAGAGGAAGATAATGGCGATACCCGGACAGAAAATCAGAATCCGCCTAAAGGCGTTCGATCACTATTCGCTCGACAAGTCGACGAAAGAAATCGCGCGGACAGTGCTACGCACCGGCGCGCGGATCGCCGGACCGATTCCGTTGCCGACGTCGCGCACGGTCTACACCGTTCTGCGTTCGCCGCACGTTGACAAGAAGTCGCGCGAACAATTCGAGACGCGCGTTCATAAACGCTTGATCGATATCTACGAATCAACTCCGCAGACGGTGGACGCGCTGATGAAGCTCGATCTGCCGGCCGGCGTGCACGTGGAAATCAAGGTCTAAGGAAGTGACGCCATGAGAGCATTGCTGGCAAAAAAGATCGGCATGACCCGCATGTTCGCGGAAAACGGCACGGCAACAGCGGTGACGCTTCTGCAGACCGGCCCGAATGTGGTCGTGCAGATCAAGACGAAGGACAAAGACGGCTACGAGGCAATCCAACTCGGAATCGGCACGCGACGGGAAAAGAACCTCAGCAAGCCGGTGCTCGGCCACTTGAAGAAGGCCGGAGCCAAGCCGGTCGCCAAGTTGGGCGAGATTGCTATAGAATCACTTGAGGGCATAACGCTCGGCCAGCAGATTTCTCCCGAGATGTTCAAGGTCGGCGAGAAGGTTGATGTTGTCGGCACAAGCAAGGGGCTCGGATTCCAAGGAACGGTTCGCCGTCACAATTTCTCCGGCGGCCCCCAGACGCACGGTCAGTCGGATCGGCTGCGCGCGCCCGGTTCGGTTGGCGCTTCGTCGTATCCGTCCCGCACTTTTAAGGGCCAGCGCATGGCCGGCCGGATGGGCGGAGACCGCGTAACCGCGAAGAATTTGCGCATCATGCTGGTCGATGCCGAGAATCAGGTGATTGGCGTTGAGGGTTCGGTGCCGGGTAAGAATAACACCTGGGTAAAGATCAGGAAGAAGTAAGATGGCGACGGCAAAGACATACTCAATCGATGGAAAGGCCAAAGGCCAGCAGGATCTGTCCGCCGCCGTTTTCGGTGTCGAAGTCAAGGGCGGCAGCCTGCATCAAAACATCAAAGTGTATCTGGCGAATCAACGTCAGGGAACACACAAGGTACTGGGGCGTTCGGAAGTATCCGGCGGCGGCACCAAGCCGTTCAAGCAGAAGGGCACCGGTCGTGCCCGCGCCGGTTCCAATACGTCACCGTTGTGGGAAGGTGGCGGAGTTATCTTTGGGCCGGAGCCGCGCGATTACACGCTCAAGATGCCGAGGAAAATGCGTCGCCAGGCCATCACCGGCGCTTTGACGGCAAAGGCGACAGCCGAACGCGTGATGGTGATCGAACAGCCGGTACTGGACAAGCCGCAGACCAAGACCATCGCCAAGATGCTCGCGGGAATGCAAGTCAGCGGCAAGAAAGTGCTGTTTTTAGCTTCGGGTATCGATCGTAATCTCGAATTGTCGTGCCGGAATATCGCCGGTTTGACATACAAGCGCGCGGCGCTCGCCAGCGCGTACGAAATCATGCGCGCGGATTATCTGGTGATGACTCCCGCCGGTTTGAAAGAGTGTGAGGAGGTCTTCGGCAAATGAAGGATCCGCGCCGCGTCGTGAAGACATTGCTGATCAGCGAGAAGTCGTTGATCACGCGCGACAAGTACAACGGATACGCTTTTGAAGTCGCGGTTGACGCCAATAAGCTGGAGATCAAGCATGCGATTGAGAAGCTGTATTCGGTCAAGGTCGCGAAAGTGACCACACAGAACAACCCCGGCAAACAGCGCCGTCTCGGTCGCTATCGTCCCGGGCGAACCAATGATTGGAAGCGCGCCATCGTCACGTTGGCGAAGGACCAGAAGATTCAGGACTTCGAAAGCCTGTAGGCTCAGGTCAGAAACGCTACGCCAACTGAGTAGGGATCGAGATTATGGGATTGAAATCGTTTAAGCCGCACACGAACGGACGCCGTCATATGACGGTCTCGACGTTTGAAGAGATTACGAAAACGACGCCGGAGAAGTCGCTGCTGGAGCCGATCCGCAAGACCGGCGGCCGTAACAACCTCGGCCGGGTGACTGCGTTTCAGCGGGGTGGCGGCCACAAGCGCAAATATCGGGTGATTGATTTCAAGCGCGACAAGCGTGACATTCCCGCGATTGTTGCGGCGATTGAATACGATCCGAATCGCTCGGCGCGCATTGCGCTGCTGCATTATGCGGACGGCGAAAAGCGCTACATTATCGCACCGGATGGCCTGACCGTTGGCACGACGATAGTCACCGGCGAAAACGCCGAAGTGCGCGTCGGCAACGCGATGCCGATCGATAAGATTCCGCCGGGCACTTTCATTCACAATGTCGAACTGCAGGCCGGCAAAGGCGCCCAGATGGGCCGCGCAGCCGGCACGATGATCCAGCTTATGGTCAAGGAAGGCGATATCGCCCACTTGAAATTGCCGTCGGGCGAAGTGCGGTTGGTGAAATTGAATTGTTACGCGACGATCGGCCAGGTCGGCAATATTGAGCATGATTCGGTGTCGATCGGCAAGGCCGGTCGCAGTCGCTGGCTTGGCATTCGGCCGTCGGTGCGCGGCGTCGCGATGAACCCGGTTGACCACCCGATGGGCGGCGGCGAAGGCCGCAGTTCGGGCGGCCGCCACCCCTGTTCGCCGTGGGGCTTGAAGTCGAAGGGTCTCAAGACCCGCAAGAGCAAGAACTCGGATAAGCTGATTATTAAGCGGAGGAAGTAGAGACCGCCATGACTCGTTCACTGAAGAAGGGTCCGTTTATCGAACCCAGCTTGATGAAAAAAATCGTCACGATGAATGCCGCCGGCGAGAAGAAAGTGATCAAGACATGGTCGCGTCGCTCAACGATTTCTCCGGAATTTGTCGGGCATACGCTTGCGATTCACAACGGCAACAAGTTCATCCCGGTATACGTGACTGAAAACATGGTCGGTCACAAGCTCGGTGAGTTTGCGCCGACGCGGACGTACCGCGGCCACTCCGGTCAAAAACTGACCGAGAAGACCACCAAGGTTGCCGGGCCGGCACCGGCCGCGCCGACACCGCCACCGGCGAAGTAGGAGGGTAACGGACGATGTATTTGGAAGCTACAGCAAAGGCGCGTTTCCTGCGCATGTCAGCCCGCAAGGTGCGGTTGGTGGCCGATTTGGTTCGGGGCATGAAAGTCGATAAGGCGCTGGCCTCGCTTGATTTCGTTCAGAAAGCGGCGGCGGACCCGGTGCGCAAAGTGGTGAAATCGGCAGCCGCCAACGCCATGTCGACAGTCGGCACCGCTCGACTCAAAGCCGAAGATCTGACAATCGCGACGATCTTCGTCGATGGCGGTCCGGCGTACAAGCGTTATCGCGCGGCGTCGATGGGGCGCGCCAATCCGATCAAGCACCGCTTGTGCCATATAACCGTTATTGTCGCCGGTCAGGCGCGGGAAGAGCGCCGCGGCCGTCGGGCGAAAGCTGCCGCCGAAGCCAAGGCGACCAAGGAAACGAAAGATACTAAGGCTTCCAGGGAAGCCAAGCCGGAATAAGAGGAGAGTGACTTGGGACAAAAAACTAATCCCGTCGGTCTGCGCGTTGGTGTGATACGCGGTTGGAACTCCAAGTGGTTCGCCGAGCGCAACGTGGCCGACTTGGTCGCGCAGGATGTGAAAGTTCGTCGCTACATTGACCAGCGACTCGAGAACGCCGGTCTATCGGCCGTCGAGATTTTGCGCGACCCGAAGAAGGTAACGATTGACATCCATACCTCGCGTCCGGGCATTGTCATCGGTCGCAAGGGAATCGAGGTCGACAAGCTGCGCGAGGAGCTTCGCGAAGTCACCAAGTCGGAAATCACTCTGAATATCATTGAAGTCAAGCGGCCGGAGTTATCGGCGCGTCTGGTGGCCGACTCGATCGCACGCCAGCTCGAAGGCCGGATCAGCTTCCGTCGCGCGATGAAAAAAGCGCTCGGCGCCACGATGAAGATGGGCGCCGAGGGTATCAAGATCATGTGCGGCGGTCGACTCGGCGGCGCGGAAATCGCCCGCTCGGAAAAATACATGGAAGGTCGCGTACCGTTGCACACGTTGCGCGCGGACATCGATTATGCCACCTCGACGGCGCATACGGCATACGGCTGTATCGGCGTCAAGGTGTGGATCTGTCGCGGCGAGATTCTCGACCGATTCGGCGCCGGCACAGAAAAGCCGCAGGAATTCCAGCCGCAGCAGGCCCACGACCAGCAGCGCCGCCCGCGCGGCGATCGTGGTGATCGAGACCGCGGCGGTCGACGCGGTGGTCCTCCCGGAGCGAAAGGTCGCGTCCGAAAAGCGCCGCGCCGGGATGATCGCGGAGATAACCGTGGCGGCGATTCGGGGCAGAATTAAGTTTCTGTCAAGAAAGCGCTTGCGGAGACCAGATTCGGTTGATATATTTCAAGTCTGTCACTTTTGTGGAGCGTGGAGTAGTTAGACTATGCTGATGCCAAAGAGAGTCAAGTTTCGCCGTCAACAGCGCGGGCGTCGCAATGGTTTGGCGTATCGTGGCTCCAACATCGATTTCGGCGAATTCGGGCTTAAGGCGATGGAGCCGGCCTGGATCACGAATCGCCAGATCGAAGCCGCCCGTGTGGCGTTGACGCGCCACATCAAGCGCGGCGGCAAAATTTGGATTCGCATTTTTCCGGATAAGCCGGTGTCCAAAAAGCCGCTCGAAACCCGTATGGGCAAAGGCAAGGGCGCGCCGGAATTCTGGGTGGCCGTAGTAAAGCCCGGTCGCATACTTTTTGAAATCGAAGGCGTGCCGGAGAAATTAGCGGAAGAAGGAATGCGCCTGGCGGCGTCCAAGCTTCCGATCAAGACGAAGTTTGTTAAACGTGATGCACTGGCGGCATAACGATTATGAAGATTGAAGCACTGCGCGATCTGACGCGCGAAGAAATCCTGCAGAAGCGAAACGAGCTTGAGGACGAGCTGTTCAATCTCCGGCTCAAGCGCAAGACGAAGCAGGCTCAAAATCCGGTGCGGATGCGTTTCTTGCGTCGGGATTTGGCGCGGATTCACACGCTGCTGCGCGAGGAAGCGCTCGGTGTCAGTCATTTGGCGGCCACGGGCAAGATCGTGCTGGATAAGAAGGAGTAGTCGTTGAGGAACGCTCGCAAAACCCGAACCGGCATCGTCGTGTCGAATAAGATGCAAAAGACGATCACGGTTCAGTTGGAACGGACGATGAAGCATCCGCTGTATACGCGCGTCATCAAGAGCCGCTCGAAGCTCTATGCGCACGACGAAAAGAGCGAATGCGGTATCGGTGACAAAGTGCTGGTGATGGAGACGCGGCCGTTGTCCAAGCAGAAACGCTGGCGGTTGGTGCGGATATTGGAGAAGGCGGTTTAAGGGTCATGATTCAGGAATACACGCGGCTCAATGTCGCCGACAATTCCGGCGCCAAGCGAGTGATGTGTTTCCGCATTCTCGGCGGGTCGAAGCGCCGCTATGCGCGTATCGGCGACATCATTGTCTGCACGGTCAAGGATGCGATTCCCGGTGGCACCGTGAAAAAATCGGAAGTCTGTCGTGCCGTAGTCGTGCGTACCCGCGAGGCGGTACGGCGCAAGGACGGTTCGACGGTTCGATTTTCCGAGAACGCGGCGGTAATCATTAACGATCAGAAGGAGCCGCGCGGTACACGAATTTTTGGACCGGTGGCGCGTGAACTTCGCGAAAAGCAGTTCATGAAGATTGTCTCTTTGGCGCCCGAGGTTGTGTGAAATGAAGATTCGCAAGGGTGATCAAGTCAAAGTATTAAGCGGCCGCAGTCGCGGCAAGGTCGGACGCGTGTTACGCGTCGATCCCGACAAAATGCGAATCTGGGTCGAGGGCGTGAATCTTGTCAAGCGGCACAGCCGCCCGACGCAGAAGAACCCCAAGGGCGGAATCGTCGAGAAAGAAGGCTCGCTCCACCTGTCCAAGGTCATGCTGATGGACACCAAGGCCGGCGAGGCGACACGCGTCGGATTCAAGCAGATTACTAATGAAGCGGGCAAGATCGTTGATAAGGTGCGGATCAGCAAACGCTCCGGGGATGTGATTTAGGTCGGTTATGGCTCGGTTAAAAGACTATTACAGGAACGAAGTGATTCCGCGTCTGATTAAAGAAGGCGGATACAAGAATATCATGGAAGTGCCCAAGATCGAGAAGATCGTGGTCAATATCGGCCTGGGTGAGGCGATCCAGAACGCCAAGGCGATGGAAGCCGCCAATACCGATCTGACGACGGTCACCGGGCAGAAGCCGATGGTTCGCCGCGCCACGAAGTCGATCGCGAATTTCAAGCTGCGCGAAGGCATGCCGATCGGCACGGCGGTCACGCTCCGGCGTGAGCGGATGTTTGAATTCCTCGATCGTTTGATCAGCGTTGCGTTTCCGCGCGTACGCGATTTCCGGGGCATTTCGCCGAAGGGTTTCGACGGCCGCGGCAATTACACGATCGGCCTCAAAGAGCAGATTATTTTCCCGGAGATCGATTACGACAAAATCGACAAAATCCGGGGCATGAATATCACGATAGTGACCACGGCAAAGACGGACGAGGAAGCGCTGCGCCTTCTGACGTTCATGAAGCTGCCGTTCCGGAAGTCGTAAAGGAGCACGCTTGGCAAAGACTTGTTTGATCAAGAAGCAGCAGCGGAAGCCGAAGTTCTCGGCGCGGGCCTATAATCGTTGCCGCCGTTGTGGCCGGCCGCGCGCATTTATTCGCCGGTTCGGCGTTTGTCGCATCTGTTTCCGCGATATGGCGCTGGCGGGCGATCTTCCGGGCGTGGTGAAGGCGAGCTGGTAGAGAGGTAATGAGAGAATGAATACGACCGATCCGATTGCTGATCTCTTAACCCGCATTCGCAACGGCTGCAAAGCCAAGATGAAGAAGGTCGATGTGCCGGCGTCGCGCCTCAAACGCGAGGTCGTGCGCATTCTCGAAGAACATCGCTTCATCCGCAAAAGCGTCGAGATCAAAGACAACAAGCAGGGCGTGCTGCGCATTTATCTGCGCTATACGAAGAACGATGAGCCGGTCATCAAGGGCATCCGCCGCGTTTCGCGTCCCGGTTTGCGCCAGTATGTCGGCAAGGAGAAGATCCAGCGCATGCGTTTTTCAATGGGCACGACGATTTTGTCGACTTCGCGCGGATTGATGACACACGACGAAGCGATGAAAGAAGGCATCGGCGGTGAAGCGCTGTGCTACGTGTGGTAAAGAAGAGGTAATAACGATGTCGCGAATCGGAAGAGCGCCGGTGCAAGTTCCGGCCAAGGTCAAAGTCGAGATGTCCGGACCGGATGTCAAAGTTACCGGCCCCAAGGGCACACTCGAACAGACGCTGCATCCGTCAATGAAAGTTTCGATCGACGGCAGCACAATCAAGGTCGAGCGTCCGGGCGACAGCAAGTTTCACCGCGCCCTGCACGGATTGACGCGCCAATTGATCCACAATATGATCAAAGGCGTCACGGACGGCTTCCAGCGCGAGTTAGAGATTCAAGGCGTCGGATATCGCGCCGAGCAGGTAGGCAAGGGATTGAAGATCGTCGTCGGCTATTCGCATCCGATTCTGGTGCGGCCGTTGCCGGGGATAACGCTTTCGCTCGACGATCCGACGCACATTAAGATCACCGGCATCGACAAGCAGTTAGTCGGGCAAATGGCAGCCAAGATTCGCGGATTCCGTCCGCCGGAACCCTACAAGGGCAAAGGTATTCGCTACAAAGGCGAGCAGGTGCGCAAGAAAGCCGGCAAGACCGCGGCGTAAGGAAATTGAACGATGGCGAATAAGTGGATCATCAAGAACGAAATGCAGGAACGCCGTCAGTTGCGCCTGCGCAAGAAAGTCCGGGGCACGACAGACCGGCCGCGTCTCACGGTATTCCGTTCGTCACGGAATGTATTTGCCCAAGTTATTGACGACATCGGCGGCGTAACGTTGGTGTCGTGTTCCAGTATCGACAAGGATATGGTCGATGCGGTAAAGGCGGCCAAGAAGAAGAGCGACCTGTCGACATTGGTCGGCGAGCAGGTGGCGAAGAAGGCGCTTGCCAAAGGAATCAAGCAGGTCGTGTTCGATCGCAATCGCTACGAGTATCATGGGCGCGTCAAGGCCGTCGCGGAAGGCGCGCGCAAGGGCGGTTTGGAATTTTAGTCTGAGATTAGAGGTATAGAACTTGGCTCGCTACGAAACCGAAGACAACCAGTTTGAAGAGAAAGTCATCCACATCAACCGGGTCGCGAAAGTGATCAAGGGTGGACGGCGATTTTCGTTTACCGCGATTGTCGCGGTCGGCGACCGGCAGGGAAATGTCGGTGTCGGATTGGGCAAGGCCTCCGAAGTTGTCGATGCGATTCGCAAGGGCACGGAAGCCGCCCGTAAAGGCATGCTGCGCGTATCCGTGGTCAACGGGACGATTCCGCACGAAGTGATCGGTCGTTACGGCGCCGCGAGGGTGCTGTTGAAACCGGCGGCGCCGGGTACCGGTGTAATCGCCGGTGGCACGGTGCGCGCGATTCTGGATGCAGCCGGCGTGCAGGATATCCTGACGAAGTCATTAGGCTCCACCAGTCCGCATAACGTCGTCAAGGCGACCATGGAAGGTCTGCTGCAACTGCGCACGCGCGACGAGCAGCGCACCTGGCGCGAGATCGAAGTAGGTTAGGGGCATGGCAAAGCAATTGAAGATCACCCTGGTGAAGGGGCTATCGGGACACATCCAACAGCACCGGCGCACGGTCGAAGCTCTGGGCTTGCGCAAATTGCACCATTCGGTGATCAAGAACGACACGCCGCAGATTCGCGGAATGGTCAAGTCGATTTATTATCTGCTCAAGGTGGAGGAGCTGTAGCATGAAGCTGAACGAAATCAAGAAGCCGAAAGGCTCCACCACATCGCGCAAGCGTCTTGGTCGCGGACCAGGGTCGGGGCTCGGCGAGCAGTCGACCCGCGGTCATAAGGGCGCCCGCGCCCGCGCCGGTTACAAGTACAAGGCCTGGCATGAAGGCGGTCAGATGCCGCTGGTGCGCCGCCTGCCCAAGCGCGGTTTTAGTAACCCGACGCGTGTCGAGTATCAGGTTGTAAATCTCAGTGATATCGATCACAAGTTTGCCGCCGGCGGTGAAGTGACGATCGCGGCGCTCAAAGAGCAACGTCTGATAAAGAGCGTCAACAAACCGGTCAAAGTACTGGGGGCCGGCGAGCTCAAGAGCAGCGTAACGATCAAGGTACACGCGGCCTCGCAGTCGGCGATTGACAAGATCACCGCCGCCGGAGGGAAGGTGGAAATACTCTCGTGATCGAAAAAATACAGAATATTTTCCGCGTCCGGGAGCTGAGGGAACGAATTCTATTCACCCTCGGCATTCTTGTTGTATACCGCATCGGCAGTCACGTGCCAGCGCCTGGAATCGACGCCGGACTATTGCAGCAGTTTTTCGCCAACCAAGCGAGCACGCTGTTTGGCATGTTCGATATGTTCGTCGGCGGCGCCTTCCAGCGCGCGACGATCTTCTCACTCGGAATCATGCCGTACATCTCGGCGTCGATTATTATCCAATTGTTGACGCCAATCTTTCCGTACCTGCAGCGCCTCTCCAAGGAGGGCGAAGAAGGCCGTCGCAAGATCACGCAGTACACGCGCTACGGAACGGTGTTGATTGCGATGCTGCAGGCGTTCGGCGTGGCAGTTTGGCTTCAGTCGCTACAACCTGAGCCGGGATTGTCGGTAGTCATTAGCCCTGGCACCGGATTCGTGCTGATGTCGATGATCACCTTCACCGCGGGCACGATCTTTATCATGTGGCTCGGCGAGAAAATTACCGAGCGCGGAATCGGTAACGGTATTTCTTTGATCATCTTCATCGGTATTATCGCGACGTTCCCGCGCGCGGTTATCGACTCGTTTACGGACATCCAGACCGGTACGCGCGGAATCTTTACCGAGTTGTTTATTCTCGCAATTATAGTCGCGGTCATCGCATCGATCGTCCTCGTCACCCGTGCGCAGCGGCGGATTCCGGTGCAGCACGCGAAGCGTATCGTCGGTCGCAAAGTTATGGGCGGGGTGACAACGCATCTGCCTTTGTCGGTAAACACCGCCGGCGTTATTCCGATTATCTTCGCGCAATCGATCATGTTTGCGCCCGCGACTCTGCTGACCCTGTTTCCGCAGTCGGATTTCATTCAAGAATTCGTAGCGTACCTGTCCCCGGGTGCGATCACATATAGCATTGTCTATGGCTTGATCATTGTCTTCTTCGCTTACTTCTACACGGCCATTGTTGTCAATCCGATCGACATGGCGGATAACATGAAGAAGCAAGGCGCGTTTATTCCGGGCATTCGTCCGGGCAAGAGCACGGCCGAGTACATCGATCATGTGCTGACGCGCATTACGCTGCCCGGCGCGATCTTCTTCGCACTGATCGCCGTGCTGCCGTACATCATGATTCAGGCGTTCAACGTGAAGTATTATTTCGGCGGCACGGGCATTCTGATCGTCGTCGGCGTGGCGCTGGATACGCTGCAGCAAATCGAATCGCATCTGTTGATGCGACATTATGATGGCTTCATGAAGCACGGCCGTATCAAAGGACGGTCCGCCTTGTGATGCGTCTGGTCCTGCTTGGTGCGCCGGGTTCCGGAAAGGGAACGCAGGCCAAGATCCTCGCGGAGAAACGGAAAATCGCCCATCTTTCGACGGGCGATATTCTGCGTGAGGAGGTCAAGCGGGGAACAGATTTAGGAAATCGGGCCAAAGGCTTTATGGACGCCGGCCAGTTGGTGCCGGATGATTTGATCCTTGACATGATTGAATTGCGACTGAAACAGCCAGATCTGAAGAATGGATTCATCTTCGACGGTTTTCCGCGGACGGTTCCGCAGGCCGAAGGATTAGATGCGCTGTTGGGTAAGATGCAGACGAAGCTGGATCGCGTCGTGAATCTCGCGGTCGATGATGAAGCGATCGTCTACCGGCTCAGCGCCCGCTCCACTTGCTCAGTGTGCGGGACGATCTACAACGATCTCTCGCAGCCGCCGAAGCATGCCGGGATTTGCGACATTGACAACGGATTGTTGCACCGCCGGCCGGATGACAATCCGATCACGGTGCGCCAGCGCTTGCAGGTTTATCACGAGCAGACACAACCGCTTGAAGACTACTACACCCGGAAGGGATTGCTCCTGACGGTGAAGGGCGATGACGCCGTGGATGTCGTGGCGAACAAGATTTTGAGTCAGATCGGCGGAGATTAGTGGCGACTATGATCGAGCTCAAAAGCAAAGATGAGATCAGGAAAATCGCCGCTGCCGGCGCCATCGTCGCCGCCGCCCACCAAGTTGCGGCGGAGATGTTGGAACCGGGAGTCACGACGATAGAGATCGATCAGCGTGTGCGGGAATTGATCGAGAGAGAAGGCGGAAAGCCGTCGTTTCTCGGATTTCGAGGATACCCGGCTTCCACCTGCATCTCGATCAATGAAGTGATCGTGCACGGCATCCCGGGGAAGCGTAAGATCAAGGATGGCGACCTGGTTTCGGTTGACATCGGAGTCTACAAGGACGGATTTCACGCTGACGCCGCGCGATCGTATGTTGTCGGCAACGCATCCGACGATAAGAAGCGAATCACCAAGGTGGTTCGCGAGGCCCTGGAGGCCGGTATAGCGGCCGGACATGCCGGCGGCAGGCTCGGCGATATCGGCGCCACGATTCAGCGCTTCGCGGAGGCGCAGGGCTATTCGGTGGTGCGTGACCTGGTTGGCCATGGCATCGGCCGCAACCTGCATGAGGATCCGCAGGTGCCGAATTTCGGGAACGCCGGCAGCGGACCGACGTTGAAAGTAGGCATGGTTTTGGCCATCGAGCCGATGATCAATGCCGGGACGTACGAAATCGAGACGCTGGCCGATGGCTGGACGATAGTAACGGCCGATCGTCACATCTCCGCGCACTGGGAGAACACCTACGCGGTGACCGACGACGGCCTGATTGCATTAACGATTAACTGAGGACGGATGACGAAAGAAGCGACCATTAAAGTTGAAGGCAAGGTGATTGAGCCGCTCCCGAACGCGATGTTCCGGGTCGAGCTCGACAACGGCCACAAGGTACTGGCGCACGTTTCCGGCAAAATGAGAATGCACTTTATCAAGATACTGCCGGGCGACAAAGTGACGCTGGAGTTGTCGCCGTACGATCTGAGCAAAGGTCGCATCGTCTACCGTTATAAGTGAGAAGATAGGAGTTCGTCGATATGAAAGTTCGTTCATCGGTTCGGCCGCGTTGCGAGCACTGCAAGGTGATAAAGCGCCACGGTGTCGTGCGCGTGATTTGCAAGAAGAACCCGCGCCACAAACAGCGTCAGGGTTAGGAAAGCGAAGGAGTATTAATGGCCCGCATTGCCGGCGTTGATTTACCGCGCGACAAACGATTAGAGATCGCGCTCACTTACATTTTTGGACTCGGGATCGCGTCTTCGCGAAAAATCCTCAAGAAGACGGGAATCAATCCCGATTTGCGCGTTCACAAGATGACCGAGGACGAAATCGCCCGTCTGCGGCAGGTGATCGAGAACGATTTCAAGGTCGAAGGCGTACTGCGCTCGGAAGTGGCGATGAATATCAAGCGCCTGATCGATATCGGATCATATCGCGGATTGCGCCATCGGCGCGGCCTACCGGTACGCGGCCAGCGCACGCGCACGAATGCGCGCACGCGCAAGGGTCCCAAGCGCACCGTGGCCGGCAAGAAGAAGGCGCCGACCAAGTAAGCCCTGGTAAATTGATATTATTGGAGATAGAGGAGAGGTTCTTTGGCTAATCCAAAACCTAAAGGTAAGAAGAAGAAAGCCCGGCGCATCGACTCCGTTGGCGTCGCGCATATTCACTCGACCTTTAACAATACGATCATATCGATAACCGATTCCACCGGTGGCATCGTATCGTGGTCGTCGGCCGGTCGCTCCGGTTTTAAGGGCTCGAAGAAGTCGACGCCGTTTGCGGCGCAGTTGGCGGCGTCCTCAAGCGCCAAAGAGGCGATTGATCAGGGTCTGCGCAAAGTGGAAGTCTGGGTCAAGGGGCCGGGGTCCGGTCGCGAGGCCGCGATCCGTTCGCTTCAGGCCGCCGGTCTGGAGATCATCGCAATCAAAGATGTGACTCCGATTCCTCATAACGGTTGCCGCGCTCCGAAGCGGCGCCGGGTGTAAGGGCTGGAGGCGGAAATATGGCAAGATATACAGGTCCGAAACACAGAATGTGTCGCCGTCTCGGCGAAAAGGTTTGCGACTCGATCAAATGTCCGGTCGATCGCCGGCCATATCCGGCGGGTCAGCATGGTCAGAACATGCGGCGCAAAATCTCCGAGTATGGCATCCAACTGCGGGAAAAGCAAAAGGTGCGCTCGATTTACGGCGTGCTGGAGAAGCAGTTCCGCAATTACTTCGATAAAGCCAGCCGCATGAAAGGCATCACCGGTGAAAACCTGCTCCAGCTTCTCGAAAGTCGCCTGGATAACGTGGTTTTTCGTCTCGGATTTGCGCCGACACGGCGAGCCGCGCGGCAGTTGGTCCGCCACCGGCATTTTCTCGTCAACGGCGATATCGTCGATATACCTTCATTCCAACTGAAGCCGCATGACATGGTGCGCGTAAAAGAGAAGTCGCGCAAGTTGGACCTGATTCACATGGCGCTCAAGGATTCCGATCGCTCCGCGGATTTGCCGTGGCTGCGGGTCAACAAAGCGTCATTGGAAGGCGAGCTGCTGGAAGTCCCGAAACGCGCCGATATTCCGGTGCCGGTTTCGGAGCAGTTGATCGTCGAATTGTATTCCAAGTAGTTTGCAAGGAGAGAGGGATTCATGAGGTGGAGAAACCTGGTTTTACCCAAAGAGGTAATCACCGCCGAGTTGTCAGATAATCAGCGCTTCGCGCGCTTCGTGCTCGAGCCGCTGGAACGCGGCTTTGGCGTTACGATGGGCAACGCGCTGCGTCGGGTATTGCTGTCGGCAATTCAAGGCGCCGCGGTTACGTCATTGCGCATCGAAGGTGTCCAGCACGAGTTCTCGACCATACCCGGCGTGTACGAAGACGTGACGCAGATTGTCCTCAATCTGAAGAAACTCCGCGTCAAGATGCACACCGACGACGCCAAGACGGTGACTCTCGCGATTCACGGCAAGGGCAAGTATCGCGCCGGTCAAATCGAGACCGGTCCGGAGATTGAAGTCCTGAATCCCGACCTGCACATCATTGAACTGACCGAGGACAAGAAATTCAAGATCGAGATCGATCTGGATTTGGGCCGGGGCTATGTGCTCTCCGACCAAAACAAGCGCCCGGATCGGCCGGTGGGCACGATTTACGTCGATTCGCTGTTCAGCCCGGTGGTGAAGGTGAACTACATCGTCGACAACACGCGCGTCGGCCAGCGTACGGACTATGATAAGTTGACGCTCGAGGTTACGACCGACGGCTCGTTGTCGCCGGAAGAAGCCATCGGCTATTCAGCGAAACTGCTGGCCGACCACTTGCGCTACTTCATTCATATCGATGAGGATATCGTTCCGATCGAAGAGACGAAGGAAGATGAAGAAACGGTAAAGATTCGCAATCTGCTAAACACGCGGGTCGATGAGCTTGAGCTCTCGGTGCGCTCGTCGAACTGCCTGCGGGCGGCGAATATCCAAACGCTGCGCGATCTCGTGCAGCGGTCGGAATCGGATATGCTCAAGTATCGCAACTTCGGGCGGAAATCGCTCACCGAGCTGTCGGCGATTCTGGAAGAACTCAACTTAGCCTGGGGTATGGACATCGCCAAGTACTTCCAGGGCGATCAAAATTAGAGGAGCGCAAGAACAATGCTGCATCATGGCAAGAAGACACCAAAGCTGAGCCGCACGACCTCGCATCGCGACGCGATGCTGGGGAACATGGCGGCATCGCTGTTCCTCTATTCGAAGATCACAACGACTTCGACCAAGGCCAAAGCCCTGCGGCCGTTCGTCGACAAGTTGATAATGAAGGCCAAAGAAGGCTCGCTTCACTCGAAACGGCTAATTGCATCGGAAATGCCGCACAAAGAGGCGCTGAAGAAGCTCTTCCAAGAACTGGCGCCGAAACTCAGCGAGCGCAAGTCAGGATTTAGTCGAGTGATCAAAGCCGGATTCCGGCGCGGCGATATGGCCGAGTTATCGGTTGTGGAATTGCTGATTGACAAGCCCGTGGCAGTTTCCGATAAGCCGGAAGGCGAACAGAAGAAGAAGGCCGCGAAGGGCAAATCTGCCGGCGCGTCTAAGGCGACGGCGAAGTCCAAGCCGAAAGCGAAAGCCAAGGCAGCGAAGGCGGCGAAGTAGTCGCCGCAGCAGCGAAAAGTCGAAGAGGCCGTTGGAACTTGATCCGACGGCTTTTTTGTTTCGACGGCGCCGGCAACAATCCACTTGTGCGCCGCTAATCAAGTGTTAGTTTCCAACTCAGATATTATACCATTCCCTCGGGAGGAGAATCGAACATGGGCAAAGGCTGCAAGATTCTGCTGATTGTCGGAATCATCCTCATGTTACTGGTAGGAGTAGGACTGGTTCTGAGTTTCATGTACTGCAAGGAGATCAGTTCTATCGTAATGACCAAGTCAATTGAGACTCTGGAGGCGCAGGTGCTTCAGAATCTGCCGGAAGGATTTACGGCCGATGACGTGAAGCATCACTTTAAGTCGTTCAAGGATGCTGTCGTCAAACAAATCGGCGAGGGTAAAATCAACTCAGCGGAGCTTAGTCAGATTTTCACCGAGGCACAAAAGATGTACGACGACAAGAGTATATCCACGGAAGAACTGACGACACTTTTTGATCGAATCAAGAAATTCATCGGGCAGTGAAGTCGTCTACTCGATCGTGAATCTTGGCTCGGTCGCTCGTGAAAAGAGCGGCCGAGCAACTGCAAAATGTCTCAACCTGCGCAAATCTTCCTGCTCCTGTTCGGCGCCTATCTTCTCGGCGCCATACCGTTTTCGGTGATTGTTGGCTATGCGTTCGCCGGTGTCGATGTACGTCAGCACGGTTCCGGAAATGCCGGAGCGACAAATGTCTATCGCGTTGCTGGTCTTGCCGCAGCCTTGATCGCTGGTCTGCTTGACGTTCTTAAAGGGGTCATTCCAGTGCTGGTAGCACGTCTTCTCTTCCCAGACCAGGAGTGGACTTGGTACGCGGCGGCCCTTTCGGCCGTGCTCGGCCACATATTCCCAGTGTTCGCCGGGTTTCGTGGTGGCAAGGGGGTCAACACGCTGCTTGGGGCTCTCGTCGTGCTCATGCCGCTGGAGGTTGGCATAGCTTTTGGCGTGTTTGCCGTCGTCTTTGCGATTCGGCGTGTCATCTCCCTCGGCTCGATCATGGCTGCAGTAACACTTTCAGTGATCGCTATAATCGAGAAGCTGGTATTGGCAAAAAACATCTCGACACTGCGACTTTCCGCTTGCATCGGGGTGACCTTGCTCATATTATTCACTCACCGAGCTAATATTCGCCGCCTGCTGAAGGGAGAGGAGCAGCGCCTTTCCCGTTAAGGCGATTGTGTCGGTAACTCGCGACGTTCATAGCGGATGGTATGGCAAGAGTAACGGTATTGGGAGCTGGTGGCTGGGGAATCGCAATCGCCAATCTTCTCGCCGCCGGTGATCATCAAGTCTCTCTCTGGAAGCATAATCCCGACACGGCTAACGAACTCCGCCGCACGCGGCGCGACAATTTCCGATTACGCGGAATCGACATTCACCCACGGATCGAAATCAGTCATGATATCGCTGAAGCACTGGGCGACCGCGAGGTCGGTATCGTCGCCGTGCCTGCGCAAAATGTCCGACAGGTTGCCGAGAAGATCAGGTCGACCGGCCATCCGCCCGAAATCTTCGTGTCATTGTCCAAGGGGATCGAGGTATCCGGCCTGCTGCGGGTTTCCGAAGTACTGAATGAGGTATTGAGCGACCGATTTACTGATCGCATTGTCGTGCTTTCGGGTCCTTCGCATGCCGAAGAAGTAGCCCGCGCAATGCCGACATCGGTGGTCGTGGCGGGGAAGTCAACGGTCAATTGCGGCGAGGTGCAGCGGCTGGTTTCGACGGCGAGTTTCCGAGTCTATACGTCCGATGACGTTGTCGGCGTCGAGTTGGGTGGCGCGCTCAAGAACGTCATCGCCCTGGCTGCCGGCATGATTTACGGGCTTGGCCTCGGCGACAACACCACCGGCGCGCTCCTCACTCGCGGCCTTGCGGAAATATCGCGTCTCGGAGTTAAGATGGGCGCTCGAGCAGAGACCTTCGCCGGTCTTTCGGGACTTGGCGACCTGGTGACCACATGCGCCTCACGCCACAGCCGCAATCGCAGCGTCGGCGAGCGCATTGGCCGCGGCGAGCGGCTCTCGGAAATTTTGGCATCAATGACGATGGTCGCCGAAGGCGTGCCGACCACGCGCGCTGCGGTTCGTTTGGCAGAGAAGTTTCAGGTGGAAATGCCAATCACGCGGCAAGTTTACGAAGTCCTCTTCGATGCGAAGTCTCCGGCTCAGGCGGTCAGCGATCTGATGACGCGCGAGCTTCGCAGCGAAGTTTTCTCATAGAGTCGTGATGTGGGTATGGCAGTGAAGAACGACGAAGAGAAACTGTATTATTCCATTTCCGAAGTCGCAGAAATGACCGACGTGAAGCCTTACGTCCTGCGCTTCTGGGAAAAGGAATTTCCGCTGCTGCGGCCGAAGAAGAATCGCGGCGGCAATCGCACTTACCAGAAGCGCGAAATTCAACTCGTAAACCGCATCAAGACGCTTCTCTACGAAGAAGGCTACACCATCGAGGGCGCCCGGCAGAAGTTGCAGGAGACCAGTTCCGAGATTCGCCGGGAAGACAAGTTGATCGACCTGCTCGGGTCAATCAAGCGCGAGCTTATGGAGATTGAGCGTTTGCTCGCGCTTAACAAGCCCAACGGCGACAAGCCGCAATCGCCGTAGCCATCAATTCAGCTGGTGGCGAGGCTGCCGAAAAACGCTTCTCGCGCGGCTATTCCTTTCGCACCGCCGTCAGACGGACGACGACGATCGAGATTTCATAGAGAATGTAGAGGGGCACCGCGAGGAGCAGCATGCTAAAGGCGTCCGGCGTCGGCGTGATCAGCGCGGAGACAACCAGAATCGCGATCAAGGCAAACCGCCGTCCGCGACTCAGGGTCGACGATGAGATCAGTCCGATTCTGCCGAGGAAGTAGGCGACGATCGGCAATTGAAAGACCGCGCCGAATGCGACGCACATCCAGAAGACAAAACTGAAGTAGTCCGAGACATCGATTAGTGGTTTGAGCGTGTCGGTCGCAAACGACTGCAGAAACTGCATCGCCTGCGGAACGACGAGAAAGAAACAGAACGCACCGCCACCGATGAAGAAAAGTGTGCCGAGGATTGTCACGGGCACCAGATACTTGATCTCGCGCTTATACAGACCGGGAATGACGAACATCCAGAATTGATAGAGCACGACCGGTGTCGCCAGCACCAGACCCGCGAATCCGGCGACCTTGACGCGAATCATGAACGCTCCGGTTGGATTGCGGAAATAGACGGTGCCCACCGGCTTGACAAGATAGTCAATCAACTTGTCGGCAAAGAAATACGCGCCGATGGCGAAGACGATGATGGCGACGATCACTTTAATCAACCGCCATCGCAGTTCCTCGATATGCTCAAGAAACGGCAGGGAGGTTGGCGACTCTTCGGTTTGAGGCGGTTGATTAGCGGCCATGCCGACGATTACTGGATCAGGTTCTTGAGTTCATCGACAAAATCGGTCTTGTCCTGAAACTTGCGATAGACCGACGCGAAACGTACGTAAGCGATTTCGTCGAGTTTGCGCAGCCGCTCCATGACCAGTTCGCCGATCAACTGCGAGGCAACTTCGGACTTGTTCAGCTTGAAAAGCTCGTTCTCGACGTCCTCGACTAACGCTATTACTTGCCCGTCCGACACCGGTCGTTTGGCGAGCGAAATCTTGATTCCCCGGAGCAATTTTGCCCGGTCCCACGGTTCGCGCCGCTCATCGGATTTTACGACCGTCAGTTCAGCGCGCTCGATGTACTCAAATGTCGTGAAGCGTTCTTCGCACGATTGGCACTCCCGCCGCCGGCGAACAGCGTTGCCGTCCTGAACGGTGCGGGAATCGATGACCTTGTCCGACTCGGCGCCGCATTTTGGGCATTTCATGTAACCACCTCCACCGCAATGGTCATACCCACCGGTTGCGGAAAACGGGATGCGGCGCTGCCCTGATTGACAAATACCTCGACTGTGCCGAATCCGGAGACAATGGCACTTAGGTCCTGCCCTTCCGCATAGCTCGCTGTAAGTGGGAGCCCGCGGTAATCTCCGGCCGAACAGCGCAAGCGCGACAACTCGATGTCCGGCAGATCGGAGCGAGTGATGTTACTGATCAAATTGCCAAACTTGTCGATGTAAACTACCTCGCCGATTACGCCGCGCGGCGTCTTGAGTAAGCTTGGCATGGGCAGCACCGCATAACTGCCGGCCGGTGGTCCGACCTCGGCGATTTCCATTCCCGCCGTCAGACGCGCTGCGATTGGAGCCATGATGTCGCGACCGTGAAACGTCGCACCGACATTGTCGAGAAACAGCGACTCGTTTTCAACCGAGTAGGCTGCTTTATGCGGGAGCAGCGCGAGTGCATAGCTCAAAATTCCGTTGTCCGGCGCGACGAACGCAAACTCACCGGCCTGCACCGCAAGAATGCGGCGTTCGGTGCCGACACCGGGATCGACCACGACCAGAAAGACCGTTTTCGGAGGATAAAAACGAAACGACTTTTGCAGGAGAAACGCTGCGGCGCGGATGTCAAACGACGCAATATTATGAGAAACGTCAATAATCTCGCAATCGGGTGCGAAGCGCTTGATTGTTCCTTTGATCATGCCGACGAATCCGTCAGCCAGGCCATAGTCAGTAAGAAGCGCGATGGTTCCCAAGATCACTCCGTCGTTGTCTCCGTGGCCAGAGGTTTGGTCTCCGCGGTCAGCCAATCCAAATAGGGAGCCGAGCCGTCGATGATTTCTGCGGCGACCAGCTCCGGGACTTCGTATCCGGATAGCTCATGAAGCGCCTGACGAATCGATGGCACATGGTCGCGTTGCGACTTAATGATGAGCAGAAACTCGCGCGCTTCCTGAACTTGGTCATTCCACCGGTAGACGGAGGTCATCCCCGGGACGACGTTGACGCAACCTGCCAAGCGCTGTTCGATTAACTGGTGCGCGATCAGCTTGGCTTTGGCCTCATCGTTGCA
This sequence comes from uncultured Ignavibacteria bacterium, assembly GCA_964617645.1. Taxonomy (GTDB): domain Bacteria; phylum Zixibacteria; class MSB-5A5; order CAIYYT01; family CAIYYT01; genus JADJGC01. The sequence continues at coordinate 84,518 of CAZTYE010000007.1, forward strand.
AGCGGAGAACATCACCACGAGTTGCGTCATAGTCTCTACTCCTTGAAATCTCTTCCCAGTTTATCGCGCACCGAGGCAAGCTTGCGATCGATCGTGCTTTTGCCGGCGGCGCGATCATCGATGGCGATTCGCGTATAAACGCGCGGTGAAACTGTGCGCATTAAATCATGGCACTCGCGGATCAATTTCAGGCACTCGTCCCAGTCGCCTTCGACAATCGTTCCCATGGCATGGGTGCGATAATTCAGCCCCGACCGGTCGACGAGGTCAATTATCTTGGCGACATGCATTGATATCGATTCGCCGACGCCCATCGGAACTATCGAGAACTCTACCAACATTCTCATGCTCCTAATGCAGAAGCTGCGCCGCTGTTTGCGGTTGCCATCGCTCGGGATAGAGCGGGAAACGGTCGCAAAGCTTTTCGACATCGCCCTTGACCTGAGCCAGTTCAGATTCGTTGTCGAGGTTCTTGATCGCCCGGTCGATCAATGCCGCGATTTGGCGCATTTCCGGTTCTTTCATGCCGCGCGTAGTAACCGCCGGCGCGCCGATGCGGATCCCCGAAGTGACGAGCGGCGGTTGCGGATCAAACGGAACCGTATTCTTGTTCGTGGTGATACCGGCGCGATCAAGGCCTTCTTCAACCTGCTTGCCGGTCATGCCGCGATCTACGAAGGATAGCAGAAGCAGGTGCGTGTCGGTGCCTTTCGACACGACGTGATAACCAAGGCGCATGAATTCGTCCGCCAGAGTTTTCGCATTGGCAAGGATTTGCCGTTGATAGGTCTTGAACTCGGGCTCCTGAGCCTCTTTCAGAGCAACCGCCTTGGCGGCGATGATGTGCATCAGCGGGCCGCCTTGAATGCCCGGCATCACCATCTTGTCGATCTCTTTTTTGTATTCCTTCTTGCAGAGAATCATTCCGCCGCGCGGTCCCCGCAGTGTCTTATGCGTTGTGGTCGTGACGAAGTCAGCATGCGGAACCGGCGACGGATGCAGGCCGGTTGCCACCAGCCCGGCGATATGCGCCATATCGACAAGCAGCTTGGCGCCGCAAGCGTCGGCGATCTCGCGGAAGCGCGCAAAATCGAGCGTCCGCGGATAGGCCGAGGCGCCGGTAATAAGCAGCTTGGGGCGCACTTCTCTCGCCTTCTTCATGACGGCATCATAGTCGATGGTTTCGGTCGTGCGGTCAACTTCGTAGGCTTCGACCTTGTAGAGAAACCCGGAAAAGTTGAGCGGATGACCGTGCGTCAGATGTCCGCCGTGAGAGAGGTTAAGTCCCATGATTGTGTCACCCGGTTTGCAGGTCACGAAATAGACCGCCATATTGGCCTGCGAACCGGAGTGCGGCTGCACATTGGCGTGATCGGCGCCGAAGATTTCGACCGCGCGATCGCGCGCCAGTGATTCGGCAATATCGACAAACTCGCAACCGCCATAATAGCGCCGCTTGGGGTAGCCCTCGGCGTACTTGTTGGTCATCACGCCGCCGGCGGCTTCGAGTACGGCCTCCGAAACAAAATTCTCGGAAGCGATCAACTCCAATTTCTTGTTTTGACGATTGGTTTCGCCCATGAGGGCAGCGTATATTTCCGGATCGATTTGTTTCAGGTATGACATTCGCAACTCCTTCGCGGCTCCATGAATGGTAGCCGAACAAAAATATATCGAATTGCGTACATGCTTGAAACAGCTTTTTCGGACACGACCGACGGAGAGCATTGTGAAGCCAGATAAGCCGGAAGCCACCCAGGGAGTACCGCGCGAGACTCCTACCCGCAACACACTGAAAGAACTGAAGCGCGCACTGAGCGTGGTCTTGACCGAGAAGAATGCCGGCGCAGCGATTGACAGGATTGTCGGCTCCGGGTACTTCGAGCAGTCTTTGACACAGCAAGTCGAGACAACAGTCGACGTCCTCGCGGAAGAAAGCGCGGGTGACTCCCTGATCAAAGCGTTGTTTGACTCCGAGAATGACCGGATCCGCTCGCTTGGAGTGCTCTTGCACTTCCGCCATTTCAAGGGTGATCTTGCCAAATCCCTCGCGTCTCTGAGGTATACCGGCGCCTTGCCGGGCACTTGGACTCAGGAGACAAGCCAGTCCACCTTGAAAAACTTGGTTCATGAACATGGACTGGCGCGAGTGCTTTCTGAAGTTGCGCAGTGGGCGCGCGATCCTGATCCCAACGTGCGGCGATTGGTGGTTGAGGCGCTACGCCCGCGCGGCGTTTGGTGCAGGCATATTTCCGCGCTAAAAGCAGATCCCGAGCCGATCAAGCCAGTCCTCGAGGCAACGCTTGACGACAAATCCGAGTATGTTCGTAAGGCCGTCGCCAATAGCCTAAACGACATCTCGAAGGACAATCCGGAACTGCTTTGCAAGTGGATTTCGAGTTGGAAGAAGGGAATCATCTCGACCGAGCGAAAGTGGATCATTGAACGCGCGTTGCGGACTTTGGTCAAGCAGAATCACACAACCGCCATGAAGTTGCTCGGATTGAACGACAATGCGAAGGTGAAAGCAGTTTGGAAGCGGGGCACACCGGGGGAGATTGAAATCGGCCAGTCGATTCCGTTCGAGATATCAATTAGCATGGTGGGAAAGGGCACTTCCAAACTTCGACTGCAGCTTCTGATGGTCCAACCGGGGCGAGGCCGCGCGCCGAGAACGGCCCGGTATCTGCTGGGCACGATTGCGGTCAGTGGTGGGGAGACGGTCCGCGTAAAGAAATCAATCAAATTCGCTCACAAGAATTTTGTTTCCAAAATACCGGGCGTGTACACTCTGGAGGTCCAGTGCAATGGCACGACTGTCGGCAGACGAACCATGACATACTGCGGCCGCGACCTTAGATAACGAGCGGCAGCGATTCGACCCATTTCGGCAGTGTTCAAGCACTTGAGCGTCATTCGTCCCAGGTCAGCGGACCTTCCGCAAATCGTCTCTGGAGATTTCCGAAGACGTAGGTCCACGCGCGATCGAAGTAGGCGTAGATTTCGTCCCAGTCGGCGCCAACTCCCCACCCGACGTGGTGGAATTTTACCGCGACCGAGTCTGCGCCCTTTTCTTCAAAAAGGACGACGACCCGCGTTCGCACATCACGCAGCGGACCGAATTTTGGCGGCGCGTTCCACTCGAAGGAAAACATCTTCATTGGCAGATAGCTGAGAACGCGATTGCCCTCGCCGCCACGCAATCCCGGCGGAGCGGACATGTCGAAGTAGATTTCGTAGGCGCCACCGGGGCGCAGATCGATCATCGTGGCCGGGGCAAAGAACTGGCGCGCACCCTCGTTGCTGGTCCACGCATCCCAAACATCTTTGAGCGATGCCTTGATCGTGGCCTCCCGGTAAATCTCACGATCCGTGCACTCCGTCGGGATCCGATCCTTGCGCTGATAGTCTGATAAGAGCGAGACCACCATTTCTGAGAGATGGTAAGTGTGCAGGCCCTTAACGACCGACGGCTCTTCATCCATGATTGCGCGCGCTGCCTCCTCATTCGCAACCTTCAGCACCACGAGGCCGAATTTGCCCCAGACCGGGCCGGCCATCAAGACGACGCCCTTAGCCGTGAGTTCCTTCAAGTAGTCGAAGTGTTCGCCGAGAATCGCCTCTTCAGCTTTGGTCATATTGTCCGGCCAGCCCGGTCGAGTGCCGTGCAGTTCGACCAAATAGAATTTAGGCGGCGTGGGATTTTCCTGAGCCTGAGCCGCCATGGCAAACAAGAGCCCGGCACTGAACGCGAAAAGCGCCGGGAAGATCAACGGGAATTCACTCCAGAAAGTATGGCCGATAGCAATCATGAATCACTTTTCTCCTTCATAGCTACTGTTACGCAAGCAGCGACATTCTATTAACGGCGAAGACGCAAAAATAAGCCGGTCCGGAGATCCGGACAATGTGAATCGGCATAATCATCGCTGGCTCGGATGTGGTCGAAAAGGTAGATTCGGCAGTATGAACTTATCCCGCCTTTCAATTCGGAAGCCGGCTGCCCGCCGCACTACACTGGTGGCGATCGCCGGACTACTCTGGACACTCGTTGGTATCGGCCTGGTGAGCGTTGCCGGCTACTGGCTGTATCATGAGCCACTGGCGCGGGGTGTATTATTGGCTGTCATCGGGATTGCGGCCGGGTTGCTGCTATTTCGCCCACTGTTTACCAAATTGGTGGCGGTGAATCTCGACCGCATCCATGCGATTGCACCGGCACAGGACGAGGTCTGCGTCTTTGCCTTTCAGAATGTTCGCAGCTACTTGATGATCTTTGTGATGATGGCTATGGGTTATGCGCTTCGCCATTCGCCGCTGCCGAAGGCCTTTCTCGGCGCCGGTTATCTCGCCATCGGTGTCGCGCTGATCGGGGCATCGCTGCATTACTACCGCCGCCTGCGGCGATAAGACTCATCCGACGAGCAGTCAGGGAAGATCGCGCCTTTGCGCTTGTCAAGCAGGCAAAGTTGATCTATTCTAAATTCATGGCTGTCCCAATAAGCGAATCAAAACCAATTATCATTGTCTCCGACGGAACCGGCCGGACCGCGCGCCGATTGCTTGACGCCGTGCTCGCCCAGTATGCCGAGCAGAAGGTGACATTCACGATCAGGCGGACGTTCCAGGCAGTTACCACCAAAGCGCAGGCGGAAAAGATCGTCGAAGAAATCAGCGACGAGTACCTGGTGATCTACTCGATCATCTCGCTTGAACTCGGGACTTATTTTCATGAGATCCTCGAGGAACGGGGAATATTGCACCTTAACGTGCTTCGGCCAATGATCAAAACGCTATCGAAGTTCCTGGGAGTACATCCGGAATTCAAACCGGGATTGCTGCAAATCGTCGATGACAATTACTACCGTAAGCTGGATGCCATCGGCTACACGGTTGAACACGACGACGGCCGCGGTCATCGCATCGAAGAGGCCGATTTAGTGCTTGTCGGGCTATCACGCACCTGCAAAACGCCGATTTCGATGTATCTGGCGTGCAACTTCGGACTCAAAATCGCAAATATTCCGGTCATCGCCGACTCGACGTTTCGCCATCAGATGCTCAACCGTCTGCGGGCGGTTCCGGCCGGCCGCATTATTGGTCTCATGATTCAGGCCAATGAACTGGTGCGGATTCGCGAGGAGCGAGCCGGGCTTCTGGTCGGCGATCCGGCGCGAAAGCATGACCTGATCGCTTACCACGATGTAACGCAGATTCGTAACGAGTTGCGCTTCTGTCGGCAGTTGTATGCCGAGAATAATTGGGAGTCGATCGATGTGACGCGCCGGGCGATTGAGGAAGTCGGCGCGGAGATTCTCCAAACGTTGAAGATTCCGGTCGATAATCTGCGAGAAACGATGTAGCATCAAGCGGCTGAACCGCTGCCGCTCTCGGTCGACTATAAGTGCGCAGGGAACCGGCAGCTTGTTTTGCAGGAGCGTAATCGCGATTAGCTGACGTATATGCATCGGTGAGAGCATCGGACAGATATGCAAACGAAATTCAACGCAAGTTCTGATCGCCAAGAGAAGTTCAGCCTTCAATCTTCGCTGATCTACTTCGTGTGGAACAGCGGAGCAGCTCCGTTGGGCGGTGAAGCGCACTTGGAAGTCGGCACAAGCTTTGTCGGGGACGGCGCCCCGATTGAGATCACAGCCAAAACCGCCGCTGGGAAAAGTGTCGGCAAAATTACCGACAAGATCCGTAACAACAAGTTCGTAGGCTCGATGCCGATTCCTGACAACTTGCGACTCGGTGACCTGGTCTATTTCAAAGTGAAGCTGTCGAGCCATGGTCTCGAAGGCGAGTCGAACCGGATTCCGGTCGTTCTGCCGATCATCGTCAGCGATCTCAGCTGGAGCGCGACCGAGGCGCGTCGCGGTGATACGCTGACTTTGAAAGCGAAAGTAAAGAACGTAATCAACGGCACTCCCGCTAAAGTTACAATATATGAATCCGATCAAGACGGCGCTCACGACAAGATTTGCGAGCTGGAAACCACCGTTCAGGATGAGAAGATTGAGCTACAATGGGAATATCAATATCACGAGGACACTGATGAAATCCCCAGCGAGCAGGAGTTGCAGCAGTACGGGCGCAGCTATAACCCGCCGGAGTACTTCTTCACGGTCAAACTCGAAAACGACGAATACGGCCGTGACCAATCGTCGGGGCTGCTGCTGTTTAAAGATTGGATAGAGATCGAACTCCGCGACGATGAAGGCCGCGTTGTGCCGAATCAGCACTATAAGATAACGCTGCCCGATGGGACAGAGCGGGAGGGCGATCTCGATGATCAGGGCAAGGTACGCATCGAAGATGTGCCTCCCGGCCAGTTTACGATCACCTATCCCGGCGCGATTACGGCCGTCGATCAGGAGGAGTTAACCGAGAACGATACCGAAGCTGAACTCAGCGACTTCGAATTGGAAGTCGCGGATAAGGCCAAGATGATCATGGTTGATCCGAATCAATTGCCGGAAGGCACTGACCAGTTCACGACGACATTGAAGCCGAGACTATCAGCAAGTTCCGACGATCGCGCAGCATTGAGGCAGAGTTTGGGAGAAGGCCCTCCCAATCATGACGCGCACCACATCGTTCCTTGCGGTGACAGCGCCGCCGAAGAGGCCCAGAACATTCTCAAGGAATACGGTGTCGGAATCAATGAAAAAGTCAATGGTGTCTACCTCCCGAACTTAGCTCAAGGCGCTGACTCTGAGCGCGGAATGGAGCCCTTCGCGGCAACCAGTCATCAGGAGACTCAGAGCCCCGAATACGTTGAAGCCGTCACTGCCCGGCTTCGCGAGGCCAAAAGTGAGCAAGATGTGCGCGCCATTCTTGAGCAGATAAAGTCTGAGTTGATCGGGTGATTTTGTAATCTTATCACCGCCACAGGATATTATGTGAGCATTGAGAGACGATATCAGGTATGACAAACGATACAACAGATTCAGTTCATAGTGTCTCGTCAGGTCAGGCTTCGACAACACGACTTAGCAACCGGATTGCCGTCATTCTGAGCCGCTTCAACTACGTTACATACGATGCCTTGGGAAGCAATCTGCCGCCCCAGGGTTTCTTCGGCTTCATTGGCCGGATACTCAACGGCTCCGGCGGTCAGTTCCGCTACGTTGAGACTCAGGACGACTTGCTCACACTCTTCAAAGAAGACCATCTTACTGACATACCGTGGCGGATGCGGCCGCTCGTATCCGAGGCGACTGACCGATGGATCTACATTTACTGCCAGCCACGGGAAGTGATTTGGCAGATTCACTACCGGGGCATCCTCGATTGGGACTGCGATGAATTTCTGCGGGATGGAGATGGCGACTTCCAGCCACAACGGAGCGAGAGTTCGGGCGGCAGGCTCTATGAGATTTCTCGGCGCGACCTTCCCGATTGTTTTGGCATTGCTCTGCCGAGCCAGGTGGACATGAAGACCGCCGACATGATTTTCACAGGCGGTTACCGGGCAAATTCCGATTTCCTGCGCTTTGCTAAGCTGCGACTTATCAACCGACTCAGCACGCAAGGGCCCGCGGAGGCGCGCTTGATCGTATTCGATCCCGGAAATCTGGTTGATATGACGATTGATGCTTTGTCCGCCTACGAGCGTCTGATGACACTTGTCGATATCCGCCTGCCTTCCGGGCGTCTTTCGGCGGAGCAACGACGCATTCGACTCAAGGGGATACTGGCGTGCCTCTGCAAGCAGTTGGCGGAAGCAGACAGCGCGTTGGAAGACGACTTCAACATGGGGCAATTGGACGCGGAGTTTACGCGCTACGCTGATTACGGAGCGCGACGCTGCCGCCTCATCGACAATCTCTATAATTTCCTGTCGCGACCGGTGATGCTTGATCTTCAGAAGCAGTTTATGGTATTCAGCGAAGGCGACCAGCGCCCGGACGGCAAAGTGTGGCTGCAGATCATCGCCGCGATGACTTCAATCGCCGGCGATCACGAGTTGCTCTCCGACTATCTTGTCGATCAGGCGCGCGCCGAAACGAGCGAGAATGCTTGGGCGGCGTTCTTCAAGGCCTCCCTGGGCCGCGGCGGTCCGCAAGAAACGGCGATGGCGAACGCGTGGAAGACGGGTTTTAGCCAGGTTGACGCCGCCGAGATGATTTCGTCGACGTTTACAGTTGCCGCGTACGAACTGCTTTTCGCTTACGTCGGGCGGCCCGCAGATTTCTCCGGTTATGTTGACGAACTGCAGGCGCTCAGAGACTGTGTCGGCCGCAATGTCCGGGCATTGGGCGCGGCCAATGTGACTGAAGGCGCAATGGCAAAGATTGCCAGCGTCTATCGGGTTGCCAACGGGCTTGGCGAACTCAAAGCGATTCTCGAAGGACGAGTAGATGCCGGACGAATCGCGAGTGTCTCCGACAGCCTGGCCAACGCGGCGACATTGGCGGGCGCTAAGGGTCTGGCGATGAAAGCGCTCGTCGTCAAGAACATCTTTGATATTTATGCCAGTGGATCGGGAGCGGTGGATCGCATCCAGATGGAGGACTACAACGCCGCCGTCGGGCACGCGATGGTCGTTGGTGCCGGACTCGCAGAACTGGGCCTGATCGGTTATGGAGTCGCTACAGGGGCGAGCGTTGGTGGACCTGTTGGCGCGATCATCGGTCTTGTATCGGCTGCCGGAGCGGTGATCGTAATTTTGGCGACGGACAGCGACACGGAGTACTTTGCGCGTCGCTGTATGTGGGGGCAAACTCCGGGGGAGGGAACTGCAAGCCCCGGCTGGATCGTGGGAACCTGCGATGATTGGCGGGCCGACGATCAAGGTTTGAAAAAGCAACTTCACTCTCTGATCAATTGCCTGCATCGATTCACGGTGGCGCATAGTTTTGATCCAACGCCGAGAGTCGTGGAAATCAACATTCGAACGAAATTCCTGCCCGATGCCGCCAAATTCGTATTTCGCGGCGAGTTCAAGACGGCCGGTGGACGTACGTCGAGGACGCTGTTTACTCTGCGTTTTCCGTCTCATCGCCGCGATCGCTATCAGGATTTCACAGTCCCGACTTCCGGAGGACGGTCAATCATCTCCGCCAATTACCGCGTGCAACAAGACGGCGAGGAATTCCTGATCACGGTCAATCTGAAGATGGCAGAAGGCTATACAACAGGCGAGGGATGGTTGACTTGCCAGCCATTTGGCCATCAAGAATTTACTGTTCCGCACGATGGACAAGCCTTCCATCTGCAGCAGCTCATCGAACACTCGAATATCCTCATCAATCGCGATCGCGACTATGCTTTTGACACCGATGAGTGGGATTCGATGCCCGGCTGGACGACACGGGGATGACGAGTATCGATTCAATGCGGAAGCCCCTCGTTGCATCCTGCCAACAGTGAAAATCGGACTGACACTGCGTGGCTCGCAGAACTCCCACACGCGTTTCGTTTTGGGGTATAGGGAATCATCTACATCGGGGCGAGCAGACTTGAACTGCCGACCTCTCGCACCCCAAGCGAGCACGCTACCAACTGCGCCACGCCCCGATACGGTCGAGCGACCGCAGTCATTATAGCGTCACCGCCGATTCGGAACAACCGAAATATCGCTTGTCGCCCCTGAAGACCTACCTATATTCCTCCGAAAATTCGGATGTCGGATGCAGGTTGATTAAAGTGATTTACTGGTTTCTAATCTGGCTCTTCGTAGTTTTGACCCTCCCAAGCGCTGACTTGTCAGCTCAGGTAGCGAGCGCACAGGCGCGCACGCTGCGCCCCGGTGATCTCTATGAGGAGGGCGACCGCGTCGAGTTTAAGATCGAGCGGCGTGGTGAGGTCATTGGCCGCCAAAGGGCAACATGCGTCGGCAGTCGGTTGGTTGAGGGCGACTCACTTCTCTATTTTGAGATGGAGACCAAGTCGGTATTCGAGCGCTCGGGCAAGATGCTCGATATGAATGTAAAATGCGAAATCGGCTATCAGCCGAACGGCGCTGCGCGACGGTACGATTACGAGCTATCGTTGCTCAACGCCAGCGTCACGCATCACGGTGTGCTCACCGGAACAGAATATGTTGGCGAAACGACTCGACTGGGGATTCGCCAGCCGTTCAACATACCCCTTCAACGCTGGCCGGTCATTTTCGACAACAATTTCGCGCTGCAATGGGAGATTGCGCTTTATCCGATTCGCCGCAATCCGGGCGACACACTGCACGCCGAGACTCTGATTCCGCAGTTGGATCGGCTGGTAGCGGTCACAATTGTCGTTCAGCCGAACGAAACCATTGTTTACGGCGGACAGACGGTTACGACTCGCGTACTCAAACTCGATCAACTCAATCAAACGATCTACTTGGACGAGCGGGGTGTGCTTCTGAAGGCTGTTGACAAACAAAGCGGAATTTCCGTGACCCGTCTCGCCGCCGGCGAAACCGCGGAGTTGCCTACTCAGCCATTTCTCGACACGTTCATGAGCCGCATCCCCGGCTATGGAATGCTCGCGGCTTTGGCGGCCGTCTGGGCGGCAGGATTCGGTTGGCGCCGTGTCAATTCTTCATGGCCGTGGGTGATTCTCGTAGTCGGAGCGAGCCTATACGTCCTGTCGCTGCAGATCCTGCCATGGGTTCAGGAACGATATTTCTCGTTCGTGCTTGACCCGCGGTCGCCTTCGACGAGCATCTATATTCCGCTGCTTGGCTCGGCGTTGATATTCGCTCTGGTTGAGCTATTAGCGATCGTGTCGCCTCTGGTCGTTCTCAATGGAGCGAAAAGGCTGACGGCTACGCGAGCCGCAATTGCGATTGGCGCATTCTCCGGGATCGGTTTCGGACTGATTCAGGCTTGCAACCTGACCGGGTTTGGTCCCGACGGATCGCTCCTCATCAGGGCCGACCTGCTGCAGAAGTTCGCATTAATTGGTTTGAACGCCGTTTGCGGCGCGTGGCTCGCCCAGTTGATCGTGAGGCGACAACCGGCAGTATTCTACCTTTTTCCCATCGGATTCAAGATGTTATTCAATTGGACGGCGGCGTTCCTGCAGAAGGGCGCGCTAACGGTTGCCCAACATGCCGTGCTGGGGTTAGTGGTCACTCTCCTGGCATTAGTCGCATACTTCTTGATTTACCGCCGCGAACCGTTGCCGGCACAGCTAAAACCCGCCCGGAAATCTTGACGAATTTTGCTTTTTCTGATCTGCCGCAGCGGTTATATTCGGCGTGACACGATGTTGTCAGCAGGAGGTTAATGTAATATGGCGATGAAGATCACTGATGAGTGCACGGCCTGCGGACTCTGTCTGCCGGAGTGCCCGAACGACGCCATTGCCGAAGGGGACATTTACGTCATTGACGCCGTCAAGTGTGATGAATGCGCAAACGTGGAAGGCGGAAGCCGCTGCGTGGCCATTTGCCCGGTTGACTGCATTATCAAAGCGTAAAGTGGCCGATTTGAAATAACCCTCGTGCCGTCTCTCGACAGACGGCACGTTTTTTTTCGATATGTTTACCGGCAAGCAAGCGTTTATCATCATCCTGATTTTACTCACGGTTCTCCTGCTGTTTCAGAATTGGCGGATCGTCGATCTCCATTTCACCTTGATTCGTTTCCCGATACCGCTACCGGTGTTGATTCTGGGTTGCGTCGGAATCGGCATCATCTTCGGCTTCTGGCTTGATCGCCCCAAAAAAAGTGGCAAGAAGTAGCTTTCGTTACCTGGAGGATGTCGCAACCGCCGACGCGGCGTTCGTGGCCTTTGGCGAAAATCTATCCGAGCTGTTTTGCCATGCCGCGCAGGCGCTGTTCAATGTGATGGCGCCACTGGAGTTGATCCGCCCCGACAAACAGCGCACACTATCCGTGACTGCCGATTCATTGGATGAACTGCTGTTTACCTTTCTATCCGACTTGGTTTACATGAAGGACGTTTACTCGGAGTTGTATTCGCAGTTCGACATCGAGATTGCCAAGAGCGAGACCTGGGCGCTGACCGCCAATATCGCCGGTCGGTCGCTCACCGAGCTGCGGTCCAATACGCACACGGACGTGAAGGCCGTGACGTATTATCGTCTGGCGATTACGCAAACTGAAAACGGTTTCGAAGCGATGGTTGTTTTGGACTTATGAGATACGCACTGCAGAAGATTCGTGACGGTGTCTGGGAAATCCCGACCTTCGCCAAGCAGGGAATGCGAGTTCCGGCGCGATTGTACACCAGCGAAAAGCTTCTGGCGTCCCTCGATGACGGCGTTTTCGAGCAGGTGACCAATGTTGCGACACTGCCCGGAATCGTCGGCCCGGCACTCTGCATGCCGGATGGCCATTGGGGCTACGGTTTTCCCATCGGTGGCGTGGCGGCGTTTTCGGTTGATGAGGGTGTGATCTCACCCGGCGGAATCGGTTTCGATATCAACTGCGGCATGCGTTTGATCCGCACGAATCTGACTCGCGAAGAAGCGGAACCCAAACTCCCGCAGCTCCTCGACCGGCTCTTTCAGTTGGTTCCCGCCGGAGTTGGAGTCAATGGATCCATCAGCCTGAATAAGAAAGAGTTCGCCAATGTTTTGGTCGACGGCGTCGAGTGGTGTCGCAAGCACGGCTACGCCAACGAATCCGATCAAATGTCGATCGAACAGCGCGGCAGAATTCCCGGCGGCGATCCTGATCAGGTTTCGGCCAAAGCGTTCGAGCGCGGCCGCAACCAGCTTGGCACCTTGGGTTCTGGAAATCACTACCTCGAAGTTGAAGTCGTCAGACCCGAGAATGTCTACGAACCGGAAATCGCTGCGCGATTCGGCCTCGATCGACCCAATCAGATTGTGGTTTTGATTCACTGCGGCTCGCGCGGGTGCGGTCATCAGGTGGCAACCGATCATCTCCAATCGTTTACGAAGGCGATGCCCAAGTACGGCATCAAGACCAATGATCGGGAACTCGCTTGCGCGCCGTTTAGCTCGCCGGAAGGGCAATCCTATTTCAAAGCGATGACCTGCGCCGCCAATAGCGCCTTTGCCAACCGCCAGCTCATCGTTCATCATGTCCGGCAGGCGTTCGTCGAAGTATTCGGCAAAGCCGAGCATTTGCTCGGACTTGAGACGATCTATGATGTTGCCCATAATATTGCTAAGATCGAGCGCTACAAAATCGACGGTCGCGAACAAAAGGTGATCGTGCACCGCAAGGGTGCGACGCGCGCTTTCGGGCCAAATTCTCCCGATGTGCCGGAGAAATATCGCGAAGTTGGCCAGCCGGTATTGGTCGGTGGCTCGATGCAGACCGGGTCATATCTTCTCGTCGGAACGCAGAAGGCGATGAACGAGACTTACGGTTCGACTCTTCACGGTTCCGGCCGCACGATGTCGCGCATGCAAGCCAAGAAAATGGTGCGCGGCTCCGATCTGCTCGTGGAAATGAAAAACGCGGGAATCATGGTACGCGCGGCTTCGCTTTCCGGTCTGGCCGAAGAAGTCGGCTTCGCCTACAAAGAAATCGACGACGTGATTGCGGCCGTCGACGCAATCGGAATCTCCCGCAAAGTCGCCAAACTGGTGCCGATCGGTAATATCAAGGGCTAACCGCGACGCACACTCGTGGCTTGCGTTTCGTGTAAACATTGTTTAGATCAACCGCCGCAATGTGCGGGTGAGAGCGAAGCTCGATGACCCGCCGGGTGTCAATGGCGTGGCTGAATTCATAGACCTTCTCGCAAACAACAAACTGTTATTGCTTTTCATTGTAATCGGGCTCGGTTACCTGGTGGGGAGCATCAAGGTGTTCGGGTTCAATCTCGGCATCGCCGCGGTGCTGTTTGTCGGCATCGCGTTTGGGGCGCTCGACAAGCGTCTTGCGCTTCCCGAAGAAATCTACATCATCGGCCTCGTCGTCTTCGTTTATGCGCTCGGATTGCAGGCCGGCCCGGGGTTTTTTGCATCGTTCCAGAAGCGCGGTGTCAAATTCAGCCTGATCGCCGTCTCGGTGTTGACCGCGGGCGCACTGGTTGCGGCTCTGATCGGAAACTTGCTGGGAATGTCGGCCCCAAGCATTGCCGGCTTGTTTTGCGGCGCGCTGACGAACACGCCGGCGTTGGCGGCGGCGGTCGAGGCGGTCAAAAATCTCGCCGGAAGTTATCCCGCTGGGCTAACCGAGATCTACATGCAGAGCCCGGTCGTGACCTATGGATTGGCTTATCCGTTCGGTGTGTTCGGCGTGATTCTCTGGCTTTATGTGTTTTCGCGCTTCTACAAAGTAGACTTCGCGAAGGAAGCGGCGGATCGGTCATCAAGCGATGTGCCGGAAGAGATCGTCTTCCAAACGTTCAGGATTACGAACCCCGCGGTCGCCGGCACAACTGCCGAACACGCGCTGGAGCTACTGGGCAACGCCGGCTTCACCTTGAGCCGAGTAAAACACGGCGACGCCATTCGCATTGTTCAGCCTGATACGGTCTTGCAGCAGAACGACCTGGTAGTTGCCGTTGGTACTCCGACCGCGTTGTCGCGGGCGACCGTGCTTTTCGGCGAGCGTTCGACGGAAGCGATCGCGCAACAGCGTGACGACACCAGCTACGCCCAACTCTTCATCTCCAACAAGCAGGTCGTCGGACGAACGATTCGCGAACTGCAGACCAGCAAGCAGTTCGAGGGCGCGATTACGCGCCTGCGCCGAGCCGGTGTCGAGTTCGTTCCCAAGCCGGACACGATACTCGAGATGGGCGATCAAATCATGGTGGTCATTCCCCGACGGCAGGAGGAGGGCGTATCTAAGTTCTTTGGCAACTCCATTCAGGCCTTGTCGGAGACTGATTTTCTCTCGTTGTCTCTCGGAATCGTGCTCGGAGTTTTCCTCGGGATGATTCCGCTGCCGCTGCCCGGCGGTGGGGAATTCAAGCTTGGTTTCGCCGGCGGGCCGCTGGTCGCCGGATTGATACTCGGTCGCCTCGAGCGCACCGGACCGATTCAATGGGGCTTGCCCCATGCGGCGAATCTCGTATTGCGCCAAATCGGATTGGTGTTCTTTCTCGCCGCCATCGGCACCAAAGCCGGGTATGGCTTCGGTGAGACGTTTCAGAGCGGATCATGGGGGCTGTTCCTCGCTGGCGGCGCCGTGACAACGTTTGTCACGGTCAGCGTCATTATGATTGGATATCGCTATCTTAAACTGCCGATGCTGGGAGTGATGGGCATGATGTCCGGAATCCAGACGCAGCCGGCGTGTTTGGCCTACGCCAATCAACAGGCGGAATCCGACTTGCCCAACGTCTGGTATGCGACAGTTCAACCGGCTTCGATGATCGCGAAGATCATGCTCGCCCAAATCATCGTCACAACACTCATTCTTTAGCGATCGAGATCTACGTCATTGGAATACCTTTCCGTCTCCGAGGGAATTCTTCTCTTTATCGCCGCTTTAGTTGCCGGCTGGATCGACTCGATTGCGGGGGGCGGCGGGCTGATTACTTTGCCGTCATTGCTCGCCGTCGGATTGCCGCCGCACTTGGCCCTCGGAACGAACAAGCTTCAGTCCAGCTTCGGCAGCCTGACCGCGACGCTGAGTCACTGGCGTAATGGCGTGATTCAATTGCGCGAGGCAAAGTGGGGAATCTTCTTCGCCGCCGCAGGCGCAGCTTCCGGTGCCTGGGTTGTGCAGCGCGTGTCGTCGGATTTCCTCGACAAAGTGATACCGTTCTTGCTTCTGGCGCTGGTGATCTACTTCATATTCTCGCCGCGACTCGGAACGGCAGATCGCACGCCGAAAATCACGCCGTTCGCCTACGCGGTCACCGCCGGATTTGCGATCGCCTTTTATGACGGATTCTTCGGTCCGGGGACCGGCTCGTTCTTTGTTATGACATTCATGGTGCTGCTCGGCTACAACATGGTCAAAGCTACCGGCTACACCAAGCTCCTGAACTTCGTCTCCAACATCCTCTCGCTTCTCGCGTTTGCTATCGGTGGTCAAGTCGTCTGGATCGTCGGTCTGACGATGGCAGGTGGACAGGTGATCGGCGCGTATTTGGGTTCACACCTGGTAATCTCAAGAGGTGCAAAGTTGATTCGGCCGATTTTCATCGTTGTAGTTTTGATGACGACGGCAAAACTGTTCTATGATAACTTCAAATAACTCCCGTAATGCCCTTATAGACAACGTGTTACAATTGCGCATGAACAAATTTCGCTCGCTTGCGTTCTAAATGTGAACCGAATTAGGCCAAGTTAACGGACGTTCGCTTTTGTTCAACAGATTCAATCAACACAAGTGCCTCAGATTCGCCACCAGAGCGCGGTTGCATGCTGGCGTAATTGCGCTTGCGCTCTCATTGCTGCCAGAAATGGCAGCGACAGAGTCGGTTCGTCGGGATCATATCGCGGTTGAACTCGTCTCGGATCGAACGAGCATCGCCCCGGGAGATACATTCATCGTCGCACTGCGAATGATCCCCGATCACGAGTGGCATGTGTATTGGAAGAACCCCGGAGACGCCGGATTGGCGCCGCGGGTTCGCTGGAAGTTGCCGGAGGGCTTCACGGTGGGAGAACTCGAATTTCCAATCCCGAAGAAGATTCCTGCCGGCCCGTTGGTGAGTTTCGGCTATGAAGGTGAGGTGCTGTATCCATCCAGGGTCATCGCACCACCAAACTTAGTCGGGGGTAGTACAATTTCGCTGCTCGCAGATGTCGACTGGCTTGTCTGCAAAGTGGAGTGCATTCCCGGCGACGCGATGCTGCACCTTGACTTGGCCGTATCCAACGACCGCGCTGTTGACAGCGAATGGGAAAGCCGGCTGGCTGGCTGGCACAACTCACAACCAGCCGCAAGCTCCGATTGGGACATAACGGCGAACGCTTCAGGATCATTCGTCACTCTGACAGGCAGAAGAGCCAACCCTCAGGTGCGGCTCCCATCAACACTGACATTCTTCCCGGAGCAAAAGGGCGTTTTGGAGAACGCCGCGACGCAATCGTTCGAGCTCGCCGACGATGGGTTTAGGCTTTCAGTTACGCGCAACCGACTCTTTTTGGATTCGCTCACGCATCTCTCCGGCTTGTTGGTGGCCGATTCGGCTTGGCTTGATGGCGAACGCCGAGCGCTCGCGGTCTCGACGCCCGTGCAGCCGCTCGCAGCAAGCCGAGCAGTCGAGCCAGAGTTGTCTTGGTGGCAGGCGGTGCTGTTTGCATTTGTTGGCGGGATCATTTTGAACCTCATGCCGTGTGTGCTGCCAGTTTTGTCGATCAAGATCATGGGCGTTGTCGGGAAGACAACTTCAACGAGGCGCGAGACTTTCCGGCACAACCTGTTCTATCTGTGCGGCGTACTCATTTCCTTTTGGTCGCTGGCGTCCGTGCTTCTCTTTCTGAAAGCGAGTGGGCGACAACTCGGCTGGGGATTTCAGTTGCAGTCACCGGAATTCATCGTTGTTCTCGCGACATTCATGTTTCTCCTCGGGCTGAATTTAATGGGCGTATTCGAAGTTGGCGCGTCTCTCACTGGAATCGGCGGTCGCAGCCGCTCCGGGGATATCGGCTCGTTTATTTCCGGCGTGACGGCAACGGTCGTAGCGACGCCGTGCACGGCGCCGTTCATGGGCGCGGCGCTGGGTTTTTCGCTTACGCAACCGGCGCTGACTTCGCTTTCGATCTTCACCGCTTTGGGACTGGGAATGGCGGCTCCATACATTCTGGTCACAAGCTCGCCACGGTTCTTAAGATTCATGCCCAAGCCCGGCCGTTGGATGGAATCGCTTAAGCAGTTCATGGGGTTCTTGATTTTCGGCACTGTCGTCTGGCTCGTCTGGGTGCTCGGCGCTCAAGCCGGGACCAATGCCGTCGGATTGCTGCTTTTGGGGCTGCTCGTTGTTGCCGCTGGCGCTTGGGTGTTGGGTCGGTGGGGAAGTCTGATGGCGGACACGCGGCAGCGCATGATCGCGCGCGTCATGGCGACGCTATTGATCGTCGGCGCCGTCGGCGCTGTCATCGTCAATCTGCCAATGGCATCAACGACGATCCACATTATCGACAATGTTTCGGGAGTCAAATGGGAACCATTCTCGCCGCAGCGGGTAGCAGAACTAAGGCAAGTGGGCCGGCCGGTGCTGATCGACTTCACCGCGGCGTGGTGCCTAAGTTGTCAGGTCAACGAGCGTGTCGCATTCGGTTCTGCGGATGTGCAATCGCGACTGCGCGAGTTGGGGGTCGCGACGCTCAAAGCCGATTGGACCTCCCGCGACGATGTAATCACCAGGGCGCTGGCCGAATTCGGTCGAAACAGCGTGCCGCTATACGTCCTTTATCGCGGCGACGCCCATTCGCCACCGCGGCTCTTGCCCGAAATACTGACGCCGGCGATCGTCTTGTCGGCGCTGAACGAAATTGAAAGTTAATAGTGTCGTCGCCGATGACCCTGCAACGGCGACGTGATCACGATGAAGCCAGGGTGGAAAGGTTCAGACATGAACAAGCTGAAAGCAATAATCGCACTGGGCGTGTTAGCCGTCTTTGTCGTCGCGCTGATCGCCACAGCGCAGAGCAAACCAGAAGCAGCAATCGGTAGTGTGACCATCGATCAGCCGGCGCCGGACTTCGCTTTGAAAGACGTTGACGGCAAGGAGCACAAGCTCTCGCAATACAAGGGCAAGCATGTCGTTCTCGAATGGGTCAACTACGACTGTCCGTTCGTGAAGAAGCACTACGGTAGCGGCAATATGCAGTCGTTGCAGGGAATGTTTACCAAGAAGGATGTTGTCTGGTTATCGATCTGTTCTTCCGCTCCGGGAAAGCAAGGGCATTTCCCGACGGCCGATCTGAAGAAGCGGATTGTGACTGAGAAAGCAACTCCGACTGCCTACCTGATTGATGAAAACGGCGCGGTAGGCAAGATGTACGGCGCGAAGACCACGCCGCATATGTTCATTGTCGATCCGGCCGGGATGCTTCGCTATGCCGGCGCGATCGACGATACGCCCTCGACGCGCGCTGCCGATATCGAAAAATCGACGAACTATGTGCGCTCAGCGCTCGACAATCTTCTGACCGGCAAATCGGTTGCCGTCAAGTCGTCTGCGCCTTACGGTTGTTCGGTCAAGTACTAAGGAAAATCGCCATTGCGGTGACCTCAGCCGCGACGTTAAGTTATCTTGATGCGCAGCAGATCTCCTGCTTCGTTGCGTCAAACGGCTACGTTGTTTAGTTTCATGGAGGGAAGAAAAATGCGAAAGCTAAGCGGAATTTATCTCGCGGCACTTCTCTTGTTGTCCGTTGCGGCCAACGCCGGTCCACGTGCCTTCGGTGCGCACGGATTCGGGCCGCGCGTTGGAGTTTCTATCGATCCCGATCAGATTCATTTTGGCGGTCATCTTGATCTTGGCGATCTCGCGCCAAACTTGATGCTGCTTCCCAATGCCGATATCGGCATCGGTGACGACCTGACGATCGTGACGGCGCTGTTCGAGCTCGACTATCGCTTTCGTTCTGATTGGGGTAGCTGGAACCCGTATCTTGGCGGCGCGATTGGGCCGTCGTTCTGGTCATTTGACGGTGGTCGGGGCCGTGGCGACAATAGCGACAGCGGGCTGGCGGCCTCAGTACAAGGCGGCATCGCTCGACGACTCGGCTCGCAATCCGGATTCATGTTTCTGGAGTTTCGGCTGGGCATGGGCGATATGCCCGATTTTAAATTCACGGCGGGATGGTGTTTCGGCAGCAAGTAGGAACTGATCGAGTCGCTAAGAATTTCCGCTGTCATGTCGGTAGGCAATCACGCGCACATTCTCGAGAGTCATAAGGCCCTCCGTGATGATCTTGTCCAGTTCGGTGACGAAGGCTTGGATCTTCTGAGGCTGATCAACGATTTCGATTATCATCGGCAAGTCCTCTGACAATCGAAGCACCTTGGCGGTGTGAATCCGGCTGTTCGCGCCGAAACCGAGAGTACCGCGCACCACGGTGGCGCCGGCTAATCCCGCCGTGCGCGCCATCTCCACGATCGCTTCATAAAGCGGTTTTCCCGAGTGGCGGTCGCTCTCGCCGACGAAAATTCTCAGCAATTGTGCGTCGCCGTCCAACTTCATGATTCACCTCAAATCGTTTTTCCCAGCGCCATTCCGGCCAGAAGCGCGCCATATCCTAAGAGCGTCTGGCCGGCGAAATTGATGAATGCCGTCGTATACTGCGCGTCGCGCATCAATTCTCCGGTCTCGAAGACCAGCGTCGAAAATGTTGTGAACGAACCGACGAATCCGACCAGAAGGATGAGTCGCCACTCCGCTGAGATTATCAACCGCTGTTCCGCGAGCGGCCAGATTAGTCCAAACACAAAGCAACCGAGGACGTTTACCACAAAGGTTCCGGCCGGAAAGCTGATTCCGGAGATCCGCTGCACCATGCCGGCCAATGCGAACCGCAATACCGCACCGCCGGCGCCGAGCAACGCGATCCAGAACACCTTCTGCAGCATCTACGACCTCTTGCCCATGAACTCGCGGCGGCTGAAGAGCCACAGCGATAGAGCCATCAGCATCACAGCCCATACTGCATAGTAAGCCATTACGCGCCCAACCGGTGCTAAGCTGCTGATGTCGGCGTTGAGAAACTGCTCGAGTCCAATTGCCTGGTCGCGATCAATCGAAACAAACTTCAGCGCCCTGCCGATGGAGGTCAGCGTCGATTCTTGAAATTGCGCCAAGACCGCGCCTAACGCGCCAAGAAGATAATACACTATCGCCAAGCATGCGGCCAAGAGCGGAGCGCTGACATTGGAAAAGAACAGGCCGACGGAGTAGGTCGCCAGCCAACTCATGAAAAGCTGCGGCACATATAACCAAGTCACGGCCGGGATCGGGAAACGCAGAAAAATCACGTAGATCACCGCATAGAGCAGAAATGCGATGGCGAAAAAAGCCAACAGCGCATAGATCGATCCCAGAATCTTTCCCACAATTATCTCAATTCGCGAGATCGGCCGGGCGGCAAAGGTCAAGAGCGTGCCGTCCTTGTAGTCTTGTCGCCACGTCGTGACGCCCAAAATCAAAGCGGCCAGATGCCCCATGGCGACAACGAACTGGAAATAGCCGACAGCCGTATCCGGCGCGGGAATATCAACATCCATCGCCTTGGCGAAGATGATTGTCGGCAGGACGGTGATCGCTCCGAGAAAAACACAGACGATCGCGAATACTAACATGATCTTGGACGACCGCAGTTTCCGCAAGCGATGAAGCGCGAGTTGATGAATCACGCGCCGCTCTCCTGTCCCGAGACCAGGTCAACGAACTTGTCCAACAACGATGCCGCCAATGGTTTGAGTTCAATGACTTCCGCTCCGGACATGACGAGCTTCATTAGTGTCCGGTCCTTGGCGGCGCGATCGCCGCAATTGATCGTGACGAAAGCATCCGTCTTGACAATACCAACGCCGCCAAGCTCCGCAAGCACCGCGTCCGAGACGCCCCGCGCCGTAATCGCGAATGCGCGGCTACCCTCGCGCAACAACCGATCAAGAGTATCGACGGCTAAAAGCTCACCGCGGTTGATGATCGCCACTCGATCCGCGATATCTTCAATGTCCGAGAGAATGTGAGTCGACAGAAAAACAGTCTTTCCCTCGGAGCGCAGCTTGACCAGCAGGCGCTTGACCTTGTCCTTGGCAATCGGGTCCATGCCCGAAGTCGGCTCATCGAGCACAAGCACCTGCGGATCGGCGATCAGCGCTTGCGCCAGCCCGATCTTCTGCGTCATCCCCTTGGAATAGTTGCGAATCCGCACAGTACCGGCGTCGGGAAGATCGAGCCAGTCCAGCAGTTCGCGGGCACGCCCCGAAACTCTGGACTTGTCGGCGTGTCCCAAGCGTGCGAATAGGTTGAGAAAGCGATTGCCCGTGAGAAAGCCGTCGAAATTGAAAATCTCTGGCAAAAATCCGATAGCCCGACGTGACTCAGGATCGCGCGAATTCCGGCCAAGAATCTCGGTTTGGCCCGCCGTCGGGAAGATGAAGTCCATGAGGATGTGCATGGCGGTGGTTTTTCCGGCTCCGTTAGGACCGAGAAAACCAAAGATCTCGCCGGCGGGAACATCGAACGAGATGTTCTTGAGCGCATCCTTGCGATTTCCGCGCTCGCGGTAAGTCTTGCTCAGGTTGACGAAACGCAGTGCATTTCCGTGGCTCTGCATCAAAACACCTTGACCGAAGCGCCATGGCGCTCGAACGCCCGCAGCTTCGTTACCTGATCCAGTCGGCTCTTGAACAGTCCCTCCGAGTAGCCCTGGTCGACGGTCAGAATCAATCCCTCCGGATTGAGCACGACCACTACCGGGAGCGAACGAATCTGATAACGCTCGATGAATTCCCCGGTCGGGGCATAACCGAAGGGAAGCGCGAGATTGTCGAAGTTCACGGCGTCGCGGATCGCCGGCAACGAATCGGAGACATTGACTAAATAGAACTGAGCGATGGAGTCGTACTCGCCGCCGACTATCAACTGCGCCGCCTCGCCGAGCGCCAGCTTGCTGCGCTCCGATTCTACCGACCAGAGAACCAGAAATTGGTAGTACTGCGATGTGCCCGGCAATGATACCGAATCACCGCTATTCAGGGTGAACTGTATATCCGTGAACGTGGGGTTCGATTTGAGCGGCTCAGTATCGGCGGTGACGAGCGCAAAATTCCAAAAGCCGAGACCGATCGCCGCGATGAGAGCGACCAGCGGGTACGCTTTGATTGGAATGCGCCGCCAGATCGTCATAAATCGTCCAAACTATCTTTGGCGACCGAGAATAATGCCGATACCGTAGGCGATGAAGCCAAAACAAAAGCCGATTCCCGATACGCCAAGCGCTGCAGCCAGCTTGAGTTTCTCGGCCATGTTGTACACGCCGTCGGAGTGCAAGATCGCCGTAATAAAATCGTTTTCCGTCTGGACTTCGCGAAGGTTGATCTGGCTCTTCATCCAGAAGGCGATAGCCACCGCGACGACAAAGATCAATACGCCGACGGTTTTGTAGAGCTTCGAAATAGATTTCTCCTTCCCCGATACGTTAATTCGCCCCTAACTAACAACACTTGAAAGATCGCGGCAACGAGTTTTGTCCGGGGCACTCTAAAAGAACTGCGATGTCGCCAGATACACCGACCAATCGCCGTCCCGCGGACTGAAGGCGAGATCGAGCCGCCCGACACGACCCAGAAACTGCTTGATCGAGCCGCGCAACCCGCCACCGACCGACCAATAAGGATGGTGAGCGGCATCACTCGCACGCCGAAAGCGCCCCCAGATAAAGCCGCCATCAATAAACATCGCGGTCTGGACATAGAGCACTTTGCGATCCAGCACGCGTTGCCGCCACTCGATGTTGCCAAACAAGAGATGATCGCCCCGTTCGATTTCGCTGCGATAGCCGCGGATGTTGAAGTCGCCGGAGACCGCGAACGGCTGCACCCGTTCATCCGCCGACGAGGTCTGCGCCTGCAGGCGGACCGCGAGATTGGTGAATCCGAAAATTCGATAAAGACGAAACGACGCGACATGCCGCCACTTGTCCCAGTTACCCTGCGGGCGCTCGTTGATCACAGCTAAATCCTGTCCCATGTCCCAGCCGTCGTAGAAGAAATGCTCGTAGTAAACACGACCGATGCTAACAGCCCCGGCGACGAAATAGCGCGGGTAATCAATCGTCGTTGGCAGACCCGCCGCCGGAGCACCAAGGAGCGACCAGTTCTCTCGCGAATAGCCGCCCGACAATGAGGCATAAAGCCGCTCATGCAGGCGTCGGCCAACACCGAGCGCCAGAGTCTTATTCAGATAGTCGAAGTCCCCCGAGCCGGCCCGGAACGTCAGCGGTTCGACTTCACGTCGACGCGACATTGCCACTGTGACGGCGATATCCTCGCCGAAGGCGCGCAGCCACGACAACGTCAAGTATCCCGAATTGCGATTCTCGTAGCGCCGGTAGAGAATCGCCGCTTGCAGATAGTAACCGAGGAGATTTCTCTCGCTGAGACCGATCGACCAGTCCAAGCGCCCGTCAGTGCTGCCGATCGAAGCGAGAGGCAGGAGCGTCCAGACCTCTTGCAGATGAAAGCGGATATCAACCGAATCGCCGGCCGCCGCGGCGTCAGCCCGGGTGCTCGCAAAAATGCCCAGACCTTCGATCTTGCGTCGGTCGCGGCTCAGCCGTTTCCAATTGAACAGCGCTCCCGGTCGGGAATCAATCTCATTGCGCAAAATGACTTGGCGCAACCTGTACTTGCCGGCAAAAATTATCGTCCGAACCGGCCTGCCCTCGAGCTTGGCAGAATCAAGAACCGTTGTGGTTTCTGATCGAACAGGAACGAACAGCGCGGACGCAAGCATCAGGGCGAGCAGTTCGTGAACGAGAGACGGCGAAGATCGCCGGTGGAATGCAGTTGTCATTCGCGATAAAATCCATCTTTCCAGCGCAATATAGTTTGTCATACGACTGAGAATTACGATAAAATACTGTGAGCAAGCCGCCGATAATATAGAGCAGGAGGGTAGACTCACACATGCCAAAGCAAGATTGTAAAGTACTGATCGTCGATGACTTCGGCAATACCGCAAAGGTGTTGAGCGAGATGTTCAGTCACTTACACGTGAACACGGATGCCGCCGAGACTCCCGAAGAAGCCTTTATCAAGTTGAAGGCGCGCAAGTACGAGTTGGTGATCGCCGATTCGCGAATGCCGAAAGTCGACGGAGTCAGTCTGCTGAAGGAGATCCGCTCCAGTAATCCAACCACGAAAGTGGCCGTCATGTCCACTTTTGATTCCGGGCAGACGCATAAGATGGTCGTTGCCGACGGCATCGACTATTATCTGCCCAAGCCGGTCAAGCTCATCCATATCCAGCAAATGCTTGATAAACTGAGCCTGAATTTGTAATCGGGCGTGTCCGCTCGGGTTATTGCCTTCATTTGATAACGATTCGCATCCTTGACGAGGAGGAGAAATATCATGATCAAATCTCGCCACATACTCTGCGCCTTCTTCTTGTTGTGTATCGCTGCCGCGCTCTGCGGTTGCGGCGACGATAAAGCGGCAAACGAAACGAACCAGCCGGTAACCACTGAGCAACTCGCGCGAGTACGCACGATGAATGACTCGACCATTATTCCGCTACTGAACTCGTTGCTCGCGGGCGGAATGGATTTCGTCGATAGCGTCGACGCCGGCGACTTCGGATTTGACTTGGGCAAGATGGCCGCACCCGAACACGACTCGACTTGGTTGACCTACCACGTTCTCAGTGGCTGGTGGGAAGGGTACCTGGAAACGGAAGGCATCGACGAAGACGACTCGGTCGCCTATCATTTGGTCGTGCGCGATTCATTGCAGTTTCGCAGCAACGGCGGCCAGCCACAGTTCGTGCCCGACGCCAATACGGATTACCTGCGTAACATCGGGCGCTTGCGGGCCAACGGCGTAGCTCCCGACGGTGACGAGCTCACGATCGATTGGCGCAGCGATATGATCTACGACGACCTGCTCGACGATACGATCACGATCGACGGTCCGATCACTCTCGCGATTGACGTGAAATTCGACACGCTCGGCCAAACGATCGAAGGGCAGTGGCTTTTCGCTCTTGACGTCGAGTCATTCCAGGTTCCCAAACCGATTAATGAAGACGATCTGGTTTGTCCGCTGGCCGGTGTCGTGACCTATTCGGTTCGGGAGAATCTCTCTTCACAGTTCGTGACCGGCGAAGCCACATTTGTCACGTGGTCGGTGGAGATTGTTGTTCTTGACGAGTCCCACTTCGATGTGACCATCACTGCCGGAGCGATCGAGTTTGAAACCTATACCGTGGAAATCCCGTGTGACGGCATTTCCGAGGGAATCGTCGTCGCCGACAAGCGGCTGCGCGAAGCGATGGTGAGTGCTCTCAAACGCTGACTGCAATCGGTAGCAAGAAGAGTACGGCCAACGCCGGCGCGCGCACCGGCGTTGGCTTTTCAATTGATCCACGGAAGTACTTTGGCCTTGCTTTTTTCTGCACGGTAGTGTATAATGAAAAAGTTCATTAGCCCCATGAGGAGTGCTTCTTTAGGACTGTTGCTCACGACCGAAACGTCATTTGGATAGCGAATTTCGCTTTTCGACAGCGAGGTCTTAGCATGCAGTCATCTTCCCGGATTTGTACAATTGCAGTCCTACTTCTGTCCTGCACTGTTGGCGCGATTGCAGCTCCGCCGATCGGCGTCAGGGTCTGGGCGCCGCGAGGTGTTGAGCCCGGCAGCCAGATCAACGTGAAAGTCATGGTCGAATCGGGAAGGGCCGTTGGTGGTTTAGACTTCACGTTGAAGTACAACGACAGCCTGTTCAGCTTTATCTCGGTTGACCAGGATACGGGTCTCAACCGTTGGGAGCTGTTCAACATCACCCATGATCTGCCCAATGCCAAGGTAGGCATCTTCACCATCGCCGATATCGACAACGGCCCGGCGCATCCCGCGCCGGATGACTTTATCCCCAAGGGAGCGATTGCCAACTACAAGTTCTTTGTCGCTCCTAACTGGTTAGACTCCAGTATCCAGCGCTTTGAGTTTGTCTGGGCATTGTGCGGCGACAACGCCGCTTCGAATACGCGGGGAGACACGCTCATCTTGCTCAATAGTGTTCGCGATTACGATGGAAGCGTTCTCTGGGTTGAACCGGACAGTATCAACTATCCGGAGAGCGCCCGACTGCCGAACATCGGTACTCCGGATAGCTGTTTGATTGCCGCCAATAAACTTCTGTTTGACATTGATTTCCGGAATGGTGGCGCGGCCAACTACTTCGTCTGCGGTGACGCTGACGCCAACGGAGCAGTCTCTATTGCGGACGCGGTAGCGATAATCGGATTCATCTTTTCTGGCGGGGCGGCGCCGAATCCCGATGCCGCCGGCGATGTTGACTGCAATAGTCAAGTTTCGATTGCGGACGCAGTCTACTTGATTAATTACATTTTTGCGGGTGGTCCAGCGCCGTGCGCGTGCCAGCCTGGACGCTAATCCTTCAGGATCAGGCGATGTGCTCCAGTTCCGGCGCAACGGGACTTTATCGACGACTGGAGCCCGAGCGTTTCGGCTGCAAGAGGTTCATTTTCTGGTAATTGCGGGACAAAAGAAGCCGATAATTCCAACATCATGTCGACCGAAAGCCTGTTGTCAGTCTACGCGCTCGCTTTGGGCGCATTCATCGGCTCATTTCTGAACGTCTTGATTTATCGCCTGCCCCGTCAAGAAAACTTTGTTGCCGGTCGATCCCATTGCCCTCATTGTGGCCTTGTCATTCGCTGGTACGACAACATTCCGCTAATCAGTTTTCTGTTGCTCCGCGCGAAATGTCGCAATTGCAAGGCGAACATATCTTGGCGCTATCCGATCGTCGAGCTTCTCACGGCCCTCTTCTTCCTCATGGCTTTTCGCCTTTATGGGCTCGATTTCCAAGCGCTGATTGCTGCGGTTTTGTTTGCCATGCTTCTCGTGGTGACCTTTATCGATTTCGAGTACCTCATCATTCCTGATCGCATCACCTATCCGGGCATGGCCCTCGGCGTCGTCCTTTCGTTTGTGAGTCCGCTCATCACACCGCTGGAATCGATTATCGGCTTGCTGGCGGGAGGCGCGACTCTCTATCTGCTGGCCGTGGTTGGCGATAAGATGCTCAAGAAAGAATCGCTGGGCGGCGGCGACATCAAATTGGCGGCGATGTTAGGCGCCTTTCTCGGGTGGAAAAACATTTTCATAATTTTCTTCGGCGCCGCGCTATTGGGTCTGATTTACGCTCTGATTCGCATGGCGTTGGCGCGGCATTCCGCGGTCGGTCGGATGATTCCGTTCGGGCCGTTCTTGGCGGCGGCCGCGATGTTGGCCTTCTTCTTCGGCCATCGCCTGCTCGACTTTTACTTCACCCGCGTGCTTGCCCTCAACTAACGAAAATCGTTCCACCCGGTTGCACAATCACCGTGCGGTGAGTTCTCGCTCGCGCCGATAAAGACGATATGAGCGCAAACTCCAATCCGGGCGAAAGCCTTCTGCAACGACTGGGCATTACCTACGAGATTCGCATTCGGATCACGCTCGGTCTGCTCTTCATTCTCATCGTAATCGCCAACCTGAATTCGCTCCGATTCTTCAATCAAACGATCTCGTTGGAAGAGGAAAATCAACGACAGCAAATCGCGCAAAATCTTAATCTCATCGCAGCCACGTTGCGCAGTGGGCCGATCGAGCGCCTGCAGAGTTCGGCTGTTCGCGATCTGGCAGCGGCGGCGGGCTTTGACCGACTGCTGATCGTCGAGACCGATTTGCTGCGCGACACCGTCTCCGGCCACAGCGACTTTCTCACTGACGAGAAATTGCGCGAGATCAGGCGGCTCTACACTCTGCCGAAGACCATTGCCGGCGGCATCCGCAATGCGTTGCCTTCGACGATCAGCGAGACCTTCTCCGCTCCCGACGGTCAGACCTATCGTAATGCCTACTTTCACTTTCTCGGCTTCGACGGCAGGCCGTTGACTTTGGTGGCATGGTTTGATGCTGCAGTCATCGCTGAACTGGAAAGATTCGCTCTCTTCAACACGCTGTTTCAGATCGTGAGTTTGCTTGCAGCGTCGGCCATCGCGCTACTGCTGTTAAAAATAACGTTTCGACCTTACGAACAAATCAAGAGTGAAGCAATTGCCGCCGACGTGGCGCAGACAGACAAACCCGAAGCTGTCGACTTTGCCGTCACTGCTTTTCATAACGTCATCGCCGAACTTCGCGCCAAAGAAGCCAAACTTCAGGACCTGTATGCCGAGCAGAAGCAACGCGCTGCCAGCTTGGAGCGCTACAACGAGTACGTACTCCGGGCCATGCCGACCGGGGTAATCAGTTGTGATGTGGAAGGGAAGTTGACGCGCCTGAACGAAGCCGGAGAATCGATTCTGGGATTGAATTCAGCGACGGTAATCGGCCAGCACTATCAGAATGTCCTCCGGCCATTTGCGCAACTGGCGGACCTCTTCACAATAATTCTTCTGCGATCGGAATCAACGGCGGCGGCGGAGATCGAACTCAAGAGCACGACCGGTAAACGCCTGGCGTTGAGCGTCACCGGGTCGCCGCTTCGCGACGCCTCCCAGCAGGTACAGGGCGCGATGATCCTGCTTACCGATCTGTCGGAGTTGCGTAGTCTGGAAGCCCAGATGCGGCTCAACGAACACATGGCGGCGTTGGGAGAAATGTCCGCCGGGCTGGCGCACCAATTGCGGAACTCGATGGGGGCGATTGTCGGTTTCGCACAACTCCTGAACAAGATTGGAGCTGCCGGCACCGCTGCCGGGATCGCCGACAATATTCTTGCCGAAGCGCGACTGACCGGTGAAATGCTCGATCGTTTTCTCAGGCTTTCGCGGCCAAGCGAGCTGGCGCTTTCCGAAGTTAACTGGCGCGACCTAATCGACGGTGTGGCTCGTCAATTCGAAGGCATACTCCAAAGTAGAAGGCTGAAACTCCGATTGAGCATTGCCGATCTCCTGCCGGCGCTGACCGGGGACGTCGTCCTACTGAGCAACACACTGGCGAACTTGCTTCACAACGCAATACAAGCCTCGACGAACGACTCCGAGATCGTCATCGCTATTGACCACGACAACGTCGCCGGGTGCATCGAAATACGTGTTGTCGACTACGGTCGGGGAATCCCCGATGCGGACATTGACAAGCTGTTTACTCCGTTTTTCACCTCCGGTAAAGCCGGCGGCACCGGACTTGGGTTGGCGCTGGCGCAAAAGTGGGTTAATGCTCATGGCGGCCGTATCCTGGTTTCCTCGAAACTCGGCCAAGGCACGACTTTCCGTATCCAGTTGCCGACACCGCGCCAAGGCGCCAACACGGCAGAGAAGATATTGCTTGCCAACAACGGCTAATGAAGCTATATTCTGCTCTGACAAGTAGTTAACCGCCGTCTACTGCTGCCGTTTAGCTGGCTTTGCCGAGTCAAGGAGTTCCGAGCATGTCATCCCGAAGCTTGATCGCTGTAGCAACTGCAATCTTGATGGTCATTCTCTTCAGCGTCGCCGGCGTTGCAGAGCAATTGTCGCAGGTGAAAGTTTCCATCAGCTCCCGCGACGAACTTTCCCGCCTTGGGCAGCTTCATCTCGATGAAGTTGAGGCCGAAGATGGTAGCGTGATTGTCGTTGTCACGCACAACCAACTGCAGCTATTGGCTCAAAGTGGTCTATCCTACAGTATTGAGATCCCCGATTTGAAGGCGTTTTTCAAGAGCAGATTCGAGCCGGGCCGGGCCATGGGCGGCTATCGGACGCTGGCGGAAATCGAATTGGTAATGGACTCGATCGCCAACGCCAATCCAACGATCGTGAAGCCGAAGTGGTCGATCGGCAACACCATTGAGGGTCGACCGATCTACGTGATGAAGATCTCCGATAACCCCAACGTCGACGAAAGCGAACCCGAGGTATACTACTACGCGGCAATCCATGCTCGCGAGGTAATCACGCCGGAAGTGCTGATCTACTTAATGCGGCACCTGACGAATTCCTACGGTGTGAACCCGGCGGTGACAGAGCTGGTAAACAGCCGCGAGATTTTTGTGTCGTGCGTCACCAATCCGGACGGTTACTACTACAACGAGTTTACCGATCCGGACGGCGGCGGCATGTGGCGGAAGAATCGCCGCGCGAATCCCGGCGGAACTTTCGGCGTCGATCTCAATCGCAATTTCGGATATCAATGGGGCTACGATAATTCCGGATCTTCGCCTGATCCCGAGGACCTGACATATCGGGGAAGCGGCCCGTTTTCGGAGCCGGAAACGCAAGCGCTGCGTGATTTCTGTATCGCCCGCAATTTCAAGGTCATTCTGACCTACCATTCCTATTCCGACTTGTTGCTCTGGCCCTGGGGCTATTTTACCGGCTACACTCCCGATCAGGATATATTCGAGCAAATTGGCGACACAATCCGCGCTATGGCCGGCTATCAAATCGGGACGCCGTGGGAGTTGTTGTACCCCGTAAACGGCTCGACCGACGACTGGGGCTACGGCGAGCAGACACTGAAAGACAAAGCGTATTCGATGACCATTGAGGTCGGATCGAGTAGTGACAATTTCTGGCCGCCAACGAATCGCATTACACCGCTGGTCCAGAAGAATCTCAACCCCAACCTGTTTGTCGCACGCATCGCCGACCGCCCGGAGAAGCTGCGGGTTCCGGTTTTTCCGACAATTTATCCAGTCGGCCTCATTCAAACGACAACCGTTGATCTCTACTGGCACCATGTCGATGCCGAAAATCCTGCCGTGAGTTTCGAGCTGGAGCAATTATCGAACAAGCAACGAGTCGCGGACAATCTCGAGGCGGGAAATAGCAATTGGCTTGAGAGCGGGTTTGCGATCTCAACTACCAGAGCGAAGTCGGGGACAAAATCCTACTTTGGCGGCTTTGGCGCCAACCAGAACAACGGAGTGACAACGAAATTTCCTACTGTGGTCAATTCCGGAGATAGCCTGAAATTCTGGATCTGGTACGACACCGAAAATAACTACGACTACGGATACGTTCAGGTATCGAGCAACGGCGGTCAAAGCTGGACGAACATCGCCGGCAATATTACGACCACTAACAATCCCTTCGGGCAGAATCTGGGCAACGGCATCACCGGCAGTAGCGGTAGTGCGTGGGTGTTCGCCAAGTTCAGCCTCGCGGCTTTTGCTGGACAGGACGTACTGATTCGGTTCAAGTACATTACCGACGGCTTCGTCAATAACCCCGGAATCTGGATCGACGATGTCGAATCGATCGACGCCTTCGGCACACAATTGATGCTCTCGACCACGCTCACCGATACAACATTTCAAGTCACCGGCTTGACG
Source organism: uncultured Ignavibacteria bacterium (assembly GCA_964617645.1). Classification (GTDB taxonomy): domain Bacteria; phylum Zixibacteria; class MSB-5A5; order CAIYYT01; family CAIYYT01; genus JADJGC01. The sequence goes on from CAZTYE010000007.1 coordinate 116,368, forward strand.
CAGGATGATTATTACTACCGCGTGCGCGCCAAAGATGCCGAGGGTCAGTACTCCGCCTACAGCGCGCTTGAACAGGTTACCGTTTCGCTGTGCGACTGGCTGGTGGGTGACGCCGACAACTCCGGTGGGTACTCGATTGCCGACGCGGTTTTTGTTATCAACTACATTTTCAGTGGGGGAGTTGCTCCGCAGCCGAATGTCGTCGGGTCCGGCGATACCGACTGTAGCGGCGCGGTGAGTATTGCCGACGCGGTCTACCTGATCAACCACATCTTTTCTGGTGGGCCCGGGCCGGCGCCGTCCTGCGACTGTCTCGATTTCTAATTTCGTGGCAACTTGTCAGAAAAATAAATTGGCGGGAATCTTTTGGGATTCCCGCCAGTGGATAGTTTGGTAAGACACTACTGGCCAAGATAACTCAAGTAACAGCAATTGATGTGCCAATCGTCTGGAACAAGGCAAAATGCTAAACAACAACGGTTTAACATTTCGGCCTCGTTATTTTGCGACCGCAACTGTCGGATTATTGGACACACGAACAACGCCTTGCTCTTTCTGCATATCGTAACGTCTTACGCGATAACGTATTAGAATGCTGTAAAGAGACGATTACAGGAAATTGAGATTTTCGCTCCGGCTGCCTCAAGCTGCTCAGAACTCCCAGCGCGCAATTATTTTTTTCGCGAACTAATTGAAGAGTATAATCTCCGAAGCGATGACTGATTCCGGCTCAGAAATGGTCTATACGGTCGCTCAATTGACGAGAGCGATCAAGGAAGTACTCGAAGGAGAATTTACCTCAGTTTGGGTGGAAGGCGAGATTTCGAATTACCTTCATCACACGTCAGGGCATCGTTACTTCACACTCAAAGATTCCGAGGCACAACTCAAGGCGGTGATTTGGAAGTTTTCCGCATCGGGTCTGTCGTTTCAGCCCAAGGATGGTCTCAAGGTGAGAGCATTCGGTGATATCACGCTCTATGAAAAGGGCGGATACTATCAACTGAGGGTGATTCGGCTTCTTCCACAGGGAAAGGGATCTCTTGAGGAGCAATTCCAGCGCCTGAAGGCCAAATTGGCGGCCGAAGGACTTTTCGATGAAGAACGCAAACGGGCGATTCCGCAGTATCCGCAAGCCATTGGCATCGTGACCTCGCCGACGGGAGCCGCGGTCCGGGACATTCTCAATATCTGTCGCCGTCGCGCGCCGATGGTAAGGCTGATATTGCGACCCACAAAGGTGCAGGGCGATGGCGCGGCTGAGGACATTGCCGACGCAATTCGCGAATTCAATCAGTTTAGAGCGCTTGACACGCTGATCGTGGGTCGCGGCGGTGGATCGCTCGAAGATCTCTGGGCCTTCAATGAGGAGACCGTGGCGCGCGCGATCTTTGCGTCCGAAATTCCCGTGATTTCCGCCGTAGGACATGAGATCGATTTTTCGATAGCCGATTTCGTTGCCGATCTACGGGCTGCGACGCCTTCGGCGGCGGCGGAGCTTGCAACGTTTGATGCGACAAAACTCGTGGAAACGATTCTGGCGGCCACGCAGCGGCTCACAGCGGGATTGCGGCGCCATGCTGACCGCCGGCGGGAGCGCTGGCAGATGCTGCAACGGTCGCGGGTCTTCGCGCAGCCACTAATGATTCTCGAGCCGTTCGCGCAACAGCGCGATGAAGCGGTTACGGCCTTGACCCACGGGATCGAGCTCCAACTACTTCGCACACGAAATCACTATGAGCGGCTTGCCGACCGACTGCAGGCCCTTTCACCGCTTCGCGTGCTGGAGCGCGGTTACGCGGTCGTGCGGCGTCGTGACGACAGTCGGCTGGTCAAGAGCGCCGAATCGCTAAAGTCCGGAGATGAAGTTGCCATCGAGTTCGTTGACGGCCGTCGCGACGCAACAATCGAATAAGATTAGATCGTTGCGCGACCCGTCAAAACGCATATAATGCGGCGTCTTGAATTGGAGAGTGAGAGGCTGTGACCGAGCCAGTAGCGACATTTGAAGAAAACCTCAAGCGCCTCGATGAAGTCGTGGCTCGACTTGAACAGGGCGATCTTCCGCTCGACGAGGCGATCAAGTTGTTTCAGGAGGGCATGCGCCTCGGCAAACTTTGCGGCGAGCGCCTGACGGCGGTCGAGACCGAAATCAAACAGTTAGTCGCGGATGCCGGCGGTTTCAAACTGGAGAATTTCGGGATTGTCGGGAGCAAGGATGCCTGAGTTGTTACAGACGGACCTCGACGCCTTGCGACAGGTGCGAGAAACGGTCGATCGCCGACTTGACGAACTATTGCCGAAAGTCCAGTCGGCGCCTTCGGAGTTGCACGCCGCGATGCGGTACTCGATTATGGCCGGAGGTAAACGGTTGCGCCCGGTACTGGCCGTTACAGCGTTTACGGCCTGCAACGGCGCTGGCGACAAAATTTACGACTGCGCCGCGGCGCTGGAGATGCTGCACACTTACTCGCTGATTCACGACGATCTACCGTGCATGGATGATGACGACTTTCGCCGTGGCCAGCCGACGTTGCACAAAAAGTACCCCGAGTATATCGCGGTTCTGGCCGGCGACGCACTGCACGCCCTGGCATTCGAGATTCTGGCCGGAAGCGGTGGTCGCGAGATCGTCATTGAGGTCAGTCGCGCGATCGGCACACGCGGCATGATCGGCGGCCAGGTGGCGGACGTGCAAGCCGAGGGGCGTCCGGTGACGATTGCCGAAGTGGAGGCCATTCACCGCCGGAAGACAGCCGCGCTCATTACCTCTTCCGTAAAGATTGGCGCCATGCTGGCGCAAGCCCCGGCGGCGACGATTCTTCAACTCGAACGATACGGCGAGAATCTCGGTTTGGCGTTTCAGATCATTGACGATGTCTTGGACATTGAAGGCGATTTTGCCGCTTTGGGCAAATCCGTGGGCGCCGATCAGTTGCATGAAAAGGCGACCTATCCGAAAGTTGTTGGCGTCGAGGAATCGCGGCGAATCGCCGCCCGATTCATTGAGAACGCCAAGGCGTCGATCCACGATTTACATTCATGCGAGCCGCTGTGTCGTCTGGCGGATTTCATCTTGGCGCGCGAGCAATAATCAAACCATTTGACTTGGGAATAGTATCATCGTTATATGGCCGACCTGCTGAGATCAATAAACAACCCGAAGGACCTGCAGAAGCTCCCGCTTGAATCGTTGCCGCAGTTGGCGTCCGAAGTTCGCGAGGAACTGCTCTCGGTTTTATCTCAGGTAGGCGGGCATCTCGGCGGCAATCTCGGTGTCGTCGAATTGACGATTGCGCTGCATTATGTCTATGACAGCCCCACTGACCGTTTGGTCTGGGACACAGGCCACCAGAGCTATGTGCACAAGATACTGACCGGCCGGCGCGATCAACTCAAAACTATTCGTCAGATGGGCGGGCTTTCCGGGTTTGCGAAAATCACCGAGTCCGAGCACGATGTTTATGGCGCCGGCCACGCTTCGACCTCGATCTCTGCGGCTTTCGGCATGGCCGTGAGTCGCGATTTGTCGGCGCAAAAACACCACGTCGTTGCCGTTATTGGCGACGGCTCGATGACGGGTGGCATGGCCTTTGAGGCGCTGAACAATTTGGGACATTCCGGCCGCAACATGCTCGTGGTGCTTAACGACAACTCGATGTCGATCGACAAGAACGTCGGCGCGCTCAACGAGTATCTCACCGAGATGCGCACCGACGAAACCTACAACAAGATCAAGGATCACATCTGGGCATTGACCGGAAAGCTGAGCAAAGGTTCGAAAATCCGCGAAGTTGTCGGCCGGATCGACGACGCCGTTAAAGGCGCTCTGGTTCCCGGCGTGTTTTTCGAGAAACTCGGACTGCGTTACTTCGGCCCGATCGATGGTCACGATGCGCTTGGTCTGGTGAAAACTCTCAGCCATATCAAAGCGCTTCACGGCCCCATGGTTCTTCATATCCGCACGCAGAAGGGTAAGGGTTACGCCCCCGCAGAAGCCGACGCATGCTGCCTGCATGGTGTCAGCAAGTTCGATAAAGTCACCGGAAAATCCGAGAAGACGGGCGGTGTCGCCTACACCAAAGTATTCGGCAAGACAATGGTCGAACTCGGTAAGCTGCATCCGGATTTGGTGGCTATTACGGCCGCGATGCCGACGGGCACCGGTTTGAGTGAATTTGCCGGCGAGTTTCCGGATCGATTCTTTGATGTCGGCATTGCAGAAATGCACGGCGCGGTGTTTGCCGCGGGCTTGTCTCGCGAAGGTAAGAAACCGGTGTTCGCCGTTTACTCGACATTTTTGCAGCGTGCATACGATCCTGTGATCCACGATCTTGCGCTTCAGCATCTGCCGGTGATCTTGGCCCTTGATCGCGCCGGATTAGCCGGCAACGACGGTCCCACGCATCATGGCACGTTCGACATTTCGTACCTGCGCCCGGTACCCGGCATGGTGATTGTCGCCCCACGCGACGGTACCGAGTTGCGCCAGGCATTGCACCTGGCGGTGGCGAATCTCGCGACGCCGACGGCGATAAGGTGGCCGCGTGCTGACATCCCGGAAGCAGCGCTTGATATGAATCGTCCAATGTTCGAGTGGGGAACCTGGGAGGCGCTTGAAGTCGGTGATGACGTCGCCATTCTCGCGGTTGGAACGATGGTCGAGCAGTCGCTTCAGGCAAGGGCTTTGCTGATGGAGCAAGGGATTAATGCGGCGGTGATCAATTGCCGATTTGTTAAGCCGTTTGATGAAGCGCGGCTGGTCGAAATTGCCTCGCGATATTCGCGTCTGGTCACGGCGGAGGAAGGCTCTTTGATCGGCGGATTTGGATCGGGAATCAACGACTGGCTTGCCGATCGGGGGCTTAGCCAGATCAAGTTGTTGCGCTTGGGAATTCCTGATAATTTCGTCGAGCACGGCAGCCGCGAGCAGCTATTAGAGATGCTTGGCTTGCACGCCCAAGGCATTGCCGACGCGATCAAACGCTTCGTCGGCGCTGCCGGGACGCGCAGTGGCGCAATCAGAGGTATCGAGTCGTCGGCAGTCGTCAATCGCATCGCCGACTTAGGGGTCTCGAGCAAAGGCAAGAAGTGATGCGTTTCGGCATCATCGCCAATCGTAAACGCCCCAACGCCGATCAGGTTATCAAGCGGGCGCTCAACTGGCTCTCTGCAAACGATCATGAGTACCTGCTCGCGGACGATCTCAGGGAGTTCGCGCCGAAGAACGGCGTAACAATCTCGCGCAAGCTGCTCGCCGAGCATTGCGACATGATTATATCGATGGGCGGCGACGGCACGCTTCTGGCGGCGGCCCGCGACGTAGCGCCGCGCGATGTGCCGATTCTCGGAATCAATCTTGGATCACTCGGCTTTCTGACGCAGATTGCGGCCGACGAGGTCGAAACGAGGCTGGCGGAAGTCGTCAGCGGGCGGCACCAGATTCAAAAGCGGATGCTGCTCGAGGCCGTCGTTGTCGGCGATCAATCCGAATCCAAGTATTTTGCGCTGAATGATGTTGTAGTCGATCGCGGGAGTTTGGCGCGACTGGTGCAACTTGACTTGTATGTGAACGACGAGTTCATTTGTACATACCGTGCCGACGGTTTAATCATCTGCACGCCGACCGGCTCGACAGCCTACAATTCGGCAGTCGGCGGCCCGATTCTGAATCCGAACATGGAAGCGATGGTGGCATCACCGATGGCGCCGCAATCGCTGGCGGCGCGGCCGCTGCTGTTCGCGGCAGACGATGTCATTCTGATTCGCATTTCTTCACCGCAGCATACTTGTCTGATGAGTGTTGATGGCCAGGTCTCGGTCAATCTGACAAATCACTCCGCCGTTGTAATCCGAAAGGCCGCCTTCTCCACGAAATTAGTTACTTTCTCGCACAACTCCTTTTACCAGATCCTGCGAAAGAAGCTCCACTGGGCAGTTTTGCCCCGAAGCGAAAACTGATCGCAAAGCCGGTTGCATTTGCGACTTCCCGTCCACCGAATCAGCTAAGTTCGCCGCCGTTTCCTGCCGATAAACTCAGAGACAGGACTGAGGAGCATTGGCATTAATGCGTGAAACGAGAGCTACCACCAAGTGCAAATATACGGACGTTTGTTACTTGGCCGAAGCGCTTCAGTGCTACGGTTACAAGTTGGACTGCATACTATACACCGAGACCAACGGTGTGCCGGTTACAGAAGAAGAATTTCATGCGGCCATCAATCAACTGATCGATAAAGCGAAAGCCGAAGACTTCTACAAAGCCTTCAGTAAGTAGATTCGTTCTCTTGTGCGGGAATTCCTTTCCGCACCGCACGACATATCAGCGCCAGTCACCAGTCATTCACAATTCTCAACCAGATCAAGTTCAACGACTTGCGTTCCCGATGCCGCGTTCGGCACGGGGCTTGCCTTGCTCAGTGCGGAGTAATGCATGATTAAGGGAATTTTCTCAACCGCCGCCTCGATGATTCCGCGCGTGAAGCAGCAGGAAGTTATCGCCAACAATCTCGCCAATGCCGAGACCGTCGGCTACAAGCGCGATTCGCTATTCATGCGCATGGTCAAAAACCAAATGGGACTCAGGGAACGGTTGGCGCCGTCATGGGAGACGCGAATGATCGACAAGCTGTATACCGATTATGCGAGCGGCGCATTGGATGCCACCGGTCGCGAACTCGACCTCGCCATTCAAGGCGACGGGTTCTTCACGGTCTTGACGCCAAACGGCGAGGCGTATACGCGCAACGGCGCGTTCAACGTCGGCGCCGATGGAATGCTGGTCAACTCCGACGGCTTTCCAGTGTTAACCGACGGCGGTCCGGTCGTTCTTCAGGGCAGCTCACTGACAGTTGCACAGGATGGCCAGATCTCAGTCGGCAATCAGGTTGTCGGCAAGCTGCGCATCGTCGATTTCGTCGAGCCGGAGAGCATCAAGAAGGTCTCAGGCTCGTTGTTCACGCTCAACCCCGGCGCGGTGCCCGTGACGCCGCAGCAACTGAACGTACGCCAAGGCTATCTCGAAAAATCGAATGTCGACGTACTGCGCGAGATGGCCAACATGATCGACTCCTACCGCCGCTTCGAGACCGGCCAGAAGATGATCCAGATTCAGGATGACACGCTCGGGAAAGCTGTCAACGAGCTACCGCGAGTTTAAGGAGTAGATAGTCATGATTAGATCACTGCGTACCGCAGCTTCGGGCATGATGGCCCAACAAATGAATGTCGATAACATCGCGAACAATCTCGCGAACGTTAATACCACCGGCTTCAAGAAGTCGAAGGTCGAATTTCAGGACATCATGTATCAGAGCCTGCGCAAGCCGGGTGTCACGGCGGCAACGGGAGCAATCGTGCCGACCTCGCTCGACATCGGTTACGGCACGCGTCCCGTCGCGACTACGAGGCAATACTCGGTCGGTGAGCTGTCACAGACCGGGAATCCGCTTGATGTGGCCATCGACGGTGACGGATTTTTCCAGATTCAAAAGACCGACGGCACTACGGCGTTCACGCGCGACGGTAGCCTCAAGTTGACAGCTGACGGCAGATTGGCCACCTCGGACGGGTTTTATCTCACTCCAGAGATCACGATTCCTGAAGACGCCGTGTCGATCGCAATCGGCTTTGACGGTCAAGTGTCGGTTGTTCAGGCCGGTTCCAATGACCCGCAGGAAATTGGCCAGATCGAACTCGCGCGATTCATCAATCCGGCCGGGCTTTCGGCAATTGGGCATAACCTCTACGAAGAAACACCGTCCTCCGGTGCGCCAATCACGGGAGCCGCCGGCGAAAACGGCTTTGGCAAGATCAATCAGGGCTATCTGGAAATGTCCAATGTCGACGTCGTGACGGAAATGGTGAATATGATCGTGGCGCAGCGCGCCTATGAAATCAACTCGAAAGCGATTCAGACGGCGGATGACATGAGCAGTCTGGTCAATAACCTGAAGCGCTAATATGAAATCGATTGCAGCGATAATTCTGTTGGTTACCACTCCCCTCTGGTTGATGCCGGCGACGGCGCTATCACAAGCGACCACGCCGGCGTCAGCAATCGAAGCGGCGATAAAGGCGCGGCTAAACGATCCGCGATTCGACTACGTCGTCAGCGTCAATCAATTGCCCGTCGGCTTTCCCGAGAAGTGCGACTCACTGCGTGTCGAGCCGATCGGCGACGGCCAGACATTCGGCAACTGCTGGGTGAAGACATTCGCCTTCAGTGGCAATGTGGTCTCATTTACGGCAACAGTCAATGTCTACGTGCATTGGTACCAAGACGCGCTGGTCAGCACAGCGGCGATCGCCCGCGGCGAGAAACTCACTTCCGACATGTTCACCGCGCAGCGCCGCGAGATCGTCTCCCAGTCCGACCCGCTGGTAACGTCGCTCGACGAGATCTCGGGGATGGAAGTCAATCGCAGCCTTCCGCCGGGGAAGGCGCTGTCGTACTCGATGCTCAAGCCGGAAGAGTTGATTCGTCGCGGCGAGCAGGTGACAATCCTGTACCAACGGGGAAGCGTGCAGATTACCGCCACCGGCGAAGCCAAGCAATCCGGAGCCCGAGGCGAACTAATCAAAGTCCGCAATCTAAATACGAACAAAGTAATCACTGCCGAGGTGCAAGATGAAGAATCGGTGCGTGTTTCTCGCTAAATCCGCATATGCGGCGACACCGCGCGTAATGGTCAATCCATATGTGATCATCAAGGCTGCAGTGGCGGTTATCTTCGTAATCATTGCGGTCGTTCCGAATGCGTCGTACGCCCAGCGGGTCGGTTCTGACGGATCATTCTTTACAGACATCAAAGCGGCCCGTATCGGCGACCTCCTCACAGTTATCGTTTACGAGAACACCGAAGCGTCGAATGAGTCGCAACTGAAGACCGAAGAGAAGAGCGATGCCTCAACAAGTTCGGGCGGCGGCGTCGGGCCGCTCAATTTTATCCCGTTGTTCGCCGCGGACAATCAGAGCGACAACACCTATGACGGCAAGGGCACCAATTCGCGGCGCGGCACGATTCGCGCGCGAATGACCGTGGAAGTCATCGCTGAACGCAACAACGGCGATTTGGTAATCCAGGGCAATCGCGTAATCGAGATCAATTCCGAGAAGGAGACGATGACGCTCACGGGCATCGTGCGTCGCGCGGATATCGGCCCGGACAATACGATTGACTCTTACAACATCGCCAACGCCAAAATCGAATACACCGGCAAGGGACCGGCCGCTGACGGTTCCAAGCCCGGGCTTATCACCCGGATTCTGAACTGGATATTGTAACGGTAAAGCAGGGAAGCTATGCGCCTCGTGCGAATTTTGATCATCGGATTGATCATCTTCGTGCTGGTTAACATCGTGCAATTGATGGAAGCCCGCGCGGATGTAAGAATCAAAGACATCGCTCGAATCAACCAGGCCGGCGAGATTGATCTCGTCGGTTACGGTTTGGTGGTCGGACTTAATGGCACCGGCGACGGCAAAGGAGCGCTGTTTACCGTCCAGTCGATTACCAACATGCTGCAGCGAATGGGCATCACTGTTCCCGCGACGCAGGTAAAAATCAAGAACGTCGCGTCGGTTCTCGTGACCGCAAAAGTAACACGCGGCGCCGTGATCGGCGACAAGCTGGATGTTACGGTGTCATCGATCGGTGACGCTTCGACCTTGGAAGGCGGGACCCTGGTGCTGACACCGTTGTCCGATCGCAGCGGGGTTTTGTACGGCTATGCTCAAGGTTCGGTCTCCATCGGCGGATTCAATGTGCAGGTTGGCGACAACAAAATTGTCAGCAACTACACCTTGGTTGGCCGCATACCAAATGGTCTGAGCCTGGAACGCGAAACACCGCGAGAGGTAGTCGATCCGAACACGATTCGTCTATCGCTTCTAAATCCAGATTACACGACTGCCGAGCGGATCAAGAATTCGATCAATGAAGTGCACCCGCAGTCGGCAACGCTGATCGCCGACGGCGCGATTGCGATGACCTTGCCCAGCGAAATGGGTACCGACGACGGCCGCGCGCGTTTCATCGCCTCGATCGAGAACATCACGGTCGTGCCCGATACGCGTGCACGGATCGTCATCAACGAAAAGACCGGCACTATTGTGGCCGGTGGCAACGTCACCATTGCGCCCGTGGCGCTGGCGCACGGCAACATCACGATTGAAGTCCGCTCACTTCCCGTCATCAGCCAGCCGGAACCCTTTGGCAAGGGAGAAACGGTTCAGACTCAGGATACGCAGGTTGACATCACCGAGGAGGAAGCGCGCGTCGTGCACTTCGAAGAACGTACCAGCATCTCGGAAATCGCGGCCGCGCTGAATGCGATCGGAGCCTCGCCACGCGACATCATTGCCATCTTCCAAGCATTGAAACAGGCCGGCGCCCTGCGTGCCGAGCTGGTCGTCTTATGATCAAGATCAATCCGTTGCCGCAACCGCTGGAAGTCAAATCAGCCGGGCCAATATTCGACGAAAGCTCTCAACGACGCCTGAAGCTCAAGCAGGCGACACAGGCCTTTGAGTCGATCTTCATTGCCGAACTGCTCAGGAACATGCGAGCGAGTTCGCTGATCGAGAAGAAAGAGGATGGGTTTGGCAAGGACATCATGATGGCAATGGCCGATGAAGGCGTCGCACGGCAATTGGCCAAGTCGGGCATGTTTGGTATCGGCGAGAAGCTCTATCGGAATCTCGTGAAGCGCATTGACGCCGGTAATGAACCAGCGAGCAAGCTCAAGATCACTCAACCACGCCAAATTGACGGCATCGCGCCACCAATTGCACCAAAGATCGCAAACGTATCCGGCGCCGAACAAACAATCGCCGCGAGGGAGACTGAACAGCCGACACAAGCCACGGTCGTCAAGTCACAAGTCGCCAAAGAAGCAACACCGCGAAGTTCGCATCCGAGCCTCCAAAAATTCATCAAGCACATCGAATCCGCCGCCGCAGCGAACGATCTTCCGGTTGATCTACTGGAAAAAATCATCATACAAGAGTCCGCGGGCAACTCCCGTGCGATTTCACCGAAAGGCGCAGTCGGCCTGATGCAGTTGATGCCGGACACGGCGCGAGCGGTGGGAGTGCGCAATCGCTTTGATCCGGCGCAAAACATTCACGGCGGGGCGCGTTATCTCCGCCAGATGATCGATCGTTTCGGCGATTTGGAACAGGCGATTGCCGCCTACAACGCCGGACCGGGAAATGTCGTGAAATACGGCGGAGTGCCGCCCTTTGCTGAGACGCAGGATTACGTACGCACTGTGCTCGGCGACCGATCGGCTGCTCCGACAGTTAAGTAAACAACGCCGATTTCCGACAAGATTAGTGAAGAGGAACCGCTTTGGATAACAAGGTCTTACAACTAATCAAGCTGATTGGCGAGGAAGTCCACATTTTTGAGACTTTCCTTGAACACCTCAACCGCCAGCAGGATGCGCTGGTAGCGAACGACATCACGGCACTCGAGGCGGTTACCCGCGATCAGGAGGAATTGGGTCTGCGTACTCAGCAGCTCGAACAAGAACGTCGCGCCCTGGTGACGGCGATCTGCGGAGAACTGAAGCGCGGTGACTCGGACATCACTCTCAGCGAATTGCGCAAGCTCGTGAGCGAACCGGAATCCATGCAAATTCACGCCATGCAGTCAACACTGCTATCGCTTCATGATCAGATTGCCAAGATCAAGCAGCGCAATGATTTTCTGATCCGCAAATCCATGGAGTATATCACCGACACAATAAACCATCTTGGTCTGGCTGAGACGCCTGCGAAAGCGGCCTATACGGTCGAATCGGTGCGCACGACTCCGTTCGTGAAAACCTCGTTGGTGGATCGGAGAGCGTAGCGATGTCGGGACTCTTTTTCGGGTTGGAGTTGGGCAAACGCGCATTGATGGCGCAGCAGCTCGCTCTCAACACCGGTGGGCACAATATCGCCAATGCGGCAACACCGGGGTACTCGCGCCAGCGCGTATCCTTGACGCCGACGCTGCCGCTCGACACTCCGCGAGGGAGCATCGGTACCGGAGTTATCGCGCAGAACGTGCGTCATGTCCGCGACCTGTTCCTGGGAGCCCAACTACGCACCGACACCGGCAGCATGAACCGTTGGCAATCGACGCATAAGACGCTCTCGCAAGTTGAGCTGTTCTTCAACGAGCCGGGCGAGAAGGGGCTCGCCCAGCTCATCACCGATTTCTGGAATTCGTGGGAGAATCTGGCGACAAATCCGAACGCAAGGTCGACAGTAATCGAAAAGTCAAAAGTGCTGATAAACGCCTTCCATGAACATGCCAATCAGTTGACGGACCTGCGCGCAAGCGTTGACACCGACATCAAGAATCGCGTGCTGCAGATCAACCAACTGGCCATGCAGATCGCGTCGATCAACCGGCAAATCGCTTCAGCCGAAGGTGGCGGCGACATGGCCAATGACCTGCGCGACCAACGCGATCTGCTCATCGACCAGCTGGCGCAGTTCGCCAACGTGCGCACAATCGAGCGCGACAACGGCACGACGGCGGTCATGATTGGCTCGATGTCGCTGGTCGATGGCGTGGACTACTTGCAGATCGAAACGCGCACAGTCACCCGCAACGGCGGCAAAGCAACGATTTCGGTTTGGCAGGACACGAACTTCGAGATCGATTTCTCAGGCGGCGAAATCTTCGCGCTCGAGCAGTTGCGCGACAAGACGATTCCCGACATGCAGTCGCAACTCGACACCCTGGCGCGAACAATCGCCGAACAGGTGAATCAAATCCACCGTGGTGGCGTCGGTGCGACCGGATCGACAAACATCGATTTCTTCGACGCGATGAATGTGTCGGCGGCAACGATTGCGCTCAATACCGAAGTGGAAAACGATCCGAATTTGATCGCAGCCTCGCTATCGGGAGAGCCGGGGGACACGCGCAATGCGCAGGCCATCGCCGAATTGCGCTATGAGCGCGTGATGTCGGCCGGATCAACAACGATCAACGAGTACTATGCGAATATGGTCGGCACGCTCGGTATCCGCACTGAGGAGGCTGAAACACTGAAAGATAATTATGGCCTGCTCGTTACGCAGCTCGACAACGCGCGCCAGGCGGTGCAGGGCGTTTCGATCGATGAAGAAGTCACGGACATGATCCGCTTTCAGCGGGCGTATGAAGCGGCAGCGCGGGTGATCACCTTCGTTGACGGCGCGCTGCAAACGATAATCTCAGGCATGGGCGTGACACGATAGACAACCACGGAGGGTGGATTGCTCATTCTAACAAGGAAGTTAGGCGAGTCCATCACGATCGGCGATAACATCAAAGTTACGGTGTTGGGCATTTACGGCCGCCAGGTGCGACTCGGCATCGACGCGCCGCTGAAGGTTGTCGTACACCGCGAAGAAGTGTACGTCAAGATTCAGCAGGAGAATCGCAAAGCTGCGCAGGCGGCCAAGAAGGACCTGATGTCGGTCGTGACGATGCTCCGCAACAAGTTCAAGGGCGAGATCAAGGACTCCGGCGAACAAAAATCGGAGCTTGAATATCGCGACAACAAAGGCAAGAAGGACCGCAACGACGATCGCAGACCGGAATCAAAACGATAAGACAAGGGACTTATGCGGGACAGCAAGGACAGCAAAAGCGGCAAGGAGCCGGCCACCGATCCGAAAAAGGACCAGGGAAAAGACGGCGGTCGCATGCCGAACCCAATGGATGAAGGATTTGTCTTCTACGAAGACTAATCGAGACGAATAACTATGCGCGTAACGCACGAAATGATCGCCAAGCAGGTTGTCTTCAACCTGTCCAACAACATCGAGCGCTTCTTCAAGCTCCAGAATATGATGTCGACCAACCGGCGGATCAACAAAGTGTCCGATGATCCGATCGGCACGATCAAAGATCTGTCGTACCGCGAACGCCTGACCGAAATCGGCCAGTACAAGGCCAATATCGCGATTGGGTCGACGTGGTTGGCGTCGAGCGATCGTGCGCTCAATGACGTCAATACGGCGGTCGCCGACGCGCATTCGATTGCGGTCGAGATGTCGAACGACACGTTCGACGCCGTTGCGCGAAACGTCGCCGCGAACGAAGTGCAATCGTTGCTCGACCAGATTCTCGCCGCGGGCAATTCGCAGTTGCAAAACAACTATCTCTTCTCCGGTTATCGCACGCGCACGCAGCCGTTCGAGGCTTCGGGAACCGGTGTGGTCTATCGCGGTGACCAGGGAGTGATCCAATACAGCATCGACGCCAAAGCCAAGGTGCAGGTCAACACGATTGGCTCTAACCTTCTGACCAAGCCCTTTCAGGTAATCGGCGCCGATTCGGACTTGAGCATCGGCATCGTCGGCGCAACGCCGCTGGCGATTCTCAATGCCGGGACAGGTGTCGACGCAGCGCCCGGCACCTTTGTGGTCCGAGACGACAACTTAAATATCGCGGCGACAATAGACATCTCCGCCGCGACTACAGTCGCCGATGCCATTTCTGCGATCAACACGCAGCTTGCCGCCGCCGGGATCACGAACTTGACGGCGTCGTTGGGACTGGAAGGCAACAACCTGCGCCTGGTGGCAACGGGTCGTCCCGAAATCTCGTTAACTACGCCGCTGGCTAACTTGAATCAGGGTACCGGCATCGACGCTAATCCCGGAAAGTTCACAATTCGCAACGGTTCGGGAACGATCACCGCGACGGTCGACTTATCGGCTGCGGTAACCATCGGGGATGCGCTCAACGCAATCAATACTCAATTGGCTGCTGCGGGCGCGACGAACGTGACGGCCGCTTTGAACGGAAGCGGGACAGCGATCGAAATCACCGATACCAACGGCGTGCCGTTGGGATTGTACATCGAAGAGAATTCCGCCTTTGACACGACGGCGCGAACTCTGGGTCTGGTCGGCTCGATCGGCGCGATCCTGACGGGTTTGCCGCTCGATCCGCGTCCGGCGTTCACGGTCAGCGAGTCAGCTTCCGGCGAAACCACCGCTGCGAATCTCGGGCTAATCGGATCGTTCACTTACAACCACATCGGCGCGGCGCTTGAGCCGCAACTGGAACCGACAACGCTGCTGGCGCAAATCCAGAACAACCTCGGCGCGCCATTGGGCACGCTGCGCATCTCGCAAGGTGAAGCAAGCGTAGTCATAAACACGAGTAGCCCCGGCATCACGACGGTTCAAGACTTAATCGATGCGATCAACAACGCGGGGCTAAACATCACTGCGGCGATCAATCCCGGCGCTACCGGCATTCAGATCACGAACAACGATCCGACCCGGACGCTGATGATTGCGAACAATGACGATCAACGTGTAGCGACGATGCTCGGCATCGCGGGAGCGGCAGATGTCCTGGGGACAATTATGCTGCTGGTGGACGCCCTGCGAAACGATGATCGCAAAACCGTCGAAAATCTTGTCGGCACGTTGGACACGGCGCTCAATGCCGTGCTGAACGAACGCGCTTCAGTCGGAGCCAAAGTGATTCGGATGGATACAACGCTGAGCCGACTGGAGGAATACGAAGTCAATTACACGAAGTTGCTGTCGGAAGTCGAAGACGCCGACATTACGAAACTGATCACCGATCTGGCCATGCAGGAAAACGCCTATTCGGCCGCGCTGAATTCGGCGGCAAAAATCCTGCAGCCGTCGCTGCTCAATTTTATCCGGTGAGGGACAATGGAACTGCAAACGCGTCAATTTGGAATGATTCAGGTCGCCGAAGGCGAAATCCTCTCCGTCCCACGGGGGCTGCTCGGCTTCGAGGGCTTTGAGCGCTTCGTCTTGATCGACTCGCCCGACTGCCGGCCGTTCCGCTGGTTGCAGTCGGTCGACGCGCCCGACCTGTCCTTCGTAGTCGTCAATCCGACCGTGTTCTTTCCCGAATACCGGGTGACGGTACATGCCAAGGAAGTTGCCGATATCAATGTTGCGCAGCCACAGGACGTAGAAATCTTCGTCATCGTCACCGTGCCGGAACACTGGGAAGAGATGTCGGCCAACCTGCAAGGGCCCATCTTGATAAATCGGCGCAACAATAAGGTCAAGCAATTAGTGCTGACCGACTCGAGCTACGGCGTGCAGCATTCGATTGCCCGCCAGTTGGAACGCACTCGCGTCGAGGTCGCATCGGGAAACGCGATCGTTACAATTTCGTAAGCGAATTTATCCGCCTCGTGGATCGAGGCGCATTCAGGCATAGGAGCCGGCATGAGCCCGTCGAACTCAGCGCGAATCAACTCAGAGACAGTTCCATCAGTCGCCGACCAGATCGCAACGCTACTGGAGACGGCAACCGCGGCGGCTAACCGCGGCGATTTCCAAGCTGCCGGACTTACATTGCGCAGTGCCTGCGCCCAAATGCCTTTAGTGCACGATCTGTGGTTACAGTGCGCCGATCTACTTCACCGTAGCAGTGACCTCGAATCGACCGAGGCATGCCTGCGCGAGGCAATCTCCTTTCATCCGCGAAGCCGGGAGCTCAATCACAGTCTGGGCTTGATTCTCATGCAGGCAGGGCGGAGCGCAGAAGCTAAAGAGTACTTGGAGAACGCGCTCTCCTTGGCGCCCGAAAACGTTGACGTGCTCAATGACTATGCGGTATTACTCGACCATCTCGGCGAATTCGATGCTGCTCTTGACCGATACGCAACGGGATTGACGCTGGCCGATGTCAGCCGGAAACTGGTCGCTAACTACATCGATTTAGCGCGGCGATTACGAAGCCGCGTGGATTTCGACCGCGCTACTGCGGTTTACCGCTCCAAGTGGGGCGCCGACAGCGAATCGTTCGAATGGGAGACCGTTGCCGGCGCCGTGACGCCGATTGCGACGACACCACGCCGAGCCAAAATCGCGTTTTTCGCGTCGAGCAAAACTTTCATCGATTCAACGATCCGAGAGTTGCAAAAACATCACGAAGTGCGGGTCGTGGAACGCCTCGACAATTCGCTCATGCAGTCAACGCTCCAGTGGTGTGATTTGGCTTGGATCGAGTGGTGCGATCAGTTTGTAATTGCCGCATCCAAGCTGCCGAAGACCTGCAAAATCATCTGTCGCCTGCACAGCTATGAAGTGTTCACCGACTTACCGCGACAGGTGGATTGGAGCAAAATCGATCACCTCGTCTTGGTGAACGAGTCAGTCAAAGAGCTGCTCGCCTATAACACTCAAATATCTACGCCGACCAGCGTGATTTATAATGGCGTAGATATCGACAAGTTCACGATACCGGCGAATAAGGTTCGCAGTAAGAGCATCTGCTCAATCGGCTACATTAACTACAAGAAGAATCCGGCGCTGCTGCTTTACTGCTTTAAGGCCATTCATGAGTGGGATCCGGAATTCACGTTTCATATCGCCGGTGAGCATCAAGACGCGCGCATTCAGGTCTATTGGGCACATCTCCTGCCAAAGTTGGGAATTCCGCTGCAATTTGACGGCTGGACCCACGACGTCCCCGAATATCTGCGCGACAAGGACTATGTGATCTCGACGTCGCTGTTCGAGTCATTTCACTATTCGATTGCCGAGGGCATGGCATCCGGAGCGCTGCCGCTGATCCATGACTGGTTCGGCGCCGACAAGCTTTATCCGCGTGAATTTTTGTTCACGACGCCCGCTGATTGCCTTCGATTGCTGAGGGAACTCGAGACTCAGGATCGTTGCCGCCTGCAACAAAGTTGTCGCCGTCATATCGTCTCGAGATTCGATCAGAAGAAGCAACAGAGGCTTACGGAAAACCTAATTGATCAAGTTCTCTGGGGCAAGAGTGGGGAAGCATGAGCAAGCGAACTAAGGGCCGCACGGCGAAGAAGAATAGAGCGACCGAAGCAGTCACCGACCCCGCAGAATTGACCGAGTTGTACAGAGCGGGAAACTATCGCAAGTGCTGGGATTGTGGTCGCGGTCAGCAGCTTCCTGACTCCGCCGGCGATGCCATTCTCGCAGTTGTCTGGAGCGGCTTCAGGCTCGGCTGCCTGGAACCGGCCGCCGGATTGCTCAGTCGATCGAGGGAACAGGTGCCGAGCTTTCGCCGCGCAGTTGCGTCTGCCGTCCTCGCGCATGGCGCAGGTGAATTCACCGAGTGCGTGGAGATCGCGCACGCAGTGCTTACGAATGATCAGGATCTAATCTCCGGCCTGACAGCCTCCGGACACCAATTCGAAGAAACCCGTGAATTCGTCACCGCAGTCGCGAACTCACTTCTACAGTTGCGGAAGCCGCAGGCGGCGGAAGAACTATTGCGCCGGGCCATATCGATCCGTGACAATGTCGCTGAATTCTACATTGAGCTTTACCAAATCGCGCGCCGTGAGGCCGATCAAGAGAAGCAACGGCGGATCTTAACTGATGGCATGGTGCGGGCCGCTCATAAGGACGACTTGGCAAAATTCGCCGCAAACTTGCTTGGTGAGCAACGCATCTCGGTGTGCATGATCGTCAAGAATGAGGAGAAGCTGCTCCCGCGAGCGCTGGCCAGCATTCACGAATTGGCCTACGAGATTATCGTGGTCGACACCGGCTCGACGGATCTGACGGTTGAGATCGCCGAGAGTTTCGGAGCCAAGGTCTTTCATCATGAATGGCAGAACGATTTTTCGCTCCACCGCAACCAGTCGTTAGCTTATGCAACCGGCGAGTGGGTGATGATTCTCGACGCGGACGAAGAACTTGTCGGCCAAGACGTCGGTAGACTACGGCAGGCGCTCTTAATCCCGAATCTCAACATTCTCTCGATCTCCGTGCACAACCAGCACCTGCGTACCGGTGAGACTACATCGTTTTTGCCGTCAGTCCGTTTGTGGCGCCGCAAGTTGAATCTCCACTACGAAGGCATCGTCCACAACGAGCTGCGATTGCCGCCGACAGAACCGATCCTGCGCGTTGATGTCCGGCTAAACCACTTCGGTTACGGCCTTGACTGGGAGCAAATGAAGACGAAGATCGCGCGCAGTCGGGCGCTGCTGGAACAGCAGCTTGCGGACAACCCGAACCATGCATTCGCCAACTTCAATTTGGCACAACTGCTGCGTGGCGAGTCGCAGAATCCATCTGCGGACACCTGCCGCAGGATAATCGAGCATGCCGGTCGGACCGTGAAATTCACCGATCCAGACAATCGGGATCAGCGTCACCTGCACTTGATGGCGCTGGATCAGATGACGACCGCTTACTTCTATCTGAAAGATTATGAAAATGCCGAATCGTGCGCAAAACGCGCACTCGCGATCGACCCCGGTTATCTTGATCCGCTGTTCGCATTGGGGCATATCTATGCCGCACAACGCAACTTTGACGAGGCCATTCCCGCTTACCGGAATTTCATTACCGCCGCCAACGCCTACGATCCCGGAAAAGAAACGACGAATTTTATACTACAGCACAGTCAGGATCAAGCATCCGCACACTTTGCGCTCGGGCTGATTTACGAAGAGAAGCAAGATTGGGCCGCCGCCGAGTCGCATTTCCTGCAAGCATCCAAACTTCGCGAGCACCATCAGGACGTCGACACGCACCTGGCGTACATCGCCTACCGGCGGGGCGAGTATGATACGGCGCAGAAGTATGCCGAACGACAGCTTAGGTCAACCGAGACTGATGTCCCGGCTCGATGGCTGTTGGCGAAGATTGCGCGCGCACGCGGCCTTTCGGCTGACGCACTTCGGCAATGTGAGATTATTCTGCAACATCATGCCGACCACAATCAAGCGCAGCAACTCAAGATCGAGCTTCTCCGCGAACTGGGAAAGGAATCCGCCGCTGCGGCTGCGATTGATCAGGCGCTAAGAGCTGATCCGGAGAATCCGACGGTGCTCAATCAGCAAGCGGAAATGCTCATCGCGAGCGGCCGGCACGAGCAGGCGTTGGCAGTGTACAGCCGCCTTGTAAAGCACAACGCTCAAGACGCCGAGACGCACAACAATATCGGCAATTGCTACTACCGCCTCTGCGATTACGCCGCGGCGGCTCGCGCTTATGAACTCGCGCTTTCGATTCGGCCGCAGCTTGTGCCGGCGCTGAGAAACCTCGGCCTGACGTATTGTAAGCTCGATGATCCGGCGGCGGCGATTGCGCATCTCAGTCGCTACCTCGACTACGCCAAGGGTGATCTTGAGATCGAGTACCTGGTCGCGCGCTTGCTCTTCGATCTCAATCGCTACAGCGAGGCGATTCACTTTGTTGAGCGCGGCCTGCAGAAGCATCCGCGTTCAGCGGAGTTGGTCGCGTTTCTTGCCGACTGTTACAACCGTTTGGGACACTTCGATAGCGCGCGGCTCGGATACCGGCAGGCGCTGCAGCTCGATCCGAGCATGACGCAAGTGCGCGACATTCTCTCGCAACTCGAAACACAGTTGGCGCAGACGTCGAAAATCCCGGTGGTAAAGGAGCGCTAATGATGCGAGTTGAATTGTGCGCGTTCGATGCGACCAAGGCGAATGATCTACTGATGCGAATCCCGCACCATGTGCAGAACACGGCGGCATGGTTCGATTTCGTCCACGAGTTCAGTGGCGAAGAAGAAGTCTCGATCGGCTTTGCAATTGGCGGAGAATTCCGAGGCTTTGTGCGCGCGCTACGATTCAAGAATCTCATTCAGTCATTGCCGTATCCGGCAAGCTATTCGGGACCGGTGTTTGATCCGGAGGTCGGAGAAGGAGAGCGAATCGCTTGCCTCAATCTGCTCATCGAACACCTCGCCACACGCTGCGACGTTTTTTCAATCACCGGTTCGCCGCTCATGCGCCAGGATTTCACCGGTATAACAGAATCGGTGCATGTGTTGCGTAACCGCATCGACGTAATCGACCTCAGCGCGCCGCCGCTCGCCGGCACAACATCCAAATTTCGCAACAATCTCAAGCGGAACTTGCGCAAAGCGGAAGCCGCCGGTGTCCGCGGCAAGCTACAGCACGATACCGAGCTGCTCGGCCGCTGGTATCAGGTTTACGAACGGCGTATGCGGCAGTTGAACGCGCCGACCCTGCCGCTGCGCTATTTCGAATTGATGTTCCGTCACCTGCAGCCGCACGGCCAAGTTGCCCTGCTCAGCTCGCTCAGCGGAAAAGAATATTTTGGGGGGACGATTGTCGTCTACAATCGACATTGCGCCGACTATTACCTCAGCGTCTATGACCGCGAATACGACGATCTACAGGCATCAACTGCCGGCCTCCACTTCTTAATTCACTGGCTGAAATCGCAGAGCGTCACGCTGTTCAACCTGCAGGCGTCGCCATCAACTCAAGGCGAGTTGGCGCACTTCAAACAATCGTGGGGCGCGCAGAGTCGTGAGCATGTCTACACTTCAGCAGTCCTAAATTCCGCGACAAACTTGTTGCAGACAATGCCGAAAGAAATTCGACAAAGTTATCCGTTTCACTTTGTCGTGCCATTCTCTGCTCTGGTGAACTGCCCGTCAGCGGGGCCGGTGGAGTTCGCAACGGACGATTCGCAGTGCGGCAAGGAGGTTGCAACGCCATGATTTCAGGAAAGACGATTTTCATTACCGGCGGCGCCGGGTTCATTGGCTCGGCGCTGGCAGAACGGCTGGTCGAGGATAATCGCATAATCATTTATGATAATTTCCGGCGCAATTCGCTTGTCGACAAGTCTTGGCTGTCGTCGCACCGCAACATCGAACTGGTCGCTGGCGACATTCGCGATCGCGGCGCGCTCACGCATGCCATCGCCGGCGCAAACATCGTGATTCACGCGGCGGCGATTGCCGGTGTCGACTCGGTGCTTCGCGACCCGGTGGGGACAATGGAAGTCAATGTCATCGGCACCTACAATGTGTTCATGACGTGCCTCGAATCCTGCGGGCGGCTGGAGCGTGTAATCGACTTTTCAACCAGCGAAGTATTTGGCGCTTACGCCTACAAAGTCACCGAAGAGAACCTCAAGCCGGCGCTCACCGTTGGTGAGGCACGCTGGTCTTATGCCGTCAGCAAACTGACCGGCGAGTTCTTCGCCAACAGTTTTTTCAGCAAACACGGGCTGCCGATTGTCTGCGTGCGGCCGTTCAATATTTATGGACCGGGCCAAGTCGGCGAAGGCGCCATTCACCATTTCGTCGTGAATGCCATTCAAAATCGCGACCTGACAATTCATGCCGACGGCAGCCAAATTCGCGCCTGGTGTTACATCGACGATATCCTCGACGCGCTGGTGGAAATTCTCTCCAACGATCGCGCCATCGGTCACGCATTCAACATCGGCAATCCGAAAAGCACGGTCACGATTTATCATCTCGCCCGCGAAGTCATCCGCGTGGCACAGTCGCGATCGGGATTGGTGTTCAAGGAGATGACCTCGCCGGACGTCGAAGTGCGCATTCCGGACATCCACAAGGCCCGCGAAATACTGGGATTTGAGCCGTTAGTCGAGTTAGAGGATGGTCTCAAGCGGACAATCGACTGGTATCGACAGAAGCTCAACGGCGGTCTTGAACCGCGTCGCCGCGCACTGAAAATCAAAGAGGGAATTGGCCATGCCGTCTAAAATCACACTTGCCGCAAAACCGTGGGAACGCTTCTATGGATTTGCCAACGACAACGACAAGATTTTCCCCAACATGGTGCATCTGGATCTGATTAATATCTGCAACTTTCGATGTATCCACTGTCCTCAGCACGATATCAAGAAGTTTGTGCCCGACTACCAGCAAAACCAACTGGATTGGGATGTCTTCACCCGCGTCATCGACGAAGTCGCCGAACATGGCGCGACACTGCGCATTACCTGCGACGGTGAGCCATTCCTCTACAAGCACATCGTTAAAGCGATTCACTACATCAAGGATCGTGGCGTCAAAATCGCTACGATCGTGACTAACGGTAGCGCGCTGAGCAAGCCAATTGCCGAGGCGATCCTGCGGCCTTCCGCGACGAAACTCGTCATCGACTTCAGCCTCGACAGCCTGTACAAGTCGACTTACGAGAAAATCCGCCTGCAGGGGAACTTCGTTGAAGTGTACAGCAATGTGCTGTTCCTGCTGAAAAATCGATCGCTGAATCCTAATCTGCGCATCATCGTAAACATGATTGATCAAGACACTTTGGAAGCAGGCGAGCTGGAATCATTTGAGAAATTCTGGCGCCCGATCGCGGACGACGTGGTTGTGCGCACGTATCTCACGGTCAAGGGTATGGTCAACTCTTCGACTCTGCGGATGGATGATGACCAATATCGCTGGCCCTGCTCCTTGCTTTGGAATCGCATTTCGGTGTCGTCGCACGGTCGGCCGCGATTTTGCGTCGCCGATTGGCGTGAACAGTCGGCTTTTCGCGACTTCGACTTGCTCAAGATGTCAATCAAGGAAATCTGGCAATCGGATCGCTACGATAAGTTGCGAAAGATCCATCTTGACAGGGAATTCTCGAAAATCAGGATTTGCGAACACTGCACCGATTGGTTCGGTCTGAAGTGGGATTATGACTACCGCACGTTGATTGACAAGCTCTTCGCCCCGAAGGAGCGCATCTCTGAAGCGTCCCGGATCTCAGTGGAGGCTCCGGTCAATGTCTGAGGCTGTGACGATCCATGCCTTCGGTGAGCAAAACGCGGTTGCGGCATGGCTGAATCCATACTGCGACCTGCAATCCTCTACAGCCAAAGTTGTTGTCCGCCACGAAGGAGAATTCCAACTCGCCCGCTCGCAACAATTGCTCTCGAACGATAGCTGCCTGTGGATCGATCAACTCGACGCCGCGGTGGTAAGATTGACGCAAGTCGGAGTGCAGCATCGGGCGAGAACGATTCTGCGGGTTGAGTCATCGGATTTACTCGATAATGACCTATCGCAAATGCGCTGGGAGTTCTTCGACGCCGTCGTGCCGTCGGACAAGCTGGCGGAGGCCCTGCTCTTTGATGTCTGCGATCGTATCGAATCGTTCACGCGCGTTGTGCAACTGCCGATGGCACTTGCCCTACCACATCTGGCCGTGGCCGACAAACGGCCGACCAAGACAATTGCCTACCGCGGGGCCTTGCGCCGTGACAATCGTTCGGAAATGCTGCTGCAATTGCTCGCGGCGCTCGCGCGAGTCGATGCTCAATTCCGCTTGGTAATCGTTGGTGAATTCGAAAGCCGGAGTTGGCAAGCACATTTCGAGACGATGATTCAGGCGATGGGCTTGGCCGAACAGATCCGTTTCGAAGTGGCGCCACCGGACTGGATCGCATGGTATCGCGATAAGGATGCCATTATGCAACTGACGACAGATTCAGTAAGCAGGCAGACGACACTTCTCGCTATGGCTTGCGGAGTCCGCCCAGTCGTTTACCGGCACTTTGGCGCCGAAAATCACTACATGCCCGACATGATATTCTCGTCACTCGATGACGCCGCGCAGTTGATTCGGCACAGCCCGTGGGAACCGTTACGCTGGCGCAATCAGATCAGCGAACAACAAGATCCCGAGCAGAACTACGCCCGCTTCCGATCAATCGTGGAATTCGCGTCGAGCGAGGCGAGTCCCATGGTAAGCATACTGCTCCCTACTTTCAACCGGGCCAAAATGCTGGAGGGTACGTTGGCGCGGCTCGGCCGGCAGACATATCGCAACATTGAGATCGTGGCGGTTGATGACTGCTCCGAAGACGAAACACCGGAGGTACTGGCACGGGCCGCCCGAGCCGATTCCCGTGTAGTCACGAGCAGAAACCCAGTGAATGAAGGCAATGCGCGAGCGATGGCGACTGCCGCGCGGATGGCTGCCGGCGAGTTCGTACTGGTATTCTCCGACGATGACGATTTGGCCGAAGACGCCGTCGAGAAGCTGGTCGAGTGCGTTCGCCGCAAACAACCGGATCTGATTTACTCCAATCTCGAAATCATCGACCAGAATGGCAATTCGCAAGGAGTGTGGCAATATCGCAATTATTACGACACGCGCGACCTTCTTCAGCGACTTGTCGCCAACGACGGCAACTTGATCCCGGAAGTGTTTTTCTGCCGGCGCGAACTGTACGCGGAACTATATGAGGAAACGTACTCCCGGCGATTTCTCAACACCTATTACCTGCCGCATCTTCGCCGACTGCGGATGCTTCATCTGCCGCTGCCGCTATATCGCTACCGCGTCCACGGCGGGAGCACGTTCAGTTCAGCCCGAGGATTGCTTGATCGCAGCAAGTCAACACAAAATTACATCAATGCGGCGTTGTTCATGTACTCGCCGCTGAACATTTTCGGCGGCAACTCGCAGAGCACGGTTGTCGAGCAATACGCTGCGGCATGCTATCAAGCGGCCGAACTGCTCATCGCGTTGGGAGACCGGCATCGTGAAGGCCGGAATTATGCCGGAGCCGAATTCACCGCGACAGATCGATTATGGTGGGTGTACTACTTTAATGCCTTTCATTGGCTCATGCAGGCGAAGTTGCACAGCGACGATCATCGGATTCACGATGGGCTTCAGGCAAAGATCCTTGCCGAGTGCGACCCGGGTGCATTCAATCCCGAGCGGGATACGGCCTTGCCGAGTTTCTATCGAGAACTGCCGTGGTTCGCGAACAAGGGGTTCAATAATCTCGGTGATTTTGTCGCGCTCGACATGCTGACCATGGGCGCCAAGCCACCTCTGGATCAAAGCAGCTATACACTTTGGCGTGGTGGCAAGGCACATCTGCGCGCCGAGAACCGCATCGCCACTGACATCGACCAAGCAATCACCGAGTTGGAATCAAGGCCGATTACGGCAGTAAACGTCTGCGACGCAAAATATCTTGCGCCACTACTCAGTTACTTGATTGAGAACGGTCGACTGGCTGTGAACGTAATGAATCTTGCCG
Organism: uncultured Ignavibacteria bacterium; assembly: GCA_964617645.1. Classification (GTDB taxonomy): domain Bacteria; phylum Zixibacteria; class MSB-5A5; order CAIYYT01; family CAIYYT01; genus JADJGC01. The sequence continues at coordinate 142,175 of CAZTYE010000007.1, forward strand.
GGATTACGATTCCACAGCTTGAGACATATCGCAACCTCTTCACTCCGGAAATTCCGATAGTATCGTTCGCCGACTATCTTCGCTGGATCACCAATGTAACGACGAGATGTAACTATGCGCGTTCCGTTGTCGAAGCCGCTGTTTGACGGCGCTGAGCAGCGAGCAGTTTGCGAAGTTCTCGACTCGGGCTGGGTTATGCAGGGAAGTCGAGTTGCTGAACTGGAGCGCCGCTTTGCTGCATTTGTGGGGACACCGTGGGCAATCGCGACATCCTCATGCACAACGGCGCTGCATCTTGCAATGCGCGCTATCGGCGTCAGCCCGGGCGATGAAGTGATCGTTCCCTCGTTGACCTGGGTAGCGACGGCCGCTGCCGTCGAGGAGTGCGGTGCGGAGACCGTCTTTGCCGATAGCCGGTTGGACACCTACAACATGGACATCGAACACGCGCGTTCGCTCATCACCAGTCGTACGCGCGCCATTGTTGCCGTTAGCCTTTTCGGGCTTGCGGCAGATCTACCAGTCTTAACTAAGTTGTGCGATGAGCATGGAATTATCTTGATCGAGGACGCAGCTTGTTCTTTGGGCGCGACTTGTGGCGGTCGACAAAGCGGCGGCTTTGGTCGCGTGGCTTGTTTCTCTCTGCATCCACGAAAGTCAATCACTACCGGTGAGGGAGGCGTTATCGTTGGCGCTGACGCGCGCGACGAAAGATATCTTCGACGAGCGCGCTCTCACGGCATCATTCTTCCCAGCGAAGGCGAATCGCTACCGCCCCATGAGATGGGAGATGTCGAACTCTGCGGCTACAATTATCGCTTGACGGATCTACAGGCTTCACTCGGATTGGCGCAATTCGACAAACTAAGCGACATCCTTCGCCGCCGCCGCGAAATCGCCAGCATCTATACACGTGCCTTCTCAGATTTGGAGGGAATCAACACGCCGTTCGAGCCGGCAAGCTGCCGTCACAGTTATCAATCGTATGTCTTGCTTGTGACGGCGCCAACCGGCGACGATGCTGAATCCGAGCGCTTGCGTAACGCGATGATGATCCAACTCGAACGACGCGGAGTTTCAACTCGCCCCGGAACGCATGCTGTACATAGTCTGTCCTACTTTCGCGACAAGTACAAACTGCATCGCAGGTCGCTCCCGAATGCTTATCGGGCCATGACGCGGACAATCGCGCTGCCGCTCTATCCTTCGATGACGCAAAGTGAAACATGTTACGTCATAGAATCGGTGAGAGCGGTGTACGAGGAGATATTTACCTCGGTGAATAGCGGAACGTGTGGCGGCGATTGAAGTTGTTCAAGTTCTGAACAGCGCCTCGCGAGCATGAACCAACCTTGTCGCGAAGCACCACGGCAGAGCCGATCGCACCGGGACAGTGGGAATGAGCAATCAGAGACGTTAGAGTTCAAGTTATCGCGGTTCGCCGCCGAATTACTCTTATGTGACTGACAATTTCGCGCTTGCGCCCCTTTAGGGGCGTTCACTTGTGCCGATAATCTGAGCGTAAGAAAAAGTGAATCGATAGGGTTCATACGGTAACAGAAAAGAGGTCTACGCATCCAAACGGACCCCACTAACCGGGGACCACAAGCGGTTAGAAGGTCGAGTTGCTCCGGCCTTGGCAAACATCGGACGTCGCTGAATGCAGCGAGCAGTAGTAGAAATGTCGGAAACGGAATCCGACAGGGAAATTCAAGGAGGATGGTTAAATGTCACTGCGCATTAACCACAACATAGCTGCACTGGATGCTCAGCGTAACTTGGCCATGACCACGCGCTCGATCAGCGGCGTCATGGAGAAGCTGTCGTCCGGCTACCGCATTAACCGCGCCGCCGATGATCCGGCCGGCCTGGTTATTTCCGAACAGTTCCGGGCTCAGATCGCCGGTCTCAATCGCGCGATCCAGAATTCGGAAGGTTCGATCAACATGATCCAGACCGCGGAAGGTTCACTCAACGAAATCAACTCGCTGTTGGTCTCGATGCGCGAACTGGCCATCCACGCGGCCAACGAAGGCTTCAACGACGCCAATCAGTTGGCTGCCGACCAGGCCGAAATCGAAAACGCGATCAAGACGATCGATCGTATTGCCGCGAACACGCAGTTCGGCACGAAGAAGCTGCTGGACGGCACCAAGGACAATATCGCGACAATCACGACCGCCAATTCGTCCGGTCTCACCGTGCTCAAGAGCTTCCTGTCTTCGGGAAGCCACTCGATCACCGCGACCAAGACCGCCGATTCGACTGCGACGATCAACACCACGTCGCTGGGCATTTCGCTCAATTCGACCGGCTCGCCGAGCAATCTCGAAGAGAAGATTCACAATCTCAACGTATTGCAGGCTTCAGCCGGCGCCGAGAAGACCTCGAGCGCAATGGCGATTAGCGACGCCTTCGGCAACGGCATGACCATTGCCGCCACCGCTCAGTACGCCACCGTGTTCAGCGCCGCTTCGGTGCTGTCCGCCGCAACGGCGTCTCATGCCGGCACGTACACCGTCGTCCTGAACTATCAGGAAAACAACGAAGCCGTCTCCGGCGATCAGACCTTGCAGGTCGCGATTGCCGCGACGGACACTCGTGCCGCCATCATCAACAAGTGGAATCAGGCGATTGCCAACAATTCGTCGTTGGCCGGCAAGATCACTGTTGCCACGACGACTTCTGGCACCGGCCAGGGCATTCAATTCCGCGCCGTCAACAAGGGCGCTCAGTATTCGTTGAAGCTGACGTCGGCGACGACAACGGCGTCTTCGAATTACATGAGCATGGGCGCCAGCCGCTCCAGCCGTGGCGTGAGTTTGAACGTGTTGAACTTTACGGTTACCACCGCGAAGAACAACAACACGACCGCAGCCGTGACCGTAGCGGCGTCGACCTATAGCTCGATGTCCACATTGGCGACCGCCATCCAGACCGGCTTAGCTTCCGCGTTTGGCACGGTTTCCACAGGCGCCGGCCAGACTTCGACGACCAACGACGTCGATGTTTCGGTTTCCGGCACCAGCCAGTTGAAGTTCTTCACCTATGATGAAGGCTCCGACTACAAGATCAAGCACAATTCCACGGGCACCGAATCCGAGCGTCTGTTCAACGCCCTCGGCCTGAGCGCCGACACGTTGTCGATCTCGGGTGCTGACGCGCTCGTGTCGTTTGACGGCTACACTTCGGCCGTGACGTCGGTCAAGTACGGCTCGACTTCAAATGTCACGCTGTACAACAAGGCCGCCGGCAGCGCCGGCCGTGGTTCGATTGCGTTGACGGTCGGAAAGGCGTCCAACGGTCTCAACGTTGGCAACCTGCTGCTTGACGTAAAGGCCGCCAAGTTTGACGTTCGTCTCGATGCCGGACCGGCTACCTCCGTGACGGCGGGAAAGGATGCGACCGTTTATAATTCGGATCGCACCCAGTCCTTGAACATTCGTTACGCACTGACCTCCAACGGTGGTTCGGAATCGATTACGAACACGGATCAGTCGCTGGTGTTCCAGATCGGCGGCAACGTCGGTCAGACCGCGGCGATCGGCCTGCGCAACATGACAACTTCCGCGTTGGGCAAGAACCTCGCTGGAAACTCATTTAGCAGTCTGGCCTCGATCAACGTCGAAACCGTCCTTGGCGCTCAGGACGCCCAGGCCGTGATTGACGCTGCGATCGACGAAGTCTCCAACGCTCGCGGTACGCTGGGTTCGTTCCAGAAGAACACTCTGGAATCCAATCTGCGCAACTTGCGAGTCGCTGCACAGAACCTCACGGCTTCCGAGTCCGGCATTCGTGACACCGATATGGCGTCCGCGATGTCCGATTTCGTGAAGAACCAGATCCTGCTTCAGGCTGGTACCGCCATGCTTGCGCAAGGCAACCAGTTGCCGCAGGTCGTGCTGTCTCTGTTCAGCTAATTCGCTGATTATTTTCCCGGGTGGAAGGCCTAACCGCCTTCCACGCGGGTATTCGCTGAGGTGAGAATGAACACGATTTCGACGACGAGCGACGCGCGTATCAAAGACGCGGTCGCGGAGTTAGTGCGCACCGCGTCTAATGCGGCGCGCTCTAATGGAGCCTCTCAGGCCTCGAAATCTCCTCAGACGGAAGTGGTGTTGGCGCTCAATCCATCGGACGCGCTCGACCAAAAACGCAGCGATCAGTTAGAGAAGTTGATCGCTGAAATCAACCGAGAATATCAAGCGCGCAACATAGCTCTACAATTTCGCGTCGACAAATCTGCCGGCGCATTGGTAATCTCCGTCCTCGATGCCGCCAATGACAAGCTGATTCGACAAATTCCGCCCGACGCGATATTAGCTATTAAGCGCCACATGCGCTCACTATTGGGAGACATTTTCGACGCCGAGGCTTAGGATGTATGCGGTTGGGCCGCGATCGCAGCCCAACCGACTTCGGTGGTAAGGAGCAAGACTATGGCTGGAATTCAAGGATCAATCCAGGGACTCAATTCCAACCTTGACACGCAGGCGATCATCGATGCGCTGTTGACCTTCGACAAAAAGAACATCACACTGCTGGAGTACGATCAAGTAGTCCGCACGAACCAGATCGCCACTTATCAGTCGATCAATACCCGCCTCTTGGCGTTTCAAACGCAGGCTGCCGCTATAGCGCGTGCGTCGACCTTCACTGCCACCAAACTCACCGTATCCGACGAAGACGTGCTGTCGGCAGTTGCGGCCGAAGATGCCGCGCTGGGCAACTATTCGCTCAGTGTCAAGGCGCTGGCGCAGAATCATCAGATTGCCTCGCAAGGATACTCCGAGCAGGAAGCGGCCGCGTTGGGTACCGGCACGATTGCTATCACCGTCGGTGATGGCTCGACGAAAACCATCTCCATCGACTCCGCCAATGGATCGCTCGAAGGAATTCGCCGGGCGATCAACAGCGCCAAGATCGGAGTTACGGCGTCTGTCATCAACGACGGCTCAAGTTCCAATTCTTATCGTCTGATGTTGTCCTCCGACAAGACCGGAGAGAAGAACAAGATCACTGTTGCAGCGAACCTCAACGGTTCGAAATCCCTGAATTTTACCTCGGCAGCGTTTGACCAAGTCGAGAAGCTGTCGTTCTCCGGCGCGGCGACGTCGACGCCGACCCTCGGTCCGACCGCCGCGTACACGGGCAACAAAAACAAGACATACACACTCACCGTCGGCGGAACCGGTTCGCAAACCGTCGGTAGCGGCGACATCACGATCAACTGGACCGACGGTACCAATTCCGGAGCGATCCTCGTTAGCTCGGCCGACACCGAAGTCGAACTCACCGGCTCCGGCTCCGACGGGCTGCGGCTCAAATTCGCCGCCGGACTGCTCGTCGCCGGCGATACGTTTCGCGTCCAGACCTTCGCGCCGTTGCTGCAGAAACCGCAGGATGCCGAAATCGCAATCGGATCCGAACAGGGCGGTGGATCGCCGATTAATGTCACCAGCACGACCAATGTCTTCAAGGACATCATCGCCGGCGTAACGATTAATGCTAAGCAACTTTCAGGCTCACAGCCCGTCATGATCTCGCTCGAGCGCGATCTGGAGAAAATCGAAGGCTCGATCGACGAGTTCATTACGAAGTTCAACGACGTCGTCGAGAGCATTGACGAGCAATTCAAGTTCGACCCCAAAAATACGGAAAAGACCGGCATTCTCTTCGGTGACAGCACACTGCTCATGATGCAGAATAGCCTGCGCTCAAGAGTCTCCTCGCGAATTCCGGGTCTTGCGTCGAGTTACAATATGCTTGCGGCTATCGGCATTCGGCTCGGCACATCAGGCAAGCTCGCGGTAGTAGATCGCAGCAAGCTGCAGACCGCGATTCGTGACAATGTGCAGGACGTTCAAAAGCTCTTCGCGGCATCGGGGGATTCGTCGAACGCCAAGATTGAATTTTTGTCGATGACCGCAAAGACCAAGGTGTCCGATGACGGCTACGCGGTCAACATTACGCAGGCAGCTAACAAAGGATATTTACGCACCGCCGCCATATCCGATCCGACTCTTACGCCGATCACGATCGACTCGTCAAACCGTAACGTGCAATTTCGCGTGGACGGCGTCATTTCCGACAACATCACACTCACGGAAAAAACCTATTCGAGTTGGACAGAATTGGTAGACGAACTGCAGCAGAAAGTCAATGCCGATGCCAAAATCGGCAAACTCGGCGCCGTTGTGTCGCACACCGACAACGGGGACAACGGTTACTTGACGCTTTCTTCGGGATCGTACGGGAAGACATCAAAATTTGAAATCGTTTCCAGCACCGGAAACTCGGCCTATGCCGTGCTCGGACTCGCCACCGGCCAGGTGTTTGAGGGCAGTGACGTTGAGGGCACCATCAATGGCGAGGCCGCTACCGGCGCCGGCCAAATCCTGACCGGCAAGGAAGGCAATAAGAACACCGAAGGTCTGAAGATCAAGGTCACGCTGTCGGCCGCGGATCTGAACTCGCAAAACGAAGCCACGATTTCGGTTTTCCGCGGGATTGGCGCCCTGATGCAGGATCACGTCGACTCGCTCGCCAAGAGTGTCGACGGCACGTTAGCGCGCCGCACGAAGGCGCTAGAGTCTCAGATCGACGACATCAAGTCGCGGGTCGAAGATCTCAACCAGCGGATGGAGTTGAAGCGCCAGCGGCTGCTCGAGCGATTCCTCGCCATGGAGGAGACGCTGGGTCAGCTAAACTCGCAATCGTCGTATCTCTCCGCCCAGTTGAATCAGATCGCGGCAAACTTCAGTCAAATCAGCGCCAACGCGAAAGGCTAAGATCACATGAATCGACAGCTCACGCACTATCAGAAGGCACAAGTCGACGGTTCAAGTCAGCGTGATTTGATAGTGATGTGCTACAAGGGCGGCATCAAGTATCTTCTCGATGGTCGGGAGAAGCTGAATAACGCCGACGTTGCCGGTTTCTCCGAATGTATCGAGCGCACGCACCGCATTGTCTTTCATCTGTACACGACGCTCGACATGAATCAGGGCGGCGAGATTGCCCAGCGCCTCGCTGACTTGTACGTCTACATGATAAACCAGCTCTACCTTTTGAATGCGACAAAGAACGATGAATTGTTTGACGGATTGATTCGCGTCCTGACCACCCTCAAGGAAGGCTGGGAGCGGATCGATAACCATGGTATAGACGGGGCACCACTGGGGAGTCGCGCGTCGGAAACCAACGCGCAAGTTGTATCTGTAAAGATCTGAGGCGGAAATGGAATACAGCGACGTAACGAAACTTGAGGCGCGTCTGGTGGCCGGCTTGAAGGAAGAATACTCCTTCTACCAATCACTCTTTATCATTATTGACAAGCAGCGCGATTATATCAAGTACGACAAAGAGCAGAAAATCGTCGATCTCTACGGCGAGGTCGAACGCATCGTCCAGCGGATCAATGAGTCGGAAGCGGCTGTGGCCCAATTGAAAAACGAGAACAAGACACTATTCGGATTGGCCGCCTCGGCGCCGGAAGTGCGGCGATTGGTCAACTCGATTACAACGCTTATTGCGAAAACGCTGAAGCTTGTGCAGGAGAACGAAGAAATCGCCCAGGCCAAATACGACCAGATCAAGGACCATCTGGTGCAGTTGCAGAACGGTCGCAAGGTGAGCGATTATTTCACAATACCGCAAGCTTCGCCGCAATATGTCGATAAAAAACATTAGGGGGCGACAGAACCAATGACCGTAAATCGTGTAGGACCGGGTGGCTTGCCGCCGCTCGGAGACGATATGGGCAAGAGAAAATCTCAGGCTGTCAAGACGCGGCAGGATGCCGGCCAAAATCCGCCGGTAACAGCGGCTGCCGACAGCGCCGGCGCGCCGACAAAGCCCAAGCCGGCGACGGATGAGTACGTCTCGACGCGATCAAACAATGAAGCGCCGTTGCGCTCGGACAAACTCGCCCATGCGCGCCGCATGATCGAGAACGGTTCGTACAATGATCCCAAAGTAATCGCCGAGATTATTGATCGGCTGATGCATGCCTTGAAAAGCTAAAGGGCTATGGTTACCGAGCTAACGATTACTCCCGAAGAAAAATTGCGACGCCGCCTCAGCAGCATTACCAATCTGCCGACGCCGCCGGTCGTGTTTACGCAGATAACGCGCATCATCAATAATCCTCGCACGTCGGTGAACGACGTTGCCGCCATCATGTCGGAAGACGCGGCGATGAGCGCCAAGGTGCTGCGCCTTTCAAACTCGGCCTTTTACGGAGCGCGCAGCGAGATTACCAGCATTCGTCAAGCGGTATTAGTGCTTGGTCTCGAAGCCATCAAATCGCTCGTGTTGTCCTCGTCGGTGTTCGATATGTTCAAGTCGCAAAAACTCGATCCCGACTATCAGGATAACTACTGGCGGCATTCACTGGCCGTTGCCCTCGCCGGGCGGCTGGTCGGTCGACTCGTTAGAGCGTCGCGTGACATCGATCCGGAAGTCGCTTTTTCGGCGGGGCTGCTGCACGACATCGGAAAGTTGATCACTTATTGCTTCTTGCGTGAGGAACACAAGGCCATTTCCGAGCATCTCGCCCAGAATCGCGTTTCCGACTATCAAGCCGAAATGGCCGTTGTCGGCCACGCCCATACGCTTGTCGGACGCATGTTGGCGGCGAATTGGCGTCTGCCGCTGACGATTCAACGTCCGATCGAATTCCATCATTTTCCGTTTCACGATGCTGAAGAAACCCGCGATTATTCGCTGGTCTGCCATGTTGCCAACTACGTAGCATATCGAACCTTCAAACAGCGCCTACCGGAACTTGAAGGCTGGGAGCTGATTCAGCCCGAAGCGACTGCCGAATTACGACTAAGCGAAGAGATGCTTCAGGCGCTCTGCGAAAAGCTCCTTGAGGAGTACGCCCGCAGTTCGACCTTCCTTCAGCTTGCCGTAAATTCTTGAGAGCCGCGCATACAGCTTTTGTCGTCGGCGCTTCTCGACATCTAATCTAATCGCGCCTATCTGAAGAGATTATCGAAAGCAATCTGGTCGCTGGCGGATCATTCGACTCGCCTAACATTTTTACTTTACTGATTGACGGGACATCCGTATCTATCGACAAGGGTATCTTGAATATGAGCGCTATTGATACGACTACACGAACTATGAATGTTCCATTCTACCGTCTGACACTGTCGCAAGACGAGATTGATGCCGTGACATCCGTACTGCGTTCGGGTTGGTTGACGACGGGCAAGGTGACTCACCAATTTGAGGCAGAATTTGCAGAGCATGTCGGCGCCAAGTACGCTGTCGCCGTGAATTCGTGCACGGCCGCCTTACATCTTTCACTCATCGCCGCCGGAGTTGATCCGGGAGATGAGGTCATCACGACACCCTATACCTTCGTGGCGACCACAGAAACGATTATCCAGACTGGCGCCAAAGTCGTCTTCGCGGACACGCGGAAGGATTCACTGAATATCGATTTGGACAGTGTCGAGCGCGCCGTTTCCAAGCGGACGAAAGCCATCGTCCCGGTGTACATCGCCGGCGAGCCAATCGACCTCGGCGCGATCGAACGCTTGCGCCGTAAGTACGGCGTCAAGGTCATTCACGACGCGGCGCACGCTCTTGGCACTTACTGGCGGGGAACTCCGGTCGGCGCGACGAACGACTTCACTTGCTTTTCATTCTACTCGACGAAGAATCTGACAACCGGCGAAGGCGGGATGATCACGCTCAACAACAAACGTCTGGCCGATAGGCTGCGCGTCATCGGACTGCACGGCATGTCGAAAGGCGCGTGGAAACGGTATTCAGGCGCAGGATCATGGAAGTATGAGATTCTCGACCTGGGCTATAAGTACAACTTAACTGATATTGCGAGCGCGCTGGGGCTGATGCAGCTTCGCAATTTCAGCAAAATCCAGGAGTGCAGAGCTCGCGCCGCCGAATGGTATCGCCGGCATCTGGGTGATATCGATGAGCTGGTCTTGCCGGAAACCCCCGATGGTGGCGTGCACGCCTGGCACCTGTACATTATTAAGCTGCGCCGCGGTGGGGAATCCCTTCGCAATCGCGTCATTGAAGAACTCACATCGCGTGGCATCGGCACGTCGGTACACTTCATCCCGCTTTATCTACATCCGTATTACAAGCAGCATTACAGGTACACGCGCCGCGACTTGCCCAACAGCTACGCCCACTACCAGAGCGCGATTACCTTGCCGTTGTTCGTGGACATTACGGAAGAAGAAATCGTCTACGTCGCACGCTGCCTGAAGGAAATTCTCGCTCGGAAGTCCTCGCGTTAGGCGTTTGCGGTTTGTAGATTTGTCATGCGATGCAACGTGCCTCTGATTTCCTTTTCGCGCTCGTCGCTGTCCTGATTACGGCGCCGATCCTGGCCGTTTCTATCCTGGCGATCGTCGTTTTCGATTTTGGCCCACCATTCTACCATCACCGTCGTGTCGGCCGCTATGGCAGGGAATTTCACCTCATCAAGTTGCGTACCATGAAGCGCGGCGCAACCGGAGTCAATCTGACGGTCGCCGGGGACAGTCGGGTCTCCACCATCGGACGGCTCTTGCGGCGATTCAAGCTCGACGAGCTACCTCAGCTCTTTAACGTCTTATCCGGTCAAATGGGTGTCGTCGGCCCGAGGCCCGAATCGCCCGACTTTGTCGCCCAATATACCGATGAACAGCGGCAGATTTTCGATTATCGTCCCGGCCTCACCGATCCAGCCTCCCTGAAGTACCGCCATGAAGAACGCCTACTCGCGCAGTATTCCGATCCGATTCAGGCCTACAGCAGGCTTGTGATGCCCGACAAGGTCGCCCTTTCGCTCGAATACCAGAAACGTCGCTCGCTGAAATCCGATTTCAACATCATTCTGCAAACAATCGCGGCGATTTTCCGATAGTATTGTATATTGTGCGTTACAATTACCGGCTCGCGAACGTGATGAAAAACTGTTGACAGCGGCGCGTCTCGGCTATACCATGCGCCTCACTCGTGGGCGATTAGCTCAGATGGCTAGAGCGTCTGCTCGACACGCAGAAGGTCACCGGTTCGATTCCAGTATCGCCCACCATTTTCTTGGCCTCAATGGTGAGGCTATTTTTGTAGGGACAGATGTCTATGTCGATTGATCTGAAGTTCCCGGATGGCTCGATTCGGCCGTTTCCGGATGGCGTCACCGGCTATGAAGTCGCCAAATCGATCTCACCTCGACTCGCAGACGAGGCGCTCGCCGTGACTCTCGACAACGTCATTTTCGACCTTCATCGACCGCTGCCGCATGGCGGCGAGCTCAAGATTCACACCTTCGACACGCCGCAGGGGAAGTGGGTGTTCTGGCATTCCTCCGCCCATGTAATGGCTGAAGCAGTCCTTGACTTGTTCCCAAATACCAAACTCGCAATCGGTCCTCCGATTGACGAGGGGTTTTACTACGACTTCGATGCGCCGCAGCCCTTTTCTGAAGATGACCTAACGCGTATCGAGAAACGCATGGCCGAAATTGTCTCCGGGGATCACACCTTTGTCCGCGAGGAAGTCTCACGCGAGGAAGCGATTCGTCGCGCCAATGAGAGCCGGGAGCCTTTCAAGATTGAATTGATCGAGGCGCTGCCGCCGGACGAGAAGATTTCCTATTACAAGCACGATCACTTTATCGATCTCTGTCGCGGTCCGCATCTGCCGTCGACCAACCGTATCAAAGCGTTTAAGCTACTTTCGGTCGCCGGGGCATACTGGCGGGGCGATGAGCGCAATAAAATGCTGCAACGTATTTATGGCGTTTCCTATCCGAAGAAATCGATGCTGGACGACTATGTTCAACGGCACGAAGAGGCCAAAAAACGCGATCACCGCAAGCTCGGCAAGGAACTCGAATTATTCACGATCACCGAGGACACGGGCGGCGGTCTGCCACTCTGGATGCCGAAAGGCGCTTTGATGCGCCATCTGATCGAGACCTTCTGGAAAGAGATACACTTGAGCCACGGCTATGATCTGGTGATGTCTCCGCATATCGCGCGGCTCAAGCTCTGGGAGACGTCCGGGCACACCAATTTTTACAGTGAAAACATGTACTCGCCGATGGATGTGGACAACGAGAAGTACCAAATCAAGCCAATGAACTGCCCGTTCCACATCGCGATCTACAAGCAGTCGCTGCACTCTTACCGCGAGCTACCGCTCCGCTGGGCTGAGTTGGGCACAGTGTACCGTTATGAGCGCGGCGGTGTGCTTCACGGTCTGTTTCGGGTGCGCGGATTCACGCAAGACGACGCCCACATCTTCTGCACTCCCGAACAGCTTGAGGACGAAGTACTTGGCGTTTTGAATTTGACTGAAGAATTGCTCGGCGCGTTCGGTTTTCACGACTATCACATCTACTTGTCAACTCGACCGGAGAAAGCCATCGGTGATCCGGACTTGTGGCAAGCTGCCGAAGGCGCCCTCCGTAATGCGATGGCCAAGAAAAGCATGAAATACGACGTCGATGAAGGCGGCGGCGCATTCTACGGTCCTAAGATCGACATCAAAATTCGCGACGCCATGGCCCGGGAGTGGCAATGTACGACCGTGCAGTTCGATTTCAACCTGCCGGAACGATTTGATATCTCGTATGTCGATTCCGACGGTCAATACAAGCGCCCCTACATGGTGCATCGCGCCATCTTGGGGTCGCTGGAGCGGTTCTTCGGAGTCCTGATCGAACACTATGGTGGATTCTTCCCACTCTGGATCGCGCCGGTCCAGGCCCGCGTGCTGCCAATAACGGATAGGCAACTGGCCTATGCGAATGACGTGGCTTCCAGGCTTCGGCAAGCTGGTCTTCGAGTCGAAATCGACGACCGCTCCGAAAAAATCGGATATAAAATCCGCGAGGCTGAGACCGGCAAGGTGCCGTACATGCTGGTTGTCGGCGGCAAGGAAGCCGATTCCGGGCAGGCAAGCCTGCGGCGCCACGGCGAAGGAGACCTCGGCGTCTTCACTCTCGATACCATTATCGAGCGCATGAGAATCGAGGTCGCGAACCGCGCACTGCCGGCCAAGCCGGCCAAGTGATCCGGTGTGATGCGCATTTTGCTGCATTTTTTGTTTGTAGATTTTGGCATTAGCCTATATACTACAAGTCTTTCCGCAGATCGCGGACTGTGTATCGTTTGGACTTAAGACGGAGGTGAGTCAATAACTACCAAACGCAAGCCGGAAATCAGAGTTAACGAGATGATTCGTATCCCGGAAGTTCGTGTCATCGATCAGGATGGCGCGCAAATCGGGGTCATGCAAACCAGGGACGCTCTGGAGATGGCTTTCAGTCGAGGACTCGACCTGGTGGAGATTTCACCGACCGCACGACCGCCGGTCTGCAAAATTCTTGATTTTGGACGTTACAAATACGAATTGCAGAAGAAGACGCGTGTTTCCAAGAAGAAACAGCACGCGATTACCATGAAGGAGATGCAGTATCGTCCAAAAATCGAGGATCACGACTATCAGTTTAAGACTCGCCACGTGATCGACTTCCTCAAGGCCGGTCACAAGGTCAAAGTCATGGTACAGTTCCGCGGCCGCGAAATGGCCCATAAGGAGTTCGGCGAGCGACTGATGAAACAGATCGAAACTGATCTGGCCGAATTTGCGCTGGTGGAGATGGCGCCAAAGATGGAAGGGAACACGCTGACAATGGTCGTGAACCCGAAGCCGGAATTATTGAAGAGTAAAGGAATTGAGCATGCCGAAAGTAAAAACGAATCGGGCGGCGGCGAAGCGTTTTAAGAAAACCGCCACCGGCAAAGTTAAGCACAAGCACGGCTTCGCCCGCCATATTCTGACCAAGAAGTCGGCGAAGCGCAAACGGCAGATGCGCAGCCCGCAGTTCACTTCGAGCGCGGATGCCCGCAAGGTCAAGTACTTGCTGCCGTACGATTGATCGCACTCGCGAAGACGAAGGAGTTATTGATATGCCACGCGCCACAAATAATCCGGCTTCCAAGCGCCGGCGCAAAAAAGTACTCGATCGCGCCAAAGGTAACTTTGGCGGCCGTTCGAAGCTGATCCGTACCGCTAAAGAAACCGTGCAGAAGGGTCTGACCTACGCGTATCGCGACCGTCGGAATCGCAAGCGCGAGTTTCGTCGCTTGTGGATCACGCGCATTTCGGCGGCGTGCAGCGCCGTCGGTCTGACCTACTCAAAGTTTATTGCCGGTTTGAAGACCGCTGGGATTGAGCTTGATCGTAAGTCGCTCGCCGAGATGGCGGTGCGCGATCGGGCCGCGTTCACCAAACTTACCGAAATCGCCAAGACCGCCTGAGGCCCATGTCCGAGACCTCGACGGCGGACATTCTGGCGCAGGCTAAGGCCGAGCTGGCTGCCGCGGCGGCGCCGGAGCAAGTGGAGAATTGCCGGGTCAAGTACCTCGGTAAAAAGGGCGTAGTTACTGCGCTTCTTAAAGGCCTGGGCGATCTCGATCCCGAGCGTCGTCGCATCGTCGGCCAGGAGGTAAACTCCCTACGCGCCGACATCGAAGGCCTCATCGAAGAGAAGAAGTCGCAGGTCGGCGATCCCAAGGCGCGTGCGCGCAGTTCAGTCGACTACACGCTGCCGGGAAAGCGATATCCCAACGGCAAGTTGCATCCGATCACGCAGACCCTCAACGAAATCACCGATATTTTCCACGGCATGGGCTTCGAAGTAGCGCTCGGCCCCGAAGTGGAAACGGAATACTACAACTTTGGCGCGCTCAACTTTCCGCCCGATCATCCGGCGCGCGACATGCAAGATACGTTTTACATCGGTAAGGACTTGCTTCTTCGTACCCACACCTCGCCGATTCAGGTGCGCGAATTCGAGAAACGCAAACCGCCGGTGCGGATTATCGCCCCGGGACGGACTTATCGCCAGGAAGCAATTAGCGCCCGTTCCTACTGCGTCTTCCATCAGGTCGAAGGATTCTATGTCGACCACGACGTCACCTTTGCCGATCTCAAAGGCGTGTTAACCGCCTTTGCCCAGACGTACTTTGGTTCCGACGTCAAAATGCGTTTCCGCCCGAGCTTCTTTCCTTTCACCGAGCCGTCGGCGGAAGTCGATATCTCGTGTTTCCTCTGTGGCGGTAAAGGCTGCCGCATTTGTAAACATGAAGGCTGGCTGGAAATCCTCGGCTGCGGCATGATCGATCCCAACGTCTTCAAGGCCGTGAACTACGATCCGGAAGTCTACACCGGATATGCCTTCGGCATGGGTATCGAACGCCTCGCAATGTTACGCCACCAAATCGACGATATTCGCTTGTTCTTCGACAACGATTTACGCTTCTTGAACCAGTTCTAACCGGGTAACGGCATGCAGATCTCATACAGTTGGCTGCGCGAACTTGTAGATTTTTCCCTCGACCCCGAACAGCTTCGCGATAAACTGACGTCGGTCGGTACCGCCGTGGAATCGGTAGAACCGGTGGCCGCCAATCTTGATAACATCGTCGTCGCCAAAATCGTGACCGCCGATCCACATCCCAAGCGCGGCGATCTCAAAGTCTGTCGTGTCGAGATGGGACGCGATATTCAAATGACTGTGGTCTGTGGCGCTCCGAACGCTCGCGCCGGCCTGAAGGCGCCGCTGGCTTTGCCCGGCGCAACGGTGCTGGGGGTCAAAGTCCAACCCACGGAAATCGCCGGCGTTGTATCCGAAGGCGTGCTATGCAGTCAGTACGAACTGGGTATCAGTGAAGACCATACTGGCCTGCTCGAGATCGAAAACTCGGCGAAATCCGGCGGTGACGTGCGCACGGCACTCAACCTCGACGATTTTATCGTCAGTTTTGATTTGACACCGAATCGCGCCGACTGTTTGTCGGCCATCGGCGTTGCGCGCGAAATCGCCGCGCTGACCGGCTCGCCGATCAAACGACCGTCGGCCGAAATCAAAGAATCCTCCGAGCCCGCGTCAGCACTGGTTGAAATCGGTATCGACGACCCGCAGGCCTGCCCGCGTTACGCCGCGCGTGTGATTCGCAATGTCAAGATCGGTCGCTCTCCCTGGTGGATGCAACAGCGCCTCTTGGCTTCCGGCATCCGCAGCATCAACAACGTCGTCGACATCACGAATTACGTGATGCTTGAGCTCGGCCAGCCGCTTCATGCTTTCGACTACGACAATTTCGGTCAGCCGCGCGTATTGGTTCGCCGCGCCGCCGAGGGCGAGAAGTTCACCACTCTCGATGACGTTGAACGCAAACTTTCGCGCGACGTCTTGTTAATCACCGACGGCAAGACTCCGGTTGCGATCGGAGGCATCATGGGCGGGCAGTACTCCGAGGTTAGCGAGAAAACTACCAATGTCCTCCTTGAGAGCGCGCATTTCAGCGCCTCAGTGATACGACGCGGCCGCCGCTATCTCGGAATGACGTCCGAATCACAGACGCGATTCGAGCGCGGCTGCGATCCCAACATCGTAATCGCTGCGCTTGATCGGGCGGCGGCTCTGATCGAAAAATATGCCTCCGGGAAGGTCTGCGCCGGCGTGGTCGACTGTTATCCCGCCAAAATCGAACCATTGAAGCTGGAACTACGCCCCAGCCGCGTCAATCAAATCCTCGATACCGATCTTTCGTCACCCACGATGATCGACGTGCTCAACGGACTGGAATTCAAAGTAACGCCTGGAAAAAACCTCACGGTTGAAGTGCCGACGTTTCGTCCAGATGTGACGCGGGAAATCGACATCATCGAGGAAATCGCGCGCATCCACGGGATTGACAAAATCCCGACCAAGATGCGTGCCGGCGGAAACCTCGTCGTTTCGCGGAGCGAGATTGACCGCTTTCAGGCGAAGTTACGCCAGGCGTTGTTGGGGCAAGGCTATTTCGAAGTGGTCTGCAACAGCATCGTTGATCCCCACATGGTCAAACTCGCCGAGCCGAACGCCGTTGGGGTCGAGATACTAAACCCCATCTCCGAAGACCTTAAATGGCTCAGGCCGAATCTTCTCACCGGACTTTTGAATGTTGTCTATCAGAACGTCAGCCATCAAGTCCGCAACGTCAAGGTGTTCGAAACAGGAATCGTGATGTCTGAGAAACGCGGGGACGCTCCCACTGAACGCATGCGTGTTGGCTTCGCACTTTCGGGTAGTGACACCGGCGAAAACTGGGCCTTCCATCCCGGTGAGTTCGGGCTGCATGATCTGCAGGGAGCGGTCGATGTTATCAGCAGCTTGCTGAATCAGCCACTGTTGATTTCTCCCGGAGAACATCCGGCGCTCGATCCCGGTTGTTCTTTTGTGATTTCGCTCAACAATGAAAACGTTGGCTTCTGCGGACAGGTTGGCGCGACCGTGCTGAAGGGCTTCTCCATCAAGTGCAATACCTACGCCGCAGAAATCGACTTCACAGCTTTGCTCCGTAACCGCCGCAAATCCCTGCCGTACGAGCCATTGCCGAAGTATCCCGGTTCAGAACGGGACATTGCCCTAATCGTTGACGAGTCAATTCAAAGCGGGCAGTTGATTAAAGCGATTCGCGATAGCGCCGATGAAACTGTAAGGGAGATAGAGGTTTTCGACATCTACCGCGGCAAGCCTATACCAGCCGGAAAGAAATCTGCGGCCTACCGCCTGGGCTTCGGTGATGAAAGTAAAACTTTAACTGATGACGATATAGATCGAACTGTAAACAAGATCGTTGAGTCGCTTAGGACTAGCTTCGGTGCGGAACTACGATCATAGGACGGGGTCATGAGTGGTCTGGAGAAACTTCAGTCAAAGGTCACGGAACTTGTCGCCAAGTTCGAAAACACTGTTGCCGAAAAGACCGAGCTTGAGGTCGAGTGCGCGGAACTACGTGCAGGGGTAAAGTCGCTCGAGCTACGTATCAAGGCATTGACAGCCGAGAACGCCCAGCTAACTAAAGCGCTGCAAACGACTAACGACGTAGCACTCAAGCGTATCTCGAAGATCGTTGACCGTATTGACCAGGCACAAGCCGAACTCAAAATTTCTTGACACCTATCTTTTAACTTTGTAACGTATCCATAAGGTGAACATAGATTTTGGGTTAGCGATTTGTCGTAGCTCTGGTTTGAACACTTGATTCACTGACGCGATGGAAGATAAAAAACAAACCGTCACGGTAAACATTTACGGCGAAGAATATCCAATACGGGGGGACGCCGATTCTGAATACATTATTCAGGTGGCCTCCTATCTCGATGCGAAGATGCGTGAAGTCGCAGATCGCAATGGAAACAAGTCGCCAGCGAAAGTTGCCATTTTGGCGGCTCTCAATATCACGGACGAGTTGTTCAAGGCCCGTCGGGCCTCTTCCGCTGAAGTGAAGAATCTCGAAGATAAGACGCAGACGATTTTGGAGTGGCTGGAGGCCAAATTGCCTTCGCCCTCGTCGCGCTGATTCTCTGGGGCCAGATAACAAGCCTACCTTCGCTCTCCCCTAATCGTTCTTTACACATAAACGTGTCGGCCCGAATTGCGATCGGCGCCGATGGGAGTAGTTTTTTATGCCGCAGATAGTGGTTCTCATTCTCGAGCTGCTCGGCGCGGCGGTGGTCGCCTCTTTGGTGACGTATTGGCTCGCCAGCAAGGCATCTTTTGGCCGGGTCAAACGCTCTGAAGCGGAGGCCAAACGCATCGTCGAAGACGCACTCAAAGAAGCCGAGATTAAAAAGAAAGAAGCGCTACTGGAAGCCAAGGATGAAGGCTACAAGGCAAAGGTGGCTTTCGAGCGGGAGCTTCAGGCCAAAAAGGCCGAATTCCAGAAGACGGAAAAGAAAATCTCCGAACGCGAAGCGAATGTCGATCGCAAGGTTGACATCCTCGACAAAAAAGAAAAAGAGATGCTCAATCGCGACAAGCTCTTACAGCATCGCGAGAAGGGTATCTCGAATCGCGAGAAAGAACTTGAGCAACTGGTTGCCGACCAAAACAAGCAGCTTGAGCGCATTGCCCAAATGACCGCCGAAGAAGCGAAGCGCGTCCTGATGGACAATCTCGTCGGCCAGGCAAAGATCGAAGCGGCCGCCATGATCAAGGAAATCAAAGAGAAGGCGGAGCAGCAAGCCGAGAAAGAGGCCCGCGAACTAATCATCCAAGCAATCTACCGCTGCGCCGCCGAACATACCGTCGAGTCTACCGTTTCGGTTGTGCCGCTGCCAAACGACGAAATGAAAGGCCGCATCATCGGCCGCGAGGGGCGCAATATTCGCACGTTCGAAACTATGACCGGTGTCGATGTGATCGTCGACGATACGCCTGAGGCTGTTATTCTGTCCGCCTATGATCCGGTGCGCCGCGAAATTGCGCGCATGGCTCTCGAACGTCTCGTTCAGGACGGTCGCATTCACCCGACGCGAATCGAAGAAGTCGTTGACAAAGCTCAAAAGGAAATGGCGATCATGGTACGCGAGGCCGGCGAACAAGCCTGTTTCGAGTTGGGGATACATGGACTTCATGATGATGTGGTTACCCTGATGGGCAAGCTCCGGTATCGAACCAGCTACGGCCAAAACGTGCTCGGGCACGTAAAGGAAGTTGCGATGCTATGCGCTTTGATGGCCTCCGAGTTGGGTCTTGACCCGGAAGTCGCCAAACGTGCCGGATTTTTGCACGACATCGGCAAGGCCATTGATCGCGAAACCGAGGGCACGCATACGCAAATCGGCATGGAGTTCTTGCGCAAGTACAACGAGCACGAATACGTCATCAATGCCGTGGGCTCTCACCACAACGACATCCCGCATATCTCGCCGTACGACGTGCTGGTGCAAGCCGCCGACGCCATCTCCGGCGCCCGACCGGGAGCGCGCCGCGAGCCGTTGGAAGGGTACATCAAGCGTCTGGAGAAGCTCGAAGAGATCGCGGATTCATTCAAAGGCGTTGCCAAGTCGTATGCGATTCAAGCAGGTCGCGAAGTGCGCGTGATTGTCGAAAACAACGAGATCGACGATGTCGGCGCTTCGGTGCTGGCGTCCGACATCGCGCGTAAAATCGAAGCAGATCTGGAGTATCCGGGTCAGATCAAGGTGACGGTCATCCGCGAGTCGCGCGCCGTCGAGTACGCGAAATAGCGAGGCGACGTGCGCATATTGTTTATTAGCGACGTCATGGGAAAACCCGGGCGCTGGATTGTTTCGCAACTGCTGCGGGATCTCAAAGCCGAACAGCGCATCGACTACACGATCTGCAACGTCGAAAACGCCGCCGGTGGTTTCGGCGTCACCAGAGAGATGTCGAAGAAAATGTTCACGTACGGCATCGATCTGCAGACCTCGGGGAATCACATTTGGGATCGCGAAGAGATTCGCGAGTATCTCAATTCCGGCCCCAAATTGATCCGTCCGGCGAATTTCCCTTCGGGCGCGCCGGGCAGCGGGATGTTTGTCGACAAGTTGCCGGATGGCCGGATGATCGCAACGATGAATCTCCAGGGGCGAATCTACATGAAAGAGATCGACTGCCCGTTCAAGACCGCGGACGGCGAACTTGCGCTACTGAATCGCCAGACGCCGATTGTGATCGTCGACTTCCACGCGGAAACGACTTCCGAAAAGCAGGGCCTCGCTCATTATCTCGATGGACGAGTTTCAGCGGTGATCGGAACGCATACCCACGTGCAAACGGCGGACGAGAAAATTCTCGCGAAAGGCTCCGCCTACATCACTGATGCCGGAATGACCGGCCCGCACGATTCGATCATCGGCATGAAGCACGATGCCGCCATCAAGCGTTTTCTCACCGGCATGCCGTACAAGTTTCAGGTGGCGACCGACGATATCCGCATGCAGGGCGTCATCATCGAAGTCGACGACCAAACGGGACGTGCCCTCGGCATCGAGCGGTTCTCGCGCAGCGTGCCGAGCGGCGTCGGCGCGGTGTATTCCGACGACAGGGAACCATGAGTGCGCAAATCATCGACGGCATCGCCGTAGCGAACCGAATCAAAGAAGAGTTGAAGGCCGAAGTCGCGACTTTAGCGACCAGAGGCGTTGTTCCGGGGCTCGCGGCAGTCCTGGTGGGCGATGATCCGGCATCGACGATTTACGTCAATTCAAAGGCAAAGGCATGTAAGAAGCTGGCCATTTACTCGGAAGTCATTCGCAAACCTGCCGAAACCACGCAATCGGAATTGTTCGATCTTATCGATGCTCTCAACCACAACCGACAAATTTCTGGAATCCTCCTGCAGTCGCCGGTTCCAAAGCATCTGGACGAGTTTGCGGCGTGCCTCCGGATTAATCCAATTAAGGACGTCGATGGCTTTCATCCCGACAACGTCGGCCGCTTGCTCATTGGCGAGCCTCGGTATCAATCGTGTACGCCGTATGGCGTTGTTGAGTTGCTTAAACGCCACAAGATTGAGACTGCCGGAATGGAAGTCGTCGTAATCGGTCGCTCCAACATCGTCGGCAAACCGCTGGCAGCGATGCTGATGCAAAAATGGCCGACGACCAACGCTACCGTCACGGTTTGCCACTCAGCGACGCGAGACATTTTCGCCCACACGCGGCGCGCTGATATTGTGATCGCGGCCATCGGCAAACCGGAATTCCTGCGCGGCGAAAACATCAAGGACGGCGCTGTCGTCGTCGATGTGGGCATCAACCGCATTGAAGATCCACGAGAAGAAAGGGGCTACCGGATCGTCGGCGATTGTCACTTCGAATCATGCGCCGCCCGAGCCGCATGGATCACTCCGGTACCCGGCGGCGTCGGCCCCATGACGATTGCCATGCTGCTAAGCAACACCGTGGCCGCTGCGAAACTGCAAGCGCAATCGTCGTAGACATGGAGCCGGAAAGTTCATTTTCGGCTTGCATCGGCAAGCGGATGCGTTATCCTCACCGCTCGCATTGGGAAAAGCTATTCGTGATCGTCTCAGGGCGAGCTGACGTCAACCTCTGAAATCTTAGTCGGTTTTACGCATGGCTTTCCGTCTTACATCGCGTTCTCGAAAGGAATTGTAACTTGTCAACGAATCAAGCCACTACCGCCCGTCATTTGATCTTAAGCGTTGCGGCGACAATCATGCTTGCCGTCGCGGTTCTTTCGCCCCGTCTGATTTTCGGTCAGGGAAAGGATAATCCCCGGCCGACGAACTTGTCGGTTATCGACAAAGGCATCTCCCACGATTCACTGATCGATGTAATGGGGAAGTTCACGAATGCCCTCGGCGTCGGCTGCGATTTCTGCCATGCTGCCAAAGCCGACAATCCGCGCGACATGGACTTTGCCTCGGATGAAAAGCCTGAGAAGCGCATCGCCCGCGACATGATGCGGATGACTGTCGGGATCAATCAATCGTACATTGGCAAAATGGCTGATCTGGAATCACCGCGTCTTGAAGTCCAGTGCATAACGTGTCATCGCGGCCAGCCGGAACCGGCGCAGCTTGAAGATGTCCTCTGGGACGCATATCACAGCAACGGCATGGGCGCATTAGACTCGACTTATCGCGAGTTACGTTCGAGTAACTACGGTGGCCAGAGCTTTGATTTTCGCGACCACGTGCTTGTGCATCTGGCCTTTGAACTGTCGGAGATGAAGCCCGACGATGCGGAAAGTCTCCTCATCCTGAACCGGGAATTCAATCCCCAATCGGCGCTCAACGAGTGGGCTACCGGAAAGCTGTATCTGCAGCAAGGAGATTCAACGCGAGCGACAGTCGCATTCAAGAGAGCTCTTGAAATCAACCCCAACTATCGACGCGCTAAACGCGAGCTTGACGCACTGGGTGTGAAATAGCGCTCTGATGATCCAAGTGTGGCGACATTCGCGGGAATGGGCAGGAGCAGAGCGCACACTGCTTCGGCGCTGCTATTCTGCTACTACTAACTCCACCTTGATTCGATCCGGATCCTCGAAGAACACTCCGTAGTTGCCGCCGGCAAAGGGATGTCGATCTTCATAGAGGATCGATACCCCGCGTCGCCGAAGCGATTCGGCGATCTCGTCAACCTGTGCTCGCGACTCGGCATGGAAGGCCAGATGGTTTAGGCCGGTGCGGCAGCGATGATAAGGAACGTCCAAAAAACGCTCCTCGGTCTGTACCAGAACAACGTAGGTAGCGCCGAGCATGTAGCTGATTCCCTTTGGCCACTCCTGATATACTTCATATCCCAGCAGCGGCAGAAACCAGCCCCAGAACTGGCGACTGCGCGTGAGGTCGGAGACGTAGATTTCGATGTGATGAATTTGCCCTGCGGACATTGCTTGCCTTTCTACGGTTGATGCCGTTAGTTTCGCCATAATATGAACTCTGGTCAATCGCTGTTTTCGGGCCGGCTCGGTGTAATTCTCATCGTGGCTCTCGCATTGCGTCTGCTGGCAGTCTTCTTCTCTCAGGGCTACATGGCCCACGATGATCACTTCGAGACCGTCGGCATCGCTTGGAGTTGGCACCAGGACGGCATTTTCGAATCCGACGGCAGCCTGCGCTGGGAAGGCAAACCCGAGGGCGGCGTCATGCGCAGCGCTGCGTACAACCTGTTCTTGTTGCTGCTGATGAAAATCTCCGCAGTCTTCGGGCTCGTCTACTTGGCGGATCACATGTACTTCGACCGGTTCGTTCATGCACTATTGTCGCTGCTTCCGGTCATCTACGGTTATCGCTACCTGCGCGAAACAACGGATGAGGCAACTGCCACCGCCGGCGGTCTCGCTCTCGCAGCGCATTTCTTGATGCCGTATCTCGGCGTGCGCGACTTAGTCGAAATGATCGCAGCCAACCTGTTGCTGCCGAGCTTCTACTACGCCCATCGCGCAAACGAAAACGACAACCGCCGCGATGCCGTGATTGCCGGCGTCGTTGCCGGGCTTGCTTTCGCCGTGCGACCGCACGTTGCCGTCGCGCTGGCCGTCGTGCCCGTCGCGATGTACGTTAGCAAGCGCCGCCTGCGGGCGCCGTTGACGCTCACGGCGGCGATCTCAGGGATGCTGATACTCCTCGGCCTGCTTGATGCGTGGACGCATGGAGCGATGTTTGCCTCGACGATCAATTACATCGTCGGAAATCTGGCTACCGGCCCCGCCGTGCCAGGGCCATGGTACCGCTATCTGCTGCTTCTGCTTGGCGTGCTGATCCCGCCGCTATCGATCATCATGCTTTCGTTGCTGCTGCGTCGGGAGGTCATCCGAAAGCACATGATTCTCTGGTCGGCGGCAATCGCCTTCGTTCTCGTCCACAGCCTGATCACAAACAAGCAGGAGCGATTCATTCTGCCAGTGTTTCCGGTCTTGATTGTGCTCGGCAGCGCGGGCATCCGGCAGATAATACAAGCCGAGGGCTGGCTGTCGCGTCATCGCTGGATCATATCGTCATGCATAGCTATCGCCGTGGCCGTCAACGCCGTCGCGCTGATTCCGTTCAGCTTCAATTACGGTCGTCGCGGACTCGTTGAGCCGCTCGTCTGGCTGTCGCAACGCACCGATGCCGACCGCGTCATCTTCGACATCACGGAGCGACAGTATCACATTCCATTCGATTACTGGCGCCATGACCGCAGCGGCGCGATCGTGCTTCGGCAAGACGGCGATCTCGATTCGTTGTTGGCTAACAACTTCCTCGTTCGTGAGAATCTACCGCGCTACATCATGATCATGTCGGATCAGAAAATCGCGGCGCGACTTTCAGAATATAACTCGACGCTCGGTGCTTTCGACGTAGTCTTCCGGGGACAATCGGGAATAATCGATTGGCTGGCGCATTTCTTCAACCCGAAGTACAATCGCTCAAACGACTCGTGGGTCTTGCGCCTGAAGTGAGGCTTGCTGTCGCGTAGGGGCAAGGCGTGCCTTGCCCTCGGGATCGCAAACTGAATACCAATCAAACTACCCCCATCAGGGATCGAACCTGAATCTCCGGCTCCGGAGGCCGACGCGTTATCCATTACACCATGGGGGCGGTGGGTCACTAAGTTAGAATTCCTGCTTCTTCAAGTCAACTTCTTTGGAGCGATCAGGTCGGGACAATAACGAATCAAAATTCCTTGTTGACTACCGTGACTAAGCCGATAACTTCAGCAGACTTGATCGAAAGGTGACGAATGCTCTGGTCGAAATCGTATATCCCAACACTGCGCGAAAGCCCGGCCGACGCCGAGTTGCTCTCGCACAAACTGCTCCAGCGCGGCGGCTTCATCCGCAAACTTCAGGCTGGCGTCTATAACTACTTGCCTCTGATGCAGCGCGTTCTGCTCAAGACGATCAACATCGTGCGCGAGGAAATGGATCGCTCCGGCGCCGTCGAGATCACGATGCCGGTCTTGCACCCGGGCGAGCTATGGCAAGAATCCGGCCGTTGGGATGTCATGGGCAAAGAGCAAATGCGCATGCGCGACCGGCACAATCACGACATGGTGCTCGGCGGCACGCACGAGGAAGTTGTCACCGACCTCGTGCGTGGCGAATTGCGCAGCTATCGCCAATTGCCGCTAAATCTCTATCAGATACAGGTCAAATTTCGCGATGAAATTCGCCCCCGTTTCGGCCTGATGCGTGGCCGCGAGTTCTTAATGAAAGACGCATACACCTTCGACGTTGATCTCGAAGCGCACAAGGTCGCTTACCAGAAAATGGTCGACGCCTACTTCGCGACGTTTCGCCGCTGCGGCCTGGACGTGCGCAAGGTCGAGTCCGATACCGGCGCCATGGGAGGATCGATGGCGCACGAGTTCATGGTCATCGTTGATACCGACGCCGGCGAAGAGATGATCTACTTTTGCGATTCTTGCGACTACGCCGCGAATGTGGAGAAGGCCGATTCAATTGACATTAAGCAGATCACGAAAGACTCGCCTAAACCTCTCGAGAAGGCGCCGACGCCGGGCGCGGCGACTATCGAACAGGTCACATCGTTCCTAAAATTGCCGGCAGAGA
Source organism: uncultured Ignavibacteria bacterium (assembly GCA_964617645.1). GTDB lineage: Bacteria > Zixibacteria > MSB-5A5 > CAIYYT01 > CAIYYT01 > JADJGC01. The sequence continues at coordinate 168,045 of CAZTYE010000007.1, forward strand.
GACTGGTCAAAACTCTTCTCTATGTCGCGGACGGCAAACCCGTCGCCGCCTTGATTCGCGGCGACCGGCAGATCAACGAAGTCAAACTTAAGAATCACCTCGGCTGTCTCGAATTGACCATGGCGACCGCTGAGGTTGTCGAACAGGTCACGAAAGCGCCGGTCGGATTTGCCGGGCCGATTGGTCTCAAAGGCATTCGCATCGTTGCCGATCCCGAAGTCATGGAGTTGACCAATTTCGTCGTCGGCGCCAACGAAAACGAGACGCACCTGATCAATGTCAATCACGGTCGCGACCTTGAAGTTAAAGAGATTGCCAAGATCCGGTCGGCGCAAGTTGGTGACCGTTGCCCACAATGTCAGAGCGGCCATCTTCGGGTGCAGAAGGGGATCGAGGTGGGAAATACGTTCAACCTCGGTCTCAAGTATTCCAAAGCGCTCAACGCCAAGTTCATCGATGCCGACGGCAAGGAGCAGCTATTCTATATGGGCTCCTACGGCATCGGCGTAACGCGCACGATTCAAGCGACGGTCGAGAAATACAACGACGAGAAGGGCATAATCTGGCCGGCGACGATGGCGCCCTACAACGTCATAATTACGCCGGTGTCGATGCAGGAAGAACACCTGCGCATTGCCGCGTTTGATCTTTACAACAAACTGAGGGGCAATGGTGTCGATGTCATCCTCGACGACCGCGACGAACGCGCAGGAGTGAAGTTCAACGACGCCGATCTTGTCGGCATACCAATACGTGTTACCGTCGGTTCCAAGTCGTTAGAGAAAGGCGAGTTCGAGATTAAGGAACGCGCCAAGAAGGACATTCAGGCTGTCAAGATCACCGATGCCGTCGCCACAATTCAAGCGACCATCGCCCACCAAATCACAAATCCGCAGCCAGTGTAGGCCGGCTCGTCGGGCTTCTCGGAGTCCGCTAAGGGCCCAGCCTAAAACACCCCAAACACCCGCTTGCCGGATCGCATGACGCCCAACGTGATCAAGAAAGCGCGGTCGTCGAAGTCGTTCAGCGTGAGCGCGTATTCGGCGGTGGCAATAACCCGAAAGTCAAATGTGCGGAACGCAATGAAGCCGGCCTTGGCCACGAATTCGACACCATCTTCCTCTCTCGGATTCAGGTAGTCTTCGCTTTCGTAGTCCCAGTAGCGATAACTTTCGTGTGTGACGCTGTGGAAACCAATGCCGCCGCCCAGAAACGGACTGAAGTCCTTGCGACTCGGGATGTACAAGCAGCTGACATTAAGCGCGAACCCTTGCCGTATGCCCAGAACAGCATCGATCGCAAAGTTTCGCATCTCGTAGACACTTCGAAAATCCCAGACGAAGATGTTCTCTTCATTGTCGTAACTGTCGCTGATAGGATAGAGATAGCCGAACGCGATTCCCCATGACGAATTCGCCTTGCGGGTGCTCGGCTCGACAGCCTCCTGCTCCGTCACTAATCCAACTTCGACGGTCTTTGCTGCCGGCACCACCAAAGAGATACTCATGGCCACCCGCCGAACCACTTGATCGAGGTCTTCGATGCGCAGCGCCGTCAGATCGTCGGAGAGTATTAACGAATCGGTCGCGACGTCGGCCAAATCGTACTTAAGAATGACCTTCTCGCCCAGTTGATTGAGGCTTCCGAACGCGACGCGCTCAGCTTGAACTTGGCGTGCAACCGCTACAGCGCAGGACTTTTCGGAACAGCTACGTTCTCCCAAGGCCAATTCAACGTCGACCAGCGAAACCAATGCGTAGGCGTTGATGCGGTACATCTCGGCGTAGAGAATTCGATTGACTGTGCCCACCGTTACTTCATCGATGCCGTTGCCGGACAGTGGCAAGATGGCAAGTCGTCGTTGCTGAGCCGACAACGATGAGGTCAGCAGCGCGCAAAGTGACAGACAATAGAGAATCAGACGCGGCATATCTTCCTCCCGTATAGGAATCCTGCTGGAAACAGCCCGACTCGGCGAAACGACCGCGATGCCTTTGTCCTTGAATATACATCGCGTCATCGACACAAAACGCAACGATTTTTGTAAAAGTAATCAGCTTAGAAGTTCGTTGCTGTAGGCAAAGACTGCCGGCGTTCCGCCCGTATGCCAGAACAGCACCGAATCTGTCCGATTCAACGAGCCGCGTCGGATCATGTCGAGTAGTCCACCGAACGCCCGTCCGGTATACACGGGATCGAGAACGATGCCTTCCGTTTCCGCCAACGTTCGCATTGCACTCCGTTCGAGTTCGCCGACAACACCGTAGCCGCCGCCAAGGTAGCGCTCGTCGACAGCGAAGTCGTCGGTCGAGAAGACTTCGGATACTCCGATACGAACAGCGGTCTCATTCGTCAGAGCCGCAAGTTCCGTGCGAAACGGAAGACCTCGTTCTTCCTTATCAATGCGGATTCCCAGAATTGTTGTCTTCGGCATAAAAAGCCGTGCCCCGAGCGCAAGTCCGGCGTGCGTGCCGCAGGAGCTCGAGGCGAAAACAATATGCGAGATCGGATCACGTATCTGGTCGGCAAGCTCACGTACGGCTTCGACAAGACCCACGGCGCCGACGGCATTCGATCCGCCATAGGGAATAATGTAGAAAGATTCGCCGGCGGCGCGCAATTGATCTGCAATATCGGGTATGCGTTCGCCCTTGCGCGCATCGCTGCACCAGTGAATCTTCGCACCAAGTAAGTGATCCAATAAGAGATTTCCCGTCAGGGCATCGGGTTCTGATCCGCTCAGCGCCAGGTGGCACCTAAGTCCGGCTGCCGCCGCTGCGGCCGCAGTCTGCCGGCAATGGTTTGACTGCGCTGCACCGCCGGTGATGATGGACTCGCATTTTGTCGCTAACGCTTCGCCGATCAAGAATTCGAGTTTGCGCGTCTTGTTGCCGCCGAAGGCCAGTCCGGTGAGATCGTCGCGCTTGATCAGAATTCGCGGCCCGGAGAGTTTCTGCGTCAGGCGGTTGAGCGCTGCAATCGGCGTCGGCAAGAACGCCAACCGAAAGCGGGGAAGCTTATCAAGATTCACAGTAGAATGATAACACTTGCTGCTATTTAGCGAAAGATCCGCCTGCCCGCCGCTATGCGCCGGATCTCGAGTTGTCGCTGTAGCAGGAAACCGCTATAATGCAGCATGATCGTTCGCAAGCTGACCGAAGCCGACGCTGAAGCTTTTCGCGCTATCAGAATCGAAATGTGCCGCGAGCACCCGGAGGCGTTCAATCAAACTCCGGAAGAAGTGTTGTCATGCGGCGATGACAAGATTCGCGATTGGATTGAACCGTCGGACAGTTTTCCGGAGAAGTTCATCCTCGCTGCCTGTGAAGACGATCGCATTCTCGCAACGGTATGCTTTCGGCGCGAAGATCTTGCCAAAGAAAGCCATCGCGGTTGGATTTGGGGTGTCTATGTTCGCCGCGAGGCCCGCGGCCGTAACCTCAGTCGCCTGCTGATGCAGAAGGCCATCGACGAAGCCCGGAAAATGCCCGGCTTGGAACGTCTTGTGCTCTCCGTCGCACTGACGCAAACCGCAGCACGCACTTTGTACACATCGCTGGGCTTCATCACGACCGGCTTAAATCCGGAAGGGCTGAAGCTCTCCGATGGCCGCTACGTGGATTTCGAAGAGATGGTCTTAAGGTTGTGAACTAATCTCGCGACGACCGGGAACTATTCCGGCCGGCAGTTCGTATCATAACTATCCTATGCGGTTAGCAGCGATCCACCTGACGATATTATTTTACTGCCAGCTTGCCTTCGCGTTCGCGACCAGTTGTCCAGCCGTATGCTTGGCTTTTGGCCCGGTTATCACCTGCGTTAGCGATTGTGAGGAGTCGACCTGTGCCATCGCCGATCCGTGTGAAAGCGTCTGTTCCTTCGGTTGCGGCGAGTCGGAGGCAGTCAACCCTTGCATCGGTAGATTGACGACCGAGACGCAAATCCGCTGCAACTGCAACCTCCCGATGCCGGGTCCCACACCGATCCCAAATGTTAACGTTCGACACGTCGACTTCTCCGATCGACTTCTCTCGACCGAATTCGAATACATGCCGTTCGTTTTCGCGACGTCGCATTGCTATCAACTGACGTTCGCGGAAGCATCATCAAGTTCTTCTATCATACAAACTACGGTTCTGCGAATTTAGACGTCTTGCTCAACTCCGAATCGGACTGCAATCCGCAGTCATCCATTACTGCCACGACAGAAACTTGCTGTGGCTGAACCAAAATTGTAATTAGGAGTCTTGAACAATGAAGAAGTATTTCTTTGTGATGCTGCCATTGGCGGCGGTTGTCGCCTTGGCATTCGTTCTCTCACTTTCGCAAGCGCAGGCAGGCACGAAGGCGCTGCAAGCCGACTGTTCGGCGGCAACAGGAGCTTGCACGCCGTGCGGGCCGGAGGATTGCCGGACGGCGGCATCTTGCTCCGTCGCCAACGACCGCAGTGAGCCGATGTCAACAGCAACCGGCAATCAGATCAGTTGCCCGCCCGGCTGGCGTGCCAAAGGCACACTGGAGTGTGAGGCTTGTCCGGACCCATGCCCGCAGCCGTGTGCAGAACGCGCGCGGGCCGTTGCGGCGCAGCCCGAATCTTGAGGTGATTAAACGCTGACCTCATGAAAATCGCCGCCGGAGTTCAACTCCGGCGGCGATTCCGTACACTTCTTTCGATTAACTCAGTGGACTTCAAACTTCCGTCGTCTGTCTGTGACAGAATCGACTTCTATAGTCGATGGCGCTGCCTCGCGTCGGAGGCCTCTCGCTACAGAGCGTAGAGCAGCTTGAATCTCCTGAAGCTGATCAATTCGCGGCGGTCTTCATCGTAAAGCCGGTAATTCATTGCCTTGAAACTGCGCCAAAATCCGATCTCCGGAATTTCGCGTTTGCCGACCACGGCTTTGTGGCAGCGCTCGAGATAGTAATTGGGGATTCGTGAATTCAGGTGGTGGATGTGATGGTAGCCGATATTTCCGGAAAACCACTGCAGCGCGCGCGGTAGTCTATAGAATGAACTGCCCTCCATCGACGCCTTTTCGAAGTCCCATTGATCTGAGTGCTCCCAGTAAACGCCCTCGAATTGGTGTTGGACGTAAAACAGCCAGATGCCCAGCGACAGCCCGATGAGGATGATTGGAATTTGGATCAACAGATACGTCTTGAATCCGAGCGTTAGAGAAACAACGGCAATTATCGCCGCCAGGGCGATATTGGTTCCGATAACGCTCCAAACGTCTTTCTTCGTGGAATTCGGCAAGATCCGTCGATTCTGGATCAGGAGCACTTGCAGCGGGCCGAGAACGAAGAGCACCAACGGATGACGGTAGAACCGATACCAGGCGCGTTGTCCTTTGGAAGACGCCAAATACTCGTTGACCGTCATCGTCCAAACGTCGCCGACGCCGCGACGGTCGAGATCTCCGGCCGTCTCATGGTGGTAAGCATGGCGCACTGTCCAGCAATGGAAGGGAGTAAACGTAATGACGCCGGTAATCGCGCCCCAGATATTGTTCCAGCGCTTAGACCGCCAGAACGAGCCGTGCCCGCAGTCGTGGAAAATGATGAAAATCCGGATCATAAAGCCGGCCGCCAGAACGGCGAGGCCAAGAGTCAGCCAATAGGAAATCTCCAACGAATAGTACATTGCCACCAGAGTGGCACAATAAAGGCCGAGCGAATTGGACAATTGCCAGAGGCTGCGCCAGCGCGATGGTTTCTGATAACGGGAGACTATTTTCTGAAGTGTAAAATCTCGTTGCGGTGTCGAATTCGCCGGCGAGTTTATCGTCATGAAGGACTCCTACGGTCAAGGGTTACACGGACATTTGGTCGCCGCGAATCTTTGACAAGTATTCGCCAATTAGTTTCGGCGCCGGCGTCGAGCACCGGAACGAATGCGGCAAGCGAAGTAACGTAACACTTAAAGCGATATGCAAGCGAATTGAGCAGCCAGGTCAAAAAGATTTCGCAGTTATTGCGCTGCTGCAATGTCCGGTGCCTTTTTCGTCAATGGCTTCGAAAATCGACTTGGCTTATCGATTTATCTTGTTTATTGATATCGTGTGGAAAATCGACCACCTCGCACGGCCCTTCTGATCGGCGCTACCGGGATGCTCGGACAAGAGTGTTTGCGCCAACTTCTCTCGAGCGACAGCTATTCGCGCGTCGTCGTAGTCGCTCGCAAAGCGGTAGCGGCGAATCATGCCAAACTGGCTGAAGTAATCGTCGACTTCGACCGGCTCGAACAACATTCGGCCAATATCGGTGCCGACCATGTGTTCTGTTGTCTCGGGACGACGATTCGCCATGCCGGATCGAAAGAAGCTTTTCGTCGGATCGATCACGACTACCCGCTCAGCATCGCCGGCGTCGCCTTGAGAAATGGAGCCACAAAGTACATTTTAGTCTCATCGATCGGTGCGGCGCCACAATCGCGATTCTGGTACTTGCGAGTGAAAGGGCAACTGGAGCAGGATTTGGCCGGACTGGGGTATCACGCCGTCCATTGCCTGAGACCGTCATGGCTTGACGGTGATCGCGCGCACAAGCGGGTCCGCGAAGAATTTGGCATCGGTTTTACCCGAGCGATTAGTTTCTTGCTCGTCGGCCCGTGGCGAAAGTACCGGGTTATCAAAGCCGCGGAGGTTGCCCGCGCGATGATCGTGTTGGCACAATCTGACCTTTCCGGCTTTCATACGCATGAATCCGATCGGTTGGTCGAAATAGCGCGAACGGGACAACCTTGATTTATGGTTGACAAAAGTCTATGATGGTGGGCATGAAAACGATCAAACTTATCTCATGGAATGTCAACGGCATCCGGGCCGCAGCCAAGAAAGGTTTCCGCGACTGGTTTGACGCCACCGGCGCGGACATCATCTGCCTGCAGGAGACCAAAGCGTCACCGGAGCAACTGTCGGCGGAGCTAACGAACATCGACGGCTTCTCCGCGCACTTCTCCTCGTCGGTCGTCAAGAAGGGTTACAGCGGCGTCGTAACATACACCAAACTCAAGCCCAAGAACGTGACGCACGGTATGGGCGTTGCCCGTTTCGATAACGAAGGACGAATTGTCGCCACGGAGTTCGACGACTTTACGCTCTTCAACGTCTATTTCCCGAACGGCAAGCAATCAAAAGAGCGACTGGCATACAAGATGGATTTCTACGAAGCGTTCCAGACTCACATCGTTGCGCTCAGGAACGCAGGGAAGAGCGTAATCATCTGCGGCGACGTCAACACCGCTCACAAAGAGATCGATCTGGCGCGACCAAAGGAGAACATCAAAGTCTCCGGTTTCCTTCCCGAGGAATGCGCTTGGATCGATCGCTTTCTCGCCGCTGGATTTGTCGACACATTTCGAAAGTTCAATTCCGAACCGGGACACTATACGTGGTGGGACACGATGACTCGGGCCCGGGAACGCAATGTCGGCTGGAGAATCGACTATTTCTATGTGAGCGAAGACATCGCCTCCCGGGTCAAAGGCGCGTCAATTTCTCCCGACGTCATGGGCTCCGACCACTGTCCTATCGGCCTTGAGCTTTCGATTACTGGCAAGTAGTCAATCACGGCAATAGTTGTGAAAGGAATGTCATGAAGACTGATCGTCTCATCCCATACGCGTATTTGCTGCTGCGGGTCGTCGCCGGGCTGATGTTCTTTCAGGCAGGGGCCATGAAGATATTCGCCTGGTACGGCGGTATGCCGGGAACCGAGCCCGGGACTACCGCTTCATTGACGACGCAGGTCGGATTTGGCGGGCTGCTGGAAGTTGTCGGCGGTATTCTTATCATGCTCGGGCTTGGCACGCGTCTTACGGCGTTTGTCCTTTCCGGTATGATGGCCGTAGCCTACTGGCAGTTTCACGCGCCCGGAGGTACCTGGCCGGTCCAAAATCAAGGCGTGGCGGCGGCGCTCTACAGCTTTCTATATCTCTACATGTCCGTCCGCGGCGGTGGGGAACTCAGCATCGATGCCCTAATTCGCAAGTGGCGAGCAAGTTAATCGCGCAGGCAGAGGTGAACCACGTTCTGCGCGTTGAGGAACTCTTCCGCTTGCGCGCCGTGCAGCAGCGCCAGCGTGGAGAGAAATCCAGCTTCGACGCAGTAATCGGCGACCACAGTTACGGATCGGGGTGCGTCAGCCACGGGCCAGCCCGTGAGGGGATTGAGGATGTGTCCCAGCCTGGCGCCGTTGACGATGCAATAGCGGTGGGAGTTGCCGCTTGTAGCTGCCGCTCCATGTCCGAGTTCGAAAATTCCGGCGCTATCTTCGCTTGCCGACGGATTCTCGACGCCGATAGACCATGGGGATTCTATGTCCGAAGCCGCAATCGCGCGGATGTCGCCGCCGAAATTGACCATCAATGAATAGCCGCTTGCGTCGAAAAGCATCTGCGCTACGCGGTCGACCGCGTATTCCTTTCCCAGCCCCCCGAGGTCGATCTGCATATGAGGTTCAAGTCGAAGACTCTTGCCATCAAACTTCGCGCGGGACCAGCCGACCAACTTCAGCAGGCGTGAAATCAACTCCGAATCCGGCTGAACCTCTCGACCATCAAACGTCCACGCCCGGCGCAGCACCCCCGAAGTAATGTCAAACATCCCACTTGACAGCGCGTGACAACGCGAAGCATAATCGATCAACTGAGAACTTTCGTCGTCCAGCTCGACTGTCGCGCCGGCTGCGCTGTTGATGCGGTGGACGATGTTGTCAGTGCGGTATCGAGAGTACTTCCGCTCGATCCGCATCGCTTCAGTGAAGGCAAGTGAAGCCAGTGTCTCGGCCTCACTTGCCGTCCTGCAACGTATCAGCACTTCGCACGGCGCTGACATTGCCGTGAAGGAGATTCGCCAGTGCGTCGCGGCACGACTTAGCTCCGGTCCCGGCCGCGAATTAGAAATCACGAGTGAATCCAACTCGGAGCATTAAGGCGTCGAGACCCGGAAAAACTTCTAAGCCGCGTAGCGAGGCAGGCAGTTCCGGCGGACTGCGATCCCCAAACTGCCTGTAGTATTCAGCCGAGAAGCGAACTTGCAGCTTCTCTCCGATCGGAATGCCAAGATCAAGGCCCGTGGTTAGGGCGGTAAACGTCCCGAGGCGACTGTCGGCCGATGCATGAAGGGGCAGCGCTTCGCCGGCCACTACGAAGTATCGGAAAAAGTCAGCTTGCGACTGCCGATAGTAGCGCACGTGTGGTCGCAGCGATCTGCGATTTGCGAGCAGTTTCAGATAGGAAAGTTCGACTGTATTCGATCGTATTCCCCAGTTGTCCCAGAACCGCCGGTAGGATACGTCGACTACGTCGCCACCGAGGTGACGACGTAGTTCCGCGAACAGTGCATGACCGGTGCGGTGCTCCGGTCGGCTTTCAAAGAGATAGCCCACTGGTGCGCCGGGATCCGCGGAGTTCTCGCCATTGATCACGCTAATGATCTTGTAGGGATCGTTCAGGTAACCGCTCGATCTCGATAGCGAGTAGTTTAGACGAAACAGCGTTTGACGGTTTATGACCTGTGTGACGCCGCCGACGAAATCGAGTACATTCTTGCCCTTACCGGGTCCGGTGCCGCCTTCGTCTTCATCATCGTTGCTACCTTCATGGTCTTCGACCGCAACCGGCATTTCGACAAGCGGGATCGGCGCGCCGCCTTCCGGTGAAACGAGATCATGTGAATAGGCAACTGATAGTCCAATGGTCGTGTTGTGCCTGAACAAATCGCGGGTGATACCGCCGTTGAAGCCCAACGACGAATAGTCATGCTCGCCGGAGGCGTGCCCGCCAAGGCTGAAGCTTGTTACGCGATCAAGCGGCAATGTCAGCGAAGCATCACCGGCGACGCGAGAATCTCTGAAGACTCCGTTCAGTGGAAGTTCCCCGGCGGGCACCACATATGCCCCGCGTCGCGAAGGGCTCGTGAATGTTTGTGGCCGCGCCGATGGCAACGCACCGTTTGGCGTCGGGCCGGTTAAGCCGTCGAGCGTGAGTTTAAGCGACAATCGCAAGTCGTTCTTGAACAGCTTTTGAATTCCGACGACTCCCTCGCCTGCCGTTACTCGATGGCGTTCCGAGTACAGGAGCAGCGAGGACTCGACGCGGCTGCTCTGGCCGTGGGCCACACCGGTTGCACCCACCAAGGCAGCGGTGATTGTCGTCAGAGCGCCGCGTATCGAAACCGGTTTCTTCAATTGCACCCGCAGCCTCCGCCGCCAAAGCCTCGTCCGCCGCTGGATGCCTCCTTGCTAAAATAGATGTGGTCGTCGATTCCTTGGTCGATACCCCGGTGATCGAATTGCATTTCCGGCCTGGCCAGGATATCACGCTCCCAGACTTCGGCGCCCATGGAACCGCAACTGGAGATGAGCATCGCCGAAAAGATCAACAGAAGGATGAGCAGGCAAATTCGTGCGATTTTCATTTCTTCTTCGACTCCTCAATCGCATTGCGGATCAGCGACGCAATGGCAATGGTGTCTTTGCCGACGAATCCGCGATGTGAATCGCGCAGCCTTCCATCGGGGCCAAATACGAACGATGAGGGCATCGCCTCCAATTCGAAGCGTTTAGCCAGTTGGCCGGTTGAGTCATAGACTATCGGAAAGGTCGCGCCCATCTCTGCCGCGAATTTCCGCGCCATCGCAACGTCTTTGTCAACGCTGATCGCGATGATTTGAAGATTCTGATCGCGGAGACGTTCCTGCAGCCGCACCATCCACGGAAAAGACAACCGACAAGGAGCGCACCACGACGCCCAGAAATCGACGTACACGATCTTGCTGTCGACTACCGTCGAATCAGCAAGCGCCGGCCTGAGCGGAGCGAGCGAAATTCGTGGTTTTTCAGCGTGGAGAGAAGGGACAAGCGATGAACTGCAAAGCCAACCGCCTATCGCCAGGAGCAGCACAGACGAACGTGACAACATGGCGACCTCGCGCACACAAGAGTATTCGAAACCTATGCCACAGCCAATGCCGAGGCGATTCACTTTAGCAAATTCTCGTCTTTCAACAATCGAGAGGAACAGATGTTCCAGCTTTTGACTCTTCACCGGAGAAATTCCAAAACTGGACTCATTTGGTGCACTTACAGTTGGCTGCCGGATTACAAATATTGCGCTCTTCTTTGAGAGCAATCTGGCGATTGACTGCAGCTATACGTATCTTCTCATCAGTGGGAATTTATGTCACGCTCTTCTTCACCGCGCTCATTTCGGCGACCATCGTGCCATTATCGTCTGAGGTTATCTTTGCGACGGTTATCGCCCTCGGGTATGATCCGGTGTTGACGATTGTCGTCGCCGGCGTAGGGAATTGTTTGGGTGTTACAACGAATTATGTTCTTGGGCTTACCGGCATCGCTTGGTTGATCGAAAGGTGGTTCAAATTCGACCGCGCGCGTCTTGAGACTTTTGCTCAAAACCACAGGCGCTATGGGATGTGGTTTATGCTTGCATCATGGCTTCCGGTCATTGGCGATCCGATCACGATCTATGCCGGAATCGTCCGTTATCCTTTCTGGAAGTTCGCGGCTTACGTCTATTCAACGCGCATCGCCCGCTATGTCGTAATTTACTTCATCATCGTCGAGTACCATCGCCTGCGCAGTTGATGCAACATGTTAAACGACAATGATATACGACTCGTCTTTAGAGCATTGAATGAAGAATGCCCAATTCAACAGGCCGATTGTTTTAGTTGACTCAATCTTGCATGGCGGGTATCTACTCGCCAGCGAGGAGTGCCATGCGGCTGGTATTGCAGCGGGTGAAATGGGCGCGGGTGAAAGTACAGAATCAGGTCGTTGGCGCTATCGATAATGGCCTGATGGTGTTGATTGGTGCTACGCACCCAGATTCCGAACATGACGCGGAGATACTCGCCGAGCGAACTTTGAACCTGCGCGTTTTCGAAGATGATCAGGATAAGATGAACCTTTCACTGCTTGACCGCGGCGGGCAGGTACTGGTGGTCAGTCAGTTCACGCTGTACGCTGATACGCGTAAGGGACGTCGACCTTCGTTTACCGACGCGATGGAACCGAAGCGAGCCGAAGAGTTGTACCAACATTATATGGGCGCGCTGCGAAGCGCCGGTGTGACGGTCGCCAGCGGTACGTTCGGGGCGCATATGGATGTCGAACTTTGTAATTCGGGTCCGGTGACGATCATTCTCAATTCCGAAGAGAAGCGATCATGAGTGGAATGACAGTGGATAGAAGATTCGTTCTCGACGTCAACGAACAAGTACGTGCCAAGGTGCGCGCGCTGCTGGGCGACTCCGCAATCACGCTGGCAAGTGGCTCACCGCGGCGCCTGCAAATACTGCAACTTGCGGGAGTGCGTTGCCGGGTCTCAGTGCCGGATATCGACGAGACGGTAACCGACGACGTTGATCCGCGGCTGTATGCGCTAAAACTGGCGGAGCGAAAGCTCGAATCAATCCCCGCTAACGGGTCCGTGACCGTTGCAGCCGATACTATCGTCGTCCTAAACAATCGCATTTTGGGCAAGCCGGTTGACAAGGCGGATGCCTACCGGATTTTGCGCACGCTCTCGGGGCATCGTCATTATGTGCTTACTGCGCTGGCCGTGCGTGACGAAACGGGTCGCATTCTGGTCGACGGCGAAGTCAGCTTCGTCACTTTTCACACTTTGTCGGATGAGGCGATTCGCGGCTACATCGCTTCCGGTGAGCCGATGGACAAAGCTGGCGCCTACGGAATTCAGGGAATGGGTGAACTTCTGGTATCGAACCTCGAGGGAAGTCTGCACAACGTAATCGGTTTCCCGATCGACTTGTTTGTTCGGCTGTTGTCGGAGTTGCGGCAATGACTTTTGAGTTCGATTCTGACAATCAGCAACCGACAACGATCGGCGGGCTGCTCCGCCAGCGGCGCGAGGCCCGCGAATTGTCGGTCGATGATATTGCGGCGGCGATCAAGATCAATGCTCGGTTTCTCACCGCCATCGAAGAGGGTCGCGAGCAAGATCTTCCGGCCGACGTCTATAAAGACCTCTTCCTTAAATCTTACGCCGAGTATCTCGGGTTGTCGATCGACCAGTTGCTGCTGCGTCTCCCCGAGCAGCCGCGTATCGTCGAAGGCGAGGCGCTTGCCGAGGTAGACACGACACCCAAACCCAAACCGGTCATTCTGGCGCAGCAGCAGGCGCCGCTCCCGCCTCAGAAGCGACAAGGGCGGCCAGTGCTCATGACCATCATTCTGGTGGCGCTGGTCGCACTGGGATTTCTCGCATTTGATTATTACCGCGACAATTTTGTTACTCAACCGGCGAGCCGAGGTTTTCGGCAGCCGCCCGTAGTACAGGATAGCGCCGTGACGCCGGAGCAAGTTGCCGCCGATACGTTGCCGGCGATCGATTCGACCAAACTCGCTGCTGAAACTGAGTCGACGATGTTAAATATCTTGCTGATCGCCAAGGGAGAGTGTTGGTTGGAAGTCAGCATCGACGGCGATTCGACATTCTCCGAATTAATCAGGGCCGCGGATACGTTGGGGTTGGCGATGCAGGATTCTATCCGCTTGAAGCTGGGACGGGCGGACATGGTCGACGTCTGGTGCGATAACAAGCCATTGCGGCTATATTCGACTGGTGACGCGCTGGTGCAATCGGTAACCGTGTCACGAGATAATCTTGGTTCCTTGGTGGACAGTTCGAGGTTGACGCTGTGAAGTGGCGCGAAAAATTGCAGAACGGTTATGTCGCGATGAAGTCGCGCCAATTGAAGATGGAGACGTTCGAGTTTCCGTCTTCGCTGCGGGGTTCGCAGCGGATCATTATCACACTGCCATTCGGCATTCAAACGAACTCAGTCCTGTTGCGCATGGTTGGCGAGTTGTCGTCGGTGTTTCCGTCGTGCGATCTGATGATCGTTGTTCCCAGCGGCTGCTCGGAAATCGCGCGCAAGACAGGCATTCACACGATCTCGCCCGACCTCTATGCCGCCAATCTGATCGGACTGCCCAAGAAGCCGTTCTTCCAAAAAATAATCGACTTCAATGCCTCAATCCTGGTCGAGTTCGAAACGCGGCGCAATGTCTTCAACGCGCTCGTCGCGGTGTATTCACAGGCGCCGCTACGCATCGGGCTGGCCGAAGTCTGGGGTCCGCCGATTCACAATTTCGAAATTCGCTCCGCATTTCAACACGATGAGCTAAAGGTGTACCGCAGCATGATCGACTTGCTCGGCTCGATTCAAATCACCGCGGTCATGCCCGACATTCGAGAAATAACCTAACCGCCGCAGAGGAGCCTGACCTTGTATTTATCCGGACTGGAGATAATCGGTTTCAAATCTTTCCCGCTCAAGACCACCGTGGAGTTTGCCAACGGCGTTACCGGCGTGGTCGGTCCCAACGGCTGCGGCAAGACGAACGTCCTCGACGCCATCCGCTGGGTTCTTGGCGAGCAACGAATTTCGATCCTCCGCGGCGGCAAGATGGAGGATGTCATATTCGCCGGCACGCGCGAGATGAAGCCGCTCGGCTTGGCCGAGGTCTCGCTCCACATCGAAAACAACCGCGGTGTACTGCCGACCGAGTACTCGAATCTGACGATCACCCGCAGACTTTATCGTTCGGGCGAATCGGAGTATTTGCTCAACAACATCGTCTGCCGCCTCAAAGACATCACCGATCTTTTTGCCGATACCGGTATGGGCGCCCATGCTTACTCCGCGATCGAATTGGACATGGTGGAAGCGATACTCTCCGACAAGGCCGATCAACGCCGGATGCTCTTCGAGGAAGCGGCGGGGATTACCAAGTACAAACAGCGCAAGCGCGCCGCCTTGCGCAAATTGGACGCAACCGAAAACGATCTGCTACGACTGTCGGATATCCTTGCCGAAGTTAGTTCGCAAGTAAGCTCGCTCAGCCGGCAAATGCGCCGCGCCGAGCGCTACAAGTATTATGATGATCGCTCCCGCACCGTTGGACAGGTGTTGCTCAAGGAAAAGTACCGCCGCTTCACCGAGCAGCTCGGCGCCGTCCGTTCGGAGAAACGTCTCAATCAGATCAAACTGGCCGAGCTAACCGGGGAGATTGACCGCTGGGAGTTGGCGCGGGAAGACTACGCGGCGCGTTCGCTCGAAGTTAGCGAGCAGTTGAAATCCTTACGGCAGCAAGTCGAAGAGATTTCCGGCGCGTGTTTTCGCCTTGAAACGGAGATTTCCGTTACCGGGGAAAAGATCAATAACGCAGCTACCGCCGACGAAATCGACCGACGCGAGATCACCGCGATCGCCGGCAAGCTCGAACAATTGGGCGCCGAGTTGACGCAGGCTACCTCGCGTATCGACTCACAACAGGCGCATCTCGCGGCATCCCGAATCGAACTTGAGCGAGCAGAGAAAGAACTTGCGGACAAGTTCGCCGAACTCGACTTGGCGCGGCGTTCTACGCAATCGGAGCAGCGCGACCTTTTCGAGATCCAAGGTAAACGCTCGCTCTCCGAGCAGTCGCAGGCGCAGCTTGAGCAACAGCTATCGGAACTCATGGCTCAGATCGAACGGCAAACCAGTCAACGGGACGGCTTATCCGGCGAGGAGCGTGAAGTCGAGTCCAAATTAACCGCTACGGCCAATCTTCAGGAGCGACTGCGGCAATCAATCTCTGCGATTGAGGCTCAAACCGCGGCCGTCGAGGGTGAACGCCAGACGGTCGCCGCCGGTATCACGGCTACGCAAGAAGCCCTGGCGCAGTCGCGCCTGCAAGTCGGAGCACTCGAAGCACAGATTGAACTTATTACGCGCATGATTGCGCACTATGAAGGTTACGGCTCGGGAGTCGCATCACTGTTCGCCCACCGGGAAGAACTTCCCGGACTCGTCGATACGGTCGCCAATTTCATCGAAAGCGGGCCGGACCACCGCAAGGCGATCGAGGCGGCGCTCGGCGAAGCGGCCGAGTACATCGTCGTGACCGATCGGACAGCAGCATACGCGGTGATCGACTGGCTTAAAGCCAATACTCAAGGTCGAGCGACACTCGTGATCAAGTCGGAGTTGGAGCGATGGAATAAGGACAAGAAGATCGCGCGCCCGGGAGGCTTGTCGGCAGCACTGACCGCGGCCGTCGATGTTGTCAATGTTCGCTCCGGCTACGAGAAATTAGCGGACCTTCTTCTAGGCGACGTATGGATCGTACCGGACCGCGAATCGGCCGAGAAGTTGATTGAGCTGGGGCAAGGCGACTTTCGCGTCGTCACTCAGGACGGCGAACTCTATCGCGCTCGTCCGCTCCACGAAGGTGGTGGCGATAAACCGCTGCCGCTTCTGGGGCGCGAAAGCGACCTGCAACGCCTCCGTGAATCTCTGGAAAATACCTGCGCATTGACGGCGGCGTTGGAGAACGATCTCGCTTCGGCCGCCGAACGACGTTCCGAGCTGGAATCGGAACTTTCAGGCCACCAACTTGAGATGTCGCGGCTGCGCGATCAGTTGGCGGAGACGCAGATCGAGCTTTCGGCATCGAAGGTCCGTTATCAACAGATCGCCGCCTCGCTGGCCGGCCTCCGCGACTCGATACAGCTCGACACCGAGCGTCGAAACGAGCTGTCAACCCGATTGCAGTTGTTACAGTCTGATGTCTCGCGCCTGGCAGCAGATTCGGAGCAGAAGGCAAGCCTGCTCAACCGGCAATCGGCGACGGTCGAATCGCTGGAACGCGCAGTGTCCGAGACCTCCCGCCGTTTGGAAGAACTGCGATTGAACGTGATCCGGACTCAGACCGAAGCAGCTTCGCTGGAGGGTAACCGCCGCCGCATTGAAGAGCTCAACGACGAACTTCGATCGCAGCGTCAACGCCGGCAGTCGGCTCTCGAGCAGCGTGTTGACGAAGTTGCGAGTCTGCGGCAACGTCTCGATGTCCTCAAGTTCGACCTCGAAAGTCAATCCACGCAGCGTCTTCAACTCAAGGCGGAAGAGCTGGCGCTGACCACCAAGCAGGGCGAACTGGCCGAGAAGCAGACCGAGTTCGATCAGTTGCTCAAGAGCAACCGCCGCAGCCGCGACGACATGGCGCAGCAAACCCAGCAATTGCTGATCAGCGAAACCGAGATTCATGCCCGTCAAGAGGACATCGCTAACCAGCTAAAGGAGCTCTACGACATCGATGTTCAGTCGATGATTCTGCCTGAGCCGCTGTCCGACGAGACGTTTCATGAGCTGGAAGCCGAACTGCTCGACTGTAAGAGCAAGCAGGCGCAGCTCGGCATGGTGAATATGCTGGCGCTTGAAGAATACGAAAAGGAATCGGAGCGTGAGCGATTCTTGCGCCATCAAATTGACGACCTCACGGCGGCCAAGGATGATCTCAAAGCCACGATCAACCGCATTAATTCCACTGCGCGCAAAATGTTTCTCGAGACCTATTTGCAGGTGAAGGAGAATTTCAAGCGAGTCTTCGCCGAATTGTTTCAGGGCGGCGAGGCGGATCTGATGATGCTCAACGAGGACGACCCGCTGGAATCGCCGATTGAAATCCACGCCCGGCCGCGCGGCAAGCGATTCTTGAATATTACGCAACTCTCGGGCGGTGAGAAAGCGCTCACCGCAATCTCGCTGCTCTTCGCGATCTATCTCGTTAAACCTTCGCCGTTTTGCATTCTCGACGAAGTTGATGCGCCGCTCGACGATGCCAACGTCATCCGCTTCTTGCGCATGGTCCGCGGCTTCGTCAATCGAACCCAGTTCATCATCATCACGCACAACAAGCGCACGATGGAACAGTGCGACCGGCTTTATGGCGTAACGATGGTGCAGCCGGGTGTCAGCCAGGTGGTGTCGGTCGATTTCGCCGGAAAAGGTCAGCGTACAGAACTCGAGGCTCTGAAATTCACCGGTGGGGAGGCCGCCCCGATCGAGCCGGATGTGATTCCGGTTACGCCGGCGCGCCGGCATCGTGTTGTTTCGGATGAAGAGCTCGGCTCCGAATTCGACGATGAAGCCGCCTCAGCAGAATCCGGGCGCGCCATCCCGGCGCCGGAGACATCGACATCGCTCGCAGCCGACGATGACGACCACGACGATGAGTATGACGATGATGACGATGACGATGATGAGGATGACGACGAGGATGACGATCGCTAATGGGCTTCTCGTTTAAGAAGCTGGCACAGGGCCTGCTCAAAACTAAAGAAAACATCGTCACCAAACTCAAGGCGGCTGTCGGCCTGCACAAAAAAGTCGACTCCACCCTGATCGAGGAGATCGAAGAGATACTGATTACCGCCGACATCTCCATCGAAACGGCGGAGAAAGTCATTGCCGATCTCAAAGCGCGCGTCGCCAAATCCGGCGTCGACGACTCCGAACAAGTTTATGACTTGCTGAAAGACTGTCTGTCGGACGTGCTCGCCGCCGTCGAGTCGAGGCCGTTCTTCACGATCTCGGAAAAGCCGCACGTCATCATGATTGTCGGCGTCAATGGCACTGGCAAGACCACCTCAATCGCCAAAATCGCCCGCCGATTCGTGAACGACGGGATGACCGTGACGATGGCGGCGGCCGACACTTTTCGCGCCGCGGCTATTGATCAGCTCTCGATCTGGGCCGATCGCGTCGGCTGCACTATCGTCAAGGGCCAGGAAGGCGGAGACTCGGCGTCAGTGGCTTTTGATGCTATCACTTCGGCTACCGCTCGTGGCGACAGCGTGGTTGTGATCGATACTGCCGGACGACTCCATACCAAAGCGAACCTGATGGAGGAGCTTGCAAAAGTGAAGCGTGTCATCAGGAAAGCGATGCCGGAGGCGCCACATCGCACGCTGTTGGTCATCGACGGCACCACCGGCCAAAACGCCCTTCAACAAGTCGAAATCTTTAATAAGATGCTGCTCCTCGACGGTATCATCGTGACCAAGCTCGACGGCACCGCCAAAGGCGGCTTCGTCTTCTCAATCGTCGACAAGTACCGGCTGCCGGTCGTCCTGATCGGCATTGGCGAAAAAATGGATGACCTCGACGAATTCATCCCCCGCGACTTTGTCGACGCGCTGTTTGCCGCATGATCGCGCAGATTCCGATTGCCACGTCGGCGCGACGCCAGATCATCGACATCACCGCGCAAGTCAGAAAGATCGTCGCCGAGTCGCGAATCGACAGCGGCATCTGCGTTGTTTTCACCGAGCATACGACTGCCGCAATTACCATCAATGAAAACGCCGATCCCGATGTCAAACGCGACATCCTGCACAAACTGGCGCAGGTGTTTCCCCAGAGCGATGATTACCACCACGGCGAAGGCAATTCCGATTCACATATTCAATCGTCGCTCGTCGGCTGTTCTGAGACCGTGATCATCGAAAAAGGGAAGTTGCTCTTGGGAACGTGGCAGGGTATCTGTTTTTGTGAGTTCGACGGGCCCAGACGCCGCACTGTGTTTGTCAAGATCGTAGCCGGCTGATGTTGTCGATTACCATTACAACTATTGGCCGTCCGCGCCATGATTGGATCAACGGCGGTATCGAGCACTACTCCACGCTCTTAAGCAAGTACGCCAAGATTTCTATTCAGCATCTCAGGGAAGAATCAAAATCAACTTTGAGCGCTGCGGAAATCAAGCGCCGTGAATCCGACGCCCTCGTGGCTGCGATCAACGGCAAGGCGCTGACTGTGCTGCTCGATGTGTCCGGCAGGACGCACGCTTCCGAATCGTTCGCGATCTGGCTCGAGAAATCGAAGCAAGCCGCTTCGCACATTCAGTTCTTGATCGGCGGCGCGCACGGAGTCACCGACAATCTGCGCGATTGCGTCGACACGCGCCTCTCACTGTCGCCGCTGACGTTTCCGCACGAATTGGCGCTAATCGTCCTGCTCGAACAGCTGTACCGGGCATCGTCGATTCTCGGCGGCGGCAAGTACCACAAGTAGGTTGCTCGCAAGCTCGCATCGTCGTGTCGAGGAGCTTGCTATTAGGGACTGTTGAAAGAGTCCGTCGTGCGCCCACTGCGCGGCGGCAGGAATCCTTTCCTGCCGCAATCAAGGCGGCCAGGAAAGGACTCATGACCGCGCTCGTCCGGGTAGTTCGGGATTTTTCAACAGTCCCTATGAGTAGGGCGTCAGATCCGTCCTACAAACAGAAACGGCGGCCTCAAGCCGCCGCTTCGTGTTTGTCCACCTTTGCGCTTCCGCCCTCAATTGCCGGCCAATGCCGTCAATCGTTGCCACCCTGATTCGGTCGACATACGGGCCACGAGTGCCGAACTCGCTCGTTTGCGGAATTGTTCCAGATTCTTGCGCGCGTCACCTTCATCGCCCAGTGATAGATTGGTGAGCGCGAGATAACCATAGATTTCGGGATTGTCCTCGCCGAACTTGCGTAGCTTCTTCAGGAGTTTCTCGGCGTCCTTGTAACGCCCGACCAGGTAAAACGCGCGTCCCAGTTCCAGTTGCGCTGTCGGGTCTTCCGGAGTGAAGGTCAGTGCCTTCTCGAGATCCTGCACACCGCCGTCATAATTGCCGGAGGAAATTCGCGCCCATCCGCGGAGACTGTAGGCATCGGAAGCATCCGGCGCAAAACCGATGATCCGGTCATAGCAGGATATCGCCTGAGCAAACATGCCCGAATTGATGTACAAATCCGCGGCCGATCGATAATCGGCGCGAGCATTCAGCTTCTTGTTGGCCGCCAAATGCGCCTCGGCGCGGCGCAGCAGGGCCTTCACCATCGTGTTGTCCTTGGCCAACGCGAGAGTATAGTAGCCGATCGCCTCCGTATACTTGTTCTCCGCGAATAGAGCCTCGGCTTGATTGAAAAAGTCTTCGGCGCTGTATTCAACCGGCTGGCTACTGGCCGACGACTGCAAGTTGACGGCGATTTCCGTCGTTTCGCCTTCGGTAATCGTCAACGCCTGCAGGTGCGACGTATAGCCATCCGCGCGAATCTCTACCGAACGCGATCCCGGCTTCATGCGCCGGAATGTCTGCGACACCTTTCCCAAGAGTTTGCCGTCAATGAAGACCGAGGCGTCGGAAACATTGCACGCAATTTTGAGTTGCCCGAACTCCGGTTTCTCTTCTCCCACCGGCAGCGAAGATGTTTGCGGTGCAGTATAGCTCGTTCGCCCTTGCGGCAGAATCGGCGTCACCGTCCCGGAGAGAAAGTCGGTCTTGCCGTTTTGCACGAACACCGGGAAAAACCGCGCTTCATAGAGCTCGCCTTCGAGTTTCACATCGTAGCGTCCATCGGGCAACCCGTCGATCTTGAATGCGCCGTATTCATCCGTAACCGTCTGCAAATTGGCTTGAGGGATGCTCACGTTGATTCCCGCGAGCACGACGTTCGATTCCGAATTCGTCACCACTCCGAACAGCGTCGCTTTCGGCGGCGTCGGAGTATTGAGGCTCTGCACGATGAGAATGAGGAGCAGAACACCCCCAAGAATTCCGCCGAGAATCCAGCTTCGCTTGTCGATGCCACCGGCTTTCAGCGAGTAGGTCTCACCCCTGATGACTACTTCGTCACCGCTGTGGAGACGAACATTTGCCGGTACGGTGAGTCTGCGTCCTCTGAATTCAATGACCGGGGATGATGCGATAGCCTCAATCGGCGGAATCGCCCCGGTTGTACTGTCTTCAGAACTTGGATCAGGACTGGTCGCCGAGGCTTCCGGATCGGAAGTCGAATCGACCGCCTGATTCGCGGGAGAGTTCACGGCTTGTTGTTGCACTACAGCATCCTTCTGCGCTTGCTCGCTGTTGAGGCGGCGGCGCAAACTTTCGATTAACTGGCCCTTATCGTCCTCGGTGACCGACACCGCTGCCAGATCAGCCGGCGCAACCGTCGCCGGTTGAGGTGCTGTATGAAGTGGCGGCTCGGGGGAGTCGTCGATCTTTTTGAGTTTCGCTTCGAGTTGTGCAAGTCGGTCGGCGGGTAACTTCGCCGGTTCGTCAACCGGCTCATCAGCCTGTTTCTGTATCAGATAGTCTTCCGCCGATTCGATGCCAAGGTCGCTGGTGTTTGGCGCCTCGTCCAAATCAAGGGATTTCGCGTTCTCGACTTTCGATTCGTTGCCATACAGGCTGAGCAATTTGTCGATGCCGCCGCCGGTCGGCTCACCCTTGGCCGCTGGCCCCTGCGGCTCCGGATCGGCGACGGACTCGACTTCGAAGTCTCCATCGCTGCGAGCAACCGTTGCCGAAGTATCTCCTGCGTCGATCTTGCTCCGATTGTCGATCAATTGAGCCGGCGGATCCGCGACGTCAACAGCGACGGCTGCGCCCAGACGCTCGCCACAGTGCTTACAAAAGACTGCGCCATCAAAGTGGTTTTCCGAGCCGCATTTTCTGCACTCGATCATAAGCCTCCCGCTGTTAGCGTTTTAACCCCTTTTATTATCGACACTTGAGCGATTTGGATTTAGTCACTTTGCGGTCTTGGCGCGTCCTAATTGGGGAGAAAATAAACGCTTGACACCGCAGGCGACGCCAAATATCCTGCCAGTTCTATGGCTTTGGAAGTTGTTGCTTTCTATACGGTTTGGGAGGTATCGCGCACATGACACGCAAACTGATAGTGTGGGGAATGGGCATTCTGGTCGCCTTCATGCTTGCC
Source organism: uncultured Ignavibacteria bacterium (assembly GCA_964617645.1). Taxonomy (GTDB): domain Bacteria; phylum Zixibacteria; class MSB-5A5; order CAIYYT01; family CAIYYT01; genus JADJGC01. Next base: position 190,620 of record CAZTYE010000007.1, read on the forward strand.
GGCTGCGGCGACGATGGTCCGGTCATCGAAAATGGACGACTTGAAGATCTTGTCTTGTTCCGCCCCGATCGACTGCCATCGCTGTTTCAGGGCCTGGTATATGAGGCCTGGCTGGCAAATCGGGATGACGACGGAAATTGGACCGAGCAGGTTTCGCTGGGGAAATTCTTCTGGGATGAGTTCGACTACCGCTTCCTGAATTCCAGCGGCAACGGTGTACAAATTGATTCGATTTTCCACACCGCGAACTTCGACCGTGTTTACCACTACAACACGATCGCGATTACGCTGGAACAACATCCCAATGACCCCAGTGCCGACCCGTCGCCGACGATTGTGGCGATCAGCGACGTTGTTCCGGATCAAGTGACAAACATGCGATTTCCGGTCGACTTTAGCGGTGTACCGACGGGCTATTTCTCGATCGGCACCTATTCCGACGGCCACTGGAAACTCGCCGGCGAGCCCGACAAGGCCCTCGAGCGTTACGGACTCTGGTTTTTGCGCTTGACCATTCCGCAAGCGGTCACGCGCCCCGAGGAAGAAATATACCGGAGCGGGCTGACCTTGCCGGTACTGCCCGACACCGGCTATCTTTATCAGGGATGGATAGCGACAAGTGCGGGCGATACGATTTCCACTGGCAAATTCTTCTTCCCGGACTACATCGACTACGACAACCGCTACAGCCGTCAGGGCGAAATCCCCAACTTCCCGGGCGAAGATTTCCTGACCAACAGGCCTACTTGGATCGCGCCGGAACGCTGGCCGTTCGACTGTATGCAAGGCGGTGAGGCTTTCGTGACGGTAGAGCCGAATCCCGACAACGATCTTCTGCGTCCCTCGAATTTCGTCGTCGTCCGCGGTAATCTGCCGAGTCGCAGCGCTACCGATCACCTCTCGGCTCGCGCCACGAACTTCCCGCTGGGCAGTGTCGCCGGTGTCACGTTCCCCAAGATCGAAGTCATTTTCTTGAAGCGATAAAGGTCGCAGTTATCGAGCGATAAACATCAGGCCGGCGCAAACCGCGTCGGCCTTTTCATCGCAGGCCGGCCGGGGAACTGCCTGTCCAATCTTTGTGAACCGCCGCACGACGCCGACCTCGGAGATGCTTGTTCGGCATTCGCTTACGGATTGTTTTTTGAAACTTTTGACGGTAACTTGCGTGAATAGACAAGAACTGAGTGGGAGGAGATTATGACCGAAACGTTCTCGCCGCAAACGGCAGCGCCTGAAACAAAACCGATGTCCGGCGGCTCTATGTTACTGAAAGTCCTGTTTGCGCCGACCGCGGTGTTTCGCGCGGTCAAGGAAAAGCCGTCTTGGATAGTTCCGCTCGTCGTCATCATGGTTGTATTCGCCATCAGCACGTACTTCATCGCTCCGCTGGGCATGAAAGCGCAGATGGAACAAATCATGAAGTCCGACAATTACACGCCGGAGCAGAAGGAGCAAATGCGCCAGAACATGGCGATGGGCGAGAAAATCGGCCCGATTATCGCCATGGTCACGACGCCGATCTTTTTTGGCATCGTCATCCTCATCGGCGCCGGCATGGTCTTCCTGATGGGCAATGTCATTTTCAGCGGCAATGCAAAGTTTGTCACATTGTTCACGATGGTGACGCTGTCTTTCGCCACTTGGATCATCTCAACAATCATCAAAATGCCACTGATGCTCGCGCGCGAAACCATCGACGTGCGAACCTCATTGGCGCTGCTTCTGCCGGGTGACTCGATGGAAGGCGTCGCTTACTCCTTCTTGAATACTTTCACCGATGTATTCGTGATCTGGCAAATTGCGCTGCTGGTCATCGGCGTCAAAGTGATCTATGATTTCGCAACGTCCAAAGCCGCGATCACGGTGCTGGTACCGGTCGGAGTCTGGGCGCTGATTACCGTTGGCTTAAGTGCCATTTTCTAAGTGATATGATTTTCTTGCGTTACGCTTAAGGAGAGTTGAATGCGAACTACTCGCACTGTAAATGTCCTCATTCTCGGACTTGTCATCGCCGCGCTCTTCTCGACTGGCTCGATCCGGGCACAGGATGAGCGCCTTTCGCTGCAGCAATGCATCGATCAGGCGCTGGAGCGCAATCTCAACGTGCTCACGAAAGAGAAAGCGGTGCAGCGCGCCAAATGGGATCGCCGGGAGGCGTGGGGAGATGCATTACCTTCTGTCGGCTGGAGCGCCAACTACAACTACTCGAAAACTTACGGTCCCCAGTTCATCCAGCTACCCGATACCGCTTACATCGGTTTTGATCCCGGCTCCAAGCGGTACAGCACCGGCATCGGTATGGACCTGACGTTGTTCGACGGCGGTTATACTTGGTTCCGCATCAAGCAGTCCGGACAGCAGTTGCGCGGCGCCCAGCGCGATTATCAGGACGCCGTCACCGGCGCAAGTTACGACGTCAAAATCGCCTACTATCGTCTGCTCCAGGCGACCATGATTCGCAAAGTTCGCGAAGACGCGCTCGCCCGCTCCAAGAAACAACTTGAAGTCACCAGCAGCCGGTACGAACTTGGTTCAGCGTCCCTTTCGGAAAAACTGAAGGCGCAGGTCAATGTCGCCAACGATTCGCTGCGTCTGCTCGAGCAGGACAACGCCATCCGTGCCGCCGAATTCTCGCTCAACGTGATTCTCGGACGCGATGTCGCCCAGCGCGTCATTCCGTCGGATACGCTCCAGTATGCGACATTCGGACCTTCACTCGATGAGTGCCTGTCGCGAAGCCGGGATGGGAATCCCAGTTTGCTGCGCAGCAAAGCCGATTTGGACGCCGCCGAAACCGGTGTCTGGATGGCGCGTCGCGGCTGGTTGCCGACGGTCACGGCGTCCATGAGTTGGGGCTGGAGCCCGCGCGAAGGCAGCGACTGGTTCAGCTACAAAAATGATGATCGTTCCTATTCGTTTGGCGTTGCGATCCGGTACAGCATCTTCGACGGCTTCCAGAAATTCTCGGCGGTGTCGAAAGCCAAGCTGTCGGCGAAGACGGCCGCGGAAGTCTACTACACCGACATGAACCGCCTCAATTCCGAAGTGCGACAGGCTTATCTCGATTACCAGAAATCGCGCATGAGCCTTGAGGTTTCCGATCTCGCGACGCGGTCGGCGGAAGAAGACATGAAGCTACAACAAGAGCGCTATCGGCTCGGCGCCTCTTCGATTCTTGAACTGCTCGATGCCCAGGTCTCATTAACCGAAGCGCAGTTGAGCCGTGTCAATGCGCTCTTTGATCTGAACAAGGCTTTGGCTGATCTAACCAAGGCGATGGGCGGGAAATAGCCATGGCGATGAAAAAACGCAATCTCTTCCTGATCCTCGGCGGCGTGGCGCTGTTGGTGATTTTCATAGTCGCCAACCTCAGTCGCGAGAGCGGCAGCGTCGAGATGGTCCAGGCGGAGAAGGTCAGCAAAGGCGAACTGATCTCGGAGGTCACCGCGACGGGGTCGATTCAGGCCAGCCGCACCGTGCAGATTTCTGCTGACGTTTCGGCGAAGATCGTTTCGCTGCCGGTCAAAGAGGGAGACCTCGTAAGTAAAGGCGACGTGCTCGTTCGTCTCGATCAAACCCGCTATGCCGCGGCTGTCGGTCAGGCTGAGGCTTCTTTGGCGGCGGCCCGCGCTTCAGAAAAACGCGCGGAAGCCAGCCTGCTCGAAGCGCAGCAGACTTATGAACGTAGCAAAGAGCTTTATGCGGGACAGTTGATCTCCAAAGAGCAATACACCCAAGTTCAAACCAACTTTGAAGTCGCCAAAGCCAACCTCGAGTCGGCGCAATACTACACCAAGCAGCAGATGGCCGGGCTCGAGGAAGTGCGCGACGCACTCAGCAAGACCACGATTACATCGCCGATCGACGGCACGGTTATTGCACTAAACGCCGAAGTGGGCGAAATCGTCATGATCGGTACGATGAACAACGCCGGAACAGTAATCATGACCGTCGCCGATTTGTCGGCCATCGAAGTCGAAGTGGAAGTCGATGAAACCGACGTCGCAAAATTGCAACTCGGTCAGAAAGCTAAGGTCAAGGTCGACGCGTTCCCGGACACGACATTCCGCGGCGAGGTGATCCAGGTCGGTAACGCCGCCAAGGCTTCAACCTATTCTTCAACCGACAGAGTCACCAACTTCGCCGTCAAGATTCTCATCACCGACGACGCCACCCAGATCAAGCCCGGCATGACGGCCACGGCCGACATTGAAGTGGCGCGACGCACCGATGTCATCTTCGTACCCATTCAGGCGGTCGTGATGCGTCCGGAAAAGAAAGACACGGCGACGATCCAACCCGCGGCTCCGGAATCCGGCGCCATCGCGGCCGAGGTCACCCCGGTTGCTTCGACCACCGGCAAGAAAGAGGAAGCAAAGGAGTTGGAGGGCGTCTTCCGCATCGTCGACGGTGTCGCCAAATTCGTGCCGGTGAAAACCGGAGTCGCCGATCAGCAGAACATCGAAATCGTCTCCGGCTTGGCCGTTGACGAGGAGATTGTCAGCGGTAGCTACAAGATTCTGCGCACTCTCGAAGACGGCGCCAAGGTCAAAGTCGAGTCGACGGTAAAGGAGAGTGCCAAGAAGTGAATCATCTGATTGAAACCAAGAATCTCTGGAAGACCTACAAGATGGGCGCGGAGGAACTCCACGCCTTGAAGGGCGTGAATTTCACGGTTGAAAAGGGAGAGTATCTTGCCATCATGGGTCCGTCCGGTTCTGGAAAGTCGACGCTGATGAATCTGGTTGGTTGCCTGGACACGCCGTCGCAGGGAAGCTATCTCCTCAACGACCGCGAAGTTGCCAAGATGAACGATGACGAGTTAGCGCACATCCGCAACAAAGAAATCGGCTTCGTCTTTCAGACTTTCAACCTTCTGGCGCGGGCGACCGCCTTGCACAATGTCGAGCTGCCGCTGATTTACAACGGGACCGACTCCAAGACGCGCATCGAACGCGCCAAATTCGCTCTCGAGCAAGTCGATCTCGCCGACCGTATGATGCATCGGCCGAATGAGCTTTCCGGCGGTCAGCGCCAGCGCGTGGCGATTGCGCGCGCCCTCGTAAACAAACCGTCGATCATTCTTGCCGACGAACCGACCGGTAATCTCGACACCAAGACCGGTGAGGAAATCATGGGGTTGTTCGCGCGGCTGCACCTGGAAGGGAACACGATCATCGTCGTCACCCATGAGGCCGAAATCGCGCTTCACGCTAATCGCGTGATCTATATCCGTGACGGCAATATCGAGAAAGAAGTCATTACTTCGAGCGAAACCGTCAATCTATGATCCGCGAAAATCTGAAACTGGCCGGCTCCGCCCTCTGGGTGCACAAGCTGCGCACATCGCTCACTTTGCTCGGCCTGATGATCGGCATCGCCTCGGTGATCGCCATCATTTCGCTGCTTGACGGCATGATGGCGCGCATCAACCGCCTGTTTCAGGAGCAGGGCTCGACGACAATCTACGTCACCCGCTTCGGCATTATCACCTCGGAAGACGAGTGGTTCAAAGCGCTCAAGCGCAAGCGCCTCACGGTTCAGGATGCGCGCGCCATCGAAAATGGTTGTCCTCTGGTCCAACTCGTCGGCTTCCAAATTCAGAGTAACTTCGATGTCAAGGGCGGAAATCAGACGCTCTCCCGGGTGATGACTTTCGGCAACAGCGCTAATGTTGCCGAGATGCAGGACATGGAACTAACCGAAGGCCGGTTTATCTCCGAAATCGACGACGAAGGTCGGCGCAATGTCGCGGTTATCGGGCAGGAATTGCAGCAGCAGTTTTTCCCGATTGGCAGCGCGCTGGGCAAAGAGATTCAAGTCGGAAATCAGAAGTTCACCGTAATCGGTATCGGCAAACGTAAGGGATCGATCTTCGGCGAGAACATGGATCGCTATGTGCGAATTCCAGCGTCGACCATGCTGAATATGACCGGCGTCAGACAGGACATCGACATCATGGTCAAGGTCGGCAGCGAAGCGCAAATCGATGCTGCCATGGACGAGATCCGTACGGTGCTGCGCTCTCGCCGCGGCGTGGCCTATCACGACCCCGACGATTTTGCGATGCTGACTTCCGAAATGATTACCAGTTTCTTTGAGTCCTTCACCGGCAACGCCCGCGTCATCGCCGCCGCAATTCCGGCCATCTCGATTGTCGTCGCCGGCATCGTCGTGATGAACATCATGATGGTCTCGGTCACCGAGCGCACCCGCGAAATCGGCATTCGCAAAGCCATTGGCGCGCGACGCCGGAACATCCTCTCCCAGTTCCTGCTGGAGGCATTACTCATGTCGCTGCTTGGCGGTATCCTCGGCATGTCTCTGGGCCTGTGGATTTCTTCGTTCGTCTCGAGCGCCATCGACGTGCCCTTTGTCATATCGGCCTTGGCGATCGTCATGGGGCTGCTCATCCCGACTTCAATCGGTATCTTCTTCGGCATCTATCCGGCCATGAAGGCCGCCCGGCTCGATCCGATCGAGGCGCTGAGGTTCGAGTCGTGAACATCTTCGAAACCCGCGAGGGAATTCTGCTGGCGCTCGACTCGATTCGCGCCAATAAATTCCGCTCGTTCCTGACAATTCTCGGCGTGATGATCGGCGTCGCCTCGGTGATCGCCATGATGTCCTTGATCGAAGGCCTCAATGATGCCGCCGCCGCCGACATCGAGAAAATGGGGTCAAACGTCATCTACATCCTCCGCTACCAGCCCGAGCAACATCGCTCGGAAATGAGCGAGACCGAACGCAATCGCAAACCGATCACCATTCGTGAGGCCAATGCCGTGCGTGAAAATTGCGCGTCGGTCGACGGTGTCTCACCGCAAAACTATTACTTCCGTCCGGGCGGAAATCTCGTCAAGTACAAGGACAAGACCGCCGAGCGCGTCTCAATCTTCGGCACTTCGGTCGATTATGAGATGGTCAACAACCGTTTCGTGGACCGTGGTCGCTTCATCATCGAGTCTGAAGACCGCCACCGTGCCATGGTCTGCGTCATCGGTTCTGAAACGGCGGCGGCCCTCTTTCCGGCAACTGACCCGATCGGCAAGAGCATCCTCGTCAACAGCGTCCGCATGCGCGTTGTCGGAGTTTTGGAAGAGCAAAAGAGCACTTTCGGTGGCGGCAACAATAATCTGATTGCGTTGCCCTACGGCACCTTCGAAAAGCTGTATCCTTGGGAGGAGGAGCTCTTCCTTGCGGTTCGCGCCGAAAGCGCCGAAGCGATCGCCAAGGCGCAGGATGAAATTCGCCAGGCCTTGCGCCGATTGCGCGGTGTGAAGTACAATCAGGACGACGATTTTGCCATGTTCACGCAGGAGTCGGCGACGGAAATGTACGAAGAGTTCACCGGTATCATCTGGCTGATCATGATTGGCATTTCGTCCATCGGCTTGATGGTCGGCGGTATTGGCGTCTTGAATATCATGCTGGTTTCGGTCACCGAGCGCACCCGCGAAATCGGCGTCCGCAAGGCGATCGGCGCCCGGCGCATGAACGTCTTCTTTCAGTTCCTCGTCGAGGCAATGACGCTCTCCGGTACCGGCGGAATCATCGGCATCGTTTTCGGATTGGTGCTGGCGCTCCTCATCACCGCTATTTCGCCTTTGCCGATGGTCGTGCCATTGTGGGGCGTTATTCTCGCATTTTCAATCTCGGTCAGCGTCGGGCTCATTGCCGGCTTGATTCCGGCTTGGCGGGCCGCTTCCGTCGATCCGATCGTGAGCCTTCGCTACGAATAATCCTCCAATCTTGTACCGACTGAACACTCGCCGCGCGACTGCGTATAATTTATTGCTTGTCAGTCTCTTTTGACGAAGTAACATTCCGAGAAGAATCGAGTAGGGAATGACCACTTTCTGCTTTCGCCACATCTGCGCCGCCCTGATTGGCGTCGTGCTCGGCCTGTCGACTTTGACTGCCGATCAGGTCGAAGACCTCAATCTGGTGCGGTCCAAGTTCTTTGTTGATCATGCGACATTTGCGGACTCAACGCCGCAAATCAATCGATTAGAAGTTTACTACAAGATCTATAACGACGGTTTGAATTACATCAAGAAGGGCGACAAGTACTACGCGCGCTACGAACTAAATTTCGTCGTTCTGGATGATGATGACCAGCAAGTTGCCGGCCAATCGGTCGAACGCACTTACGTCCTCGACAGCTATGACCTGACCAAGTCGAATCAGGGTTTTCTCATCAATCAGGTAGCGCTGCGAGTTCCGCCGGGGAGTTTTCGTTTGCAGAGCAAGTTGATTGATCACAACTCCAACGAATTCTCGCAAATCGAGTCGAACATCGAGAGTCATGAGTTCCATCGGGCAGCCGGGCTTTCCGACATTGAGTTCATACAAGAAGTCGCCGCCGCCGACTCCGGTTCTCTCTTTGTGAAGCAGGGTCGGGCGACCGTCCCGGTTGTCGAACGATCGTACGACAGCGATTTGCAGAAGCTCGGCTTTTATGTCGAAGTGTACGCGCCGGGCTTGATCGGCAAGCCGGTGCAACTCGAGTACGGCATCAAGGCCAAGCGTCCCGGGTTCGAGATTGAAAAGTCGTCGGACATTATCATCGAACAGCCCGTCATGGCCGCCGATCAGTTTATCGACCTGAAGGATCTCGCGCCCGGCGACTATCTTCTCCGCCTGCGCCTCAAACACGACGGCAAGGAGCTCGAACAGCGCGAGGACAAGTTCGTCGTATGGTGGTCGCAGCAATCGCTGGTGCGCAATGACTTCGACTATGCCGTCTCGCAGCTCAAATACCTGCTGGAAAAGGACGAGAAGAAGCAACTGCTGGCACAGCCCGATTCATTGCGCGAACAGGCGTTCGAAGATTGGTGGAAGGGTAAAGACCCGACGCCGAACACGCCGGAAAACGAACTTCGCGAAGAGTATTATCGTCGCATCCGCTACGCCAACCAGTACTTCTCGGCCATCAATCGCGAGGGCTGGCTCACCGATCGCGGTAACGTCTATATTCGCTACGGACCGCCTGACGATATCGAAAGCCATCCGTACGACCTCGACCGGAAGCCTTATCAGATCTGGTACTATTTCACGCAACGTCGTAAATTCGTCTTCGAAGACTCGCGCGGCAACGGCGACTACGAACTACAATATCCGTATGACGGCGACTGGCGCCGCTCCGGGACGCTTGGTCCTTAGTTGACACGGGAAGGTAAATCTATGGCAGTAAAGCTCTGGTCCTTGATACTAATAGCCTCCATCCTGGCGATCTCGCCGCTCACGGCACAATCGGAAGTTAAGCCGTTGCGGGTTTGGGCTGACGGCGCTTCCTACATGTATTTCGAAGATCGCACCAAAAGTTATGTCGAAATCTACTGCGCGATCCAGCGCGCCGACTTCCAATTCGAGGAAAAAGACGGCGCCTTCAAGGGCTATGCTATCCTCTTTGCTGAGGCGCTCGATCGCGACGGCTTGGTCGTGGATTCGACCGCGCTGTATTTACCGATGCAAGTCGCCTTCTCGGAAGACGCTTACAAAGACGACATACGTATCTTCGAGATTCTGCCGATGCTTCTGCCTGCGGGGCACTACAAGATGCGCGTCACGGCGATGGATGGCATTACCAATCGTAAGGGAATTGCCACTTTCGAGTTGGTCGTCAAAGACTTCTCCGGCCCGAAACTTATCATTTCGGATTTGGAATTGGCCTACTCGGTCGAGCCAGCGGATACGAGTAAGGGGAAGTCGTCTCTGTTCAAAGGTGACAAACGCGTTTTCCCCAATCCTAATCGCTATTTCTCGAACGATGATTCGCTGTTGTACTTTTATTCGGAGATCTACAATTTCGCCCCGCCGCCCGGCGAATTCGAAATCACCATCAAGCTCAGCGATACCTACGGTTATCCGCTTCGTGAACTGCCGCCGAAACGAATCAAGAAGCCCGGAACTACAGCGGTCTACATCGACCAGTTGTCAATCTCCGGCCTGCCCGGAGGTTCGTTTGATCTCAACATTCAAGTCGAAGACCTGGCGAACAATCAGAAGTCCAGCACAAGCAAACGCTTCATGATTATCTTCAATTTTGACCAATTGGCGCCGACCATGGTCGATGCCGAAGTGTTCACCGAGAAGGACGCGGCTATGATGGAAGATGTCATCAAGTACATCACTACGCGCGAAGAGAAGGAAACCTACCGGGCGCAAGACATTCAGGGCAAAAAGCGGTTTCTCAGCCAGTTCTGGGAACGCAAGAATCCCGAGCCGGGCAGCAAGATCAACGTCTACAAAAACGAGATTTTCCGTCGTTTTGCCTACGCCAACCAGTTCTTTTCGACGACATTACTAAGTCGTACCGATGGTTGGAAGACTGATCGCGGCCGCATCTACATTACGTACGGCCAGCCCGACAACATAGAGCGCTTCCCGTCATCGATGGGCCAAAAACCCTACGAGAAATGGTACTATGACCGCTTACCGGATCAATCCGGCGGGAACATCTGTCTGTTCGTCGACCTCGATGGCTACGGCAACTACCGTCTTGTACATTCCACTATCAAGGGCGAGGTTGAAAACCCCGATTGGGAACAGCAAATCGAAGACGAGACCTTGCGGTAGACGCCTGAGTTGGATCTTCTGACTTTAGGCCAGTGACTAAGGGCTAACCGGCCATTCTTGCGCCGCCAGTCGCGTTAGCTGTCCTGCCCAAGTATCGGGCAACTTATGGCCAGAAGTCGATCAATGAGCATCGTATTACTGCTGGGGCTGGTTTTCTTCGCCTATCTGGCCATCGCCGCTGCGGCGTTCTTCGCGCAGAGGCAGATCATCTACCATCCGTTCAAACGAATCGTCGCGACTCCGGAAGATATCGGGCTTGAGTATCAAGAAGTCAGCGAGCCTACCGCCGACCACCGGAAACTGGTCTTCTGGAGAATTCCCAACTCTAATTCGAGAAAGGTCGTCGCTTACTTTCACGGTAACGCCGACAACATCTCGACGAACGTCGGCCTCTACAAGCAACTTCATGAAATCGGCGCTACGATCATAGCTGTCGAATATCCGGGTTACGGCCCGGCCGCCGGCGCACCCTCCGAAGCTGCGATTGACCTGGACATCGAAGCTTTGTCCGTGTGGCTTCGGCGAGAATATCTCGCCGACAGCGTCACGGTCATCGCCATGGGACGATCATTGGGCGGCGCGGTCGCGGCAAAGTTGGCGCAAGCTTATCCGGTTCGCGGTCTCATTATCGAGTCGAGCTTCAGCCGGATGACCGACATCGCCCAGCAGCAATTCTGGTTTCTTCCTGTCTCCCTTCTGTTACGCGAGCGCTACGATACCGAAAGCATTGTCAGCAATCTTAGTATCCCCATTCTGGTGATCCACAGCCGTGATGACGAGGTGGTTCCGTTCGCATTGGGCGAACGACTTTATCGGGCGGCCATCGGTCCGAAGCGCTTTCTGGAAATCGAAGGCGGTCACAATGACGGCGTACACATTTCCGAGAGTCTGTTGACGCGCGCCTATCGCGACTTCCTCGATTCCTTGTAGCTCGCGCCGATTGAATGTTTTTGTTGAAAGCGGTCGGCGCGGGGCATACCTATGCTCACAGGTATGAAACGACCGCAGAGCCCCGCCGATCAATCAAGCGCTGAGCAACTGGCCGTCTTTAATGAGACCTTCGCCAGCTTCAACCACACCATCAAGCAGCTGAACGATTCTTATGCTGCGCTGCAGGCGCGCTACCAGAAGCTGTCCGACGAACTGACTCTGGCGAATGAACGACTGCGAGAGGCGCTCGACCAAAATGTCGCTTCTCGCCACTTCTTGCGCAACGTGCTCGATTCACTCACCTCGGGAGTTCTCGTCATCGACGCGCACGGGCAGGTGACCTCGATCAATCCGGCCGGCGCCCGAATTCTGCGCGTCGAGCCTGAAGACGTGATTGGCAGGGCTTACGCGCAGTTGTTCGCGGGCACGATGGCCGGCCGACACTCGCTAACCTCGCTCTTGAAACGCAAGCAACCTTACCGGATGGTCGAAAAGCAGGTGCGTGTTGGCGAGCAGGACCTGGTGCCGATCGCCGTGTCGTCCGCCTGTCTCTTCGACGCCAATCAGGAAATTGTCGGCGCTCTCGAAGTCTTCGACGATCTGAGCGAGATTAAACGGATGCAGGAGGAGATGGCGCGGGTCCGGAGTCTCGCCGCCCTCGGCGAGGTCGCGACGGTAATCGCGCACGAAGTGCGCAATCCGCTTTCCGGGATTGCCGGCTTTGCCGGTCTGCTCAAGCAGGAATTGGGCGAAGTGCATCCCCAGATTTCCTATGTGAACAAGATCATCGCCGGTGTGGACAAGCTGAATCGGTCGGTTTCATCGCTCCTTGAGTATGCCCGCGACCTTCGCCACGAACCTCAGGAGTCTGATCTGCGAGCGCTCGTCTCCGAAACGGCGGACTTTTTCCGCATGGACCTGAGCACAAGATTGTCGCGTACTGAACTGAGCCTCGAAATTCCGGCTGGCGAAGTTGTTTGCCGCTTCGATCGGACCAACCTCTCCGGCGCTTTGATCAACCTCCTCCGGAACGCCGAAGAGGCCATGCCGTCAGGCGGCAAAGTCAAGCTCCGGCTCTCGGAGGCCAGTGGCCGCGTCAAAATCAGTGTCGCGGATCAGGGTGCGGGTATTCCGCAGGAACTGCGCGAAAAGATCTTCACTCCGTTTTTCACTACGCGGGAAGCCGGCACCGGACTCGGACTGGCGCTGGTCAAAAAAGTAGTCGACGCCCACCAGGGCACGATCTCAGTCGACGGCAATCGCCAGCGCGGGGCAACTTTCACCATTGAATTGCCGCGGAGGTAAGGATGAGCAAAGTCGCCATACTTGTTGTCGATGATGACGCGCTGGTCAACGATTTCTTTTCGGCGGCGCTGACCAAGCAGGGTTACGATGTCGAGACCGCGGCTTCGGCCGAGGCCGCCCTCAAGCTTCTCGAAGCTGTGGAGTTTGATATCATCCTCTCGGACGTCAAAATGCCCGGCATGTCCGGCATCGACTTGCTCCGCAAAGTTCGCTCGCGGTTACCGGAAGCTGTCATCATCATGATCACCGCGCACGGGACGGTCAAAGATGCCGTCGAGGCGATGAAGCTTGGCGCGTTCGACTACGTTCTCAAACCACTATTGCCCGAAGAACTCGAAATCGCCGTAAATAAGGCGCTTGAGCATCGGCGTCTCATCGTCGAAAACCGCTTGCTGCGCAGCGAAATTCGCGCCCGCTATAACTTCGGCAACATCGTCGGCGCCGACAAAAACCTGCTGACGTTGCTCGAAGATCTCGCTTCGGCCGCCAAATCGCGTTCAACGATTCTGATTCGCGGCGAGTCCGGCACCGGCAAGGAGTTGATCGCCCGCGCGATTCACCACAACTCCCCGCGCAAAGATGGCCCATTCATCAAGCTCAACTGCGCGGCGCTTCCCGAAGGGCTGATCGAGTCCGAGCTGTTCGGCCACACCAAGGGAGCATTCACCGGAGCGGTCAAGGACACCCCGGGGCGCTTCGAATTGGCGGATTCCGGAACGCTGCTGCTCGACGAGGTATCGGAAATCCCCATCGGTGTTCAGGCAAAGTTGTTGCGCGTGATTCAGGAGCGCGAATTCGAGCGCGTCGGCTCCGGGCAAACGACACAGGTCGACGTTCGCATCGTGGCCACCACCAACCGCAACCTTGAGGACGACATCGCCGCCGGACGCTTTCGCCAGGACCTGTTCTACCGCCTAAACGTCATTCCCCTGGTTATGCCGCCCCTGCGGCAGCGCAAAAACGACATCCCGATGCTGGTCGATCACTTCATTCGCAAGTACAGCGATGAAAACCAGCGTGCGGTCAAGGGTGTCACCGAGCGCGCGATGAAATTGCTCCTTGGCTACAACTGGCCGGGCAACATCCGTGAATTGGAGAATTACATCGAGCGCGCTGTGGTGCTTGCCAAATCTGATCGCATCGCCGACTCGGACCTGCCCGGACATCTTGCTCTGGGCGAACTCGGCGGCAGCGCTGCTGGGACTTCCGGCGAGATGCTCACGATCAGCGAAATGGAAAAGGTGATGATCCTTCGCGCGCTGGAAGTTTTTGCGGGGAACCGCACCAAGGCGGCGGATGCGCTTGGCATCACGCCCCGAACTCTGAGAAACAAGCTCCACGAGTACGGGATGATGGGCGGCGGTGAGGCAGCAGTGCTGGCTGAGTCCGAAGACGAATCAACCCCCTGAATCCCGAATTCGGGCGAAATAAATTCCACCTAAGTATTTGCCTTTGAACGCGCAATTATCTATTCTCGTCTGAATTGTGGCCGCGGCTTTGCCAAAAAATCGTTGACACGCTTTGGCGGCGAATCTTATATTGGCGGCTTGAATTTGGAGTGGGAAGTACATAAGGAGTGTCGGTAGTATGCGCAGATTTGCAGCGAACGTGTGGCTCATCCTCCTGGTTGCGGCGGGGTCGGTCTTCGCTCAAGACTTTCATCTATATGGCTTTAGCATGTTCAACTTCGACTTCCTCGGAGCTGGCTCCCGCGCTCGCGCGATGGCCGGCGCGGCAGTCGGAGTTGCTGACGATGCTGCGGCCTTGACTTGGAATCCCGCAGGACTAATTCAGATAACCAAGACGCAGGCATCCGTTGCCGGATCGGTCATCCGCATGGAAGCCGGCAGCGACATGACTTATGCATCCGCGTCGCAACTGAATTTCAATGCCCTGTACCGCAAAGACCTGCTCAACCTCGACTTCGGTTCGTTTGTCGCTCCGTTGCGAATCAAAGGCCACCCGTTTGTCGCCTCGGCTATCTATCAGCGCATTCAAGACAATGTCGATGACCGCTATCACTGGCGCTATCTGACCTACTCCCAGCCGTTTCCCGGCACTACCTTTGAGGCGCGCGGCGACGCCGTGCTCGCGTCGCGGACCACCTTGTTGAACAACAGCGACAAGTTTGCGCTCGGCTTCGGCACCGGTATCTACGAGAATCTCTCCAGCGGCGTGGCCGTGAACATCTATTCGGGCGACGGTTCCTCACGCTATTACGCTTCCTTCCTCGATACTCTTCCGCTGACTCAGTCCGGACAGGTGATCGATACCGTTGAAGTCCGCCAGGTTTATCAGGTAGAGAATCTGCTGTCCACCAAGGGCGCCAATTTCACCGGATCGCTTATGTATCGCACTCCGAAGGTCCGTGTCGGCGCTACTATCAGCACGCCGTTCGAATTGGTTTTCGATCACGACATCAAGTACACTGATACGGCCTACGTCAAGTCCATTCGTATTCCCGGTGCGGGCACGCCCAGCGCGATCCGGCCCGTCATGTACCGCGGCAAGACCAAGGTCGAGATGCCCTTGATCATCGGGCTTGGCGGTTCCATCAAGCCGAATGATCAAATCACGCTCGCCGCGGATATAGAACTTCGCAGCAGCGGCAGCACCACTTATTTCGTGCGCGTCGAGCCGCTGCCGGCAACCTCGGCCGATTCGATTTACCTGTTAACGCAGCCCGGCTCGATTTACTACAACGATTCGACCGAGACATCCTACTATGACGCCAAGGGCGATCTGATCGAGGTCTTTAGCGAATATGATATCGCCTACGAGTCCAGCATGCAGATTCGCATTGGTGGCGAGTACCTGATTAAGACCAAGAAGGGCACTTTCCCACTGCGTGCCGGCGTCCGCCTGACCCAGCAACCATACCGCGAAGTCACCAACCTCAGCCGCGATGAGCGCGCCAATGTCGAGGATGGTTTCGAGTTGGGCGACAAAGTATCGAACACCACGTTCACCTTCGGTACCGGCGCGCATTGGTCGCAGGTCTTGCTTGATTTTTCGGTGGAGATAGGTAAGCAAGAGCAAGTCGAATCCGGTTTCCGCTATCGCGTCAACAACCAGCCGCTCGACTACTCCGATACCCGGACACGCAAGCAACCCACTTTCATGCTGACGTTTACCGGTCTCTTTTAGCGGATTACGACTGTTAAGCTGCAGCGGACGAGGCCATGGCCTCGTCCGCTTTGCTTTTGCGAAAATTTCAGTTGTAAAATGGAGCGAATTTAGTAACTTAAAAGTCTTGGGGAATCCGCCGATAGGCGAAGAAGTTAGCCTTTAGGAGACTCGATAGTAATGACGACCAAAAAGCGCGTAACGCGCCACGAAATGCGCGAAGATCAGTTTGTAACCGGTGTTTTCAAAATCGAAGAGTGGGCCGAAGAGAACCTGCAAAAGGTACTGATCGGCGCCGGCGCCGTGGTGGTCGTCGGACTGGCAATCTGGTTTTTTATTTGGCAATCCGGTCGCA
This sequence comes from uncultured Ignavibacteria bacterium, assembly GCA_964617645.1. Classification (GTDB taxonomy): domain Bacteria; phylum Zixibacteria; class MSB-5A5; order CAIYYT01; family CAIYYT01; genus JADJGC01. Next base: position 206,917 of record CAZTYE010000007.1, read on the forward strand.
GTGAAGACAACGCGCTGGAGAAGCTTGGCTCCGCCGAAGTCTTCGAGCGCCAAAACCAGATCCCCTTGGCCATTGCCGACTATGAAGAAGTCGTCAAAAACTATGGCTCAACCTCGGCCGCCGCGCAAGCCGCGTTTCGGTTGGCTAATCTCTATTTTCGCACCAACGACTTCGGCAAGGCTGAAACCGCCTACCGCGACTACCTGAGTCGCCACGTGGTCGATGAATACTTCCGCCATTCGGCCCAGCGCGGCCTTGCCGGCGCTCTGGCCGGACAAGCGCGCTACAGCGATGCCGCGCGCAGTTTCATCGATGTGGCTCGCGCTGACACCACCGCGACAACCTACGAAGACGATCTCTTTGCCGCCGTCGATAATGCCGTGCGCGCCAACGACACTGCGCTGTCGAAAGAGGCGTTCGATTACCTCAGCCGCAGAGGACAGACTTCGGAACGGTACCGCTCGGCCAAGATAGTCTTGATCGAGAAAGGGCTGCTCTCGTTAGACCAAGGCGACTACAAGTAAAGCCCGGTGACCGCAGATGAAGCTTGTATTCATCTGGCACATGCACCAACCCTTCTACAAAGATCTCAGCAGCGGGGAATATCTGATGCCGTGGGTACGGCTCCACGGCGCCAAAGATTACCTCGACATGCTCTTGATTCTCGACGAATTCCCCGAACTCAAGCAAACATTCAATCTCGTCCCGGCGCTACTCGACCAGATCGTCGACTATGCCGAAGGCGGGGCTGTCGATCGTCACCTCCAACTGTCGCGTAAACCGGCCGCCGAACTGCGCGACAATGAGCGTTTGGAAGTCATCGACACCTTCTTCACCGCTCATCACCCGACGATGGTCAAACCTTACCCGCGCTATGCTGAGCTATTCAACCGTCGCCGCGACACGTCGCCGCGCTCTCGCCTGCAGAGCTTCAGCGAACAGGACCTGCGCGATTTACAGTTCTGGTCAAACGCCACATGGATCGATCCAATGTTTCGCAGCGAGCCGGCGATTGCCCGGATGTATCGCAAGGGAAGGGACTTCACCGAAGAGGAAAAGCAGCTCATTCTCGATCACCAGAACGCGATCCTTCGCCGCATCATTCCGGCGTATCAGGAGCGCGCTCGCACGGGACAAATCGAAGTGGCGCTTTCGCCCTACTATCACCCGATCTTGCCGCTGCTGATCGACACCGACAGCGCGCGCATGGCTGTCCCCAACATGGAATTGCCAAGACGCCGGTTTGCTCATCCCGAGGATGCCGAAACTCAGATCGCTGGGTCGCGTGAACTTTACCGGCAGCTCTTCGGTGATGCGGCACCGGGAATGTGGCCATCGGAAGGATCCGTCTCCGAGGCCGTTCTGCCGCTCCTCGCCAAGCACGGATTCCAGTGGATCGCGACCGACGAGGAAGTCTTCTACGCTAGTCTGAACCTGATCGAGCGAGGCGGCCTGCTTCGTCCCGAACTGGGTAACGGCTTTCACCGCCGTTTCACCGTTGGCGCTGACGGACAAAAGATCGGCATTCTCTTCCGCGACCATGCGCTTTCGGACAAGATCGGATTCGTCTATTCATCCTGGGATGCCGAACGTGCCGCGGAGGATTTCGTCTCCAGTCTGCGCGAGTTAGGGAAACTCTACGCTGGTCGCAACGAGGAACCGGTCGTGACCGTGATTCTCGACGGCGAAAACGCCTGGGAATACTATCCCAACGATGGCCACGACTTCTTGCGCGCCCTCTATCAACACATTCTTCAGGAGCCGGGCATCACGACAACGACACCGCGCGAGTTGTTTTCGGATTCGTCGCCATCCGAACATCTGCCGCATCTTTTCTCCGGATCGTGGATCAATCACAACTTCCGCGTTTGGATCGGCCACGCCGAGGACAACGCCGCCTGGGACCTGCTTTCCGTCACCCGCGACAAGCTGGTCGAAATCGAATCCTCAGGTTCCTTGCCGCCCGACCGGGCGGCTTTCTGCTGGAAAGAGATTCACATCGCCGAGGGTTCCGACTGGTGCTGGTGGTATGGCGACGACCACCAGACCGAACACTTCCAAATCTTCGATCGGTTATTCCGCCGCCACCTGCAGAATGTCTGGGACGCTCTCGGCATCGAGCCGCCGCTGGCGCTGATGCGACCCATTCGCAGGCTGACGCGTCAAGCCGGACTGCATGAGCCGACTGATTTTATCCATCCCGCCATCGACGGCCGCCAAACCAGCTTCTTCGAATGGTTCGGTTCCGGTCGTGTCGAGTGCGGAAAACTCGGCGGCGCGATGCACCGTATCGATACGAGAGTTTATCAGATCATGTATGGTTTCGACGACCGCTACCTCTACTTCCGCATTGACTTTGAGAAAAACCGCAGTTTGGCGGACACCGTCATTCAGATCGAACTGGCAGGGAAGGACAAACTGAATTGTCTACTGGACCACGAAGTCGCAACGCTCTCTCGCCCCGACTCGGAGTCGGCCATAACCGGAAAAATCGCGGCGCGCTGGGATCAGATTCTTGAACTTGGTATTCCTCGCGACTTGATCACCACCAGCGACGATAAACACCTGTATTTTGCTGTCGCGGTGCTTGAGTGCCAAAAACTTGTTGAAAGATGGCCGGAGGCCAATTATATATCTCTGGAATTGCCCGACCCCGGGCAATCGCACTTCTGGCAGGTCTAAGCGGAAGGCCATTCATGGAAGACGTTCGCAACAGCAACTCTTCAAACCTCGGCGGTGCCGACTCTCCCGGCGCTGATTCTGATTCCGTTTACTCGTCCACAGAGGAAATGATCGAGGAAGGGAAGGCAGCGGCCATTTTCGCCTACGTTCCGTTCCTGTGCTTCATCCCCCTCATTAAAATGCGACATAATAAGTTCGCTTTCCGGCATGGAAAGCAGGGACTCTTGCTGTTGTGCTCCGAGATTCTGGCCGTCTTCTTTATGTTTGACATCATTTCGAACCTGTTCTGGGGAATCGTTCTGATTCTATCAGTCGGATTCGCAGCCGCGGGAGTCTTCTATTCTCTTCAGGGAAAAGAGTTTACAGTGCCGGTCGTCGGCCAGCATGTCGACCGCCTGAAGATTTAGTTTGCATTTTCCCAATAATCATCGTATAATAGGTAGCTATTATCTCAGGGCGGGCGCTCGAAGTTCACGATTGGGGCTATCGAGGCGACCCGTCAGCGAGGTTTTCCGGAGGGAAAAGATGTTGATTTTTAAGAAACCGTCGGAAATGGAATTCCGGCAGGTGAAGCGGATGGTGGAAAGGTTTGATCTCGCTCCCCTTGATCTTCCGGCTGATTCTTTCACTATTCTCAAGAGTGATGAGCGTATCCTCGGCTTCGGCGCTCTGCGTTCTCAGGAGGGATACACAGAACTTGAGGCCGTTGGCGTTGCCGAAGAATACCGCGGCAAGGGCTGGGGCAAGATGATCGTCAAGAAACTGCTCGAAAACGGCCCCGACACCATTTGGCTGGCGACCGATATGCCCAAGTACTTCGAGAAGTTGCACTTTGTGACTTCCAAGCAGGTGCCGCGCGAGTTGGCGCGCAAGATCACGCCGCCGGAGGGCATCTTCATCCCCGGCCAGCCGAAGCCTGCTCCCCCGAAGACCCGCCTCAAACCGATGGTCTTCATGCGTAAGAAGCAAGACTGATAATTCATCCTTGCAGATTGGTTAATCAGAAACGCCCCGCCTCCCGGGGCGTTTTGTATTGTGGCGGTACGGCATTGCCATGCGCCCAGACGCGCCGTCGGGATTCCCATTCCGACGGCCATAATCGTCATCGATACCCCACCGGAAGGGACTGTTGATAAACCGTATTCATGTCATTCTGAGCGCAGCGAAGAATCTGTTTGCCAGCGGCGGAATGACCGGCGCGGTCAGGAATCCTTTCCTGACCGCCGCTCCTTGGGGGCGTAATGCCGGTTTCCAACAGTCCCGGAACGCCCGTTCACCCCTCTCCCTAACAGGGAGAGGGGCAGGGGGTGAGGGTCGTTTTCCTCCCCGAACCCCGTAAACTCGTAGCATTCAACTACAGTTCCGTAGGTCGGGTTCCCAGTGAGCGCAGCGAGCGCGGAACCCGACAT
>CAZTYE010000008.1:0-161512 GCA_964617645.1 uncultured Ignavibacteria bacterium
GCCGTCGCGAGTGAACTCTACTCTCGTACTGGCCATCGTCGTGCCGTCCTGGCTTCGCAGCGGGATCTTGCGATCCAAGACCGGTCGACTGCGAAAGTCGATTACTAAGAGGCTGTCCTCAAAACTATGAGGTATGTATGCGATGTTACGGCGCGGATCGATAGCGCCATTCTGCCATGCGTTACCTTCACTCATGTTTTGATAAACGAGATCGAGATTGGGCATCTGAAGTATACTAACAGTTACCCTGGCAGACAGCAGGATGAATTGTTCGTCCCCCGAGATCGACAGCTGACGTCCGGAGTGGCCGTAAGCTATGGCGATGGTGTCACCCCGCGGCCAGTTCGTGATCCACGTTGCATCCTGACCGTTGGATGCCATGGTATAGAAGGCCAGCGAACCGTCGCGCGAGAAACGAAGGTCGTAGAACGGCAGCGATGTAGAGTATCGCCATTCGCCCACCAATTCCCCTGTCTTGGTGCTGTACTTCAGCGCCTTAGTGTCGAAGGGCACACCCGTCCAACTATAGACGAGGTGGTACTCCTTCTCTCCATCCGGCTCCGGATCCGGACACACCGGACATTCATCATCCCCGCAGCCGGGCAGCCAAACGGCCGCCGCGAGTGCGACGACGGAAACGAGCAGATAGATGTACTTCTTCACATGCTTACCTCCTGTAAGTTAGATTCGCTGTCGAAACCGCCGGGGTTCTGAAATACAAGCGCTACAACTGTTGTTTCCCGAAACACCGATGATCTTTCCTCCCCAATCATCGACTTTGGGGTTAAATGCCGTGCTTGATACTAATGACGAATGCCCCCAAACGTTTGTCAAGTCGAAATTCGATGAAAGCTTCTATGATTAGTTTGAAGTCCCAAATTGTTGAAGGTTTTGTGCATTTTTCGTGCCGCTCTACCGCGTCGAACCGAAAATCAAGGCCTGCTCACCAGCCCTTCTTCTGCTGTGCTAACCAGCGCAATTATCCCCTACCTAATCGACTCCGGATCGGATATGTTCTCCCTTTCGCGGCGCCGTCGCGGAGAAAGGACACGCCAGCTTGCCGTTCACCGGTGAATTATTCGCGCTAAGCACCGCTCTCTGCTGGGCGTTCGGCAGCATCCTTTTCGGATACGCGGGTCGCCGAGTCGGCGCTTTTGTCGTCAATTCGATTCGCATTCCAATCGCCGCCACCATCCTGTCTATCATTGCGCTCATCGCCCAAGGCGCAATCTGGCCGCCCAACGCAACCGGTACGCAATACGGCTGGCTGGCGCTTTCATCGATATTGGGATTGGTGATCGGCGACCTCTGCTACTTCAAGTCGCTGGTCATTCTTGGCCCGCGCATCGCGTCGCTACTTGCGGCCTCGACGCCGATCTTCGCGGTTGTCATCTCCTGGATCGCGCTGGATCAATCGCTCAAGCCGGTGCATCTTCTCGGCATCGCGATCACCCTCGGCGGGTTGGCCTGGGTGACGCTCGAACGCAACTCGCGAACCTTTGGCGAACAGGCTGGAGGATCGAAGTCCTTCGGATATTTCCTCGCAGCGATCGGCTCCCTCTGTCAGGCCGTCGGATTGGTGACGGCCAAGATTGGGATGGCGGAAATCTGGTCGCCGCTTTCGGCGGCTGCCGTGCGTTTGCTTCTTGCGGCCATTGTCACTTGGATTCTTGCCGTCGCGCGGGGAAGATTGCGCAGCGTCGCAGCGGGAATCCGCGACCGTCGGGCGATGCTCGCGATGAGCGCTGCTGCGGTGATCGGGCCGGTTGCCGGCATCTGGATGTCGCTACTGTCGATCCAGCACACCCAAATCGGGATCGCTTCGACATTGATGTCCACCACGCCGCTCTGGGTGATCCCCCTGGTCATGATCATCCACCACGAACGCCCGAGCTGGCGCGCGATTGTCGGCACCGTCATCACTGTTGCCGGCGTTGCGCTCCTACTCGCAAGCTGAAGCGCGAAAATTATCGGCAACATCGATCCCTGACCAGCGTATATTTTTCAATCAAAGTTTGCTCTACCATCCTGATCTTGAGAGGATTGACATGTTCGGATTTTCGGGCACCAACGCTTTGCTGCTGCTGGTTTCGGCAGCGACTCTGCTTCCACTTGCGGCGTTAGTCGCAGCGCCATCGGCCGCCGAGTTGCTCGCGCAGGCCGACCAGAAATTCGCCGCCCGCGACTGGCCGGCCGCGATCGAACTCTACAAACAAGCGCTTGCCGGTTCGGAAAACGAAGGTGATGCCTCGGTTCGGATCGAGGCGCTCGCCCAACTCAGCCGCTGCCACCTTACTCAGAGTCTATTCGATCCAGCGCGCGAGTGGCTCGGCAAGGCAACTGCAGCCGCTACCGACAAATACCCACTCGGCTGGTCGCGTTATCTCGGGGTCAAGGGACGGTTCGAATGGCGCGAAGGCCGAAACGACGAAGCCAAGAGAATCTTCGCGCAAATGTACGATTATTGTCGCGCCAAAAATCTCCCAGAGCGCGCCATCGATGCCTGCCGCATGATGGGAATCGTCGGCTCACCGGATGAACAAATCGAGTGGAGCCTGAAAGGTATCAAGGAAGCCGAAGTCGCGAAGCTCGAATCCGAATTGCCCTCACTATGGAACAATCTCGGCGCCACCTATGGCGAACTGAAAAGGTACCCCGAAGCCTTAGAGGCGTTGCGCAAGGCGCGCGAATATCACTGGCGTTTCTCCGGCGAAATTGGCAAGCTCTACGCCGACTATCAAGTTGGTTGGGCGTTGCGGATGAACGGGCAATTCGACGACGCGCTCACCTGGCTGCGGCCGTCGCTGGCGTGGGCCGAACGTCTCGGCAATGACGATGTGCAGGCGCAGGCGTGTCAGGACATCGGCGAAATCGCTGTAGCGCAAAACAACCGGTCGGAAGCTGCCAAGTACCTCAAGCGCTCGCTCGATCATTTCATCAAGGCGGGGTACAAAGATCACAGTCCGGAGAAAATCGCGGAAGTGGAGAAGCGGATCGCGGAACTTGACAAGTAGGCGCAAGACCGTGTATCGCGGAACCTATTCCAGTTTATAGCTGATCGTCCAAATCAAGTTGGCGAAGTCCGCGGGTAGTTCGCTGCGCAGCGAAGGTTCCTGAAACAGCTCGATCGCTACCTGCCCGAACTTTCCACTGCCCCTACCGGATGACTCGTAAAAGTCATATTCGAAGATCTGCCTTCCCGGATCAAGTGAGATGTCATCGCCCATCCAGTCGCGATTGATCGCACTGCCATTGGTATAGTGCGCGTAAGCATCGGTGATCGGGTCATTGCTGAAGCGAGGGCGGGTATAGGCTGTCACGCGCAGCAGTTCACCCGGAAAGAACTCGACCGCTTGCGCCACCGGTCGGTAGTTGATCGGCAGTCCTGGCCGCGAGACAATTCGCTTGTCACTTCGCTCCAGCGACTTCAGGACGATCGAATCCACTACCGGGAACGATTGCGCCGTGTAGCCGAATCCGTGTCGCTGCCGGCCAATCGCGTATAGTCGCCAGCCGCGGTAAGTCGCTTGGTTGTTATCCAACTTGGCCATCAACGCGTAGTGGTTCTCTTTGTATTTGACGTTTTTGACCGTCACCACCGAGTCAGCGCGGTTCACGATATGATATCGACAAACGATGGTGTCGAGAAGCTGCGCGATTTTGACAATCGCCCGAGCGCCGGTATCCAAGCGAATCTCTCCGCACGGGTCATCTTCGTTAAACTCGTCCGGCGCGCACGAATCGACGACCATGACCGTGCAGCCCGCGGCAATCACTTCTACCCAGTAATCGAGCGGGTCGATGGCATTCGTGGCGAAACGTTTGCCGTATTGGTCGGCGCGACTGACCGTGTCAATCCAGATTCCCGGATAAGCCGTCTTCGCCTGCGGATCATTGCGCAGAAAGTCGCGAATATAATAGTCCGCCGTTAATTGCTCGTCAGTGACCCGGTCACCGCATGAACCAAGTACGGCGATGGCGAAGGGAACGAGGACGAAGGCAAGTAAAATTCGAAACATACCTGAATACACCTCCCACTCATCGATCAAGACGCCGCACTCGCCCCAGCGTGCAATCGTTTACCGTCGACCACGGCTTTTCTTTGAGCCATCGCGCAGGGCTTTCATTTGATCGCGCAGCATGGCCGCTTTCTCAAACTCCAGATCCTCGGCGGCGCGTTCCATCTGCTGCGACAGAAACGCAAGTTTGTCCTGCATCGGCAGCACATCCCAGTATTCGGGAAGCGGTGCCTCTTCTTCCTCGGGCGCTTTCGTGTCGGCAAACCGTGTTGCCGCCAAAATCTCCTCGCGCGTCTTATGGACCGATGCGGGAACGATACCATGCCGTTCGTTGTAATCCAACTGGATTCGCCGGCGGCGGTTGGTTTCGGAAATCATGCGCTTCATCGAATCGGTAATCGTGTCCGCGTACATGATCACTTCGCCGCTGACATGCCGTGCCGCGCGACCGGCGGTTTGCATCAGGGATGTCTCCGAGCGCAAGAATCCCTCCTTGTCGGCGTCGAGCACCGCGACCAAAGAGACTTCGGGGAGGTCGAGTCCTTCGCGCAGCAAGTTGATGCCGACGAGAACATCGAACTCCGCCAAGCGAAGATCACGGAGGATTTCGGTGCGCTCAATGGCGTCGACCTCCGAATGCAGGTAGCGGACACGAACATTGAGCCGTGCCAGATAGTCAGCCAAGTCCTCGGCCATCCGCTTGGTGAGTGTGGTGACCAAGACGCGCTCCGCCCTTTCGACGCGCTTGCGGATTTCACCTATTAGATCGTCGATTTGCCCTTTGACGGGTTTGATCGTAATCGTCGGGTCGACCAGACCGGTCGGGCGAATCAACTGCTCGACGACAACGCCGCCGGAGTTCTCCAGTTCGAGATCAGCCGGTGTCGCCGAAACGTAAATCGTCTGCGGGATCAGCATGCAGAATTCGTCGTAGGTCAACGGTCGATTGTCCAGCGCCGACGGGAGACGAAAACCGTGCCCGACCAATACCTCTTTGCGCGAGCGATCTCCCGCGTACATGGCCTTGATTTGTGGAATAGTCTGATGCGATTCGTCGATAATGAGCAGAAAGTCCGAGGGAAAGAAATCGATCAGCGTATACGGCCGCTCACCCGGAGCGCGGTTGGAAAAATAGCGCGAGTAATTCTCGATGCCGGAGCAGTAGCCAATCTCGCGCAACATCTCAAGATCATAAAGCGTTCGGGATTCAAGACGTTGTGCCTCCAACAATTTGCCCTCATTGCGCAGGAGGATCAATCGGTCTTTGAGTTCGGCTTCGATTCCAACGACCGCGCGTTTGACCGTCTCGCCGGAACTGACGAAATGTCGCGCCGGGTAAATCGCAATGGCTTCGATTTCACTTTTCACTTCGCCGGAGACCGGGTCGAAAGCGCGAATCCGCTCGATACGATCCCCCCACATCTCGAGGCGCACACCGTTGACTTCGTAAGCGGGAAAGATTTCGACCGTATCACCGCGCACCCGAAAATGCCCGCGCGAAAAGTCAACGTCGTTGCGCGTGTACTGAATGCCGATCAATCGACCAAGGATTTCATTGCGATTCACCTCATCGCCGACACGGAGCATGACCAACAGATTCTTGTATTCCGAAGGCGAACCGATGCCGTAGATGCAGCTCACCGACGCGACGATAATCACATCCTGGCGCTCCAAGAGCGAACTGGTTGCGCGCAAGCGCAGCCGGTCGATATTGTCGTTGATCGACGTATCTTTTTCGATATACGTATCCGTCGACGGTACGTACGCCTCTGGCTGATAGTAGTCGTAGTAGCTGATGAAGAACTCGACAGCATTGTCCGGGAAGAATCCCTTGAACTCGCCGTAAAGCTGCGCCGCCAGAGTCTTGTTGTGGGAGATCACCAATGTCGGCTTGTTGATTTGTTCGATCACATTGGCGATTGTAAATGTCTTTCCCGATCCTGTGGCGCCAAGCAAAGTCTGATAGCGGTCACCGCTTCGAAGACCGCTCACCAATCGGTTGATTGCCTCCGGTTGGTCACCGCGTGGCGCGTACTTGGAAACGAGTTGAAAATTGGCCATCGCGCCGGAATGTAATCCAATGGCTTCGTTCGTCAATAACATTACGCGGGGAGTCGCTGCGAGCGGCTTTCGAGTGCTGACGCGGCACGTCGCGGGAGATCATGAAATCAGCCTAAGTTTTTAGGAACTTTGAGCTTAAGCGAAACATATATCCACCGTGTTAACGACGATTTGGCAGATTGGATTATCCTTGACAATTGCCGACATGCGGCTATTTTAACTGGCTCGTTTTGAAAGGTTAAGGAGAGTTAGTAGACACATGTATGCAATTGTAGAAGCCGGTGGTTTGCAATATCGGATTGCCGAAGGCGATGTAATCCGCGTTCGTGCCCACGTCGCTGCCCCCGGTGAATCGTACACGTTAGACCGCGTCCTGATGGTCGGCGACGGCGACAACAGCCGTTTCGGCAAGCCGACAGTTGACGGAGCGCGCGTCGAAGCCAGTGTTGTTGCGCAAGGCCGCGACGCCAAGGTACTGGTGTTCAAGAAGAAACGCCGTACGAAGTATCGCCGGATGCGCGGTCATCGTCAGGATTTTACTGATCTGAAAATCGCCAGAATCGTTGTCTCGTAAACGACGGAATCGGATGACCAAATTCTTGGCCGCGCTGGTGGTAGCGCTGCCGCTTCTGCTGACCTTCGGCGCCGCTTCGGTGTCGGCGCAGGTCTATGATGTCGGTACGGTGGTGGTGGAAGGGAATCAGGCGGTCGAGTCCGCGCTGATTACGTCGGTCTCCGGATTAACTCCGGGCAGCAAATTATCATCGACCTCCATTCAAGAAGCGATTCGCCGCATCTACGGCTTATCGCTTTTTTCGGACGTGAAAATCGACGGCGAGTTCGCCGGCGGCAAAGTGAACATCCGCGTCACCGTCGCCGAATTCCCACGCGTCAAGACCGTCAGGTTCGAAGGGCATCGCTCGCTCAAAGAGAAGGACTTTAAGGCCAAGATCTCGGTTGCTGAAGGCCAGACCGTTAGCCCCAATCAAATCGCCACCAGCATCGACGCGATCCGCAAACTTTATCGCGAAGATGGATTCTTCCTGGCGCGGATCGAAGTTGATCAGCAAGTGCAGGACAGCAACTCCGTATCGCTGACCTTCAAGATCGACGAGAATCAAAAAGTGCGGGTGCGCGAGATTGACTTCTTCGGCAATGAGCAATTTAGCGACGGCAAACTGCGGGGGCAAATGAAGACCAAACCCGGCGGGTTCCTGCGTTCCGGCACTCTGAAAAAGGACCAGTACGAACAAGATAAAGAGAAAGTGCTCGAATTCTACCGCCAGCGCGGTTACATCGATGCTGCGGTCGTCAGCGATTCTTTTGTCGTCGATCTCGACGGCAAGCGCATGGCGGTCCATATCACCGTCAATGAGGGCATCCGCTATCACTTCGGGCCGGTCACTTTCAAAGGGAACGAGTTGTTCTCCAGCGAAGCGCTCGCTCGACGACTAAAGTTCAAGACCGGTGATGTGTACAACTCGGACAAGTTCGAAGAGTCGGTTACCGAATTGTACGGCGCTTATCAGGAAGACGGCTATATCCACGTCCGCGTCATCGACAATATCCAGACGCTGGACTCGACCCTGAACATCGAGTTTGAAGTTTCCGAAGGTGTGCCGGCGCATATCAATAAGATCTTGATCGAAGGTAACACCAAGACCAAAGAGAAAGTAATTCGCCGCGAATTATTCTCACGGCCGGGGCAAATCTTCCAGCGCTCACTGTTGATGCGCTCACTACGCAATGTGATGTTGCTTAACTACTTCACCAATGTTGAACCGGACATTCGCAATCTGCCGAACGGCGATGTCGATATGGTGCTTAAAGTCGAAGAAAAACCGACCGGACAAATTCAAGCCGGCGCCGGCTATTCCGGACAAGACAAACTCGTCGGCACTCTGGGCCTTGGAATTCCGAATTTCCGTGGCGAAGGGCAAAATGTAAATTTGGATTGGTCGTTCGGTTCGCGTCGCAGTTCGATCTCGCTGTCATTTACCGAACCGTGGATGCTCGATACTCCCACTTTGTTTGGCCTCGACGTCTTCCGCGTCAATCGCCTCACGCGATTCACCTATGATCCCGATCCGGATGATGGCAGCTCGAGTCTCACCAACGAGGGCGAACTCACCGAAACCAGCCGCGGCGGCGGGATTCGTCTTGGTCGCCGTCTAACTTGGCCGGATGATTATTTCCGAGTCTCGCTCCGTTATTCACTGGAGGATTCGCGTATCAGCGAAGTCGAAAGCGCTTATCGCGCGCTCTATCCGAATGGCAATGATCCGCTCAACATCGTCGGTGCGGAAAATCGCTGGCGGCGCCAGTCGACCGGCGGCTTCACGATCACTCGCGACTCGCGCGACTTGTCGCAGTTTGCGACCTCGGGATCGCTACATCAGCTCACGACCGAAGCTTCGATCGGCGGTGACTGGGACTATCACAAGATGCTCTACGACGTCTCCTACTATAAGACGGTTTGGTGGAAATTCGTGCTGGCGGCAAAGATGCGCGTTGGCGTTGTGTCCAGCCCGCGCGGTGATGCCGGAATTCCGCCACTGGAAAAATTCGCGCCCGGCGGCACCAACAACGTCGACGGCACGATCCGTGGGTACGACGATCAGAGCGTTCTGGTGCCGATCACGGTCTCCAATCGCCGCTTCGATGTCCCGGATACCGACGTTCCTTCGAACTATGATTTGGGCCTGCGCAGCGGGTTTGGTCGTGGTCGGGCGGAATTGATATACAATCTTGAACTGCAGGTTCCGATCGTCCCGCAGCAGATCTATGCACTGGCATTTGCCGATGCGGGCAACGCGTTCGCGAGCACTCGCGGAATTAAGTTCTTCGACTTGAGTCGCGATAACGGATTGAAAAAATCGGTGGGCTTCGGTGTCCGACTGGCGATTCCCGGCATCGGAACTATTGGTTTTGACTTCGGATACGGCTATAATAACCCCGAAGGCGCCGGTTGGAAACCGCACTTCCAGGTCGGGACGACATTCTAATTCCTGATAAAGAATTTTCGGAGGAAAAGATGAATTTTCGCAGCGTGATTTTGGGCAGTTTGACTTTGTTGATGATGTACAGCTTCGGCGGAACCGTGATGGCGCAAGACAAGATCGTGTTTATCGATTCCTATCGCATTCGCGCCGAGTACAAAGAATTTCTCGATGCCCAGGCGCAGTTTAACAAGGAAGTCGAAGCCTGGAATGCGGAGGTTGAAGCCGGACAGCGGATGATTGACTCCCTCGAGTCTCTGTTGGCCAAACAGGCGCTGATTCTCTCGGACGCCAAGCGGAAAGAGCGCGAGACCGAGATCGAAACCAAGAAGGCCGTTTGGCAGAAAACCGCCAACGAGATTTTTGGTCCCGAGGGACGCGCCGAGAAGCGAAATCAGGAACTGACCAAGCCGCTCTTTGAAAAGATCAACACGGTTCTGGAAAAGATCGCCCTGCAGGAGGGTTATGCCATGATCCTTGATTCGATCAGCGGCAATCTGGCGTACGCGCGCAAAGAGCTGGACATTACCTCCCGCGTTCTGGAAGAACTCGAAAAGACCCAGTAGTCGCGATGAAGCTGGCAGCGATTGCGGAAAAGCTTGGTGGCACGGTCATCGGCAACGGTGACCTCGAGATCGAGCGGGTAAGCGCAATCGAAAGCGCCGGCCCGCATGACTTGACCTTCCTCGCTAACCCCAAATACAGCGCCTATCTGAAATCGACCGCGGCGGGCGCAATCATCGCTTCGGCACCTACAGCCGATGTTCGCGCCAGCTTCTTGATTCATACCGATCCCTACTATGCCTTCAGCCGCGCGCTGATGCTCTTTAATGCCGCGCCCGGAACGCAACTTCAGCCGGGAGTCGCAAAGACCGCGGTGCTTGACGAATCCGCACAAATCGGGGACGACGTTCACATCGGCGAGTACGCGGTGATCGGCGCCGGATCGCGAATCGAGCGGGGATCAAAAATCGCGGCGCATGTGGTGATTGGACGCAATTGCCACGTCGGCGCCTACTGCCTAATTTATCCGCATGTCACAATTTACGACGATACCATCCTCGGCGCTCGCGTTACGATCCATTCCGGTACCGTTGTCGGCTCTGATGGATTCGGCTACGCGACGCACCAGGGTGTTCACCACAAGGTCTACCAGATCGGCCGCGTGTGTGTCGAAGATGATGTCGAGATCGGCGCCAACTGCGCGATTGATCGCGGCGCGCTGGGTGATACGGTAATCGGCGCCGGCACGAAAATCGATAATCTCGTTCAGATCGCGCACAACGTGACCACCGGCCCCGGTTGCGTGATTGTGGCGCAGGTGGGAATCGCCGGATCGACGCGACTGGGTCGATATGTCGTTCTCGGTGGTCAGGCCGGCCTTGTCGGACACATTGAAATCGGCGATCTGGTGCGTGTCGCCGCACAATCAGGGATCACCAAAAATCTGCCCGGAGGCAAGGACTACGGCGGAACGCCGGCGCGCGAAATCAAGACTTTCCGTTTGATCGAGGCGCATCTGCATCACCTTCCCGAACGCATGGACGAATTGAAAGCCCTCAGAGTTCAACTCGCGGCGCTGCAGGCGGAATACGACAAGCTGAAACAGCGCGACCATCAATAGTCAGTTCGGCAAGCAACCCTGCTCCGTCCAAGACGCCGACCCTCGACGGCTCGCCAAGTTGTTTCGTACTCCGTAACTATTATGGAGTAACTGCTCTTGATTCGACTTGACAATCGTTAGGCGTCATTCGTCTTTAGTATAAAGCACGGCATTTAACCCCAAAGTCGATGATCGGGGAGGAAAGATCATCGGTGTTTCGGGATAACCACAGTATTAGCTCGGAACCCATCTGGTTCCGACGAAGGACCTAACTTACAGGAGGTAAGCATGTGAAGAAGCACATCTATCCAATCGTTGCCGTTGTCGTCGTCGCTGTGGCCGTCTGGCTGTCGGGGTGCGGGGATGATTGTCCCAATTGCCCGAGCTGCGAGGAATCGCCGCCGACCGATTGGATTGCGTATGTCACCATGAACAGTGACGGGCCCGTCGGAGTATACACGATTGATATCGCGTCGGACTCAATCACAGACAGTATTCTGTCTCCCGGAGCTTCGAATATTCACTGTTCAGAAGACGGTAGATTCATATCTGTCGATCTCTTGCTTGAGCCTTATGGCTCGAGAGTCTACGAAACATCTTCGCTTGGGCTTGTTGGTCAGCTTTCAGGTTTCGGCGCGGCGCGCTTCCTGAAGGGTGACTCACTTCTGCTTCGGAGACGATCGGACACGTTGGCCATTCATCAACTGCGATCACTGGCGCTGGATACCTTCGTTACTTTGGGGCTGACGAGTCTTAACGAGTGGTATGACCGAACGCGCAACCGACTTTATGTTGCGGATTTCCCCTCTGATTCTCTCTGGAGAGTCGATGTTGATTCACTGCGGCTTGAGAGGCTGTGGCGTCTGGAGGGCTATTTGCTCCGCAAGTTCACGGTGCACTCGGATGGCCGTCGCGCTTACTTCCTTGCCGATCATGCGACTGGCGCGACATTTCTGATCTACGATCTCGAAGGCGAGCGAATCGTCGCCCGTCAGCCGCTTTACGCGCCCTTCGGCGATTTGCGAGTACATCCTGATGGACGCGAGGTCTGGGTCACGGATCCGGGAACGCCCAATTCTCTGATTAACCCAGGTGTTATTTATGTATTTGATTCCGAAAACGGGAGCTTGCTCTACACGGTGTCCTTGACGGGGTACATTCCGGGTGAACCGCTTTCAACGCTTGATGCGTGGTCGTTGGAATTCACGCCCGACGGTCGCAATGTAATTGTGGCAATCGGCAATCTAAAGGGGCAAAGCGCGACTTTGCTGAGGATTTCAACGACTTCGCACAAGGTAGAGCACATTTATTTTCCATCATTCAACAGATTACCATTTCGAATCGCGATCGGCCGGAAGCCGATCTAATGGGGAGGTTTTGTGAGAATACTCAGAGTTTCAACATGCTTGATGCTGCTTCTCTTGACGTCCTTGGAGGCGACAGACTACAGCTATTATGACCTTGATGGAGGACTGATCACGGTTACGCCGTGTGACTCAGTTGTAGCGGTCAAATTCGCTGAGGCGGCTGCTCTTCGCGACGCAGCGGCGTTTGCAGAGCAGTATCCCGCGCTTCGTGACGATCTGTCGCCGCCGGAAACGATTGGAGCGGGGTCTCATTTCCTGCCTACTTACCTCAAGTCTTCGCCGTCGGTGCCACCGATTGGTTCGACGCTGTGACTCTGTGGTCAAATCGCGGTGAGGCGCTCGATGGTGTCGCACCGGGAACTTACATCGCCACCGTCGATGTGATGCAATATAACGGCTACAATCCAAATTGGCAGTTCTGTCCCGATGTCAATATCAACTACTTCTGCAACTTTGGCGGCACATCTGCTGCCGCGCCACAGTTTGCGGCGGTCGCAGCCCGCGTTCTGGCACGCCGTCCAAGTCTTATTGGGCCAGGCAACTCAGCGGAGGCCCTATATGAAGTGATGCGTCACTCGTGCGAAGATGCGGTTCACCCAGATGATCCCGCTGGTTTCGACGAGAGCTACGGCTGGGGCCGTCTCAATGCGGCGCGGGCATTGCTCGCCGTCGTGCGCGGGGATGCTGACAGCAATGAGTCTTTAAGCCTCGCCGACGCCACTCTACTCTAATCATCAACTACATCTTCAATGGCGGTCCACATCTAAGGCCGCACCTTCTGACAGGCGATGCCGACGGCAATGGCGCGCTCAGCATCGCCGACGCTGTGTACCTGATCAACTACGTCTATGGTGGCCCGCCTCCACCAATTAGTTTCAAGTATTAGGCCGTCGCGGTTCGAGGTACAAAACTCGTGCACGGACTCATCAGGGGTGGCCGCTAAACCACCCTTGATGACACAGACTCACGTCTTCGCATATACCGCTTGTTGCGGCGCGGTTGAAGCCGTATTCTTATCGGCCATGTATCAACGGCCGCGCATTGGCGGTCGATATATACCAATATGATGCAGTGACTTTTGTCGGAGGAATCGTGCTTCCCGTTGCCGAACAAATGAAAATCATCCGTGAGAACACGGTCGAAATACTGCCGGAGGGCGAGCTTGAAAAGAAGCTCGAACGTTCGCTCAAAACCGGCAAACCGCTGATCATTAAGCAGGGGTTCGACCCGACCGCGCCGGATATTCATCTGGGGCATACCGTCGGATTGCGCAAGCTGCGGCAGTTTGCCGATCTGGGCCATCATATTCTCATCATTATCGGCGATTATACGGCGCAAGTCGGCGACCCGTCCGGGCGCTCGGCAACCCGGCCACAATTGACGATTGAGCAAGTCGAGGCCAACGCCAAGACTTATCTTGAGCAGTTCTACAAGGTGCTTCCGGCGAACATGTGCGAAGTACGACGTAACGGCGAGTGGTTCGCGACGATGGCGTTTGCCGACATTCTACGGCTGTGCGGGAAGATGACGTTGGCGCGGATGCTGGAGCGGGAAGATTTCACCAAGCGTTGGCAAGAGCAAGCGCCGATTTCGATTCACGAACTGCTGTATCCGTTGATGCAGGCTTACGATTCCGTCGCAATCAAAGCGGATGTTGAGTTGGGCGCTACCGAGCAGAAGTTCAATCTCCTTACGGGTCGCCAGATTCAGGAGCTTTACGGCGTTGAGCCGCAGGTGGCATTGACGTTGCCGGTTCTTGAAGGCACCGACGGTTTGCAGCGGATGAGCAAATCAATCGGCAATTACGTCGGCGTTGCCGAACCGCCGCGAGAGATTTTCGGCAAGATCATGTCGATCCCGGATCGGTTGATCGTGCCCTACTTCCGTCTGGTCAGCGATTACACCTCGGTTCAGACCGATGCGATTGAGAAGAAGATCGCTGCCGGCGAGAATCCCGTCGCGTTCAAGAAGGAACTGGGGCGGACAATCGTGCGTTTGTACTACGATGCCGCTGCCGGTGATGAAGCCCAACGCGAGTTCGAGACGATCTTCTCGCAGGGTGGACTTCCGGATGACATTCCCCAGCATTTGTTGCAGTGGAACGATCTTAAGATTCCCATGTTCAAACTCTTGGCCGAGAGCAGGATGGTGGCGTCCGGCAGTGAAGCGACGCGCATGGTCAACTCCGGAGCGGTTTCGATTGATGGCGAAAAAGTGCTCGACC
Organism: uncultured Ignavibacteria bacterium; assembly: GCA_964617645.1. GTDB lineage: Bacteria > Zixibacteria > MSB-5A5 > CAIYYT01 > CAIYYT01 > JADJGC01. The sequence goes on from CAZTYE010000008.1 coordinate 14,274, forward strand.
CCAAACAAGAACTCACCGAATCACGCGAGTACCTTGTAAAAGTCGGAAAGCGCAACTTCATGCGAATTCAACTGGAGCTTAAGTCAAAGTAAGATGATGTGCATGCGAGCGATATCAATTGTGCTGCTTCTCTGCGGACTGATAGTGGCCGGCTGTGCCGGCAAGAAGGCTGCCGAGAAGCCGCTGCTGGTAAGTCTCAAGCCGAAGCCGAACTCAGAAATGAACGAGATGGCATTTCATCACTACACCAATGCCGTCATCTACGAGCAGGAGGGACTATTCGACGAAGCGCTCAAGGAGTATGATCTGGCGCTTTCGTACGAGCCAATGGCCACCGACATTCGCATGTCGATGGGGCAACTTCACCTGAGGAGAAATCAGCCATCGGCGGCGCTCGATGTGTTCCTGCCGATCGCCCAAAAGACCCCGGATACTTTCCGCCTTATCGGCGATTGTTTTCGCCTCTTGCGCCAGGACGCGGAAGCAGAAGCCGCTTACAAGCGCGCCTGGGAAGGGGATTCGACCAACGTGGCCGTGAATATTAGTCTGGGTTTTTATGCCGCCCGCGCAAATCGCATCGATGATGCCGCGCGGCATATGCGGCTGGCAGCGCAGCTATCGGGAAATCCCGAATTCTACATCCGTACCGCGGAGATGTATGCCGAAAACCGGATGTTTGATTCGGCGGCGGTGTTGGTGGAGGCGGCGATTCGTTTGCAGCCGGAAGATCCGGCGCACTACTCGCGTTGGGCGATCTATCTGTTTAATGCCGGTAAGGCCGATTCATCAAAGGCGGCGCTGCACCTGGGTATCAAGCAGCATCCCAACGACGCGCGATTGGTGGCGCAACTGATCGAGACTTTCAACACCGAGGACAACCGCGATTCGATTCGCCACTATGGCGAGATTCTGACGCAGCTTCAGTTCCCCGATCCGGTGATCTTCGAGCGCATGGGAGTCGTGATGCTGCGCGTTGAAATGAAGGATCTGGCTGAGCTGATCCTCAAGCAAGCACTGGCGCAGTCGGCGGATACGAGCCGCGTGGCGCTGTTTTATCTTGGGAGATTAAACATCGAAGCGCAAAAGCCGGAGGCGGCACGGCCGTTTTTCGAGCGATTATCCGTGATTGATCCGAAAACGCCGGACGCCTGGTCAAATCTGGCGCTGTCGTGGCAAATGTCGAAACAAAACGACAGCGCGGCGGCGGTACTGGAACGGGCTCTGGAAGTGGTGGAGACGAATCGCGATCAGGTGCTCCTCTACTACGCACAGTTTCTTGGTCAGAAGAACCTTTCTGATTCCGCCATCGCGATGTGCCGACAGGCGATCGCGGAAGGCGGCGACACGCTGCGGGCGCTATTCCAAATCGGAGCGGAGTACGAGAAACAAAAGAAGTTCGAGAAGTCAATCGAGAGTTTTGAACTGCTGTTGACGATTGCGCCCGATCATCATCAAGCCCTAAATTATCTCGGTTATATGCTTGCGGATCAGAATCTACGACTCGATGAAGCGCGGTCCATGATCGAACGCGCTCTCAAGGCCGATCCGGAAAACGGCGCTTACCTCGATAGCTATGCCTGGGTGCTTTATCGGCTCGGCGAACACGACAAGGCGCTGATTCAGATCCAGAAGGCGATTCAAAAAACGAAGAATGATCCAATCGTTTTGGAGCACCTCGGCGATATCCAATTTGCCCTGGGTAATTTGGAAAGCGCGCGGGACGCCTGGAAGACGGCGCTGGCATTCGACCCACAAAACACGACGTTGAGAGAAAAGCTCAACCGCTAAGTCCGAACCAATAATCACTCGCCGCAAAAAAAAGGAACTCGGTTGTGAGCGTCCGAGCTCCCGGTGAAGATACCGAACAAGGGTTCGGCTGGTTGAACGCTGCCGCTTTTGGTCTCGTCCTGGCTGAGGCCGCCGGCGGTGGTTCGAAGAGGATCGGCAAAAATGGGAATACCGAGCAGGCCTTTGGTCCAGTAACGGCCCGCCCGACAACCAACCCTCTCAAGGAAAATCTACGGGCGCCGTCGATTTTTAGCAACCCAGAATGTCGCTCTACGTGGTCGATCCGCGCACGGAACGGACGATCATCATTATCAAAACTATCAGGGCAAAGAGCGCCATCGACCCGAAGATGTACTCGGTGCCGGCGCGTGCCGTGGCATGGGCGGCGATACGTTTGAACGTCATGTAGCCGAGCATTACCGTATTGATTCCGATCCAGCCGAGCGTGACTTTCCATAACAGCGGACTTCCACCCCCAACGAAGTAGCCGAGAATGGCGGTGACGACACCGATACCACCAGCGATGAAAATCGAAGTCGGCGATCCGGTGCGGAAGTAGCCAACTATTCCCATGGCCAACATGAAGATGCCGAGCGCAATGATCCAATAATGAAGTTTCACTGAGATCTCCTTCAGTCCGAATGTCTTTGGCCGTCCGAGAACCCAAGGTCTGAGGCCGTTTCCAGATACTACGCAGCTTGCCGCGACTTTGCTAACGGCCAAGTAAGCGGCGAAGTCTCTGCGGCGGCCGCCAGAGGTAGAGACCCACGGTCATGAGCGCCAAGATGATAGTAGGAATAGAGATGATGACCGGATCAACATCGGGGTACACGACACGTTCGAGATAATGAACGATAAACGATCCGGGATAGGCGGTCAGGGGATCGTGCTGCTGCCGCAGTGAGCTCTCCCACGTGGTTAGGGGGCACGGTTGGTTAATAGCGATCAGAACGGCGACGAATGCTATCCCGATCAGGTGGAGAGTACGAAACCACATCCAGTCAAGCCACTGCCTCTTCCAGAGCCCAACAACCCCGACGAGACATCCGAGCAACATGAAACAGATCCACAGCAGGTGGACAACTACGAGGCAATCGGCGGCAATCTTTGAAGTCATGCAATAGTCCCATTGAGATTACGCAACGGGTGCGAGATAGGCGAAGGATCAAAAGTGTTGAAGAGATCATCGGCAGAGAACATAGAAATCACGTTCGCTGTTGCACTTTGAAGCAAGTTCAAATCACACAAATTCGGCCAAAGAAGTGTTGATAACGTACTCCACAAAAAAAGACGCATATTAAGTCATCTTTGTGAAAAGTTTCTCTTGACACATGCCGTGAATGCCGATAACTTCCATCGTAGATTGTTTGCTCTAATATGCACGGGGAGTGCGCGTCGCGAATTCACGCAAACCCGGGACGGTACTACCAGATCGGCGCGAACCAACACTGGCAAGATCAACATCGCGAGGATATATGACAGAGGCAGTCCAACTTCATTCGCCGACGGAAAGCGAGTTGCAGCGCGCTTTTTGGGAACAGGTGGATTCGTTTCCCGAAGGTCACAAGATTAAGAAGTGTCTGCAGTGCGGCACGTGCACGGGGGCATGTCCAGTGTCGGAATTCATGGACTACACGCCGCGAGAAACGGTCGCCCTGTTTCGTGCCGGTCGTTTGGAAGACATTTTGCAGAGCCGCACGATCTGGGTTTGCGCCAGTTGCTATTCGTGCACTGTGCGTTGTCCTTCCGGAATCCGCGTCACTGACACGATGTATGCGCTTAAGCGCATTGCCATGGAGCGGAAAATTTATCCCAGTAATTTTCCGGTGCATAGCCTATCGTCGACGTTCCTGAAAAACGTCTATCGCTATGGCCGCAACTATGAGCTTGGGCTCGGCGTGAAGTACTTTATGCGGTCTAATATTGTGAAATTATTCACAAATATGGGATACGGTTTGTCGCTTATCCGGCATAAGCGGATGGGGCTGACGCCCAAGCGCATCCGTCGCATCAATCAGGTTCAGGCCATCATCAGGGCCGCCAACCAGTTTGGAGAGCACTAATGCCCGAGTATGCTTACTACCCCGGTTGTAGCCTGGAGCACACCGCCAGCCCCTACGACGCCTCGATGCGGGCGATCTTCAAGGCGCTCGACGTAAACCTGCGAGAGATTGAGGATTGGAACTGTTGCGGCGCGACGATGTACATGTCGTCCAAGAAGATCGTCGGCTATTCCATTTCCGCCCGCAATCTGGCATTGGCGCAGGAAATGAAGCTGGACGTGTGCGCGCCGTGTTCAAGCTGCTACACGATTCTGCGCAAGACTAATCGCCACATCAACTGGGATCCGAAAGAACGCGACAAAATTAATCAGGCCTTGGCGGCGGCGGAACTGAAGTATGACGGCAGTGTCAGTGTCCGCCATCCACTCGACATTCTGGTGAACGACATTGGGTTGGAGACTATCAAGAAGAAGGTCACGCGACCGCTCACCGGTCTCAAGGTGGCTCCCTACTACGGCTGCCAGATCGTGCGACCCCACGGTTATTTTGACGACAAAGATGATCCGCAAACGATGGACCAGTTGATTCAGGCGCTGGGCGCCGAAGCGGTGCACTATCCGCCGAAGGTGCGTTGTTGCGGTGGAATGTTGATGACCACTGACGAGACCATCGCCTTGAAGCTCTGCGAAAACCTCTTGCAGGCCGCAGACGAGAACGAGGCAGATGTTGTCGCAACAGCATGCCCGTTGTGTCATATCAATCTTGAGGGTTATCAGAAGCAAATCAATCAACGTTTCGGTACCAAATACGAACTTCCGATCATCTATTTCACGCATCTCGTTGGCATTGCGCTGGGAGTGAAACCGTCTGAACTTGGTTTGGACAAATTGCTGATTCCGGCGCGTCGGCTTACTGCAATGGCGGAGGTGGCGGTATGAACTCCAACAATGGAAGGAAGCCGATCCGAATCGGCGTCTATGTCTGTCACTGTGGCACCAATATTTCTAAAATGGTGGATGTCGCTAAAGTCGCCGAAAGTGCTGCAGGTTTCCCGGATGTCGTCGTAGCACGGCACTACAAGTTCATGTGCTCCGATCCGGGTCAAGACCTGATCCAGAAGGACATCAAGGAACTTGAATTGACGCGAGTCGTTGTCGCGGCTTGCAGTCCGCTGATGCACGAGCCGACCTTCCGCAAGGCGTGCGATATGGCCGGGCTCAACCGCTATCTCTTCGAAATGGCCAACATTCGCGAGCAGGTGAGTTGGGTGACACTCGATCCCAAAGCCGCGACAGCCAAATCGATTGCGCTCGTCCGCGCCGCGGTTAATCGGGTGCGATTCCACCAAGAGCTCGAGATGCGCCGCGTACCGATCAAGCAGCAGGTAATGGTGGTGGGTGGTGGTATCGCCGGCATCGAAGCGGCGCTGCAGATGGCCGATGCCGGGTTCGACGTGATTTTGGTCGAGAAGGAGCCTTCGATTGGCGGTCACATGGCTCAGTTCGACAAGACCTTCCCGACACTCGATTGCGCGGCGTGTATTCTGACGCCCAAGATGGTGTCGGTTGGGAAACACCCCAAGATTCGCCTGATGACTTGGACGGATGTTGAAGAGGTCTCCGGATATCTGGGCAATTTCAAAGTCAAGCTGAAGAAGAAACCCCGCTACGTAGATCCGAAAAAGTGCAACTCCTGCGGCGCCTGTTACGAGGCCTGCCCAAGTGTGCCGTCACCCATGCGGCGACGGATGATTCTTGGCGACCGCGTTTACCGCGAGGGACGGCTGCTTGATGTGCAAGACAAGTGGCGCATGGGACCGAAACACGACCTGACCATTCTCACCGGGGCGCAGCCGATGCCGGAGAATGTCACCAAGCCGGCGGAGGTGGAGACAATATGACCACTGCAACACTCCCACCATCTACCCCGGACTACGACGTTCAGGATGCAATCGACAAGATCGTCGAGGAGTATGGCGCCAAGCCGTCGGCGCTCATCATGATCTTGCAGGACATCCAGAAGCACTATCGCTACCTCCCCGAATCGGCGATGCAAGCGGTGTCAAAATCGATGAAGTTACCCATGGCGCAGATTTACGGTGTTGCGACTTTCTATCGCACGTTTAGTCTCAAGCCAAAGGGTAAGAACCACATCTGCGTCTGCACCGGCACAGCTTGCCACGTGCGGCAGGCGACGGTGATCGTCGACAAGCTCGAACGCGATCTTAAGATCAGGCCAGGCGAAACAACGGACGACGGTGAGATTAGCCTTGAGACTGTCAATTGCCTTGGCGCTTGCGCGCTTGGGCCGCTAGTCACCGCGAATGAAGTCTACTATGGCAACATGACGGTCGCGAAGACCGAGCAGATGCTCTCCGATGTGCGCGCCGGAAAACTTCTGCGCAGACCTGAGGAGGTGAAGTCATGAGCGAGTCGAAACTCAGGACTACGGCCGACCTCAAGAACCTACGCGATCGGCTCAAAGCTGGTCGCAACGCCAATCGAACGGTCGTGACCGTGTGTGCCGGCACCGGCTGTCTGGCTTGCGGCTGCGATGCCGTAACCAAAGTCTTCCGCCAGGCGCTGGTTGACGACCGGCTGGAAAACGAAGTCGAGATCAAGACTACCGGTTGCCACGGATTCTGCGAACGGGGGCCGCTGGTTGTGATTCAACCGCAGGGCGTCTTCTACCAGCGCGTCAGGCCCGCCGACGCCAAGTTGATCTGGGATCAGACAATCAAGGGCGGCCACTTGGTAAACAAGCTTCTCTACAAGGATCCCCAGTCGCAGCAAGTGATCAAGCACGAACGCGACATCCCGTTCTACAAGAAGCAGATGCGTCTGATTTTTGGAAAGAACGGTTACATGGATCCGACCGCCATCAATGATTACATACTTCTCGGAGGCTACGACTCGATGGTCAAAGCCCTGACCTCTATGAAGCCGGAGCAAATCATCGGCGAGATCAAGAAATCCGGTCTTCGCGGCCGCGGCGGTGGCGGATTTCCCGCCGGGAAGAAGTGGGACTCATGCCGCAAGGCGCCGGGCAGTCCGAAGTATGTCATTTGCAATGCCGACGAAGGTGACCCCGGCGCGTTTATGGACCGCTCGCTTCTCGAAGGCAACCCGCACTCGGTTATCGAGGGGATGGTGATCGGCGCCTATGCGATCGGGTCGAATGACGGTTTCGTCTATGTCCGCAATGAGTATCCGCTGGCGGTCAAGAACCTCACGATCGCTCTCAATCAGGCCCGCGAGTATGGCTTGCTCGGCAAGAACATCCTCGGCACCGGATTCGATTTCGATATTGAGATTTCTCGTGGCGGCGGCGCGTTTGTCTGCGGCGAATCGACGGCGCTGATGGCGTCTTTGGAAGGCAAAGTCGGTGAGCCGCGAGCTAAGTATATCCATACGGTCGAAGCTGGACTTTACGATAAGCCGTCGAATCTCAATAATGTCGAAACGTGGGCGAATGTCCCGGTCATCATCGAGAAAGGCGCCGAGTGGTATGCTTCCATCGGCACGGAAGGATCTAAGGGCACAAAGGTCTTTGCTCTGACCGGCAAGATCAACAATACCGGTCTGGTCGAAGTGCCGATGGGCATTACGCTGCGCGAGATCCTCTATGACATCGGCGGCGGCGTGCCGAACAATAAACGCTTCAAGGCCGTTCAGACAGGTGGACCATCGGGCGGCACTTTGATCGTGGAAACTTCCGACACGATGATTCATGACTCGCTCGTGGCGCACGGCGATATTGGCGAAGACGAGGAACCAATGAGCCTGCTCGACCTGCCCGTCGATTTCGATGAGCTGACCAAAGCCGGCTCGATGATGGGCTCGGGCGGGATGATCGTCATGGACGAGGATTCCTGCATGGTTGATGTTGCGCGCTACTTCCTGAATTTCCTTCAGGAAGAGTCGTGCGGCAAGTGTTTGCCATGCCGCGAAGGCATTGTCGTGATGCTCAACATTCTCAACAAAATCACGCGCGGCGAAGGAACGATGGCGGACATCGGCTACCTTGAGCAGCTTTCGCAGGTCATTATCGACACTTCGCTGTGCCAGCTCGGTGGTTCGGCGCCGAATCCGGTGCTGTCGACGATTCGCTATTTCCGGCAGGAGTATATCGCCCACGTCAAAGACAAACGCTGTCCGGCCGGAGTCTGCAAGGAGTTGGTGGCGCACGCCATCGACAACACTTGCACCGGCTGCCATGCCTGTGTCAAACCGTGCCCGACTCAGGCGATTGTCGGCGAACCGAAACGGTTGCACGTGATCATTCAGGACAAGTGCATCCAGTGCGGCGCCTGCTATCAAATTTGTCGTTATAACTCAATCAAGCGCGTGAAACGCGGCGAAGGCGACCGCGTACAGCAGCGCGCCCGCGAATTGTGGCAGCCAAAACCGACCACTCCGGCCAGACAAGCGGCGACGGTGTAGGAGGCATCTATGGCTTTAGTGAATATCAAAGTTGACGGACAGGCAATTGCCGTTGAAGAGGGCTCTTACGTTCTCGAAGCCGCCCGCACGTTGGGAATCGATGTTCCGACGCTCTGCTACTACCCGTACATGAGCCCCTACGCTGCGTGTCGAATCTGCGCGGTTGAGGCCCGTAACGGCAAGGGTTGGTCGAAAATCGTAACGGCGTGCAACTATCCGGCATGGGAGGGTTTGGAAGTATTTACTACAACGCCGCGCGTTACCAACGCGCGTCGGACCAATCTGGAAATGTTGATGGCGAATTGCGCGCCGTCGCCGACTATTGAGCGACTGGCGGAGAAATTCGGGATTTCCGAGCCGCGCTGGGGAACCGGAGAGTACACCTGTATTCTTTGCGGCCTGTGCGTCCGCATCTGTGACGAAGTCGTCGGCGCGCACGCGCTGACGTTTGTCAATCGCGGCCGCAATCGCGATGTCTCAACGCCGTTCGAGCGCGACTCGGAGGCTTGTATTCTTTGCGGCGCCTGCGCCAAGGTCTGCCCGACCGGCTACATCAAGATGCAGGATCTCGAAGAGCGCGCGATCAATCACCGCGAACTGAATCTCGGCCCCAATGCAGCAATTACGCTGCCGTTTCGGCAGGCGGTGCCGAACGTGCCGGTGATCATGCGCGAGAATTGCATCCACTACAAAACCGGCGGCTGCATGGTTTGCAGTCAGGTCTGCCCGAAGGAGTGCATCGACTACGGCGACGGTCCGGAGCTCGAAGAGGTCGAAGTTGGCGCGATCGTGCTCGCGACCGGCTTTCAGGACTTCGATCCGACACCGATGAAGCAATACGGTTACGGCAAGTACCCCAACGTCATCACCTCGATCGAGTTCGAGAAGATGAACAACGCCGCCGGTCCGACCGGCGGAAAAATCTATCTCGAAAATGGCGATGAGCCGCGCCGGATCGGAATTATCCACTGCATCGGCAGTCGCGACGAAAAGCAGCACAAATATTGCAGCCGGGTTTGCTGCATGTACGCGCTAAAATTCGCGCACTTGATCAAAGAGAAAACCAAGGCCGACGTTTACCAGTTCTATATCGACATGCGCGCCTTCGGCAAGGGCTACGAAGAATTCTACCAGCGCATTCTCGATGAGGGCGGCAATGTCATTCGCGGCAAGGGCGCCGAGGTGGTGCCGTCAAGCCACAAAGAACGTCCCGAAGGCCACTTGATCATCCGCTGCGAGGACACACTGATCGGCAAGTATCGCGAGATACCGGTCGATATGGTCGTGCTCTGCACGGCGCTTGAGGCGCAGGCCGATGCTAAAGATGTCGCCCGCAAGTTCAATATTTCGGTCGGCGCCGACGGCTGGTTTATCGAATCGCATCCGAAACTGGGACCAGTGTCTACGGCCACCGAAGGCGTGTTCTTGGCCGGAGTATGTCAGGGCGCGAAAGACATTCCCGATACGGTGGCGCAAGGTTCAGCGGCAGCCGCGCAGGTACTGAAACTTCTCTGCCAGAAGGAAGTGTTGATGGACGCGACCTACGCGGAAATCAGCGAAGAGCTATGCTCCGGTTGTCGCATCTGCAACGACATGTGCCCCTATCACGCCATCGACTACAACAGCGAAAAGAAAGTCAGTTGCGTGAACTCGGCGCTGTGCAAAGCCTGCGGCACGTGCGTCGCCGCTTGTCCGTCCGGCGCGATCACGGGACGGCATTTCACCGATGAACAAATCTACGCGCAGATAGAAGGGATACTGGCATGAGCTTTGAACCCCGAATTGTCGGTTTCCTGTGCAACTGGTGCAGCTATACCGGCGCCGATCTCGCCGGCACGGCGCGGTTGCATTATCCCCCCAACGTCACCAGCATTCGAGTTATGTGCTCCGGCCGCGTCGATCCCGGTTTCGTGCTCGATGCCTTTCGACGCGGCGCCGACGGCGTGCTCGTTTGCGGTTGTCATCCCGGTGATTGCCACTATATCGAGGGCAACTACAAGTGCATGCGCCGGATGCCGCTAACGCAGCTTTTGCTTGAGAAGATGGGTATCGACAAACGCCGTCTGCGACTGGAGTGGGTGTCAGCTTCTGAAGGAGGACGATTCCAGGAAGTCATAACTGAGTTCACCGATACGATTCGCGCTCTCGGGCCGATGAAGCTCACCGACCACAGCTTCGATCCATCGGCGGAGGAGGTATATCAGCATGCCTAAACCGAAACTGGCCGTATATTGGGCGGCCTCGTGCGGCGGGTGCGATATCGCGATCCTCGATATTGAGGACAAGATATTGGCCGTCGCCGACTTCTTCGATGTAGTTTTCTGGCCCTGCGCGATGGATATCAAATACGACGACGTTCGTGCCCTGCCCGACAAGTCAATTACCGTGACGCTGTTCAACGGCGCGATCCGCACCAGCGAGAATTTCGAGCTGGCGCAATTGATGCGGCAAAAATCGGTTGTGCTGGTGGCTTTCGGAAGCTGCGCCGGCGAGGGCTGTATTCCGGCACTGGCGAATTTCACCAACAAGGAAGCAATCCTCGATTACGTCTATCACAAGTCGCCGTCGATTGCCAACGGCAACAACGTTGTGCCACAGCCGTCGTATGATGTGCCCGAGGGGACGATTACGATTCCGAAGTTATGGAATACCGTGCGCTCGTTGGACCAGGTCGTCGAAGTCGACTACTATATCCCCGGATGTCCGCCGCAATCGGATCAGATTGCCAACGCCGTGCTTGCCGTGATCGACATCCTGCAAAACGGCAAGCCACTGCCGCCGAAGGGCACGGTACTGGGCGCTTCGGACAAGTCCTGTTGTGACGAGTGTCCGCGGGAGCGCAATATCAAGAAGATCAAGTCGTTCATTCGTCCGTTTGAGAAGGTCACCGATTCGAACCTGTGCTTAATGGAGCAGGGCATTGTCTGTGTGGGACCGGCGACGCGTTCCGGTTGCGGCGCCAAGTGCGTCAAAGCCGGAATGCCTTGTCGCGGCTGTTACGGCTTGCCATCCAATGTTCGGGATCAAGGCGCCAAGATGGTTTCCGCGCTGGCCAGTGTGATTGATTCGACCGATCCGGAAGAGATCGAGCAGATCATCCAGACGATCCCTGATCCGCTGGGAACGTTTTATCGCTTCAGCATGGCCGGATCGATGCTGCGGAGGGTGCAAGTATGAAGAGCGTAGTTATAGACCCGATCACTCGCCTCGAAGGCCACGGCAAGATTCACCTGTTCGTCAACGACGACGGAAGTCTGGCTAATTGCTACTTTCAGGTGCCGGAACTGCGCGGCTTTGAGAAGTTCTGTCAGGGTCGGCCAGTAGAGGAACTTCCACGAATTACGACGCGTATCTGCGGTGTTTGTCCCGACGCGCATCACATGGCATCGGCGAAAGCCTGTGACGCGGTCTACGGAGTTACGATTCCGCCGGCGGCGCGCAAGTTGCGCGAGCTAATGTACAACGCTTTCTATGCCGGTGACCACACGACGCATTTTTATGCTCTGGGCGGTCCCGATTTCGTATGCGGGCCGGATGCCCCGAAGGAGGAACGCAATATCCTCGGCGTGATCGCCAAGGTCGGTATTGACGCCGGCAAAAAAGTGATCGCGCAGCGTGCCCGCGGGCAGCGGGTCATCGAGATCATCGGTGGCAAGAAAGTGCACCCAGTGACGTCGCTTCCCGGCGGCCTCAGCAAGGGGATCACCAAAGAAGAGCAGCAGGAGATCATCGAAATCGGCAGAGAGATGGTGGAATTCGCCAAGTTCACGATTCAGATTCTCAATGACGTTGTGCTCGCGAACAAGGGATACGTTGATCTCATCTTGTCCGACATGTTTGCGCACCAGACTTACAACATGGGTCTGGTGGATTCCAGCGGGAAGGTCAATTTCTACGACGGCGAAGTGCGCGTGACCGCGCCCGATGGTTCGCGGCATGCGCAGTATCAGCCGAAGGATTATCTCGACTACGTCGCTGAGCATGTTGAGCCGTACTCGTATCTCAAGTACCCGTTTCTCAAGAAAGTCGGGTGGAAGGGCTTTGAAGACGGCGTTGATTCCGGCATATACAAGGCCACGCCGCTGTCGCGACTCAATGTTGCCGACGGCATGGCGACGCCGTTGGCACAGGCCGAATATGAGCGCTACTTTGAGACTTTGACCGGCGATCGCTCCGGCGTCATACCGGTGCACTCGACTTTGGCAACCCACTGGGCGCGCGTGGTCGAGTTGATGTTCGCCTGTGAAGCCACGCTGCAGCAAGCACAGGATGATGAGATCACCGATCCTCATGTGCTCAACGTGCCGACACATTGTGTTGGCGAAGGCGTGGGTATTGTGGAAGCGCCGCGTGGAACGCTGACGCATCACTATAAGACCGACCAGAACGGAATCGTCACGGAAGCCAATCTGATCGTGGGCACGACCAACAACAACGCGCCGATCACAATGTCGATCAAGCGCGCCGCCGAGGGGTTAATCAAGAAAGGCTCGAAGATTACCGACGGCACACTCAACAAGATTGAGATGGCGTTCCGGGCCTACGACCCCTGCTTCGGCTGCGCGACGCATTCGCTTCCGGGCGAAATGCCGCTCGAAGTCATCGTTCACGACGCCGAAACCGGCGAGGTGGTAGACAGCGCCAGAAGATAGTTTTCACTGTCCGCGTGAATTCCCGCGGATTGCGGAGCCCGGATTACAGATCGTGAGGGCGCATTGACATGCGCCCCTACGCGAGCGCCGGCGCTGAGATGGCTGGTGTATGATTGAACAGATGAAGGCGAGACCGATACTCATTCTCTGCCTCGGCAACGAGGTACTCTGCGATGACGCTTTTGGCCCGATGGTCGCGAAGCTCATCGACGGATTGCAGCAGTCGTGCGACAATGTGGAGGTGATTTTCGCTCCCCTGGCCGGATTCCGGCTGCTCGAACTGCTTCATGGTCGCGAGAAAGTTCTCATCGTCGACAGCATCGTGTCGGAAAACTGTCGGCCCGGGACTTTGCACTTTTTCCCAATGGGCAATTTGACTCCGTCGCGGGGTCTCACGACAAGCCATCAAATGAGCCTTCCGACAGCGCTCGATTTGGGAAGAAAGCTCGGCTATCCGATGCCGGAGCACATCGACGTTTTGGCTGTCGAAGTTGCCGATAACACGACGCTGAGCGAAAGGCCGACCGATGCTGTTGCGGCGGCGGTGCCGGTCGCGGCAGATCATATTGGACAATGGCTGGGGGCACATACATTGGAGGTTGTCGATGTCAACCGAACGCCGGTCGCAGCCGTCTCCTGACGGCGCACCGAAAACCTGCCCCGAATGTCACGGCCGCGGCTGGGTCGACAATCGCTGCCTGACTCCCGACCATGCGCATCTGTGCAGTTACTGCAATGGCAAGGGGCTCAATTATGCCGGCGGTCGCTGCTATGCCTGTGGCGGTACCGGCCAGATTGAGATCCGGCAGGTCGACAAGAATCCTTGTCCGCTCTGCTGCGGCGCGGGAGTTTATCCGGTGCCGGAATCGATGACCATGAAGGAGTTTGCTTTTCGTCCTCACCAGATCGGGTGAGCAGTAATGGTTGTTGCCATTTGATCGGGTGAGCTTCTTCCGGGCGGATCGCATGATCCGCCCGTTTTGACTTGCGCGAACAAACAATACTCACGATTCAGTAGTCGGATTCCACGCTTAACTGAGCTCGTCCGGCAACCCGCCCTACACCTTTTTTCATCCCCATAGTCGGAACCGCAGGGGTGCCGACCAATGAATCCTACGCGACTGTGATCTCCTTACAGAGGTACACATCCTGAATCGCGTTGAGCAGATCGATGCCTTCTTTCATCGGGCGCTGGAAAGCTTTGCGGCCGGAGATCAGGCCCATGCCGCCGGCGCGTTTGTTAACCACGGCGGTCGTTACGGCATCGGCCAAGTCGTTCTTACCGGATGCGCCACCGGAGTTGATCAAACCGGCGCGGCCCATATAGCAGTTCGCCACCTGATAACGCACCATGTCGATCGGATTGTCGGTGGTGAGCTGGTCGTAGACTTTTTTGCTCCACTTGGAATAGGGCTTACCGGCGGCCTTCTCGACGGCTTCGAAGCCGCGATTATTCTCGGGTAGCTTCTGCTTGATGATGTCGGCCTGCAGCGTAACGCCAAGGTGATTGGCCTGACCGGTGAGGTCGGCGGAGACGTGATAATCGATGCCGTCGATTTTGAAAGCGTTGTTGCGCGTGTAGCACCAGAGCACGGTCACCAGGCCGAGTTCGTGCGCCATCGCGAAGGCTTGCGCGACTTCGACGATTTGCCGCCGCGACTCCTGCGAACCGAAGTAGATTGTCGCGCCGACCGCGATTGCGCCCATGTCATAGGCCTGCCGGATAGTGCCGAACATGACCTGATCGAAGGCGTTCGGATAGCTCAGGAATTCATTGTGATTGATCTTGACGATAAACGGCATCTTATGCGCCCATTTTCGCGCTACCGAGCCGAGCACGCCAAAAGTCGAGGCCACGGCATTGCAGCCGCCTTCGACCGCCAGCCGCACGATGTTGTCGCCGTCGAAATAGTCGGGATTCGGGGCGAATGACGCGCCGCCGGAATGTTCGATGCCCTGGTCGACGGGCAGGATTGACATGTAGCCGGTGTGGGCGAGACGGCCGTGGTGGATCATCCAGTTGAGATTTTGCAGTACGGTCGTGGGCCGATTCGAATGCACCCAGACACGGTCGACGAAATCGCCGCCGGGAAGCTGCAATTTGCTTTTGTCGATAGTCTGGCATTTGTGCTCGAGCAAGGTTTTGGCGTTTGGCCCGAGCAAGGATTCAATTTGGGTGATATTGAGCGGCATTGAGGATCCCTCCGAGATTATTCCAATCTGCCAACAATAAGCGGGAATCGTCGGATACAGTCACGCAAAATTTTGGCTGAGTTGGATCACCGAATGGGCCAACGGCGCATAGCGAGAATAAATTCGCGCCCCACCAGAGAACTTACAAGATACCTCGTTACCAACACGCTATGCCGATAAGGCCTCCGCCACCACTGTCGCCATCGCCAGAGTACCGGTATGGCTTAGTGAAAGGTGTAGACTGATATCATCCACGCCGACAACGGAAATCGTAGGAATTCCGCCTTCGCCCTGACTGACACGATAGTCGTGCCAGCGAACGATCCGGATTCCCGCCTGCGACAGAGCCTTGTATGCAGCCTCTTTGGCCGCGAAACGCGCCGCGAGCGACGGATACGGATTGGTTTTGCGGAAACAGTCGGCGATTTCGTCGTCGTTGAAAAGCTTCTGCAGGAAAATGTCGCCGTGCTTGAGATGCGCCAATTTGACACGGTCGATCTCAAGGAGGTCGACGCCGATGCCGACTATGCGGCCGCCGCTGCTCGTCATGTTGGCCTAAGCTGCATTGGTGTTCGGCGTTCGGCAAGGCTAATGTTGGAACTGGTATCGGGTTGGTACTGCGGTCTCGTGAGGAGTGCGAGTTGGGGAAAGAGCTGAGCTTCGGGATACCGGCACTCGGGACTGTTGAAAAAGTGCCGCGCTTGTCATTTTGAGCGCAGCGAAGAATCTGTTAGCCTCTGTGGTACTACGACACCAGACCCTTCGCTGTCGCTCAGGGTGACAGCCCAAGAGGTTTATTCAACAGTCCCTTTCACCACAATAACCGGCGCCCGTACTGTGCCTCAAAAATCGTGCCCGTTTGGAGAATAGTTGAATCTGCGGTGAATAGGGTATTGCCGGAATCGGCACTTGCCGTATATTCTTATGAGTGTTGGAGAGGGGTTCATTTGAAAATCTCTAACACTTCAATGATGAAGGTTGCCCCCGTGTAAGGTTGAGCGTCCTGCCGTGACCTTATCCTCAAGGATGAGTAGCGGGAGCAAAAAACCGTGGTGGCTGTAAAAACCCTTTAGTGTTAGCAGCTGAGGAGTTTTTTCAAATCAGGTGCAAACCGCCCCTCTCCACGCTTTTTTTATTTGTGCACGGTGCGGCGAGCCGAGGCGAAGTAGTTGTAGAAGCCAATTTCCGCCAGAAGCGGCGCGATACCCACTGTCAGCCGTTCGATCTCCAGGCCCGCCGTCGAGGTTTTCGCTCCAATCATCTGGACAAATGTGGCGATGAGTTGTGCGGTCGCGGGCACGGCGGAGGCATCCATGTGCTTCTCCGAACCTCGAATGACGATGATGCCGCCGTTGGCGTCGACCGAGAAATTCTTTAGGACCGGGTACGATTCGAGCAACTTGCCTTTAGCCTGGCGGAGAATCTCGGCGATTTCAAAACGCGAGACTTCGCCCTGAAAGTACCCCAACGAAAGATTAATCGCCCGCGACAGTGCGATCACATGGTCCGGGGTAAACTCGGCCACCGGAAAAGCAATCGGCCCGGTCGATGTCGGTGACTGCTTGATTTGCGACTCGAGCGTGGCCAACGTCGACTTCATGACAAGGTTCATGGTCGTGGTGTTGAGGTCGGCCTTGGTCATCACGAGCACCGCGTAGTTCGGGTTGCAGAAGATCCATAGCCAACCGGACTTGAAGCGCGCCTTGATGTTGCTCAGTTTTTTCGATTGCTGCGACAGCGTAGCCAATTGGTTGCAGAGCAACTCGACGGCTTTGTCGGAGAAACGCGCCGGCAGCAGTTTGTGGAAAGCGTTCGGCTGGCGTTCCCAGATGATAACGCCGTAGACGCCCATGACCCCGCGGATAGCCTGTAGTACCTTGTTCATGCCGCCCTCGCGATCTTCCAGAGTTCCGCGAGGACTTCGCGCTTACGGACCCGGCTGTCGGTCAGCGCCGCGATGAATCCGCCTTGATACGGCAAGAGCAACAAATCGTGCGCCCCCAGGCTGAGCACGCAATCGTCACAATCGCCGAGGTTTGCCGTTCGCGCAATCTCAAAGAGAATTTCCATCAATTGACCGACCATCGCCGCAATCACTTCGGCTTCTTGAGTCGGCCTCTGCTGGGTCACGAGCTTGCCGTCGGCGGTGAGGATAAACGCCGTCTCGACGTGCTCGACTTGGCTGATCTGGTCGAGCAGCGCATTTCCTCGCGGTTGAAATTGCGAATCGTTGCCGGCGGAGCTTTGCGAATGCCCAATCAGTGTGTGGGCGTGTTCATGCACCAGCGCGGTGACTTCGTTGTGCTGCTTGTTGATCACTTCTTCGACGACGCGCATCTCTTCGAGAGAGTCGATCTGCTTGCCCCATTTTTTCTGAATTTTGTGAATTACCGACCCGCCGAGGCTGACGGACGTGGCGATGCGTGGCTCCGGATATTTGGAGAACTCGGTTTGGATCGCGATTTTCTGGCCGTCATAATCGACAGCCGACAGCCGACCGGCAGGAATGTAACTTGCCATATTTGTGATGTAGCTCTGCCCGCTCGCGCCGGCCGTCCGGCGACGAGATCGGGAACAGAAACAGCCTCAAAGACTTGTATCGGCAGGCGGCGCAAAATGTCAATGCTTTCAGCGCACAAGCGAGCAAAACAGTAGGAATTCGTCCGGCGCCCGAGATCGGCGTTTCTCGATGAAACAATGCTTGCCTTCCCTGCGTAGAGAAACTATAATGGATATTGTCGTCCGAGAAGATCTGCTTGCCGGGTTTGTCTCTTCGAACGCGGTTCGACAGATTTTCGACGAGCCGGTCAACAATAAAGCAAGTGAACAATGCTAAGCGGAGTAAGATCCGCGACGGCCGTCTTCGCGGCCATGGGATGGGCCTATGATCCAGTATCGTCGCTTCCTTCAGGGCGTAGTCAATCCGATGCTGCTGAGTTTACTGATTGTCGGCGCTCTCTCACTTTCTGTTCAGGCAGAAAAGTATAAGCTGCCACCGCTCGACAACTTAATCCGCAGCGGCCGCAGCGCGCACGAGATGTGCTTGTCCGGTCGCAATCGCCACGTCGACCAGCCGCTGGTCAATGTCGAGCATAGAGCACGAGGCGGATCACCCAATCAAGAGCGCTACGATGTGCTCCACTACGATATCAGAATGAAATTCAATCGCGACATGGCCCGGATCGAAGGCGACGTTGCGATGACAGTCAGAGTCGTCGCGCCACTCGACCGCTGCGAAATCGACTGTTACTGGATGATGCAGGTCGACTCGGTCAAAGTAAACGGCAAGGTGACTTCTCATTTTCGCGATTGGGATCGCGTGACTGTACTCCTCGATCGAACTTACTCGATTGGAGAAAGACCAACGACGCGTGTTTTCTACCACGGCTTTGAGCCGGATTTTCAATGGTGGGCGCTGCACTTCGAGACGTTCGACGGGCAGCCGATCGTTGGCAGCTTGGCGGAGCCGTTTTATGCGCGTGCCTGGTGGCCGTGCAAGGACTACCCGAATGACAAGGCCGATTCGCTTGACTTTCGCATTACTTACCCGTCGCAATACTTCTGTAGCTCGAACGGGAGCTTGATTTCCGACGTTGACCTTGGCACTGGATTTCGCACGACTCACTGGTCGGTACGGTATCCGATTGCCACGTATCTTGTGAGCGTCTCAATGGCGGAGTTCACCTATTGGCGGGAATGGGCGCTGAGAACCGACACGGACTCGCTGCCGGTTGACTACTGGGTCTATCCAGGCCTGGCGCCGACGGCGCAGCAAACTTATCAGATCACTGTGCCGGCGATTGATACGCTTTCGCGCATCTTCGGCACCTACCCGTTTCCCAGTGAGAAGTACGCCATGTCCGGCTTCATGTGGGGCGGCGCTATGGAGCATCAGACGAATTCCTCGATGTCGGAATGGGCGACGGGCGAGCCGATGGTCATCGTTCATGAACTGTCTCACCAGTGGTGGGGTGATATGATTACCTGCCGCGACTGGCATCACATCTGGCTGAATGAAGGTTTTGCGTCGTATGCCGAGGCGCTGCTTGTGGAGTCTGTATACGGGCCGGCAGCTTATCGCAGCTACATGGCATCCATGGAGTACTTCGCGCACGGCTCAATCTACGTACAAGACACGACCAACTCCGGATCGATACTGTCGACAATCGTGTATGACAAGGGCGCTTGGGTATTACACATGCTGCGGGGCGTAATCGGCGATTCTGCTTTCTTCGAAGGTTTGCGAAACTACGGCGATTCTCCACTGAAGTTCGGTACGGCGGTGACCGAAGATTTCCAATACTACATGGAACAGTCTGCGGGGGTTGACCTCGACTGGTTCTTTTCAGAGTGGATCTACGGCCAAGACAATCCGGCGTATGAGTACAAGTTCCAATGCCAGCAAACGACTCCCGGTGTCTATCAGGTCGACTTGGTGGTTGAGCAGGTGCAGACCATCGACCAAGTCTTCGACATGCCGGTGACCTTCGGTTTCCAACTGGAATCCGGGTCGGTTATTGAGCAGACGTTCAACGTGAATTCGCGCTTCAAATACGTGTACTTCGAATTCAGCGATTCGGTTGTCGCCGTCACGATCGACCCAAACAACTGGGTTCTTGAGACGCATACGCAGATACCGTTCGGCCTGACCGTAGTATCGCGCGATCTTCCACCGGGAGAGGTGGGTCAGAATTACCAAACAGAGCTTGAAGCACTCGGCGGGACCCAGCCCTACACTTGGTCGCTTTATGGTGGCGATCTGCCCTTCGGCACGAGTTTTTCCGGCGGTAGTCAAGGGATCATCGATGGTGTGCCGAGCTATGCCGCTACTTACTACTTCACGATTCGAGCGGTGGATTCCAGCGTGCCTCCGGATACGATCCTGCAGGATTTGCACATCGTGGTGAACAACCCGGTCATTATTGGGGACTGTAATCAGGACGGCAATGTCAGCATTGCGGACGCCGTGTACATAATCAACTACATCTTTGCCGGCGGTCCGGAACCGATCCCCTACTACGCCGGTGATACCGACTGCAGTAGCGCGGTGAGCATTGCCGACGCCGTGAGGATTATTAACTACATTTTCGTGCCGGGATCGACGCTGTGCGAACCTTGAGTCGGGCCGGCGCACAGTAACTCGCGCTACTTCTCAGAGAATGGCCTTGAGCATTGCCGAAGCCGCCTTGCAGCCGCGTCGGTAGCTTCTATCCATGTCGCAAGGCCGGCAATGACACTCAAAAGTAGCTGATTCACTGCGCAGATAAATCGGTAACCGCAACCGATCGCTTTGAGTATAATCAAACGATATGATAATTCGACTCTTGGCATCGTGCCTGCTCTTGCTAATGCTTTCGAGCGTATCTCTCGCCGACAAGATTCTCATCCCGATGGACCGCGAGCAAGCCAATCACCTAAAGGCATATGGCGTTGCGTATTGGTCGCTGACTCAGGGACGCAATGTCGAGTGGCTCCTCAACTACCGCGGCGGGTCATTCTTGCTGGACAACTTTGAAGGAGCCAAGAATATCTGCGCGCTGCGCGGAGTCTCTGCCATTACAGTCAGCGCAGCCGACGAGGCGCTGATCCGCGCGACTATTGAAGAGAACAACATGGAGTCGGTACTGCTGGAAAAAGCTCCGGCCGTTGCGATCTACACACCGCCAAATAAAGAGCCGTGGGACGACGCCGTTACTTTGGCGCTCAAATATGCCGAAATCGAATACGCAACAGTGTGGGACGCGGAGGTCCTCGATGGCAAACTTGAGGAGTACGATTGGTTGCACTTGCACCACGAGGACTTTACCGGCCAATACGGCCGCTTTTACAACTCGTTTCGCCAGACGCTGTGGTACCAGCAAGAGGTCGCAGCCAGCGAACAGATGGCCAAGCAACTTGGCTATCGTAAGGTGTCCGACCTCAAGTCCGCAGTTGTGAAATCGGTGGAGGACTTTGTGGCGCGGGGCGGATTCTTGTTCGCGATGTGCTCGGCGCCGGAGACGTTCGACATCGCCTTGGCCGCAGAGCTCACCGACATCGTCCCGCGCGAATTTGATGGCGATGCGATTGATCCAAAGTATCAGGAGAAGCTGGATTATGGTCGCTGCTTCGCGTTTGAGAATTTCACCTTATCGGTCAATCCGCTCGAGTACAAACACTCTAACATCGACACCTATCCCGACCGTCAACAGGCGTTTCCCGCGCCGGACTTGGATTACTTTCAACTCTTCGATTTCTCGGCGAAGCTGGATCCGGTGCCGACGATGCTGGTACAAAATCATGTCGGCGTGGTCAAGGGATTCATGGGGCAATCGACGGCGTTTCGTAAATCGCTGCTGAAGAAATATGTGACGATTCTGGCAGAGGTCGAGAACTTCGACGAAGTGCGGTACATTCACGCCAATTACGGCAAAGGAACGTTCACCTTCTTGGGTGGCCACGATCCCGAGGACTACCAGCACATGGTTGGCGATCCGCCGACTGAACTTGAGCTATTCAAGGACTCGCCCGGCTACCGCTTGATTCTCAACAACATCCTCTTTCCGGCGGCAAAAAAGAAAGAACGAAAGACGTAGTGTCGCGAGCTTGAGATTTGGCGCGGTTTTTTGCTTGCCTTTGATCAGCGAAAGCGTTTATTGATTCCACCTTTCGGCTGACCGATTCCGGTTGGCATGACGAGAATATCCTTCAGTTCATGAAGTTCGTCACCGCTTAGACGGGGCAAGTTGCGGCTTAGGCGTTGGACGCCAAGTACCAACCCGAATGGCGATTCGCGATCGCGGCCGAATCGATCTCAGGAGGACTATATGTCGGACAGAAATGACATACTAATCGCGAATTTGCGGGAGAAGGGCAACGAAGTCACCACCTTCCTCGAATCCGAGGGCATCGATGTTCGCTACACCAATCTGCGACTGATTGATTACTTGATCGCCGGACGCATTGCCATCATCCGCCGTACCGTCGACGCGTTCCTTGCCGATCTATCGAACAAACAACTCTATCGCTCAGCGCCGGAGTTCAAGCGCAGTTTCCCTGATCCAATCTACATTGTGGAAGGCGCCTCGCCTGCAGCGCGGATCTCGGCGACGACACCCGGCCGGGCCGGCGTTACCTACCTCACGTTCGTCAATCGAATTCCCATTATCTTCGCCTCGACCCCCGAAGAGAGCGCAAAGTACATCGCCTTGATGATGAAGCAGGCCGAGTTCGCGGCAGCCCCGGCCGAGACATTGTCGATGGAAGATGTCAGCGAGATGCCCGCGGAAAGCGCCGACGGTGCCCTGCTCGACAGCGGTGTGACTATTGAAGTGCTCAAGCTGCTTCCCGACGTCAGCGAAGAAATCGCCGGACGTTTGCTGGCGAAATTCGGGTCGCTTCGCGCGGTATTCTCCGCCGAAGAGAAAGAGTTAGCCGCCGTCAAGGGTTTGAGCGCCAAACGCGCCAAGATGATCGTCGATTTCATCGCGACTGGCGCCAAGGAGCCGGTCACCAAGACAAAGAAATCGGCTTCCACTTCAAGGTGATAATCGCATCGACCGTGATGGTCAACCGCATCCGGCTATCTCTATTTCTGTCCGTTGCTCGACAACTTCCTATATTGCCGCGATGACGTTTCATCGATTTCGCGAATTTCTCGTTGAAATTACAGTATTTGTGATCGCGCTCGCCGTCTATTCGGTCACGCTCTGTCGTGGCGTCTACGTTGGTGATTCCGGAGAGCTGGCTTTGGCTGCGGCGCGGCTGCAAATCGCGCATCCGCCGGGCTACCCACTGTTGACGAATCTCGGCCTCGTCTGGAGTCAACTTCTCGGCTTTCTGCGACCCATTGTTGCGTTGAATCTCTTGAGCGCAGTCGCGGCAGCGGCGTCAGTAGCGGCGTTTGCCCGATGGATCAGAGCGCCCCACCGACTTGAACTCGCGGACGAATTGAGCAGAGCCGGCGCGGCACTCGCGCTGGCTTTTGCGGCGACTTTGTGGTCGGTCGCGACGAATTTTGAGGTCTATTCTCTCTCAGCACTGCTGACCATCATCGTCCTCGGGCTACAAGCACGATATCTGGACGAGGGGAACGCTCGCTACTTGCTATTCGCCACTTTTGTCTTCGGGCTGGGTCTGGCGAATCACCTGTCGATCCTCGCGCTGGCGCCGGGACTCGTGCTTTCGATCTGGTGGAGACGATCTCACCTCAACTGGCGGCTCTTCATCCATCTGTTGCTGGCTTTGCTCCTGCCGCTCTCACTCTACTTGTATTTGCCGATTCGCGCACAAAGCGAGCTAATCGTCTCGTGGTACAATCCTGCGACTTGGAGCGGATTCACGCAACAGGTCTTCGCCGAGACATATCGCGGTTATTTGGCGACACCGACATTGACAGACATCGCGCCGTATCTACTGCGGCTCGCTCATCAATTGGCGGCAGAATTCGCCTTGCCACTGCTTGTGCTGTCGCTGGTTGGCGCCGCCTGGCTGTTTCGACAGAACAGAGCGCTGTTTGTAGTCACACTCCTAACTGTCGTATCCAACATTGCGCTAAACTTTGCCTATACGATATCTGACATCAATCCTTATTTCCTGCCTACCATTATCGTTCTCTGTTTCTGGATGGGGACGGCGCTGCGGGCGCTGGTCCAGCGGTGGCAGTGGTGCTTTGTGAGTTCGCTGGCGATTGCAGCGGTCGCCCTTGTAGGGAACTTTGCTCGAAGTGATCTCAGCCGGCACACCGAAGCGGAGAACTATGCGCGGGATCTGTTCGATCGAACACCCCGAGACGGGATTCTGTTTTGTGGTTCCGACAACTCGATGTTTCCGGCGCTTTATCTTCGCTACGTGGAGAATTATCGCCCAGACTGCGAGGTTCACGCTCATCTCCCGTCGCTGCAACGATTGTGGCGCGCCTATGGCCAACCGAGCGGTGAGAACTGGGCGCACTTTCCGCAGCTCTTTGATAGGGCGTTGGATACCGACGGTCTTCGCATCGTGATGGCCCGTGAATTAATGAACTATGACAATGATTTCCCACGCTTGCGTTCCGATGTGATCGCCGGCGATCTCATCTATGCCGTCGATTCAGCGCTGCTTGTTGATACCGCCAGCGAAAAGAATCGGATTGATTGGGTGAATACGCCGCGAATCTACGATCCCAAAGTCGCGTTGTTGTACTGCGTCTATTGGCTGGCGGCGGCGGACCGGCAAAGTCCCGAAGATGCTGCTGCTGCAACGATCAAGTATCGGCGGGCGGCTGAGCTGGCGTCAACTCACAACGATCCTGCGCTGTTGTCGGGATTACTTGCCCATCTGATCGATCGCGGCGAGCGCGCTATCGCACAGGAGATCATCGAGAGCACATTGCAGAATCCGACTCTGCGACTGGCGCCGCGACTGCAGTATCTGTCAGCGCTGGGAAGAATTCAACTTCAGTCCGAAGCTGAAGCCGCCGCGGAATCGACCTACAACAGGATTCTCGAGCTGGACCCCAGCCATGCCGAAGCGCGATTTCAATTGGGCGCCATTCGCGCCGTCAGAGCAACCCGTAGCGGCGACTATCTAACGGCAATCCGCGAGTACCAGAATTTGCGCGCGCAGTCGCCGAATAACGGCAGCGTGGTCTATCAATTGGCGATGCTGCATCTGCAGCTCGGCGATTTCGTCTCCGCAAGATTGGAGTTGATGGAGTGCCTTAGGCTCAATTTCCGGGCGGCAGACGCATCCGAAATGATTCGGCAAATCGATGAACGCAAATCGCGACTGTAGTTACGCGGCCGACTCTACCGCTTGGGAAACAAGCTCGCCGAGAAGTGCCTCGCCGGAGACCGCCGCAAGACGTACCGGGAGAATTTGGTTCTTGAGATCCTTCGAAGATTCGATGTGCACGCGCAGATAATTGTCCGTGTATCCCGCCCAGTGGCCGTCTTCCAGCGTCTCGAAGAGCACATCGACCGTCTGTGCCAGATGCGCAGTGGCAAATGCGCGTCGCTTGCGGGCTGATAGTTCGATGAGATTTCGCGTACGCGCTTTCTTGATGTGGTGCAGTACCTTTGGCTTCAGTGGGAATGACGGCGTTCCCGGGCGGTCGGAATACGTGAAAACGTGAAAGTAAAAGAAGGGTAGTTCGGTCAGCACGTCTCGGGTATTCTGAAATTCCTGATCGGTTTCCGTCGGAAAACCGACCATGATATCGGTACCCAAACCGAGATTAGGAATGAGTTTCGCGGCGCCTTCGATGAACTTAGCGAACGGTCGAATGGTATGCTTGCGCTGCATTGACTTGAGAATGCGGTCATCCCCGCTTTGCAGTGGAACGTGAAGGTACTTGCAGAGCTTCTCAGAATCGGCCATGTAGCGCACCAACTCGGCGCCGATCGTTGTCGGCTCGATGGAACTGATGCGAATGCGGCACAGACCCTCAATGCGTTCGAGCGCTTTGATAATGTCGATCAGCTTCTTGGCGTCGTTCCTATAGGTGCCGATGTTTACGCCGGTGAGCACAACCTCCTGGTGACCGGCCGCAACCAGACTCTCCGCCTCACGCAGAATATCGTCAAAGCTCCGGCTCCGCGCTCGACCCCGCACACTGGGGATGATGCAGAAACTGCAGAAGTAGTTGCAGCCGTCTTGAATCTTGAGATTGGCGCGCGTAGTGAATGAATACAAACCGCTCGATTCGATCGTGAACTCCTTCTCTGGTAGTTTCGGGGAGTGAACAACCTCTGCGATTGAGGACTTGGTCAATGCGCCGACGTAGTCGCTAACACGCAGTTTGTGCTCATTCCCGACAATCAAATCGACTCCCGGAATGGCGGCAATAGTCTTGACGGCATGCTGTGCGTAACAGCCGACGACGGCGACATAGGTCGCGGGATTCAGTCGCAACGCTTGGCGGACGGCCTGCCGGCACTTGGCGTCCGCTTGCTCCGTAACCGTGCAGGTGTTGATCACCGTGAGTTCCGCCGGGTTGCCGAACTCGACGATCTCATAACCCTTGGCGGCCAACGTGTTGGCAATGATGGCGGTCTCCGCCTGATTCAGGCGGCAACCGAGAGTATGTAAGGAGGCTCTGAGCAGATAAATTTCCTCGTTCCCCAAGTTTCAGGATGTGAATATAGAAAAGGTACGATCTGAGTCAACAGTAGACGAAAGCACGTTCGCGATTGACTTAGGTCATGGTGAATCTTGCGTCAACCACCGATTATTCGTATAATCTTGGGGCTCAGTGACGAAGGAGACGACGCCATGACCGATGAAGTAATCAAAATCACCGCCCAGCTTTTTCCCGACCCGGATGTGTGTATCTTCCGCGTCGACCGCCCGGTATTCCCCGGCGGCTCGTTCGACTGCAAGAGCGCCGAGATGGCGGCGGGTTCGCCGCTTCTGGAGGCGCTGTTCGCGCTCAAGGGCGTGCGCGAGATCTTCGTCTCCGGTGACAGCCTGACGGTATCGAAAGAGCCCGATGAAGACTGGCAGGTTCTGGCCCGCGATATCGGCAAAGTCATCCGCGAGCGGATCACGTCCGGGATGCCACTGCTGGCCGAAAACCTGCGGCAGCCGGCGCCACCCGATGATGAAATCCGCCGCATCATTGAAGAAATGATCGAGCAGTCGATCAATCCGGCAATTGCCTCGCACGGCGGCTTTGTGCAGGTGATTGAAGTCAAGGACACCGTCGTCAAAATGCGAATGGCGGGCGGATGCCAGGGTTGTTCGTCGTCGTCGATGACGCTACGTTATGGTATCGAACGGATGATCCGCGACCGCATTCCGCAGATTGTGGAGATTATTGACGTAACTGATCACGAAGCGGGTGTGAACCCCTATTACTCTTAGAGGTTTTCGATTCCTCACGAAAGTAGTGCGTACTTCGTCCAGTTTTCAAACGCGAGGAATCGAATTGTTCGTCTGGGTGTTAGCATGATTCCCCGACTAGTTTCAACGATGTAGCCCGCCTCAAAGTGATGCTTACCGTTGTCCCTCATCTACTATGAGGCGAAATTTGTTTCGTGTTGGTTTTTCGAATTTCGCCCTCGCCACTCTTAGCTCACGTTGAATGGCGACGAAGATACGATCGACATCGTCGATCCCATACTCGTAATTGCTTCTGTTGGAGCAATTTGATAGCAAGCGGATTTGCTCGATTAGCCGATTTGTTCGTGCCTCAGCTAGTCTCAGAAACTTATCTCGTCTCGATTCCATGTCCAAATAATGGTTTATCTGTATTAGATTGTCAACAAGAATTTCCTTGACATGATATATTGCATATATATTACTAATATATGCTACCAACCGCCTATATGTTTTGTGTATAAGGAGGAGCCATGAAAAAACTCTTTCCCACTTCTGTCGATCCCAACGGGTTGACGGCGCTTATCAATCGGCTGAGTCGTGACTGCACGCCCGATCAATTTGTGCGAGAGTTCGTGCAGAATTCAATTGAGGCAATTCTTCGAACGGGGACCAAGGAAGGCAAGATCTTGGTCGACTTCAACGAATTCCTTGCAAGCGAAGACGGCATAATGAAGCTGTCGTTTACCGACAATGGAGACGGGATGACCCCGCTACAGATGGAGAACCTCCTCAATCGATTGAGCGCGTCTGGTCACAGCAATGAGTTCGAAAACTATGGTATCGGCGCGAAAATCAGCGCTCTTAGCCGCAATCCGCAAGGGATCCTTTATGAGTCGTGGAAGGAGGGGAACGGCCACTGTTGTTATTTGTACTTCGATGTCGAAGCGAAGCAATATGGGATGAGGGGGACTGAAGTCGATGGCGACGTGCTATACGTTACCCCTAGGACGGATGATCTCAAGCCCAGTATCGTGACATCGCACGGGACTCGAGTAACGTTGTTCGGCCAGTCGGCAGAATCGGATACGATGGAGAAGCCAGACGGTGTTACCGGCGCGAAGGACACCTGGTTACTTCTGTACCTGAACTCTCGGTTCTTCAAGTTCCCTGAGCAGATCTCGATCAGCGCAAGAGTCGGATACTATCGGGACAATCCAAAGCATAATTACATGGCAACTGTTACTGGGCAGAAGGCGGTTCTTGACAAGCACACCCTTTCACGGGGAAGTGTAGAACTAACGGATGCAACGGTACATTGGTGGATACTCAACAAAGAGAGGGACGGTCATGGCCGGGAGTACATGCTGGGCCACACAGCCACTTTGCACAATAACGAAATTCTTGATAGGGCAGATGGTCGCTCAAGCCGAGCATCCCTCTTTGGAGTTGTGTTGGGAGCAAGTGATGTAGTAATCTATGTTGAACCCGACAATTCCTACGTCCAAAAGGTTTCGCGGACAAGCCTTGTGAGAGATGACGGCAATCCCTTGCCCTGGGAGCTGTGGGCAGACCAGTTCCGAAAAAAAATGCCAAAGGAACTCAAGGACTATGTAGACAACATAGCTTCTCGGAGTGAACAAAAGTCTCACCAAGAAGTCATTCGGGAGCGGCTGAAGGAAATTGTATCATTACTCAAGGTCTCGAAATATCGACAAATCGACTCCGGGAACCTGAGAGCCGAGGAGACAAGAAATACTGACGAACTCAGCGGTACGCGGGTCCCGCGGCAGAGGAGCGGTCAGCGACTCGGAAAGCCAAACACCAGTGCGACATCCAACATCGACACGCTCTTACATGTCCTTAGCAAAGGCGGTGGCCGACCTGTGGAAGAAGTGGAGCACTTCTCCATGCCTACGGTTCAATGGGTCAGTGTAACGGATGGAACAAGAGATCCGGAAGAATTCGAGGACAGAGCGGCCCACTTCCATAAAGAGGACAACATCATTATAGCAAATCGTGACTTCCAGGTATTCTCAGACATGATCCAATTCGTCTGCGCACGCCTGCAGTGCAATGAATCAATGGAGAAAATAGTCTCTGACACCTGCTTCGAGATGTTTGAACAGCAGCTGGTTGAGACTGTTATAGGCATTCAGTCTCTCTCCAATCGGCCGGAGTGGCAACCAGATGACATTGATCGCGCATTCTCCGAAGAGTCGCTTACCGCGGCTGTGCTAGCGAAGTACAATGTGTTTAAAGCAGCACTAAAGGAAGTGAGCAGGCGGCAGTCCTGAAAGACCGCCCACCGATTCAGTCGCTCCTGATAAGCTGTGTGGCCTGCCGCAATCTTTTGATTGCGCCGGTCTCGCAGAGGCCATATAATTCGAGCTTATTATGAACGGCGACAATGTCGTCAGCCGTAACGCCCTTGAATTTCGGGCGCATTTCGAGCGGGTCTGCGCCAGTTGTGGTCGCAACTCAGCCGAAATCACAGTAGTGGCCGTTTCCAAGACCAAGCCGCTGGAGATGATCAGGGCGGCGGTGGCTGCCGGCTTCGTCGTCTTCGGCGAAAGTAAGGTGCAGGAAGTTCAGGCGAAGCTTGCCGGAGTCGAACGCGACTTCGAGTTGCACATGATTGGCCACTTGCAGAGCAACAAGGCCAAGCTCGCCGTGCAGTTGTTCGACATGATTCAATCGGTCGATTCGCTCAAATTGGCCGTAGAAATCGACAAGGAAGCGGCGCGCGTCGACAAGGTGATGCCGATTCTTCTGGAGGTCAACACCAGCCGCGAAGACCAAAAATATGGCCTTGCGCCGGAGCAAGTCGGCGAGGCAGTTACTCAAGTGCTGGCGATGCGAAATCTGCGGCTTTGCGGTTTGATGACGATTGCGCCGTTTGTCGAAGCGGTAGCGCCGGTGCGCGCGGCGTTTGTCGAATTGCGAAATTTGTTCGAGACGATCAAGAGCGCCCATCCCGAGGCGAGCGATTTTCGCCATTTGTCGATGGGCATGAGCGATGATTGGGAAATCGCGGTGGCGGAAGGCGCGACAATGATTCGGATCGGTCGCGCGTTGTTTGGAGAAAGGAATTAGAGGATGGCTATCACGCCGGTTGATTTGCGCAATGCGCAGTTCGAAAAGAAATTCCGCGGTCTCAATCCGGCGGATGTCGAGACGCTGATAAATGCCGCCGCCGAGGAAATCGAGCGGCTGCTGACCCTGAATAACGAGCAGCAGCGGCAGATACTGGCTTTGGAGGACAAACTCAGGGCGTTCCAGAATCTCGAAAAATCGCTCAAGGAGACGCTGCTTACCGCGCAGCAGGCCGCCGAGGAAAAAAAGAAATCGGCCGAGAAAGCGGCGCAGCTTCAGATCAAAGAGACTGAACTGGCCTGCGCCGAGATGAAGCACGCGGCGCAAAAGGATATCGAAACCGCGAAATTCGAGCTGGCATCGCTGCGCATGCAGAAGGTGCGATTTGCGGCAGAGTTGAAAGCGCTCATTGACGCGCATCAGAAGTTGCTCGAGGAAAAATCGGCGAGCGAGAATCTTGTCGAGGTAGCAGCCAAAGTTCAGGAATTGCGCGCGGAGTTGAGAGAAGATCGGTAGCGGGAATCGTCGGTCGGTTCCCCAGAAGTGTAGGTCGGGTTCCCAGTGGAGCGCAGCGGAACGCGGAACCCGACAACCTATTCGTGCACTGTCGAGTTCGGCGTCCAGCCGCGCCTTCGGCGCCGCTGTCCTGCAAACCCGACTTACGGTTTAACATGAGGAGCGAAGATCATGACCGTTTACGATAAGATCACTCAGGCCGTCGACTTCATCCGGACCCGCACCAAGGCCGCGCCGCAAGTCGGTATCATCTTGGGAACCGGGCTGGGGCAACTGGGCGAGAAGATCGAACGCGAAATCGCGGTCGAGTACGATCAGATTCCCTCTTTCCCGGTCTCGACGGTCGAATCGCACAAAGGCCGATTGATCTTCGGCAAGCTGCGCGGCAAGAATGTCGTCGCCATGCAGGGGCGCTTCCATTTCTACGAAGGCTACAACATGGAGCAGGTGACCTTCCCGGTGCGCGTGATGAAACAGCTTGGCGTACAGACACTGATCGTTTGTAACGCCGCCGGTGGCATGAATCCGCAGTTTCGCGTCGGCGACATGGTGCTGATTACCGATCATATAAATTTCCAGGGGCAGAATCCGCTGCTCGGCAAGAATGACAACCGCCTCGGCGTGCGCTTTCCCGACATGTACAATTGTTACGACAAGGAACTTGTCGATTTGGCGGAACGAGTCGCGCTCGACAAGGGTTATCGCATCATGCGCGGCGTATATGCCGCGGTCACCGGTCCCAATCTCGAAACCGCCGCCGAGTACCGCATGCTGCGCATTTTTGGCGCCGACTTGGTCGGGATGTCGACCGTGCCGGAAGTAATCGTGGCGCGCCACCAGGGCACAAAAGTGCTGGGCGTGTCAATCGTTACCGACATGGGCTTGCCGGATAATATGCATCCCTGCAGCCTCGATGAAATCATCGCGGCAGCCGCCAAGACCGAGCCGCTGATGACCGAGATGATCGCGACGGTGGTCGAAAGGATGACGTTTTGAAGTTCGATGAGCTGAAGAATAACAAGTCTTTTGCCCAACTTGAACTCGAAGTACTCAAGTACTGGGAAGAGGCCGACACTTTCCATGCCGGTGTGCGCCTGCGCAGGGACGCGCCGCGCTTTTCGTTCTACGAAGGCCCGCCGACCGCCAACGGCCGGCCGGGAATCCATCACGTCATCACCCGCGCTATCAAGGATGCCGTTTGCCGCTACAAGCAGATGCGCGGATTCCTGGTTGAACGCAAGGCCGGTTGGGATACGCATGGGTTGCCGGTCGAGCTTGAAGTCGAGAAGGCGCTCGGTCTCAAGTCGAAAGGCGATATCGAGAAGTACGGCATCGCGGAATTCAATAAGATGTGCCGCGAGTCCGTGTTCAAGTATGTCGGTGATTGGAATGCAATCACGCGGCGCATCGGTTACTGGCTCGATCTCGACAAGCCC
The DNA here is from genome assembly GCA_964617645.1 of uncultured Ignavibacteria bacterium. Classification (GTDB taxonomy): domain Bacteria; phylum Zixibacteria; class MSB-5A5; order CAIYYT01; family CAIYYT01; genus JADJGC01. The sequence continues at coordinate 46,178 of CAZTYE010000008.1, forward strand.
TACATCACCTGCGAAAATTACTACATCGAGTCGGTGTGGTGGATTCTGGCGCAGTTTTTCAACCGCGGCCTGATGTACAAGGGACACAAAATTCTGCCCTATTGTCCGCGCTGCGGCACCGGGTTGTCATCGCATGAAGTTGCGCAGGGCTATGAAGACGTCAAAGACCCGTCGATTTTCGTGCGCGCTGAGTTGGTAGACGAGCCGGGAACGAAGTTCTTGGTATGGACGACGACACCGTGGACGCTGATTTCAAACGTCGCGCTCGCGGTATCCCCCGATGCCGACTACGTCAAAGTCAAACACGGCGACGAAAGTCTGATTCTTGCGGAAGCTTTGCTGGAAAAGGTCTTCGCCGGGCATGAAGTCGAAGTCCTTGAGCGCTTCAAAGGCGCGACGCTCGAGCTCAAGAAATACAAGCCGTTCTTTAGCTACTTCGTCGGTCAATACGAGAGTATTTATTTCGTGACACTGGCGGATTTCGTCACGCTGACCGACGGCACCGGTATCGTGCATATGGCGCCGGCCTTTGGCGCGGACGACTATTCTGCCGGCGTTAAATATGGATTGCCGGTCATTCAGGCGGTGCTGCCGGATGGTACGTTTCCGCCGGAAGTTACCGATTACGCCGGAAAATTCATCAAGGACGCCGACCCGATCATCATCAAAGACCTCGACAAGCGCGGCATCCTCTATAAGAAGGAAGTCTACGAGCATTCGTATCCGTTCTGCTGGCGCTGCAAGTCGCCGTTGATCTACTACGCCCGCAAGTCGTGGTACATCAAAACATCGGAGAATAAGGATCGCTTGTTGGCTCGAAATGCCGAGATCAACTGGGTGCCTTCTGAAATCGGCACCGGTCGCATGGGCGAGTGGCTGTCGAACAACGTCGATTGGGCGCTGTCGCGCGAACGCTACTGGGGCACGCCGCTGAACTTGTGGGTCTGCCAATCTTGCGACCAAGTGACCGCGATCGACTCAATCACGATGCTCAAGAAAAAGGCGAAGAATCCGCCCGCTGAAATCGATCTCCACAAGCCGCATGTCGACGAACTGGATATCCGCTGCGACTGTGGCGGCAGAATGCTGCGCGAGCCGGAGGTGATCGATGTCTGGTTCGATTCCGGTGCGATGCCGTACGCGCAATTCCATTATCCGTTCGAGAACAAAGAGCATTTTGAGGAAAACTTCCCGGCGGATTTTATCTCCGAAGCCACTGACCAGACCCGTGGGTGGTTCTACTCTCTGCTAGCCATCGGAACGCTGCTCTTTGACCAGCCCGCCTATCGGAATGTGGCCGTGATCGGCTTCATTCTCGACAAGAAGGGCAAGAAGATGTCCAAGTCGCTCAAAAACACCGTCGATCCGTTTGCCGTTGTCGACGAATACGGCGCCGACGCGCTGCGTTGGTATTTGCTCACGGTCAGCCAACCGCATCAGGTGACGCGATTTGACGTTGACGCCATCGGCGAGACGCCGCGGCAATTTTTGGATACGCTGAAGAATACGTATGCGTTCTTCGCAATCTACGCCAACATCGACGCGCTGAAAGATCGTGCCGCCAAGGAAACCGGTGGCGATGTCGGCAAGCTCTTGGAGAAACTCGCGGGGCCATCGCTGGAAATCGACCGCTGGCTGTCCTCGCGACTCGAAACCCTCAAGAAGCTCGTGACGGAATCAATGGACGCGTATGATTTGACCCGCGCTTGCCGGGCGATCGACGCGTTTGTGATCGACGAGCTGTCGAATTGGTATGTCCGCCGCTGTCGCCGCCGCTTCTGGGCATCCGGCGACACCCCCGACAAATTCCGCGCCTATTTTGAATTGTATACGGCTTTGGTCGACGTCTGTCTGCTGGCGGCGCCGACAATTCCGTTTCTGAGCGAACGGCTCTTCCGAGAACTAACCGGCGCGACATCGGTGCACCACGAATTGTTTCCATCGGTCGACGAGAAGCTCATCGATCCGCAACTCGAAGAACGAATGACTGCCGCGATCAAGCTGGTGTCGCTTGGTCGTTCCGCACGCAACAGCGTGCAAATCAAAGTCCGCCAGCCGCTCGCGGAAATGAAAGTCAAACTCGCGCCCGGCATCGAAGAATCTAATGTTGCGCCGCTCTTGGATGTGATCGCGGAAGAGATCAACGTCAAGAAGGTGTCGTTCATGGAAGACACGACGCAGGTCGCAGAGTATACTGTGCTGCCGAATTTCAAGGCTCTGGGCCCGAAGGTTGGCGGCGCAATGAAATCGGTTCAAGAAGCGCTGACGAAACTGCCGGAAACGGAACTCAAGAGATTTCTCGCGCTGCGCGAGCTCAAGTTAACGGTTGATGGTCGCGTTCTTGAATTGACCGGTGATGAGATTCAGGTGCGTTTAACCGGCAAGAACAATTTCGCCGTCGCTGCCGACGGTGGCTTCACGGTTGCTTTGACGACCGAAATTACGGATGAACTGCGCGATGAGGGATTCGCCCGTGAATTGGTGAACAAGATTCAGGCGATGCGCAAGGCGGCTGATTTGGCCGTCACCGATCGGATAATCCTCTGGTCTGGGAGCCAGAACAATGATCTTAAGCGGGTATGGACGGAGAAAGCCGATTACATTAGAAACGAGACAGTGGCAAGCGGATTCAATCAAGCACATCGTCCAGACAGGTTCTTTGTGGAGAATTGGGACATAAACGGAATTTCTACACCATTGGGAATTGCATTGGAGGATCCTCAACTCGAGAACTCCAGGCCAGTATACAAGGAGTTACTCAAGAAGTCTTAGATGTCGCAATTGGCGGTTCGAGCTACCACTGGGCTTACAGCCAACAATCCACTCGAACTGGTCGGATTGAAGATGATGTCAGGGCCTCATACCGGACATGCAGCCGAAAGTGTGTCATTCTGAGCGTAGCGAAGAATCTGTGAATTCGATTGCACAAGCAGAGCAGGCCCTTCGCTGCGCTCAGGGTGACAAGCGAATCGCGATTCGGCGGTAGAAATTGATTGTTGCCGGAAGTTTGAGACGCGTATCTTTGGTGTCGGAATCACTGATCGGGACGATAAATGCGAAAACGTGATCTGGAAAGATTCGAGAAAATCCTCCTTGCTCGGCGCGAGGAACTGCTGAAAGACATGGGTGTCTTCAAGGACTCGACCATGAGTTCGACGACCAAGGACGCGACCGGTGATCATTCCAGCTATTCGTTTCACATGGCCGATCAGGGTACCGATGCCGAGGAACGCGAGAAGACGTTTTTGCTCGCCTCCAAGACCGGCCGGTTAGTTTATCACATCGACGAGGCTCTCCGCCGCGTCAAGAGCGGGACTTACGGCAAGTGCTTGAAGTGCGGCAAGCAGATCTCGGTTGCGCGGCTCACTGCGGTGCCGCACGCCAGCTACTGCATCGACTGCAAAGCCCGTGAAGAAGAGGAAAAGGCCGCCAAGACCGTCAAGCGGCAATAATCCCCAATGTCCTTCCTTGATTCGCTTCGCTGGTCGTCGGCTAATCGCTATTTATTCCGCCTTTCGGCGCTGGCAGGGCTGATCTTCATCGTTGATCAGATTACGAAACAACTCGCGCTGGCAAATTTGTCTCTGGAAAACCACAACGATGTGATTGGCGATATCGTTCGCTTGACGCTTGTGTTTAACGAAGGTGGCGCCTTTTCTACCCGCCTCGGTTCGACCTATTTTTACAGTTTTGCGTCAATCGTCGTCATGATTATTGTGATTGTCGTACTCTACCGCGATTCGGGAAAGAACCGTTGGATGGACATCGCGCTGGCGTTGGTCTTGGGGGGCGCGTTGGGAAACCTGACCGACCGGATGCGGTTTGGCGCAGTCGTTGATTTCGTCGACATCGATTTCCCCGACATCGATATTCCAGCCGGCAAGGTTCTGTTTCTTGATTTCCCCGGATATCAGCTTGACCGCTGGCCGGTATTTAATGTTGCTGACTCAGCGGTCTCCGTCGGCATGGTGCTCTTGGTGATCGCGTTGATCCTCGATTCTCGTAAGCGTAAGTGTGAGCTTTCTGCACGTCACCATTCCGCCTCTGCCTGAGCCGCAACGGATCGATTTCTACCTGTCGGTAGCCGATCTGGGACTGTCGCGCAGCCAGGTCAAGCGCCTTGTTGGCGAAAAGCGCGTGACAATCGGCGGGCAGTGGGTGCGCGCCTCATTGCTCGTTCGCGGCGGCGAAGAAGTCGTGATCGACAAGCCGGATGAAAAGCGCATTGAATTCGCCGCCGAAGACATCGAGCTGCCCATTATCTTTGAGGACGACTTCCTTGCGGTCGTAAACAAGCCTGCCGGCATGGTCACACATCCGGCGCCCGGCAATGAGAGCGGTACGCTGGCCAATGCGCTGTTGCACCATTTCACGAAGCTATCGTCCGGATACGCGATGGGGTTTCCGGGATTAGTTCATCGGTTAGATAAGAACACCTCGGGGTTGATGGTGGTCGCGAAAAGCGATCAGATTCATCGCCGCTTGGCTGAGCAGCTCGGTGATCGAAGTTTGACCCGAGAGTATGTAGCACTTATCTGGGGTAAGTTTCGCGAACCGTCCGGCACGATCGACCTTGCTATAGGCCGTTCACGCGCCGATCGTCGGGTGATGACCTCCGGCAGTCCGACGACGCGCGAGGCGATAACGCACTATGAAACCCTCGAGGAGTTCGTTTTCTTGTCCCTGCTCCAGCTTCGTCTGGAAACCGGACGAACGCACCAGATCCGGGCGCACCTCAAGGAATCCGGTCACCCGGTGTTCGGCGACCCTGAATATGGCGGCCGCGAAAATCGTTTGACGGGCATTGAAGCGAGGCACCGGGCGTTGGCAACACGATTGCTTAAGCTGGCCGACCGGCAGATGTTGCATGCCCGCCGGTTGAGTTTCGTCCATCCGACTACAGGAAAACCGGTTGACTTCGCCTGCGAACTGCCAAATGATTTTGGACAAGTCCTTGACCTCGTGCGTCAGTACCGGTAAGAAAGGAATGGTATGAGAATTCTGCGACCGGCTTCCTTGTTTCTGATTGCTGTTACACTGCTACCGCTTATTCACGCTGAATCGGCGCGTAAACCACGTCCGTGGCCGGAAATCAACTTGTCGCTACTGCCCACAGTAGTCGGCATGTCCAATTCCTGGCCGTACGAGATCAACGAGCGCAGCGCCGTCTATCTGTCCGATCTCGATAAACTCCATATCGCCTTGTCGTACGGCTTTGGACGCAACGACAACGAACTGCGGACATTGAGCGGCGATGCCGCGTCGCGATTCGGATACGGATTCTACAAGAGTATCGACTACAAGATCAGCGACATCAAGCTTGACGTGTATTCTCACCTGGGCAAGAAGACTTTTGCGTCACTTTGGGCGGTTTACGGCGAGGATAAAAACAGAAAGGACAACAACGCCTTCCTGGTGTATGAACCGAATCGCGTCGAAGTCAGAACTTCCTTTGCCTGGCGTTTCCGGCAAGACTGGACGGGAGCGATCGCCGGATCGTTTAGCAATTACCCATATGCCTATGTCTTCTCGCTTCAGCCGGAGGGCACGCGCCCCGCGGACCCCCAGTTTGAGTTGCCGGCAAATGTCGGAGAGCATTTCACCGCAACCATCGACCTGATGCGGCGGACAAAGAAGTTCGATTGGATCGTCGGCTTCAACATGGAGCGCCACTACAGCAAGTTCGCCGCTCCCGATCCGCCGGCGGGATCGAACTACCGGGATACTTCGGAAGTGAAGGAATTCATCTACTCTGGCGCGCCGCGGCTGATCGTGAAACGCTCGTTCCCGTCGGGGTCGTATCTTCGAGCCGGCGCAGCCGTCTATTTTAACTTGTTTGACTACCAGTATACCGGCGCCGGCCGCTGGGATTATCCGTCGACCAGTGTCCCATCATATCGCTCACAAACGATTAACACGATGATCCCGACCTACAAAATCTTCATCGACGGCAGTCGGGTGCTCAATGCCAACGCGGTGCTCTACTCGACTCTGGAATTTGCCGGTTACCCCAATCGTCTGACGCGGAAGGACACTGACTTTGTCCCCATCAATCTATCGTTGGTAGATGCCGAGGATATTTTTACAGCGAATTGGGCTACCGATATCGCCGCGAATCTCACCCGGATATTTACGGGCTTGATCGGCGTCCGTGCGCGCTACGTCAATGGTGAAGCACCGCCGGCCGATGAACTTGATCTCCGCCCTCTCGATGATCGTTCACTCTACGTCAGTCTGCGACTCGGAGCGCAAACGCGCTTCTACCGAAACCTGTGGTTAAACGTTCGCGTCAATGATCTGCGGCTCTATACCTCTGAAGAGGTCGGATCGGCGGCCCTGTTCGAAAACCGGCGTTACGTCGAAACCGAGCTGCTGTTCTTGGGGTTGTAAGAAACAGGGTGGTATCGCCTTCCGAGTGATCACACCGCAAGTACACACGCTTGCCCGGTCAATTCTTACCATTTGCTTCGGGGAACCCGTCCCGCAACTAATGGTTTAATTGCGTATAGATGTTGCGGATCGACCAAAAGACGATCCCTGTAATCGATGTTAGTGGTCAAAAGATAAGGACAATTGAGCATGTATCCCGAAGAACTGGTTACCCCGATGCGTCGCGAGCTGACGGCGGTCGGCTTCGAGGAATGGAAATCCGCAGCCGACGTTGAGGCGGGTTTGAAGGCCAAGGGCAGTACCTTGCTGGTGTTTAATTCCGTCTGCGGTTGCGCCGCCGGCAATGCGCGCCCGGGTATCAAACTGGCGCTTAAGCACAAGAAGCTGCCGAACAAACTGGCGACTGTATTTGCCGGACAGGACACGGAAGCAACCCAGAAGGCGCGATCGTTCACGGTTGGTTATCCGCCGTCATCGCCGTCGATGGCGCTCTTCAAAGACGGCAAGCTCGTGCACATGATCGAGCGCCACGATATCGAGGGCCATCATCCTGACACGATCGCCGAAAACCTAAAACACGCGTTTGACGCGTATCTGTAGATACCGTCAGTACAAGTCATGGACTATCTTGTGGGATTTCGGCCGGACACGCGGTTGTGGATTTATGCCTTTCCCAAAAGGCTGAATTCCGGAGAGCTGGCCGTCGTTCGGCGGGCGCTTAACGAATTCGTCGACGACTGGAAGTCACATCAAGTCGACGTGCGCGGCGCCTATGAGGTAGTCTACGACCAGTTTGTGTTGCTCGCCGGGGAATCGGAGAATGGCATCTCCGGCTGCTCGATAGATTCGTCCGTGTCGGTGTTCAAGTGGCTACGGGAGCACGCCGGATTGGATGCACTTGATCGCAGTCAGGTATTTTATCGCGCGGGCGATGAAATTCGTTCTCGCTCGCGGCCGGAGTTTCAGCGTCTGGTCGATAGCGGAGAAATCACGGCAGCTACGATTGTGTTCAACAATGCCTTGACCAAAATCGGTGAGCTGCATTCTGGCCGCTGGGAGTTGCCGTTCGCCGAGAGTTGGCATGCGGTGGCGTTTACGCATCGCTGAGGCTGATTGGCTCCGGTAGTAGATTCATGCACCGTCGCGAACTGCTTCTAAAGCTAAAGGCATTCCCCACCGAAACTTTGCGCGACGAAGAGTGTCGCAATCGATTCATTGAGTTTGTAACCGATAACCGCAACTGCTTCGATCGCACGAACTCCGTCGGTCACGTCACCGGCTCGGCTTGGATTACGAACATCGACCGGAGTCGATTCCTGCTGACGTTTCACAAGAAACTCGGAATGTGGCTGCAATTGGGTGGTCACGCCGACGGTTGCCCGCAGATCGAAAGGGTTGCGTTGCGCGAAGCGCGGGAAGAGTCCGGCATTGATTCCATTCGCCTCTTATCTAATCGAATCTTCGATCTTGACGTGCATCCGATTCCGGCACATAGTGGCACGCCCCGCCACTATCACTACGATGTGAGGTTTCTGTGTGAGGCCGATGACCGTCTGCCGTTAGTCGTATCAAGAGAGTCGCACGATGTTCGCTGGCTGACTGCCGAAGAAATCAGGTCCCTGACCAACGAGGATTCCGTTCTACGCATGCTGCGGAGAACTCCCGTAACCTTGGCGCGTTAGCCGACACGGAAGGCCGATGTCGGTCGACGCTTCTCACTTGAGTTGAAACTGTGATGTGAATCGGCGAGGAGCCTGCGTCACTGGCGCGAGACTCCTCACAACCGGTATCGTTTGGCTCGCCGCTCGTTAACGGCTTTCGCCAAACAGACCCTTGTAGATGGCACCGCCCAGCAGGCCGCCAATGAGGGGCGCCACCCAGAATACCCACAACTGCGCCAACGCCCAGTCACCCGTGAACACCGCAACGGCTGTCGAGCGCGCCGGGTTCACCGAGGTATTGGTCACTGGAATACTGATGAGGTGTATCAACGTCAGGCATAGCCCGATCGCGATCGGCGCGAATCCTGCCGGAGCGCGCTTATCTGTGGCGCCCATGATGACGATCAAGAACATCATCGTCATGACGATTTCGCAAACCATCGCCGCCATCAGCGAGTAGCCGCCGGGAGAATGCTCCGCATATCCGTTGGAAGCGAAGCCGCCGGCGGTCGAGAAATCAGCCGCGCCCGAGGCAATCAAGTACAGCACCGCAGCGCCGGCGATTCCGCCGATCACTTGCGCAACCCAATAGGGAATCAGATCCTTGGCGGGGAACCTTCCACCCAGAACTAATCCAAGAGAGACAGCCGGATTGAGATGGCAGCCAGAGACATGGCCGATGGCGTAGGCCATAGTCAGCACCGTGAGTCCGAACGCCAGCGATACTCCATGAAGGCCGATGCCGACACTTGGGAATGCCGCCGCCAAGACGGCGCTACCGCAGCCGCCAAGCACCAGCCAAAACGTGCCGAAAAATTCTGCGCCTAAGCGCTTCGAGAGTGGTACCATGATTCCCTCCTGGAATCGATATTCACTGCCTTTGGCTGCAGCCAACACCGCAACCTGGTTAGTCCATGTCGACTATTTAGCGGTAGGCTACGGAGTTTAACAATCTTGTGCAATGATTTTGGAAAGAGAGCGGCGGCTGTAAGTTCGCGCAGCCGCCATGGACTCTGGCCTAAGCTCGGGTAGTGAATCGCCGGTTATCTTGCGACTTTCTTGGGCGAATGCACCGATAAGCCATGCACGTCGTGAACGGCTTCCATGATCGCTTCAGAGAGCACCGGATGCGCATGAAACACGTCGCCGAGTTCGTGCGCTGTCATGTCTTTCTGAATCGCCACTGCAGCTTCATGAATCAGATCGGTCGCGTGGGCGCCGACAATGTGCACTCCGAGGATCTTATCGGTCTTGTCGTCGGCGATGACTTTGACCTGACCGGCGAGTTCGCGCTCGGCCTTTGACTTCCCCAACACGCGAAACGCAAACGTCCCGGTTCTAACTTTGTGCCCCTTTTCTTCCGCTTTCTGTTGTGTGAGACCAACTGAACCGACTTCGGGATCGGTGAAGATCGTGATTGGAACCGACTTGTAATGCACGCTGGTCGGCTTTCCGAGCGCGTTCGCAACGGCGACTAAACCCTCATGCGACGCCGTATAGGCGAGCAGATAAACGCCCGCGCAATCGCCAATGGCATATACGCCTTTGACGTTTGTCTCCATCTTATCGTTGACTTTGATCGAACCGTTCTTGTTGCGTTCAACTCCCACCGCATCGAGATTGATATCGTCGGTATTGAAGGTCCGACCGACAGAGACCAGTACCTTCTGGGAATTGATTGTCTTCCCCGACGCCAATTTACACACCGCACCGCCGTTGCCGTTTTCGACTGTGAGAACCCTTTCGTTCGTGTAGACTTCGGCGCCCAGTTTCTTGAGTTCACGCTCGATAGTCTTTGACGTGTCGATATCTTCGAACGGCAGCAAGTTGGGAAGCATTTCGACAACTGAAACCTTGACCCCAAACTCCGCCATCAAGCAAGCGAACTCGCAGCCGATTACGCCGCCGCCGATGATGGTCAGTGACTGCGGAATCGACTTCGGATAGATGAGTTCGTCGGACGAAATGATCGTGTTGCCGTTAAAGGGAAATGCCGGGATGTTCATCGGCCGTGAGCCGGTGGCTATAATAATTTTGTCGGCTTCAATCGCCTGTTGTGACCCGGCGGAAGTTTCAACGATCAGTCGATTCTTCTTCTCGAAGTAGCCGAAGCCATTGATCAATTCCACTCCGTGCGACTTGAACAAATAGCCGATTCCGGAAACTAGTTCGTTTACGACCTTGTCTTTTCGGTCGACCATCTTGGCAAGATTGATTTGGGGTGCGCCGGCGGTTTCGATACCGAATTCCGATGCCTCTTTCATCTTGCGATAGAGGTGAGCTGTCGCGATAAAGGTTTTGGTCGGAATGCAGCCCCAGTTAAGGCAGACGCCACCCAACTTGTCCTCTTCGATACAGGCGACTTTCGCTCCCATCTGCGCGGCGCGAATCGCCGCGACATAGCCACCCGGCCCACCACCGAGAACAATAATGTCATATTTGTTCGCCATCTTATCCTCTTGCGTTAAAGCTCACTCCGCCGCCGCAACCGTTTTCCCGAAGCCGCCGATCGGCGTTAAGTAATGATTGCAGGGGTAAAAGTAAAGCCAGAAATGCGGGCTGGACTCTGATGCGAGCCGCTACGAGCCATGGCGTTTTTGCTTGACAGCTCTGCGGTGTCGGGTAGATTGTGCCTACCCAAAGTAGAAAATTGAGTCGTCGACGGTTCGCGCTGTCATGGATAGTGTTGGACGTTGCCGAGCCAGACATATTTGCGACATGGTTGAGCAGGAAGGAGGTCTCCGGGGCAAACCGAAACCGCCAGTCATTCATGCGTCGCTCTTTGCGATGAATAGTCAACCGTTTGCGCTGCCATCCGTTAGAGTTGTGGTGTCCGCGCGAATTCAGCCACCGAAATGAACCCGGGAGATGATCATGACCAACCGACGTCCTTTCTCACGCGCACTGATGAGCGCGTTGCTTGTCCTCCTTGCAACCGCGCTGATTTGGCAGGGTTGTTCCTCCGAACGTAGCGAGGTTGCCCCTCAGAATACGCAAATCAACCAGCCGTCAACCGGCACGAATACTGGTACAAATCAGGCCTTTTCCGAGCAAGCCCTCGAATCCGCGGTGCAGCGTGTTATCGAAATTCAGAATCGCCATACCGAAGCTCTAATGAGTACGGAAGGAGTCGTCGGTGTCGGGACCGGTTTGGATGCCGCAGGCAACCCAGTCGTCAAGGTATTCATCAAGGAGGCTTCTGCCGCCGGCCGACTGGCGAGCCAAATTGAGGGCGTCGCGGTGGAAGTTGAGGAGACCGGCGAGTTCACAGCACAGGCGCTCACCGGCCGTTATCGCCCGGTACCGATTGGCGTCTCGGTCGGCAATAACCGCGAATGCGCGTCGGGGACCATTGGCTGTGTTGTTTACAAGGGCACAACCGCTTACATCCTCAGTAACAATCACGTTCTGGCAATGGAAAACGACGGCAACACAGGTGATCCGATCGTTCAGCCGGGTCGCTATGACAATCCGCGCTGCGCGAACCGAGTCACCAACGACAAGATTGCCGAATTAAGTCAATTTTATCCAATTACCTTCTCGACGTCGGCCAACAATACCATGGACGCCGCGATTGCCGTGCTTACAACTACGCAGTTTCAATGCAATACGCCGTCCGGCTACTACGGATTCCCCGGCGCCACGACCGTTGCGCCGAGCCTGAGTCTGGCGATCAAGAAACTCGGGCGCACGTCGTCGCTCACATCCGGCACCATTACGGCGGTAAACGTCACGGTTAACGTCGGCTATCTTAGCGGCACCGCCCGCTTTGTCGGACAGTTCGTCACTTCGCGCGGCATGAGTAAGAGCGGCGACTCCGGATCGTTGGTGGTCACGAATAACGCCAACAACTCACCGGTCGGCCTCCTGTTTGCCGGAACCAATCGCGGTGAGGCGATTTGCTCGCCGATCGGCAACGTGTTGAACTACTTCAACGCGACGATCTGCACGCAGTAAAACTGAGCTGTTTTCAGCGAGCATCGATGTCAACTACCGATTCTCGCCCCCGTTGACCGCCGGGTCCCATAAAGGAGACTCGGCGGTCAGTTCATGCTGGGTGTCGGATGCGAAGAGTATCAAGCATTCTCCCACTGAGCGCTTGCGCAGCGCTTGCTGCCTCAATTATCTTTGTGTCGCTCTACCGAATTAGGAGCGTAGAAGACGCAGGGAGAACCATGCCCGAAGAGAAGATCGAGAAAGTCCAAGAGCGTTACACCGATGGTTGGATGAAAGTGCCCGGCGTCATCGGCACGGGTATCGGCATCTTCGACGGCAAGCCGTGCATCACCGTCTTTGTTACCGCGATGACCGATACGATTGAGCGCGCGATTCCACGCGAAGTCGATGGTTATCGTGTGCAATTCGAGACGACAGGAGAGTTCCGCGCTCGTTGAGATCATTCTGAATGCGTCAAGAGCTGGGCTTTCAGCGCCAGCCTTCCGGGAGCGGGATTATAAATGCCAGCGGTGGATCAAACGGCACACCGTCATAAGTGGCAATCAGGCTTATGCCCGGCTCAAACCAAGACAGTCCTTCCCAGTTAACATTCTCCCAGTTGCCGTCGCTAACAAGCCGCTTGAAGCGCAACACCTGTTGTTGTTGTTCCGACTTTATTTTAGAAAGTCCGTTCTTTAAGAAATTCTCAAGAATCGCGCTGGCGGCGGCAGATAGATCAAGCGGTTGGCCGTGAAGCTTGCCGGCCAGATCACACCGCACAATCATCTTGTGCTCGTATCGCTGCTGGTCAGGCGCCGAAGACGGCGGCGAGTTCTGAGAGGTCAAAAGAAGAATCAGCCCGTCAACTCTGCCGGAATCGACATTCCACGTGTGCCAAACCAAGTCCGGGCATCTAAACCGTTGCGCGTATGGCGGCGGTAATGTGTCAGTCGGAATCCGCGGCGAAAACCGTGCGAGAGGCTTGTCGATGTAGCCGGCCGACCCGCTTGCCGCTATCTCGGTCACAACGATTTCCGGGGAGACTGGGAAATCGCCGATACGCGCTACCAGCTCCTGCGGCAGAGCGCTTCTGCTCAAATAGCCACCTTCCCACGAGACTGCAACTCGCGATGCGCCGTCGGGCAACCGTTTGACAGCGACCCCTTCCAATCCGCGTCCGGCCAATTCCGTGAGTGAGGCATCGAATTGAGCCACGAGTTGACACGCCGCGGTGTCGTCAAGCCGGGCGGCAAGTAACGCGTGTAAATCTTCAGACAGGACGACGACCCGGCCGTCGGCGAGCAGATCGATGCCTTCGAGGTCAGACGCCAGTTCACACGCCTCAAAGCGCACAATGCGGCGCGGAGCACCAACAAGCGGCACGATGCCTGAGTTCGACTCGGGGAGATCAAAAATGAAGACCGTGCCGGGCTGGTCGTCACTGACAATCAAGAGTTGATTGCCGTAGCGAGCAATACCGGAAGCCTCAGTTAAGGCGGGAGAGACGTCCGGCGTTTGCCCGCGACAGCCGGATGCAATCCCGACAATAATCAGCACCCCGACAATTACGGCTAATAACTTCACTGACCCATTCCCGCTGATTCACTCAGTCGTTTTGCCGACAAATCAAGTTCGCGCCTTCCCTTTCGGCAAGGAATTCTTGGCTTGATTTTTGGCGACTGGTCGTCGATAATCGCCCGATGAGACCGATTGTCAGCTCTGGTGATGCGAACACGCGGTCGCAGACAATCATGCTCTGGGTGATTACCGTCGTGATAACTGTGAGCGTTGCCACCTACCAGAGAGTAACCGGACCGACTTGGCCGGTGCGAGGCCAGAAGGAAGTCGCCGGCACGGTCATCGACTTCAAGCTCGCGCGCGCTCACGAGACGACCGCGGACGCGGAAATCAGAGTCTCGGTTCCGCACACGGAAATCTCGGGAGAATTGAGTTATCTTCGTCTCAATAGCCCCGACGGTTGGATATCGACACCAATGGAGCGGCAGAGTGGCGACCTCGTTGCTGTCATTCCTAAACAACCGGCAGCAGCCAAAGTAGCCTATCGGGTAACTCTCATCGACGCACTCGGCCAGCGATACCCATTGACTACTGAACCAGTGGTCACGCGTTTCAAGGATCCGACGCCGCTGTGGATTTTACTTCCTCACATCGGTTGCATGTTCACGGCATTGTTGCTCTCCGTACGTACCGGCCTGCAGGCGAGTTTCCGTCGTCCGCGCGTTATGTCATTGGCGCGTTGGACTCTGGTCCTCTCACTTGTGGGCGGGTTGATTCTTGGACCGGTCGCTTTATGGTACGCCTTCGGCGTTTGGTGGACGGGTTGGCCGATCGGCTCGGATATCACCGACAACAAGACCGCCGTGATCGTTCTGATGTGGGCGCTGGCCGTCTGGCGCGGCAGCAGGCGCGGAGCGAGTCGCTGGTGGTTCGTCGCCGCGGCCCTCGTACACTTACTGGTCTTCCTCATCCCACACAGCATTTTTGGAACTGCCTACGACTATACCGAAGGGAAGGCGATCTGACGAGGGCGATGAAGAGACTCGCTGCCGACGACAGAAAGATGCCGCTTGATTGACGGCGCGCACCATGATTAATTCATCGGTCCGTGCGATTTTTCGGCCGGTTCATACGATATGCGATTTAGCAAAGGAACTCTGTGAGCGATAGCATATACATTGGTCGTGGCGCAGCGGACGTGGTTCTGCTGCCACATATGAGCAATCGGCATGGTCTGATTGCCGGCGCCACCGGCACCGGGAAGACCGTCGCGCTACAGGTAATCGCCGAAAAGTTGAGCGCGATCGGCGTGCCGGTGTTTCTGGCGGATGTCAAAGGCGATTTGGCCGGCATTAGCCAGCCGGGTCGCGGGCATCCCAAAGTTGCCGAACGGATTGCGAAACTCGGACTCCACGATCACCGCTTTGTCGGTGCGCCGGTGACCTTCTGGGACCTGTTCGGACAACAGGGTCATCCGGTTCGTACTACGGTCACCGATATGGGGCCGCTGCTGTTGTCGCGCCTACTCGATATCAACGAGACCCAGAGCGGCGTGCTGCACCTGGTGTTCAAGATTGCCGACGACAACCAGTTGCTGCTGCTTGATCTCAAAGATCTCCAGTCGATGCTCACTTTCGTGGCGGAAAACGCCAAGCAATTCACGACGACATATGGCAATGTCTCGGCGGCAACCGTTGGCGCAATTCAGCGCGCGCTTCTGACTCTCGAAGAACAAGGCGGTGAGCAGTTCTTCGGCGAACCGGCTCTCGATCTCGAGGATCTTCTGCGCCCTGCGCCGGATGGTCGGGGCATGGTCAACGTGCTCGCGGCGGATCGCATCATGCAGTCGCCGCGTGTTTACTCGACATTTCTGCTCTGGCTGCTGGCGGAGTTGTTCGAGCAACTTCCGGAAGCGGGCGATATCGATAGGCCCAAGCTGGTGTTCTTTTTCGATGAAGCCCACCTGCTATTTAGCGAAGCGCCAAAGGCGCTGCTCGAGAAAATCGAACAAGTCGTGCGCCTAATTCGCTCGAAAGGCGTTGGCGTGTTCTTCATTACGCAGAATCCGCTGGATATCCCGGATACTGTGCTGGCGCAACTCGGCAATCGCGTACAATTCGCGCTGCGGGCGTTCACTCCGCGCGAACAGAAGGCGGTCAAGGCTGCCACAACGACTTTTCGCACCAATCCCAATCTGAACGTCGAACAGGCCATCACCGAACTCGGGATCGGCGAAGCGCTCGTCTCTTTTCTTGATGACAAAGGCGCTCCGTCCGTCACCGACCGCGCTCTCATCGCTCCGCCGCAGAGTCAGTTGGGCGCGATCACGCCAGAGCAACGTTCGGCTATCGTTCGCTCGTCGCATTTGGCGGGACGCTATGAGAACATCATCGATCGCGAGTCCGCGTATGAACTTCTCAAATCTCGCGCCGAACGTGCAGCGCAGGCCGACCCAAGGGTCGTCTTTGACGACCGATATTCTTCACCTCCGCGCGGGCGATCCTCGACATCCCAGCCGAAACCGGCTCGCACGCCAAAGCCACCGGAGAGCATGATGGAGTCGCTGGCAAAAAGCACGCTTCGTGCCGCCTCGAGTCAGTTGGGCCGCTCATTGATTCGCGGAGTGCTCGGCTCGCTGTTGGGTGGCCGGCGCCGATAGTATCAGCCTCCTCGCACTTAACAGCTATCGCGCAATCCGCTTGACATCGGCAGACAGAGAGCAAACATTGCGACCATGCAGGCCAAACTTCGCGATGCCCAAATCGGTGACGTTCTGCTCGGATTCTATGCGCTCACTCGCTGTGAACTGATTCCCTACACGGGCGGTGTCCGCCTGCAAATTGAGTTGTCGGACGCTTCCGGTAAGATGGCGGGAATCCTGTGGAACGAAGAGGCCGAGGCCGCAAATGCCGAGTTGCGTGATGCGGCCGTTGTCAAAGTCAAAGGCATAGTCAGCAGTTATCGCAACGCCGCGCAAATTCAAATCGAGCGCATTCGTCCGGCAAAGCCGGAAGAATTTGATGCATCGGAACTGCTGCCGAGTAGCGTGCATTCGCGCGAGGAGCTCGAAGCCGCAGTAGACGACCTGATTGCTCTCATTGACGATGAAGCGACGCATCAACTGGTTGTTGAAATCATCTATGACGAGAGTGTGCGCGACCGCTACTTCCAATCGCCTGCCGGCACGCGTTGGCATCATGGATACCTTCGCGGCCTGGCGGAGCACTCGATTTCCATGGCGCGCGCCGCACTGAAACTCGCCGAACACTACTCGCACCTCAATCGTTCACTACTGATCGCCGGAGCCTTGCTCCATGATATTGGCAAAATCACCGAACTCCAGATTGGCAGCACCTTTGAATATTCGACTGATGGTCGGCTGTTTGGCCATATGGTAATCGGCTACGAAATGGTGAGCGGCGCCGCCGTGCGACTGGGCTTGCAGGACGATGTCAACATCAAGAAGCTGCTCCATATGGTCCTATCGCACCAGGGCAAAAAGGAGTATTCGGCGCCCGTCGAACCGGCGTTCGAAGAAGCTTTCGTGCTTTACTTCGTCGACGAAATCGACTCAAAGCTCAATGCCATCGCCCGCATCCGCAACAAACCCGAACATGCCGGAAAGAACTTCTCGGACTGGGTGCAACTGCTGGGAACATATCTGTACCTGGAAAACAAGCCTCATCCCGGCGGCGAACCGAACGAATTGTAGCTGGAACGCAATTCGGCACGGGTTGGAACGCCGCCCGCTCCCACCGCCAGTTTTTTGGTCGTTTCTGTGTCCAATCGTCGTTATGTTGAACGCACCGGTGCGCGACAACATCTCGAAAGATGAACCCGAACTCATTACGCGGGTGGCAGACGGCGACCGAGCGGCGTTCCGTGTCCTATTCGATCGTCATGCGTCGCAAGTACAGACGCTTTGCCGCCGTCTCTTGGGTAACAATGACGACGCCCAGGAAGTCGCTCAGGACGTCTTCGTTTCGTTGTGGCAGAAAGCCGCAACGCTGCGCGGCGAAAGTCGCCTGTCAACCTGGCTGCACCGAGTAGCTGTCAACAAGGCGATCAACTTCCGCAAGTCGGGAAAGCTGTTTAGTCGCTTCCGGCAAATTCTTTCAATCGACACCGAAGAACTCGATCTTGCTGAGCAGCTTCCAGCGCCCGAGAGTTCGCGTCCCGACCGTCAACGTGAAAAACAACGCGCGCGCGTCGACTTGGCCGAGCTGATGGCGACGTTGCCGGAACGACAACGCGATGTCTATTTATTGCACAAATTGGAGGGCCTTTCCTATCAGGAAGTCTGCCGGGAGCTTGGCTTGACGCAAGCCGCCGTCGAGTCCCTGATGCATCGTGCCAAGGCGGGGCTACACAAGGCGATGCTTAAAAAAGCTACCGCTTTGCGCAAGAAATCGTAATCGGAATTTGTCTTATTGGGTGAAGGATGGTGAGTGATGACCATGAACTGCCGCGACATAGAAGCTAATCTGCTGCGCATCGTCGAAGGCGAAGTCACCGTTTCCGAGCGGAAATCGCTTGATGAGCACTTGAGAGGCTGCGCTGCCTGTCGGGAACTGGTCGCACTTTATGAGTCGGCGATTTCCGCGGCAGCGACCGAAGATTCGGAATCGACTGAATCACTGTGGCGTTCCGTGCAATCGCGGCTCAATCAAATCGAGTCGACTCGGCGGCCTTCGGCATGGATACGGCGACCGGTAGTGATCACCGTTTTTCAGTCCGCTGCACTCGCCGTCGCCGTTTGGCTGGGTGTGACTTTGGGCAGCACGCCCAACACAACCGTCGCCGATGATGAAGGCAGCGAACTGGTTGAATACTACGCTACCGGGTTTTTTGGCGCCAGTGTCCAACTTGACGACCTCTATCGGCTGAGTGACGATGGAGGCGGTCAATGACAATCCGGACATTGATCTACTTGGTGATCCTTTTGTTGGTCGTCAATGTCGCTGCTCTGGTGACTATGATCTACAATCGTGTCAACAGCGAAGACCGGCCGCCGCGGTTCCCGGAGGCGCCTTCGGCCGAGGAAGGTCTTTTGCCTCCAACCGAGCAGGAGGTTCGAGTTATTCGCGATGCGCGGGTACGTTTTGACAGCACGATTGCGCCGCGACTGGCCGAGATGCGCGAAGTGCGCGAGACAATTTTCGAGGAGTTGCGCGCTGACAATCCCGACACGGCGAAGGTCTTCGCGAAACTAACCGACCTCGGTGCGCTGCAAAGCGTCATCCAGAAACAACTAATTCAGCGCTTCCTCGATGATCGCGACGAAATGCGACCTGAGCAACGACGGCGTTTCTTGAAGATGATCGAAGAACGTCTGGAAAACCGACCAATGCCGTTTCGCAGCCGTATGCGCGAAGGTTTCGGCCCTAAAGAACGATAACAATACCTTGAGAGGAGATGATTATGAAAACCGCAAAACTCACAACCTGGCTACTGGCGACGCTGATGCTCTTGGCATTGCCGGTACTTGCTCAGGATGAACCCGACGCGCCGGTTGCACCCGGCGATGACGATGACATCGAGATGGTCTGGTTTGGTCGCCACGGCGGCGGTCCGGGCGGACCCGGCGGGGGCATGGCAATGTTCGAAGAACTCAAGCTCACCAAGGAGCAGCGCAAGAAAATGGATGACATGCGCACGGCGCATCACAAGGATATGATTCCGATACAGGCACAGGTCAAAGTAAAGCGCATCGAACTGAACGAACTTTTCGAGTCGGACGCTTCCTTAAGCGCAATCAATTCCAAGATCGATGAGATCGCCAGACTTCGTACGGATGTCGCCAAGAAGCAAGCCGCTCACCGTATCGCAATGAGAGGATTGCTGACGGCCGAGCAGAAAGAAATCTGGGATTCGCGGCCGCACCTGGGCGCGCCTAAGGCACAGCGGGGCAAGATGATGATCGAACGCTTCCGCGAACGGCGCGGCGGTGGCGACGGTCCCGGCTGGCGCGGTCGCGGCTTGTAGCCCTCCATGTAGACAGCAGTCGCGCATGACTGCTCTCTTCCTCACTGATAACGGCGCCGGATCGCTTCGGCGCCGTGTTGCTTTCGAGACGAATCGAAAAAAACGGAGAGTGAGGGATTCTCAAAAGGCCGTTTTTCGCAAGTTGATTGGTTATATCGAATTGCGTCTAACCTGATGATTCTGAGGACATTGGCTCGTTGAAGTACGAGTGAATTGGATGAAGTTCGATGCTGTTCAATGCACTTCGCGGTTAGAAGGGAGTTAGAACAGAGTCCTGGTTCATTGCATGATCGACCAGCGGACGACCGTTGAGGTACTCATACTCGGAGCGCGAGCCGTCGTTATAAGATTCGTCATTTATTGCCCGAATACTAAGACCTGGACTGACCCAAGATTCTCTTCAATAAGCGTCGTATTCTCTTGTTCAAGCTATGCTCACTTTCGTACTGCTCGACAACAGCAGCAGCCCAATCGTAGAACTTATCGGGTTCTCCAGCCAGCAACTCACTTGACGGTTCGGCACCACCCCCGAATTTATTAGCGAATTGAGCAATGGACTGCATCAGTTCTGACATTGCTGATTCTTCGGACAGCAAGTTGACGACGATTGAATCACTCAACATGCCCAATCCAACAGGCCGGCCTGTTGAGTCCCAACAAGTGTATTCCCGAAATTCGACATCGTTTGGCTCGACGTTATAGGCAAGATCATCATGCGAGCCAACCTTTAGCAGCCACCCTTCTTGTCCTCGCAGGAAAATGGGATAGTCGAAAGTGTTCACGCTACCAGCCTTTCTGCCACGGCCTATGCCACTTCATCGGCGGCCGATGATAATGAGGCCATTTGCTATATGGATTATCGTACTTTCGGCTTCCGAACGGGTTTAGTCGAAAGATCTGCTTCCCCGCGCTATTTGTGATGACAATTTCTCCGCCCTTCCAAGTGACACTTGGTCCAAGTTTTGAGATACCCGTCCACTGGGCTAATTGTGCGAGAGACAAGAGGCTGGCCGTCTCCATCCACGTCTCAGGCATCCACAATTCCGCTACGACCCCACCGACTTTGTAGAGCGGATTCCCAGTTTCATTGTACTTGCAGGCATAATAATCCACCGCCTCTTCCCCGAAGCCAGTACCGAAGTAGTGCCCTGCCTCAAGCAGATCCCACCAGTTGCGATCACCTGGCTCTGCTGGTTCGCCGATCTCCCAGGTGCTGGTGTGTGACTCCAAGCCGACAACATTGTACGGGTTAGGCGCAACATCGCCGGGCTGCACTTCTCCATAGCGAGGATCGTAGTCGAGTCCGGCAGGATCGACCCAGCGAAGCGGATTTCCTCCAACGTAAGCGAAGACATTCACTCCCCCATTCAACCCAATCGGATCAGCTTGATAATATCTCCCCAGTTCCGACCTTTAATAGCGGTGCCAGTTGTAATTCAACTCCGTCGTGCGGTCGAAATACTGACAGGGGAAACGATGATTGTTGAGCACACTGGCCAATTCATCATAAACCTCGCCGAAGGGATAATAGTCGGCACTCCAGACCACGGTCTGTGTTTCACTGGTCAGAAACCACGGCGTACCGAGATAGTCGTTGTGGAAATAGTAGATGTCCACCGAATCGGGTGGTGGATCCTCGCTGTCCGTTCCGGCGCCACCATCGAAGCTGTCCTCACCGCCACCACCCGGACCACCGACCGCCGGAAGCGGTTTCGAGAACATGGCCAGTAAATTGCCGTTCAGGTAGACATAATCAAACCACCAATTCTGATGCCGCTCCGAGAGCAGTTGTCCCAAGGGGCTGTAAAAGTACTTCGTCACAGCGGAGATATAGGTCTTGGTTGCCCGTCGATGATAGCCGTCGTAACCGAAGCTCGTCGTGCCAACACTGATGACAGCGCTCAGATAGCTGGCATCGTCGTACTGGTACAGCGTCGAATCGCTGCCTGATTTCTCCTTGATGACGTGGCCCAGGTGTCATAAGTGAACTCAACATTTTCGGTTCCGGTCAGACTCACCAACTTATTGTCCGCATAATTATAGATAGTCGTATCGGCGGTGGACTCGGTGAACACTCTGGCGATGCGATTGCCGTTGAGAGCATACTCGTAAACCTGTGCCGAATCCGGGAAATCGCTACCTCCTCTTAAATCGGTACGGCTCCGACGGCAAGTCCTTTGTGTCTATCAAAAACGAATCGACGGCTTGTACCCAAGTATCCTGAATTGTTCGATACCTCTTGGCCAGGATGACAAACTGTATACTATCGCCTCCCAGTGCGCGAACGCTAACGCTATCGCCCACATCTGCGATAGCCAAGTCACGTCTTGAATTGAAAATCCATTTTCGACTCGATACAGTTATCTTCAAGAAGCCGTCAGCCGTCGCAAAGCGACCTTGTGATCTCTCGGCCTCAAAGTGAAGATCTCCGAAGTCGTTGCTCCAGACGACACGATCAGACTTGTCAGCCCAAGGTGGAAAAAAAGCAATCCAGAAAAAAAGGAAAGCGAACAATCCAATGAGTACGATGGCGACAGATACACTCAAAAAGGACCACTTCAGGCACGCCTTGAGCAAATTTGACTGACTGGTTGTTCTCATCGTGGTAGTTTCCCCGTAAAAAGCCATGCTTGAAACTGAGACC
Organism: uncultured Ignavibacteria bacterium; assembly: GCA_964617645.1. Lineage (GTDB taxonomy): Bacteria > Zixibacteria > MSB-5A5 > CAIYYT01 > CAIYYT01 > JADJGC01. The sequence continues at coordinate 68,312 of CAZTYE010000008.1, forward strand.
GACCGAGTTTGACAAAGTGAGCTCCTCGAGGGTCGTCGAAAAAGTCCTTGAAATACTCGGCATGAAACTCCCCCTTATCCAGATCGGAGAACAACTGGACGATTCCGCCCCCGAGTTGCATAACCCAGAATCGATAGGGAGTCTTTGCGGTGTACACTCCAAAAAGTAGATTTCCTAAATCCTGTGAAAGATAGATGCTCCCGTCGACAGACACGTATTCATCAGGAGTGAACGGTTGGCTGTTCTTGAGATCACATTCTCCTCCTGTCTTCCATTCGCCGTAAATGTCCCACGGCCAGAAGCCAATGTCTTTTGACAAGACCTCCCTTCCAAACTCCTCGTAATCTACCGTCCTGTTTGGTATGAATCTTGTTTGATCCGGTCCGATCTCATTTCCAAGAACGTCATGGAGTCGGGACCCAGCATTCGGACCCACTCCGCCAATGAAGGGCTCCTGACTTTCGAACCAAAGCAGGTTCCCTTCCGGATCGCGAAAATAGTCAAGGCAAGATGGGTCATTGTATCTGGTAGGATTTGAAGCCGAGTAAGAATAGAGATTGGTCCCCCCGTTTAGACCAATCGGGTCCGCCTGATAATACCGCCCTTCATTCGGACTGTAGTACCGGTGCCAGTTGTACGACAAGTCGCTTTCATCATCCTCCCACTGGCCAGGGAAGCTTAGGAAGTTTGTAGCCGACACCTGTTCATCGTAGATTTCACCGAATGGATACCACTTAGCGCTCCAGCGAATCTGTTTTGCGTTGTCCACCAACGCTACTGGCGTGCCTAGGTGGTCGTTCACAAAATACAGCACGCTATCGATGCTGCCACTCGTCAATTTCGCCAGCGGACGACCGTTGAAGTAGATCAGGTCTCCTTTCCAGACGCCATTGAGATCATACTCGCTCAGGACGAACCCGTTACCGCCCGGAGTTTGGAGATGTCTGCTGCGCGCAATCGCACCGCGGTAATCGCGGAGTCCTTGGGAGCAGGTATCGGCGGCGGAGTCTGGCGGTTCTGCCACGACTTGAGGGCTGACTTCAGCTCGGGGGTCGACACCGCTCGCTTGGGGTATTTGACCGAAAACGTCTTGGGTTTTCCGAGAGACTTGAGCAACTCGGCTCGGTTCAGGAGTCTGAGGGCAATCGGTTTTGGCATGTTCTGTCTCCTACTTCAGTTCTAAGCTTGAGTTCGAGCGACTTGAGTCTCTTATTCTGGTATGACTCAATAACCTCAGGCGAGACCTGGCGGAGAAATCTTACTCTAGAATGAAACATCTCAAGAAAGACCAAGAAAGTGTTCAGCACAACCTTGTATCGTTTGACAGTGTTTCGAGAAGCGGTCAATTTAACTCGATCAATGAATTCCTGGAAGAACTCATCAATACGCCTTTCAGGAGTGCCAACGGCGAACTTGGCAATCCTGTCGCTCGCAGACATGGCCTCGACAGATTTCCTTAGAAGCCTCGCAGCCTGAAGCGTTCCTGCCTTCAGCCATTTCTTCAGTCCACCCGAACTGACGACAACGTAGTAGACCGTTTGTCCTGACCTGGTTTTCTTTGAATGAATGCTCGCCATAAGAATTCCAGTTAGATTGCGGTTAGAAATCTAACTTAACGGAGAATGTTTTGTCAATCACATCCTGTAAAATTGCGGGTCAAATGATGATTTTGCGGTTAGAACGGAATAAAAACGGAGAGTGAGGGATTCGAACCCCCGGTCCCTTGCAGGACAACGGTTTTCAAGACCGCCGCATTAGACCGCTCTGCCAACTCTCCGCAGGAAAACTAATGCGCAATCGCATTTTCGGCAACGGCTTTCTGGGCGAAGGCTACTTGTTCGGAAGTGATTGACAGGCGAATCGCGATCCACCAATTTGCGGCTGAATCGTTAGTAGTATCTGGACCCGAAGGAGATTTCTCTATGGCCGAAGGTTTTGTCATGATCCGCACAATTGCGGATTTCGAGCACTGGTGGAATAACGAATCGCCGGCGACCCGCAAGATTCTGGGCGCCCTCACTGATGCTTCGCTAACTCAGGCGGTCGCGCAGGATCATCGCACGATCGGGCGCATAGCCTGGCACATTATCCAAACGATGGGGGAAATGGGCGGCCGTCTCGGGCTCAAAATCGACGCACCGGCTGAGTCGGCGCCGGTTCCAACTACGGCGGCGGCGATACAGCAGGCTTACGATAAGGCGGCGACCTCGCTCTTGGCTGGAATCAAGAAAGACTGGAATGACCAGACCCTTATCCAGGAAGACGATATGTACGGCTCGATGTGGACTCGCAGTTTCTCGCTGTTCGTCCTGATCGGCCACGAGATTCATCATCGCGGACAGATGACGGTATTGATGCGGCAGGCGGGGCTGAAAGTACCGGGCGTCTATGGTCCGGCCTATGAAGAATGGGCGACTTATGGCGCGCCACCGCCGGCAGTATAATAAACAGCTCGCCCTGCTGTAGGAGCGACTTCAGTCGCGACAGTTCACCTTCGTATGAAATCGAATCGCGGCTAAGGCTATTCCTACGCCAGAAAATCCTCGCCGAATCGACTCCTGTAGGAGTGACCTCAGTCGCGACCTCTTGATGGATCAAAGCCAAGCGCTGCCAAAGACGCTACTGCAGCTTAAACGCAACAGAATCAAACCTACGAAAGCCCCAGCAGCTCCACCTCAAACACCAACGTTGCGTGTGGCGGAATCACGCCGCCGGCGCCGGTAGCACCATAGCCAAGAGGCGATGGAATGAACAAATGACGGGTGCCGCCAACCCGCATCGTCGAAACGCCCTCGTCCCAGCCCTTGATTACGCGGCCCTTGCCGATCACGAATGAGAAGCTCTCGCCGCGGTCTTTAGATGAATCGAACTTGGTGCCATCGAGCAGCCAGCCGGTATAGTGCACTTCCACAAGCTGGCCGGTGCGCGGTTCGCTACCGCCACCGACTTTGAGATCATGAAACTTGAGCCCGCTGTCAGTGACCTTAGCGTCTTTGGGAATGTCCCAGGGTTTCTTGCCAAACATGTTCTGAGTCTCTTTCGCAGTAGATGTTGTCGAACGAGAGGCGCGAACTTCTTCGCGCCTGCGGAGATTTGGAGTTCTGATTAGATATCGTCAGCGTTTGTCCGCTACTTGACGTCCACCAATTCGATCTCATAAATCAGCGTCGCTTTCGGCGGAATCGCTCCCGGAAAACCGCGGTCACCGTATGCCAAATCCGGAGGAATGATCAATTTCCGCACACCGCCGACGTTCATCGTCGCAAAGGCCTCTTCCCAACCTTTTATGACCGTGCCCCGGCCCAGCGGGAAAAAGTAGGGCTTTCTGCGATCTCGCGATGAGTCAAACTTCTTGCCGTCAGTCAACCAACCGGTGTAATGTGCGCTGATGGTCTGGCCGGCCTTTGGCATCGCGCCGGTACCCTTCTTGATCTCGATGTACTTTAGCCCTGACGGTGTCAATACCGTGTCACCGATCATCTTGTTGGCGGTCGGCTTGACGGACTGCGGCTGATCTGCAGTGGCCGGCTTTTCGTTCGCGAACGCCGCCAATGTCATGATCGACCCGACGGCAAGCATCATAATCAGCTTCTTCACTACGACTCCTCTCACATCATGTTGATGGCAATTCGCCATTTTATACGTCGTTCACTTCATTCACGTCGAATGAATTTAGCGCCCGATTTCTGCAGCGATGCGCGTCGCCGCCGAATCTTGTGGATTATCAAGCAACGCGCGCGCAATGTACTTTCGCGCCAGCACCGTGTCACCGGCACTCAACGCGGACTTGGCCGCCAAGCGGGCGAGATCGGGAAACACTGCATCCGTACGCAGAACCGAAGCAAAATACTTCAGCGCGATCTCATGTCGACCCAAACCGTAGTTCAGTCGCGCCAGCGATGATTTTGTCGGTAACGAATTTGGATCGAGTTCCTCGGCCCGCATGAGCACAGCCAACGCCTGCTCGTACTGCCCACTCTCCATGTAAAGCGGGCCCAATAACTGAAACGCCAGCGCATTATTGTCGGCAATGACTATCGCCCGTCGCAATTCGTTGACCGCTTCCTCGTACCGTTCCTTCTGCGCCAGGGCGCCGCCGAATTGGGCATGGTACATCGAAATGTTTTGCTTGCTGGCGACCGACTCGCGCGGATTTAGAGCGAGCAGAAGCACGATAGCCGATCCACAGACTGCGACTGTCTTTGCCCAGGCGTGCCGGCGGATCCAATTCCAGACTTGAATTCCCGCGAAAACTGCCACCATGATCATTGCCGGAATCGCCGGTTGGCGGTAACGCGAACTTACAAAGAACAGCGCAATCGCTACCGCTTGAGACCATGTGAACAGCAGCAGCAGGCCGTGTTTCTCTTTGGACCAAAGGAAGACTACCGAGCCGGCCAAGAATAGCGGCGCCAGAAGTCCATAGGGAAAGTTCAACCACTGCCGCCAGATGGAGAGCGAATAAAGCAGCGCCTCGCTTCGCCCGCCCAGCGGGTTGGCGTTATTGAATATCTCTTCACCGCAAAACCAGAGATAAAGCTTGTGGAGGAAAAGAGAAATCGCCCTTCCCCAATCCTGCTGAATCTCCGCCACCGTGCGATCAGTCCAGAACGAAGAAACTTCCGCCGCTGTCAATTGCCGTCGCGATTCCGCATCGGCGATCTGCCGCGAGGCCGACCAGACGTGATCGGCAAAATGATTCAGGGTGCCGTCGCCGGTCGGAAAGACGACGGTTTGGCCGTCAGCGGTGCGGTTGTTGCCGATGTAGAGGTTGGCGCCGCTTTGGGACGAGATTAGCACCAAATCCGGTTCAATAGCGAAATTCCGAATCGTCACGGGCAAGATAACGACCGCCATCGCGCCGAACAGCAAGGCGGCACCGCTAAGCAGATGGCGGTCGATCTTTCGCCCCAAAGCCAACCACAACCAGATCGGAAGCAGGACCGCGAAGAGCAGGATTGTCGGTCGGGCCAGAGCCGCAACTCCGAGCGCCAGTCCCGAGTAGACAAGATCGCTCCAGCGATGGGATTTCTGAAAGCGGCTGAGCAGGAACAACGCCAACGAGAAAGTGAACACCTCGAGAGCGGTCGGCATGATCGTTGCCTCGAAAAAGTAGAGGGTTGGATAGAGGGCAACAATAATCCCCGTGATCCGAGCCGCTGTTTCATTGAGGTGAATTCGTGCAGTCAGGTAGCTGAGAACGGCCGTCGCGGCCCCCAGCAACGCGTGGAAGACAAATACCGCGTTTTGACCCTCCCCAAAACACTTGTAGATCAGACCGAGCAAGTACGGAAATAGCGGCGCACGGAAGAAAACTTCACTTCCCCAGAAATTCTCATTGGCAATTTCCAAGGCCAGGAGGTGATAAACCCGTGAGTCGAGAATCAACAAGTCGCGAAGCGGATTCTCCGCAGTCTCAAACGCATACATGATTCGGGCAAGGAGAGCGGCGGCCGCAACGACAACGATCCACGTCCAGTCGAATGTCGCCGAAGTCTGAGTCGGATGAGTCGATTTCGTGTTTGCCACAAAGAAGAGGATAGAGAATCAGAAGCGGACAAGCAAGTTCTCGGCGCAAAATCCCGGGCCGAGCGCGCTGATGATACCGAGCTTGCCGTCGCCCAAATACGTTTCCAGATGCTCCGCCAACACAAACAATACCGACACGGCCGACATGTTGCCGTACCGGCAGAGCGAGTCGCGGCAGTAATCAAGCGCGCCGTTCGTGAGCCTCAATGCGGAATCATAGGCGGCTATGACCTTGGCGCCGCCGGGATGGAAAACGTGGTGAGCGATATCCCCCAATGTAAGGTCATACTCGGCAAGGAAGTCGATCATATTTTGGCGCGCGCGCGTCTCGACGATGTGCGGGATGCTCTGGGCGAACACGACCTGCAATCCGGTATTCATCACATTCCAACCCATCACATCGAGCGAGTCCGGCCAGAAGGTAGAACGCGTACCCAATATCTCAATGCCCCGCGAATCGAGTCCGTCGCCGGAGAGAAGCACCGCCGCAGCGCCTTCCCCGAAAATGGCCGTGGCGACGAAGTTGCTCTTGGTGAAATCGCTTTGCTGAAATGTCAGCCCGCAGAGTTCCACGGCAACCAGTAGCACACGCTCCGCCGGATGGCCCAGCAGATGGTGGTAGGCGTGCGCCAACCCCGCCGCGCCACCTGCACAGCCAAGTCCCCAAATCGGTGTGCGCCTGACATCGCTGCGCAGCCCGAGCAAGTTAATCAGTCGCGCATCGATTGACGGTGTCGCCAAACCGGTAGTGGAAACGAAAATGATGTAGTCAATATCGTCCGCTGTCACTCCGGCCTGCTGCAGACACTTTCGCGCGCATTCGTCCCCCAGCGCGACCGCCGAATCGAGATAGGCTTGGTTCTTATCAAGGAATGACTTTTCGCTGCGGAACCATTCCATCGGCACCGAGAAGTATCTCTCCTCGATGGCGGCATTGTCGAACACTTCGGCCAGTTTGCGCACCGGCAGATCCGACTTGGCGAAGTGCTCCAACACGAAGTCGCGGACTTCCCCCTGAGTGTACTTGTACGGCGGCAACGCTCGCGCGACGGTATTGATCTTCGGCATACAGCTATCAGATATTACGACGAAGACAGTTGATTCGCTCGATCGAACACTTCACCCAATGAGAAATTCTCTCGTGACTCGAAATTCGATAAGAGATTTATAAAGACAGGCTACGCTACTCAGGAATGAAAGAAGAGCGCACGAAGGGCCTGTGCCTCCGATTAGGCATCTAGAACAGAGTACGAAGTATCAGCTACGCCAGCGTATACCCGCCGTCCACTATGATCGTCTGGCCGGTGATCCAGCGGGCGTCTTCGGTGCAGAGGAAAAACACCACACCGGCAACTTCTTCCGGCGTTCCGACGCGGCCGAACGGAGTGCGGCGAATGACTTCTTTGAGCATGGCATCATAAGAGGGGAATATCTTCAACGCGTCGGTATCGATAAACCCGCCCGAGACGCAATTGACATTAATCTTCTTGGAGGCTAACTCATAGGCCAAATACTTGGTCAGGCACTCGACAGCGGCCTTGGAGACTCCAATCGCCGAGTAGCCATTGATGTAGCGATGCGATCCCAGCGAGGAGAGCGTGACAATTCGGGCGCCGTCCGGCATCATGTCAATGGCGTGCTGTACACAAAGCAGGTACGCCTGTGCGTTGGTGTGCATCGACAAATCCCACGCCTTGTCGTCGATGCTCAGGGCATCGGTATAGAGGCCCAGCGCGGCATTGGAGATCAGGATATCCAACCGGCCGTACTTGGCGCGAATTTCGTCAAAGATCCGATGCAGCAGTTCGTGCTTGCCGACGTTAGACCGGATCGCGATGGCATCCGACCCCAATTCCTTAAGCTCCGCAACCATCTTATCGGCGGCGTCGCGACTGCGGAAGTAGTTAACCGCTACATCCGCTCCGGCCTGTGCCAATCTGAGTGCGACCGCCCGGCCGATTCCTTTCGTTCCCCCAGTCACCAGCGCCACTTTGCCCTTCAAACTCTGCAAACCGTCTCCTCCTGAGTCGTAGGTTGTCGAAAGCCGAAATCTACCGATGTTGAATCAACAAGTCAACATCGACATGGCGAGTCAAAAATTGAGGAATCATGAATACTGTCCACGAAGTCGACGCTCGGCTCGGTGGCTAAGTGACCACGCAACTTGAACTTGTGAATTCCGCCAACGCCCAGTGTCGAATCCGTGAACGTAAGCCGAATCCACCCCTCTGGCCCTGTCCTTCCGCTTGGTATCTAAGTCGTTGTTGCGCAATCGAACATTTGAAAACGGCACTATTGTTGCTGGCCTAATATTAGTGGCTTTGACCATAAATACCCGACGACGGGTATCATATACATCCTAATTCCCATCAGACCAGAGCGGTTCGCAAGAGCCGCTTTCGTCTTTTGGCTCGCTTCGGATTGTGACTACAGTTCTCGTCATCAATCCCCGATCGATCGCACCACAGGTTTCATCTTCGCACTGTAATACTCTCAAATAAAGAGATTACTACGAGCGCGTAAATGTGATTTACACCACCTAAATTGGATGCAACTTTGTCGATTGGTGGGCGTTCACTAAGTCATCGAATCCGAAACTAAGGAGAGACCACAATGCATATCGCCGTCAGACCACTCAAAGAGATTTATGGCGTCAATGAATACATGCTCAACTTTGCCTTTACGGCCTTGGATGAACCGACGGCGCGCAAGCAAAACGGCGAAGCCAGCAATTCGCTGTTGTGGCTTGTCGGTCATGTCGTTTCATGTCGCTTCTGGATCACCGGCATTGCCAAGCAGCAGGAACTGCCCCAACCTTGGGAAGGGATCTTTGATAAGTCAATCGACAAGGTCGATCATGCGAAGTTCCCGTCACTGGCCGAAGTCCGCAAACTCTGGGAAGAACTCAAGCCCCAACTGCATACCGCGCTCGAAACACTCGATGAGGCTACCATCCTCAAGGATTTGCCGGATGGCTTCCCCAACGGCAAGTCGATGTTGTCGGGGTTGGCGTTCATGGCGATGCATGAGTCGTATCATGTCGGCCAGATCAGCAGCCTGCGCAAGGCCATGGGCATGGAGAGTCTGTACTCGCAGGCAGTTAAGGACTACAAGTCAAAGCAGGCGGCAGCTCAGGCATAGCAACCGAATTTTTTCGTGGATCAGAATCAGTTTCCCGAGGCGGCACGGCTTCGCTCGGTCGGCCGCCTCTCGTTTCCTGAGATTATCCGGCTTTTTCGAATAAATTCCCGCAACAATAACTACTAAAAAGATCGAAATTAAAACAAATTTTGTTCTTGACCGATTTGTGGGTACAAAGTTATGTTTCGTGAAAGTTTTCACATTGCACGTTGATCCGTGCGGCCGATTGGGAGCTTATGCGAGAACGTAAAATTTCGGAATCGACAATTCACCGTTTATCCCACTATTATCGCGCCCTCAACACGCTCGAGAAGGAGCATTTTGAGACAATCTCCTCGAAAGAACTCGCCAAGCGCGAGAAACTCACACCGGCCCAGGTGCGAAAGGACCTCTCGTTTTTTGGTTCGTTCGGGACCCGCGGTTTGGGCTATCCGGTGAAGGAGCTCAAAGCGCGCATCGGCAAAATCCTTGGTATCGATCGTACTTGGAATGTGGCTCTGATCGGCGTCGGTAACATCGGATCAGCATTGGTGTCCTACAAGGAGTTCGCTCGTCAGGGCTTTGTGATTAAGGCGTTGTTTGATTCCGATCAAAGGAAGATCGGCTCCAACCATAAGGGAATTCTGGTCCGCGGCATTGAGCACCTTGAAGAGGAGCTTCAGAAATACAGGATTGAAATCGTCGTTCTCGCGGTGCCGGCATCGGCTGCGCAGAGCATTGTCGATCACGTCGTGCACTGCGGGATCAAGGCAATCCTCAATTTCGCTCCGATTAAACTCAAGGTGCCGGACGAGGTTGAAGTCCGCACCGAGAATATGGCGATGGAGCTGGAGCATCTTTCGTTTACATTGGTCAACAATCGCGCAAAGTCTGAACGCAAAAAAACTTGACACCTGTCCAGTACCCCCGTACATTTTAGTCGGTGCGAAGCGGCCCCGGGTCGTGTAGTATTATGAAAATGAAGCGCTTATTCATATTGGCGGCCATTTCTCTGGTTTGCGTCGGTCTGCTGGCTCAAGCCGCGTCCGCGTTTTTCTACGGCGCGGTATTTGTTGTGTCCGGAACGATTTCGATTCAAGGGCATCCGGCCGTCAAGGATCAGGCAATAGCGGCCTATATCGGTGAGGAGAAAATCACCGAAACTAAGACCGGTGATGGCGGCGTTTTTGAACTTCGAATCCCCGAGTACGATCCGGCCAGCCCCGACATCAAGGGCTACCATTCATTCGATGATGTAATTTTAGTCAAGCTTGACGGCAAGAATGCTAAGCCGACATTCAATCCGGCATCAGAGCAGCTTAAAATCGACCTGAAGGTAGAAACGACATTGGATGTGAAGTTGTCAACGTGGGGCAAAATCAAAGCGCTGTTTAAGTAGTCATCGTAGCTCAATCACTGTTTGACGATCTTGGCCTGTCTTGGACGGGCTTTTTTGTATTGGCCCTCCTGGCGAATTTCATCGACGCATCCATGGGGGGTCTCCATGCATACAGCGCCCATGGAGCTTCTGATCATTCGAGGCTCGCGATCCTTGAATCTGGCTGCCGAGTGTGGCGCATCCAAGTGAGAGTTCAGATTTTGTCGCTGCGATTCTGTGACAGACAATTCGCATCGCCTGCGCCTGTCTAAGTCGTTGACCAATAAGACGTTTTATCGAAATAGGATGTTGCGGTTTCACGGTGGGCGCGCAACAATTGCGCTTCCAATCCAAGTGAAAGTCGGTCGCCTATCGAGTTGATAACGATATTCCATTGCCTGACAATAGATTAAGTGCGCTGTGACTTGCCGCCGGGAATCGGCATGAATTCTGCTGTATGTCAGACCGAAGTCAGTTACTCTTAAGAAACGTTTGGCGGTGAAGGGTACTGAAGAGGAGGGGATGAAGGAGTTCCTCAGTGAGGGAGGAACTCCTTTTGTTTCTTGTATGGTTCGACGATCCAATGATCTGGTCACCATAGCTCGTTTTGCGGCCCCCAAGTCGACTTCTGTCGACATTAGTGCTCTTCACTTGGACGATTTTGTCCGTTCGCGAACAAAAGATGACGTCTGAGGTAATCTTGTACGAACAAAATGCGTCGATACTCTGTTTAGCGAGGGGACGGAGATATCTGTCTCGTCATTCTACATCGGTGCATGGAACCCTCTGTCTGTGAGCAGTTGGGTTCCTGCTATTTTGGGGGCCTTCTTGGCTTCATGGCTCGGCATGTTGGATTCATGAGAGGCATCCCGCCACTCCGCTAATTCTTCCGAGGCATCACTGTTCAGGTTGAAAAATCCTGAAAGCAGAATCGAACGGCGCAACGTACCTTGTGCATCATCGTAATTGGCGGAGAGCCGCGCCCGGAATGAGAACAGATGGAAGACAGAGCGATAATCTTTGACAGCGACCGGCAGTGTTGGCTTCGGTTCGAAGACCTTTGCCTTACGATCAGCGTCAGCCGCTTGGATGGCGTTCTCCCGGCGCTAAGGCAAGTCGAAGACTTGGTCGAGGGCGAGCGCTTGACGGCAGCGGGCTTCATCAGCTACGAAGCAGCTCCGGCATTTGACGGAGTGCTGCGAACCCTTTCAAGTTCCGACTTGCCGCTTCTGAGGTTCGGCCTCTATCGAAAGGCGGAGACGAGCGCAAATGGACCGTTCCAGAATACCGGTGAACCGGGGTTGAAGGATGGTTTGGCTCCGACTCAGACCTATCACGACTACAGCCGTTGCTTTGGCGCTATCAAGTGCGCGATTGCGCGCGGCGATTCGTATCAAGTCAACCACACACTCCGCCTGCGGGGGCCATATTCCGGCGAGCCGGAGGCATTGATGAGTCGCCTCTCCCGGAATCAGCGCGCCGATTATGCGGCCTTCGTCGAATCGGATGAATGGGCTATCTGCTCGGTATCCCCGGAGCTTTTCTTTCGACTGGCGGGTAATCAGATTTCTTGCAAGCCCATGAAGGGCACTCGACCACGGGGTAGAACAGGCGACGAAGATCGACTCCTCTCCCGGGAGCTGCGACGATCTGAGAAGGACCGCGCCGAAAACGTGATGGTCGTAGACATGATTCGCAATGACCTTGGGCGTATAGCTGAATTTGGCACTGTGAGGGTACCGGAACTATTCGCGGTCGAGAGATATGCGACAGTCTGGCAGATGACGTCCACAGTTACGGCCACAACAACGGCCTCCTTAAGCGAGATCATGACCGCGCTGTTTCCCTGCGCCTCGGTAACCGGTCCGCCGAAACCTCGGACGATGAAGATCATCTGCGAGTTAGAATCGACACCGCGCCAGATCTACACCGGCACGATCGGATACTACTTGCCCGGACGCCAAGCGCAATTTAGCGTTGCGATACGTACGGCGCTGATCGACAAACGCAACGGCACAATTGAGTATGGCGTCGGGAGTGGCATCGTGTGGGATTCGCAATGCGAAGATGAGTACAACGAATGCCTGGTCAAAGCGGCGGTTTTGACGCGCATCCATAGTGATTTCGATTTGTTCGAAACGCTGCTCTGGACGAGCGACGACGGATATGTTCTCCTGGAGCGCCATCTTAAGCGATTGGTCGACTCGGCTTCATACTTCGGTTGGAGTCTCAACGCTGAGAGGGTGAAGAGTGAACTGGATGTAGCTGCGGGAGAATTTGGCCCGATCGCGCAACGAGTGCGGCTGGTGGTCAAGGAAAACGGCGCAGTATCGATCACATCACACCCGATTGCACGCAGCGCTCTCTCTCTTGAGGTGGCGCATGAAGCCGAACTCTGGCGGGTAAGATTGGCAGATGCACCGGTGGAGTCATCCGATGTCTTCCTTTATCACAAGACCACCAATCGGCGGATCTACGAAGCCGCTAAACGCGCCGCCGGTAACTGTGATGATGTCATGCTGTTTAATGAACGCAACGAGATTACGGAATCGACAATCGCGAATGTCGTCGCTCGCATCGGCGGCCGCTTCGTGACGCCGCCAGTCACTTCGGGTCTGCTGGCGGGTACATTTCGCGCCGAGCTAATCGATCAGGGAATTATCACCGAGCAGGTCATAACGGTCGCCGAGCTGCGCCGGGCCGAGGAAGTCTACTTGGTCAATTCCGTCCGCGGCTGGATTCCGATCGAGTGGGCGGATTCATACGGTGCTGAAGCAACAGCAGTGGCGGCAGATCGTATTGAATCCGAGAGTCGAAAATGAGCAACGTCCTCAGCGTTCAGACTATCACCAAACACTTCCAACAGCAAAAGGCCGTTGACGGCCTTTCTTTCTCGGTGCAGCGGGGCGAGATCTTTGCGCTGCTCGGCCCCAACGGCGCCGGCAAAACTACGACGATCCGCATGTTGCTCGGCATGATTAGGCCAGATTCGGGATCGATCAGTTTTGCGTCGGAACTGATATCGGGAGACAAGTTACACGCGCTCAAGATCGGCTATCTGCCAGAAGATCGGGGCTTATATCGCGAGATTCCGATTCATCGAACATTGGCTTATATGGGCGCTTTGCGTGGAATGTCGCGCGCCGAAGCGTCAAAGTCGATTTCCCAGTGGTTCGAGCGACTGGGACTGGCCGATCGCGCCGGTGACTAGCTGGAAGCGTTGTCCAAGGGCAATCAGCAGAAGGTACAGTTCATCTCTGCGGTCTTGCACCAACCGGAATTCGCGGTGCTTGACGAACCGTTTTCGGGGCTGGATCCTATTAATCAAGAGTTGTTTTCCGAGATCATCCGCGAGCTGCGACAACAGGGGACGACCGTTCTCCTCTGCGCTCATCAAATGGATCTGGTTGAGCGTTTAGCCGATCGTGTCTTTTTGATGAACCGTGGACGCGAAGTACTCAGCGGCACGATGGCGCAAATTCGCAACGTTTCGCTTCCGGCACGGAAAGTTGTAGTCACCGTCGGCAGCGATTCGGCGCTTGAACAACTCGCGAGTCTCGACGCGATTGCCAAGGTCGAAGCGCGTGCGGCCGGCGAGTATGTTTGCCGGCTGAAGAACGACGTGCCGATTCAGAAATTCCTGATGCAGGCGGCGGATCTGCCCGAGCTGACTGACGTTCACACTGAACGGATAAGCCTCCATGACATCTTTGTTCAGTCAGTTGGCAAAGACAGCGCCGTCGGCACAGAGGCAACTAATGAGTAGCATTCGAACCGTGTTTGAAATCAGCCGTTGGGAGTTTCGCCGCTGGTTCAAGCTCAAGGGCACGATTATTGCGTTCGTCTTCTTCGCAGTGATGGGGCTTGGCTACAACGCGATGAGCTACTTCCTTGATCAGCGCGACATCGCGGCTGTCAAACTGGCCGTCATTGGTGGTGAAATGCTCTCGCAATCGCTGACCGACTCATCGCGCTTTCGTTTCACTGAATTTCCTGATCCGATCTCTGAAGCCGCATTGCGAGACTCAGTGGGTACCGGAGCATACGATGGACTGCTGATCATGCGCTCGGTCGATCGAGCAGAGTTAGTCGTGATCAAAGGTCCGCGCTGGGAAAGCGAACTCAATCAGATTCTAACTGCCGAACGACGCCGATTGAAACTCGAGAGTCTCAGCGTTTCGAACGAGCAGTTGATTGATGCGCTGACGCCGTTTTCGATCTCCGTCACCTACCATGAGCTGGGGCGGGGACCATCGACTCTGGCCGAAAAAGTCACGGCGGGATTGTTAGTCCTATTGATGTTGATCGGCATCTTCAGCAGTCTCGGTTGCCAAATGGTGGCAATCACCGGCGAAAAACAACTGCGCGTGACCGAGCAGATCATTTCGGCCGTGACACCGCAACAATGGATTGACGGCAAGATACTGGGTGTATCGGGCTACGCCGCAGTCTCGACGTTGGTTGTCGTGCTCGGATCGCTGCCGATGATTTTCGTATCGCACGTGAGCGGGCAGGCGTTACCGATTCCTATCGAGGTCGCCAATCCGCTGAACATTCTGATTGTTTTCGTCGTCACGGTCGGGGGATTCCTGTTCTGGAACACCTTCCTGGCGGCGCTGGCGGCGACAATCAATGACCCGAATACATCTTCGCGGACCGGGACATTATTCCTGCCATTGGCGCCGCTGGTGTTCGCAGCACTTATCGCGGTCAAGTCGCCGGCGTCCGTTCTCTCCAAAGTACTCTCATTGCTGCCAATCACCTCGCCGGCTGTGATACCGGTACGCATTGCCATGGGCGAAATTGCGGCGTGGGAAATCGTGGTCGGCGTCGTGCTGCTCTTCGTGGCGACATGGTACATGCGCATTCTCGCGGGGAAGATCTTCCGCGTCGGGATGCTAATGTACGGCAAGGAGCCGACGCTTGCCGAGATGATACGGTGGATTAAGGAGGCGTAGCGGCTGACATTCGGCGCATCAAGCGTCCGGTGATCCGGTCGATAACACCCGTTCCAATAATGCCGCCAGACGATCCAGCATCTCATTCCATCCCTGGTGAGTGGAGTCGCGCTCGCTGAAGGCGTCATCGAGGGCGTGGTGCAGCGTCACCAAGGTACGATCCTGCTGCTCAACAAAAGCGACGGTGACTACGGTTTCAAGGGGATGGCTTTCGCTCATTCCATAGATCGCCGGCGAAACGGTGTTGCCTTCGGGATCGGAGAACGAATCGACATAGACGATCCGCTCGAATTCGATGATTTCGCGGTAAACGCCCTTCCCCCAGTATTCGGTTCCTTCAGCGCTGCGCATACAGTAGTGGAACAATCCGCCCGGACGGAGATCGACCTTGCAGTAGGGCGTCGTCATGCCTTTGGGCGCCCACCAGTCGGCAAGATACTTGGCCTCGGTCCACGCGCGAAATACGAGCTTGCGCGGCGCGGCGAATGAGCGGGTGATTGTGATGTCGGTCATGGGTGCTGCTCATGAATATCGTCGCCCAACGACCTCATGGCAAGCACGGAATCAAAAAACGTCGCAGAGTTGCGACTATTGATAGTCATCGCAAGTGCAATTGGCCGGCGGAATACCGTCGGGATTGCCGGGCGGTGTGCCACCCGAGAATATGAAATTGACCAAATAGACGATATCAGCAATCGAGACGGAGTTGGAACAATCAGCATCACCAGAGCCAACCGGATGAGGAGTTGGCGGTGTGCCACCGCTGAACATGTAGTTCTGTAAATAGACGGCGTCGGCGATGGAGTAGCCGCCGTTCCCGTCGGCGTCACCAACCTTCCAACTACATGTAAGCTGCTGGCAGACGGCGACCCAGCCTTCAGCGCTGACCGTGAGACGAACGCTATTTTCGTCAATGCCGAAGCCAGTCGAAGTGATTTTGATCCGATATTGACCGGCAGGAACTCGATTCCCAGAGTCATCACGGCCATTCCAAAAGAAGCTCTGTACACCGGCTTGCGCGATTTGACCGGCGGGGAGCAGTGATCGCTTCTTGACACCGTTGGCGTCGAAAACTTCAATCTTCAACTCAGATGTTTCGACAAGGGTAAAGACAATAGTCACATCACAATCGAGCCCGACCGGAGTGGTTTGCATGAAGAGATCCATGATCTCCGGTGACGGAACGTAATACCGGATCCCGGAAGAATCGTCCCAGCGTTCGCAAATCAACAGATTGTACCACCCGGCTTCGCCGCCACCATCGGTAATGCTCAGGGGTTCCTTCAGATCGCCGATACCCGTGCCCAGCTGACCGAATGTGCCAAGCGGTTCCAACTGAGCTGTGAATTTGATCACGTTGGGCAAAGTTGTCGTCGCCCACAGGCAGCCAAAGTAATCGACGGCAAGATCGGTGATGTAAGCGGCGTAATAGCTGTTCCAGGCTTTGAGCCAGTGCATTGTCGTGCCGTCCCAGCGGAGCATGACGACGCGGCTGTTTCCGCGATCAACGACGTAGATCGTGTCGTTGTTGATATTGTGCGACATCGCCCGGCGGCCGCAAGCGATCGACTGAATCTGATTAAACTGGCCGACACCGCTGCCGGTTTGGCCGTAGGAAGTCAGATAGAGACCGGCGTACATGTCAAAACCGACAATCTTGTTGAGAGCGCTATTTGACCAGAGGATATGGTTGTTGTTGTTCAGCCATTCGCCGTTGTTGTCGATGTCGAAATCGGTTGGCATGCGCAGGTTGGCGTGCGTCATTGAATTGGCGCGATAGGGACCGTCCTTCAGCGGGAAGAAGTGATATTCGTAATGTTCGACGCGGTCGTTATCTCGATCGGCAACATAGATACTATAGTAGCCGATTTGCCGCGGCGGATTGTAGCTCATGTTGACATATTGCATCAGCTTGATCTCTTCGGGAGTCTTGAACTGATCGACGCCGGTACCGTGGCTGCCGAACTCAATGAAGCGCCCCTCAAAGGTAGTTATGTCGTCGGACTCAAGCATAACAATCCGGTCCCAACTGCGATCGGCGAAGGCGGCCATACGATGGACTAAGTATCCGCCAATGTCTAAGAAGTAAGTAGCGCTCCCGGAATTAGAATTCCCAAACATCGAGACATTCCACTGCGCATTGCAGAAGCGGCGATCAATGATGTACTCCTCTGGCTCGTCCCAGATAATGAGTGGATGCAAGATCTCGGCCCGGCTTGTGAGACTGAGGCTCACTGATAGACTGGCAAGGCAAAAAGCAAATCGCGCGATTCGTATCATTCCGCACCTGCCTTTCCCTGCTTTAGAGTTGCGCTTAGGAATAGTGATTCTGCCCGCAGCAGTGCACAGATGCCACCGGCTCCCGTGACGAACCATACCTGGTTGCGTTTTGTAAACAGGACGGTGCCCGGCTGTCGTCGGGTGCCCGCCGCCCTCAAAGAGAATGTACAATTCGCGACGCAGAGGGAATCTGCGTAGAAACGGAGGCTATCGAGCTGAATCTGAAAATCCCAGAGGGGTCCGAGGGCAGCAAGTCGTGGGTTCTTTACGATCAAGTCACGATCTGGAAGCCGCGTCAACATCGCAGTGAACCAAGACGCAAACGAAGTGTCGTTCAGGTCAGTTTGAGTCACACCCGCGCCGAGATAACTGCGAACTTCAGTCAGCCTCGATTGTTGGAGGTTCGATTTCAGCGAGTTTAGGTGGCCGAGGATTTGCGAGGAGTCGGATAGTTTGATAGCGGTCACGGTCTGGGCTGATACTCTAACTGCAGAGAGTCCGAGAATGTTTCCGCAAAACTCAAGGCATACAATGATGCTGGCGACGGTACAGATGCGTCCACGAAGAGAAGAGAGCGCTCTGTCAACGATGCAAGAGAAAAATTCACTCACTGTCAGCCTCCCTGCTCAATCTCTCTATTACACCAGATTCGAGTTTTTGGCGGGCGAGTGCAGAAACAAGTGTTCCGCGTCGACGAACGAGATTGTCCAGCATCGTTCGATTCTCTTCCGAAGATTGTATGCGTAGGAGATCGTAAATAGCACCATTCACAATCGGATGATCCGGAAATTGCTCCAAAATCTGATGGGCAACACTACTAAGTCGTTGTTCGCTCTTGGCCTTGGTAAACTTGAAGAGGGTTGCTTTCATTTCCATGACTTCCGGCGCATATACTGAGTTCGGATATGTTTTCTGGAATTCATCCAGATGGTGCTCTACTTGCGATGGGTCCCAGCTTCGAAAATTGCGGTTGATCAATTCGAGTTTCTCAAGCGCCGACTTATCTTCGCCTTTCGGCTCGATCACTGAAAACCGGACCGAATCTCGATTTCCGTTCGGCAAGTACGCTACGCTGGCACGGTATTGGCCATCGTCCAGGCAATAGCTAACTTCTATCGACTGTCCGAACTCGAAGCGAAAGTCAATAAGGGACACAAGGGAATCACCGGGCGAAACAGTGCGTGAGTTGTTCTCGAAAAAGCTGGCGGTGCGAATGACGTGTAAATATCCACGATGAGATACTGCGCCCCGAGCCGACTCGATCAGTTCAGTCTGTGCAATCCCAGTTTCAGTGTTCGGAAAGACGATATTCAGTGGGCGTTGAGCGCAGTTCTTTACCACGACAAAGGCCCACAATGGTTCACAGCGCAAGTAGAGGTGTTTCGGCAGCTGAACATAGAAGCATAGGCTGTCAGAGTCAGCGTCTCGATTGGTGGCAGAAGCTACCGCTCCGCACACCGCCATGAGGAAGATGAACGAGACCCCCGTGACAAATCGACTAAAAGCATGCATCATAGAACCTCATTTTGGCCAAAGTTCAGATTTTTTACGGACTTCCGCTTGGCAAGCGGTACAGTAGCCGTATGTCACGGGCAGAGGCGGATCGTTGAATCCGCCGCAGGTAATCTGCGCCGCTGTTGGGTTCAGTTCCGTAATTACCAATGAGTACATTACACAGCCTGAGTTAGGTGCGCCGGTATGGAAGGATCGATTGTCGACGCAGTGTGGAATGTCGAAAGAGGCAAGATGCCCAAGTTCGTGTAAAGTGGCGAACTGAAGGCTCTGCGACTCAAATGCCTCGGATCCAGTTGGTTTACACTCGGCTTTCCATCCACAACTCACGAAAGAGTAGAAGATACAGTCATACGTATTATCAAATTCGCGGTCCGTATAACCACCAATATTGCAGTCGTACGAGTTGTCACTTACTGAATAGATGCCCTTCACCCCAAACAGGAATCGTTTGCGTTTTAGGGTCGACTCACCCGGTATTTTCTCACCATTGTCTTTGGTATACTGCAGCATCTCAGACCTACGAAGCAATATCAGCGGGAGTTTGGTCGCGTCACCGGGAAAGTTCAAAACTATGCCGTTTGCACGGAACTGTGTATCGAGTATTGCTATTCCCATCGGGAAGCAGCTATACGTGATACCCGCATCACCCTGTCGACGGTACTCCAATTCGATCTGGTACGGCACGTTCTGCGGCGGATCGTCGTTGTCGTCGCACGGCCAAATCATAAGAGAGGCGACTATGGTGATTGTCGTCGAGAGTATGTGTTTGAATCTCGTCACATTTTCACCGACCCAACCGCTTGACTTCAATCGCATGACGGTACCCCAGTGGTTATGAGGACTGATTACTCCTCTTAGTTTCTGCTTTTTTTTTGCATGTCAAGTGAAAACTCACAGATCCCCAGAAATTCTGGGGTGGTCAGCTTTGGCGGCGCGGCGATTGATCGAGTGATGGTGATGTCGGTCATGGATGCTAGCTTGCATAACACGATATTCCAGTTGCAATACAAAGCGAATGCCTCGAAAGCTCAGAATCAATCCGCGTCTGCTCGCATGCCCTTCGCTTCGCGGCCTGAGTCTTTGAGCGCTTTGTGCAGCAAAAACTCAAGCTGGCCGTTAAGGCTACGGAATTCGTCGTTCGCCCACCTTTGGAGTTGTTCCAAGACCTCCGGGTCGATTCTGAGAAGGAACGACTTCTTCTCGGCCACGACTCATTCCCCTAATGGTAGATCGTACCCGTGTTGATCACCGGCTGCGAAGAGTGCTCGCCGCAGAGCACGACCAAGAGATTCGACACCATGGCGGCTTTACGCTCGTGATCGAGATCAATGATCTTCTTCTTCGACAGCGAATCGAGCGCCATCTCGACCATTCCGACCGCGCCTTCGACGATCAACTGCCGCGCCGCGACAACGGCGCTCGCCTGTTGGCGGCGGAGCATCGCCTCGGCAATCTCCGGCGCATAGGCCAAATGGCTGATGCGCGCTTCGAGCACTTCGACACCGGCCTGCTCCAGACGCTCCTGAATCTCGCCCTTGAGTTGAAGCGCGATTTCGCCGGTGTGGCTGCGCAGCGACGCTTGGTTGTCGCCATGCGCGTCGTAAGGATGTTGCGTGGCAAGATTACGCACCGCTGATTCGCTCTGGATGCGCACGAATTCCTCATAGTTGTCGACCATGAAGACGGCCTCGGCAGTGTCGACCACACGCCAGACCACGATCGAGGCGATTTCGATCGGGTTGCCGGTGACGTCATTAACTTTCAGCCGTGAGGTCTCGAAGTTGCGGACGCGCAAACTGATCCGCTTCTTGCTGTAAAGCGGATTTGCCCAACGTAGCCCTTCCTGGCGGCAGGTGCCGACATACTTGCCAAATAGCTGCAGCACCCGACCCTCGTTCGGGTTCACCAGAAAGAGACCGGCGAGAAAAAACAAGTCGAGCAAGAAGACGACCACGCTGACGATCTTGACCGGGACCGGAGCGACGATCAGCGCCGCGATGCTGGCGAGGAGAACGAGAATCAGGAAGATTAGCATTCCCCAGCCGTTGGCGACGGTGCGATTGATTTCTTTCATACAAACAGATACCTCCTGTGATATCATAATGATATTACGAAGATATCGACATGGAGTTGCAAGAGAATAAGCGAAATTCGCGGCTGAACATCGAATTTTCGCAACACAATCATAATCAATGAGTTGCGGGACTGGTTTCGAGTTCTTGCGTCGGACCGGCGGTGCCAGGCCAGAGACTGTCAATAATTTTAGGTCAGTTTTGCTTCTTCAGCCAACTGCCGATTTCGGTGACAAGTTGGGCTTCGTTGTCGAAGACATTGATTTCAACCGGTGAGGCGGCGAAGAGAATCTGGCCGTAGTTTTTGCGGCCCATGCGTGAATCGGTGACGATTACCACGCCCCAGTCAGTCTTGCTGCGGATCATGCGGCCGATGCCTTGGCGATACTTGAGCACTGCTTGTGGCAGTGAAACAGTCATGAAGGCATTCTGGCCGTGACTTTCGGCGAGTTCCTGCCGCGCCAGCTCGAGGGGATCATCCGGCACGGCAAACGGCAGTCGCGTAATGAACAATACGCGCAACAGCTCATCGGGAAGGTCGATGCCCTCCCAGAAGGACTCGGTGCCGATCAGCATTGCGTTGCGCGCTTGCTTGAAGCGATTGAGCAATGTTTGCGGTAGTGTGTCGGGAGTCTGCGCGAGAACTTCGCCGACTTTGGCAACCTGCGCCTGCAGCGGACGTGCGAGCTCTTCGACCACACGATAAGATGTACAGAGCACCAGCGTCGGAAGTCTGACAGCCGCCCGCAGGCGCATGATTAGATTTGCCAGCCGGGACACATATTCCGGCGTGTTGGGCGCGGGAAGGTAACGAGCGAGCGCAATGCGCAATTGCCGATCAAGCGGGAATGGGGACTTGATTTTGACGCGAAATGGGCGGATGTCGTTTGCCGCCGTCAAGCCGAGGCGTCCGGCTATCCACTCGAAGTTGTCCTCTGAATCCAGCGTCGCTGAGGTCATGATCATCGCGTCGTAGCGCGGATAAAGCCGCTGCGCCAGTAACTCGCCAACCTTGAGCGGCGCGCGCGTGATCCAAACTTCGCCGGAATCGAGCGTGAGTCCCCAGAGCACGTCGGCGGCGGCGTCGGCTTCCGGAATACGTTCCAGTAGATTCGTGTACTTGACCAGCACATTCACCAAGCGCCGTAGCAGTGTGATGCCCTCAGCTTGTTCATCATCGACTGAACCCGTGAGTCCTTGCTGCAAATGAATGAGTTGGTCGCGAAACTCAAGCCAAGTATCGCGTTCGCTATGCCAAAGTTCGGAAAGTGCGGTGTGTATCGGATCGCCGACGCGGAAGCGCACACGTTCGCCAGGTTGGCTTTTCACATGCCGGAGCAAGCGGCGAATATCTTCGGCGGCGATTTTCACATGCGTTGCCAAACGGGTGGCCTTGCCGGTCAGACCGGAGAGCATAACGTCCTCGTCATCAACAATTAGATCCAGCAATGGTCGATTGTTGTCGTTCGTAAGACGTTCCAGCCCTCGCGCCAGGGCCAAAAATGCGACAGTCTCGGCGAAGGCGTTGATCGCTTCGGCCTCGAGCCGGTGGGCCTCGTCAAAGATCGCGTAAGCGAAGCGGCCGAGAATATCGCCGGTACCGACGATATCGGCGAACAGCAAGGCATAATTCGTAATCACCAGATCAGACTTCGCCGCTTGCCGACGCGCACGAAATGCATAACACTCGTTGTAGAACTGGCAGGCCTTGCCGAGGCAGGCGCCTTCATCCAACGTGACTTTACTCATCAAAGTATCGGAATCGGGCTGGTCGAAAATCGTCGTCTCGGTGAGGTCACCCGACTCGGTTAGATGCTCCCAAACAAACAGCGTCGCCATCTGTTCGGCAGGCACTTTGCCCATCACTTCGGCAAGGTCTGACAGGAACAACTTGTACTTGAGCTTGCAGAGGTAGTTGGAAAGCCCCTTGAGCAGGCTAATGCGAAAGCCGTCGGGAATCAGTGTGCGGATCTTCTGCAAGTCGGAACGAAACAACTGCTCTTGCAGCGACTTAGTGCGAGTGACGATCACGGCACGCTGCTTACCGGCGGCGCAGGAAGCAACAGTTGGCAAGAGATAGCCGATGGATTTGCCGGTGCCGGTGGCGGCCTCGAGCAGGATGACGCCCTTTTGCTCGATCGTCTTGAGCACGGCCTGCACATACTTGGCCTGCCCGGCGCGCGGCTCATAGCCCTCGATCTTCTCGGCCAATTTCTGCGTGTCAGAGAAGAGCAACAACACGTCCCGATCGGTCAGTGCGATGCCGTTGGTGAGATTCTCGAAGCGATCCAGTGAAACTTCGAACCGGGAATCGATCTCGACGGCATCAGCAGCCGGCAGCGCCGAAATCGCGCCCAGCCAATCTTGGTACTGCTGCGGCAAACCGCGAAACACCGTGCGCAAAGCGCGGAGTGTTGATCCCGGCAGACTTCGGGCGCGCGCGACGATAATCGCTGCAATTTGGCGAACCGCCTGTGCCGGTGTCGTACCGATGGGAATTGCGAAGAGTTCCTCGAGCGAAGTTAAATCGGCGGCGCTGACGTTCGGAAAGAAGATGCCGCGCAGAAGCGCGATGTCGACCAGCGGACACTTGGCGATGAACCCGGAAACTCTCTGCCACTCGCGGTGATTGCTGAGCGGATCGCGGTTGACGAACAGATAGCCGGTGCTGTCGGCCAAATGCATGAAGAAGCGATCGGCCTGCGAGCTTTGAATTGGACCTTCAAAATCTTCCGGAACTACCAGCGTGTCGTGGGCACAGACGTTATCGCCGTCGAAGTCGAATCGCTCAACCGAAAGCAGTCGCGCAGTCGCAGCGAGCGATTTGACATCACACCAGAGAATGCGATCGAATGGCGGTTTCGGTGAGGGCATCACGATCAATGAAAGCGCAGCGTTTTAGGCCGGGTCTGAAAGACATAAGAGAACTCGGCGGTAACCGCCTCTGCGTCGAACGACTCGCAGCGCAAGAGCGCGTAGCGATCATCTTGAGTTTGTAACAACGTCAAGCCACCAACTTCGAACTCAATCTTGTCTCTGCCATCCGCCGGTTGCGCCCAACTACGCGGTTGCCCGAGATCGCCGTAAGTGTCCGTGCGGTAAAATATCGTCTGACGCAAGACGGCGTCAAGCCGATGGGGCGAGGCCAAGTTCAATCCGCCCTTAATCACTGTAAGGTACAAGTCGTTCTCGAGGTCGTCGCTGGCGACATGTTTCCCGGCAGCGAAGCTATAACCCGCTTGAGCGCCGCTGTAAGACTGCCTGAGAACGAATCTGCCCTGGGGGCGCGGCAACAGGTCGGCGGTATCGAGTGACGCCGACCCGACCCCGTTGGTGGCAAGGGTAACGACGTAGGCGCGATACACCACACCGTTTTCAAGCTCCGTTATGGTAATCGACTCGAAGGCGGAATCGGATTCGGTGTCACCGGGATAAGGCTCGGAGTTGACTTTTCTGAAAGTCGCATTCTCTGCCGCCAGATAAACATTGTAGCCACCGATTATCGAGTTGGCCGAGAGATTTGTTCGCCAACGAAGAACCGCAGACTCATCGCCGCTGGTCGCGACAAGCTCACTCGGGGCCGGGGGAATCTCGACTTCGATCTTCTCCGGCGGAAGCGGCGACTTAAGCGCCGGCTGCGGAGCGCACGATAGCAGGAGCGAGACGATTATCGCCAGTGCGATCGGGATGGTCATGCGCCTCACGTGATCCCTTTGACAATCAGCAAGCCATTCGCGCTTAGCTGCGCGGCACCGGCCGCCTGGCCGGGCCGGAGTATGCGGCATTAGTGTCTCCCAGTTTGCGCATCGGCTTCTGCATGGTCTTCTCTTCGTGGGCATGCGCCACGAGTCCGACAATGCGCGAAATCATGAAAAAGGCTTTACCCAGTCGCCAGTCGAAACCCATGTCGGAGGTCACCGCGGCGATAGCGCCGTCGACGTTGATTGGCAGCGGCTTGCCGGTGCTTGACGCAAAGGCTTTCTCGATGGCAATCGCCAGAGCGGCGTGCCGGCCGCTGTAGTCATTGCGTTTGGCAATCTCAAAAAGCTTCGCGGTGCGTGGATCAGCAGTGTGGAGACGGTGGCCATAGCCCGGCATCCGCTGGTTCTTGTCCTTCATTTCACTGACCAACTTGTTAGCTAACTCCTGAATATCACCGTCTCTTTTTGCCCAGTCCTGCATGATACGCGCCGATTGTTCGATGGCACCACCGTGGACGTCGCCAATCGCCATAATCCCCGCGGCGACGGCGGTATTCAGTGAATTGCCGGCGGACATCACTGTCCGCGCCGCCAGCACCGAAGGCGGCGTCACGCCGTGGTCGACTGAGGAGACGAGAATAGCGCGAAACATCTCCGATTCCTTCGAATTTGGCAGCTCGCCCTTGAGCACGAGAAAAATGGCATCCGAGAAACTGGTGCGATCCATCAACTCCGCAACGTCGTAGCCGCGAACAGCAATCAGGTTCGGAGCGATTTCGGAAATCGCCGATTGCCAAACGCCGCTTTCACTCACTGTCCACCCCCCGACTCCTGCTGCAATTGCTGCAATTGCTCTTGCTCGCGGGCGCGCTCTTTCTCTTCGGTGTGTTCCGGCAGGAAGCTTTTCCAGCGGGAATACAACTCGTCGCGATCGGCGCCCGTCGCCTTCCTGAGCGCGCTGTCGATATCCTCATCACTATTGAACACCATCATCAACTGCTGCGGACTGAGCTCGTAGGAAAGAAAGCCGCAGAAACTGGCGGCCTCGATGGCCGTTTTCGTCGCGTGCTGGCGCAGAAAGGCTTCATTGTCAAGCAGCGAATCAATCGGTACCAGAGTGCCGTCAATGAGGAAGTTGTGGGTTGCGTGGTGGTAGTTGCGTCCGGTGAAGTCAAGCAGCAACGGAATGCCGGCACGCATGAAGGCGAATTTCGACTCGCCCTCGGGAAGCTTGCTCAGGACAAATTCGGTCACGGCCTGTCCGAATGAAGTGTTCGGCGCCCAGCCGAAATAGATCTTGTTTCCAATGTAGAATGCTTCCGGGCGGTTCGAATACTGCTGCAACACCGCCGGATTCTGATAACAAAAGAACTCAATCGGTTCTGGGGTTGCATATCCAAGAAATTGCGCGACGAAAGTATACACCTGCTCGACGCTACTCAGCATCGGTTGCGCAAATTGTCTCATCGAATCGGTCGGCTCGAAATAGTACGTAACCAGATTTCCGCGAACGCTCTCCCACGTAAACAGCGGCGGGCGAACCCCGGTGACGGGATCGAGGGATCCGGTGGGCGCCGGCGGTGTCACGCTCTGCGGCTTGGGTTCTTCCTTCTTGGCGCAGCCCGACACAAGCAATCCAAACGCGATCAGCGTCGGCACAATAAGTCTCTTCAACAACATTCGTCCTCCAGATTCATCAGCACTCTATCAGAGACCATGATACGGTTTGGCGAATTTAATGTCAATCTGACGCCCAATCGCCGAATCAGAAAAAAAACTATTTGAGTTGGGAAATCGTGCTATATTACGGGGAGCCTATTTGTCGATAATCCACTGGGCGGCCGCCGACTCGGTTTGCGAAGTGTCAGCCGGCTGCTGATATCAAATTGGGAAACGGATTCGATGTCGAGCGTGATAACTTACGGAACACGAACGCGCAAGGAGATAAGTATGCTGCGAAGATGGTTAGCGCCGATTTCATTAGTCGTCGCTCTGGCGATTTTCGCCGGTTGTAGCGAAGACTCAAACCCGGTCGCGCCGGGCAAACGGGCCAATGAATATGACGCCGAAATGGCGATCGCCTGGTTTGATCTGGCAATGACAGTTGTCAAGAACGAGAAGCTGTCGCCGCCGTTGGCGTCGCGACTTTACGGGTATACGGGAGTCACGCTCTATGAGGCCGTGGTCAATGGACTGCCGGCGAACAAATCGTTGGCCGGTCAACTGAATGAACTGACAGCGATGCCGGAGTTTGGCAACGATCGCTATCACTGGCCGACAGTAGCCAATGCCGCGATCGCGACGATTCTGCGGAACATAATCGGCAACGGTTCGGCGGCAAGTATCAATGCGATCGAATCGATGGAAGCCGATAACAATGAAGAATTCCGCGCGCAAACCGATGACGCCACTTTCACGCGGTCAGTAGAGCGCGGCCAGTTGGTCGGACTGTCAATCGCCAACTGGGCGCGAAATGACGGCTTTCCGGAGTTGAACAATTGCGCCTATACGCCACCCGCCGGACCGGGGCGCTGGGTGCCAACGCCTCCGGCATTCGCGGCAGCGCTGCAGCCGTGCTGGGGGAGCCTCCGACCTTTTGTGCTCAGTTCGGGTGCGCAGTGTATGCCCGGCCCGCCACCGACGTTCTCAGAGAACCCGACGTCTCCGTTTTATCAAGAGATGATGGAGGTCTACAACACCAGCGTGAATCTGACCGACGAACAATTAACCATCGCGCGCTTCTGGTCGGATGACCCGGTGCAAACGGCGACACCGCCGGGGCACTCGATTTCGATTCTCAATCAAGTCCTGGCGCTTGAAGATGCCGATCTGGGACTGGCTGCCGAAGCGTACGCCAAAGTTGGCATTGCTGTCGCCGACGCCTTTATTGCCTGCTGGAGAACGAAATTCGAATACAATCTGCTCCGTCCGGTTTCATGCATCCGCGACTTGGTGGATGAGAATTGGCTTTCGACGCTGACTACACCGCCGTTTCCGGAATACACGTCGGGGCATTCGGTACAATCCGGCGCTGTGGCGCAAGTGCTGACCGATATGTTCGGCACGAATTACGCTTTCGTCGATCATACCCACGATGGACGCGGTTTCGCTCCGCGGTCGTTCGCGTCCTTCGACGCATTCGCTACTGAAGCGGCGATTTCGCGACTCTACGGCGGGATTCACTTCCGCACTGCAATTGATGTCGGAGTGGAACAAGGCGAATGCATCGGCGATGCGGTAAACGCTCTGGAGTTCAGGCAGTAACCGCAACAGGCAACACCAGCTCCGAGCAGAGAAGTCTCCCTAAGTGGGCAGATCGCAAGATCTGCCCCTTTCATTTCAGGTATCTCGGGAATGCAAGGAGATCGTCTACGCGACCCGAATCAGCATCGATACCGATTCCGTAGTTGTTGAACCCGAATCTCTCTGCGCCGCGCGACGGCCGGTACCACGTCAGGTTATCACCGCAGCCACTGCGTGCAGTCGTTGTCTTTGTCGAATCAACGAAATCGAGATAACGATCCGCGCCGCCGACGTCAAACAAGAGCGCATAGGACTGAGCGTACCACGTGAACGGCGCCGTCGGACGCGGCGTTTTGAAATCCTCGCGGAATGTGGCTTCACCGAACCCGTCGCTGCCGACATTGAGCTGATAATCGTCATCGCCGCCAAAATCAAAGAAGAGCGAGTTCGAGCGAATCTGTGCACAGGCAATCGAGATGATTTTTGCCATATAACTGTCGTTGCCCTGCCAATCGACCAGAAGCGTCACGGCAAAATCCCAGCCAAAGGACAAGGCCGCGCCGGCCGTTTCGAAAAGCTCGTGTCGGTCATCACCGGCTTCATCGAATAGCGCGCCGATGCAGAAATGCGCTCCGGAGGCCTGCGTGAAGTAGCAACTACGGTAAACGTCATTGCCGACGCCATCGTAGAGAATGCCGATTCCGAACCAATAACCGCAGCCGAGAGTCCAGTTGCCGGAGTAGTATTCGTCGTTCCCGTAACAGTCCAAAAGCACGCCCATGCCACCGGCCCAACTGTGACCGTCGGAACCGTCACCGCGTCGACCGCCGCCCCATCCCTGCGCATTATTGCCGTTGATTATCATCTGCGAATGGTAGTCGCCCCGATTAAATACGCTGGCATACGGCTCGGCTGTGTATTTGTCGTCTCCGAGATTGTCGGCGAGTATGCCAATCCCGCCGCCGACGCATCCGGCGCCCTGACCGTCGCCGGCCAAGTAATATTGGTCGTCGCCGCTGCGTTCGATCAACATCCCGACGCCGAAGTAGCCACAACCTTGCCCCGAAACTTGCAGGCGATAGTCGTCTTTGCCGTCAAAATCGGCGAGTAGTCCCGTACCGAAGATTCCTAATCCTTGTGCAAGGTGCTCGCTTCGATACGAATCATCACCGGCGGCATCGATCAGCAGCCCCAGACCGCATATTCCCGAACCGAAACTGCGACTTGTGAGGCTGTCGCCGTAGATGTCGTTCCCGGCAAGGTCGACGATGACGCTGAACGGCAACCGCACGCGTGATCCGGCGCCGGACAAATAAACATCGTGACCGCCGAGGTCGAGAATGAGCAGATTTTCATCTCCGCCCCACGTTTGCTTTGAATCGTCGCCGATGCGGATTCTGCCAAGCGGAGTCGGAAATTCAATCAGTCCAAACCGGCGAGTGTTGCGCAACGAACCGACACGCTTGACAAGCAGGTCCGTAGCCGCAATCATCTTGAAGTGAGCATACACCAGCGACTGCCAGTCGAGGTTACCGGCACAGTCATCCAATTCCGGGTAGTACTTTTGTCCGTCGCTCTGGGTGGCGTCGAGATCGTCAATGCGATGAATGGCGGTGATTGTCACCGGACTGACGTTGCGAAAGGCAAGCTGGTGGAAGCGGTAGGCCTCACTGAGATTCATGATCCACTCGATGAGTTGATTGCGCGCCTGAACAGGCAGGAGAGAGTCGGCGCGGGCAATGCCGGCAAATAGTCGTTCGTCGCGAGCAGCCGCACCGAAGGCACGCAGAGTTAGACTTTGACCACAAACCTCATACAAGTGCGATATTGCCTGAGTCAGCGATACTCCTGCAAGTGATGCCGTATCGACCAGATTCGCCGAGAAATTGCGGAATCCTCCGATCTTTCGCTCCCAGGCGAGGTGATAGGTCAGTTGATAGAGAGCTGAGTGCTGTTGGTTGGCAAAGGTACTATCCTGCATGTACTGAACGAACGCGGCCTTCATCGATTGACAGTAGTCATAGACGCGTAGCGGTTCGGAAAACAAGTCGTCGAACGCCGGTAGCTTATATGGTATTTCGAAGGGATAGCGATTCCAGTATCCCTTTGGCCGGTAGCCGAGATCGGTGCGCGACTTGCCGACGGCGGCGAGGGCGTCGTCAAGCATGTCGGCCTGAGTGGCTTGCAAAGCGAGGAAAGCTATCAGCACGACAACCAGTAATTTCATCTTCACCTCTGGTATAGCCTCAATCTCTATTGGCAGTTGGCGCCATGTTATCGCGATTAAAACGCGAGCGCAAGAAAATGGGAGTTGAAACATCTGGCGCGTCAGCTTATCATGCGCCGCGATGGCAAGTGTGAGCATGAGTTTCCGCGTACGATTGCACGATACGGACGCCGCCGGGCTGCTGTTTTTCGCGCGGCAGTTGTACTTCTGCCACGACGTCTATGAGGAGCTCTTGCGGCGCATCGGCATGCCGATGGAGGAGCTAATTGCCAAGGCCGACTTCTTCGTGCCGATCGTTCATGCTGAAGCGCAGTTCTTGCGCGCCGTCGATGTCGGGCAGCTACTAAACATCTCCGTCAATGTTGCTGCTCTGGGCATAAGCTCCTACACGCTGGGCTATGCAATCTACGATGAACACGGAGAACAAGTTGGCACCGGAAAGACCGTGCATGTCACGGTTAGCCGGGACGAGCGCAAGAAAATACGATTACCGGCAGAGTTGCGCTCGGCCCTGGCGAATCTTCGCGACACTGATTAGTCCGCCTGTTTGCCCAGTATCGAATTCGACAAATCGCGTAATTTCGCGTAATCGGTCTTGCCGAGAGCAGCCGTAGGTAAGCGATCAACGAGCATGGTCTTCTTGGGGACTTTGAACTTCGCCAGCCGCTCGTGCAAGTGCTCGGCCAGCTTGTCGAGATCGAGGCTCGAAGCGACTTCCGCCACGACGTACAGAATTGGGCGATAACCCCATTCGTCGTCGGGCTGCGAAACACAAGCACATCCCGCAACCCCAGGGAAAGAGAGCGCAACTTGCTCGATTTCCTGAGGGTAGATGTTCTCGCCGCCAGAGATGAACATCTGGTCTTTCCTACCAACGACTGAAAGGGATCCGGCAGCGCTGAGAGAACCAAGGTCACCCGTATCAAACCAGCCATCGCTGTCGAATCGGCTTTCCTTCTTATCGATGTAGCCCATGAATCGCACAGCGCCGCGAACCCAAATCGAACCGACTGAGTCTGTCGGCAAGACTTTGCCGTCATCGCTTCTGATTTGAAGTTCGCGATATGGCAGCAGTTTTCCCGATGACAAAAGTTCAGCGCCATCGGCGTTTATCGAGGTCGACGTAACCTGCGACGCCGCCTCGGTGAGTCCGTAACTGCAAACGATCGGCGCTTGCCGCCGAATACAGGCATCCCGCAAGCGCGGCGGCAGAGGGGCGCCGCCGAGTAGTATCGCCGTCAGTGACTTCGGAAAACGCCGATCTCCCCGCGAACGTATCAGCCGATGCATCATTGCCGGGACCAACGAGAGATGAGTGATTGAACCGTCGTCGATGAGCGCATTGGCTTCATGCTCATCATAATGCTGACTGACATAGATTGATGCGCCGGCCAGCATGCACCGCCACACAATGCCGAGTCCGCCGACATGCGCCAGCGGCAGATTGAGTAGCCAACAAGAGTCGGAGCACAGTGGCAGATTCTGGTTCGAGCCCAGCGCGCTGTAATATAGATTACCGATCGTGAGAATGGCGCCTTTAGTGTGACCACTGCTGCCGGAGGTGAAGATTATAGCTCCGTGTCGGTCGGTATCAAGTTCCGTCGGCAATGCGTCCGTGGCGCCATGGATTAAGGGCCGCACGATCGCATCGAGTGACAGCACTCGGGATGGTGCAACATTCGGGAGTCCATCCGGACCTGAATTGGCGAGCACGGTTTCGATTCCCGCTGCGGCAATTTGCAGTTGCCGGTCGGACACGGTCAGGCGCAAGTTCAGCGGTACAGCAATGGCGCCGAGATGCCAAAGCGCAAGCAGGGCGACTACTTGCTCGATGCTGTTAACTGCAACAATGCCCACTCGCATGCTCCCGCCGATTCCAGCGGATCCCAGTCTCGCTCCGGCAGCGGCGACAAGCTGCCTGAGTTCGCTATAAGTAACTTGAGAATCTGCGGACTTTAGCGCGGCTCTCGAACCATGGATTTTGGCGGCGATATGCAGCGGAGATTCAATCAACACGCACGATCTCTTTCAGATACCTCTCGCGCGCGTCATCACGCAGCCTGACTCCAAGCCCCGGCAGGTAACCGAGATCAAGCTGTCCGCCGACCGTTAGCGGACAGCGGTCAGTGAGCTGATCTTCGAGGATGGGCAACGTATCGAATCCACACGCCGCTTCGAGACGAAACGCCGAGGCGAGGCTGATTGCCGCGACCACGCCGATTCCGGTTTCGAGCGTCGAGGTAATCACTACGCGCACGCCGATGTTGTTAAGTGACTTCTGGAACTTCCGTGCTGCAAACCCGCCCATCGTCATCGGTTTAATGACGACATAGTCGATCAAACCGGATCCGGCAAGTGGTGGATCGACCTGACTGTGCGGAGCCAGCGCGGCCATGACCGTCCTGACATTTTCGTCGACGGCGATCGGAACGTGACTGCGCTCTTTGATTTCGGCGAGAGAGTCAAAGGAAAAATCCCGGAGCGGCTCTTCAACGTACTCGATGTCACAATCGGAAATCGCCGTGAGAAATTCGGCAGCTTCCGCAATCGAAAACGCGCCATTAGCGTCCAGCCGAAGCACTGCATCCGGGCCGATCAATCGCCGCACGTGGCGAACAAAACCTACTTCGGCCCGCGACGATTCCAGACCGACTTTCACTTTGAACGTTCGGAATCCCGCCGCAAGCTTGTGCTTGATCAGAGCTTCAAAGTTATCGCGATCACCGCCGATGACGGCGTTGCACGAGACTACGCGCGACCTTTGTGGGTTGAGTAACATCGAAATGGGGATACCCGCCGCC
Source organism: uncultured Ignavibacteria bacterium (assembly GCA_964617645.1). Taxonomy (GTDB): domain Bacteria; phylum Zixibacteria; class MSB-5A5; order CAIYYT01; family CAIYYT01; genus JADJGC01. The sequence continues at coordinate 101,136 of CAZTYE010000008.1, forward strand.
TGCGATGCGAGGTCGAAAATCACGGTCTCAAGCCCGAAGGCGACGGCGGCCGGCATCGGCGTCTTGGTCAGAAACGCATAGGTAGCATGCCACGCGGCCGGAATCGAGTCGGGAATATTGAAACTCCGAAGAGCCGGCAACAGGGCTTTGATGCGCGATTCTGACTCCGAAAGGCTCTCGCGGCTGAATCCCTTGAGCGGAGCGATCTCGCCAATACCACAAAGACCTGAGTCGGTCGTGATCTCGATGATCAGTCCTTCCCGGGCCGTAAACTTACGATCGGCGGTCACAAACGGTGTGCGCATGGGAACTTTGTAGCGGGAGACTCTGATCAGTTTGATTCTCATAGCAGCCAACCAATCGAGAAGAGAAATCCGTAAAGCGCCAGAAGCTGTCCGGTTCGCGCCAGCGTCTGATTCAGGACAACACCTTCCTGGACAGCGAGCGAACGGATCAAAACTAACACCATTGGCAACGCCAGCAGGGCGAGCAATGAGCCAACGTGTTTGCCGGTCAACATATACTGCACAACCGGCACAGCAAATGCGGCGAGAGTCACGACGGCATACTCGGCTACGGAGAAACTACGGCCAAAACGCACGGCGAGCGTGCGCTTGCCGGCTCGTCGATCGGTCTCGAGGTCGCGCGTGTTATTCACCACGAGTATCGCCACAGAGAGCAGCCCCGGAGCTATTCCCATGAGGATTGCAGCTCGAGTCACTTCCTGTGCGATTACAAAGTATGTCCCCCCGACAGCGACCGGACCGAAAAAGGCGAGCACGAAGATGTCGCCGAGCCCGTTGTATCCAAGCGGAAATGGTCCGCCGGTATAAAGGATGCCAAAGAGAATCGACGATAATCCGATACCGACGATCGGCCATCCGCCACGATAAACCAGATATATGCCGACGAGGAATGCAGCGCCAAAGGCGAAAAACGTCGCTCGTTTCATCTGTTGCGGTGTAACCAGACCAGACTGGGTCATCCGCAGTGGTCCAAGCCGGTGCTCGTTGTCAACGGCTTGCTTGTGATCAAAGAAATCGTTGGCGAAGTTAGTTCCGACTTGAATAAACAACGCCCCGATGAGCGCAGCCAATAGCGATGGCCAGTGCAAGAACCCGTCGGCATAAGCTATCGCCGCCCCGATGATCACCGGCGTAACCGCTGCCGGCAGAGTTTTCGGCCGGGCAGCGAGAGTCCAAATTCTCAGCGGGGAGAGTGCCGGCGCGGCGTTCATATCTCCGCTCACGGATTCCGTTTGAATTTTGTGAAGTTCGGCGCACGCTTCTCGACAAAAGCATTCCGGCCTTCCTGTGCTTCTTCGGTCATGTAGTACATCATTGTCGCGTTGCCGGCTAGTTCCTGGAGGCCGGCCTGGCCGTCGCAATCGGCGTTGAGAGCCGCTTTGAGGCAGCGAAGCGCCAGCGGAGAATGACCCAGAATTTCGCGACACCACTTGATGGTCTCTTCCTCGAGTCGATCATACGGCACGACACAATTGACGAGACCCATCTCGAGCGCTTGCCGGGCGTCGTATTGCCGACACAGGAACCAGATTTCGCGCGCCTTCTTCTGCCCGACGATTCGCGCGAGATAAGAAGAGCCGTAACCGCCGTCGAAGGATCCAACTTTGGGACCGGTCTGCCCGAAACGCGCATTGTCGGCGGCGATGGTGAGATCGCACATCACGTGGAGCACGTGCCCGCCGCCGATGGCGTACCCGGCCACCATGGCAATCACCGGTTTCGGCAAGGTGCGAATTTGCCGCTGCAAGTCGAGTACGTTGAGGCGGTGCACCCCGCGATCATCTTTGTAGCCGGAGTCGCCGCGAATTTTCTGATCGCCGCCGGAGCAAAACGCATCCTTGCCTTTACCGCAGAGAATCACTACTCCGACTTCGGAATCATCGCGCGCGTCGGCAAAAGCGGCCGACATTTCCTTGACTGTCAATGGTCGAAACGCGTTCCGGCGCTCGGGGCGATTGATCGTGATCTTGGCGATACCTTCCGCCTTGTGATACTCGATATCGGTAAACTCGCCGGCCGGCTTCCATGTGATCGAATTCGTCATTTGTGCTCCTCCTTGGACAACTCACGGTAAACCCGCTCATGCAGGAATCGCGTCACTGCAGTCTGGAAAGCCTGCGGCTGCTCGAGGTGCGTGTTGTGACCGGCATCGCCAATCATCTTCCACTCGGAAAGCGGTATCGCCTCCATCATCAAGCGATTCAGGCGCGAAAACTTGTGATCCAGGGCGCCGGTGATGAGCAAGGTCGGAAGTCTCAGTGTCTCCATCTCTTGCCACAAGTTCGGCTGGCGGCCGGTCGAAAGCCCCTGCAACGCCGCCGCAAGATCATCGGCGTTGTGGCAAGAGCGGGTCTTCTTGATCCGCGCGAGCTTTTCCGGATGACGATGTATCGACTCAAATAGTGGCGCGTCGTACCAGTCTTCGAGAAACGACTCGACGCCCTGCACGCGCAGATGATAGGCGCGATCATCGTCCAACGCGATGCGCACCCGACGTTCATATTCGTCCTCGATACCCGGCCCACCGCTTTCGAGAATCAAACCGGCGAACCGCTCCTGATGCTTGATCGCGGCGTACAGCGCCAAACGGGCGCCCATCGAATAACCGATCAGCGTAGCCTGCTTACAATCATGCTCCTCGAGGAACCGAAGCAACGCCTTGGTGACCGACGCCATCGATATGCTTGCGGGTTTCATCTCCAACTCGTGGCCGCCGTGGCCGGGAAGATCCGGCGCCAGACAGTAGTAATCGTCTGCGAGCGAGTGAATGACCTCTTCCCAATCGGCCCCGAGTCCCATGAATCCATGGAGAAACACCAACACCGGGCAATTGCGCCGGCCGCGCTTTAAGCAGTGCCAACTCATCTCAGCGGGAATTTACAATTTCCGGAAGAGTCCGCAAAGCACTCTCTTCCACACGTTGAATCAACTCACGGAATTGGGCAACGGCCCGTTTGCGGTCGCTGGTGACTTCGATGAGCGCCGGTTTGCCGGCGCGCAGCGCATGGTGATAAGTCGTCGCGAAGTCTTTAACGGTTTTCGGATGATAATGCTTGATGCCAAACAACTCCGCCGCCGCGAAAAAACCGCGTCCGTGCGGCGCTGCAAAGAACTTTTCGAAGTGCTTCTCGACTTGTGCGACCGGGAGGTATTCGAAGATACCGCCACCGTCGTTGTTGATCACTACGGTAACTATCGGCTGCGGCGAATTCGCAAGCAGGGCCAGCGAGTTGACATCGTGAAGAAGAGCTAAATCACCGAGCAACAGCGTGCCCGGAAGGTCCGCGCCGGCGGCGAAGCCGACCGCCGCCGCGATCGTTCCGTCGATCCCGTTGACACCACGATTCGCGCCGACAAAGAGTCGTGATGCCGTCTGGCTGGCCATCGCATCCGCCAAGCGAATGGGCATGCTGGCGCCGAGATAGAGAGCGCGATCCGACTCAACGCTGCGGAAAATCTCGTCGGCGATGAGAAGCTCGCTGATTTCATCGTAATATCGTCGCCGTAACCAGTCGATCTCTGCGGCGGCAACGCCATCGAAAGCCTGCATCGGCTTCAGCAGTCGCGAAGGCGAGACGCCATCTATCTCCCTGAGCTCAGCCGCCGAGCGCTGTGCGTCTGCCGCCACGCGCAAAGTTACGCAATGTTGTGGGTCGAGCCGGTCCACACCTTGATCAATGACTACGTATTGATCAGCGCGATTTACCCAAGTGAGCAGCGATTTGGAAAGCGGCGTTGCTCCGAACTGAAGCACGAAATCGGATTTGACCCATTCGGTGATCTTGTCGGATCGAAAAAGCAAATCTGAATGCGCAATTGAAGGTGATGCGTCAGCGCCGCTGGTGCGGCCTTGAGAGACAATGTCGGCAACTACCGGCCACGACCACTTCCGCGCCAGATCCAAGATCGGAGCGGGGTCGACCGAAGCCGGAAGCCGCCCGGCAACGATCATTCCGGATTTAGCGCGTCTCAGTGCTACTTCCACAGAGCCCGCTGCGATCGTCGAGACGGGCGGAACATATCGGGTGAGCGGGGTCTCACCGGAGAGCCACAGCGAAAGTGGCTCGAGATAGTCGCTGAACTGCCGTGGTGTTCCAACCGGAGCGAGCGGCTCGCGAAACCGGCAGTTGATATGCACCGGCCCGGGTGGCCCGCTCACAGCTTTCGCGACTGCCTGATCGATCGTCGAAAGCACGTATCGCGGTGAAATTTCATCGGTTGCCGTCGGAAGGTCGCAATGCCATCTCACGAATTCTCCGAAAATCCCCGCCTGAGTTATCGTCTGTGCCGCCCCGGTATCGTGAAGTTCCGGCGGCCGGTCGGCGGTCATAACAAGGAGCGGCAGATTTGCATAAGAACATTCGATAATCGCTGGAAGAAGATTAGCAACCGCCGTCCCGGAAGTGCAAATCACCACCGCCGGTTTGGCGGTCGCTTGGGCATAGCCGACGGCATAGTATCCGGCGCCGCGTTCATCATAATGAACCACCGCTTTGGCGACTGCATTCTCCGCGACGGCAACAACCAAGGGCGTCGAACGCGAACCGGGCGCGATGATGAACCGGTCAATGCCGGTACGCGTCAACTCTTCGATAATGAGTTTGCCCCAGAGGTGATTGAGATTGACAGCCTTCAAACTGTGACTCCGGCGAGAATCTCAAACTGCGTGCGCAGTTTTTGTTCAAGTTCCAGCCATTCAAGATCGGGATCGGATCCGCGCACGATACCGGCGCCGGCATACAAGTCCACGCACTTGCCGGCAATCAGCGCCGAACGCAGCGCCACCGCGAATTCGCAATATTCGGCGCCGATGATTCCGATCGGGCCGGAATACCAACCGCGGTTGAATGGTTCGAGTTGAGTCAGTAGCTGTCGGGCATCGTCTGATGGCAAGCCGCAAACCGCCGCTGTCGGATGCATCGCGGCTAAGACCTGGTCAAGATCGACTCCCGGATTCAACGTCGCTGAGATTTGCGACCGGAGATGCGCGACGTGGCGAAGATGAATGACGCCCGGCTCGTCCGCCAGATCGAGGCTTTTCGTCAACGGCGATAGTCGCTCAGTGATGCCATCCACTACATAGCGGTGTTCATCTTGATCTTTATGACTGCGGCGCAATTCATCATCTCGATGCCGGTCGCCAACGGCATTGGCGCCGCGCGCGATTGTGCCGGCCATCGCCTCGGTCTCCAACTGGCTTCCCCTGAGGCGGAACAGCCGTTCCGGCGATGCTCCCAGAAACGCAATTTCCGCTGACGGAGCAAATAGGAAGCGATAGGTGTCGGGATGCCGGCGGCAATTGATGTCGAGAAGATCAACCGGTAGAACTTCGTTATCAAGACGAAGCCGAGTTTGGCGCGCCAGAACAGCTTTTTGAATCGAGCCAGAGTCAATCGTAGTTAAAACCCGGTCGACCGCCTGATTCCAGCTCTGACGGTCCGGCAAGTCGGTGCGCAATTCAATCTCTGCGGCAATTTCCGTGCCCGTCGAATCCGGATGCGATTCGCCAACCGCCTCAATCTGGCGCCGGATAGCCTCGAGTTCGCTCTCACTGGGACGGTTGGCAAATGCCAGAGTCACGAAGTACTCGTCACCTTCGCGACCGAACGTGATTGTGGGGACTTGGAGAGAGCGCTTGGGGAAGTCTCCCCACGAATCTTGATCTGATCTGCGATCGGCATCGAATGCTTGGCCATAGCAGGCCCAGAGTCGGCGGCAGAGGCAGCGGCTGATGGTGGACTGCAGGGCCGTCAGCGACATATTCGCCGCAACGTCGTCAGCGAGCAGGTTGCCGAGAGTGGCGATCTCAAGGGAACCATCTCGGCTCAGCCAGTACGAGCGCGGATAGAGCGAAGTGTTTCGCAGCCAACCGATGATATCAATCCGCTGCAGCGGGATCGATACTGCGAAAATTCGAGAAAACTGCTGCGCATCGGGAAGATCCGCTGCTTCGACTTGTTGCCGCACGCTGGTGACGATTTGCTCGGCGTCGACCCGCGGTTTGCTCGATTCATGACCGATTCGATTTTGCGGAGTGCGGGTCATATTTCAGTGGTTAGCCCGCAGCGAGAATAATCGTTGTGCTCGATCGTGAAGCTCCCGGAACTCGGGCAATGTCAGAGCTTGCTTTCGATCGGAGAGCGCTTGATCAGGTTCGGGATGGACTTCAACCATGACTCCATCGGCTCCGGCTGCCACCGCCGCCAATGCGAGCGGCGTGACTAAATCGGCTCGGCCCGCGGCGTGCGACGGATCGGCGATCACCGGAAGCCCGGATTGCCGTTGGGCGAGTATCATCGTGGAAAGATCGAATGTATGAGAAACTTCCGGCTCAAAAGTTCGAACTCCGCGTTCGCAGAGGATCACCGTAGAATTACCGCCACGAATGATGTAGTCGCTCGCCGAAAGCCATTCGTGAAGCGTCGCCGCCATGCCCCGTTTGAGCAAGACCGGCCGGTCGATCGCCCCTAAAGCGGTCAGCAGCGTGTAGTTGTACATGTTGCGCGATCCTACTTGCAGGACATCGGCGAATTCTGCCACGTCGTCAATTTGTGCGCGGTCCATGACCTCGGTGATCACGTACATGCCGTGCCGGTCAGCCACTTCGCGCAACAGACGTAAGCCGGGGACACCCATGCCTTGAAAAGAATCCACTTGAGTCCGTGGCTTGAATGCGCCGCCGCGCAGAAAACGAACGCCGATCTTGCCGAGTTCGGAGGCAACTGCCTCGAGTTGGTCCTCGCTTTCGACGGCGCAAGGCCCGGCGATTACCGCGAGTCTGGTCGAATCGGCAATCGTCGCAAACGCGCCCGATTCAGCCGAGCGCTTGAATGTGAATTGACGGGACGTGAATCCTGCGGTTTCAAATCGCCGCGCGATCTCCGGCGTCACCTTTCCCAGGACACGGACGACGGTGTGGTCGAATTCATCGAGCTCGTAGCCCAAACCGAGCTGGTTGAGCAAATCAACAAACTTTGATTGTCTGGTGTCGCCACTGGCAAAGCTATAGATCATGGCGCGGTCCCGACATAAAGATTGACAATGCCACCACTCAACGAAATGGCCTGATCGGCAATGAATCCCCTTTCACGCAGTAGACCACAAAACGCTTCACCGTGCGGATAGCTTTCGATGGTGCGATTGAGATAGGCGTAAGCGTCGCGATCGCCCGATACCAGACGACCAATTCCGGGAACAATGGTTCGCAGATAGAACAAGTGCAGTGCCCGCCAGAGACGGTTCCGGGGAAGTGCGAATTCGAGGACGATAAGATTGCCGCCGGCCACCAATATCCGTCGAATTTCGGCAAGACAAGCAGCGGTGCTGGTCATATTGCGAATCCCGAAAGCGATCATAACCGCATTGACGGAATGCTCCTGAACCGGAATTTGCAGGCCATCTCCCATCGCCAAGGCGAGATTCGCGGGAAGTGACTTTTTGAGTGCATAACCCAACATCAATTCGGCGCGGTCAATGCCCAAGACCTGAATACTCTCGCCACGATGACGAATTGCGGCCAATCCAAGATCGCCGGTCCCGCAGGCCAAGTCGATTACCTTGAGGTTTGCTCTCTCGGGAAGGCATCCCACGGCACGTCGACGCCAGTAGTAATCCATTCCGAAAGACAACAAGTGATTCAGGAAGTCATAGCGCCGCGCAATGCGATCGAACATGCGATGCACGTCGACACGCGATGGTTCGGCACGAAGAGTCAACATCATTTCGCGCATATTTCCACTGCTGGCCCCAAGTCCAGAGGCCTGCCAGTATTCAATATACCTACGTACGAGCCAGGACGCAACCTTTGCGCCGAGATTCGCCAACTCGGCCTTAGTGGCAATTTCTTGCCGGCATTGAGCTTAGGCATGAGATACCCGCCGACCATGTCGCGACCAGCAGCTCGACACACGCGCAGAATGGATAATCGGTTTCTACCTGTCGCTGCAACAACCAAAGACGGTGAGCAATCGGAGGAACCCGAAGCGAGAAGATCACTCGCTGGCGCTTGCGGCTTGATCCGCAGGAACGGGATCGAGCAAGCAGCCCATCAATCGCTCACTCCCGGTCAGCAGGTAGTCGGCTAACAGCCCATCATTCCAGCGACGGATGAACTCTGTGTCAGAAGAAATCTCATCAAAACTCGCCGAGTCGTAGGCGATTCCGCACCAAGTCAGCGATCGCGGAACGAGCGTAATCAATACGAACAGATTATTGGACTGCGCGAGTCGACGTGCCCTTTCGATCAAGAACTCACCGGCATCGGTTTCGCGGTATTCCGGAAAGAGGAAAGGGCCGCGAAGCTCAGCCACCTGGTCAAGAGGGTGATACAAGACGTAGCCAATCGGCAGGTGATCTTCGAATCCGATGAGATAGCAGTCCGTCGCTGAATCGGCATTCAGCAAGGAAGCGAATTCGTCTTGCCAGAGTTGGCGAACCGGGAGATCGACAGTAGCCAGCGTCAACTCATTGAGATCGCGCAGAAGCGCCAAGGCGTGCGCGTTGGCTTTGACGATACGGCGATCCGGCATACTGAAGAATATAGCCTATGCGTGATCACATTGGCGGTCGAAATCTAACTGGTCTTTTTAGTAACGTTGGGCATTGATCGAGCGTGAAATCTCGCTCCATCCGGCAAGCCGGAGCAACCTGATTCACAATTCACTACTGCCCAGCGACGATGATCGTTGCGTCCCGCTCCGGGCCGATCGAGAGCAGACTGATCGGAACGCCGACGAAATCCTCGATGTGCTTGAGATACGTTCGCGCGTTGGCATGGAGTTGATCCAGCGATCTCACCTCGCCCAGCGGTTGCTTCCATCCGGACAATCGTTCATATACCGGTTCCACGTTCTTCATCTGGAAGGTTGACTGCGGCGGCACCGAGTGAACCTTCCCGCCAAAGCGATAGCCGGTGCAAATCTTGATCTCATCGAGACCGTCGAGCACGTCCATCTTCATCAACGCGATGTCATCAACGCCGTTGATCCGCACGGCGTACTTTAGTGCCACCAAGTCGAGCCAGCCGCAACGGCGCGGTCGTCCGGTGGTCGAGCCGTATTCCCAACCGCGTTCGCGCAAGCGTTCACCGATTTGGTCACTTAACTCGGTCGGAAACGGCCCGGACCCGACGCGCGTTTGGTAAGCCTTGACGATTCCGGTTACCCGGCCCAGATGCTTGCAGCCAATACCAAGCCCGGTGAGTACGCCGCCGATGGTCGTGTTCGAGGACGTAATGTAGGGATAGGTTCCGAAATCGACGTCGAGCAACGTGCCCTGGGCGCCTTCGAACAATATCCGTTTACCGCGGCGTATTGAATCGTCCAAGTACTCCGAGATATCGCAAACCAGTTCGCGCGCTTCCTCGCGTTTGGCAACCAGCGTTTCGAAAGTGAGATTTGTATTGGGTCGCTGATCGGTTGGCAAGCGGTCGAACATGTGCTGCTTCAGTGTGAAATTCTCCTCGATTTTGCAGCGCAGGACATTGTCGTCGAACAAATCTGCGAACTGAATTCCACACCGTCCGATTTTGTCGAGGTATGCCGGGCCGATCCCGCGCTTCGTGGTGCCCAAGAGCGCGTCGCCGCGCGCCTCTTCCATCACGGCATCGATAATCTTGTGATACGGCATCACCAAATGCGCGCGGCCGGAAACGAGAATCCGCCCCCGGACGTTAACGCCGCGATCTTCCAGATCGCGCATCTCTTTGAACAGCTGGAACAGGTCGAGGACGACGCCGTTGCCGATCAGACAGGTCTTACCCGGATGCAATATCCCCGACGGAATGAGATGCAGGATAAACTTGTCGGCGCCGACTTTCACCGTATGCCCGGCGTTAGCGCCTCCTTGACAACGCGCGATGATGTCGAAATCGCGAGAGAGCAAATCGACGATCTTACCCTTTCCTTCATCTCCCCATTGCAGTCCCAGCACTACCCGATTGGTCATGTATTGTTCTCCGTTCTCTTGGTCTCCTGAGCCAGATTGCGCACTTGCCGAATCCACTCCAAGATGCGCTGTTTGCCGTCGCCTAACTCCGTCGAGAAGACTACGACCTGTTCGGAAGCTACTTTCAACTCCGACTGTAGTTGCTTGGCCGCAGCGACGCGTTTACTCGGCGCTAACTTGTCTGCTTTGGTGAGTACATACAGATGCTCTTTCACCAGCGGGCGTGTCCATTCGTGCAACATCAAGTCGAGATCGGTCGGTTCGTGGCGAATATCGATCAAGTGCGCTATTGCGTACAGCGCCTTGTTCTTCACGAAGTAGTGCTCCATCATCTGCTGCCAGCGATCACGCTCGGACTTGGGAGCACGCGCAAAGCCGTAGCCGGGCAGATCGACAAGGTAATACTGATCGTCAACGTTATAGTAATTGATCGACTGCGTTTTCCCCGGCGTCTGCGAGACTTTCGCCAGATTGCGGCGGTTGAAGAGCTTGTTGAGTAGCGACGATTTGCCGACGTTGGAACGACCGGCAAACGCCACTTGCATCAAGCCGGTCAGGATCAACTGATCCGGCACGTAGGCAGTTCTCTCCAATGTCACCTGTTTCAGGGTCACCCACTCTTGAAGTTCGATTCGATTCTACCGGTGAATTAAAATGGTAATCTTACCGCTTGAAGGCAAGCTCTAAAACTTCAGTCGCGTTTTTGACGTAGTGAACTTTCAATCGTTTCGTGAGGTCCTTCGGCAGTTCCTCGACGTCGGGACGATTGGCTCGTGGCACGACCACGTCTTTGATTCCGGCGCGCAGCGCCGAAATCAGCTTAGCATTAAGACCGCCTACAGGGAGTACCTCGCCCGAAAGCGTGATTTCTCCCGTAAAGGCTAAGCCCTTGACCGGCAATCTCTTGGTGAATGCTGAGGTTAATGCGACGAGTATTGTAATTCCCGCGGACGGGCCATCTTTGGGGACTGCGCCTTCCGGGAGGTGAAGATGGATGTCGTTTGTCTTGAATGCTTCCTTCGAGATTCTTAGTTTGCTGGATCTCGACTTCACCAGAGTTAATGCCGCTCTTGCGGATTCCTGCATGACATCGCCGAGCTTGCCGGTCAAGGTCAATCGTCCACTGCCTTCAGTTAGAGAAATCTCCACCGGGAGTATTTCCCCACCCGTGCGTGTCCATGCCAGGCCCACGGCCTTGCCAATCACCATCCTGCCGATCTCGGTATCGAGATACCTACGCACGCCGAGGTATGTCGGCAGATCGCCTTTCGTGACGGTAAATGACTTTTTCTTTTCGCCCTTGGCGATCCTCTGCGCCAGTTGACGCATGATCGAACCGATCTGGCGCTCAAGCTCGCGAACGCCGGACTCCCGCGTGTAGTCGCGGATAATCGCTGTGATCACGGCATTCGCCAGACCAATCTTGTATTCTCCGAGTCCGCACTCCTTCTGTTGCTTGGGCATGAGGAACTTCTCGGCAATCTGCGCCTTTTCAAGTTCCAGATAGCCCGGCAGATCGATGATTTCCATGCGATCGAGCAGCGGTCGGGGAATGCCGGCCGTCGTATTGGCTGTGGTTACGAAGAGAATTTGTGAGAGGTCGAATTCGCACTCGAGGTAATGATCCTGGAAAGTCGAATTTTGTTCCGGATCGAGCACTTCAAGCAGTGCGGATGCCGGATCACCATGGAAATCGACGCCGATCTTGTCGATTTCATCGAGCAAGAAAACCGGATTGGATGATTGCACCTTCTTGAGCATCTGCACAATCCGTCCGGGCATCGCGCCAATATACGTGCGGCGGTGGCCGCGGATTTCAGCCTCATCGCGCATGCCGCCGAGCGACATACGCGCGAACTTGCGATCGAGCGCGTGCGCGATCGATTTGCCGAGCGAAGTCTTGCCGACGCCGGGCGGGCCGACCAGACACAGAATTGGTCCTTTCACATTCCGCGACAACTTGATTACCGCCAGGTGTTCGAGAATGCGCTTCTTAGCTTTCTCCAGACCAAAGTGCTCACCGTCAAGAATCTTCTCTACTTCCTTAAACTCGGTGCGATCATCGGTCTTGCTCGCCCACGGCAGCGCCAGAAGCCAATCGAGGTAACCGCGAATGACATTGGCTTCTGCAGAATAGGAGTGCATCCGGCTTAGGCGCGCAACTTCTTCACGCGCCTTCTTGGCGGCTTCCTCGGGAAGACCCGCCTTAGTGATACGCGCCTCATAGTCGGACGTGTCCGCTGCGTCTTCAAACTGCCCCAGCTCTTCCTTGATGACTTTTAATTGATGTTGAAGATAGAATTCCCGCTGCGACTTGTTGAGCGATTCTCGTACATCCGAATCGATTTCTTGCTCGAGCTTGAGGATCTCGATCTCACTCGATAGGTGCTTGGTCAGCAATTCGAGACGCTTGGATACGATGATTGTCTCCAAGAGTCGCTGGCGAATGTCGAGAGGGAGCTGGACATGCGCGGCGATGACATCCGAGAGTTTGCCGGGATCGCCGATTTCCGTCGTGTACGAGAGAATCTCATCGGGGAGACGTCGATTGAGATTGACATATTCCGTAAACGCGCCGGCCGCCGAGCGCGCCAGCGCCTCAAGTCGTAGCGGTTCGTCGTCGACCACGTCACTCACAACGCGAATCTGGGCGCCGATGAATCCTTCCCCGCTCGTGACGCGCTTCACCGCCGCGCGGCCGATACCTTCCATCAGCACTTTCATCGTGCCGTTGGAGAGCTTCATCACTTGCAGTACCCGCGAGACGGTGCCGAATTGGTAAAGATCTTCGGGTGCTGGAACCTCGGTATTCTTGTCCTTCTGCGCCAGCAGCAGGATCTGCTTATCGCGCACCATTGCCTCCTGCAATGCGTCGACCGAAAATTGTCTACCAACGATCATCGGATAGACCATGAACGGAAAGACGATCGTGTCGCGCACCGGCAGAACCGGCAGTGACTCATTGATCGTCAATTTTTCGGAGCCGTATTGGTAGATCATTTGTGCGTCAGGCGCTTTGTTTGCCCGACTTGGTGGCAGCCCGCTCCAGAATCGGAGCGGCATCCGCGGTAATCACTTCTTCGGTAATCACGATTTTCGAAACGTTGCGATACGATGGCGCCTCGTACATCAACTCGAGCATCTTCTCTTCAAAGATCGAGCGCAACGCGCGGGCGCCGGTCTTGCGTTCGCGCGCGATCTTCACGACCGCCTTCAGCGCCTCCGGCGTGAACTCCAAGTCGATTCCCTCGAGTTGAAATTGCCGGGTGTATTGCTTGGTTAGGCAGTTTTTCGGTTCGGTCAGAATCTGTAGCATCGCCTCGTCGCTCAAAGGATCAAGCACCGTAACCACGGGCAGGCGGCCGATCAGTTCCGGAATGAGCCCGTATTCGAGCAAGTCTTCGGTTTCGACGCGATGCAGCAACGCAGAAATATCGTCCTTATCGACACTCTTGTGCTCGACTTTGAAACCGACTTGCTGTTTACCGATGCGGCGCGCGATGATCTTGTCGAGGCCATCGAAGGCTCCGCCGCAGACGAAGAGAATATTTCGGGTATCAATAGCCACAAACGGCTGCTCCGGATGCTTCCGGCCGCCTTTCGGCGGAATATTCGACACCGTGCCTTCGAGTATCTTCAGCAATCCCTGCTGCACGCCTTCGCCGGATACATCGCGCGTGATCGACGGATTCGCCGACTTGCGCGCGATCTTGTCGATCTCGTCGATGAAGACAATCCCCATCTCGGTGCGCTCTTTGTCGTAATCTGCGGCCTGATAGAGACGAACCAGGATGTTTTCTACGTCCTCGCCGACATAACCGGCTTCCGTCAGCACCGTCGCATCCGCGATCGAGAACGGCACCGAGAGCATCTTGGCGAGTGTCTGCGCCAGCAGCGTCTTGCCGGTGCCCGTCGGGCCGAGCATCAGGATATTCGACTTCTCAAGCTCGACATCCGCCGTCTTGGCTTCATTAAAAATACGCTGGTAGTGATTATAGACCGCTACCGAAAGTGATTTCTTGGCGCGGTCTTGACCGATTACGTACTGGTCGAGAAAAGCGCGGATCTCTTTCGGCTTGTACAGCTTGACCGGACGCTGCGGCGTGCGCTTCTTCGGCGCCTCATCCAGCATGTCGTGCGTGATCTCGATACACTGGTCACAGATGTGCGCATTGTACCCGGAAAACAGTTTGCGCACGCTGTAGGCGTCCTTGCCGCAAAACGAACAATGCTCGACGCGTCGGGTTTCTTTCGTCATATCAATTCTGCAGTATTACGCTTTCCGACTACTTTTTGTCAAAGTTGTAAACCTCGTCAACGATGCCGTAATCTTTGGCTTCGCCGGCCGACATGAAGAAATTCCGATCGGTATCGGTGATCAGCTTCTCGAACGGCTGATTTGTGTGCTTGGCGAGGATTTCGGTCAAGCGTTGCTTATGCTGCACCGCTTCCTTGGTCTGAATCTCCAGATCCGAAACCTGCCCCTGTGCGCCGCCCAGCGGCTGGTGGATCATGATGCGTGAGTGCGGCAGCGCCGCGCGCTTCCCTTGCGCACCGGCGGCCAACAGAAAAGCGCCCATCGAGGCCGCAAGTCCCATGCAGACCGTCGCGACTTTTGGCTTAATGAACTGCATCGTGTCGTAAATCGCCAGACCGGAGGTCACGATGCCGCCCGGAGAATTTATATACAGGAAGATGTCCTTGTTGGCGTCTTCCGCCGCCAGAAACAACATCTGCGCGATCACCAGATTGGCGATTTGATCGTCGATCGGTGTGCCGAGGAAGATGATGCGGTCCTTGAGGAGCCGCGAGTAGATGTCGTATGCGCGTTCGCCGCGGCCCGTCTGTTCGACCACGATCGGAATTAGTTGATTGTATGTCACAGCATTCCTCCTTGAAGCTATTCCGGCTTGACCAGCGGCGAAAACACTGTTTCCACCGTTGAGCCGGCGAGAATGAAATCGACCACCTTGTTCTCAAGGATCGTCTCCTTAAGATCGGCAATGCGGCGGTTGTCCGTGATCGCTTTCTTGGCCTGTTCGAGCGTCATGTTGTAATTATCGGCAAAACGCTGCATCCAGGCATCGATATCCGTCTGTTCTACGCGCAGATTTTCCCTCTCGGCGATTTCGTGATAAAGTAAGTCCCAGCGGATTTGGCGGATCGCGATGGCGCGATACTGGTCGCGAAGCGCCGGTTCATCCACGCGTTCCTTGGAATTCTGCTTGAAATCCTCGACGATCCGGTCGAGATAGCGTTCGACCGGCGAGTCTGGTAAATCAAACCGATTTTTGTCGATCACTTCCTTGATCGTTTCATCGCGCAGAGCGTCGCGCGACTCCTTGGTCTTGCGTGCCTGAATATCGGCGCGCATCTTGGCGCGGAAATCGTCGAGTGTCTCGATCTTGTCATCGAACTGCTTGAAGAAATCGCCATTGAGTTCGACGAGGTTTAAGTGCTTGATCGCGTGTACGTGGACTTTGAACGTCACCTTGCTGCCGGCAAAGCGCTTGTCGAAATGGTCGGAAGGATAATCAACGGTTATTTGCGTTTCGGCGCCGGCGTCCAGTCCGGAGATTTGCTTCGAAAACTGCGTCGCTACCGGACCATCGACTAATTCAAGCTGCACGTTCGCGAACTTCTTCTCCTGCAGATTTCCTGCCGAGTCGCCAATAACTTCAAGATCGGCAAGCACGAAATCCCCGTGCTGCGCCGGTCGTTCGACGATTTCCAGTGACGAGTGTTTGCGTTGCAGATATTCGAGCAGTTCTTTGACTTCGCTGTCTTTCACTGTATCATCGGGTTTCTTCAAAGTGAATCCGCTGTAGCGTTCGAGCTTAATCTCGGGACGGATTTCCAGTTCCGCCGTGTATGAAAGCGCCTTGCCTTCTTCAAATTCAAGTATATGAATGTGCGGGTAGTCGATCGGCGTCAAACCCGATTGATTGATCGCCTCCTTATAGGAGAGATCCATCAGGTCTTCAAGCACGTCCTTACCGGCGGCGTCACCATAGCGCGCTCTGATAGTCGCGAGCGGCGCTTTGCCTTTGCGAAAACCGGGAATCTGCGCCTCGGACTTGAGTCGGCGGTAGATTTCGTCGAACTTCTCCTGAACCTGCTCCGACGAAACCGTAATCTTGAGCGTGCGCTTGCATTTTTCCCCCTGAGCGACTTCAAACTGAACGGTCAACAGTGAATCCTTTCCTGCGGTGATCATGGTGCGAACGGGGGGACTCGAACCCCCACGGTTATTCACCACTAGATCCTTAGTCTAGCGCGTATACCAATTCCGCCACGTTCGCACGCGTGCAGTCGGCGAAAAACTTCTGTCCGGTTGCGGCTGCCTGATGCCGTCCGGAAGCTTATCCTCTCATTTGCGAAAGGGGGGACTCGAACCCCCACGACCGAAGTCACCAGATCCTAAGTCTGGCGCGTCTGCCAATTCCGCCACTCTCGCGAAAGGGCCGCGCGGAATCGCAAAATTCCACATCGACCCAAGACTTTAATTGTACGTCGATGAATTCGCCCAGTCAAGCGATTTAGTGGCCGACCACACGCCGCAAATTCCCTTTGAATTTCTGCCGGCGACGCGTATAATCTCGGCGCTGCCCGTTGTCGGGGAGCAATTGAAATCGATCGCTTACGGCGCTATCGTCTAGTGGTTTAGGACGGGTGGTTCTCAGCCATCAAACCGGGGTTCGACTCCCCGTAGCGCTACCAATTTCATGGGCGGCCTCGGAGATACCGGGGCCGTCTTCGTTTGTACAATTGTCGAAGTCAACATTACCCCAAAACGAGTCGGCGCAGCGTCGGTCATCGTGACCAACGCTGCGCCGATCTTTTTGATGTCGCGGCTTCGGCGTGCTCGCTACCGATTAACTCGGAAGCGCGTCACGCGGAGCACCGCTTTGCGGTTTAGCAGCCGCCCGGAGCCGCGCCACCCGCGAAGATATAGTTGATCAACCAGACGGCGTCAGCGATCGAAATCGCCTTGTTGCCATCGGCGTCACCCAAGCAGACTTGCAACGGGCCAGGGAATCCCGGCGGGTTGCCGCCCGCGAAGATGTAGTTGATCAAGTACACTGCGTCGGCAATCGACCAGGCGCCGTTGTTGTCGGCGTCGCCGCACTTACAGCAGACGCTGGTTCCCGGGACGAGACTGCGCTTGCAGATAATGCCGTAACCGGCAGAAACCGCATTGAGCAATCCGGCCTTGGTGCCGCCGCTCACCGGCTGACCGGCAAGGACAACGGCAGTATACAGGGTGTCAGCGGCCGTCGAGATCGACTGGCCCACCGCCAGCACGACAACCGAACTCAGGTCATCGGCTGTGGTGATTGTGCCGGCACCCGGATCCGGGAAGGCGGAGTTTTCATACTCGCCCGCCGCGATCCCGCTCAGGCGGTTCCACAGCGAGTCGTTCTCAAAACCGCTGAACGGATAAATATACGTCGGGTTATCGACTACGAAGCCACCACGGATCGAGCCGCCTTCAACTGCGCCACCAAGTGCGGCGAAGCGATTCGGGCGGGATGCCGTGTAGGCGCCGCGCTGATAAACCATGAACTTTGACGGCTCGGTACCCGACACGTTGTCGGAACCGGTGTCAGACGGGACGTCCCAGTCGCAGTAGTAGGCGACGGTCAAACCGGTGACAGCACCCGGCTTCGGTCCCTTGTAGATTTTGAACCGGCCAACAAGGCAGTTCGAAGAGTCGCCCGGGATCTTCGAGGCATACCAGTCGACGTCAAACTGCAAGGTCGAGTCGCGGTTGTAACCCTTGCCCGTAGCCGTACGGAGCAACGGATTGCTCAGCGAATCGCCGGTCATCGAGGCGGTCGCCGCGTACAGGAAACCAAACGGGTTCCCAACGGTCGGGAAGTTGATGCCCGTGCCGTTGATGTCCAGAGCCGTCGAGTAGGTCAGGTTGGCGGCCGAGGTACCCATGATCAGGAAACCGTCATACAGGTAACCACCCGAGTCGGCGGTCGCGAAGTCGGCGAAGTAGCTGAAACGCTTCTTGTCGACGTTTTGACCGGTTTCCGAAGTCTGGTTGACATTCATCCGCAGCGCGGCGGTACGAATATCCAGGGCCACCGGCAGATAGAAGTTGGTGAAGTTGTAGAGATCAACCTTCACGGTCAAGGTCTTCGCGCCACTATCATACGTAAACACGATGTTGTGGGTGTAGAAGCCCTCGGGCATCTTCGCGGCGCCATTGGCGCGGATACCGATCTTCTCGGTATTGGTCACGCCCACCGGCACTGAACCGGACGGCGCAGCGCCACCGGCATACGCGCCGAAGGTCAGCCACGACGGAAGCGAATTTACCGTGTAGGCCGCCGGAATGTTACCGGTATTGGTCAGCGTAAACGAAGCGCTGTCCAACAGCCCGGCCGGAGTAGTGCGGAATTCCGGATAGCCGATGCTCGCCGGATCCGACGACAACTGAACAAAGGTCGCCATGTTGAAGCAGTCGACGCTAATCACGCGCACCTTGTTGTCGGTCTCAAAACCCGGAGTGATCGCGAAACGCTGTACACCCGGATCATGATCGACAATGTAGTGGATGCGCAGCTTGGAGGCCACGCGTTCCGGCGTACCCAGAAGCACGTCGTGCTGACAGGCCGTCGCCGCGCTTGAAGTCGCCGTGCAACCGTTGGTGTTGGTTTTGGTCACGTTCGAGTCAACACCCCAGGTCAAACCAGCGGTGCTCGAAGCCTTGACCGCGATTTCGAAATTGGCGCGGCCCTGTACCGAACAGTCACGATAATCCGGATATCCCGGTTCGTCTTCCTTCGAATACGACTTCATGTAGATCGCATAAAGCTGGCCGTTGCTCTGGCACTGCGTCAAGCTGAGCTGCGACAAGTTCTGGTAAACCAGACCGTTGCCGAGCGCGCAGCTCGCCGCCGCCCAGAAAGCTTCGTCGATCACCGTGGTTGAGCCACTGCACTTGTCCCAGTGACGCAGACGCGACGGATAGATCAGACCGAAGTTCGAGGTCGTGTCCACCCACCACGAGGTGATACCGACGTGCAGGCAGTTGTCGGCAGTGTAGAGAGCGGTGACCTGCTTGGTGCGTTCGAAATACAGGCTGCCGATGACTTCGGTGTTCGGATTGCCGAAGGCCTTGGTCGGCGTCGCCGGCCAAGTAGCGCCGCGATCCACCGATTCCTTGTAATAAACATCGTCGTTCAACGGAATCGACTGGCTGTAGTAACGCGGCTTGGCGTACACGATCGCCACGTTGTCGTTATTCGGGTTCTGAGCCACGGTCGCGCACAAAGAAGCGACAGAGTCGATAATCGTCGCGATCGTACCCTGCGGGTTGATCGTGTTGTCCTGCGAACGCCAGTAAACCAGCGATTGAATACCAGTGGTATCCACAGAATTGGTTTCGAAACCAAGGCAATGCAGGAACCATGTCGCACCGTTGTTGTCGCGCGTCATACGCGGCCACAGGTACTGCGAGGCTTGCTCGCTCATACCGGTGATGACACCGACCGTATCCGGGTAAACCGGGCTGGTCGACGGAGCGCTGCCGGCGCAGCTTCCCACCGGGAACGGACGACTGGCGAAGGAACCACCGTCGGCGGCGAGATGATAGAAGAAGGCAATGCTCGTGTCGGTCGTGTTAAGTTCCGGATCGCGAGCGCCGGTGTTGCTCATCGAGCTGTTGTTGACCGTAGCCGTCGCCGGCGGCGAGGCGCCGTCGAATGCCACGATCGAAATCGTCTGGCTGCTGCCGTCGGAGTTACGCTCCACGAACGCGCCATGTACCAAACCGCCGCAACCTTCGATAACCGTGCGCTTGGCGCAAGACGGTGGCGGATAGTCCTGATAAGTGGTCAAAGTTGACTGGGTCACATTGACCGCCATGAATCCCAGCGACTGGCCGGCCGAACCGGATGGCTTGGTCGGAGCGCTCGAACCCTGCAGACCCTCGTCGATAAACGCCGGGGCCTTCTGATCCGTGGTCAACGCGAGCGGATTAACTCCCATCTGCGACTTCTTGGCGGTCGCGGCCATCGCCGTGACGCTCAGAAGCGAGAGAAGAAAGATTGTTACTAACGCTAAGATCGAGAGTTTTCTCGACATCCTATGCTCCTTTCAGAGTGAAACGTTGCAGAGAGTCATAACCGTGTCTTCGTACAGGTACGAATCCTATTCTCTACCTGCGATCACCTCCTCGAATGAACACTTTCGCAATGATGCGCTGTTCCGTTAATAGTCAATCCTATGGCTATGCCTTAGTAGCAAAGTGTCCTCGTCCCTGGTGCACTCTCGCAACTTGCAGTCACACGTTGGGAGAATCGCAGACTCGTATCGCGCTCGGTGAGGTAATTCGAAGCGCCTGAACCGTGAGTCGACCAATGACGAAAGATATGTATTCCCGCGCACAATATATTCCGCGCCGCAAATCTTGGCAAGACCCTAATTGAACAAAAATCGCTTCAAACTCTGATCGGAATAGGGGTTAATCACATCGAAATTGTGACGCTTGCAAGCTCTGGTACGATACTGAGGCGCCAAGTGTTCAATCCAAAATTGTCAACTTGATGCAGCGAGAACCGCCCACGAATCTGAGCAGCAGTTTTGTTACTTGTTTCACGTATACCATGATACTCGAAACGGCACAACATTGTAGAAAAAGCGTAATTCGTTATTAATACATGAATTAAGTCAAATCCGGCAATATTGGGTGAATTTTCATTTGGGATTTTTTTCACAAACTGCTCAACTTTTGGCGTGACAAATCCGATTCGAATCGTTAGAATTGTCCAAGTTTAGCTCCTGCCAATAGTGGCGACGAGCTTCGATACATGGTTCGACGAGCGGCGGCGGAATAGCCACCCAAGCCGGTGGCGAAAGGTAGTGTAGGATGAGGGAATTTTATAGACAGCCATCACGGTCCGGTCGCCTCGAAGTCAATCAACTGCCAAAGCTATTCGAAGTACTATCCCAGAGCGGATACACCGTAATAGCGCCAACGCTTCGCGAAAACGTAATCGTATTCGACCGCCTCTCGCGTATTGAACAACTTCCCTGCGGTTACACCGATGTTCACGACGGCGGTTCATATCGTCTCAACCTCAGCGACAACAATCACTTTTTCGACTACGTGGTCGGGCCGCAGAGCGTTAAGCGTTACCTCTACCCACCGCGACAACTGCTGCTTCGCGCCAGGAATGAAATTGGCGAGATCGCGATTGAGCCTTGCGACACGGAACATCCGAGCTACGCCTTTTTCGGTGTGCGGCCGTGTGATCTGGCGGCGGTGTCCGTGCAAGATCGAATCTACCTTGACGGCCCCTATCCCGATCCCGGATATCAGGCACGCCGCACGGCGGCGCTGTTTATCGTCGTGAATTGCGCGCATCCCGGCGGCACGTGCTTTTGCGCATCCATGAATACCGGGCCGCGGGCTGAGTCCGGCTTTGACCTGTCGCTCACGGAAATCGACGGCCCGGTCGGGCGTTTTTTCATCGTTCACTCGGGTAGTCTACCTGGCGAGGAGATCTATAACCAACTTGACTTGGTCGATGCCGCATCCGCAGATCTACAGCGTGAATCCGAGCTACTGGATGCGGCATCGCACCGGATGGGTCGCACCCTCGATACTTCACACATCAAAGAACTGCTACAACGCAATGAGGAGCATCCGCGCTGGAATCAGGTCGCCGAGCGTTGTCTCAACTGTTGCAATTGCACGATGGTCTGTCCGACCTGCTTCTGCGTTACAGTCGAAGATTCGGGGGATGTGACGGGCAAAATCGCCGAACGCACTCGCCGCTGGGACTCGTGTTTTACCATCGATTTTTCTTACATCCACGGCGGACCAGTGCGGACTTCCCCAATGGCGCGATACCGCCACTGGATGACGCACAAGCTGGCGAACTGGCACGATCAGTTCGGCGTCTCGGGTTGCGTTGGCTGCGGCCGGTGCATCACTTGGTGTCCGGTCGGTATCGACATAACTGAAGAGGCCGCGGCAATCCGCGCCGCGACGACAACGAACAATATTTAGGTTAGCGATAAAGGATCAGAACGATGGAAACGCTCGAAACTGTGCTGGTTGAGCATCCGTTCGTCCGCGGACTCAAGCCCGAACACGTTCAACTGATGGTCGGCTGCGCGCGCAACGTGAAATTCGACGCCGGGCAATTTGTTCTCCGCGAAGGCGAAGAGGCCAACGAATTTTATATCGTGCGTCACGGTCACGTGAATTTGGAGATTCACGGTCCTAAGCGACACGTAGTGACGATTCACACCGTGCGCGAAGGCGACGTGCTGGGCTGGTCTTGGCTCTTTCCTCCCTATCTGTGGCATTTCGATGCCCGCGCCATGGAGCTGACGCGCGCCATCGGCCTCGACGCCAAATGCCTGCGCTCAAAATGCGAGCAAGATCCCAGCCTCGGATTTGAACTCGCCAAACGATTGGCGCACGTAATCGAACACCGTTTGCAGGGGGCAACGCTGCAACTACTGGATTTGTACTCGAGCGCCTATTAGAGGAGGCGAGCATGACTCAGGCATTAGTGGCGCAACCGATGATCCCGGTGCTCTCCCGCGTCGAGCGCGTGCGCCGCGAAACTCACGATACATTTACTCTTGAGCTGCGACCGGCATTCGGTCAGGAAGTGCATCGCTTCGCCGCCGGGCAATTCAATATGCTTTACATGTACGGCTTCGGCGAGGTCGCGATTTCGATCTCCGGCGATCCGACCTGTCCCAAACCGCTGATTCACACTACCCGCGCCGTCGGAACGGTGACCAAAGCAATGTCAACCCTGTCGTCCGGCGACCTGATTGGTGTGCGCGGGCCATTCGGCTCGGCTTGGCCAGTAGCACAGGCGGCCGGAAATGATGTCGTTTTGATCGCCGGTGGCATCGGTTTGGCGCCATTGCGGCCGGTGATCTATCAGGTGCTGGCCGAACGGCGCAAGTACGGAAAGGCGATTCTGCTCTACGGCACGCGGACGCCGCAAGATATTCTCTATCGACGCGAGCTGGAGCAATGGCGGTCGCGCCTCGATTTCGAGGTCTATGTCACCGTCGACCGGGCTGCCGGCAATTGGCTGGGCAATGTCGGTGTGGTTACGACGCTGATCTCGAAAGCGGGATTCGATCCGATGCACACCACCGCAATGGTCTGCGGACCGGAGATCATGATGCGTTACGTCGCGCTCGAACTGCAGAAGCGTGGTGTACCGATGAGTTCGATTTTTGTCTCGATGGAACGCAATATGAAATGCGGGATTGGGCTTTGCGGGCATTGTCAGATGGGACATACATTCATCTGCAAGGATGGTCCGGTTTACTCCTGGGACCGGATGCGCGAGCTCATTTACAAGCGGGAGATTTGACATGGCCGGAAAGGACAATCCGAAACTCGCTGTCTGGAAGTTCGCCTCTTGTGACGGCTGTCAACTGAGCCTGCTTGACTGCGAAGACGAGTTGTTGTCGATCGTCGGCGCAATCGATATCGCCAATTTCCCGGAGGCTTCCCGCGCCGTCATGAAAGGGCCGTACGATTTGTCGCTTGTCGAGGGATCGATCACCACACCGCATGACGCCGAGCGCATTCACAAAGTACGGCGTGCTTCTAAGAAGTTGGTGACGATCGGCGCCTGCGCCACCGCCGGCGGTATTCAAGCTCTGCGGAACTTCGCCGATGTCAAAGCGTTCACTTCGCTTGTCTACGCCTCGCCGGAGTACATTGAAACGCTGAGCATATCAACACCGATCGGCAATCACGTGTTCGTCGACTTCGAGTTGCGCGGTTGCCCAATCAGCAAAGCGCAGTTGATCGACGTTGTCGCCGCGTTTCTGACCGGCCGCAAGCCGGTGACGACGCCACATGCAGTGTGCCTCGAGTGCAAGCTCCGTGGCACTCCCTGTGTGATGGTAGCGCACGGCACACCGTGCCTCGGGCCGGTAACCCATGCCGGCTGTGGCGCGATTTGCCCATCATTCAATCGCGGATGCTACGGTTGTTTCGGACCCAAGGAAACACCAAACACCGAATCACTCGCCGGTCAGTGGGAGAAAATGGGCAGCGATCAGGCCGCTTTGGTGCGCGCTTTCCGCGGGTTTAATGCCTGCTCCGAAGCGTTCCGAAGGGAGAGTGAAGCCCATGAAAGGTAGTCGCACGATTCGGGTGGATTATCTCGCCCGCGTTGAGGGTGAAGGCTCGCTCTTGATCAAGATTCGGGATGAGCGAATCACCGAGCTCAAATTCAAGATCTTCGAACCGCCGCGTTTTTTTGAAGCCTTTCTTCGCGGTCGCGATTTCCGCGAAACGCCCGACATTACGGCGCGAATTTGTGGGATCTGCCCGATTGCCTATCAAATGAGTTCGATCCTCGCCATGGAAGCGGCCTGCGGAATCAAGGTCGACGGTCAACTGCGCGCGCTACGGCGGTTGATCTATTGTGGCGAGTGGATCGAAAGCCACGTGCTCCATGTCGCCATGCTGCACGCACCGGATTTCCTCGGCTATGAAGACGCCATCCAGATGGCGCGCGATTTCCCCGATGTCGTTCAGATGGCATTGGCCTTGAAGAAGGTCGGTAACGATTTGATGACGATTATCGGCGGACGGGAAATTCATCCGGTCAATATGCGCGTCGGCGGATTCTACCGAGCACCCGATTTAGAGGAATTCGCTCCGATTCGCGAACGTTTGGAGTGGGCGAAGTCCGCCTCGCTGGACTTGATAATGCTTGTCGCCGGTTTCGAGTTCCCCGAGTTTGAGCGTGAATACGAATTCGTCTCGCTGAAGCATCCTGACGAATACCCTCTCTTCGATGGGAATTTGGTTTCGAATCGCGGGCTGGATATCCCTGTCAGCGAATATGAACAACACTTCGTCGAAGAACACGTCAAGCACTCGCACGCGTTGCATTCTTACATCAAGGAGCGAGGCGCCTACTTTGTCGGTCCATTGGCGCGATATAACCTTTGCTACGATCAACTGACCCCGGCTTGTAAGGAAGCCGCCACCGCGGCCGGTTTGGGACGCGAGTGCCGCAATCCGTTCAAGTCGATTATCGTGCGCGCGGTGGAGACCCTGTACGCCGTTGAAGAGGCGCTGCGGATCATCGGCGAATACGAGAAGCCAAGCAAGTCATTCGTCGAAGTGAGCCCAAAGGCTGCCACCGGGCACGGCTGCTCGGAGGCGCCGCGGGGGATTTGTTGGCACCGTTATCGAATCGACGAAACCGGATTGATTCAGGACGCCAAAATCGTGCCGCCGACTTCACAGAATCAGAAGACGATCGAGGAAGACTTGCGGCAGTTTGTGCCGAGCCATCTGAAACTCGACGACGAAAAACTGACCTGGAAGTGCGAACAAGCCGTGCGTAACTATGATCCGTGTATCTCTTGCGCCACTCACTTTTTGAAACTCGATATCGAGCGCAAATAGGTCGGTCAAGCATGATTATTTCGGCACTCGGGACTGCTGGAGAATAAACGTGTTTGTCATTCTGAGCGCAGCGAGGAATCTGTTCGCCGTTGCGGCACAATGACAGCAGACCCTTCGCTTCGCTCAGGGTGACATCTCAATGAGGTTTTTCAACAGCCCCGGACGCCGGAATCCCGATCGTCTCGGTGCAGCCTATCGTGGCCAAAGGAATGTTGGTGTCGGAGTCCCAAGTTGACGAAACCACGCCTCATAATTGGAATCGGAAATCGATTTCGTCGCGATGACGGCATCGGTCCGGCCGTCATCGAAGCGCTGGAAGTAAAGAACACCTCCGGGTGGCGCTTGCTTACACTTTCCGGAGAGGGCGCAAGTCTAATCGAGCACTGGCGAGGCAGTGAGAGCGTGGTCATCGTTGATGCAATTCGCTCGGGCGAACGGGCCGGGACTATTGAGTCATTCGACGCCAATGAGAAGCCGGTGCCGACCGCGCACTTTCATTATTCTTCACACGCCTTTGGATTGGCGGAGGCGATTGAGGTCTCCCGCGCGCTTGGCGAACTGCCGCGAGTTCACATTGTTGGCGTTGTCGGGAAGGACTTTTCGTCCGGAGAGGAATTGTCACCCGAGGTTTTCGCCGCTCTGCCTGAAGTTGTCAGAAGAATCGAGACCATGATTGCTGATGAGTCTGAGCATGCCTGATCCGAATGCAACTGCTGGCACAAGTACTCGCCTGCGCCTGACTATCACCGGCGCAGTGCAAGGCGTCGGCTTCCGGCCATTTGTGTATCGTCTGGCTACCGAAATGCGCTTGACGGGATTCGTGACCAACAACGCTCAAGGCGTGGTCATTGAGGTTGAAGGCGACCCGTCGACGCTCTCGATCTTCGGCGCGCGACTAAAAGCGGAGCTACCGCCGCTTGCGTTCATCCTGAGCTGCGAGAGTCAGTTTCTCGACGCCATCCACTTCGCCGATTTTTGCATACACTCCAGCGACGACTCCGGCATGCGATCGGCCTTGATTCTTCCCGATATTGCCACTTGTCCGGAATGTCGCTCAGAGATTTTCGACCCCGCCGACCGTCGCTATCGCTACCCATTCACCAACTGCACCAATTGTGGTCCGCGCTTTTCGATCATTGAAGCGCTTCCCTACGACCGTACCAACACGTCGATGCGGAGCTTCATGATGTGTCCGCTTTGTCAGGCGGAGTACAACAACCCGCGCGACCGGCGTTTCCACGCACAGCCAAATGCGTGCCCCGATTGTGGTCCGCAACTGGCGTTATGGAATCGCCACGGCAAGACGCTCGCGACACGACACGATGCTTTGCTTGCCGCGCTCGCCGATATCAATGACGGGCGCATCGTCGCCATCAAGGGTCTCGGCGGATTTCATTTGCTCGTCGACGCCCATGACACGGATGCAATAGTCAAGCTGCGCCAGCGCAAGCGCCGAGGCAACAAGCCGCTGGCCATTATGTATCCGCATCTGGAGATGATCGAACGCGACTGCGATTTGTCACCGGCTGAGCGCAATCTGCTCACCTCGGTCGAATGTCCGATCGTCCTCGTGCGTCGGCGTGCGTCGGCGCTTGTAGCTGATAATGTAGCGCCGAAAAATCCGTGCCTTGGAGTGATGCTGCCCTATACTCCGCTCCATCACTTACTGATGGCCGAACTGGATAAACCCGTAGTCGCGACCTCCGGCAACCTGTCTGAAGAGCCGATTTGCACGGACGAGGTTGAAGCTCTCGATCGACTTAAAGACATCGCCGACATTTTTCTAATCCACGACCGGCCGATCCGGCGTCATGTGGATGATTCAATCGCCCGAGTCATCGCCGGGCGCCCACAAATCATCCGCCGCGCCCGCGGGTATGCGCCTCTGCCGATCAGCCTGCCGGAGAAACTGCCCACAATCACCGCTGTCGGCGCTCACTTGAAGAGTTGCGTCGCAGTAACCCAGGATCGCAATGTCTTCATTAGTCAGCATATCGGCGACCTTGAGACTATCGAAAGCTATCGCGCCTTCGCGGGCGCAATTGATGACTTATCGCGCATATTCGAGCATTCGCCGAGGATCGTCGCCTGCGATCTGCACCCCGACTACCGATCATCGCGGTACGCGCACGAGCGAACGAGCAATGTGCATGAGGTCCAACATCACTATGCGCATGTTCTCTCCTGCATGGCTGAAAATGAAATCGACGCGCCGGTATTGGGCATTTCTTGGGACGGCACCGGCCTCGGCGATGACGGCACAATCTGGGGCGGCGAATTCCTGCACGTCAAAGATCGCAGCTATGAGCGCGTTGCCACGTTCCGATCGTTTCGACTTCCGGGGGGCGATGCCGCGATTAAAGAGCCACGACGCTCAGCCGCCGCGGTCCTGTTCGAATTGAACGACGGCAATGCCGGCTGGGCCGATGGAATGTTGGCCGGGACATTTGAGCCTGCCGAGCTGAGCAATATCGAAGCGATGCTGCGGCAGCGAATCAACTCGCCGATCACTACCAGCGCCGGCCGCTTGTTCGATGCGGTTGCGGCTCTGCTTGGAATCTCGCCAATATGTACTTTCGAAGGTGAAGCTGCCATGCAGCTGGAGTTCGCGATTGGCAACATCGACACCGACTCTGCCTACCCCATTGCTGTCGTTGATAACGGAACCCCGATCCAAGTCGACTGGCGACCGCTCATTCGAGCGATTCTCAGTGAGCGAAACGCCGGACTCAGCGTTGGAGTAATCGCAGCGCGTTTTCACAATACGCTCGTGACTGCGATGTTGCAGGTTGCCCGACGTATAGGTTTGCCGAAAGTTGTCCTCTCCGGCGGCTGTTTCCAGAATCGATATCTAACCGAACGCGCAATCAAAGCGCTCAGAACCGCGGGATTTCCTGTATACTGGCATCAGCGCGTACCTACGAATGACAGCGGGATCGCGCTGGGACAAGTGCTGGCGGCGGCTCGGTCGCAAGAAAGACAGTGATGTATGTGTCTGGCTATCCCCGGCAAAGTAATCGAAATCTCTGGTGACGATCTGCTCACAAGATCGGGACGCGTCGATTTCGGCGGCGTAATTCGGCAGGTGAATTTGTGCTACGTTCCGGACGTAAAGCTCGGCGACTATGTCGTCGTGCACGTCGGATTCGCGCTGAGCATTTTGGATGAGGCCGAAGCCAACAAGATATTCGAATACTTGCGCGAGATGGAAAGTCTTGCTGAACGGGAAGAAGACCAGTCGTGAAGTACATCGATGAGTATCGCGAAGCCACGGCTGCGCGCAAGTTGGCTGAGGAAATTCGCCGGATCACCACCCAGCCGTGGACGATCATGGAGGTTTGCGGCGGACAAACGCATTCGATCGTCAAGTTTGGCATCGATCAGCTTCTGCCACCGGAAATCACGCTCGTTCATGGTCCCGGCTGTCCGGTCTGCGTGACCCCGACTGAGATCATCGACGCGGCCTCTGCAATCGCCGCCATGCCCGAGGTGCTCTTCTGCTCGTTCGGCGACATGTTGCGCGTACCGGGCAGCCACACTGATTTGCTGCGCGTCAAGGCCGCCGGTGGAGACGTTCGCATCGCCTATTCGCCGCTGGATGCCGTGAAAATCGCGCGCGATAATCCGTCGCGCCAGACCGTCTTCTTTGCCGTCGGATTCGAGACCACGGCGCCGGCAAATGCCATGGCGGTCTATCAGGCCGCGCAATCAAAGCTCGACAATTTTTCGATTCTCGTTTCTCAGGTCACAGTTCCGCCGGCGATGACCGCCATTCTTACGGCTCCGCACAATCGCGTGCAGGGATTTCTTGCCGCCGGGCACGTCTGTACCGTGATGGGATTCTGGGAATACGAACCATTGGCCAAACAGCATCGGGTACCGATCGTCGTTACCGGATTCGAGCCGGTCGATCTGCTTGAAGGTGTTTTGATGTGTGTTCGACAACTTGAGAACGGCCGCTTCGAGGTCGAGAATCAGTACCGCCGCAGTGTGAATCGTGATGGTAACACCCAAGCACAACGGATTCTCGCCGAGGTATTCGAGCCGTGCGACCGTAACTGGCGCGGTATCGGAACAATCCCAATGAGCGGCTTGCGGCTACGGGCGAAGTATTGTGACTTCGATGCGGAACGCCGATTCAGCCTCCCGTCAGCGCCCCCACAAGAATCGAAAGAGTGCATCAGCGGACTGATCCTTCAGGGAGTCAAAAAACCCGGCGAGTGCCCGGCTTTTGGAACGCGTTGCACCCCGGAACGCCCGCTCGGCGCAACCATGGTTTCGACGGAAGGCGCTTGCGCGGCTTACTATCGTTACCGCAGACTGAATAGATGATAATCGTATCACGACACCGTGGGTGCGACTTTGTTCGCGCGGGCGGCGAAGCCGCCTTTGTACGGTCAGTACTTGTGTTTGGAATTGGATAGGCTTAGCTCACGGAGACTCATGATCAACCAGCATTTCAATCTAAGCTGCCCGACGCCACGTGGTGATCTCGAACGAATTCTGCTCGCGCATGGCGGCGGCGGTCGCCTCATGCACCAGCTTCTGGACGAACTCGTATTGCCGCCAATCGCCAATGATCATCTCCGCTGCGCCCTCGATTCCGCGATTCTGCAAATCGGCAGTCAGCGGCTGGCATTCACCACCGATTCCTTTGTCGTCCGTCCGTTAGTCTTCCCCGGTGGCGACATCGGAAAACTCGCTGTTTGTGGAACGATCAACGATCTCGCGATGGCCGGCGCCAAACCGCTGTATCTCAGTCTCGGATTGATCATCGAAGAAGGCCTCTCAACCGCGACGCTCGCGCAGATTATGGCCTCGATCGGCCGCGAAGCTGCTGCCTGCGGCGTGCAGGTGGTGACCGGCGACACCAAGGTCGTCGACAAAGGTCGCGGCGACGGCATCTATATTAACACCGCCGGCATCGGCGTGGTCGAGCATCATCTGTCGATCAGTCCCCTGAGCGTCAAAGCCGGCGACGCTGTAATTCTCTCCGGCGACGTCGGTCGCCACGGGATGGCGATAATGGCGCAACGCGAGAATCTCAAATTCGAATCGACAATCGAATCCGATTGCGCTCCGCTTCATTGGGAGGTAGCTGCTCTTCTCGATTCCGGAATCGACGTGCACTGCTTGCGTGATCTTACGCGTGGTGGATTAGCATCGGCGCTGGTTGAGATTGCTAAGAGCGCGAATATTGGTATCGAAATTGATGAGAAGCTAATTGGAGTCATTCCGCAGGTGCGCGCGGCTTGCGAGCTGTTGGGGCTTGACCCGTTGCACGTTGCCAACGAAGGGCGCTTCGTCGCATTCGTGCCAGTGGAGCAGGCGGAGAAAGCGGTCGCAGTACTGAATTCGACGCCGGCTGGGGCGACTGCTGCGATCGTTGGCAGGGTGAATTCCACAGATCCGGGCTTGGTTGTGTTGATCAGCGCCATCGGCGGCAAGCGCATTGTTGATATGCTCTCCGGCGAACAGCTGCCGCGGATCTGCTGACACATCGGGCTAACACCAACCGATTACTTGCCTAACGAATTTCTAACATCGACATGTATTAATACTTTGTGCGCGGGCTGCGTAGATTTGTTAAGTTTGTTGTTCTGAAAGATCGGAGTCATATAGCTAATGGCCAAAGAGACAATTCTCGTTATCGAAGACGATGAAGACATTCTTGAGCTGATCAATTTCAATCTCAGCAAGGAAGGCTACCGAGTTTCCGGCGCCGCGAGTGGCGAAGCCGGACTCAAGGCCGCCCGCAATCATATCCCCGGGCTTATCGTTCTCGACATCATGCTTCCGGGAATGGACGGACTTGAGATCTGCAAGCTCCTCAAAGTCGACTCCAAGACACAACACATTCCGATCATCATGCTCACCGCCAAAGGGGAAGAAACCGATGTCGTCACCGGCCTTGAGGTAGGGGCGGATGACTATCTGACCAAGCCCTTCAGCCCAAAGATCCTCATTGCCCGCATTCGCTCGATTTTGCGCCGAAAGATACGAGAGGCCGACCGCACAGTCAGCACGATCAAGATCCACGATATCGTAATCAACCCTGGTCGCCATGAAGTCACGATCGCTGGCAAGGCGGCTGAGTTGACTCTGACCGAGTTCAAGATTCTGCAGCTTCTGGCCCGACATCCGGGCTGGGTCTTTTCCCGTTACCAGATCGTGAACGAAATTCGCGGTGATGATACTATTGTTACCGACCGCTCGGTTGACGTACAAATAGTAGGCCTGCGGAAAAAACTGGGGGATGCCGGCCAGTACATCGAGACGGTTCGAGGCGTCGGTTACAAGTTTCGGGAGTAAGAGTGCGCCGTAAGCGGCTGCTCTGGCAGATTTATCCGTCATATCTCATCATCACCGCTGTCACTTTGATTGCGCTGGGCTGGTATGCCTATCTCTTGCTCGGCCGTTTCTACGAGCAGCAGGCGCTGGCGGATCTGCAGGCGCGTGCCTTGATCCTTGAAGAGCTGATTGCCCCGCAACTGGCTGGTTCCGATCTTGCCCGCGTTGATGCAATCTGCAAGCAGATCGGCCCGAAGACAGGCACACTCATTACCGTAGCGCTTCCGACCGGACAGGTCGTCGGCGATTCGCGCGACGATCCGGCCATGCTTGAGAGCCAACTTCAGCGCGAGGAATTCACCGCCGCTTTCCGCGGAGAAGTCGGCAGATCTCGCCGCTACGTAACGCGAGTGGCGGACGAGATGAGTCTGGTGGCTGTTCCCATCCGATCCGGCGGTCAGATTATTGGCGCGCTGCGCACGGCGCAGCCCTACCAATTCGCAAAGCAGTCCCTGTCTCAGGCACTCCTTCGTGTCGGCATCGGCGCTATGTCCGTGGCTGCCCTGGCGGCGCTCGTCAGCCTGTGGATTTCCCGGCGCGCGACGCGGCCGCTCCACGAGATTAAGGCGGTCGCGGATCGGATCGCGCAGGGCGACTTCGACAGCCGCGTGCCCACTTCGGAATACGAGGAATTAGCTGAGTTGTCCGCGTCAATGAACAAGATGGCCGAGCAGCTGGACGCGCGCTTTAGGACGGCACAGCGGCAGCGGCTCGAACAGGAGGCAATCGTTTCGAGCATGGTCGAAGGCGTGCTGGCCATTGATGCCGAGCAGCGTGTTATCAGCCTGAACAAGGCTGCTGCGCTCCTGCTCAGCATCAATCCCGCCGACGTCGTCGGCCGAAGCATCATCGAAGTGATCCGTAACAATGACCTGCAGCGTTTGGTTTCCAAGACTTTCCTGGTCGGTGAACCCGTCGAGGGGGACATTGCTCTGAGCGTCTTCGGCAATGGTGATCGCTTCCTGCAGGCGCACGGCACGCTGCTCCGCAATCCGAGCGGCGAGCATATTGGCGCCTTGGTCGTGCTCAACGATGTCACGCGCCTGCGCAAACTCGAGAATCTGCGTCGCGACTTCGTCGCCAACGTCTCTCACGAACTTAAGACGCCAATCACATCGATCAAGGGTTTTGTGGAAACCCTGATCGATGGCGCTGCCATGGACGCAGAAGAGCGGAGCCGCTTTCTGCACATCATTGTCCGCCAGGCGAATCGACTCCACCATATTATTGAAGACTTGTTGAAGTTATCGCGTATCGAACAGGAATCAGAGCGTGGCGAAGTGCTTCTGGAAGTCGGCTCGGTTCAGGATGTCTTGCAGGCGGCAATCTCAACCTCCGCGCCGCAGGCCGAAGCTAAGCAGATCTCGATTACCTTGCGCTGCGACCACACTATCACCGCGCGGATCAACCCCCAGCTTCTCGAACAAGCGGTGGCAAATCTAATCGAGAACGCAATCAAGTACTCCGATGATCGAACCGAAATCGTCGTCAGCGCCCTCGCCCGTGAAAACATGGTGGCGATCTCCGTGCGTGACCAGGGATATGGTATTGCCAAAGAACATCTCCCGCGACTGTTCGAGCGCTTCTATCGCGTCGACAAGGCTCGCAGCCGCTCGCAGGGTGGCACCGGCCTCGGTTTGGCAATCGTCAAGCACATCGTGCTCGCGCACGGTGGCAATATTTCGGTGCAGAGCGAACCCGGGCAAGGAAGCACGTTCACCATTCTCTTGGCGCGTTCGTGACCAACAAAGCCAATTACCGACTTCTAATCGCGCTCTAACACGATGCTAACAATTTTCGAGCTTTATCAGTTGAATGTCTGGTACGGATTCACAGGCGCGTAGACAAGCCCCAACCAAGGATGACATATGAAGTTCATGACAGGTCTCATTTGTGCCCTCCTGATCTCGCTTCCAGCCTTCGGCGGTAACATTACCATCAAGGGCTCGGATACCATGGTACGCCTTGGACAACGCTGGGCCGAGGAGTACATGAAGCAGACACCCGGAACGGTGATTCAGGTCTCCGGCGGTGGATCGGGCACCGGCATCGCTGCATTGCTCAACGGAACTACGGACATCTGCATGGCCTCCCGCGATATGAAACCCAAGGAATACGAAACCGCCAAGAAGAGCGGCACTGTCGTTCATCGCATTTCCGTGGCGCTGGACGGAATCGCGGTTTTCTTGAGCCAGTCGAATCCGGTAAACGATCTCAGTCTTGCCCAGCTCAAGGCCATCTACACCGGCGAAGTTACCAACTGGAAAGAAGTCGGCGGCAATGATGCCAGGATCATCGTTTACAGTCGTGAAAACAACTCCGGCACGTATGCCTATTTCAAGGAGCATGTACTTCAGGAAGACGATTTCGCGGATCGCGTCCAGACGCTACCGGGTACGGCTTCCGTAGTGAACGCCATTACCAAGGACCCCAACGGCATTGGCTATGGTGGCATCGCCTGGGCTACGACCGTCAAGCACGCCGGCATCAAAACCACCGACACATCGCAAGCGATTCATCCGACATCGGAGGCCGTTTCCAGCGGTTCCTACCCGATTTCGCGCCAACTCTACTTTTTCACTCGCGGTGTGCCGGCGAATGAAACCAAGACTTTTATCAACTGGGCGCTCTCACCGGCAGGACAGAAATTCGCTGCGGAAGCCGATTACATTCCACTGCACGCGGATGACGCTCAAAGGGCCATGATCAAGTGAGATCGCGGATCGTAAGCGCATGGACTTAAAATATCAGTTCAAGCCCAAATCGAAGTGGCGCGAATGGCTGGGTGAGAAATTCATCGCCATCAATGCCTTCGCGGCGCTGATCGCTATTGCGCTGATCTTCATCTTTATCTTCAAGGAATCGATTCCCCTTTTCACCGACTCCTCGGTCCACGAAGAAGTGACAATTCGGACGATGGTCGAGCCGCAGGCATGGAAAGAAGGGCAGGAGCCAACCCACCGGTGGCAGCCGAACTCTTCGCTACCCAAATACTCGCTCATGCCGCTGTTCGTCGGCACGCTCAAGGCGGCATTGGTCGCAATGCTGTTCGCAACGCCGCTTGGCGTCGGAGCCGCGATCTACAGTTCGGAATTCGCTTCCAAGCGGATGCGCGAAATCATCAAACCCGTCATCGAAATCCTCGCGGGTATTCCTTCGGTGGTGTTGGGCTTTTTCGCGCTTATTGTGCTCGCGACTGTTCTGCAAGACGCCTTTGGCTTCACCTATCGACTTAACGTACTCAATGCCGGCATTGCACTCGGCCTGGCAATAACTCCGATTATCTTTACCGTTGCCGAGGATGCCATGAACTCGGTGCCGTCTTCGCTGCGGGACGCCGCCCGCGCTCTCGGCGCCAATCCCTGGCAAGTTTCATTCACGATGGTCTTGCCGGCCGCCATGCCGGGCATCGCCGCCGGACTCGTGCTCGGCTTCGGGCGGGCGATCGGTGAAACAATGATCGTCTTGATGGCATCCGGAAATGCGGCGGTATTGTCCGGAAGCTTTTTGGATTCCGCCCGAACGCTGTCGGCGACCATCGCCGCCGAACTCGCCGAGGTCGTTTTCGGCAGCCCGCACTACAACGTGCTCTTTTTTATCGGGACCCTGCTTTTCGTATTCACCTTCTTCGTCAATCTTGGCGGGGAAATCGTGCTCACCAGATTGAAGGGCCGCATTCAGGGGAAAACCAGATGACCGACGTCATCTCTCGGCCGCCAACCTCCGGCCAAAGTACGCATCTCGAATTTCGGCCCAAAACCAAGGGCTACTTCCCGCGGACACTAACCCTGATCGCCACCGGCATCATCATCGTGATGCTATTCTTGATCCTGGGGAACATCTTCATCGGCGGTGTTGGCAAAATATCGTGGGAATTTCTGGCAACCGCGCCATCGCAGGGCCTTGAAGCCGGCGGCATTCTTCCGGCCATTATTGGTACCGTTTATTTGGTACTGCTCATGGTGATCTGCGGCGTCCCGGTGGGCGTGTTCACGGCAATCTATTTGCAGGAGTATACTCGTCCCGACTCGAAAGTAACGCGTCTGATTCGTATCGGCATCAATAATCTCGCGGGCGTGCCTTCGATTGTGTTCGGCCTCTTCGGTCTCGGCTTCTTTGTTGGCTTCATTGGCAAGGGCATCGATGGTTACGTGCTCAACGCCTCAGAACCCGTTTGGGGTCAACCGGCGATTATCTGGGCCGCGGCGACGCTGGCGCTGTTGACTCTGCCCGTTGTCATCATCTCTACCGAGGAAGCGCTGCGCGCCATTCCGCGAGAGATCAAAGATGCCAGCCTGGCGTTAGGTGCCACGAAACTGCAGACGATCTTCCGAGTAATCCTGCCACAGGCGTTGCCCGGCATCTTCACTGGGGCAATCTTGGCGGTCAGTCGTGGCGCCGGTGAGGTCGCACCCATCATGTTCACGGGCGCTGCATACTACTTACCCTATCTACCGAGCAAGCTGACCGATCAATTCATGGAGCTCGGATATCATGTCTTCGTAATGGCGACGCAGTCACCGGATGTCGAGAAAACGATGCCGATTCTCTACGGCACTGTTTTGGTGTTGCTTGTTCTGACGTTTCTCCTAAATTTGGTCGCAATCTTAATCCGGTCCCGTATTCGGTCGAGGCGAATCAGTGCTTAACCACGATCTTGAGATACGGCTGGAGGACAGCGAACAGGTGTTACCTCCCGAAAGAAGCGAGAAGGCCCGTATCAAAATGGATGTTGACAGGCTCAACTTCCATTACGGCACCCATCAAGCGCTCAGGAATGTCTCGATGCAGATCGAAGAGCACCGCGTCACGGCGTTTATCGGTCCGTCCGGATGCGGCAAATCGACATTTCTGCGAACTCTCAACCGCATGAACGAAACGATCCCGGGAACGAAGATGGACGGCATCGTCAAGCTCGATGGCGTCGACATATACAAAGGTGTTCGCGACGTCTCGCAAGTGCGCACCCGGGTCGGCATGGTCTTTCAGAAGTCGAATCCGTTTCCCAAATCGATCTTTGACAACGTCGCGTATGGCCTGCGGGTCAACGGGATCGGCAACAAGGCGATCATCGCCCAAGCGGTGGAAGAGACTTTGAAGGCGGCCTATCTCTGGGAGGAAGTCAAAGACAAGCTGAACCACAGCGCTTACATGCTCTCCGGCGGGCAACAGCAACGATTGTGCATCGCTCGCGCACTCGCCGTGCGTCCGGAAGTTCTGCTGATGGATGAACCGGCCTCCGCTCTCGATCCGATCTCGACCGCAAAGATTGAAGATTTGATTGGTGAACTCAAAAAAGACTATACAATCGTCATCGTGACGCATAACATGCAGCAGGCGGCGCGAATTTCCGACTATACCGCCTTTTTCTATGAAGGCGCCGTGGTCGAATTCGGCCCCACGAAGATGATCTTTACCAAACCGACCAAGAAACAGACGGAAGATTACATCACAGGACGATTCGGTTAACCGTCTCGACGACCACTGCTATGGCCCAACATCTCAATCGCGAACTCGACCGCCTCAAACGCAAGCTGCTCGCGCTCTCTGCTTACGTCGAAGAGTCCGTCCAGCGCGCCGTTAAGGCGATTTCGGAACGCGACGAAAAACTCGCGCAACGGGTGATTGAAGCGGATTTCGAGATCGACGAAATGGAAGTAGATGTCGAAGAAGACTGCCTGAAGATTCTCGCCTTGCACCAGCCGGTGGCCGTCGATCTACGCCTGATTATCGCCGTACTAAAGATTAACAACGACCTTGAGCGCATCGGCGATCTCGCTGTGAACATCGCCGAACGCGCTATTTCCCTCTCGAAGCTGATTCGCATTGACTCCCCCTTCGATTACCCGACAATGGCCGAAAAAGTGCAGTCGATGCTTCAAAAGGCGCTCGATGCGCTCGTCAACGGCGACGCCAAATCGGCGCGCGAAGTCCTTGCCGCCGACGACGAGATCGACGAAATCAATCGCCAAATGTACGCGGTTATCGGTCAAAAGATCCGTCAGACACCAGAGCAAACGGATACTTTAATTCAGATGCTGGCGATATCCCGCAACCTCGAACGCATCGCCGATCACACTTCTAATATCGCCGAAGACGTCATCTATATGGTCGACGGCGATATCGTCCGCCACGGCAATCGCACCTACTAAACGGCTTACCGACCGCACGCCTGCCAAGAATTCGGCGCGTCTCCGTTTCGATGCGGTTTGATATTTCGGTTGCTGTCCCCACTCGTCCTCCTATATTCCGGCTCAGGCGTAGACTAAACACGGAAGGAATTCTTCATGAGCGGGACCGGTATCCTCGACCGGCTCAAGCGTGTGCGCATACTTCCACCGCGTGAGACCGAGTTTTACACCTTGATGGAACGCATTGCCGACTCCTCCAGCGATGCGGCCTATTGGCTTACTGAGCTGTTCGCCGCCGAACACAAACGCGGTGAAGAAATCGCGACGGCGATCGAAAACATCCTCACTCGCTGCCTGTCGCAGGAAAAAGAGCTGGCCGACCTGCTGGCACGCGCGCAACAGCCGCCGTTCGCTCGCTCCGAAATCGCGCAGTTCGGCGCTGACATGATGAAAATCGTGAAGTTCATTAATCATGCCTCCAATCGCTATGTGATTTACGAGATTCCGTCCTCGGACAAAGAGATGCGCGAACTCGCGGGAATCATCCGCGAAGGCTGCGAACAGTTGGTCGAGGCTACCAAGGGCCTGCGCAAGGAGCGCCGCCTCGGGCCGTTCGTGCGCGCGATCGACGAACTGGAGACGCGCGCCGATCAGATTTACCACGGCGGCTTGCGTCGCCGCTTCCAGGAAATTCGCTCCGATCGCGCCAATCTGGAAGTTCGCATCAATGAGACGCCGCGTACCGCCGACTGCGATACGGTTTTGGCCCTGATTTCGGCAAACGTCGAGTATACTCGCCATGTCGCGGTCTTCTTTATCTTGCGGCAGGTTTACGCCGAACTCGAGCGTGCCATCGACTCCTGCTCCGAAGCGGTCGACACCCTGCAGCGCATGGTTGCCGAAAATGTCTGAGCAGCTGCTGCTGATCTTGATAATCGCAGCAGCTTTGATGTACGATTTCGTTAACGGCTTCCATGACGCCGCCAACGCCATCGCCACGACTGTCTACACCCATGCCCTTTCACCGCGAAGCGCCATTATCATGGCGCGCACACTGAACTTCGCCGGCGCTTTGCTTCATACGGCGGTCGCTTACACCATCGGAAAGGGAATTGTGGACGCGAAGCTCATTACCTTGCCGCTGCTTTTGGCCGCTGTCATGGGCGCCGTTCTCTGGGGGTACTTTACCTGGTATTTCGGTCTGCCCTCTTCATCAACGCACGCGCTGGTCGGCGGCATTGCCGGTGTGGCGCTGTTCGAATACCATTTCGATTTCTCGATCCTGATGGCGGCAGGTATTCGCAAAATTCTGATCGCAATGGTGATCTCGCCGCTGGCGGGAGTCTTGTTCGGTATGTTATTGATCGCCGGCTTCAGTTGGCTGGTGTGGAAACTGAACTATCGCCGAACGGCCGGTTTTTTCAAACGCTTCCAAATCCTCTCGGCGGCATTCGTCTCCCTCACTCATGGAATGAATGATGCTCAAAATGCCATGGGAGTGATCACGATCGCTCTTTTGTCGGCCGGAGCGATCTCGGAATTCCAGGTGCCCATGTGGGTGCGGCTGGCTTCGGCGTTCGTGATAGGACTCGGCACTTCCGTCGGCGGCTGGCGCATCATGAAAACAATGGGTAAGAAGATGACACGCCTGCATGAACCGATTGACGGTTGCGCCGCCGAGACGGCTTCCGGCACAGTCATCTTGGTCGCCTCCTTAATCGGCGCCCCGATTTCGACGACGCAAGTCGCCACCGGATCGATTACGGGAACCGCTCTTGCCTACAAACTCGGCAATGTAAAATGGCGGGTGGTGCTTAACATCCTTCTCGCCTGGGTGTTCACTTTTCCCGGCGCGGCGATTTTCGGCATTGGCGTTCTGCTCTTGCTGCGGCTCTTTTCTTGAGACGTAGTTCAGCTTAAACAATATTCGCCAGTCGACGTACATAGGGTATGTTGTCCCCGCGGAAACTCCGACTCACTGTCCTGAGCTTGCTCCTATTCCTTTCACTCATCTCATCTCTTGAAGCTGCCCCCAAACGACGGCCGCAGTTTATGGTTGCTGCCGGAGTCGCTTACCCGATCGGTGAGCAGTACTTCCGCAGCCTATGGAATACCGGCCTCAGTATCGGCGTTGGCGCGGTCTATCCGCTTAAACAACGCGTGTTTCTGCTGGCCACTTTAGAGGCCAGCAACATGCCGCTGGACAAAGAACAGCGGGCGAAAAACGCCGATTTTGACGGCGCTATCGAGTACGAGGAAGGCAGCGCCACGGCGATTATGCTGACGATCGGCGGCAAGCTGTCCGCCAACCGCTCGCGGTCCGGAGAGGCGCCGTATTTGGTCGCCGGCGCAAGTCTGAGCCGCTTTACGATTGGCGATGTGCTTGAGCGGCGCACGATTGAGAGCGACGTTGTCTCCGAAGTGCTCCCCGGCAACACCAAAACGGCGGTCGGCCTGAGTGCCGGCGCCGGATTTGACGTGCGTCTCAGTCCGAAAAGTCTCCTCTTCTTCGAGGCCAATTTCACCTATCTCTTCATCGATTCGCCGCGCGTCAATTTTATGCCCCTGAAAATGGGTCTGTTATTCCGTTAATGGTCGCTGCTCGCTAAATCATTTCGCCCATTTGCCGATTCTTTCCAGAAGAAGGCTACTCGAGGCAATGGTCGATCAACTCAGCAAAACCGCCACGCAAGTGCCGTTCGTCATTGAAGACGAACCGACTTTGGCCCCGCGCGAACAACCTTTGTTGGTCGTGATGCACGGGCCGCTGCTGGGCATGACATACTGCATCGGCGACCAACCTCTGACCATCGGCCGGCAGTCCAATTCGGATATCCCCATCGATGACGACAATGTCAGCCGTCGGCATGCCGAGATCTTTGTCAAGGAAGACCAAATCTGGATCCGCGATCTGGATTCCACGAACGGCACGCTGGTCAACTCACAACGGGCCACGGAGGTCCCGCTTCGCGACGGCGATCTCATCTTGATCGGGCGAGTGCTGTTCAAACTCATTAAGTCGACGACGGTCGAAAACCAGTTCTTCGGCCAGATGTACGCTTTGGCAACTACCGACTTTTTGACCGGCGCCTTCAATCGCCAGCACATTCTCAGTCTTCTCGAGCGTGAATTTGGCCGCAGCCGCCGTTACCAACGATCGCTCTCCATCGTCGGCTATGATGTCGATCATCTCAAGAAAGTCAACGATGCTTTTGGTGAGCTTGCCGGCGACCAACTGCTCATCGAAAGCAGCCGCTTGGTGAAATCTTTGGTCCGGCAGCAAGATTGGTTCGGCCGCATTGGCGGCGACGAGTTTCTCATCGTCTGCCCGGAAACCGATCTGGCGAGTGCGATTCCACTGGCCCAGCGGTTGTCTCAGACCGTAAGCAGTTGGAGCTATGTCCACCAGAGTCGTCGTCTTGATTTCAGCATCAGCATCGGCATCGCCGTTGTCAAAGATGAAATCCGTCGTCCCGAAGACCTCCTGCAGCGCGCCGAAGACAGCATTCTGCGCTCGAAACACCGCGGCCGAAATCAGGTCAGTTTCTAACCCGTCCGGCGCAACGTTACGGCGAGTTGTCGTTGCTTATTTCCCCCGTATTGGCGATACTGCCAGCACTTTTCTCCTGCAGTGTCCGCCTCAGTCTACGGACCCGGCGGCGAAAGAACGGGAAAGATCGTGCGACCGATTATCACGCTTATCCGACCTGAACAGTGGATCAAGAATATCATCGTCTTCGGCGCTCTGATTTTCGCGCGTGAATTCACCGATATCGGGAAGGCCTCCGATTCGCTGCTTGCCTTCGGCGTCTTCTGCCTGCTTTCGTCCGCCATCTACGTCGTCAATGATCTGCACGACCGCGAATTGGATCGACTGCATCCGCTCAAAAAGAACCGGCCGCTGGCGGCGGGGACCGTTTCGGTTGCCGCAGCTCGCGCGCTGGCGGTCGCGTTGATTCTGACGGGCCTGGGACTGGGTTTTCTGATCTCCAAGCCGTTTGTCTATGTTGCGGCTATCTTCGTCGCGTTCAACATCCTCTATACCAGCCTCCTCAAAAGTATCGTCATTATTGACGTGATGTCCGTCGCCGCATCGTTTGTCATCCGCGCTGTGGCTGGATCGGTTGCCATTGGCGTGCCGACGTCACCGTGGTTAATCGCCTGCACTTTCCTCTTGGCGCTCTTCATCGGCTTTGGCAAGCGCCGTCATGAACTGGTAACTCTCAAAGACGACGCTTCCGGTCACCGGATTACACTAAAGAAATACTCGCCCTACTTCCTCGATCAACTCATCGGCGTCGTAACCGCGTCGACGGTAATTGCGTACACGTTTTACACACTTTCACCGGAAATCCAGGACCGGTTAGGTGTAGAACATCTCGAGCTGACGATTCCGTTCGTCCTCTATGGTATCTTTCGCTACCTCTACCTCATTCACCAAGAGGAGCGCGGCGGTTCGCCGA
This sequence comes from uncultured Ignavibacteria bacterium, assembly GCA_964617645.1. Taxonomy (GTDB): domain Bacteria; phylum Zixibacteria; class MSB-5A5; order CAIYYT01; family CAIYYT01; genus JADJGC01. The sequence continues at coordinate 143,485 of CAZTYE010000008.1, forward strand.
CAAGTGTGCTCTTGTCGGATGTCCCGATTTTGATTAATATCGTGCTTTGGATCCTGTCGGTTCTGGCCATCTTCTACTATTCGCCAGGACAATAGAAACGGCGCGTATTCGACGACAAGTGCCGGAGCTAATGCGATATCACTGTGGGAGAGATTTGAAAGCCATGCTTAGATTCTATGTACAAGCCATTCTTAGTTGCCTGGTCGTCTTCGCAATCTTCGCCTGTGCGGGTGAATCAATTCCGGCTGATCCCAAGGACGCGATGCGCTCGCTTCTGCCCGGCAAATCAGGCATTTCGGGATTGACCTTGCGGGACAGCGCGAGAGTCTACACACGCGCCAACATTTGGGATCGCCTGAGCCAGGTCGCCGAACCGTACCTCAACAACGAGTTCGAGCAAATGGCGCATGCCGTTTATGCCTCCGGCGCTGATAGTCTGCGTATCGATATCTCGCGATTTCGCTCGTCACTGTCGGCTTTCGCCGTGTTCGCTTGGCATCGCACGCCTGCCTCGAGGTTTGTCGACGTGGGCGCCGAGGCGTATATCCTTGGCGATACGGTCGCGCTAATTGAGGGCACCCACACGGCGCGTTTAATCCGCTATGGTGACCTTGCGGAGGACAAACTACTCTCGGCGGCGCGAATCGTCGCCGAACGAATACAGGATACGACCGCATTGCCCGTGCAACTATCCTGGTTTGCTCCCGAAGGCCGGATTCCGCACTACGAAGCGTTCTGGCTGCGCGATCAGGAGCAGCGCCAGGAGCCGTTCGATTTCTTCAGCGCGATGTATGCGGTTGACAATGACACGATGTTTTTCTACTTCCGTACCGACTCCTTCATGGGCATCGCTACCGCTACCGAGTTCTTCGTCGGTCAGTCCGGCTCGGTCGAGCAGTGGTTACTGGATGGCGGCACCAATGCTATGATTGGGACACATCCCGAATTCGGAAGAGTCTACTATCTGGCAAGCGGGACTACTCTGGTTGGCGTCACTGGTTTTGCGAATGAGGCTGCAGCCAAAAACTTGGTAGCTCGCTTCTTGGAGCACTTTAGGAGCCTATCGGCCGCAAACCAAAGCTGATCGTCCGTTCTGCAGTGCGATTCCCATTCGTTCGTCAGGGACAGTGTTCCCCGTCTGCGGGTAGCTTCAGCAGCTATTTGTCGCGAAAACCAAAAGCAAATCGTTTGCTAATTTTGGGGAATTGCTTAGATTAGAGGTCGACCCTACTGGCCGTTAGGGAGAGACTGTGACTTTCATCCGAGTGCTGCTAATCGTTGCAGCGGCTGTGGGGTTGTTTTCAATGCCGGCGTTTGCCGTGGTTCGGCAAGTCCCGCAACAATTTTCCACGATTCAGGGCGCTATCAATGCCGCCAAGTCCGGCGATACGGTGCTGGTTGCTCCCGGGATCTACACCGAAAACCTCAATTTCCGCGGCCGACGCATAGTCGTAGCCTCGAACTATCTCACCAATCCGACACTCGACAATATTCGCAACACGATCATCGATGGCAGTCATCCCGCGGCCGCTGATTCCGCCTCGGTTGTACGCTTCGTGAGTGGTGAGGATTCCACCACCCAGCTCATTGGATTCACCTTGACCAATGGTATCGGCACCTTGATCCCCGGCTCGTTTGCCGGCGGCGGCATTCTCGTCACCAATCAGGCGTCGCCACGTATCAAGTATAATATCATTCGCGGCAACAGCGCCATTAGCGGCGGCGGCATTGCCGTGCGCAACGCAATTCCCACCATTAGCAACAATGCAATCGTGAGTAACTCGGCGAAAGATGGCGGCGCACTTTTCCTGGAGAACGCTTCGGTTGTCATCGACCACAACATAATGCTCTCCAATCAAGCGCAATCGCGCGGTGGCGCCGTCTATTTCCGCAACTCGATTGCGACAATCAGCAATTGCTGCATTGCCCAGAACCTGGCGACGACCGCCGGCGGCATTTTCTGCGAAAGCGGCCTCTGGGCCGTTTCCTGCTGCAATTTCTTCGCCAACCAGAACCCGGAATTTTCCGGCTGTGGCGAGCCGGGTTTGGGAAACGTTGCGGCCAAGAAAAACTACAATCTCGATTCGGCCGACAGCTTCTGCAATATTCGCAAAGACCCCATGTTTCTGAATGCCCCGGCGCTGGATTTTCGCCTCAACTGCCAGTCCCGAATGATCGACGCCGGTGAAAACTACCCGGGTAGCTATCCGGTCGGCGGCGCGCGCGAAGACATCGGGATGTTCGAGTTCACATATCGCACCGGCGATCTATCGGGCGACGGCCGCGTAAACCTTGCCGATGCTACTACGATGATCAACATTGTGTTCTTCGGCGCGCCGGTGACCTGCCCGGTCTATACGTCGGATTGCGATTGCAACCGCCGGATTAACATCGCCGACATCGTCGCTTTGATCAATTATTGGTCCGGCTATGCCGAGACGCCCTGTCTGTTCGTTCCGCAATCTATCAATCCCTAAGGCGGGAAACGGGATCGACTCGATTCGCCAAATGTGATTGTGCGCCGCCATCAAGTCGACAACCTTGGCGCGTGGTCCAGAGACATCGATCGCTTGAAATCAGCCTCTACGTTCTTGTCTGCCTGATCTGGGGCTCGACCTGGATGTTCATCAAAATTGGATTGCGCGACTCGCCGCCGATGTGGGGCGCGGCATTGCGCTTCATCATCGCGGCGGTCGTGCTGTTGGCGTTTAACGCTGCCACCAACCAGCGCTACCCGGAGGGCTGGCTTGGCAAGTGGAAAGTCGCCTGGACGGGCATCTTCACCTACCTTGCATCTTACAGTTTCACTTATCTCGGCAGCCAATACATCAGTTCGTCGCTGGCCTCAATCCTGTTCGCGGTATTTCCGTTCATCGTCATGATTTTGATGACCATCATGCTCAAAGAAGAGCGGTTGACGTTCAAAGCATTTCTCGGCGTTACGGTCGGTTTCCTCGGCGTTGTCTTGATCTTTGCCGAACCGTTCGAATACGGTTCGAAGTCGCTACTGGGGATGATTCTGATGGTCTGCTCGCCGCTGGCGGCCGCCATTGGCACCGTCTCGATTCGTAAGTACATGCACAATGTGCCGGTTTTCCCGATGGTGGCGTTGCAGATGACACTGGGTGCAACCCTATTGACTGTTGTTGCCGCACTTTTCGAAGACATCGGCGCCTTCCGGGTCACCACCGCCTCCGTCGGTGCGCTCTTCTTCCTCGCCATTCTCGGATCGATTGTGACCTTCGTGAGCTATTACTGGCTACTCAAGCGCCTGAGCCTCGTGACCATGTCAATGGTCGCGCTGATTACCCCGATCATCGCGATTCTCATCGGCGCTCTCTTGGGAGAAACTCTCACCGTTATCGACTACATTGGCGCCGCGATGGTACTGATCGGCGTTGGCGTCGTGAACTTGCGGAACATAAGATTACCCCGCAAAGCCTCTGTGAACTAACGGCACAAAACATGATCCAACTCTGGTGGAGCGGCTTCAGCCGCGAACCGGGCATGCGTTTCCTACGAAGCGTTCGCCAGCGTACCCACGTGCGATTGACACCAGCGACAGATGATCGCCGACTTCTTGATGACCTCGGCGCAACTCGGACAGAACTTTTCTTCGGACCGCAAGACCGATCCGGCCGCGCGGCGATAGCGCAGCAGTGCGCTCATCACGCGATGAGCGTTGGTTTTCGGATGTAACCCCTTGAATTCGAAAATCACGTTTTGCCTCAATCCATGATCGTTCCAATCGAATACCAGACAGTAGCCGGTCAGCGACTTTTTCTTTGCCGGATCGAGGCCGAGTGCAGAGAAGCTTAGGTTTTTCGTGGCGGTGAGCAGCGGAAGCAGCTTCGATTTTTCTTCACAGCAGATATTGAGGATGGCATTGCGCGGTATTGCCAGCAGTTCTTGATCGTGCCGCGACGTGATCACGTATGCGAAATCGTCAATATGACACTCGACGTGATCCTTCGGCCCCGAGACGCCGGCGATGCCGCCGATGTAGCGCCCCATTGGCACTCGTACCGGCTGGCCGAGATTTACCGGCCGATGGCGCTGCGCGAATGCGATCGCCGCCACGACCAGCCCGCCAACCAGAACTCCGAAACAGAATACGCCGGTGTCCAAGAATCGATCCTCATACATGTTGTCGTCAATTTGCGTCAGATTTTGACTTGGCACCGGGTAAATCGTCGGCCGGGGCGGTCGTTGCTGCGATTCATCAACTCTCTACACAGCACGTAACTGCTGCATTGGCATCCGCCAAAATGAAGAGCGGGTCTCGAGTGACCCGCTCTACGGCTTTCGTTTTTGGTAGTCCACCCACGGCATTTCTCAGAGTGGGCGATCAACACGCTAAACTTCGATTGACTCGCTTGCCCCCCAGCGATAGAGCAAGGCTTCCAATCGGCGCGCAAAACCGTCCTTGAGCAACTCCGCCTTGATCCGCGGGGCTACTTGCGCGATGAAACCATCGGCCAGAAGCACTTTTGAAGTGAGATAGTCAATTCCCCGCGATCGGAGATAGAACATCTCCAAATCCGAGACTTTCGCCGTCGTCGCGCCGTGCGTGCAGCGCACATCGTTGGCGCCGATTTCCAGCTTCGGCGACGAGTTCACCGTGCAGCCGCGATTGAGAACCAGATTTCGATTCTTCTGATAGGCATCCGAGCGCTGGGCGTCGCGCGCGATCGTTATCTTGCCCAAATAATTCGATGACGACTCCCCCGACAGCGTGCCGATGTAGAACAGATCGGATGTCGTGTGTCCGATGCGATGATCCTGATGAGTCAAGAGATTGAAATTCTCCTTGGTCCGTCCCAGATACACGCCGTTAACCAGCGCCTGCGCGCCGGATCCGGCAAACTGCAAGTCAATCTCCATCTGGTTGACGCGTCCCCCCGAGCTGATCGTCGCCAACTCCAGCAAAGAATCGCGTTCGAGATAAATCCGCACCGTCGCAACGCTGTCGATGTGATCGTTAAGATGCTGCGTCAGCAGCAGATTGAAGTGGCTTCCCGACCGAACCACGATCTCCAAAGTGCCGTTGACCAGCCCCGAGGCGCTCGGCTCAGAATCGATATCCCATACCAAACTACCGCGGGAATTCTCCTCGATCTGCGCCAGCGTAACAAAAGACGACATGACATTCGCACCGGAGACGCGGGTGTAGATCTGACGCGGAGTTGATTCCTCGGTATTGCGGCGGACGTTGAAGAATGCGCCATCGGTCAGGAAGGCATGCGCCAGATGGGCGAATTTGCGTTCCGGAAAGTGCCTGCGGAAAAATTCGCGCAGCTCGGTCAATTGTCCGGCCGCCTTCTGGACGCCATCGCTCAGTGAACCGAAGACAATGTTCTCTACCGGATCCTGCTCGACTCCCGCAACGTGATATTCATCCGGCAGCTTGTTGATGTTGTCAATGCCGGCCGCCAGAATCGTGGCCGGATGACCTTCGCCGGCCGTAAGCCAGGCGCTGCGTGCCGGTATTAGGCCGTCGAAACTAAGTTTGCGAAAGTTGACGTACTTGAAATCTTCATCATGATTGCTCGGCGCGGTCGCCGCCAGCGCGCGCTCGAAGCTCTGTTGGCGCCACTCGTCCTTGCCCTTGCCGTTAAGTGACTGTACAAAATCGGTAAACAGCGATTGCGTAAACGGCGCGAACAGATCGGCTTTATCCTTGGTTTTGACCACAACCGCCATCAACCCACCGATCCTTCCATCTCCAGCTCGATCAAACGGTTCATTTCCACCGCGTACTCCATCGGCAATTGCTTGACAATCGGTTCGATGAAGCCGTTGACGATCATCATCGATGCCTGCTCTTCGGAGAGTCCGCGGGACATCAAGTAAAACAATTGCGTGTCCGAGATCTTCGAAACCGAAGCCTCGTGCGAAATCGAAACGTCTTCTTCGTCGATCTCCATGTAGGGATAAGTGTCGGTTCGGGAGTGCTCGTCGAGTAACAGCGCGTCGCACTCAACGTTGGACTTGACACCGACACAGCCTTTGGCAACTTTCACCAAGCCACGATACGACGACCGGCCGTTGCCTTTTGAAATCGACTTTGAGATGATCGACGATGAAGTGTTTTTGGCGAAGTGCAGAACCTTGCCGCCGGCATCCTGATGCTGGCCGTCGCCGGCGAACGCCACCGAGAGAATTTCGCCTTTGGCGCCTTCACCCATCAAGTGAATCGCCGGGTACTTCATCGTCAGCTTCGAGCCGATGTTGCCATCGACCCACTCCATCGTGCCGCCTTCCCAGGCTTGGGCGCGCTTGGTAACGAGATTGTAGACGTTCTTCGACCAATTCTGGATCGTCGTGTAGCGGCAGCGTCCGTTCTTCAGCACGACAATCTCCACCACCGCCGAATGCAGCGAGTCGGTCGAGTAGACGGGAGCAGTACAGCCCTCTACATAGTGCACCCAGGCCCCTTCATCGACGATAATCAGCGTGCGCTCGAACTGGCCCATGTTCTCCGTGTTGATGCGGAAATAGGCCTGCAGCGGAATATCGACGCTGACGCCCGGCGGTACGTAAATGAACGATCCACCCGACCAGACTGCTGAGTTTAACGCGGCGAACTTATTGTCGTTATACGGTATGACTGTGCCAAAGTACTTCTTGAAAATCTGCTCGTGTTCTTTCAGTCCACTATCCGTGTCGAGGAACACGACGCCGAGCTTCGACCACTGCTCCTGAAGATTGTGATAGACGACTTCGGATTCATACTGCGCGCCGACGCCGGCGAGAAACTTCTTTTCCGCCTCGGGAATCCCCAGGCGGTCAAATGTGTTCTTGATGTCTTGGGGCACTTCTTCCCAGGTGCGGCCTTGTCGTTCCGACGGCTTGACGTAGTAATGAATATTCTGAAAGTCAATCGTATCCAGCAACCCGCCGCCACCCCACTTCGGCATCGGCCGGGCATGGAAGTGCTCGAGCGACTTGAGCCGAAAGTCCGTCATCCAGCCCGGTTCGTTCTTCATTTCGGATATCGTGGTTACGATCTCCCGGTTGAGCCCCTTGCCCGACTTAAAACTGTAATTCTCCGGATCGTGGAAACCGTACTTGTAGTCGTCGATCTTCAGATTCGGAGTGACTTTTTCGTCGGCCATCTCAATTCGCTCCCGCGGCAATCTTATCGCCGACTACCCACCCGTAGCCGCGCTCTTCAAGCTCAAGCGCTAATTCCGGGCCGCCGGTCTTGATCAGGTTCCCATTGGCCATGATATGCACAAAGTGCGGCTTGATGTAGTTGAGTAGTCGCTGGTAGTGTGTGATCATCACCACCGCCATATTCTCGTTCATCAGCTTGTTGACACCTTCTGCTACCGCTTTGAGCGCGTCGATATCCAATCCGGAGTCGGTCTCGTCCAGAAATGCGACTTTCGGATCGAGAATGGCCATCTGCAGGATCTCGGCGCGTTTCTTCTCTCCGCCTGAAAACCCGTCATTGAGGTAACGATTGGCGAACGATTCGTCAATTCCCAGCATCTGCAGTTTCGATTTGAGAAACCCCCAGAACTTGAGGACATTGACCTTCGCGTTGGCGGCTTCGCCTTTGTGCGCGTTGTAGGCCGTCCGCAGGAAATTCTGCAACGTCACCCCCGGCACTTCAACGGGGTACTGAAAGGCTAAGAACAGACCCGCCCGCGAACGGTCGTCAATCTCCATCTCAAGGACACTCTTGCCCTCGAGCAGCACTTCTCCGCCGGTTACCGTGTATTCCGGATGACCCATCAAAGCGTAGCACAGCGTCGACTTGCCCGAACCGTTGGGACCCATGATGGCATGGATTTCACCGGCATGTACCGTCAGGTTCAAGTCGTTGATTATCTGCTTGTTCTCGATCGCTACACTTAGCTTTCGAATCTCAAGCAGCACTTTCTTGGCAACCATTAAACCTCTCTATCCAATCGCAATAAATCCCTGAATTAGCGATCAAAACTGACCAAATCAGTCAGAAATCGTTCGCAGGTGTTACGGCTCCCGCACCAGCACTATTTGGCCAAACCGACTGGAAGTCAATGGACTTCTCGGCCTTTTCCGAACGCAGCGGAACAACGTGCCTTCGGTCAACATACATATACAACATCGTTATTGTCGTGTTTTTGCAATTCTCTCGGAGAGTGATCGAAAATCTAAGAATTCGCCTGCGTCCGACGGCATTTTACCTGTTTCTGCACTTAAATTTAACAAGGTTTTTTGCCTATTTGCTATTGACATACCGCAGGCGAAACCTATATTCTGGGCGATGGGAAGTGGGGGGTACTGTACTTTTGTACCTATACCTGTCGTCTGAATTTACCAAAACTCTATTTCAGTTTCGGATCGCGTTGAAGAACTCATACGTCAAACGTGAAACAAAAGTAACCAACATAACCTTCACAGGAGGCCCTATGTCTTCACGACCTCGGGTCAATCGGGCGTCGATTCTTCTCTTCGCCTTGTTGGCCACACTGCTGTTGGCGGGATCGGCCTTCGGACAGAACAATGCTTCAAACAACTTCGTGAAGCTCGAATGTCCGTTGAACGCTCCAATCAATCCCGGAGACTCAATCGAGATCAAGGTCTACATTGCGAATTCCGTACCGCTCGGTGGACTCTCTTGGGGCTTCAAGTACAATACGGATTTCTTCGAACTCACCTCGGCTAAAGCCGGTCCGGCGTTGACAATCCCCGGTGGCTTCGGCTCATTCTTGGTGCAAGCCAAGCCCGCTGACAATCAGCTGCTGATCGGCTGGCTGAATTTCATGCCGCTTGCGCCGCTGCCGGTGAATGCTCCCGGGAATCCCGGTCATTTGGCCTCGCTGTATCTGCGCCGGCTGCCGGGCGCTACCGATGGTTGTATCAACATCGATTCAAGCTTTGTTCCTCCGGCAGGATTCAACCTGTTCACTCCGCAATCATCCGGCGACATCATCGAATCGGTCGGTTGGGTTGACTGCGGCACCGAGGACGTTATCGTCGGCGCCGGCTGTGCGGTAACCAACAACCCGCCTAATGCGATCTGCCAGCCGCGCGTGGTCAACGCCGGTGCGAATTGCACCGCCGCTGCCGACGTCAACAACGGCTCGAACGATCCCGATGGTGATCCGATTACCGTCGTTCAAGAACCGGCCGGTCCGTACGGTTTGGGCGTCACCAACGTGAAGTTGATCGTTACGGACGACAAGGGCCTCGCCGATACCTGCGAAACGACCGTCACGGTGCAGGACAACACGGCTCCGGTCATCGCGTGCCCGGAGAATGTTTCCGTCAACACCAGCCCCGGTCTCTGCAGTGGCATAGCGAACTTCGCCGCGCCGACGGCAACCGACAACTGCGACGGTAGCGTCAGCATTTCGGTCGACGCCGTTTCCGGCGCCAGTTTCCCGAAAGGAGTGACGGTCGTAACGGCGATTGCCATGGACGACGCCGGCAATGCCGACACCTGTCAGTTTACTATTACCGTCACGGATAATGAGGCTCCGGTCGCGATTTGCCCCGCCGATATCAACGCGGAAACCGCTCCGGGTGAACCGGATGTCATTGTCAACTTCAATATCGACTTTACCGACAACTGCCCCGGTGGTAATGTTGCCGCCAATCCGCCGTCAGGCTCGGCATTCCCGGTTGGCAATAATGTCGTCACCGTGACCGCGACCGACGCCGCCGGCAATCAGAATCAGTGCACGTTCAACGTGAACGTCACCGCCGGCAATCAGCCGCCGGTCGTTTCCGACATCCCGAACCAGACGATACTTGTTGGTCAGAGCTTTAATGCGATCGCTCTTGACGACTTCGTCACCGATCCCGACCATGCCGACGATCAGTTGACATGGACGGCGACGATGATGAAGAGCAAGGGCACAATTTCGGTCAATATCGACCCGCTGACCAGAGTCGCGACGATCGACATCACCCCCGACTTCGTCGGTTCTGCGGTGTTCACGTTCCGTGCCACCGATCCGGAAGGTGCCTTCGACGAAGATCAGGCAACCTTTACGGTCAACACCGTGCCGAATGATCCGCCGGTTGTGTCCGACATTCCGGATCAAACAGTCACTGCTCCGGCTTTGTTCGCCACAATCGACCTCAACGAGTACGTGACGGATCCGGATAATGCTGACAATGAGATTTCCTGGTCGTTCTCCGGCAATACGCAGCTCGGCGTGGTAATTGACGGCGGCAATGTCGCCACCATCTCATATCCCGGTGGCTTTACCGGTTCCGAGACCATTACTTTCACGGCTACCGATCCGGGGACTCTTTTCGACTCCGACGCCGCGACCTTCACGGTCAATCCGGAACTGAATCCTGATTTCACCTTCGATGCCACTCCGGAAGAAGTCGTTGTCGACATCAACACGCAGACTGAATTCCAATATACGATCGACGTCGGCGTCATCGATAATTTCGTCGGCTCGATCAACCTTGACGTCTTCGGCCTTCCGACCGGCGTCAGCGGCGTTTTCACCATCAATCCGATCAACGCGCCCGGTTCCAGTTTCTTTAACGGCACGGTCAGCGCCGAAGCCGTCGCTGGTACATATCCGGTCGTATTCCAGGGAACGGTAGTGGCCCGCGGTCTCGTGAGCAGCCTCAAGGTTGATACTGTTTCGCTGGTTCTCACCGGCTGTAGCGCGGCCCCGGCGGTCGTCGTCACTCCGGAAATCGTCAACGTCACCGCCGAAGAGGGCTCCAGCCCGGCCGATGAGTCCGTCGTGATCATCAACGGCGCCGTCTGTGGTACGCTGTTCTGGACGGCTGAATCCGATCAACCCTGGGTGACTGTTGAGCCTGCCTCCGGCGACGTTGATGCCGGCGGTCCGGGTGACCTAGTTACCTTGATGTTCAATACTGCTTCTCTTGAACCCGGTGATTACACTGCCCACGTATCGGTGCTGCCCGTAACCCTCAAGACCCCTCGCGCTAATGAGGGCGCCATGGTTACGATCAACCTGACAATCGAACCGAAGCCGGTTTCGGCCGACACCGTCTACGTCGGCGATGTGATGGGTTATCCGGGCGGCGATGTTGCCGTGCCGGTCAGCTTCCGCAATTTCGAAGAACTGGCCGGAATGTCGGCTGGTTTGACTTGGGATGATGCCGTCGCCACACTTGACTCGGTTTCGTACTCTGGCTCGCGAGTCGAATACATTAGCACCAAGATCTCGACGATCAATAACGTGAACCGTACGGTCGCCCTCGGCGTCCTGCGCATCCCGCCGGAGGCCTTGATCGCTACCGGTTCGGGCCTGTGGGCCAATCTCTGGTTCTCGATTGACAACAACGCGCCTGCCGGTGTTGTCCACATCGACACCACTTTCATCGCCCCGGGCGTTGAGCTGCTGTTTAACGACGAGATGGCGAACTCGATTTATCCGCAGTTTGTCAAAGGCTCGATCACGATTGAAAACATCCCCGAGAATTGCATCTCCGGCTTCGTCATTGACGAGAACGGCGATCCGATCTCCGGCGCGACTGTCCAGCTCTGGTTGAATGGCGTCGTAACCGACGTTACGACCAGCGGCACGGATGGGTCATTCGAGTTCTGTTTAATGGCTCCGCCGAATGACGCGTATGTCGTCCGCGCGTTTAAGGCCGGATTCTATCCGGATCTAAAGGGTGTCGATCTGCCCAGCTCGGGCACCGAGCTGGTGCTCGGCGGTGACGCCGGTGAGATCACCCCGACTTATGAGTGGGTCGATCTCTACTGCGATGGCGCCGCCATCGCGAACGGCATGCCGATCCCGGATGGCAGCGTTGTTGAAGCCTTCGATCCGGACGGCGTCCTTTGCGGTCGCTGGTTCGTGAGCGAACCGGGGAGCTTTGGCTTCATGCCGGTATACGTTGACGATCCGTATTCACCGGGCGTCGATGAAGGTTGCGTCATTGGCGACGTGATCACGATCAAGTACAACGGCCAGCCGGTCAGCCTGCTCGGTGATCCGGACCCGATTTTCTGGACCGGTAACGGTGATCGTTATTCGGCCTGCTTCGAGTACCCGGCCAAGCCGGATCAAGTGACCAAGTGCCTGCACCTGCAGCAGGGATGGAATCTCGTGTCGTTCAACGTCACGTTGCCGACCAGCGACCTCGAGTCGTTGCTCGCCGACGTGCTGGACAACACCGACGTCATCCTGAGCTTCGAGAGCGAAGGCTTGACCTACGATCCGGATCTTCCGGAATTCTCGACGTTGTCGACCATCGACAACCTGCACGGTTACTGGTTCCGCATGGATGCCGCCGATTCGATCTGCGTCACCGGCAAACTGGTCAACTCAGCTACCCCGATCAACCTTGAGAGCAACTGGAACCTCGTCAGCTACCTGCCGGATTCGCCGAAACCGGTGGCCGAGGCTCTGGGCTCGATTCACAGCTCGATCATCGTCGTGCTCGGATACGACGGTGGCGGTCTGAGCTACGATCCGGCCAACCCGGGATTGTCGACTCTGGAAGAGTTGGCTCCTTGTTTCGGCTACTGGATCAAGACTAACGCTCCGGGCGTCCTCGTTTACGAGGGTGAGGGCGGCGGTGTTATGGCTCGCGCTTCCGGCAACGTCTCGCCGGTGCAAGTAAGCAACACCTGGATCAGCCTGTTCGGTCGTAATGCCACGCTTAACGGCGCGGCGATCCCGGCCGGAACGGTGATCGAGGCGTACAACGCTTCCGGTCTGTTGGTTGGCGCCACGACGGTTACTCAGGACGGTAAATTCGGCTTTATGTCGGTTTACGGTTCCGAGAACTTCAGCTCGAATCAGGATATCGCCGAAACCGGCGCGATCAGCTTCAAGATCAACGGCGAAACCGCTGATCAATCGATCGACTGGACGGCCAACGGCGATCGTGTTGAAATCAACGCCTTCACTACCGCCAAGGGCGGCGTGCTGCCGACTTCGTTCAGTCTCGGCCAGAACTTCCCGAACCCGTTCAATCCGGAGACCTCGATTGAGTACACTCTGGCAGCCGCGGGCCGTGTCGAAGTTGCGATCTATAACGTGCTCGGCGCCAAGATCAAGACCTTGGTGAACGACGTCCAGCCGGCCGGCACGTATACGATCAGATGGCTTGGTAACGACGAAAGCGGCCAGACCGTGGCCTCGGGCGTCTACTTCTACAAACTGACCGCCGGTGATTTCACCGCGACCAGAAAAATGACGCTGCTTAAGTAATTCCTGTAGGTCGAAACCCTTGTGGTTTCGACTTCCATGAAATACCAAAGACAAAACGCTCCGGAGGAAACTCCGGAGCGTTTTGGCTATTTGGCCGCCGTGCTCCGTACTCGGACAACTTACTCTTGCAATTAAACGCGACACTCAACAATATTCAGGCTGACTGTCATCAGATAGGAGCGGTGTGAAAGCTTTCGAAAAGGAAATCTCGGAATTGAGAACAGCGGATCCAAAGAGCCTGCTACTTCTGATTGGTTTGCTTCGAGGGGACATCCACAGCATTCATAGCGTCGAAGTTGATGAATTCGTTAGGCGTCACGAGGCCAAGCTGGGCCTCGTTGCAAACATCCTCAGGACTCTTCTAAAGGGAAAAGCGTTAGGGTTCGCGCAGTTTAACGAACTCCTCCTCACGCTGGACATGAATCGTGTATCTTATGGGTTCTTTCAGTTCTTCTTCGTGCCAGAAAGCCGTTGGGAAAGTGGGGAGGACTTTGATGATCGCTGTGACGTTAAAGTAAATCTCAAACAAATCCGTGACGGAGTCATTAAGTTCCGTGCCTTTGCCCTTCTAAGCTTCGGCAACTTCAGATTTGCTCATAAGAGACTTCGAGGATTGACGCTCGGTGAGATCAAGCAAAGCCTGAGGCCTTATTCCGATGGTTCTGATCAACTTCAGAGATATTTTGAGAAGCGTGGAGCGAAGGTGCTTGATGTTGCTCAACACAGGATATCTAAGGATGACACCTGGCTCGCCGGTTATCTGTCTTCCCAAGACCTTCGTCATGACTCAATTCTTGCTCTCGCAGCCACTGCTCGAATCAATCCAACTGTCTTCAAAAGGGATTCCTCGATTAGCGACCGGATAGAATCACTCGGAACCACGAGAGATGAGGTACAGAAAAAGGCCAATCGATTCACAGACGAAGAAGTTGCAATGTGGAGGGACCAACTAAAAACACGAGTCGATGCAATCGATAAACTACAGACCAAGCGAGTTAGAATACTCGAAAAGGGGAGAAAAAATACAGATATATATCTCTCATGGGACCACATGGACGTCTATGTAGCGACGTCAATGAGGTCGCCGTGGGAGTTTGAAGCTGTGTATGATCTCGTTGAAAAAGTCTTCAAGAACAGGGCTCTTCGGAAGCTCAATCTTCGGGTTTTTGATCCAACTCAATGCTACTCAGACGATCGCCTCAACAAAAGCCTAATCGAGAGCTTGATGCTGAAGCGGGCATTAGTCACAATTTACAACATACAGGAAGCCGATTCTCTTGGAAAGGACTCCGAGCTAGCGGTCACCCTGGCACAGACGAAGCCGGTGATCGCCTACATTCCGCGAATTTTGAAGGAGTCCATTACCAACTACGCAAGGGCTCTGAGGTCACGCTCGACTAGTTTCTTTCGATCTCGATATTACGCTCTAATGGCCGACAATATTCTTGAGAGAGAGGGATGCAGGGAGTTGCTCGATAAAGTGGTCGGAAGTAGTTACAAGAGTGCCATTAACGAGTATACTAAGACACTGAATGAGTACGACGACGTCCTAAAAATGCGCTCCTCGGCAGTTGACGAAGACGCTTTCAGGAAGGAGAGGAATCAAACGTTTATCAGGATGTCGCGGGTTCTTGCTGTGTTGGAATCGGTATTTTATGAGTCACGTGCAAAGACTTTTAGTCAGGCTCACCCACTAGCGATTCAAATGGGGCTTAAGTCCGGGGTGGCAAACGGAATCTTGGTAGCACGTGATGCGAGTCAATGTGCAAGACTGCTTCATAGAGTATTGACTAATAGACTAGAATTCGATATCAAGTTACAGGTTCGAGGCTCTGAGTTAAAAAACCCGACAAGGCAACATTACAGCCGAAACTCGATGGTCTGCCTCACAGAGAGAATTTCCAATTGCCCGTATCGAATAGTTACAAATGATGAAAAGATCACAAACTCATTTTGGAGTTTCTATCTTACTTAGGAGAAAGGAGAGAGTCGTGGAGAGGGGTCAAGAACAATGACCAAGTCAAGGTCGGTTTTCTATGACTATGATGCTGTTTCTGAGGATTTCATGATTCCTGCAATGACTGGCCTTAGCAAACTTGTCCTCGGCAAAAGTGAGAGTTCAGAAGTCAAGCGGCCTATTAAGGGTCGTCGCAGCAACAGAAGGACAAGGAAACTCAGATAACTCGATCACATCACATGATCTGGATTCAAAACGCTCCGGAGGAAACTCCGGAGCGTTTTGCTATTCAAGAGACGGCTTTCTGATCGATTGCTCAGCAGTCGTAGTACAATTCAAACTCACCGGCCGTCGGTTGGCGGCTGATATTGTTAAAATCGTTGTCGCGAATCTTGAGCCAGTTCTCGATCAAGTCCTCCGAGAACACACCGCCTTCGAGCAAGTAGTAATGATCATTCTCCAGCGCCTTGATCGCGCGATCCAGCGACGTCGGCAACAGATGCATCTTGTCGAGCTCGCCCTGCGTCAACTCATCGAGATTCTTGTCGAGCGCCGGACCGGGATCGATCTTGTTTTTGACTCCGTCCATCCCCGCCATCACCATCGCTGCGTAGCCGAGATAGGGGTTCATCGTCGCGTCCGGCGGCCGGAACTCAAAGCGCATCGTTTTCGGATTACGCTGGTAGCCGGGGATACGGATACACGCCGTGCGGTTGCCCATCGAGTAAGTGCCCGCAATCGGCGCTTCAAATCCGGGCACGAGGCGCTTGAAAGAATTGGTTGACGGGTTGGTGAATGCCAGCAGCGAGTCCACGTGCCTCAGAATTCCGCCAATGTAATGCAGCCCGGTCTTGGACAGCACCGTACGTCCGCTCTTTTCATAGAAAATCGAACTGCCGTTGATTGCAAGGTACTGGTGTACGTGCAATCCCGATCCCGGCTCGTTGAACAGCGGCTTGGGCATAAACGTCGCCGATTTGCCGCGCCGGAAACAGTGATTCTTGACCACGTACTTGACCAGCATCGATTGGTCGGCCATCTTCAGCAGTGGCTGGAACTTCGTCTCGATTTCGTGCTGGCTGCGACCGCCGACTTCATGATGGTGGTACTTCAGCCCGACACCGAGCGACTTGAGGATTGAAGTCATCTCCGAGCGCAAATTGAAAGTCCGATCTTGCGGCGGCGCGATGTGATAACCCTGTTTCCAGGCGATCTTGTGCCCCAGATGGTCCGATTCGTCGTCATCGATTGACCCGGCTTCGGCGGACTTGACCAGATAATACGCCATGCCCGGCTCTTGCTGGTAGTCGGCCTTATCGAATACGTAGTACTCGAATTCCGGCCCCATGACCGCGATTGCGCCTTTGATAATCGTGCCGACATAACGCTCGGCGGCGGCGGCGACACGGCGCGGACAACGCGAGTACGGCGTCACTGTCCGGCCCGATTCCATTATCGTACCGATGAACGAAAGCGTCGGCTGATCAAAAAATGGATCGAGAAACGCCGTCGCCGGATCGGGCAGTAGGATCATATCGCCGCGCTCTATCGAAGTGAACCCGCGCATCGAAGAGCCGTCAATTCCGACACCGTGCTCGAACAATTCGGCCTCGAGCGCTTCCGCCGGTAAGGTGATATGGTGCCAGCCCCCGGACAAGTCAACGAATTTGATATCGAGATACTCCGCGCGGAGCTCCTTGCTCATCTTCTTGACTGCGTCTAATCTCATATTCCTTTCTCCTCGCGGCGGCGTGGCCGCTTGTGATTATTTTCACATAAGTTAAGACGAAATTCTCGAATCGGCAAGCAAAATCAGAGTAAGTGGGTATTCAATGGGACGGAGACCTTCAGTGCTCGTAGCAGGAGAGAATAGCAGGTCTGACGTTAATTCGGCACACCGCAACCCCAACCACTCCATCCACGTAAATCAAGCCGTACGCACGTCGCCGGCAGGATACTGATAGCCGGTGCCGTGCCTGTCATTCTGAGCGAAGCGAAGAATCCGCTCGCCGTTGTGCCTCAATACCAACAGACCTTTGCCTGCGCAGCGGCTCAGGGCGACAACCAAAGGACTTACTCAACAGCTTCTCCCGTAGGAGCGACTTCAGTCGCGACAATAAGCGAATATCCGGCAATGCATTCGCCGCCGGGATTCCAAACCGTGGGCGCGAATTTATTCGCGCATCGCGCCCAAGGCGCGAGCCGTAGGAGCGACTTCAGTCGTGGCATTCCTGCCCATCGCGGCTAAAGCCGCTCCTACAGAACCTCTGGTCGACTCCTGCAGCTACCAAATCAAAGCGGCGACCCAAGAAGTCTTGGATCGCCGTTGCTGCCGGTGGGCTGAGGACCGACAGCCGTGTGGGAGAATGGGGAATTTTCGTGTCGAGGCCAGTCGGGTCGGCGATGGGTTGTGGGGAGGTGAGCACCGCCGACCCGGTCTGTACGGGTTATCTCTTCTCCGGCGTCACTTGCCTTTCGATCAAATCGAGCAGCGCCTGCGCCCGGCAAGTCACGCGGTCGGAAGCCGGAACGAACTTCTGTTCTCGCCGAAAAGCCTCCATCTGGCTGAGCGCTTCCAGCGCCAACTGACGCGCAAATTCGACTTCGCGATTCAGGTACTTCTGATACGCCATCCGGTAAAGGCGGTCGTGATGTTCCAAAGCGTTCATGTTACAGGCTTCCATTCTCATGTCCGCCCTTACCGTCGAATGCCCGCCGCGACAGTTCAAAAGTTTTTTTCGCTGCGAAGAGTTCCGCAGCTCAAGCCGTCTTGCGGCATGACATTTCCGCCGCCACTCGCGTAGTTCCGCAGCTCAAGCCGTCTTGCGGCATGACATTTCCGCCGCCACTCGCGTAGTCGCCATGTTATGAAAGCGATTGAGCCTCGGACTCAATGGCGGTAGGGGCGCAT
>CAZTYE010000009.1:0-139971 GCA_964617645.1 uncultured Ignavibacteria bacterium
AACTGCAGAGCTGAGAACCGACTAAGCTGGATTCCGGCTTTCGCCGGAATGACGGTGTGGAGAATCTTCGATGAAAGAGACAACCCCCGTTCCACGCTGAGAGTGTGGGACGAAACCCCTTGGTAAGGGGGAATTCGCAGCGGCGGAGACGCCTCTCCGAGAGCAGCGCTGTCGGGTTTCGCGCTCGCTGCGCTCACTGGGAACCCGACCTACGGAACTGCCCGACCATTCCTGACGCTCCGTCGTACGGATCGTCACATGCCAGTTCTTCTTGTGAACATCGATTCCGACATAAACAGTGCTGGAATCACTTCGCGCTTCATCGTAACTTCGCATCTGAGCCTCCTGCTCGTTTGAGTTGATTGTTGGAGAGTCGTTTTCTTAACAATACATCCCGACCGGCTGAGGCTCAATCTCTTGATAACATAGTTGCTCTCCCTGACAGCGAGAGGGGTGAACGGGCGTTCCGGGACTGTTGGAAACCGGCATTACGCCCCCAAGGAGCGGCGGTCAGGAAAGGATTCCTGACCGCGCCGGTCATTCCGCCGCTGGCAAACAGATTCTTCGCTGCGCTCAGAATGACATGAATACGATTCTTCAACAGTCCCGTTCGCCGGAATGACGGGGTGGAAAACCATAGTTTAGAAGAGAGGCGCCAAGCGAGTTAGATCAAACAAATGGCTAATCTACTTCTGCTTCTCTTTGCAGAGCACCGATCGGAACGAATTGAAAACGAACTTCTCGGGCTTGTGCGGCAAATCGGAGATCATGAACTTCTGCGTCGGCTGATCAACGAATAATCGGGTTGTAGTGTGGTAGTCGTCGGTCATTAAGATCGTCAGCGGGATCGGCATTTGAAATTCGGGGCTTACGTTCTTGGTCGTGACAGTGACTTCGACTTGCCAGCGGCCATCGGGCTGTTGGGTTACGATCGGGCGCCATTCGAACTCCGGTAGTTCCGTGCCATAGATCCATTGGTTGAAGAACCAGTCGAGGCGCTGACCGTAATGGGCTTCAGCGACTTTCTGGAAATCGGCGGTTGAGGCTTCGCGCCAGGCATAGGTGGTCAGGAAGTCGTCGAGCATCGCGCGGAATTTGCTGTCGTCGCGTTTGGCGAAATCGAACATCATCATGCGCAGCATGTACAGGACGTAGGCGCCTTTGCTGTACACCAAAGTGGTATAATCGGATGATTTCGAGGAGGCGAGCCGATAGCCCATCCAGATGGGACCGGCTTCATTGCCGACCTGATAGTCGCCTCGCCAGCCATCCGGCAGCAGCGCGCCCTTTTGAAAAACGTCGTCGCGCCACTGATCGAGAAGCTCGAAAAAACGCGTTCGTCGCGCGGGGTCATTCATGGACTTGCGCTGCACATACCAGCCGGCGAAGTACTCGGCGAAGGCTTCGGACAGCCACTGATCGTGGTAAGATTTCCAGCCGACGACATGACCCCACCACTGGTGCGCGACTTCATGGGCGCGAAAGGCGTCATCAAATCCATTGGACAAACCTTCATCGAATGTCCGGTGCGCCAGATGGATCAAACCCGGCATCCCCTGTCCGTGTGCCGACGGAATCTCGGTGACGATCAGGCGCGGAAACGGATAGGGGTGAACCTCGGCGGCGAACAAAGTTGTCGCCGCGCGAACATCGTCGACGACCGATTTCATCATTCCGGCCGTGCTGGGCCGGTGCGCGCCGCTGCGGTAGACCGCCAGCGGGATGCGGTTCATGATGGTGCTGGTGTCGATCGTAAAGCCGCCCAGATTATAGGACACCATGGAGACGCGGTAGTCGCTCAGATCCCATTCCGTGACCAGAAATTCGCCTTCGGTTTTTGTCGAAATCGGATCGCCGACGGCGACAAAATCGAGGTGTTTGGGGCTGGTGAATTTGAGCCGAAAACGACAACGCTTGAGATAGCCGTAGCGCGGATGCCAGGTAGTCGAGGAAACGAGCACTTGTGTGCCCCAAGGCGTCGATTCCAACATGCCTTCGGAAGAGTAGTGAAAGCGCAACAGCTCGGGTTCGCTCTTGGCCAGCGGTTGCCTGAGAAAGACCGTGATGGCGCTCTCTTCGTCATCCTTGAGCCAGAACAGCGAGTCGCCGCGGCTGTCTTCGATGCGCATCGATTTGTGATCGATGTCATGGAAAAGAGAAAAAGTGATAGCGCTCAAGCTGTCGATTTCGGACTCGAAGGCAAGTTCGACATTGAGGTCGCATTTCGAATTGGGCCAGATCTTGCAGTCGATGCGGTAGTCGAGGCTGTCGATGAGGTCCTTGTTTTCATACGCCGGGCCCCAAGGCGATTCCGAGTACTGGTGGGGAGCATGCCAACTACCGACAACATCGGGATAGGCGCCGCTCCCGGGATTGGCGGCGCGCAGCAGCAGAATTTCTTCGACTTCCTTGTCATCGACAATGAGAATCGCGTGCCCGCACGGCGTCTGAAATCGCGCGACGAACCGGCCCGGCAATTGCGGTTGGAGCAGGTCGGGGAGCAAGATCGCCGCCGGTGAGGTTTGTAAGTCACTGCGGACATTTTTGAGCAGGCCGGTCAGCAGTCGCGCCTGACCGCGGATTTCCGGCTGAGCGACGGGCTGCGCCCGACCGCCAATTTCCTCGAAGGTTGAATCGGTGAAGAGAAACGAGACTTCTTTGATTTCCCAGTCGGCGAGCGAATCGCTGCAGTGGCGATAGAACATATGCCGTTCGGCGGAGTTGGGAGGAGTGATTCGAAGTCGCGCTTTGCCCAAAAACACGCCGCCGCAAACTTTGCCGGCTACCGGTTGCGCGAAACTGACCGTGCCTTCGCCGAGCGTGAAGCGCACGCCGGCGCGTTCGATAGTCAGATTCGAGGTGGAGTATTGTTTGGTAAAGTCGATCCGAAGATCATCAAGGCTGTCGGCAATCGCAGCCAACTCGACGCCGAATACCGGCGCCGGCCCGCAAAGCGCGGCAATTGTGAGACATAAGAGGCTGCCGAAAATGCGCCGCCGGAACACGGCCATCCTCCAACAAAGGGCGCGACGGGGGACGGGTTCGAAGCGGCTACTTGTTGGCGGCCGCCGCGACCGCCTCATCGAGAGAATCGTGCACCGAGAACACTTCGGTCAGACGCGAAATCACCATGATGCGTTCAATCTTGTCGGTCAGATTCGCCAGGCGCAGTTCGCCGCCGGCGTCTTTGAATTTTTTGTAGTGGTGGATCAGGATCGACAGACCGGACGAGTTGATCCACTCGCACTGCTGCAAGTTGACGATGGCGCTTTTCTTGCCCTGTGCGAGCAACGAGTAGAGCTTTTCGTCAAGTTCACCCGTATCCGGACCACCCATCATCTTGCCCGACACCGCCACAATGCTGATGCCGCTCTTTTCGGTAACTGCTACTTTCATTAATCCTCCGCTATCGTCAACTCAGATATGTGCTTACGAAACGGCCAGGCGCAACCGTCACGCGCTACGTGTCTGGCCGCAAATTATCAATATACCAAACCGCGAGCTTGCGGTCAATCACTTTGCCGTTGTCTCCGGCGAACATTGCGCCAAGCGAGACCGCGCATTATCTTGTGGCGCAGAACAAGAAGTCGAGGCTGAAATATGGTCACACTGAAATTTCACGGACATTCCTGCTGGGAAATCGCCAGCAACGGTCACCAGTTGATAATTGACCCGTTTCTGTCGGGGAATCCGGTGGCCAAGGCTAAACCGGAAGAGATCAAAGTTCAGTGGGTAGTTGTTTCGCACGGACATGGCGATCATTGGGGCGACACTCCGGCAATTGCCAAGAAAAACGATGCAACGGTCATTGCGAACTTCGAGTTGTGCCAGTACGCCGGAAAGCAGGGATTGAAGGCGCATCCGCTGCACATCGGCGGGGCCGCCAAGTTTCCGTTCGGCACGCTCAAGCTGACGATTGCGCATCATGGCTCAAGTTTGTTGGAGGCCGACGATTACGGCGGCAACCCGGCGGGGATTCTGATGCAGATCGGCGGGAAGACGATCTACCACGCCGGCGACACCGGTTTGTTTCTCGACATGAAACTGATTGGCGAGATGAATCCGATTGACCTCGCGCTGTTGCCGATCGGCGATAATTTCACGATGGGGCCGGCGGATGCCGCCAAGGCGGTGGAGTTCTTGCGCCCCAAGAAGGTTGTGCCGATGCACTACAACACTTTCGAAATGATCAAACAAGACCCCGGCGAGTTTGCGAAGCTGGTGCGGGCGCAAGGATTCGAATGCCAGATTGTGCAGCCGGGCGAGACGATTTCGATCTAACATGCACTCCCGTCGCTGATCGCAGGCTGTGTTCTTCGTCGATACGTTGACTTCGCGCTGAAAATCCTCTATCATCGAAGCGGAGCTACTGTCTTGCGATCACCCGAAGCAACATCGATTGAGGCCACAGCCACAGCGGCGACGCCGCAGTGGCGGGTGACGCTGCGCGCATTTCGACATCGCAACTACCGTCTCTATTTCTTCGGGCAGGCGATCTCGATTACCGGCACCTGGATGCAGTCAATCGCGCTCAATTGGCTGATCTACCGTCTGACAAACTCGCCGTTCATGTTGGGGTTGGTGGGGTTCGTGCTCTACGCGCCGAATTTCTTTTTGGCGCCGATTGCCGGGGTGTTTGCCGACCGCGCCAGTCGCTTTAAGATGTTTCTCAGTACGCAGGCGCTGGCGATGGTTCAGGCGCTGACGCTCGCGACGCTGGTGCTCACCGACACGATTACCGTGCCGCTGGTGATTGCCCTGAGCGCGGTGCAGGGGATTATTAATTCATTTGATTTTCCGTCGCGACAATCGTTAGTGATTCAATTGGTCGACGACAAGGCCGACTTGTCGAACGCCATCGCGCTGAATTCCTCAATGGTCAATCTGGCGCGGATGCTGGGTCCGGCGTTTGCGGGCTTAGTGATTGCCGCCATCGGCGAGGGTCTGTGTTTCCTCATCAACGGCCTCAGCTACATCGCCGTAATTAGCTGCCTGCTGGCGATGCGGCTGCGGCCGCAGGAAGGGCACAGCCGCGAGACAAAAATCTGGAGCGGTTTTCGGGCCGGAATCGATTATGTGCGCCGATCGCCGGCCATTGCCGCAGTGCTGATCTTGCTGGCGTTTGTCAGCATAGTGGGGATGCCGTACGCGGCGATCATGCCGGTGTTCGCCCGGGATGTAATCGGCGGCGATTCGCGGACGCTCGGGTTTCTAATGGGCATGACCGGATTGGGCGCGATCTGCGCGGCGATTATTCTGGCATCGCGGCGCAAGGTGATCGGATTGGAGAAGATACTGGCGACAGCCTCGACCTGTCTCGGGGCGGGATTGATTTTGCTCTCGCTGCAGCGACACTTCTTCACGGCGTTGCCGTTCATGTTCCTGATCGGGATCGGGATGATTTCGCAGATTGCGGTGAGCAATACGTTGGTGCAAACGCTGGTCGATGAAGATATGCGCGGGCGGGTGATCAGTCTGTATGTTGCCTGCTTTGTCGGCATGTTGCCGTTCGGGAACTTGCTGATTGGATCATTGGCGTCGGGGTTCGGCGCCCCGACGGCGCTGGCGATTTGCGGCGCGCTTTGTTTGTTGGCGTCGGTGAGCTTCTGGTCGTATCTTCGGCGGTGGCAGAAAGTGGCGCATCCGATTTTGCAGAAGCGCTCAGATGAAAATCTCGTCGGGAGCGTCGGGCAGTAGGACGATGTCGGGTAGGGTGTCGGTGAGCGCAGGGAGCGTTCGCGTTGTTTCGAAAGTTGGGCACGGCACGCCGTGCCCCTACGCGGGAGTAGCGGTGTCACTCAATCGTGTCGGGTTCGATGTCGCCGCGCGCCGGCGGCGCGCTGCTCCTGCGAACCCGACCTACGAGGAGACTGCGAATCCGACCTACAGAGGTTGACAGCGAAAGCGACCCACGGGAAATGGAATGAATAGCGGCGTCATTCGAAACATCGGCCAATTAGTAACAGCGCGATCGGGCGGCAATCGTCCGGTTAGGGGAGCGGCGCAGGGCGATTTGGAGTGCATCGCGAATGCGGCGGTGTTTTTTGCCGACGGCAAGATCGTCGCCTATGGCGTGGAGCCGGATGTCCTGAGTGGTGTCAAAGCCAAGTTCGAAGTAGAATTCGACGCGCAGGGCGGTTTGGTGACGCCGGGGCTGGTCGATCCGCACACGCATCCGATATTCGCGGCGACGCGCGAGGATGAATTTTATCTGCGCAACGCCGGCAAATCATATATGGAAATCGCGGCGGCCGGCGGCGGCATTCGCAATTCAGCGCGCAAACTTCGCGCCGCCGAGAGCGCACACTTGGTCGCGAACGCCAAGCGTTATCTTCAGCGAATGTTGCGGTCGGGGACGACGACAATCGAGGCGAAGAGCGGTTATGGGTTGTCGCTCGAGTCGGAACTTAAGTCACTGGAAGTGATCGCCCGGTTGAATCGCGAGCAGCCGATTGAACTCGTGCCGACGTTTTTGGGAGCGCATGAATTTCCGGACGAATATCGCGAGAACCGGCCTGGGTATGTTGATCTGCTGGTGAACGAGATGATCCCGGAGGTCGCGCGGCGAAAGCTGGCCGAGTACTGCGACATTTTCACGGAAGCCGGTGTATTCGATATCGAGCAATCGCGGCGAATCATGCAGGCGGCGAAGGATCACGGACTCAAATTGAAATTTCATGCCGAAGAGTTGAAGCCGATCGGCGGCGCTGAATTGGCGGCGGAGCTGGGCGCCGTGAGCGCGGATCATTTGGTGTATATCACCGATAGCGGGATCGCCAAGATGGCGGCGGCCGGGACGATCGCGGTGCTGTTGCCGGCGACGACGTTTTTCCTCGGGCACAAAGAGTATGCGCCGGCGCGCAAGATGATCGGCGCCGGTGTGCCGGTCGCATTGGCGACGGACTTTAATCCGGGTTCCTCGTGCACGACCTCACTGGGGGCGGCGATGACAGTGGCCGCGATTCAGCTTAAGATGACGCCGGAGGAAATTCTCAACGCCGTCACGGTCAACTCGGCGGCGGCGCTTGACCGACTCGACCGAATCGGTTCGGTCGAGAATGGCAAGCAAGCGGATCTCGTCGTTTGGGAGTGCGAAAACTATCGCCAGTTGCCGTACTTGTTTGCACAGAACCCGGTTAAGGCCGTCTTCAAACGGGGTGAGCGAGTTGTATGAAATCGCTGGTGATCATCCTCTGTCTGATCGCTGTGCTGACAGCCGGGTGCGGCGTGTATTCGTTTTCGAGTTCAGCGCTGGGCGGTGTCAAAACGATTGCCGTGCCGCAATTCGACAACAAATCGCTGCAGCCCGGAATACAAGAAGACCTTACGCGCGAGCTGATCAACTTGTACATTCAGGATAATACGCTCAAGATTGTCGGCGTTGCCGATGCCGACGCCGTGCTGCGCGGCGAGGTGACCAAATACGAGAACAGTTACTACACGTATACCAGAGGCGACGAAGTCGATAATGTCGAGGAGTTCAAGGTCAGCATTTGGATTAACTTCGTGCTGGAGCGCAAGGGCGGCAAGGTTCTGCTGGAGCGCGACAACGTCCTCGGCTGGGGCACCTACAAACGCGTCGGTGAGACCGATCAGGACGGTCAGCGCGAAGCGATTGCCAAGCTGGTGCGCGATATCGTCGACGAAACGACAAAAAGCTGGTAGGAACTTATCGCGACTTGTCGAATTATCATATAGTATCAGATGTGAGTTGTTGCGAAAGACTTCAATCCGGAAGGTAATCTGAGAATGAAATTGCGCGTCTTGATGACCAGTAGCCTCGTTCTGCTCCTTATGGCTAGTGCCTTTGCGGGCAAGAGCAAGGTGGGAACGACGGCCTATCCGTTCTTGAAAATCGGCATTGGCGCCCGGGCGTTGAGTATGGGCGGCGCGTTTGCCGGTTTGGCGAACGATGAATCGGCAGTGTACTACAACCCCGCCGGACTTGTCGCGATGCAGCAGCGCAGCCTTGCTGGATCGTACATGAATTATATCGCAGACATTCAGGCCGGCAGCTTTACGTTTGTTTCACCGCGCGGCGTCACGGCGGCCGCCGACCTGCCGCTGGATGACAATGGCAATCCGGTTCCGACCGATGCGCAAGCCGCCTTTGCAGTGAACATCAACTATCTGAATTATGGCGACTTCGACGCCACCGACAACACCGGCGAAGTGATCGACCAGTTTGGCGGCTCGGATCTGGCGTTTACGATTAGCTATGCGCGCAAAGTCGGACCGCAGTTGGCGCTCGGCGCGAATGCTAAGTTTATCTATCAGAAGATCGATGAGTTCGATTCGCAGGGACTGGCGGCCGATCTGGGTCTGCTTTATCGCCTGCAAGATGGCCGTACGAATTTCGGTGTGTCGGCCTCCAATCTCGGCGTGCAGCTCAATGGTTTGTCCGAGGACCACAAGGACCCACTTCCGATCATCCTGCGGGCGGGTTTGTCGCATCGCTTGCGCGAGATTCCGCTGAGTGTGTCCGGCGAACTGGCCCTGCCCACGGACAATGACGTGTTTGGCGCCGTCGGCCTTGAGTTTCATCCGAATGCGCCGGTAGCGCTGCGCGCGGGGTACAGCTCGTTCGGGAGCAACTACAAGACGAATGGCGACAAGGACAACACCGCCGGATTCGCATTTGGCGTCGGGTTCATATTCAATCAAATTCGCGTCGACTATGCTTTCCTGCCGTATGCCGATTTGGGATCGTTGCACCGCGCGAATCTGAGTTATCGGTGGTAGTCGTGCCGACCCTGCGGATCGCAGTTGTCTCGCTGGTCGTCGGCGGTCTGATTGCCGCTTGCACTCCCAGTCCACCTTCACCGCGAGAACGGGTTATCGAATTTTTCGGTGTCGTGCACTCCGATTCGCTTCCGTCCATTGGCCGCTTTGTGGACGTGGACTCCGTGTCATACTATGAATACCGTGATCCCCAATATGACTCGCTGACGGCGGTTCAAAAACAGCAGCGGCTGATTCGCGGATTCCTCGGGGAAGGCGAGTATCGCCGGACCTGGGGGCACGCGCAGATTGTCGTCAATCAGCAGCGGATGGTGGACGACACATCGGCGGCTGTGGAAGTGTCGATCATCGACCGCAGCACGCGGATTCAGTATCTTACGTGGTTTGGTCTGAAGCTACGCGAACAGCAGTGGATGATCACAAACTTCAAAATAGAGTAGCTGCTGCGCTGCGGACTCGTTACTCTTCAAATAATCAGTTCAGCGGTTAATCACTAATGTTGTACTCGGGATTTGGACATCGCAACGATGAGTTTGGCTCGATTCGCCAGATTTCGACGGAGGAACTCAAGTCGATTCTCGACTGCGACTCGGGTGTTGCTTTGATTGATGTGCGAACCAAAGAAGAGTATGATCGGATTCGCGTGCCGCACATCAAAGCCCGGATTGAGTTTCAGCACATTGCCGAGCTGATTGACACGCTTCAATTTCCCAAAGACCAACCGGTTTATCTAATCTGCCGGTCGGGACGCCGCAGTTTGGTTGCGGCGAAAGATCTGAGCGATATCGGCTACCGCCTGCCGGTCAACATTGTCGGCGGAACGCTGGCCTGGGAGAAAGCCGGCTACCCGACGATTAAACGCTAAACCGCCGCGCGCGTCTTATCCTTAAGAGCTTGCCGCCAAGAGATTTCGCCGCATTCGTGAAGAAATTGGATGAAAACCGCGAGTATTGAGTCACGCGGAAAAATTCCCTTGCTTTTCGCGGGGGAGTTCTTTAGTCTGCCGACTGCTAATTTTTGAACCCTTCGTAGGGCGCAAATTATTGGAGGAGATGATGTCGGTTGGGAAGACCCTGAGGCTTGGATTAGGCCTTTGTTTCCTTTGGCTTTGCATCGTAGGCTGTGAGGGTGATCAAGGTCCTCAAGGCCCGCAGGGATTTGACGGTTCGGATGGCGAGCCGGGTCAAAATCTTGTTCCTGCTCCGATTGCCGATCAGGTAATCGGTATTCTGGTAAATAATTCGACGAGTACGGATTTCAACGGCGCCCTGAAAGTGACGGTAACATCACGCGCCGACGCCACGCCGAGCGCGACGCAGGTCGTAGCGCGAGAAAAGGCACTTTCGCCGGTCATTGATGGCCGCGTCAACGGCGATGAATGGGCGACTCTGCCCCAGTCGACGATCGGCTTTTCCAACGTCGGCGGGAACGACAATGGCATTGCCAGCGCCAACGTGCGTTTAGGCTACAATCGCGACTATGTATTCATGCTCGTCGAGTGGACGGAAATCGCCGAGGGCGGATTCGAAGCGGCGGCGGATACGACTTGGCGCCGGTGGACTTACAACGGCTCGAGTTGGTCGCAGTCCGGTGGTGAAGACCGCCTCTATGTGCTTTGGGAGATAGGGAACGTAACCGCCTGGGACGCCAACGGCGCGGCCGCGGTGTTCGACGGTTCGCAATTCTCCACGCAGGGCACCGAGACGGCCGATCTATGGGCCTGGCTTTCCACACAGACTTACTACATCGGCACTGCGGCGGATCGCGTGGTGAACTCGACGGCCGCGTCGATGGGTGGTGCGGATATCGGCGAACCCGTCAGCCTGCTGAATGGCCCGGACAACAATCTGCCGGCCTATATGGCGGAACACTCCGATACCACGGGCACCGACTATCCACTGCGGAACTTTGAGTTCGTTCGATTCGATCCCGCTTCGCGGTTCGCTACCGGCGCGACGATTCCGGGAGTCGTCGCGATGATCCCGACGGCTTCGATGGCCAACGTTCGGGCCGTGGCGAAGTTTGACAGCGGTACTTGGACTTTGGAAATCATACGACTGCGCAACACCGGTTGGGCTGACGACGCCAGGATTTAGGGAGATGTATGGAGACGAGGAAATTTCCGTTGGGTCCGTCGGCGAAAGCGGTGGGAGGATTTGATGCGTAAGCTCTCGATATTCATTGTGGGATTGCTTTTCCTGACCTCAGTGCTCGCTTTTTATGGTTGTGAGGGCGAGAAGGGCGTAACCGGGGACAGAGGTGATCGCGGTCGCACCGGATCTGCGGGTGTCGATCCGGAGCGAGTTATACCCGCCGACCGCAACTTTGCGATTGGTGTCGCTAACCAGCATCGGACGGCGGTTTCCGGCGACAAGAGCGTTCATTTGACTTTCGACTCGACGCGCCGCGGCAATCGCGATACGGTCGTCGCAGTTCGGGTTGACCGTCCGCCGATTATCGACGGCATCGATGGTGACGAGTTCGAGTGGGGCCTTCAGCGCTCGCGGGTGCGGACGACGTTTCTTCACGCCGGCACGCCGGGGATGACCGATCCGCAGATTACGGAAGTCATCACGCGAGTAGCCTGGGACGACGAGTATATCTACACGTTTCTGCAATGGAAAGAGAAGAAGGTCACCGTGCAGTCCGGTGGTCGCGACTCGACAGTTTATGATCTCGGCAAGTCCGATCGACCGGATGAGTTGATCTTCAACAACCCCGAGAAGCGCATCGTCAAGATCGAGGGCACCGATACGACGTTTCTGGATTGGGTGCGCGTTCCGATTCTCGACGTCGATACGATCGGGCTTTGTTTTCCGCCGCCGTTTATTTGCTTCACCGACACGACTTTTGGCGATACGACGCTGGTGTGGCTCAAGCAGCCGACTTTCGAGGACCAGGCCGTGGTGATGTGGAGCGACGAGGAAGTGGGCAATTGGTCGGATTACGCATTCCACGAGCTATTCGCGACGCCGGATATCGGGCCGCGACCGGCGAATCTCAATGTCGATGTCTGGCTTTGGGGCGCCGGTAGAACGGATCCCGTGTCGGTCGCCGACGATTGGAGCGTAACGGCCGCGGGTGCGTTCGGCGATTTTGGCGCCGCGCCCTATCTGAGCAACTATGACGAAGTTGATTCAATCCCGATATACCAGAATCTCCGTGATCCCAATTTGCGATCGTCGGAGAACTTTTCGTTCCAAACCTATCCGTTTTGGTCGTTCAACGCCGTCGCTTATGTAGTTAAAGGATGGGATATTTACCACGCGGTGTTTGTCCCGGGGGTGATCACGACGATTCCGGGCGGCAGTCGCGCCGACGTTTACGCGCGCGGCCAGTTCGAGTTTAGTGGCGGCGCTTGGACAGTGGAGATGCGACGCGCGCGTCACACCCGAAACGCCGATGACGTGGATTTTTAGGCGGAGGAGTTGAGCACGATGAAAACGACAATGATTCTGATTCTGCTTGGCTTGACCGCCATTACCATGCTAACGCTCGGATGTGAAGGAATTCCCGGAGACCGCGGCGAGGCAGGCCCGCCCGGACCGGACGGACCACCCTATGTCGGCCCGGTTCCGGCAAACCGTTTCTTCGCGTTGGCGATTGCCAACAACAGCAAGTCGGTTCACTCGGGCGCACCCAAGCTTTGGCTGTGCTTCGACGGATCGAGCCAAGCCGGCGGTGACACCGTCGTTTCGCAGCAACTGGCCGAAGGGAAGATTCCGGCGGTCGACGGTGTGGACGGCGGGACTACCGAATGGGGCGACAAGGTAACGAATGTCACGATTATCCGTGCCAGCGGCGGTTACAACGGCATCGCCTCGGCGCAGGTGCGGTCGGCTTACGATGCCGACTACGTCTACTTCCAGGTGCGTTGGACCGAGGTCGAAGATGCGGAGTTGGGTGTAACGGTCGGAGAAAATGTCAACCCGGCGCCGTGGAGCTATCCGCCGAACGGCGAAGGTAATCCGCGAATCTGGTCGCGCTCCTCGGAAAACGAAGACCGCCTTAAGTTGCTGTTTGAGATCACTCCGGTAACGCGCTTTAATGCCGACGGCTGCTTTGTTACTTGTCACGCTACCGAAGACAGTGTGCGCAATCGTTACTTTCACGCCACGCGCGGGAGCCGCGAATTCGTGGATGTCTGGCATTGGACTTCCGGCACAACGAATTTTGCGGGCCACGCCCTCGACCGCTACTTTGACAGCCGTTCGTACGGCGTTAAGAGCGACGTCGGCATTTCGCCGGTGATCGACAACGTTGAGTACAACACCGTGGGCGACACGATCTATCGACCGCGCTACATGGCGAGTTTCGATCCCAACAGCAATTCACAGCCGCCGCTTTGGGATTACGAAGTCGCCTTAGTCAGTGACGCCGGTTGGCTGCCGGGTTCGGTATTGCCCAGTTTCATTAATACCATTCCCTCCGGATCAGCGGCAGATTTGGTGGCGGTCGGCAAGTACGACGACGGCACCTGGACGGTCGAACTCCGGCGAAAGCGGCGGACCGGAAACGGCGATGATGCGCAGTTCTGAGGCTGAGGCCAGGCGGCGTTAGTCGCGAACTCTTCGTGAGGGTCATCGGCCGCCGGTCGGTGACCCTTTCCTTTTGGCGCGGCGCGGGCGTAGAAGTCGTCCGAATCGTCGTTGAGGATGTGAAAATGGGATTTGCACTTCGAAACCTCCGACTGAAATCCAATCGAGTATATCTTCGGCCGCTACACCGCCGTGATGCGGATACGGTCTTTGCGGCCATCGATCGCAGCCGCGCCGAGCTTGAGAAATATCTGCCATGGACTTCTCACACGCGGGCGGCAAGCGATACCGTTGCCTTCATCGGAAGATCGATCGTCGGTCGCAAACGTGGTCGGTGGTACACCTTTGGGGTTTTCCTGCGGGCCAGCGACGAGTTTGTGGGAGTCTGCGGCCTCGTCAGCATATCACTATTTAACCAATCAGCAGAAATCGGTTACTGGGTCGCCAGCGAACACGCCGGTAGGGGCTATACCACCGAAGCAGCAGCGCTCGTGCTGCGATTCGCTTTCGAGTTGCTCGATCGGCACAAAGTGGTTTTGCGCGCTGCCACTGATAATCCGGCGTCCAATCGCGTGGCGCTCAAGCTCGGTTTCACCCACGAGGGAATACAACGCGAAGAGATGCAACTGGCGCGCGGCTGGCTTGATCTCAATTACTATAGCCTGCTCAGGACAGAGTACCTGAAGCATCGCGCGCAAATTGAGAGCTTCATCAGCAAGTGATCATATGACAGAATCTGTCAGGGACTTTGAGTATCTCCCAAGGCGAGGTCAATCGTGTTAGCAAAAGTGTTGTCATCGGCGGTCATGGGAATTGAAGCGTACACGGTTGAGGTCGAGGCGGATATTACGCCACAAATGCCGGCTTTCGCGACCGTCGGCTTGCCCGACGGCGCCGTCAAGGAAGCCAAAGAGCGCGTGATGTCGGCGATCAAGAATTCGGAGTTCATCTTCCCGGCGAAAAAAGTCACGATCAATCTGGCGCCGGCGGATGTTCGCAAAGAGGGTTCGGCGTTCGATCTGCCGATGGCGGTAGGAATATTGGCCGCGACCGGCCAGATTATGCGCGATGATATTGGCGATGTGGTTTTCCTCGGCGAACTCTCGCTGGACGGGACGCTCAAGCCGATCGACGGCGTCTTGCCGATGGCGATTAGCGCACGTGACGCCGGGCACCGGCGCATGATCGTGCCGCGCGGGAACGCCTCCGAGGCGGCGATGGCCGAAGGATTGGAAGTCTATCCGGCCGGATCACTGCGCGAGACGATCTCGTTTCTGGAAGATGATCGCCTGATTGCGCCATTTAAGATCGACATGCGGGAGCTATTCGACACGGCGCGGAGTTATACGTCCGACTTTTCCGAGGTTAAGGGACAGGAAGGGGCGAAACGAGCGTTGGAAGTCGCGGCGGCCGGCGGGCACAACATTATTCTGGTCGGGCCGCCGGGCTCCGGCAAAACGATGTTGGCGCGGCGCCTGCCGACGATACTTCCGGATCTGACGCTTGCCGAAGCGCTGGAGACGACGAAAATTCATTCCGTCGCGGGGCTGCTGCCGCCGGACACGCCGCTGATTGCGACGCGGCCGTTTCGTTCGCCGCATCACACGATTTCCGACGCGGGACTGATCGGCGGCGGACGAATCCCGCGGCCGGGCGAGGTATCGCTATCGCACAACGGCGTGCTCTTCCTCGATGAATTGCCGGAATTTCGCAAAGACGTCCTCGAGATGCTGCGCCAACCGCTTGAAGACGGCGTCGTGACAATTTCACGGGCGATGACCTCGCTAACGTATCCGTCCAAACTGATGCTGGCGGCGGCGATGAATCCCTGCCCGTGCGGTTACCACGGCGACATCTCGCATGAGTGCACCTGTAATCCGATGCAGATTCAGAAGTATCGCGGCAAGATATCCGGGCCGTTGCTGGATCGAATCGATATTCATATCGAGGTGCCGGCGGTCAAGTTCAAAGAGTTGGCCGACACGCAGGCGGCGGAGCGATCGGAGAAGATTCGCGTGCGTGTCAATCAGGCGCGCGAGCGGCAGCACCAACGCTTTTCCGGCCGCAAACATCTATTTTGCAATGCGCATATGGAGTCGAAGGACATTCGCGAGTTTTGTCCGATTGACGATGCGAGCCAGGACCTGCTGCGGATGGCGATCACGAAATTGGGATTGTCGGCGCGCGCCTACGATCGGATCATCAAGGTGGCGCGAACGATTTCCGACCTTGAAGGGGTCGAGCAGATCACTTCTGGCCACATCGCCGAGGCGATCCAGTACCGAAGTTTGGACAGAAATCTGTGGATGAGTTAGGGCATGAGAAAGAGGCAAAACTACGATGAGTTGAATGATTTAAAGGCGCTGATTTCTTGTGCATTCATCTGCGACATTCAAACGACGCGCCAGCAAGTCACGGAAAGTGCTTTGCTGGTGAAGACTCTTTTCACTCGGCAGCTCATGAATTCCAGTAGCCTGTACAAGTTGTTCGCTGGTACCAGAGCACAGGAATTTCTGACGGTCAAGTTGACAACGTCCCTTGACGACGATGTATTCTACGATTTCGCAAGCGCGGCTTGCCTCCTTCGACCGATGTATGACACGTTAGTAAAGATGCAGTTTTTTGCTGAACCCGTTTCAGAAAATGCGACGGAATTGCGGGTTTCGCTATTTCATTATCATGCTGCATTGCAGCGATTTCGCTTCCTGAAGAGCTTCGTTCCAAGATTGCATGCCCCCGCAGAGTTATCGAAGGAACTCTCTGCTTCGAAGGCTCGACTCCTGAATTGCAGCGAATACTCTCGACTTCCGGATAGCACACGAAAGGCAATTGAAAACGATAAGTTGAACGATTTCATCTGGCCTGCAGAAGAGCAGAGACTAAGGCAAGTCATAGGAATCCCCACCGCTCATCGTCAGACAATCTACAAGTGCTGTAGCGAGTATCTTCATGTAGGAGCATTTGCCATTCAACAATTGCAGGCGATAAGTAGCCGAGAAGATGGGTTAAAGCTGATAACTCCGCGCCTGAGAAACTGCTTGTCACTGTTGGCCACAACTATCGTCGTCTTCACCAGAGTGTTTCCCAACGCCGCATGTGTCTTGAAAAGCGATGCTCCAGTGATCGAGAAGATAAAGCTCTGGTTCTCAATGAGAAAACTGGATCCGTCAAGAGAAGACGCTGGATATAGCACGATGGGTGATGATGACCCCTTTCCCTGATCCGAATAGCGATACAGTAGTATCCGAGCGTAGCAGATCGGATGCAATTCTCGGGAGGCAAATAGTATATTAGTGCCCTGCGGACTAGCACCTTCAGATAAATCGTTAAACAATCGCCTTGCAGCTTGCGTTATCCCACCAGCGGGCGTTCTTTTTGAAAGTTGCGAGGTAACGACATGCGAATGAAGTTCTTCATCCTGACCACTGTTCTAATCGCCCTGACCACAACATTGATCTTGCCGTCGAAAGACGCCCCGGCACAAATCAAGCTGCAAATTCCTGGCGATTTGCTCTCCCTCGACTCGCTAAAGATCTGGATCTTTCTTACTGACAAGGGAGAGTCCGTCGGTCAACCGGCGGCGAAGGTAGCCGTTCAAGCCGATGCGCTACTGCGGCGCGAAAAGCGCGGCGCCGCCATTGATTCTGACTGGCTGGACCGCGGGGTCGCCGAATCATACAAAGAGCAGATCGCTCCCCATGTGCTGCGCGTTGTCCAGGAGTCGCGGTGGCTGAATGCGGTGTCGGCATGGATCCGACCCGATCGATTAACAGACCTCGCGGGGCTGGAATTCGTGCGCGAGATTCGACCGGTGGCGACTTTCCGGCGTTCAATTGAGGGAGATGCTGAGACGGCCCCGCAGGTACCGAAACCGGCGATTCCGTTTCCACCGGAGTATGGGCCATCGTGGCCGCAACTCAATGAAATCGGAATTCCCGTGTTGCACGAACGCGGTTGGAAGGGTGAAGGAATCAAGATACTGATACTCGACACCGGGTTCCGCATCGATCACGAAGCATTTTTCAATACTGAGATCGCGGCGACCCGCGATTTCATCAACGGCGATGATGATGTGCAGGACGGCGACGACTTCGACCAGCAGTTTCACGGCACGGCAACGTTTTCGATAATTGGCGGCTCAGCGGAGGGCAAGATGATCGGCGCGGCGCAAAACGCGACCTATTATCTGGCCAAGACGGAAATCTACGCGCAGGAGATTCGCGTGGAAGAAGACTATTGGGTGGCCGGTCTCGAGTGGGGCGAACAACAAGGAATAGATGTGGCCTCCAGTTCGCTCGGATACACCGACTGGTATTTTTGGCACGACATGGACGGCAACACCGCTGTGACGACCATCGGCGCCGATATTGCGGCGTCGCTCGGAGTTATCGTCGTCAATGCCGTCGGTAACGAAAGCCGGGCCGTGTCGACCCCGACTTTGATCGCGCCGTCGGATGGCGATAGCGTGATCGCGGTCGGCGCCATCGCCAGCAGCGGCGAAATTGCGCACTTTTCGTCGAACGGACCAACCTATGACGGCCGCATCAAACCGGACGTCTGTGCCCGGGGTGTCGCGAATTATCAAGCCGATGAACGCGGCGGCTATACGCAGGGGAGTGGGACATCCTATGCCACGCCGCTGGTCGCCGGCGCCGTGGCGCTGTTGTTGCAGGCACACCCGGAGTGGAAGTATGGCGATGTCTATCGAGCGCTGACGCAGACCGCCACTCGGGCCGCCGATCCGGATTCTGTTTATGGTTACGGCATCGTGCGCGCGGCACTTGCGGCCGACTATCAAGGAGAAATCCAATCGTCGATCAAGGGGACAGTGGCCTACCCCAATCCCTTTGCACAGTCGGTTCGTTTCGATTTCGAGGTCCAGCCTGCCGGCAAAGTTGAGATTAGGATATTCACCGTCGCGGGAGAAAAAGTTGCGACGCTCCGACGAGAGGCCGGCGAGACACAGCCTTTGGAGTGGAATGGCGAGAATCAATCCGGCGAAGACGTCGCTGCGGGCGTTTATGTTGCGCACATCGCCGCGAGCGGAATCGACCAAACCATCAAACTCCTTAAGATCACGCGAACGGTCATTGCCGAGTAACAGGTAGCGCTCGCAGAGCGCACGAACAGCGCCATTCGCGGCTGAGGCGCAACGACTCGGTGCCGGGAGGTTGTAAGAGTGATGATTCGCTACAGCAGCTTCGCAGCCAACTCGCGGTTAACAAGCGCGCACCCCACAGGCAAGCCCACACTAAACTTCAAATGACGCCGCCTTGTCGGCCTCCGGCAACTCCTGTAGATATTTGAATGCATACAGACCGGTGCGGTGACCGTCGGAGAAGTGCAAGGCGACGGCATAGCGACCGATCATATCGAAGCTGGTTACTTTGATATCCAGCGCCACGCGCTTAGGGTCGAGAGTCCGGCGGCCGGAATTTTCGTCAACGCAGGAGGCGCACGGGCAATTGATCCGAAGTGTGTACGGGTTGTACACGCTCAGCCGGCTGTCGGGCCAGGTCACTACGACTTCACCCGTCTGCCGCAACTCAATCTGCTCCGGCTCGTCGGCGGAAATTGTCGCCGCAAGTTTGGCGACGCTTAGCTGCAGGTTGCGCGCGACGGCCAATATGGCCTGCGCCGCTGGGGATTGGGAGCCGTTTTCCAGGATGGGAATGCCGTTATCACCGGAGATCATGATCTCGGGGTCGAGCGGAATTGCGCCGAGAAAGGGAACGTCGGAGTGCTTGGCGAGAGCATTCCCGCCGCCGGATTTGAAAATCTCGGTCGTTTTGCCGCAGTGTTTGCAAGCAAAGCCGCTCATGTTTTCGATCACACCGAGAATGGGGACGTTCACCTGCTCAAACATCCGCAGACCCTTCGCGGCGACACCCAGGGCTACCTGCTGCGGTGTAGTGACGATCACGGCTCCCGACAGCGATGCCTGCTGCGCCAGTGTCAATTGCACGTCGCCGGTTCCGGGTGGCAGATCAATTAGCAAATAGTCGAGATTTCCCCAGTCGACGTTGCCGATGAACTGGTGAATGATCTTCATCGCCATCGGCGCGCGCCAGATGACCGGGCCGTCGGAATCAAGCAACAGCCCCATCGACACGAAGCTGACACCATAGCGTTCGACCGGTTCGAGCAGGTCATCGCGCACTCCGGGGCGCGCCGATTTGGCGCCCATCATGCCCGGCTGGCTGGGGCCGTAGATATCGGCGTCCATGAGACCGACTTTGGCGCCCGATTGGCGCAGCGCCACCGCAAGATTGGTCGAGACGGTCGATTTGCCGACACCGCCTTTGCCGGAAGCAATGGCGATTACGTGTTTAACTCCGGACAGTCCGCCGGCGCGATTCGCGGGAGGTGTCGATTCCGATGATGACATTGATATCCCTCACTCGTTCAGCCCTTCCCGACAGTATACGCTCCCGCTCGCCGATGCCAACGGCATTTTCACGGAGAGATTTTCGTCAGATAGCCGTTGATTTCTCGGCCCGAACGCCGTTATATAACAAGGCTATGCCGGTGCGCCCAGTTTTGCTTGTGGAAGAAGGTCCCGACCGGGGACGGCGCTTTGCCAGCGACGCGGTGCAGATTCGCGTCGGTCGCTCGGCGGATCGCTGCGATTTTATTCTCTCGGAGGAGGACGTCGCGATTAGCCGCGAACATTTCGCGATCATCCGGCGCGGTGATACGTTTTTGTTCACCAACCTTTCCCGCAACGGTTCAACGATTAACGGTGTGCGCAAAGATCAGTCGCTACTCAACAACAACGATCTCATCAAGATCGGCACGCAGACTGTGATTCGCTTTTCGCTCGAGGATGCGCGCAATCCGGCGGCGAATCCGAGTTTCGGGCTATAGCGGCTCTTCCACAAGTTCTACGGATTTGACCTGCCACACTTTATCTTGTGTGAAACCATTAGTCTTTCCGACCGCACAGGGACTGTTGAAAAACCCATATTCATGTCTTTCTGAGCGAAGCGAAGAATCTGTTTTCCGATGCGACACAAGGATAACTGACCCTTCGCTCCGCTCAGGGTGACAGCCCATAGGGCTTTTCAACAGTCCCCAAACTGTGGGGCGACGATGCGCATCCAATTTTGTGCGATGCCATTTGCAGTTATGTTCGTGTATCCGCGGCGATCAGTGGCCATCGAATCGATTGGCGCAGTGGCAAAAACATCCGATAATTGAAGCATGGAAATCAAAGGCGCATCCGTATTGCTCACCGGCGCGGCCGGGTTCATTGGCAGCCACCTCTTGGAGGCGCTTGTCGCGCGGGGCACGCAGGTGCGGGCGTTTGTGCGCTATACGTCGCGCCTCGACCGCGGCTGGATCGATACGCTTCCGCCGGCGACGGTTCGCCAAATCGAAGTTGTGGCCGGAGATTTGAAGGATGCGGACGCAGTACGCAACGCCACCAAGAACTGCGATATCATTTTTCACCTCGGCGCCCTGATTGGTATTCCGTACTCCTACGTTCATCCGCGAAACTACGTCGAGACCAATATCATCGGCACAACAAATGTGCTCGCGGCGGCGCATGATCTGGGCGCGAAGCGGGTGATTCACGTTTCCACGTCCGAGGTCTACGGCACTGCGCAGTATGTGCCAATCGATGAGAAGCATCCGAAAGTCGGGCAATCGCCGTATTCGGCCTCGAAGATCGCGGCGGATATGCTCGCTGAATCGTTCCACCGTAGTTTCGAAACTCCGGTGGTGGTCATGCGGCCTTTCAATACCTACGGTCCGCGCCAGAGTTTACGGGCAATCATCCCGACAATAATCGCCCAACTTCAGAGCGGCGGTGAATTGAATCTGGGAACGACCACAACGACTCGCGATTTCACTTTCGTCAGCGACACTGTAGCGGGGATGATCCGGGCTGCCGAGGTTGATGACGCCGTCGGCATGACGATCAATCTGGGCACCGGGACGGAGATCGCTATCGGCGAATTGGCCGAGCGCATTGCGAAGTTGATGCAGCTTCCGCTGAGAATCAGGCACGACGCCGATCGCCTCAGACCGGAGCACTCCGAAGTGGAGCGACTGATATCCAACAACTCTCTGGCTCGAGAGGTATTATCTTGGCGTCCGCAAGTCGCACTCGAAGACGGACTGCGGCGCACGATAGCTTGGTGCACAGAACACCCCGCCGGAGAGCGGTCGCGCGAGTATATTCTCTAAACTTGAACGATTACCGTCGAAACGATTTCCAGTATCGGTCGGCACGAGAGTCTTAGATTCGAACCCTGGCTGACGATGGACGACGGTTTTCGGAGGCGGGAGTCTTGGTCAAGTCCCGGCTTCAAGCTGTCGATAACTGAATGACAAGAGAATGAGGATAATTGATTATGCGCTATTTAGTTACCGGCGGCGCCGGATTTATCGGTTCGAACATCGTCAAGGAGTTGATCCATCAAGGCGAACAAGTTCGCGTCCTCGACAACTTCTCCACCGGTCGGCGCATCAATTTGGCCGGGCTTGAACCGGACATCGAACTAATCGAAGGCGACATCTGCGATTTCTGGACGGCGCTGGATGCGTGCCGCGACGTCGATTTCGTGCTGCATCAGGCGGCGCTGCCTTCCGTTAATCGCTCGGTCGAGAACCCGCTGACTTCGAATGACGCGAATATTAACGGCACGCTGAACATGCTGGAATGCGCCCGCCGTAACGGCGTCAAGCGCTTCCTCTTTGCGTCGTCATCATCGGTGTACGGTGACACGCCGACGTTGCCGAAGCACGAGGGAATGATTCCCTCGCCGTTGTCGCCTTACGCCGTCAACAAACTGACCGGCGAGTACTACTGCCGGGTGTATTCGGATCTTTATAACATGCCGTGCGTAGCGTTTCGGTACTTCAATGTTTTCGGACCGAATCAGAATCCGGACAGCCACTATGCGGCGGTAATCCCGAAGTTCATCAAGTGCATTCTTAACGACGAATCGCCAATCGTCTTTGGTGACGGATTGCAGTCGCGCGACTTCACCTATGTCGACAATGTCGTGGATGCCGTCATCCGCGTGTGTCGGGCGGACATGATCGTTCCGGGCGAGTACAACTTAGCTTGCGGCGGGCAATACACGCTGCGCGATCTGCTGAAACAACTTAATGAGATCATCGGTAAAAGCATCGAGCCGCGCTACGCCGAACCGCGGCCGGGCGACATCAAACATTCGTTTGCCGACGTCGCCAAGGTCGAGAAGACATTCGGCATCAAACCGAAAGTGACGTTCCGCGAAGGCCTGGAGAAGGCGGTCGCATTCTATAAACGTGAAGCATTGCTAAAGAGCCGTGTCTAATCATACTGTTTCTACAGCGGAGCGCTCGACGCCGCCAATCTGGCAGATTGCCACGGTCGGCGCCGTGCTGCTGTTGATGTATGCGCCGGTGCTGGTCGATCTGTTCGCCGATTGGTATCGCGATGAAAACTACTCGCACGGATTCCTGATTATCCCGATTGCCGCTTATATCGTCTGGAAGAAACGGGACGTGCTTAAGACGATTCCGCTGGAATCCAGCAAGTGGGCGCTACCGATCATCATCGGATCGCTGGCGATGTTTCTTGCCGGCACCGCCGGAATGGAATACTTCACGGTGCGCGTTTCGTTCGTCGGACTGCTGCTGGGGCTGACACTTTACTTCGCGGGCTTGCGATTCGTCCGCGAGACTTGGTTTGCGTTCTTCTTCCTGCTATTCATGATTCCGGTACCATATGTGATCTACTACAGCGCCACCTTTCCGCTGCAGGTATTGGGTACGAAGGTTGCGGCTGGAGTGCTGGGTGTGCTCGGCGTGCCGCACCTGCGGCAGGGAAATATCATTCACCTTCAGGACAACTATTCGTTAGAAGTCGCCGAGGCGTGTTCCGGATTACGGTCGCTGGTGACGCTTCTGGCGCTGGGCGCGCTTTTGGCGTACTGGACACAGAACAAGGTCTGGAAGGGGATCTTCTTGTTCGCGATGACGATTCCAATCGCGATTGTCGCGAACATCGTGCGTATCTGCGCCACCGCGATTTTGGCCTCCAGCGTGTCACGCGCTTTTGCCGAATCGACGGTGCACGAATTTTCCGGCACGGTGGTGTTCATGATTTCGCTGGTTTGTCTTCTGATTCTCAGCAGCTTGCTGCGGATCAAGGAAGTCACCGCGAAGATCGACGACAAGCAGGAGCTGCGATCATGAAACGCTTTGTCCTGATCATGCTGATCCTGATTCCGTTCGGCGCTATGGCCACGATGCTGCGGTATATGACGGTCGAGCCGGAGCGGCCCTCGACGCTGGCGAGTGTGCCGCTTGATGTCGGCGGATGGAAGGGGGAAAACTTCGACATCGGCGACGCCACGGCGGCGGTGCTGCAGGCTTCCGAAACGCTGCTGCGCGGTTATGTCGACACTTCGGGAAACGCGATCGGCTTGTTTATCGCATACTTCCGCGATCAGAAGTACGGCTCGCAGATTCACTCACCGCGCCATTGTCTGCCCGGCGGCGGCTGGGTGCTGACCGGACTCAAGCACGTGCCGTTTGATCTCGGTGAGCGCGAGATTCAGGTCAACCGGATGACAATTGCCAGGCTCTCGCGTGTTGACCAGATGTTCTACTGGTTTCACACGCGCTCGGGCGATCTCACCAGCGAGTACTCGTTGAAGTTTGACTTGGTGCGCAATTCGCTTTTGTTCTCGCCGACGGACGCCGCCATCATTCGCCTGACGATTCCGCAGGCGGGTCGCAGTCAAGAACAGTGTCAGGAGATCGTCGAGGATTTCATGAAGACGATGCTTCCGGAGATCCGCAAGGCGTTGCCGTTTACGACAATCTGAGCGCTCGCAGCCAACATCTCATTAATCTTCCGTTCCACTTTTCCGCACGTTCCCCTGCACCACGACGGTGATTTCACCTTTCAGGACGCGGCCAGCGAGTCGGCTGCGAATTTCCGGCAATGTTCCGCGCAGGGTCTCTTCAAAACGCTTGGTTAGTTCGCGACACAGCACAACTTGACGGTCGCCGAGAAGCTCATCGAGCAGATCGATCAGCTTGTGAATCTTGTACGGCGACTCGTAGAAGATCAATGTCTCGCGGCGATCTTTCAGCGATTCGATGATCGTCCGGCGCTTGCCGTCAGTGGGGGGAAGAAAGCCGTAGAAGATGAACGCATCGGTCGGCAACCCGCTCACCGCCAGCGCCGCGACCACCGCCGCCGGGCCGGGAATAGCGATGATCGGCAGATTGCGACGGGCGGCTTCGCGGACGATGATGAATCCCGGATCGGAAATCGACGGCGTGCCGGCATCGGAAATCACGGCGACGTTTTCGCCGGCTTCGATGCGAGCGAGAATCTTGTCGGCGACGGCGCGTTCATTGAAGTTGTGGTACGACACGGTCGGTTTCTGGATTTGGTAGTGGCTGAGAAGCACCCGCGCGACCCGGGTATCTTCGCAAGCGATGAGGTCAACATCCCGCAAAGTCGCGACCGCACGATAAGTCATGTCACCGAGGTTGCCGATCGGCGTGGCGACGATGTAGAGCGTGCCGGTTTTGTTCATGTGACGGAAAGAACGGATTTCGGCGAACTTCAGCAAGCGTCTTCTCAGCGAGCGAATCGCGCCCTGAAATCGTGCGCCGACGCGAACAGCCACGCTATACGGCTGATAGAATCCCCAGTATTGACAACCACTTAGGCGGTTTGGCACGAAGTTTGATTATCAACAGCTCAGAACATGATGGCTGCGCCAAGCGGCCGCACCTGAGGAGGTTGAAATGAAGCACACTTTCACAATCATACTGGTACTGCTTCTGGCCGGCAGCGCGGCTGCGGTCAAGAAGGAGAAGAAGCGGCCGCCGCAGAGTCAGCCTTCGGTGGTCGTGGTCGAACGCGAGCGCGATGAACTGCGTTTGGGGTGGTATCTGGCGCCGGCCCTGAAATTCGGCGAAATCGCCGACGACAACGAGACGATGGTAGGCATTCGCGGCGGGCTGGAATTTAATCGATCGTTCTATATCGGTCTTGCCGGTTACGGACTACCGGATGACCGCTACCATGATCTGATCCACGAGCGCTACTTCGACGAAGACGAGTGGGCGCTCGGCTATGGCGGGCTGGAAATCGGATTGATGAACGCCAATCGCAACGGTTCGCTGGCGGCGGGCGTGCTCATCGGCGGCGGTTCGGTGAACATTGACGAAAACTACTTTCACGACTACGAGGGCTTCTTCGTTGTCGAACCGCAGCTCGATCTCAACTTCAATCTGTCGCGCCACGTCCGGCTGGGTCTCGGCGCCAGTTACCGATTTATCGATGATCTGGAGAGCATTCGCTATACGGAAGACGATCTCGACGGACCGACCTTCAATGTGACCCTCGGATTCGGACGCTTCTGACAACCTCCGACCTCTGAGCGAGGGTTAGCTTCACGGCCCGTCGCCGGCGCCGGATCGGTATTCACCAGCGAGTGAACCGAGTCCGGCGCTTTCGGTTTGTGGGGGAAGTTGAAGCCCATTCGGGTTCCCAGCCGTGCCTGATGCACCACCGGGAACCCGCT
Source organism: uncultured Ignavibacteria bacterium (assembly GCA_964617645.1). Taxonomy (GTDB): domain Bacteria; phylum Zixibacteria; class MSB-5A5; order CAIYYT01; family CAIYYT01; genus JADJGC01. The sequence continues at coordinate 25,829 of CAZTYE010000009.1, forward strand.
TGACACGCTTCAACAGAGACGCCGTTTACTAATCAGTCGTTAGTAGTAGTCCTCACAAACGCAGTTTTGGCCGGGTGGTAGACCGCCGGCGAAGATGTAATTGATCAGGTACACTGCGTCGGCGATTGAAATTGCGCCATTGCAGTCGGCGTCACCTGAGCCGATCGGATGCGGCGTCGGCGCTGGGCCACATGTGGGTTGGCAGAAGATGTAGGCGATCAAGTAATTGGCATCGGCAATCGATACAGCACCGTCGCCGTTGGCGTCGCCGACGAGCCACTGGCAGGTGTGAACGAAATTGTACGAGTGTTCATACAAAAGGCCGCCCTCAATCAAACGAGCAGAAAAGAGTGCGCGAAACGTACGCTGATAGGGTAGAAACTGTAGATCAATGTACGCCGGATTATTCGTCGGGTAGTGCTCGTCCCAAATTGGACGGGCGATTTCGCGATTCCACTCGTCGAAAATCTTGCAGGTCACGAAAGACCAGTTGTTTTCCAGTGTCCAGCGAAGTGAATCGCGAACAAGCCCCACATTTTCAAAATACGGAGCAATCGGAGGGTAAGCCCAGTGATTGTAGATGTTCACAAGTGTGCTGTTGTTGATCAGCGCCTTGTAAACACCCATTGGCGCATTCAGATACTCAGTAGTCTTGCAGTCCCAGACACAAGTGACCATGCCTTCAGCCAGATTTTGCTCGGTGACGTTGAAGACCGTTTGCATCGTACCCCCGATGTCAAAGATTGCCACTCGATCTCCAAGAGAAAGCGGAAAAATCGAAGCCCACTTCCATGTTTCCGGATCTCTCGGATCGCAAACCCCATCCCCGTCTGAGTCTCGCCAACCGAGGTGCACTACGGTGTGCGGACAAAGCACGTTGGCGATGGGCTCGCTCATTACACACGGAACTGAGTCGCACACTTTGCAGTTTCCGTTCGGCTCTTGAAGGTAACCGAATCGGTCGCCGCAACTGTTTTCATTGTGACACGTATGGCCGAGGCCCGCTTTGTATTCGTCAGGGAGACCATAGATGTGTCCCACTTCGTGCGCAAACACACGGGATCGACCTGCGTGGCCTGTCGGATAGTAGGCAACACTTAGGCTTGGATGAGACGGAGTCCGTTGCCATCCATTATAGTAAGGCATGGAACTACCACTGGGACCATTCTCAAACCTGTGGTCGGCGTCATTAGTGGCGTTTACAAAGAATGCTTCGAACGCCCAGTCGGCTCGGTATCGAGATCTAAGGTCGTTGCAATAGCTGAATAAGCCATCCCAATCGCCTACTTAGCCAAGATGCTGAAGCGCCTCACCTATCCAATCAAAATTCCATAATAATAAAGAGTAGTACGGTGTCGTATTCCCTTGAATCGGCTCAAATGTTGTCGGGATTGTCCAGTGGATTTCGTACACAAAGGAAACATCGACATTGCGCTCCACAGCGTCGTTGCACCACCAGTCTAGCCCCAGCACTGCCTGCTCAAACATATCTTGTCTACTCAGAGCGGTCCAGTTCTCGGCATTTCCGATGCTCTCCATGAACAAGAAGGACACTGCGGTTCTGCCGATCATGTACATAGCATTGTAGCGCTGGGCTGGATCCGTTCTCGGCGGAGTAGACTGAGAGGAGTCGGCAAACTTGGTAATGCCACCATCTTCACAGCCATCCAGGACTAGATCGATCGTATCGCCGTAAGAGTGTGGCGTGAATTGCAGGTATCGAGCTGCGCACTTCACCGGATAGAGCTGGCAATCGAAAGGTGGGTGATAGAGCAGCTGCAATCGATTGTAACTCTCCAGCACAAAACTTGGGCGTGGCCAAGTCGGCTCTAATAGCGGAGATATCTCAGCAATTAGTTCATTCGGGGGAAAGATGTGTCGAACGTGTAACCCCATCTTGTTCAACCGGCCGATTTGATTATCAAGCGTGGGGATGTCATCGCTGTTCGTACGTAAGTACAGAAGTTCGCCCTTTGCCGGGTAGTACGGAAAAACGATTAATAACGTGATGACCATGACTACGGATTTCATTTGCTGTTCCTCCTTAGGACTCATCCCGATTCCATTAATGTCGGTTGAGTTCGATTGTCAGATCAAGGACGTCGTGATCAAGAGCCGCAAAGACTGTATCAAACGGATCATATCCTTCTTTAGATACGCGCATGGATGTCCGTCCTTTCTCGATAGAAATCATGGTGAATGATCCATCCGGCGCGGTGAAAACTGACCCGGTGCCTTGTTCACGGGAGATAAGCAACACGATCGCTGAATCGATCGGGTCACTAGTTGCCGCGTCAACCACTCGCCCTTCGATGGTCACAAATGCGTCTGCATCGCCCCCGCAAGCGATAGTTGCGCAGATCGCCAGCGCGATCGGCGCCGCTCGCGCGACTCTTACAACCCACCGTTTGACATGATCGAACATAGATCTTCCTTCTTGCGCCGGTCCTCGCCGACGCCGGTTTGAGTGATTTTGGTGACCAGACCCCATTGGTCCTCCGGCGCGAATGCGCTTCTTCGCTCGGATTAACTGGAACTACACGTCCATTAAGACGATCAAGGCTAAAGAGTGTCAAGTCCTAAATTGATGATTCCAGCGATGTTTGCTCCTTAGAGTCAGATATTCGCGGTCGGCTTCTGACAAGGGAGTCTGCGTGGATATAGATATATCGCCGTCAGGCGCACGCAATTTCGAACGATTGGCAAAACGCCGCTCAACGGGTTTGACGTCCGCAAGAATCGGTTTGACGCGCGGCGCGGAGAAGTCTATATTCGGTCGACTCAGTTTGGGCAAAGGAGCAGCAGAAACTATGGCTTCGGTCAACAAAGCGATTCTGATCGGCAATCTCGGCAAGGACCCCGAGCTTCGCTACACTCCCGCCGGTGTCGCGGTGTGTACGTTTTCTCTGGCGACCACCGAAAAGTGGCGCGACAAAAACAGCAACGAGATGAAAGAATCCACGACGTGGCATAACATCGTGCTGTGGCGGCGGCAAGCGGAGATCGCGAAAGAGTATCTCTCGAAAGGGTCGCCGGTGTATGTCGAGGGGCGGATTCAAACGCGCAGCTACGACGACAAGGAAGGCCAGAAGCGCTGGATCACCGAGATCGTCGGTGACCGGCTACAGTTTCTCGGCCGGCGCGGCGAGAGCGGTGGTGGCGGCGGTGCTACGGCCGCTGCGGGATCGCAAGATCTTCCCGAACCGCCGCCGATGTCGGAAGAGGACGACGACCTGCCGTTTTAGGTCACAACGGAAATTCAAAGTAGAATGGAACAGGCGCACGCAGTTTGCGCCTGTTTTCGTTTCAGAAAGTTCGAACCGCCCCAAGTCGCGACTTGACTTCGCGCTGATTAGGAAGGACGCGTTAGCAACTCAAGGAGCGGGGCATCAACGTCTTCAGATAGGGCGAGGCGCAATTCCGCGATGTAGTCTTCTGAAGAAACACCGCGCCCGGTCAGAAGCAACTCGTTAGTGCCGTCGGTTTGGAACGTGAAATCATCGCCGCTCGGCGCTTCGTAGCGCGATGAATGCGCCACCAGCAAGTCGAATTCCGGCAGCGCCTGAAATGCAAACTGCGACCAGGAAGCCTGCAAGCGCAGAGGTTGCGGCAGGAGCAGGATCAGTCGTGCGACAAAGTCATCCAACGCGGGCGTATTGATTTCAGAATAGAGGGTCAAGCGCTCGCCGGAGATTAAACGACGCAGGTCGCTCTCATACCTTGTAAAATCGAGCGCGCGCACTGCAGCGAGAAGGTTTTCAGTTGCGACTGATTCGTCAATCTCCAACTCGTGGCTCTGGCGGAGTTCATCGGCAGAACCGGTCAGGACAAGCTGCGCCGCGACCAACGACGAGTCGCCGCCAAGCGCTGTCCAATCCTCGAGTGTTAAAAGCGCAGTATTTCTCAGTAGCGCGCCCCAGCGGCCGGAGAAATCGCGGCCAAATTGGCTGATGCGCGTGACGGCCGTCACCGGCGATTCGCTGTTGCGGAAGTGATGGACACAAACTGCCGTTTGGAAGTTTTCGTTCTTGCAGTCGCCGAAGCGCTCGTAGCATTGAATCAACCATTGTTCGACTTCATCGGAGATTCCGGAGGACTTGTAGACGACTTGTTGCGAGCCGGGAAGATCGGGGAAGGTGCCGTAGATCAGATGCGGCAGATGCATGGCGTAACTATTGCAGTTTCGGCGGCGAGGGCGGATTGCCCGATTTGAGTTTCACAATCAGATTGTAGTCGCGGCCGAAGTCGAGTTTGTAGCCGGTGGTCTGGACCTTCGGATAGAACTCTTCGATCGGATTCTCGATGACGTACACCAGCGGCGCCATGCTGGGATCGGTCAGATCGAACCACTTGAAAGTCACCGCAGCGTTGCCTTTGCCGGCGAGCTTCTGTGTGATCGAAGTCGTCGAACCGTAGTTCGTAAATTGGGCGTCTTCCTCATCGCCAATTTTCATTTCGATTTGAGAATTCTGCCGAATGTTTGAGATCGTCAATTCGACTTCGAACGGTTCCTCGGATGCCGCCTTAGCGCCCGATTTGAAAGCTTCCTGCTTGCTTTCGATATCCTTGACGAAAGCCGGGTCGAGCGTCTCCGCGGGATGTTTGGCCCAGAACTCGGCCATCTTTTTGTCGAGTTCAGCTTGCTGCTCGGCCGGCGGAAGCTTGGCAACGTCGGCCTTGATCTTGTCGTAGTCTTTGGCGGCGGCCTCGGTGGCAGCCTTAAACGGCGAATCGGCGGGGATGTCCTCGGGACGCGGCTTGACATCGGCCGAAACGCGAGTGTTGATCCAGGTCATGCGCGCATTGACATAATCGATCATCGGCTGCGCGCCGAAGAAATTCGAAACCGGATCGCGATTGAGATACTCTTTGTAGATGTCGCGCAAGGCGGTGGCTTCCTGCGGCGCGACCTTCTCGACGCCGGTGGGGAAGTACTTTTCGTATTTGCTTTCGGCGCGACCGAGCGGACCGCTGCTGTCCCAACAACTGTACATGTGATAGAGATTGACGACGCTAAATATCGCCATCCAGAGAATCGAGAGCGCGACGACCCAGCGGACGGCTTTTCCCCAGAGCGCCTTGCGCTTGTTGAAGAGAATCCGGTTGAACGACCAGACCAGTGGATCGGGCACGCCGGACGGAGTGATTTCGCGCGGCGGCTGAACGCCGGCTTGCACTTTCTCCAGTCCACCGGTGGCCGACACAAAGAAGAATTGAAAATCAAGATTGTAGGACGTCATCGAGTCGATCAGGTTGCGGAGGGTGCGAGTCACGCGCTCGCAGGAACGCGCCCAGACCTCGCCGAGGCGGCGTTCGTTGACTGAAGCGAGACCTTTGATGAAGGCATCCACGCGCTTGCCTTTGTGCACCGCGCCTTCTTTCGGAATCAATTCGACCGGGTTGGACGGCGAGAAGCCGTCGAGGAAGTCGGCTTTCGTAATCACGATGCCGATGGGGATGCGTTTCGGCACGCAGTCGCGCAAGTCATTAATGATCGTTTGAAAAGCCGCGATCTGTTCGCGCAGTAATACGTCGGTTTCCAGCACCGAAGCATCGATAAAGAATAGAGCCGCACGGGCATAGGGGAAATAACGGGCAAACTGCTTGCGCAATCCGCCCGGTTCGGCGATGGAGAGCGTCTCGCCTTTGTAATCGACGGTGTAGAACTTGATGCCCTTGCGGATGTTCATGTCGAGCGCGAACTTGAGCACGCGCGTCTCGGATGTCATTGTGGGGAATTTGCGTTCGCCTTCGATTTCGACCTGGCGACCATCGCGGATCTTGATCTGTTTCCCGCGCATGACGTTATAGTTCTCGATCAAAGCGGCGGCGGTTTCGTTGTCGAGCGGAGAGAGCTTGTAGTCGGGATTGCCCTTGAGCAATTCATAGAGCACCGAGAAGTAGACGGTCTTGCCGGCATTCGAGTGACCGAAGACCAAGACAACGTTGTCGTCATGCTGAAACGGTATTTCCTGCGTGCCTTTACCGGCCGGTTGTTGGGCGGCGCTCTGCTTTTTGAGGAGCGCAAATCCCTTCTTGATCCACATGATTGGATTCAAGGTCATCGCGGCGCCTCGTGTTTCTTGGCGGCCAACTCGGTGGCCTTACCGGTGAAGACCTTTTGCCACGGCACGCGGATGTTGAGCGCCGCATAGATGAAGAGCGCGCATAAGATGACATAGACGATGTAGACCGGTTTGCGGTCACGTAGCACATGCAAGACAAATCGCCAATTGAACAGCGAGCCGATCGAGGAGCCGATCGTCGCGAAAAAGTGTTTGAGCGCGCGCAGTATAGCGCTCTCGCCTTTATAGATGTCGTTCGTGCTGAGATACCAGGCGGCAAAATCGTTGTGTCGCGAGATGGCGCGCAGTTCATCGTTCGGCGCGAAATTGCGGATCTCATCTTTGCGACCCTTTTGGTATAGCGCCGCGATGTGCAGCATCTTCTTCTGCCAACTGTCGGTACGAATAATGCGGGTCGCTGACGAGGCGATTTGATCGCCCTCACGAAAGTTTATGGCGATTTGCGCCGTACGATGCAGCAACAATGTGCGGAAATCGCGCTCGCGTTTGCCGAAGCCGCGGAATTTCTCTCCGAAGATCAACGGCGCAATCGACTGCTCGACGAACTGGCTGTCGTCGGTCGTGCCGCGAAGCTTTTTCGCGGCCAGAAACGCATTTTGGCTTTGCTGCGGCGGCCGGCGGACATACCAGAAATAGAGCGCCAGAAGGTTGGCGGTAACCAACACCACCGATTGCGAGTTGCGCGGGATGCTATTGATACGCTGCTTGAGGTGCTCGTCGAATTGGACACCGCCGTCCGCGGAAAGGTCGAAACGGTCGAGCTCGGCGAAATAGCTTTCGAGATCGCGCAAAAAAGTGTCGGCCGAATAATCGGATTGCTGGCGCTCGTAACGGTTGAGCTGGACAAAGATGGCGTTGGTGAGAGCTTTGAGTTTCTCGCTCATGGCCTCTTATCGCGCGCGACTGAAAATGGCGACATGGTTCATCTGCACCGCCTCCAGCGCCGAGCGGTCGACGTCGCCATCAATGATGATATTGAGGCGGTCAAGCCGGCTGCTCTTAAGCGGGAAATATTCGTTAGGCTGAATCAGCCAGAAGTCGGGATCGGTAACATCCTCGATCGGCTTGCGCGCCACCGAGGCGGCGGCAATGTCGTCGACCTCGTTCGCGCCAAGATAAATGATCACGTTGATCGCGAACTGCTGCGGCAAAATTTTCTTGTGTACGCGGACGATAACGTCCTCCGTGCCGCGCGGGTCGACGCCGTCGATGATGATGTAGTGCCGATTGGCGCGAAACGAGTATTTGACGGCGCCATGCTGCTGGCGCAGGTAGACGTAGTCTCCGGACTTGAGCGAATCGCCGACAGCGCCCTGACCGCCTTTGGCGTAGAGATTGAGCACGCCGACGACGAATGCCAACACACGCTCGGAGTCGTCAAAGAACTGGGTCATCTCTTCGTAGCCGTAGCTACGCAACTGATAGTCGCGCAGTTCGGTCAGGACGTTTGTTCCGGTCACGGCGCCCGAATCGGTGTTGATCTGAGCGTTGCGAACGGATTCCCGCAGGTCAGGATAGATGAGAAAACTCTGTTGGAACGTGCCGATCAGGCCGGTCAAATAGTTGATCAGCGCCCGCGCACCGACTCCGGCATGCGTGTCGAAGATGGAGTTCGCATTTGCGCCGATATTGTGCAGAAGATTTTCGCTCTGAAGGAACACGCCGCGAATCAGCTCTTCTTCCGACGCCGACGGCCGGCTCTTGACTTTCATTCGGACTTCGGCGATCGCGGCGACTCCCGCCCGCTGGATGCCGTCGAACAACCTGCGCAGGTTTTCGATTCGCGCCTTTACCGCTCTGCCGCACGTCGTGGTGACAAACGCCGGCACGAAGGCTTCGTTCAATTTGGCTTCGTCGCCGGACTTGAGAATCTCCGCGATCTGCATGCCGGAAGTCGCGGCGAACGCCTCCGACGGGCCGACACTGAGCGTCACTTTCGGTATCGCGAAGGGCAGTCGGCTGAGCAATTCGCCGGATTGCGGTTCACCGAAAGCAGCGCGCTCGCTCGGGGATGCGTACAGGAAGATCGGAATCCGTTCGCGTTTCTCCTTTGCCAGATCGACGGACAGTTCGAGGCTGCGATACTTGATGTAGGCCGGACTAATGTTGACGATGCTGCCATTCGGTAACATGCAGGCGCACTTTTGCACAGTAATCGTCGCCACTGAACCGGATTTGCGCAACTGCAATTCGAGCGGTTCAGTTTGTAGCGACGCCGGTTTGGCGAGGCCGTAGCCGGAAGCCAGCGCCAGGTTCGCGGCGCGATTGAGATTCAGCGTGAAATCGGCTTCCTGATGGAAATGACGGCTCGTGATGAGCATCCCGTCAATCCAATTGACTCCCCAGATATTCAGATCATCCATTGTCACTACCCATACAGATTCAAGGCCCGCAATATATCGCTCTATGGAGTTGACTGCAAGTAACTTGAAAACCCCAAATATGCCTGCGGCTTCTCGTCGCCGGGAACGAACAACTCAAGACCGCTGCGAAAGTGAAATCGCAGTTCAGAACGCAAGTGTGCCGGCGCAAACAGCGTCAGCATGTTGCTGGCGACGACGCGGCGCGCGCCGCCAGTGCCGAACTGCGAAATGTCGGCCGCGTCGAGATTCCGCACATTTACACGAAAAGTCGAGAAATTTTCTTGAAATTCGGATCCCGGGTAGCAGTCGCGTCCGAGGCGGCTGTTTTGTTTGCCGAGTTGCCAGCGCATCTCCGGCTCGATTACGACGCGCGCCGGCACGAACTCGTCCACGGTGACCGGCTTTTTCAGATATGCGGGTAACACCCGCTCGTAGAGCAGTCGACGGCCGAGGAAGAACGGCGAAAAGAAACGCAGCAGCAGCAAATAGCGGCGCTCCTCACGACCCAACGTCGGCAGGTCGCCCCCAAATGTCTCCCAGTATAGCAATTCGGTATCGTTGTCTTCGATGCCGAAGAGCATGCGCAGGCGCAACAAGTAGAACGAAATCCAATGACGATAAGTAACGGTATCGAATGCGCTCCAAAATTCAAGATAGCGATCTTCCCAGATTCCCGGGTGATGATCGGATTCCTCCAACTGCTCGACGAAGGCTCCTTGCGGGAAGTAATTCTTGAACGACGGCAAGTTCGCGAAGACGATCCTCTCGTCGCGCTTGGCGACCCGCGAGGTAATCGTGCGAATGGTCTCGATGTCGCTGAAAAAATTGCCGTGAGCTTCGAGGGAAACGAACCAAAATTCACCGGTTTCAATTCCCAGAGTATGCAACAAGAGGCTGAACTCCGACAGACGCGTGCGTTCGCGCACGGGATAGTCGGTAGTGATGAAACCGGTTTTCATTGCTCGGTCGCCAATCGTGCCGAAACATGAAGGTTGAGCGGAGTGTAGCAATCAAGGTACTGGCCGAGTCGCTGCATGAAGTATCCCTGCTCTTCGTCGGAGATCTTCAATCCCGCCTGCATCTTGATATCAACGATTAGCGACGGTACCAGCCCGCCGGCGGTCGGCGTCACGCCGCGATGGGCGCGAGCGCTTTCGACGCGGCTGTCGAAATTGCGCGCCAGATACTCGATTTCGCCTTCCGACAACGCCACCCCGTGATTGCGCAGGAAAAAACCGACCATGCGGCGCACTTCCGCGGTGGACTTGGAGTCCGATCCGCCCGACGACGAAACCAAATTCCGCAACGAATGAATCTGCGGATGCTCACGCACCATGCTCAGCTCGGTCTCGGCGCCGATGCCGTTGCCGTCCGAACCATCGGTCAGCGAGTATTGAACGACGATGTAATCGGGCGGCTCTTTGCCGGTCGCCTCGAAATCGACTTTGATCTTGAGGGAGTCGTCTTCTTCGACGACGACGTACTTAAAGGGATTGGCAAACGAGCTCAGCTCGAGGTGATTGGTGTATTCGTGGTCACGCGAGTCCCAGACGCGGTCAATCGAAAACAACCGATCAGCAATACTCTCCGATTCGGCAAGATACTCGAACAAATCGATTTCGAGCACCGGCTGCCCCATCGTGTACTTGTTCCGATGCTCCTTACGCCGGTTGATGAGCAGGACAGTGTTCGAGTCGAAGTAGATGAATTTGCGCAGGTCGCCGACCTTTTCGTCCGGCGGTAACTGCGCGCGCAGCCAGATGCGCGGTGTAGCCAATTTCTTGAAATCGATGTGGGCAAACTTCTGGACCAGAACCGGCGGCGCCGGAGTCTTCTCTGCTCCGATCAGTTGCTCGTTCGGGATGTAAACATAATTCGTCGCCGCCGTGAGGTAATGTTTGAAGTGCCAATGCAGCTTGCCGCTGGTGAGGAAATCGGAGCTGTACAGCCGACTCTGGAACTGGCCGTCGATTTCGAATTCACGGATATCGAGGTGCTTGAAAATCTCCAGCCGGTCCTGAAACTCGCCCGGACGAAATGTCGCCGACGCCGGCGCTCCGAAAACTTGCCACTTGACCCAATTGAACAACCGGCTGGTCTCGTGATCCGGCCCGGTGTAGAGGGATATTCCCGGAATTTCTTCGAGCGGCAATCCGGCTTGTACACCGATCCAAACCGTGCCGCCGATCGGCGGCGGCGCCGAGCGTTTCATCGAACGGTAATTCGACGAATCGAGAGCCTCTTCCCACTTGTCCGCCTCCGGAGCGAGCGCCTTGAGTACGCGCAAGTAGTCGCCGGAAGTAAAGAGCACGATGTCGGCGTGCACGTCGATCAACTCCTGGTCGTAAAGCGGATAGAACGAATATTCACGCGTTTGTGCGCCGCCGACAGTGCAAGAGAATTCCTGATCATCGCTGAGCGTAGCCCGTTTATCACTGCAGCGGCAGGAAAGCATGGTAAAGGCGGGCACCGGCCGCCGGACGCCGGTGACGAAGAAATTGGCGATCAGGGTATCAATGACATCTTGCCCGGCCTGCTTGAGCTTATCTTCAGTGGCTGTCGTATGATGTGCAAACGCCTTGAGCATCAGGATTAACGCCGGATCCATTTGCTTCTCCCCCGACGGCACTTGATAGCCCCAAAATCGGAGGCGGTCCAGCATCTCCTGATAGATGCGCTCTTCCCGGTCAGTCCATTTATCCGGCATAAATTAGATCAAATCTCCCAAGCTAAGTCGAACCTTTGATTCCCCGGCCCGACACCGGAGACGCGACAGACAAATGAGGCTGTCGGCTGGGTGACGTTTTCCGAAATCGAGACCTGTACGTTCAGTCCCATGTACCTGCGGAACTGCTCAAGGACGTGGTTGCGGACAGCCACGCGCAGGTCGTCATGATGTTCGGGAGTAAAAAGCGGCGAGCGGCAACCGAATTCCGGGTCGGGACGGAAGGACCCCAATTCGGTTTCAAGCAGAAAACGCGCGAACTCCGCCACGCCGACCGTGCGGACGAAGCGGGTATCGCGCAATTCCGCGGGGATTCTAATGATTTCTCCAGCCATCTCCCACAAAACGAACCGAGTCTAATTGAGCATGATCGGATTGCCCTTCACGGCAACGTTACCCTTGCCGTTGACGTTCACCATGCCGCCGTCGAGGTCCACGTTGCCATTCGCCTTGATGGACGCCGATTGCTTGGCGTCGACACTCATTGCCATCGACTTCACGTCGAAGTTCATCTTGGCGTCAAATGTCATGTTTCCCTGCTTGGTCGTAACCTTAAGGTCCTTGCCGGCTTCGATTTCGATATTTTCCTTCGACTTGAGCACGATGTCTTTGTCCGAGACAATCTCAATCAGGTTGTCCTTCGAACCGATCTTGATGTAGTTTTTGCCGGTCTTATCGATAATCGAGATGCTCTCCTCGCCGGCGGTGTCATCGAGTATAATCTGATGACCCGAGCGGGAATAGATTACGTTATAGTTGTTGTCATCGTGATAGACGCTGCCGTTTGGTTTGTCCTTGCCGTTCCACAGGGAACCGATAACGTAGCCGTGATTCGGGTCGCCATATTCAAACATGACCAGCACTTCATCGTCTACCTCCGGAATGAAGTAGATGCCGCGACCACGACCACCGTACCCGGAGATCGTGCGAATCCAGCCGCTTTCGAGGGGGTAACCGTCCGGAGTGACAGCTTGCGGGAACTTCACGCGCAAGCGCCCGCGCTTTTCGGGGTCCTTGTTGTCGACTACGATCGCCGGAATCGGGTCGGATCGTTTCGTCTGGTACCGGGACGGGTAGCTCTCCGGTTTTGCCGATTCCAGTGGAATGCCGACGATCTGGTTGTGGTAATCGGATCCGTTGTCGACGACGTGCTGTACCCTGGTCACGAAGTAAACGCCGTTGTAAGAGGGTCCCATGCCGTCGAGTTTTACGGTATCACCAACTTTGATACTCGGAACGTTGGTCTGAAGATGGAAGCGCACCAAGTCGCTAACGGCTTCGTTGCCGTCCGCTGCGGCCTGCATTTTTGAATCAACCGAACCCATGAGCGTTTGCGAGATCGAGTAGTCAGTCTGGGTAAAGGTCTGATTCGAGCCGGAGAGCACCCGCGCGGCTAAGCCGGTGAACGACGTTGCGGGCCGGTGCTCGCCGAGGACTTCAGCTTTTCGCTGCACGTCCCAGCCGAAGCTTTTGTACTTCATCTGCTGGACATTCATACGAACTTCAACATTACCGACATTCTTGAGCCAGTGCAGCTCGACCTGATTCTTTGATTTTGCTTTTTCGATGCACAATTTCTTGCCGTCATAATACACGAAGGACTCGGTCATTCCCATGTAATGGCAAATCACGTCCCAATCGGTCTGATTCCATTGCATGACATGTTCGGCCTTGCCGGTGTCGTTCGGGCACTCGATTGTGCCCTTTTCAATTGGATACGCTTCAAGCAGTCGATTGATTACGTCGAGGCGTTTCACTTCTTTGAAGGCTCGAAACTCGCGGGCCACGTCGGCCTTGACTGTCGGGCTCTTGGCTTCGACCTCAACTAAAATCAAGCGGGCAGCGGAACTACGCACATAGATGTTGGTGATGATGCCGGCAAACTCCAGCGGTGTCCCAATTCCCGACAGGTACTGCTCGCTGCTGGAAACGGTAAAATTTATCGACGCTCCGATCTTGTCGTGGAACTCCGCGGACTTGGCCATGATCGTGCTTTCGTCGCCGGATTCGATGTCGTAGCTAAAGTTGACGCGCAAGACGTGATGCTCCGACATTTGTTGTTCGAGCAGGAAGGATTGCACCGGCCACTTGAACTGGGCGCCGTTGATCTTGACGTCGATCGTGACGGTGCTCTTAACGCGCGCGGCCTCGGTACTGCCGGTCTGGTCGTCTTGCGGAATATCGGCTTCGTGGATCGGCATAATCGCCTCACTTCTCTCTCGTTGCGAAAAGGGCGGGAGAACCGGCTTCCAGTCATCCCGCCCAGGATCGTCTCTGCTGGCGGCTTATTTGCCTTTCCAGTCCTTCTTGTATTCAGCGCCGTTGAGATCGACGAATTCCGCCGAGACTTCGATGTACTCGTACATCTGCTGGTTCGGGGCGAACGCCGTCGACGGGACGTGCTCTTCGTAGTGGGTCACGAAACCGTTCTGCCACTTGAGCACCTTGAGATCCTTCTTGAGGTTCGGATCCTTGAAGGTGATCTGACCGGCCTTGCGGTTGACCTGCGACGAATCGAAGGCCCACTTGGCCAGACCGATGTTGTCATCGGATTCGCGGCTGATCTTGATCTTCAGACCGGTCGGCACCGAACTGGGTTTGCCGTCGGCCAGATCATGCGGCGTGTAGAGTTCGTAGCTCACCGAGTGAACTTTGTCGAACTTCTCACCGTCGATCAACAGTTCAACTTCCTGTGCCATTGCTTGTTTCCTCCTCTGAGTACATTGACTCTATCGTTACTATCGATTTCGTTTCGAACCGTATGTCAATTTCAATCCAATTGTCGCCCGGCACGGGGCGCGGTTCGAAATTATTTTACGGCCGTCTGCCCCGAGTCGTCAACCATCGCTTCGAGCTTAACCACGTACTGCTTGATCGGCGTCTTGGTGTTGAGCGCCACTTCCAGCAGCATCTGTTGATTCTCGATCATTTCGTTGGTCGCGATCACGTTGCAGGTAAAGCCGTTGATCACCTTGTTCCGCTGCAGCAGGCTGAGAAACTTGTTGAGATCGCCGTCGATCGACTTCTTCAACTTGTCGTCAAAGCCCTTATAAACCTGCTGGTTGAGGTAGTTGCGCATGACCTTGTAGATATAGTCATAGGTGCGCTTGATCGTGTAATTGCGGAACTTGGCGTCTTTGGACAAGCTGTCGGCGCCCATCGCCACAACGTCGCCGACGTCGCCCTGCCAGTTGAGCACACAATTGATGCCCTTCTCGTTGAGCTTCGTGTTTTTGACTTCGTTGAGTTTGATGCGTGTCGACTGCACGCCCGCGAGCTTGCCGTTAATCTTGCCGGCGGACGGCGCCTGAATACCGATTTCGTTATCGTTTTTGTAAATCAATCCGGAGACCAGCGACGACGGCGGAATCCACAGCGGATCCTTGTCGAAACGGCTTTCCGGCTTGTCGGCCTTTACGTAATTGCCGAATACCGAGATGTACGCCTTGTACTCGTCATTCGAGCGCAACGAATCATAGGACGGATCATCCAGCTCTTCATTTAGCTCTTCGTAGCTGTTGAAGTGCTTGAAGTCGGTCATGATATGCAGCTTGCTCGGCAAACCCATGTCGCGCGCCATCGTATCGATGTCCTTTACGGAACCGAGATAGCCGGGAATGCAGCACAACGAGTAGCAGTTCGTGATATCGTACAGGCCGTAGATATCGTGAATCTGCCGGTTGATGTACTCGAATTTCTCGCGATCATTCGGATCCGTGAGGTCGGCGATACCGGCGTTGGCGAAGTAGCAGTAGATCTCCGAATCCGGACGCGCCGCGGCGTTTTGGAAGAAGAGGTCGACACCGCGATAAGCGACTTCCATCGGGCGGATAGTCTCGTGGATGCTCTTCATGTTTTCACTGAGGTTTTTGTCCGCTGCGGCGATCTGCTCATCGAGCTTGTCCTTGAACTCGTCGCTGGTGACGTCGGCGCCTTCGAGGACGCTGGCCCAAATCTGCAGACGCTGGCGGAGCTGTTTGCGGCGCTCTTTGAACTCTTCCGATGAAAGGAATTTGTTGAACGACTCGTTTTTCGGGTCGAGGAATTTCGCGCCCTCAATGTAGACGCCATCCTGACTCGTAAAGTGCGAAAGATGATCTTTGACAACCTCGTAATTCACCACGCCGGCGCCGAGGATGTCTTTCAGGTCGGTTTTTTCTTTGACCTTAACTTCAGCCTGCGGCTGTTGGTCTTTTTCCTGATCGGCCATTGTTTCCTCTTCGTCCGGTTTACAGTTTGTCGATGTACGATTTGATTACAGCCAGGAACTCTTCCTTCTTCTGCGGATTGGAGAGGTCCTTTTTCAGCTTGGAGTTCGGTTTCTCCAGAAGGTTCTTCAGGTTGCGCAGAATCTCGACCTCGTTGTACTTCTCCCAGAGATACTGGTTTTTCTTGATGATTTCCATCGAGCCGAAATCTTTCATCTGGTTGAACTCGAGATCAACGCTTTCTTCCGAGCCGTCCTGCTTGTTGATCGTGACTTCCTGGGTCGGCCGGAAGTTGGCGAACACTTCCTTGAGATTCTTGCAGCGCGTCAACTCCGGCTCTTGCTCCTCGCGCGAATTGAGTTTGGTCAGATAGACCATCTTATTCGAGGGGAGCAGATCAACCGGAATCGAGTCGCTCTTTTCCTTGTACTCCGTCGTGCCGATATGAGGCGCGGCAATGCGGAATTGATCGGCCATTTCTACCTCCTGACAATCCTTAATAACTATAGTTTCACTAATTCAAAGTTATCGCCGTTCATTCGGACTTCGATGCCCGAACCCTCGGGGAAACGGCCGTCGATAATCGCGATGGACAGCGGGTTGAGAATTTCTTTCTCAATCACCCGCTGCAACGGGCGCGCGCCCATCTCGAAATTGTACCCGCGTTCGGCCAGCGTGTTCTTGGCCTCCGGCGAACAGCGGATCGACATCTTCTGGTCTTTCAGGATCTTGTTGATCACTTTCAATTGTATATCGACGATTGCGTTGATACCCTTCTCGGTCAGCGGTCGGAAAATGATCCACTCCAACCGATTCAGAAATTCGGGTCTGAACTTAGCCTTGAGAATCTGCATCATCTCGTCGCGGTCAACCGGCTTGTTTTCGCGATAACAATCAAGAATGTAATGCGCGCCAAAGTTCGAGGTGAGAATGACGATCGTATTCGTGAAATCAATGGTGTTGCCCTGGCCATCGGTGAGGCGACCGTCGTCCATGATCTGCAGCATGATGTTGAACACATCGGCGTCGGCTTTTTCGACCTCGTCGAACAGCACTACCGAAAACGGATTGCGCTTCACTTTCTCGGTCAACAATCCGCCGGCCTCGAACCCGACATAACCGGGCGGCGCGCCAATCAGCTTGGCGACCGAGTGTTTCTCCATGTACTCCGACATATCGAAACGCACCATGTTTTTCTCGTCATTGAAGAGAAACTCGGCCAGCGTCTTGGCCAGTTCGGTCTTGCCGGTCCCGGTCGAGCCGAGAAACAGAAACGAGCCGATAGGCCGGTTGTGCCTTTTGATCCCCGAGCGTGACCGGCGAACGGCTTCGCAAATAGTCTTGATGGCATCATCCTGATCGATGACGCGTTGCCCGAGATGGCCTTCGAGATTCAAGAGCTTCTCGCGTTCGTCCTCCATCATCCGCGACACCGGAATTTTCGTCCAGCGTGCAATGACATAGGCGACATCCTCGGCGCCCAGCGTTTGATTCTCGGCGGTGACGAATTTCTCGAGCTTATCGATTTTCTCGAGGTTCTCGCGAAACTTTGCGATCTGGCTTTTTTCGATACTCATTATCTATCCAATACCTGCGTTATCCCAGTCAGCTTAGACCAGCGCGAAATGTCCGCACCGGCCATTATACGCGCCCCATCCAGAGGGCGAACAATTCGTCGAATCTGTCATTGAATCCGGAGATGCGGCTGCGCAATTCGGGAGTCAAATCATCATCCGAGTCGCTCCTCGACGGCTTTCCCAATTGCGCGTTGATCTCCTCGATCTCTTTGCGTAAGGCCGGAATTTCGTTCTTGGCGCGCGTGCAATTGAGTCGAAACGATGCCGCCGCCTCGTCGAGTAAATCGATGGCTTTGTCCGGCAAGAAACGGTCGCCGACATAGCGTTGCGACATGCGGATAGCTTCGTCAATCACGTTGTCGGGGATCTGCAGGTTGTGATGCTTGCCGTACGTTTCGCGCACGCCGCTGAGAATTTCCTGGGCTTCCGTAAACGTCGGCTCTTCCACCATGACACGCTGGAAACGGCGATCAAGCGCCTTATCTTTCTCGATATACTTACGGTATTCTTCCAATGTCGTGGCGCCGATGACCTTGAACGTGCCGCGCGCCAGGGCCGGCTTAATCAGATTTGCGGCGTCCATGCCGCCGGAGGGATTTCCCGCGCCGACGAGCGTGTGCACCTCGTCGATGTATAGCACCAGATTGCCTTTACCTTTGCTCAGTCGCGAAATCAGCGCGTTGAAACGCTCCTCGAACTCGCCCTTATACTTTGCTCCGGCGACCAATTGCCCGAGATCAAGCTGAAGGATCGTCGCGTCCCAGAGTTCCGGCGTCGTTTGCTTGTTGATAATTTGTAGCGCCAGCCCCTCTACCAAGGCCGACTTTCCGACACCGGGCGGGCCGACTAAGATGGGATTGTTCTTGCGGCGGCGAATGAGTACGCGGGAGATATTGTAGATATCTTCCTTGCGGCCGAAGAATTTGTCGTATTCGCCCTTGCGAGCGCGTTCGCACATATCGACGCAATATTTGATTCCTTCGGCGCCGGCGACGGCATCAGCTTCACCTTCGGTTACCGCCTGACCGCCGGCGATCGACTGGACGACTTTCATCTCGGCATTGGCATCGATGATTTTGCCTTCGTCGAAGTCGAGGCGACGCTTGATCTGCTCGGAGAGCGGCGAATCGGCCGAGACGAAGACCATAAGCACATGCTCGGGGCGGACCTCGGAGTCGCCGTACTTCTCCGCTTTGGATACCGCCTGAATCAATAGGGACTGCAATGCCGGGGAGGCGGCGGGCTTGATTTCATCGGCGGAGGATTTGCCCAGCTTCGACAACTCGTCAGCAAGCAGCGCCTCGAAATAGTCGCCCTTCTTTCCGAGTTGTTTGAGCAATGCCGCCAGATCGCCGGCTTCGTCGCGCAGCAGTGCCAAAAACAAGTGCTGCGGCCGAATGTCGGCATGAAAATAACTCTTGGCCAATTCCTGCGCCCGCCGAATGGCGTTTTGCAGGGTCGTCGATAACGATCCTAAATCCATAACCTCTTCACGTTAGGGGGTGCGAAGAACCCGCTCCTGATGCGTTGAATTTTGAAATTACAATCGACATTCTTCCCTGTCAAGGCGATTGTTGACGCCGCCGGCCCATTTCTCTCTAAGTCGGACCAATTGACTCGATCTTGCCCCGGCCTGATCGTTGATTTTACGAATTTTCGCATCAATTCGACGGCGATCTTTTAAGTCGGTCAACGAATTATCCGCCGAACAATCGATCAATAAAGCCCTTTTTCTCCCGGCGTTCAACCTGAAACGTCCCGGCGCGCAAAAAATCTGCAAGCGCCCGCTCCCGCTGTTCGTAGACGGCATCGGACAGAAAGCGGGTCAACTCGCTCTCCAGATCCATGAGATTGGACGGCCGGCGGTCGGCATCCGGCGACGTGCAACGGTTGATTTCGACTGAAAGACGCTTGAGCAAGTCGCGCGTGCGACGGTCGGAGTAGTTGGGAAGCAGAGCATCCAGGCGCACGCCGCGATTTTCCCGGACATTCTGCCTGGCCTCGTACATGTTGGAGCCGGCGAACGGATGTCGGCCGGAAGCCATGGCGACCATCATCAGACCGAGAGAATAGATATCGGATCGGCGGTCGGCATAATTCTTCAAAAGCTGCTCCGGCGACTCATACGCTTCCGGCCGATAAGGCAGTTCGACGCCCTTGCGATCAGCCAGATAAGCAATCGGTAGGAATTCGATGTCGCACAAGACGATCCGCCCGTCTTGCGTTATCAAGACATTCTCGGGCTTGAGGTTCTTATGGAGCGGAATCAAATTGCCCAGCCCCGGCGAGGGACGCGCGCCGTGAACCTGCGTCAGAGCATGTACAACTCCGAGAGCAATCAGCGCCACCAGATCAGGGTGAAATGGAGCATTTGATTCGATTAGCGCCCTCAGGCTGGTGGCCTGGACGTAGCCAAACTCGAAAAACGGTATGCCATTCTGCTGTCCGCTTCCGCGAAAGGGGAGAATCTGGTCGCCATGGAACTGCGCCAGGATTTGCCCCTGCCGTTGCCAAAGCTCATGCAACTCCGGCAATTCGACCAGCCGTCGCCGCAGCACTTTGAGGCGTACCCATTCGCCGGAGTCGATCCGTCGCGCCCGATAGCAAAGGCTGATCGCGCCTTCGCCGAGCGGGTTCTTGTCGAGATTGTATTGCTGGAAACGATCCGGCAGCGCCGGATTATCAAGCGCGGCAAATCGGGAGTAAAGATCGGAAGTCATAGACTGGGTGAAGATCGTGGATTGTCGAATGCTTGGCAACCAGTATGTACCCGATCTCAGCTGGTGCCGCGTCGGACGAATCCGAGCACTGCCCGCTGAGCCCGAAAAGTGACAGCCGAGATAGTCGGTGAACTGTCTCGGCTGCCGCTGATACCCTGCCCTTCGCGGAGTCGTGGGCTACGATTTGACTTTCAGCAATTCCTGCTCGTAGCGATTTACCAGCTCATTAAGCTGGTCAACCACCGCCTGAAACGTCTGCGACTGAGTCAAGTCGACGCCGGCTTTCTTGAGCTGTTCCATCGGGAAGTCATTGCCCCCCGATCGCAGCAGCGTCAGATACTTGTCGACCGCCTCCTTGCGCACTTTCGGGTCGCGCGATTGAATGCCCTCGACCAATTTCGCCGACGAGGCAAAGCAGGTGGCGTACTTATACACGTAATAAGGCGAATTGTAGAAGTGCGGAATACGCGCCCAGAGTACCTCGTACTGCTCGTCGGCAGCGACTGACTCACCGAAGTAATCGACCATGATCTGTCGATAAATCCCGCGCAGCACGTCCGTGGTAATTGGTCTGCCCTCTTCGACGAGCTGATGCGCCTGCCGCTCAAAATCTGCAAACATCACCTGGCTATAGAAGGTGCCTATGATATTGTCGATTTGCTGCTCCAAGAGCTTGATTCGTTCTTTTGGATCAAGGGTTTGCTTGAGCATGTAGTCGAGAAAGAGATGCTCGTTGAGCGTTGAAGCCACTTCGGCGACAAAGATTGTGTAATCGGAGGTGGCAAACGGCTGCGTTTCGTGCGAAAGCAGAGTATGGAGCGTGTGTCCCAGCTCGTGCGCCAGAGTAAAAACGGCGTCCAGAGTTTCATTGTAGTTCATGAGCATGAACGGATGCACGCCGTAAACGCCGGCCGAGTAAGCGCCGCTGCGCTTGCCATCATTCTCGTAGACGTCGATCCAGCCGGAGGTCGTCGCTTTGCTCATTTTCGCCTGATACTCTTTCCCCAGCGGAGCAACCGACTCGACAATCCACGGCAAAACTTCATCATAAGCGTACTTCTTGTCGGTATCCACTACCGAAACCGAGCCATCGTAAAGATGGTATGAATCCAGACCGAGCGCCTTTTTGCGCAAGTTGTAATAACGCTGCATCGGCCCGACGCCCTTCTTGACTTCGGCAACAAGGTTGTCATAGACTGCCATCGGTACATTATCGGGATCGAGCGCCGCGTGCAGTGTGGTTTGATAGTTGCGCGACTGCGCCAACGCCCAATCACGCTGACAGACACCGTTATAGATCGCCGCATAGGTGTTCTGGTTATCTTCGTAAACTCCGTACATCGTCTCGAAGGCTACACGGCGATCGGCCTGATTGCGGCTCTCGGTCAGTACGCGGCTGTACTCGCCCGGGGTCAGGAGCAGCTCTTGACCGTCCGAGAACTTGGCGGAACGGAATTTGACATCCGATGTAGACAGCTCGGTAAACGCGGTCCGCGGTGTTTCGTTAAACGGCGTAAAGTAAGACAGCAGTTGCTCGCCCTTTTCGTCGAGGATGTGCTCCTGCTGGCGGAAGAGATCGGTAATCGGGAAACGGTACGTCGCCAGTTCCGGTGTCTCATTCAGCCACTTATGCATGGTCTCCCAGGAGATCGAAAGCAGCTCCGGGCTGAACCACGCCGTTGCGGTGCCGAACTTCGCGAACATCAGTTGCACCTGCTGGAGTTTGGCGGCCATTTCCGTGTTCTTGGTGTTGACGTCTCGCTGAAGCTGCGGATAACGATACACCTTGTATGCGATCATGTTCATTTCGTCACTGAGCTTGTAAGCTTTCAGCACACTCTGCGGACCGCCGGCCAATGTGCCTTTGAGGGCAGCATACTCGTTCATTTTCTGTTCCATCAGGACGCGGTCCTTTTCCCAGGCGTCCCAATCGGGGTAGATGCTGGAAAAGTCCCACCGGTACTTGGCCGGGATCTTGTCGCGCTCTTTGGTGGCGGGCATCGAGGCTTGCGCAACCAGACTCAGCGCCGACAGGGCGAGCAGCGTCGCGAGAATGGTGAAGCGTACGTCTTTGCGAACTTTCATGGATTGGGTATCTCCTTCTGAGGACGATGCGTTTCTATATTATCTTCGATACGATTCAAGTGCTCTTTCGGTTGCTGGAATTTCGTCTTGTGGCGATGACATCGGCCGGGTTTCTCGGGCGTTGCTGCTGATCGTCGATCAGACGGAAACCTGAGACGAACGCCCAGTCGAACTTTTCACCGTCAGAGGTCGTGCGGACGAATTAGCCGGCGTCGAAAGGGATGAGTCGCGGCGAATTATCGTCAGGAGTCGCCCCGCAGACCAGGACGGCTGATAAGGTGCGCGTAGACAGAGCCGTGGCAGAAGTCCTTTCTTACAGCAGTTACGGCGGTCAGCGTAAAGCTCCTGACCGCGATATTCTAAACCGTCAAGCGTCCTTTTACAGTCCAAATCCCCTCGAATTCTGTCCGATTTTCCGGACAGTCGCTATTCGACCTTTAGTCTTACTAACTTGTTGCCGAGCAGTCAATTATGGATATAATCGAGCTATCAAATCTATAATAGCGTCGGAACGCAGAACAACCTCGAGAATGTGAAACCAGCAATGCGAATTCAAGCTGTTGTCTATCAACAAGTTGAATGTCAAGCCATTCTTGGCTTGCGAATTGCTCTACTTTACTGATTCGGCTTTTGTAAGGTCTTTCCAGCCCTTTCAGAGGCATGAGAGTCAGAGAGCGAACGACTTCTAACAACCTAATCTTGTTTCTATCCTGGGAGGGATGCATGAAACTCAAACTTTTTATCATTGCGGTGGCCGCAGTTCTCGCGATTAGCGCGGTAGCTAACGCTGTCCCGGTCTATTACACGGCCTTTGGTGTTTTGCCGACCGATCTCGGGACGTTACAGGCAGCCCGCAATACTTGGCGCACTGCGGCCGGCGGGACCACGTCAGTGGAAGGATTCGAGTCATTCAGCGACGGCAATCCGATCAATTTCGGCGGGTTCACGGCGAGCCTCACCAACGGCGGCGGATTCAATCAGTCCACCGGTAACAACCTGATTACGACCGAAGGTAACTCAGTGTTGACTTTCACGACATTCGAGACAGGCTCAACGGCGGTTGACTTCACGTTTGGCGCCGCGATCAACTTCTTCGGCGTCGACATCACCTCGATCGATTTCGACGAAACGCACGTGTCCTTTCTTGATAACCTTGGCAACGTGCTCAACGACTTCGTGGTCGATCCCGAGTTTGCGGGAGCTTCGTTCTTTGGCGTTATCAACACTCAAGCCTTCAGCACCGTGCGCTTCGAGTTCACGGGCGATGAGTTTCTCAACTTCGACTACGTCGAATACGGCAGTGGCTCGGGCGTGGTTCCGGAGCCGGGAACTCTAACCCTGCTCGGCGTCGGCCTGCTGGGCGTGGCCCGCGTGATTCGCCGCAAGCGCGCGTAATCGCGACTATTGCAATCAGTACCGAGAGGCGGGTCTTGTCTTGGACCCGCCTTTCTCTTTAGTAGTAGACGGTGAGCTATCGCACATCAAAACAAAGAAAAGGTCGGAACCATCATGATTCCGACCGTGATGCAGATGCTCGCGAATGCTGTCTCAGTCTTCGATCATTTCAACATTGGCGCGGGGAATCACCACGCGCTGCGAATCGCCCTCGAATTCGAGTTCCAATACGCGCGCCATCGACTCGGATTCGAGTTTTTGCAGCGGCGATGGCAGACCCGTCACTTTGCCCAAGCGGCCAAAATACGGCGAGCGAATCACGCGGACGGGAGAGCCGATTTGCAGGCCCTTGGTGTCTTCTTCGTGCACGACGGCTTTGCCGGCGCGGATGTCATCGGCAATCGGAATGATGACTTCGGGGCGGATCACACCGGCGCGAATCTGCGTGGCGCCGTTGATACAGGCCAGCTTGCCTTCGAGCGACCTGAGTAGATCGAATGTCCGGCGCGCCATTTGAATTTCTCCAAAGCCTTCGGTGACCACGAGCGTCACGCCGAGTTCCTCGGAGCCGGTGATCGCCACGCCGATATCATATCCGAGGAAATCGCGCAAGTCGCGGTCGGAGAATCCGCCGGCGACGATGCCTTTGACACAAACTTTGATCGCCTTACGAACGGCCTCCGCCGTAACGATCGAGCCGCCGACGATGACCTTGCCTTTGCAGGATTCATTAATCAGATCATCAGTGAGTTTCGTCTCCGGGGAGTTCACGACCATTTTGAGCTCGCCGTGCGTTTCGCCGCCGATGCCGAAAATGCCTTGCACGAACGAACCCCAAGTCCGCACGGCAACGCCTTCCTTGGGGAAGACTTCGACAACTTCGCCAGTCACATAAGCGCGCACTTCGACCGGCACCGGATGGCCGCGCAGAAGCACCTGGCCGGTGATCGACGAAATCGTCTCGATCGTGCCTTCGATTTTAGCTTTAGCCTCGGACTTGAAAAGACCGAAAAACGATTTATTCAAGCCGATCAATTCGCCTTCCTTGACCGGATCGCCTTCCTTCTTGAGCATGCACTGCATGACATCTTCCGGCGGCACACCCAGCAAATTGGCCACGTTCATCGTTTCGACCGGGCCGGGAAGGTGTGTACGCGCGACGACGGTATCGGGTTCAACTTTGTCGCCGACTTTGACAACGACGTCACCTTTGAGTGGCAGAATGCGCTTCTTGGTGACGATTTCTTTGAGCGAGACTTTCAGTCCCGGTGTGTAGGTATGTGCCATTTCTGTCCTCTATCACAGCCGACGCCACAAGGCGGCGCCGATTCCAAAAATCGTCCCCTACGCCCGATCCAGCGACTGACCCGGGTAAATGTTCAATGCCGCCATCCATTCTTTCAGTTTGCGGACGCGGGTCGCGTCATCGGTCGGGATCACCAACGGACGACCGCGGCCATCGAGAATGATACCGACCACGCCGCCGGAGACCATCGCCTCGACCTTCTTGCCTGGACCTTCGCCGAGATCAAGCTTGCCGTCCGGCTCAAATGTGCCTTTGGCCTTGAGTGGCAGATTCGTCTTGGGATCATGACCCAGCGGGAAGAGCTTCATCTCGCCATGCATGACTTTGCCTTCCTCGACTTTGCCGTCGGGGAACTCGAGGCGGAACTTCATCATCTCGCGACCTTCTTTGGAATCACCGGCCGGGGCAACGCAAGTGCCGAGGTGAATTAGGCAATCTTTGTTGAAGACCTCGGTTGCGGCCTGCGGATGCACGGTGGAAAGCACGCCCAATTGCGGCATCATGAAAATCGAATCGACGGCGAGACGGGTGATACCCTCCGGCACGAAGGCATCGATCATCATTAGAGCCGACTGCTGGCGGCGCGGCGCATGCGAAAGCACCCCGCCGGAACCGATCAGCATGTTGAGAGTCATCATGTTCACCAGCGTCTGGCCGGAGGACTTCTGCTCGAAAGCATCCGCGATCGTGCGCTGTTGTTGCACGCCCTTGAGCACGGTCGCGAAGTTCTTATGCTGAATAAACGCCAATCTCAGAGCTTCTTTGGCGATGGCCTGCTCGAAGATCAACTCTTCCATCGACTGCGGAATCGTCGTCGGGCGGATCATTTTGTTCTTCACGCGATTGCGCAGATCGCGCTCATCCATGTGGAACGGCACCCAGCGCATGACGTTGGGAAGACCGGCCTCCGCGAAAACATTGGAGACCGAGTAGCTCATGCCGAGATTGGCCGAGACGGTGCGGTTGAATACACCCTGAAATACTGAAAACACGTCGGTCGTGGCGCCGCCGATGTCGACGCCGACGACTTCGATATTCTCAATCTCGGAGATCGTCTTGAT
Organism: uncultured Ignavibacteria bacterium; assembly: GCA_964617645.1. GTDB lineage: Bacteria > Zixibacteria > MSB-5A5 > CAIYYT01 > CAIYYT01 > JADJGC01. The sequence goes on from CAZTYE010000009.1 coordinate 51,355, forward strand.
AATCAGTCCGACCGCGCCGGGAGTTGGCATGATCGGCGCATCGGTCATGTCCATCAGCTTGCGATAGCCGGGAGCCTGTGCCATCACGTGTTCGAGGAACAGGTCGTGGATTGCCTCACGCGCCGGGAGCAGGTTCTCCCGCTCCAACACCGGACGAAGATTATCAACTATTTTGAGATCGACCTTCTTTTCGAGCGAATGCTTGACCGGGTCGCGGGCATCCTTGTTGCCGGCGTAAATCACTGGTAGTTGGTAACTTGATCCCAGCCGGGGTCTGGGGTCTGCCGCCGAAAGCAACTCCGCCAATTCGACCACGTGGGTAGTTGCGCCGCCGTCGATTCCGCCGGCCAAGAGGATCATGTCGGGTCGCAGATGACGAATTCGCTCAATCTGCTGGTGCGGCTGGCGCTTGTCGTTTGAGGCAATCACGTCCATGACGATGGCGCCGGCGCCCAGAGCAGCACGTTCGGCGGATTCAGCGGTCATCGAGCGAACCACGCCTGCGACCATCATCTGAAGACCACCACCGGCGGAAGATGTCGAGATATAGATATCAGTGCCGACTTTCTGGCCATCTTTCGACCGTGGGGCAATTATCTTACTGTTGGCATCCAATAACTTACGGCCGGATAGCTCTTCGACTTCCTGCACGGCATTGAGCACACCCATTGTCACATCCTCGAACGGAGCTTCGACAGTAGTGGGCGCTTCGCCGCGGGTCATCAGTCGATATTGGCCATCGACCTTTTCGATAAGAATTGCTTTGGTAGTTGTGGAGCCGCAATCGGTCGCGAGAATGACTTCTATATCTTCGGGTTTTTGGTTGCTCATCGATTTACATCCCTTATCCGCCAACGAAAAACAGCAAATTCCATCTACATTGGGCCGACTGTGCCGTCCGCCACAAGACTATAAGTATAATATTCCCCCACCCGCGTGTCAACGTTCTTGCGATCTAAATGTGTTCGCTGGTTGCAGCTCGCGATCGAGAAATTGCTTTAGAATTGCGGCTCAGCAGCAAAAAGCGCTTGACTTTCAGGGGATGGTTTTTAGTTTACGTTTAAGGTAGAGCAAGGTCTGCACCTTAACAGAGTTTGAGACATTTTTACTTCCGCCCATCCGAGTTTAGGGCAGGTTTTATGAATCGACGAGTTAGACTCAATGACTCAATAAAATCACAAGAACACCGACAACAATGTCATCTTTGGAGGATGTGCCTATGAGACTACCTTCCGCCTGCGGGTCCTCCCGGGCGGAGCAAGAGGGAAGATGTGGGGATAGAACAATGCAAACTTTTGCCTTTGAGAAAGGTGAATCCATGAATCGATGTAGAATGACTTTTCGCCTGCTCGGCATCTTGCTCGGCGTATTTTGCCTGATCGCACTTCCGGCGCTTGCCAAAGATGCCACTCCCGATGCACCGAAGTCGGTTAAAGTTCGGACTCAGGTTGTACAAGATGAACTCAAAGAGGTTGTAGGCCCCGGTGGCGTTAGCGTCGAATATCACGGCGAGAACGCCAAATTCAACGAGAAAGTTTCGGACGTTCCGGAATTTTCCGAGCCGGAAACCCGTGCTAATTTCCTCGTTGAAGGCTTCGAGGCGGCGACATTCCCGCCAACGAGCTGGACGGAGATCATTTTGAATTCCAGTTACAACTGGAAGAAGCAAACGGTCGGTACGGCTCACTCCGGCACCGGCGCTGCTGACGTTGAATATGATCCGTCGCTCGCGAATCAGGACGAGTGGCTGGTAAGCCCGGCGCTCAACTTTGGGTCGGCGACCGCCAACCTCAAAGTCGAGTTCTGGTGGAACATGAGCTACTACTGGGGCGTCACCCCTTACGACAATTACGACTACGAATTGTGGATTTCGACAGACGGCGGTGGCACCTGGTCGACCAAGCTTTGGGACGAGTCCGGTGAAGGCGTGTTCTCGAACTTCACCTGGTACAAGGAAACGATCAGCCTTGCCGGCTATGTTGGCCAGACCAACGTCAAGTTAGCTTGGCGTTATGTCGGCGCCGACGGCGCCCAGGCCGCGTTGGACGACATCATCGTGACCGATGATGCCGATCCGATTGGCCGTTGCTGCTATGGCGCCGGTCTTTGTGTTGATACGACGCAAACGCGTTGTAACTCGCTCAGCGGCGTGTGGAACTCGTCGCTGACCTGCGCGACCGCTTGCCCCACAGGTCCGGCGAATGATATGTGCGCGAATGCTATCGGCATTGGCGACGTAACTAACTTGCCGTTCGATCCGACCAACGGCACGCTCGACGGCCCGGGCGGTTACATCACCAACCGCAATATCTGGTATCTCTATACCGCTTCGTGCACCGGCACGGCAACCGTGTCGCTTTGCGGCTCTTCTTACGACACACGTGTGCGCGTCTGGCCAAACGACGTTTGTCCTCCGAGCGGGACCCAACTGGCACAGGATGATGACGCCTGCGATGGCATTACTCCTCCCGGCTCAGGATTGGCCTCGATTACGACGTTCCCATGTGTCGCCGGGAACAAGTACCTGATCGAAGTTGCGCCGTATTCGGCGTCGACGACGATCGGCACCGGTTATCTGACGACCTCGTGCGCGGTTCCGACTCCGGGTGACAACTGCGCTTCGCCGTATGTGATAACTGTCGGCCTTGGCGATCTGCCGTATACGGCCTCCGGTTTGAACAACTGCGGTCGCGTCAACGATTACAGCAATACTTGCATGGGATCGTATGACGGCGGCGAAGACATGATCATCCAGCTTAACCTGACTGACGCGGTCGTCGTCGATCTGACCCTCAATCCGAACGGCACGACTTACAGCGCCATGGCAATCGACAACGTTTGCCCGCTGGATATCGCCACCGGTTCTTGCCTCGGATTCGTCGGCACATCGTCAGGATCCGCCAAGATGATCACCGGCCTCAATCTTGCGGCCGGCACGTATTACATCATGGTTGATACTTGGCCGAGTCCGAATTGCATCCCGAACTTTAGCATCACAATCGCCGGCGCGGCTCCGCCACCGCCGAACGATGCTTGCGCTAACGCCATCGCGATTGGCGACGTTTCCAATCTGCCGTTTAGCACGGTTTCGGCGACGTTTGACGGTCCGGGTGGCTACATCGTCAGCCCGAACATCTGGTACAAATACACGGCTTCCTGCGATGGCGCTCTGACCGCCAGCCTGTGCGGTTCCGGTTATGATACCCGTATTCGCGTGTGGGATGGCGCCACCTGTCCGCCGACCCTGATGCTCGGCCAGGATGACGATTTCTGTGACGGTGTCAATCCTCCGGGATCGGGACTGGCTTCACAAGTTCAGGTACAAGTAGTTACCGGCAATCAATATCTGATTGAAGTCGGTGGTTACACGACGAATACCGGCACCGGTGTTTTGAGCACCAGTTGTACGGTATTACCGCCGAATAACTTCTGTCAGGATGTAACTCCGGTTACTCTTGTTAGTGGTGTTCCGGTCACTTTCACCGGCGACAACACCGGCGCGATTAACCAGTGCGCGTCATTCCCGGGCGGACACGTTTGGGAAGCGTTTACGCTTACTGAGTGCTCGGATGTTACACTCGACTACTGCGGCACGACGCCGTTCTTCGAAAACGCTTGGTTGAACTTGGGTCTCGGCTGCCCATGCGCATCGTTTACTCCTGCCGGTGCCTTCAACACGACCAGTTGCGGCGACGGCAACGTATCGATTACCTGGCTGGGTTTGACCCCGGGTACTTACTATTACCCGGTGCTTTCTGAGCCCGGCGCCATGGGACCGTACACGATCAATGTTGTGGCCACCACGACGGCGGCGTATTGTGCGGCTTCCGGCACGACTTGCGATGAATACATCAGCAAGGTGCAGGTGGGGACGATCAACAATTCGTCGACCTGCGGCAATTACGTCGACTACACGAGCATCTCGACCGAGATGGTCAAGACCGTCGGCTATCCGATTACCGTCACGAATGGTCTGCCGTATACCAGCGACCAGTGTGGCGTTTGGGTAGACTGGAACCAGGATCTGTGCTTCGACGCGACGGAGAAGATCACGATGACCGGCGGGCCGGCGTCCTTCACGGGCACGATTACGCCGCCGATGGCGGCGCTGCCGGGCGACACCCGCATGCGCGTACGCATAACCTACACCGGAGCGGTTGCTCCGTGCGGTGCGACAACGTATGGCGAAGTCGAAGACTATACAATTGAAGTCATCGACATCGCGCCGCGCGCCACCTGCGCACCGGATCCGCAATACGTGTACTTCTCGTTTGCGGTCGTTCCGATCATCGACAACTTCTATGTCGGTATGTTCAACAGCCCGTACACGGCAGCGGACGTCGATCTGACTTCGCTGACGATCAACGGCTCTCCGGCGACCGTTGCGGTTGTCGAGCCGAGCAATCCGGGATTCCTTGGCGCAGTCGTCAAGGCCGATCTGCCGGCTAACGTGTTCTTGCCGCCGTACGGCGCCCTGTTCGACGCCAACGTCGAGCCGTTCACCGTTGCGGGACAATTCACCGACCTGACGCCGTTCTCGATCACCGGTGATGTGGTCATCATCGGCCGTTCGTCGCCGTCGCCGAATCGCTTCATCACTCCGGAGACCGGTGTGGTGTTGGTACCGGGTGACTTCGACGAGTCCGGCATGATCTCGATTGCGGACGCGGTCGCGCTGATCAACTTCATCTTCGCCGGAGCATCCGCGCCGGCCAATCAGTTGATCGGTGATGCCGACTGCTCGGCAAACGTCTCGATTGCCGACGCTGTCTACTTGATTAACTACATCTTTGCCGCCGGCGCCGCGCCGTGCGTGCCCTGATTGTAGTAGTCTGATCTTCTGAGTTGGATCGCTGCCCCTACCGGCGGCGATCCGACGGCAAATGTCAACGGGAGTTCGCTACTGCGGCGGACTCCCGTTGTTCTTGACGCGTCGCGACGTCAATTCTGCGTCGGATGCACTAAAGCCATCGAAATGCGCTTGTCGGAAGCGAGTTGAGGACTATAATTACGGACTCAGTCTTTCTGGTGCATTGGCGTTACCACCACTTACTTCGGGAGTTGGAATCATGGGACTAATCGCTTGTTCCTCTCGTTGGCGGCGAAATCTCCGGTGTCGCAAAACTGCTCTGGCGCGACTGGGGGTAAACGTGCTGGCGCTGCTCGCTGTATTCGCGACATCAGCAGTCGCGCAAGTTTCATCGGGGGGGACACCTCCGAGTTTTACCAAGTCACTGCGATCCGATGTCGAGCGCATCGATCTCGGCCCCGTTGATGTTGCGCGTCTATTGGCCGAGGACGCCGCCGAGCGCGACAAGGCAGTGCCGTTTCGGTTTGGCCACGCTTTCGATGTCAACTGGTCGATCGACGACGTTGGCACCTGGGAAGACCTTCCCGACGGTGGCCGCGTTTGGCGCTTGACGGTCGCCACACCGGGCGCTTACTCGATCAACATGGTTCTGAGTCGCTACCGCCTTCCCGAAGGTGCGCAGCTTTTCGTCTACAACGTCGACCGCTCGATGGTTGTCGGCGCGTTTACTTCCAAGAACAACAAGCCGACCGGTGAAATGGCTATCCAGCCCGTGCGCGGCGATGAAGTGACGATTGAGTATTATGAACCGGCAGCGGTTGTCTACGAAGGCGAACTGGTCTTTGCGCACATCGTTCATGCCTACCGCGACATCTTCCGTATCGCGAAGGATGCTACCGATTTCGGGGGCTCCGGTTCATGTAACAACAACGTCAATTGCCCGGAGGGCGCCAACTGGCAGAAGGAAAAGCGCAGCGTGGCGATGATTCTCCTGTCGAACGGCACGCGCTATTGTTCGGGATCGATGGTGAACAACGTGCGTCAAGACAAGACACCTTATTTCTTGACCGCTAATCATTGCGCGAGTGGTCCCACGACGTGGATCATCATGTTTAATTACGAAAGCCCGTCCTGCGCCAACATCAACGGACCGACGTTTATGACCGTGCAGGGCACGACTGTCAGGGCGAGCTACTCGACGTCGGACGTCTTTCTCGTGCAACTCAACGAAGCGCCGCCGGACTCCTACAAAGTCACTTTCGGCGGTTGGAGCAATGTCAATGCCGGTGGCGATTCATCCGTAGCGATTCATCATCCGGCCGGCGACATTAAGAAGATATCGTTTGATTACGGCACGATTACTTCGACCGCTTATCTCGGCGAAACCGTTGATCCGGCGCAGTCGCATTGGCGCATTACGCAATGGGAAGACGGCACGACCGAAGGCGGTTCGTCCGGTTCGCCGCTTTACAACAAGCAGCACCAGGTCGTCGGCCAGCTTCACGGCGGGTATGCCTCGTGCACCAGCATTACTTCCGACTGGTACGGCAAGTTCTCGATGTCGTGGACCGGTGGCGGAACTTCGAGTTCGCGTCTGCGCGACTGGCTCGATCCGGATAACACCGGCGCGACGACGCTGAATACCTGGGACCCCTACGCGGGCGTGCAGATCGTTCATACACCGCTGTCGGATACGAAAGACGCGGTCAACCCCTACCCGGTGGTGGCGCAAATTACCGCCGATGCGGCCATGAACCCGGATTCGATGTTTCTGAAATACTCAATCGGTGTCAGCAACTACACCAATCTCTTGGTCGCGACCGGCAATCCCAACCAATATGCAGCGAATATTCCGGCGCAAGCGCCGGGAACGGTCGTGAATTATTTCCTCGAGGCCCACGCCGTTAACGGTAAAGCCGATACGACGGATGTTTATAGTTTCAAAGTCATCGACTACAACGTGCTCCTGACACCCAGCCTGTCGATCGCTACCGGCGCGGTCGACGACACGGTCTGGCACAGCTTCACCGCCACTAACGACGGAGTGTTCAATGACAATCTGTCGCTAACTTTGCTGAATGCGGACTGGCCGACGACGCTCTGGGATAATGCTCAGACCACTCAAATCTCGAGCACCGGATCCCTCGCACCGAATGCGACATACAGTTTCAAGGCGCGGGTAATCGTTCCGATCAGTGTCTACGGGCAAGGCGACACGGCGACTGTACGCGCGACATCGGGCGGCAATCCGCTGATGTTCAAGTCCTCGACGCTGCGGACGACTTCCGCCGGTCAGCCGTTGACAGTACCGTTCTATGATGATTTCCCGGCAACGACGGTTGATCCGGCCAAGTGGGTACAGGCGACAAACGTTACGATCGACGCGGTAGGAATCACTGAGCCGAGCGAACCCTACAGCGTGAGACTCAACGGCAATCCGACCGGCGCGGACACGCTGATGTCGCAAGCGATCGACTTAAACGTCGTTGGCGGCGTTAACGTGGTTTACTCCTACGAGCGTCAAGGCGGAGGCGACAAGCCCGAAACCGGCGATGATTTGATTGTCGAGTACTTCACAAATGTCGGCACATGGGCTGAATTATCACGGCAATTGGGCTCCGGACCGGCAATGACCAGCTATGCGACCGTGACGGTTGGTGTGCCGACCAACGGTTACCATTCGGCATTCCGGCTTCGCTTCCGCAGTATCGCCCAGACGGGCGCTTTCGACGATTGGTTCATCGATAACATCAGCGTGGATTTTGGACCGACCATTTCCCCGAATCCGGCGACGATGAATGTCTCGCTCTACGAAAATGACTCTACGGTCAATCAGTTGATGATCCAAAATACCGGCTTGGGATCGCTCACTTATTCGATGGTGGTGGTCCCTGATCTCAGCAAATCGCTGGAGCTGTTCAATCAGCTGCAATCGTTGGGGTTGACTCATCCCGCGTCGTATCCGGTCGACGAGTTTGATCGCTTGCTGTACAACGAGATCAAGGGCGCCGAAGGTCTCGCACCCAAGGGCCCGGAGATCGTTTTCAATGCCGGCGGACCGGACGCCTTTGGCTATTACTGGTTGGACTCGGATGAGCCCGGCGGTCCCAATTTTAATTGGATCGATATCAGCGGTACCGGAACGGATGTGATCGGCGGCCTGAATGACGACAATTTTGTAGGGCCGTTCCCGATCGGATTTGTCTTCCCGTATTATGATTCGATCTACACGCAGTTTTATATTTCGTCGAACGGCTATATCGGCTTTGGCCCGACGACGAACTACAACGTCTTTACAAATACTCCCGTACCGGACACCGCAAGCCCGAATAACGTCATCTACTGGTGCTGGGACGACCTCAACCCCGACGATCCGCAGAACACCAGCGGTAAAGTTCTATACCAGAACGTCGGCGGGGATTTGGTGATTTCCTTCATCGATTATCCGGAGTATGACGGATCGGTAAATCCCGGCGATGTCATCACTGCACAGGTGATTTTGTCGCCGAGCGGCAACATCAAGCTGCAGTACCTGTCGTTTGGCTCCGGTTTTGTGATCAATGAGTCGACGACCGGCGTTGAGAACAAGAACGGAACCATCGGCCTCCAGATCGCGCTGAACAACAATTACATCAAACCGAATCTGGCGGTTGAAATCGCCAAGCCGAAGACCTGGGCATTTCCGGCTTCGTCTTCCGGATCAGTGCCGCCCGGCCAAGCGGACACGGTGGGAATCAAGTTCGTCAGCGCCGGTCTCGATACCGGTGTTTACAAGGCGACACTGAAGATCTCATCAAACGACCCACTGCCGGCCAACAACCCGTACAACATGCCGCTCAAACTTACGGTAATGCCGCCGCCGCCGCCATACACTTGCGGCGACAGCAACGCGGATGACGCCGTGAGCATTGCCGACGCGGTGTTTGTTATCGAGTACATCTTCTCCGGCGGGCCGGCACCCGATCCAGTCGGGCGCGCGGATGTCGACTGCAGCGGCGCTGTCAGTATCGCTGACGCTGTCTATTTGATCGAATACATCTTCTCGGGCGGCGCTGCGCCATGTGCCGCCTGTCCGTAGGAGCCGAGCTATCCTCCTCTGAAAGCGGGGAACCATTAGTTCGAATTCAGGGCGACCCTTCCGGTCGCCCTGATACTTTGTCGGTGTGACGGTCGTCATAGTCACCAGAATTTTCTTGGAAACGCCGCAGAAATCGATTGTTTAATTCTTCGAACTTGAATTAGGAGGATACATGCGTTTCGTTCTTTTTGTGCTCATGATCGCCGCTTTGCCGATAGCGCAGCTCTTTGCCGGTCGCGTTTTTGGCGATATCAAAATCGGCGACAAGCCGGTGTCGGAGGGTACGCTGGTTACAATCTCTGCTCCGGTGAAACCCGTTGATTCCGGCAAGACGGCGCCGCCGCCCGTAACCGCCGATTCGGCGCGTGCCGACAAGTTTGGCGCGTATCGGATGACCGTGAAGGAAGAGGGCAAATGCATCCTGACGGTTCAGATCGACAAGCAATCGCCGACCATTGAAGTCTTTTCCTACGCTAATGCCACGCGCTACGACCTGATCCTGGAAAAAGACAAAGACGGCAAGTATATTCTCAAACGGAAGTAGGGCATGGAGCATTCGCCGCGCGACAAGTGGGACAAAATCGGAGTCATTGTCCAACCGCTGGGGGGATTTTTTACCGCGGTGGCAATCGCCTTGCTCGGCTTCTACACTTCCTCGTACTTTGAACGCCAGCAGTCGCTCGAATCGAATATGCGGCTGTATTCGGAACTAATGAGCCGTCGTGAGGATTCCGAAAGCGCGTTGCGTAAGGACATGTTTGTCTCGATCATCGGCACTTTTTTGCGCCCGCAGGAATCGACGGTCGGGGCGGCAGTGTTGAATCTCGAACTGCTCGCTTACAACTTTCACGAGTCGCTCAATCTCAAGCCGTTGTTCATAGACCTGCGAGAGAGCATTCAGGAACGGTTGCGAAACGAGACGCGATCCGACTCGCTGATCCGCTATCAGAATTATCAGCGGCGCTTGGAGAAAGTCGCGCGCGAGATCACGAAGAAGCAGATGGTGGTTCTCGAAGGCGTCGGCGTGAAGAAGGACTGGAGCCTTGATCTCGCCGGTGAGTTCGAGGGAGCCACTCTCGAGCCCGTGGAGCTTCTGCTTGACAGTGTCCTGACCCAGTTCACGGTCGACGTAGTTGATGTTGACCGGCAATCCAAAGAATTGCGCGTCGATGTCACGATGCGCAGTCAGAACGGCAATCAGGACCCGGTCTCAAAGAATGTATCGTTCAGCACGGGCTTTTTCGATTTCCCGATGATCGATAACACGCGTCTCCCGAATGGCCAGCGATTTTCCGTGATTCTCAACAATTTTTCGGAGATCTCCGCGGAGGTTACTCTGGTGCTGTTCCCCGGCTCGTATGCCAGCTTGAAAGAAAAGCCCTACTACGGCGAAGTGATTGAGAACATCCGCAAGGCGACGGAGGAAATGGGGGACTAATCCGTCACACCGAGACGATCACTCGCATCAAACCCTCATAAGGGAGTTTGAATTGTTCCCCGGTGGTGAGGTTTTTGATCGAATAGTGCTTTTCCTTCAAATCATCGGAAAAGATTAAAATCGCGAAACGGGCGTTCTGGCGGGCCGCTTCTTTCATCTGCGCCTTCTGCGAGCGATTGAGATAGTCGAGATCGACGGAGATTCCCGAATCGCGCAGACGTGCGGCGACCGCTGTCGCCTCCTGACGTTCGTCTTCATTGACGGCGACGATGAAAACATCCAACGCCGGCGCCGCTTGGCGCGCTGTGCCGGCGGCCTCCATCGCCAACAGAGTGCGTTCCATGCCGGCGGCAAAGCCAACCGCCGGAGTCGGGTCGCCGCCAAGTTCCGCAATCAACAGATCATAGCGACCGCCGCCGGAGAGTGCATCCTGCGCTCCCAGCAAGGAAGAACGAATCTCGAAAGCCGTGCGCGTGTAGTAGTCGAGTCCTCTGACCAAGCGCGAATCGATGGTCGGTGTGATTCCGGTTTTGGTGAGCGAGTCAATGACCAGGTCAAAATCGCGGCGGACGGCGTCGTCGTAAAAGTCCGACAGCAGTGGTGCATCGGTCATTAACGATCGTGTCGATTCCTCTTTGCTGTCAAACAGCCGCAGTGGGTTACGTTCGATCTTGTCGCGATCAACCGCCGGAAACTTAACGGCGATCGGCTGCGCGAACTGCTGCAGCGCAACACGATGGCGGGCGCGTATTTCCGGCGTCGCTACGGAATTTACGGCAACAACGAAGTCCGAAATGCCACACTCCCGCAGGATTCCGACACTGATGCCAATGATCTCGGCGTCGATTCGCGGATCGGATGAACCGATAGCTTCGGCGCCAAACTGGTGGAATTGGCGTTGGCGGCCCTTCTGCGGTTTCTCCTGCCGAAACATCGGCCCCATGTAGAAGACCTTGGTTAAGGGCGCTTTCTTGCCGAGCGATTCTTCTATGTAAGCGCGACAGACCGAAGCCGTCGCCTCCGGGCGCAAAGTTAGTGATCGGCCGCCCATGTCGACAAAGCTGAACATCTCCTTTGAGACGATGTCGGTGCCTTCGCCGATGCCGCGGGCAAAGAGCTCGGTCATCTCAAAGATTGGCGGACGAATTTCGCTGTAGTTGAAGCACCGCATGGTTTCGCGAACGACGCCTTCGAGGTGTGTCCAGCGCGGAGACTCCTCCGGAAGTATATCAAATGTGCCTTTGATGCGCTGGAACTTCATCCTTTGTTTCCTCTCAGAAGATGCCAGTTAACGGTTGGCGCCGGAAGATGGCCTAAACTTACTACGCCGCAGATGGCGATACAAGAGAACACAAGCGCCTGCGATGGAATAGCCGATAACGTCGGCTGCATAATCTCCCCATGACGAGTCGCGATTAGGCACGAACGACTGAACCGTCTCGTCGATTCCAGCATATGCGAATCCGAACAAAAACAGAACTGTATACCAAAATACACGCCGGTTTGACTCGGCCAAACTCGGAAAGGCGCGAAAGATCAGCAATCCGAATACAAAATACTCCAATCCATGATAGAACTTATCAATGTTCGGAATGTCAAACGTCGGAGGTTGCGCCCTGGGCATGGTGGAAACTGCGATGATGATCGCCGCCCAGAGTACGGGCGGTAGCTTGTGGTAGAGCCAAGATTGTCGTAACCGTTTCATTGGGCGGTATATATAGCCCTTGCTGTTAGTCGCGGCAAGCACGAAGAAATCAAGAAGCAATGCTACCTACCTGCACGGATTCCAATACCGCAATCCTGAGCGGTTTAGTCAAGAACGTTGAATAAAGACTCACTAACATTCGTTTGTGCTTTACAAGTCATTGAGCAAGTAGTATATTGTCCGTGTTTCTACTACCGGGGGCGTAATCTTTGTCCACGGGAGACTTGAGAGTATGCGTCGTCTTCTAACCGCCACATTGTTGATCCTCATTTCTCATTCACTGCTGATAGCTGCGGATTTGTGCAGAGTCACAATCCATTCAGCCGAGGATGCAGCGATCTTGCGCCAATTGCACGCGAATGCTGTAGTGAAAATCAGTGATGGCTATCTGGTAGTGGGGTCGTTTTCGGACTTGGTCACGACCGGGCTGGAGTGTGAAATCATCGCTGCGGGCATCGAGCGTCGGGAGCTTGCACTGGACTTGCATCCCTCGAAGACAGCGCCCCTTGAATTGCCACTACTGTTCAAGGAAGGGAATCTCAAGTTGTACCGCGTTGACCGGTCCTTTGACGCAACAGCTCAGGTGGAGCCACGACTGATGTCATTGGCTTCGACTTCCTTGAGGATCGCTTTTCGGGAGCCGAGAATTGAGCTGCCACCGATGCCGGCGATGACTCCGACATTGGCAAAGATGATCGGGACAATCTCTCAGGATTCCCTGATGGCGTACGATCTGAAACTACAGTCGTATTTTCGCCGCGTCGCGGGATCATCGACGATGGCGCAGGTAAAGGATTGGATCAAAGCCAAGTTTGAGTCGTTCGGTTATGACTCGGTGTACATCGATGTTTTTTATCAGTTTTTCAATGGCAAGACGAATACGTGTTACAATGTTGTCGCAGTCAAAGTCGGCACCGTGTACCCCGATGTTGAGATCATCGTTGGGGCGCATCAGGACGGCGTAACATCGTCGCCGGCCGCGGACGACAACGGCTCGGGAACGGCGGGCGTTCTTGAGATTGCGCGCGCATTTGCCGGCACACCGACCGATGTGACATACAAATTCATCACCTTTGATGCCGAAGAATGGGGTCTTTACGGTTCGTGGCACTACGCCGATCTTGCGGCGCAACGCGGCGACAACATCCTGCTGATGTTCAACATGGACATGATCGGTTGGTACACCAACTCGAATCACGCGGATGTTTATCACGGCAGCGACAGCTACTACGCGCAGATGTGGTCGAGTATCGCGCAGGCGAACTACGGAATCACGGGTCACCTGAGCGGCAATTCCGGGGGCTCCGATCACTACCCGTTTACCCAGAACGGCTACGACGCGGTGTTCATTATCGAGTACAATTTTAATAGCTACTATCACAGCGGCCGTGATTCCGCGACCTACATTAACTGGGATTACATGACGCGGATGGTACGGGCCGGGCTGGCGCTCGTAGATCAGGCGGGAAACTCCGGCGATTTTGACTTCGACGGTATTCCCAACACCACCGACAACTGCGTTTTCGTGTACAATCCCTCGCAGGCCGATCCCGACGGTGATCAGTTGGGCACCGGCTGCGACAATTGCGCCAACACCTATAATCCGAATCAGGAAGACGAAAACAGCGACGGCGTGGGTGATCATTGCGACGGCAATGTTCACATTGCCGACCGAGTGCTCTCCCCGGGACAACGGGGCTGGCCATACAACTACCAGTTCACAACGATCGGCGGCGCCGCGCCGTTTACTTGGACACTCACCGGCGGCGACGTGCCTTTCGGCACGCAGTTCAACTCACCCGCGGGAACCTTGACCGGTGTACCGAGTTTTAGCGCGACATTTTATTTTAGCGTGGCGGTGGCCGATGCATCCATTCCGCCGCTGGTCGATACGCAGGCGGTGTCGGTGACGATCGTGGATGCGCCCTTCGCCTGCGGCGATACGGACGGCAGTGGAGCGGTGTCGATTGCCGACGCCGTCTACTTGATTAACTACATCTTTAACGGCGGTCCGGCGCCAAGCCCGATGGAAACTGCCGATGTCGACTGTAGTGGACTCGCGTCAATTGCGGACGCCGTCTACATTATCAATTATATCTTCTCCGGCGGCGCAGCGCCATGCGCGGCTTGTAAGTAAGCGCTCAAGGTCGTTGATCTTTCCTCAATATCCCCTCGGGGTGACTTCCCGGTCACCCCGATTCGATTTAGGGGCTCAGAGCCGCGATCCGAAAATGGTCTTGACAGGGCTTTATTACCACGACTTATTGCCGGTAAACGCTCATGGAGGAAAAACGCATGCGTAGATTGTCGCTTCTGATGCTACTGGCTGCGGCCGTTGTCTTTGCCGTCGTTGCCATTGCGCAAGATGACAAGCCGTGGTTTGACTTGAAGAACTGCGAATTCTGCAAGCAGTTCGCGAATCCGCCGGACATGCTGTTGCATATTAATACCGAGTACTACAGCACGGCGGTTGGCCTGATGATGATCACCAATATCGACAAGGGCTACGAAGAGCATTTCATGAAGGCGCAGGAGGGCATGCAGAAGGTCGTTGCCGACATGCAAGCCGGCAAGATGCCGACGATGTGCCAGCACTGCTCCAAGTACGGCGAATTCACGATGGCCGGAGTCAAGATGGATGTCGTCAAGACGCCGCACGGTACGGTGAGCTTGTTGGTTTCCTCGGATCCGGCAATGATCGAGAAACTGCATGCCTTCGGCAAACGCACGGCAGACGAGACGGAGAAGTTTAAGGCCGCTGCAAAAGCCGAGGAGAAGAAGAAGTAGCTGCTCGCCGAAAGATGAGAAGGCTGAACGCGCTCGACCGTTGGGTCGGGCGCGATCTTTTTTGACCCAAGGACCTGCTTCAAATACGGGTTGATCGGGGAATGCAGCGCTGCCGCCCGGCGCGGGGGAATTTGCGCCCAGAGTGGGCGGAAAGGATGACGATGGCTTAGCCGGAGTTCCGATGCACCACCGTCGCGCCGGCTTGCTGGGTGGGGAAGATGATTACTTGCGCGATTTGGACGTGCGGCGGTTGGGTGGCGATCCAGGTGATGACCTCCGCGACATCTTCCGGCGTTAGTGGTTTCATTCCCGAATAGACTTTCTTGGCGCGTTCGGTATCGCCGTAGAATCGCACAATCGAGAATTCCGTTTCAACGAGACCCGGATCGACGGTCGACACGCGAATCGGCGTGTCGACAAGCTCCAGGCGCAGACTCTTGGTGATGGCGTCAACGGCAAACTTGCTGGCGCAATAAACGGCGCCGGAAGCGTAGGTTTCATGGCCGGCGATAGATCCGATGTTGATAATGTGGCCGCTGCGGCGGGCGAGCATGCCGGGCAGAATCGCGCGAGTCATGTAGAGCAGGCCTTTGACATTCGTATCGATCATCTCATTCCAAGCAACGGGATCGCCTTCATGGACTTTCACCAATTGTCGCGACAAGCCGGCGTTGTTGACGAGCAAGTCGACCGCCTTCCATTCCTCCGGGAGACCGGCTATCGCCTTGTCGACGGCAGCAACGTCGCGCACATCCAGGGCGATGCAAAAGGTCTTGGTGGGAAGGCCATTGGCGAGCTGCTCGATACGATCCCGGCGCCGGGCAATGAGAATGATGTTGTAGTCCGATGCCGCCAAGCGGCGTGCCGCAGCGGCGCCGATTCCCGAGGATGCTCCGGTTACGAGGGCGATCTTGCTTGAACTCATCCGACTCCTTCCAAATTCACCTCCTGCCCGAGGATAAGATAATAAAGAGGCGGCGGTACCGAAGGAGGAAATCACTTGTGAAATTCTTCACGTAACACCCGGGCCACATCAGCACCATTTTCGCACGATGTATAGTAATTTCGGACAGCCTGAGCAACGACCTGAGCATAGGAGCACCAATAACTCGTTGATTTACAACACAATAAGCTATGATTGGACCTCGGGCAGACTCTCCCTGTGTAGTGAACATTCACAAACAAACGCGATTGGCTTGTTAACATTTTCACAATTGGTGACACTTAGATGACAATTCGGATCATCTTTCTTTTAACTTCGGTGCGTGCATAGACGATAGAAGCAGGTGAGTTTAGGTAAGCATGGAATTCGGTATCATCGGCACCTCAATCTGGCAACAGAATATGCAGCTTCTGGAACGGCTGACAATCGACCGCGAAGCGCGAGTCGAGACACTTCGGTCATTAAGAGAAACGCTGGGACTTGATGAGTTGATTTACCTGTCCACATGTAATCGTGTCGAATTCATCTATGTCTCGTCGGGACGTTATGTCGGGGCCAAGATCCTGCATCGCATGATCGATTTCTTCTTCGAAGGACAGGCGACAGTGGGATTCTTTCCAAACGATTTCTACCACTTCACGGGTCGGGAGGCGGTGTCGCACCTGTTTCGGACGACAGCCGCACTCGAGTCGCTGGTGGTCGGTGAGGCGCAGATCGCCGGGCAGTTCAAAGAAGCATACATGGAAGCATTGGCGACCGGTTTAGCCGGTAGCTTGCTCAAGGACTTATCGGAAGAGGCCTTGCTGGTGGCCAAGAAGGTCAAGCGCGACACTTCGGTCGGCAGTGGTTCGGTCTCAATGGCATCACTCGCGGCGGATGAGCTCGCTGCGCACCTGGCCGCTGCCGACGATCCAACGATTGCTCTGGTTGGCGCCGGTTCGATGACGGTCAAGCTTGCTCGCTACATCGCAGACCATCAGCTCGGAAAAACGATCTTTGTTAACCGCACGACCGAGAAGGCTGTCCAGCTCGCGGAGCAGTTCTCGGGTTCGGCGGTTTCGTTAAATGAGTTTCTCAGTGAGCCGCCACGGGTTGACGCCATTGTATCAGCAACGGCGGCCACTGAGCCTCTGTTTCAGTCGGATTTCCTCGAGCGGCTCCCTAACGACAACCGGCCGTTGCTCTGCGTAGATCTGGCCATACCGCGCGACTTTGCGATCTGTTTCAACAACGACGCGCGCGTCAAAATCGTAGACATTCCTTATCTGCGCTTGCGCTGCACGACAAATCTGCGACAGAAGTTCGTCGAAACCGGCAAGGCCAACGAGATTGTCCGGCAATCGGTGTCCGATTACCTTTGCGACCGGATCGAGGGCACGCTCAAGCCGATTTTCCACGACAGCTACCAAGAGTCAATGAATCTGGCGCGGCGCGCACTGGATGATCTGTTTGCCAAGAAAGTCACATCTCTCGACGCCAACGAAAAAGATGCGATCTATCGATTAGTGGGCAAGCTGATCGCCAATTCGGCTTTTCAACCGGTGAAAGCTCTCTCCGGAAGACTGTCGCAGCTCGGCGACGATCTGAGTCTCACTGATCTCTCGCAATCGAAACAAGCAGGTTGAATGTGAAGAAGCTGGTCATCGGATCGCGCGGCTCGGATCTCGCTCTCTATCAGGCAAACTTCATCCGTGATATCCTAATTGACGAACACGGCTGTGAAGTTAAAATCAGAATCATCCATACCGCCGGCGACAAAATCGACAACGTGGCATTCAGTCAAATGGAAGGCAAAGGCTTCTTTACGAAGGAGCTTGAGGACGCACTACTGAGGGAGGAAATCGATCTGGCGGTGCACTCGCTAAAGGATTTGATGACGTCACAGCCAGACGGGTTGAAATTGGGCGCCGCTGGTTATCGCGCCGATCGGGCGGAGATGCTCCTGATCCGCAAGGAGTCGTTTTCCGGGGAAGGTGTGCTTCCCGTGAAGAAAGGCGGGGTTATCGGCACCAGCTCGGCCCGACGAAAATGCCAGGTCGCACATCGCAACCCGACCTTAACGATCAAAGATTTGCGGGGCAATGTGCCGACGCGCGTGCGCAAGTTGCGTGAAGGTCAGTATGACGCGATCTTATTGGCGTGCGCCGGAGTTAAGCGTCTGGAGCTTGATGTCTCTGATCTGGCAGTTGTTGAGCTTGACCCAATGGTGTTTCTGCCGGCCCCGGCGCAGGGTATCCTCGGAATTCAGATTCGCGACGGCGATCCGCGAGTTGAAGAGACCATCTCAAAGCTCGGCTCTCAGGCGGAGCTAAATCAAGCAGAACTCGAGCGCGGATTGTTAAAGATGTTTGATTCGGGTTGTTCGCTGCCGCTGGGAGTGTGTTCAGAATATCGCAACGGAAACTACTTCCTGCACGCCGTGCTCGGCATTGGTAATGACGACCACTGGCGGGGATTGGCGCGCACTGAAGTCAGCGGGCCGGCGATCCAACCACTCATCGAAAGGGCCTTCATCGAATTGCAGCGAGGCTCGAAGTGATCGTTGCTGTTACTCGACCAGCGGAGCAACTGGCAGATTTAGTCGCCGCCGCCGACCACCACGATGCCGAGCTTCTCCCCTTACACCTGCAGGATATTCGCCACCTCGACTTCGACTGGCCTGGAGGCTTGGATCCGATGGAAGTCGGTTGGATCTTTTTCACTAGCGCCAACGGCGTGGAAGCATTTTTTGAGCGGAAGCGCCGGTTGGGTATCATCTTGTCGAGGCAAACACGATTTGCGTCGGTCGGCAAGAAGACCACATTAGCGCTCGAGCGCAACGGCAAGGGAGTCGACTTCGAGCCGAGTGAGGCTTACGGAGAGAGACTGTTTGGCGAGTTTTGTGAGCGTTTTCCCGATCCACAGCAAACGCTGATCTATGCGCGGGCGAAGGATATCGACCACGATCCAGAGACAATATTGCGCGCGCACGGATATCGCTACATTCCGGTCATTGCCTACGAGTCGATTGAACGAAAGGTCGCCCCGGAAATAATCGACCGCATTCAGCCCGCAGATGTTATTCTCTTCACCGCGCCATCGCTGGCGCGCGCCTTTGATCGCCAGTTTGGCAAACCACGGTGTCGAATTCTGGCCATTGGTCGCACGACAGCTGCGGAAATGCAGCGGTTGTCTTGGCCGCCAGTTACTGTTATGGGAGAGGCGGACATCGCCAGCGTCTGGGAGTACGTGTAATGGAACGTGAAATTCGTCCGCGGCGACTGCGCCGCAATCAACTGATTCGCGAATTGTGTGCTGAGACGAGGTTGAACATTGACGGCATGATTCAGCCCTACTTTGTTACTGACGGCAGCGGCGTTCGACAAGAAATTCACGGCATGCCGGGAATCTACCGCGAATCGGTCGATAAGTTGGTCGAAACATTGACCGATGACCACAAGCTCGGTATCAACAAAGTCATGTTGTTCGGCGTGACGGAACGCAAGCACGCGATGGCGGAGTCTGCCTATGATGACAAGAATCCCGTGATTCGAGCCTGTCAGGAACTGAAACAGCGATTCGGAGAAGCGCTCTTCGTCAGCGCCGATGTTTGCCTCTGCGCTTATACCGACACCGGGCACTGTGGCGTCACAATTGACGGCGCCATCGACAACGACAAGTCGGTAAAGATACTCGCGCGAATGGCGGTGGAACTTGCCAAACGCGGCTGCGATTGTGTCGGGCCGTCGGACATGATGGATGGCCGCATCGGCGCGATTCGCGAAGCGCTGGAAGACGAAGATTACAAAGACACGCTTATACTCGCTTATTCGGCGAAGTACGCATCCTCCTACTACGGCCCGTTCCGCGAAGCCGCGCATTCGGCGCCGGGCAAGGGCGATCGCAAGGGTTACCAGATGGACTACCGCAATCGTCGCGAAGCGCTGCGGGAGCTGCTGCTTGATGAAGAGGAAGGCGCGGACATCGTCATGGTGAAACCGGCGCTGGCGTATCTGGACATCATCTCCGATTTCGCCGCCAACACGAGTCTGCCGATTGCGGCGTACAATGTTTCGGGCGAGTACACGGCGGTAAAACTGATGGCGCAAGCCGGAATGACGGATGAAAAGACGATGGTGCTGGAGAACTTGCTCGCGATCACACGCGCCGGTGCGTCGATCATACTGACTTATCATCTAAAGGACATTTTGAAGAATGGCTGGCATCTCTAAGGTCGTATTTGATCCCGAAAAGTCGCGCCGCTTGATGGAACTGTCGCATCAGGTGATACCCGGCGGCGTCAATTCACCGGTGCGGGCGTTTCGCTCGGTCGGCGGCACGCCGCGATTCATCGCCAAGGGCGATGGCGCCCATCTCTATGACGTTGACGGCAACAAGTATCTCGACTTCTGCAGCTCGTGGGGTCCGCTGATCTTGGGGCATGGCGACCCGGATGTTGTTGCGGCAGTAAAGGCGCAAATTGACAAGGGCATGACCTTTGGCGCTTCGACGGAACTGGAATACGAGCTGGCGACGTTCATTGTCAAGCAGATCGACTGGGTGGAACGGATTCGCTTTGTGTCTTCCGGGACTGAGGCCGTGATGTCGGCGATCCGTGTTGCGCGCGGATTCACCAAACGCGATCTAATTCTCAAGTTTGACGGGTGTTATCACGGCCACGTCGATGCGCTCTTGGTGAAGGCCGGTTCGGGGTTAGCAACGTTTGGCACGCCGTCATCCGCGGGAATTCCGGAAAGTGCCACGAAGAACACGATGGTGATCGCTCTCGATGACGAAGAGGCATTGCAGGAGTTTTTCAACGAGCACGGCGATCAATTAGCCGCCGTTATCATCGAAGGAATTCCGGCGAACAACGGCCTGTTGATTCAGCGTCATGATTATGTCCGGCTGCTGCGCGCTCTGACCGAGAAACACGGCGCCCTGCTGATTTTCGATGAAGTAATCACCGGCTTTCGAATCGGTATGACGGGCGCCGCTGGATACTATGGCATACGACCGGATTTGGTCTGTTATGGTAAGATCATCGGCGGCGGGATGCCGGTCGGCGCTTTCGGCGGTCGGGCGGAGATCATGGAAATGCTCTCACCGCTCGGGCCGGTGTATCAGGCAGGCACACTTTCGGGAAATCCTGTCGCAATGACGGCAGGCTTGGCCACGCTGCGCAAACTTGCCGACGGCAAGATCCACGAGCGGCTCGAAATCATGAATCGCAAATTCGTCGCCGAGTTGACGTCCAAGCTGCGCGACGTTCAGGTCAATGTTGTCGGCGTGGCATCGATTTATTGGATCGTGTTCCAGCCGGGTATTCCGCGCAGCGCGGCGGCGATTTCCAGCGACGGTGTTTCGCACTTCAATCGCATGTACTCGAAAATTCTGCAGCAGGGAATCTATCTCCCGCCGTCCGGTTACGAGGTGTGCTTCATCTCTAACGCGCACACTGATCCGCTGCTTTCTGAGGCCGCGCAGGTTTTGGCGGACGCCGTTCTCAAAGAGGCGCACGCATGGGCTTAGAGAGTAGCCCGTTTATCAAAGCCTGCTATGGCCGTAACGACGGCGCGATTCCGATCTGGATCATGCGCCAGGCCGGACGATATCTGCCCGAGTATCAGGAGGTGCGCGCCAGAGTCAGCTTTCCGGAATTATGTCGTTCGCCGAAATTGATCGCCGAGGTCGTACGCCAGCCGGTGCAGCGGTTCAATCTCGATGCGGCGATTTTGTTTTCCGACATCTTGACGATTCTCGAACCGATGGGAATTCCGATATCCTTTCCGGACGGCGGACCGAAAATCGGTACGCCCCTGCGTCGACCGGAAGATGCCGGCAATCTGCATGACTGCGATCCCGGTAGCGACCTGAATTTTGTCATGGCGGGAATTCACGAGATCAAAGCGATTCTTCCGACCGCGCCGCTGATCGGCTTCGCCGGATCGCCGTTTACGTTGTTTTGTTATTTGGTTGAGGGGCAGGGATCAAAGACCTTTGATCGCGCGAAGCAATTCCTGCATCAATATCCGGATGCGGCGCACCGAGTCATCGACTGCCTGACAAAAAATGTCGCCGAGTATCTGGCCGCGCAAGTCGACGCCGGAGTTGATGCGGTGCAGATCTTCGACAGTTGGGGCGGCGTACTGTCGCACCCGGACTATGATGCGTGGTCGGCAGAGCCGATTAGGGCCATACTCGATCGACTGAAGGATAAGAAAGTCCCCCGCATCGTCTTCGTGAACGGCGTAGCACCATACGTGGATATCGTTGCCGGGCTGGACTGTGAAGTGATTGGCGTGGACTATCGATCTGAACTTAAGACAATCGCCATGCAAGCGAAGGGCAAATCAGTGCAGGGCAATCTTGATCCGACCGTATTGTTCGGTAGCCCGATTGAGGTTGAGCGCCGAACCGGCGACCTCCTCTCGTCACTCGATTGTTATGACAATCTGGTTTTCAACCTCGGACATGGCATTCTTCCGGAGACGCCGATTTCATCGGTAGAAGCTATGATTAAATCGGTTCGGAGTTTCCGCAGGACATGACTTCTGAGCAAGTGTCATTCACACGCGTACCGATTGAATTGCTACGCAAGTACGACCGCCCCGGGCCGCGCTATACCAGCTATCCAACAGTACCGGTCTGGACAAACGACGTTGGTCCGGCGCATTACGTCTCCGCACTCGAAGCGGCGGCAGCCAAGACTGCGACGCCGTTGGCCCTCTATTGTCACATTCCCTTCTGCCGAAAACGCTGCTTCTATTGCGGCTGCAATACGGTTGTAACCAGCCGTCGCGAGCGTGTGGACAGCTATGTTGAGTCGTTGACTACGGAGATTAGCAACACCAGTAAGCTTCTGGGCGCGCGCCGCACGGCGGGTCAATTGCATCTCGGCGGCGGTACGCCGACGTATTTGGATTGTCATGGGCTGGAAATCGTTCTCAAGGTGATCGAAGAGAACTTTGACTACACAGGCAGTTGCGAAAAATCGATAGAGGTCGATCCACGCGTGACCACTGACGAACAGCTTGAGTTCTTGGCTCAGAGCGGATTCAATCGCATCTCGATCGGTACACAGGATTTTGACCCGGAAGTACAAGAGGCGATGGGGCGCGTGCAGCCGTTTGAGTCGGTGGAGCACATCGTTGAAAAGAGTCGCGGTTTGAAATATCGCGGCATCAATTTGGATTTGATCTACGGATTGCCCAAACAAACTGTCGCCAAGTTCTCCGTGACGATTGAAAGGGCGCTGAGCTTGCGGCCGGATCGGGTGGCGCTTTACTCGTTTGCTTTTCTGCCGCAGAGCATGCCGCATCAGGCACTGATCACGGACAGTGATTTGCCCAAGGCGGAGGAGAAGTACCAGCTCTTCGCCGCTGCGGTTGAGCTGTTCACTAAGGCTGGTTATCGCCAGATCGGCATGGATCACTTCGCACTGCCGGATGACGAGTTGGCGGTGGCGCAGAATGACGGGCGTCTGCATCGTAATTTCATGGGCTACACCGTGCAAACCGCGCCGGAGATGATCGGTTTCGGCATGTCGGCGATTGGCTATGTGAACAACGCCTTTTTCCAAAACCACTCCAAATTGGATAGCTACGAAAAGGCGGTCGCGGAGCGGAAGTTTGCGGCTTACCGCGGATTACAGCTTAATCAGGATGACTTGGTGCGCCAGTACGTGATCAGCCAGTTGATGTGCAATTTCCGGCTCGATTATCAGGCGCTGGAACAACAATTCGGTGTCCGCTACGACAAGTACTTTGCCGCCGAGCACTCGCGCCTCGACGGATTCGTGAAAGATGAACTGATGTCTATCGATGAGCGCGGGCTGTTTATCTTGCCGGTGGGCCGGACATTCGTGCGCAACATCGCGATGACTTTCGACGCCTATCTCGATGACAACGGCGAATCGAAAGGCGTGCGTTTTTCACGGACGATTTAGCGGAGCAGCCTTGACGGAACGCACCGGTATCATTCTTCTCGCGATGGGCGGTCCGTCGAGCGTCGCTGAAATTTCCGAGTACCTGTTCAACATCTTCTCGGATCGCGAAATCATCAAATTGCCGGGCGGCAGTCTGTGTCAGAAACCACTGGCGCGCATGATCGCGAAACGGCGAACGCCGGAGGTCACTCACAATTACCAGCGCATCGGCGGCAGCTCGCCGCTGTTGAGATGGACACTGGCGCAAGCAAAGTTGCTGGAACAGGAACTGGCGGAGGATTTTCCCGGTTTGCGCAGCTATGTTGGCATGCGCTACTCGCCGCCGTCGATTGCGACGGCGATAGAGCAAGTCGCGAAGGACGGCATCACGAAATTAGTCTGCTTGCCGATGTACCCGCAGTTTTCGCGGGCGACGACCGGATCGTCGCGCTCAGTGCTCTTAGAGGCGGTCGAGAAACTGAGCGAGCGACCACGCCTGCGCTTCATCAACGATTTTCACGCACAGAACGACTACATCGCGTTGTTGCGGACGTATATCGCGGAAAATATCGGGGCTAATGAGACGCTCCTGTTTTCGGCGCATTCGCTGCCGCAGAAGTTCGTCGATCGGGGCGATCCTTATGTTGAGCAGATTCGCAAGACCGCTGAACTGGCGGCCCACGGACGGGAGCATTTTCTGTCGTTTCAGAGTCGTACCGGACCGGTGAAGTGGGTCGGGCCGGACACTATCGATGAAGTCAAACGGTTGCTGAGCGAGCGCAGCAGCGGTCTGTTCATCGTGCCGATTGCCTTTGTCTGCGATCATATCGAGACGCTGTTCGAGATTGATTTGCAACTGAAGGAAATTGTCGGCGCCGAGATGGCCGCCCGCATACGCCGCATGCCGATGTTCAACGACGATCCGCGGTTTGCGCGGGTGCTGGCTAATCTGGTGCGTGAGGTGACCAAAAACAATGCCGGCGCTTGATGTCGTGATCGTTGGCGGCGGGATATCCGGTCTGGCAACGCTGCACTTTCTTCGTCACAACAGCCCGCAATTGAGAGTGCAACTGCTGGAGGCGGAACATCGTCTCGGTGGAACGATTGGCACCGACGTGCTCGACGGCTACAGCTTCGATTGGGGGCCGAATGGGTTTCTTGATCGCGAACCGCTGACGCTGCAACTATGCGATGAGTTGGGACTTCGAGCTCAGATAGAGCGGGCGAATGAGAAGGCCAATGCGCGGTTTATCCTGCGGGGCGGACGGCTTCGCGCTGTTCCGATGTCGCCGCCAAAGTTCCTAATGGCAGACATCATTAGTTGGCCGGGCAAACTGCGGATTGCCTGCGAGCCGTTCGCCAAGAAACGGCCGACCGGAGTCGACGAGTCGATCTATGACTTTGCGTGTCGGCGTATCGGCAGAGAGGCCGCCGATTACTTGGTGCAGCCGATGGTGTCCGGCGTCTATGGTGGGGTGGCATCGAAGCTGTCGTTGCAGTCGTGCTTTGCGATTATGCGGGAGATGGAAGACGAGCACGGATCGCTCTTAAAGGCGATGGTCGCCAAGGCCAAAGCTGCCAAAGCCGCCGGCAAAAAGTCGGGCGGTCCGGCCGGACCGGGGGGATGGCTGACATCATTTCGCGGCGGACTGTATAGAATCATCGAGCGATTCGCCGAGTTGTATCTGAATCAGATCAGCGTTGGGATGCCGGTCAAGTCGATCTATCGCGATGGTGACATCTACAATGTGACGCCTCGATCGGGAGCGCCGCTCAAGGCCCGGCATGTCGTGCTGGCCACACCGTCCTACGCGGCGGGGCAGTTGACCGCTACGGTCTCGAAAGCCTTGTCGGAATCGCTGTCGGCTATCGCCTACGCGCCGATCGCGGTGGTGTGCCTCGGCTTCGACGCCAAGCAAGTGCAGGCATCGGTTGACGGATTCGGTTTTTTGGTGCCGCAGAAGGAGGGCCGGCGAATCCTCGGTTCGATTTGGACATCGTCAATATTTTCGCAGCGAGCGCCGGAAGGCAAAGTGCAGTTTCGCACCATGTTGGGAGGGGACGGCGACCATGACTCGATCAAGATGTCGGATCAAGAGCTGCTTCAGGTCGCGACTTCCGATTTAGGCGAGATCATGAAGATCACTGGTGCGCCGGAGATCAGTAAGATCTATCGCTGGCAACATGGTATTCCGCAGTTTCATATCGGGCACAGAGACAGGCTTTGCGCCATTGAGAGCGAATTGCGGCGGTTGGGCAACATCCATGTCGCGTCCAACGCCTACTACGGGATTGGCCTCAACGATTGCGTGAAGCAGGCGCACAAGGTGGCGCTGGCGATCGGCTAACTACAGTAGTCGGAGAATGCAGCCAATCGCGGATTAGGGCTATTCATCGCTGAATCAGTTTTGTACAATATGGTAGCATGAACTTAGGCTTTAACGACAATTGAGGTCTGGATGAAATCTGTCGCTATCGGATTATTCTTGCTTTGTACGATGATGTTGAACGCCGCGGCATCGGCGCAGTCGGAGGCGGACAGTCTGCTGATGCGCGGCGCCGAGCTGTTGCAACAAGAAAAGTGGCCGGAAGCTGTCGTGAACTTCGAGAACGCTGCCCGGCTCGACACGACAAATCTGCAGGCGCAGTTCTTGTTGGGGCAGGCGCACTACATGAACAAGAACTATCGCAAGGCCGCTACCGCTTGGGAGGAATGCGAGGCAAACGGCTATCGTATCGCGACCGTGCGCTATAATCTGGCCTCGGCCTACGCGCAACTGAAAGACAGAGAACGGACATTTACGTGGCTGGCACAGGCGCTGGAGTCGGGATTCAACCGGCCCGACATATTGGAGCATGACACAGTGTTCGATACACTGCGCTCGGATGAACGCTTTCAGAAGGCGATCGAGATGGCTGACCGCAACCTGCGTCCGTGCGAGTACGACGAGCAGTATCGTTTGCTCGACTTCTGGCTCGGTGATTGGGATGTGTTCATCAACGATGGTCAGAAGATCGGCGCCAGCAAAATCCAGAAGCTGGCCTATGGGTGCGCGCTCGCGGAAGATTACGAGCAGATGGACGGTTTTGTCGGCCACAATCTCTTCTATTTTAACAACGTCTCCGGCGAGTGGAAGATGATTTGGGTGACCGGTGCGGCGATTGCACTGGGTGGACTCAAAGAAAAAATCCTGATCACCCGCTCCGAGAGCGGCGCGCTTCGGTTTCAGGGAGAACTTCCCGACCAAAGCGGTTACAAGGTGGTCGATCGCTCGACGGTAACGCCGGTCGGTAATGACCGCGTTGATCTCGTCATTCAACAGTCGCGCGACGGCGGCGACAACTGGATGACGACGTTTTCGGGGTACTACAAGAAGCGGCAGTAACACACCTCTACCGCCGGTCAAAGCCGCCGCTTGACCTTTCGCCCGCGATTGCGTTATATCCAGCCATGATTGTCGGATTGATCGGTCTGGGGCTTTCGGGCAAGACCACCATCTTCAACGCCGTCACGCGCGGCGACGCTGAGGTTTCCAGTTTCCAATCGCAGAAGGGGGCGTTCAATCGCGGGCGCGTGCTCGTGCCGGATGCGCGGATCGATTGGCTCGCCGAACTGGAGAATTCCAAGAAGAAGACCTTCGCCGAGATTGAGTACATCGATGTCGCCGGCTTTTCCGGCGACAAAGAGTCCAGCATTGAGACGGAAATCCCGCAGGTGCTGCGCGAGTGCGATGCGCTGGCGCATGTCGTGCGCGGCTTTGCCAATGATGAGGTGCTTCATCCCAAAGGGTCGATCAACATTCAGCGCGACATTCAAACCCTGGAAGACGAACTGGTTTTCGCAGATCTACTTCTGATCGAGAAGCGACTCGAGAAAGTCGAAAAGCAAGCGAAACTCGTCAAAGACGAGAAGGTGCGACACGAGTACGAAGTGCTCAAGCGCATCAAGGAGACGCTGGAACAAAACATTCCCCTGCGGACGCTTGACCTGTCGCCGGAAGAGCAGAAAATGATCCGCGGCTTCCAGTTCCTATCGTTCAAACCTCTGTTGATCATCATCAATGTCGGCGAGTCAGATATCGCCCGGCGTGAAGCAATATTCACCGAGCACGCTGTCGTCCGCGAGAAGCCGCAAACCGATATGGCGGTGGTTTGCGGCAAGATTGAAATGGAATTGGCGCAGCTTCCCGATGACGATCGGGCGTCTTTCATGGCCGACCTCGGTATCAACGAATCGGCTTTGGACTTGATGATCAAGAAGTCGTACGATCTGCTTGGATTGATCTCGTTCCTCACCGCCGGCGAGAAAGAATCGCGCGCCTGGACGGTGCGCAAAGGCTCGACTGCGCCGGTTGCCGCCGGAGTGATCCATGCCGATTTCGAGCGCGGGTTCATCCGCGCCGAAGTGGTTGCCTATAGCGACCTAAAGAAACATGGCTCGCACGCCGAGGCCAAGAAGCACGGTTTGGTGCGGCTCGAAGGCAAGACCTACGTCGTGCAGGACGGAGACGTCGTCTTGTTCCGCTTCAATGTCTAACGCAAAATTAATACCAAATAGCATCGCCGTTAGCGTTGTCGCGGTGGTAGTCTTCATCTATCTGGCGCCCTGGCAATATTCACCGGCCTGGTGGGGACTGAATCTGCTTCAAGTATTCGGCTGGCCGGTTCGCACCGGCATCGCTTTGGCAGCAGTGTTCAGCGCAATTGGCGTATCGACGCTTGCCAGCGGATGGAATCCGCCAGATCGTTTCCGAAAAGTCCTGCTTTACGGCATCATCCCCGGCGCTTTGATCGCCCTCTTCTACCTTTTGCGGGTGCGCGCCCACTATCTGGGCGACGGTATTCTGCGCGCCAAGGAAGTTGAAATCGGTGTCTGGTGGCTTCCGACCGAACCGTTGGCCGCGATGCTCAACCGTGGCGCCTATGAGCTACTAAACTCTTGGTTCGGCTTGAATGGGCTTGACTCGATTCGCGTCGTCTCGATAATCAGCGGCGTTGCATTCTACTTTACTTTGCTCTGGTTTGTGCGGACGGCATTTCGCGAACGCCACACCCAGGTGTTGATGTTTCTACTGCTGTTTGTTTCGGGCACGACGCTGCTCTTCTGCGGTTACTCCGAGACCTACATGATGATTCCGGCATTGCTGACGTTGTTTTTCACGGCCGGCATCAAAGCGCTTCGAAGAGAATGGTCGTTCGCTCCGGTGTCGGCGCTCTATCTGTTGCTGGTCTTGTTTCACTTCAAGTCGTTGATCTTACTTCCGTGTCTCTTAGTCGGCGGGCACTATGCGCGTACCGAGAAAGACTGGCGCGGTGTGGTCACGACGCTGCTCGCCGTTTGGCTTTCGCTGCTCATTGTCTGGAAATTGCCGAGTCTCTCGCCGCTACCAAGTTTGGGAGTGGCGGGATTGCTTCTGGATTTCGGCACGCAGAAGAGTGACTACGCGCTATTTTCCGAACAACACCTGATCGATGTTCTCAATCAGATTGTGCTTACCGGCGCGGCGGCTGTCGCGTTGCTCTTTGTGGCGCTAAGTTCTCGCTCTTTAGGGAGGCTATTGCAGCAACGGACGCTGGGGTTTGTCGTTGCGGCGGTGCCGGGCGCCCTGGGGATGATGTTTTTCCTCCACTCCCGGCTTGGTTACGCCGTCGACTGGGACTTATTCTCGGCGTGCGGCATGATTCTGACGTTTGTCGCTGCGATGATGTTCTCTGAGTACAAGCAATTCACGATTGGCCGTGCTGCTCATGCGATGCTTCCGGCGATCGGGTTCATCACTTTTCTCAGTTTTGCGGCGGTGAACTCGAACTTCGATCGCGCCGTTAATCGGCAGATTGCCATCTTGTCGCTCTATGACGTTGAAGGCGCCATCGGATTCGAGACTCTGGGAAATCACTTGAACGCAATCGGCAGAACGGAGCTGGCGGAGCGGATGTGGCGGCGCTCGATCGCGCTGCGGCCGCATGTCCGCAGCTATGCCAATCTGGCGCAACTCGCCCTCAACGAGAAACGCATAACTGAAGCCGAGTATTATGCGCGCAAGGGTCTGGATCTCGACTCGTCACATGGCCTGTTATGGTCGCATCTGGCGCAAGCGCAAGCCGCACGTGGAGATGTCGGCGGCGCCAACGAATCGTTCGGTCGCGCGATCGTGCTGGCGCCACGCGACTTTTCCGTGCGCTTCAACTACTCTGTAACCTTGGCGAAAGCGGGACGCTGGGCGGATGTCGAAGTCCAGACGCGCGAAGCGCTTCGTGTCAATCCGACGGACCCCAACATACCCGCACTGCTTGGACAGGCGCTCATGCGGCAACGAAAATACACTGAGGCGGAGGATCTCTACCGCAAGATGATATCGGCGCAAATCAACCCCGACGACGCCTATCTCAACCTAACCCGCGCGCTGGCGATGCAGGGCAAATTGCCCGCGGCGAAGGGCGTCATCGAAGAGTTTCTGCAGAAATATCCGAATTCCGCGGCGACTCCGACGATAATCAGAGCCGGCGAGGAGATAGACTCATTGATGCGGTTGATACGGTGATGATTAGATTAGGCCGTAGTGCGTTGTGGCGTCATGGCTCCCGAGAAAGGACGATCCAGCGCCGTGCGTACGGCACGCGCCAGTTCCTCACGGGTGAACGGTTTTGCGATAAATGCATCGGCGCCGAGACGCAACGCTTCATCGACGCTCTCGTTGGCCGCAACGCCGCTCATCACGACCGCTTTCTGATGAGGTTTGATCTGCAACATCCGTCGATAGAGCGCCAGCCCGTCGCCGCTCTTGCCGAGCGCCATATCGAGCAACACCAGATCAACCGGTGTCGTTTCCACAATTTTCAGTGCCTCCGACTCGCTCGCCGCTTGAACAGCCGTATAACCGCGTGATTGAAGCGCGGCCGCGGCTAACTTGCGTTGAGTCTCTTCATCGTCGACGATGAGGATCGTTTCGATACCCGCCTGTTGCGCCATACTTGTCGGCGTTGACCGCGAGGAGTTGCTTTCGGCCGGGAAGAGAAGCGTGAAACGCGTTCCTTGATTCGGCGCCGACTGCAGATCATAGAATCCGCGATGATCCTTGGTAATACCGTAAACAATCGCAAGCCCCAACCCGGACCCGGATCTTCCCATCTTCTTGCGCGAATAGTAGGGTTCAAATATCTTTTTCATATCATCCGTGTCGATTCCGATGCCGGTATCCTCGATCGTCACGAATGCATAGTCGCGCGCCTCAATCTGGATTCGCTCGTCGTCGAGGCTCTTACACAACTTTCTGCCGGTTCGGATTGTCAGTGTGCCACCATCAGGCATTGCGTCGATGGCATTGGTTGCCAAGTTCATCAGAGCGTTAGAAAGGTGAACTTCCGAGCCAACTATCATGAGCGGTTCGCTGTTCAACTGGAGGTCGAGTTTCACTGCCGCGTTGCCGCTCAACCAGCTTCTAAACGCCAGCGATTCACTGAAGTTAGAAACAACGGTGTTGAGATCTACAACCGTCATCTCATAGCGACCGCGCCGCGCCAGCGTCAAAAGATCACGGACCAACCCCGCCGCCTGACGTGCCGCTTGGCCCATAGCTCGCAGCTCTTCGCGACCCGGGCTGTTTTCCGGCAGCGACTCGAGGATGAGATCAGGGTATCCCACCAGCGGCCCCAGCATATTATTGAGATCGTGCGCCACGCCGCCGGCGAGCAAAGCGATTGATTCCATGCGCTGCGCTTTGTCGAGACGCACTTGCATGCGCTCGCGTTCTTTTTCTTCCTGGATTCGCTGGGTAACATCGCGCGCCAGACCAACGATGCCTGCTACGACACCGTTTTCGAAGTAAGGTCGTTCGTTGACCTCGAGCAAAACCGGGTGCCCGTCCTTATGCCGAACCTCCACCAGATATGGAGGACGCGGGATACCGTCGCGAATTGCACCGTCGGTGTTGTCGATAACGAGCTTGTTGAGCGGATTATCGGTGAGGAACTCGGTATAATGGCGTTTCCATTCGGTCTCACTGTAACCGGTGATGGGCAGGATAGATTCAGTCACAAAGTGCATGAAGCCTTTGTGATCATGGCGGTAAATGAACTCGCGCGTGTTGGCCAGTGCAATCTGTTGCTCTTGCAGCAAGGCGTCAACCTTGGCCTTAGCTTCGCGCAAGGTTTCCTCGGTCATTTCGCGGTCAAGCACTTCATGTTCGAGTTGCTTGCGTTGGCCGAAAAATTGGCGCACCATCCGCGCGATATTCCCAAGATCCGTGTTTTTCTTCTCCAGTTCAACCAGCGGATCGGATGATTCCGTCTCCAGTGCCGTCGATATCCGCCGTAACGGCAAGGCCAGCCAATCGCGCATTGAGAAGCCAAGCACGGCGAAAAATACCAGCAGAAAGATGTATACGAAGTAATTGCGCTTGGCGGTGTAATCTGTCCATTCACCAAGAATGGGAACATTAGTCTGAACATCGATGTAGGCGATCGGTTCGCCTCGCGCAGAGTACAGAGTATCTTCAAAGCAAATGCAGTCCGGCTCGAGAGTACAAAGATCGGCTTCAGTTTCATCGAGTTTCCGAATGCTCAAACGGGACTGCGTGTTCAGGCCGATTTCATTCAAGATTGTTTGATCCAAGACCTGAGCGACGAAGAAGTATCCTTGTGGCGGTGTGGTCCGTTCGTTGTCGATGGACGGCTGAATCGGTGCGCCACGAACCTCGAGGATGCCCGCCTCGCTTGCGGTGAAGAAGTGACTGAAGAATTTTGCGGAGGGAAGCGAGACCGCCGACGGATCAAACGTCGCCATCGGCGGCGTGTCGGGGTCATCGTAACTGAAGGCGTAAACCAACCGGAATTGTTCGTCGTATACCCAGGCAATGTCAGCTCCGTATGTCGGCATAGTCGATTCGATATTGACGCTTGCCCAGACCGAGTCACGCGAGCTAACGAAAGCCACCATGTCGTCCCAATAGGAGTAGTCGTACGCGAGATTCTCCAGGAGACGCCCGTGCAGCCGCATCACGGTCGAAAGCGACTGGCGCTTGCTGTTAGTCAGATCATTGACGAGTAGCTCGGTTTGTGACGACTCGGCAAAGTGAAGGATTGCCAGCCCCCCGGCAAAGGCGAAAATCAAGCACGAGATGAGCGCTATTATCTTTGTGTGCGTGTGCCGCATAAACCGCTGCTGTTTGTAGGCGCAAACACGAGGCTACCGCGATTTTTCGGCTTTCCTTCGATCACGGTGATCGAGCCTCCGTTTAGGCTGCCCTGTGATTCACACATATATTATGTCGGCAGATTGTCGGGCAAAGCACAACCGCAATTGCCGCAAATCGGGGCTTCGCCTCGGCGAGAAACGATCGTGTTGCGTTTTGAACCGACTGAAGCTTTTGCCTTTCCGGTTCGATAACCTATATATATCCCGTCCGGGCAAATCCGGCGGAGCACCCGGGAACATAGGAGGATTCAGTGCAAGCTTCGGTCAGCCCGAAAACTGAAACGCCGAGTCAAACCAACGTCATGCCCATCCTGCCGCTTCGCGGAATGGTCGTGTTCCCGTACTTGGTCATGCCGCTCATGATTTCCGACCAGCGTCAGGCTAAGCTTGTCGATGAGGCATTGATGGGGAATAAGACTATCGGCCTCTTTACACAGCGCGAGGCACAGGCCGAAGGCGGCAATACTCCCGATTTGTATCGGGTTGGCACCGCGGCCACGGTACTCAAGATGCTGCGGTTCCCGGACGGTTCGGTGCGATTCTTGGTTCAAGGCCTGCATCGAGTCGAGATCAGCCGCGTCGTTGAGACGGAGCCGTTCACGGTTGCCGAAGTCGAAGTTCTCGAAGAGCCGGAGGCCGGTGGCGTCAAGATCGAAGCGCTCAAGCGAAATGTGCTTGAGATGTTGAAAAAGGTCGTCGACCTGGCTCCGAACCTCTCGGAAGAGATTTACATTACGGCGATCAATCAGGAGAATAGCTCAAAACTGGCCGATTACGTCGCATCGAACTTAAATCTCAATATCGCCAGTAAACAGGAAATGCTGGAGACCTTCGGCGTGCAGGCGCGTCTGGAGAAGCTCGTGCAGCACCTCAACAAGGAAGTCGGCGTGCTCGAACTGTCGGCGAAGATTCAGAATCAAGCCGCCAGTGAAATGGGACGCATGCAGCGCGACTACATCCTGCGTGAACAGCTAAAAGCGATCCGCCGGGAACTCGGCGAAGATGATGACCGCACCACCGAGATTGAAGAGTTTAAGCAGAAGATCGAGGCGGGCCAACTTCCGAAACTGGCGCGTGAAGCCGCCGAGAAAGAACTTGAACGG
Source organism: uncultured Ignavibacteria bacterium (assembly GCA_964617645.1). GTDB lineage: Bacteria > Zixibacteria > MSB-5A5 > CAIYYT01 > CAIYYT01 > JADJGC01. Next base: position 85,318 of record CAZTYE010000009.1, read on the forward strand.
CTGAGCAAGATGAACCCATCGGCAGCGGAGTACATCGTCAGTCGGACATACCTGGATTGGCTGACGATTCTGCCCTGGGCGCGCTCGAGCGAGGAGCATCTGGATATCGCGAAAGCCGCAAAGATTCTCGACGAAGATCACTTTGGACTCGAGAAGGTCAAAGACCGCATCCTCGAATTTCTCGCCGTGCAGAAACTGCGCTCGGAATTGAAGGGGCCGATTCTCTGTTTCGTAGGTCCGCCCGGAGTCGGCAAGACCTCATTGGGGCGTTCGATCGCGCGCTCGATGGGTCGAAAATTCCAGCGCATCGCCCTGGGCGGTATGCACGATGAAGCCGAAATTCGCGGTCATCGCCGAACCTATATCGGCTCGTTGCCGGGGCGAGTAATACAGGCGATTCGCCGCTGTGATTCCAACAATCCGGTCATAATGCTGGACGAGATCGACAAGGTGGGGAAAGACTTCCGCGGCGATCCGGCATCCGCCCTTCTGGAGGTGCTGGACCCGGAACAAAACAACAGCTTTGCCGACCACTACCTTGATGTGCCGTTCGATCTTTCGAAGGTGATGTTCATTACCACGGCGAACATCCTCGACACAATTCCGTCCGTGCTGCTCGACCGCATGGAAGTGATTCGGATTCCGGGCTACACCGACAAAGAAAAACTCGCCATCGCCAAAAAGTATCTCGTGCCGCGCGAAATCGATAATCACGGTCTCAAGAAGACTAATCTGCGGGTTACCGACGAAGCGATACTCAAGGTGATCCGCGATTATACCCGGGAGTCGGGCCTACGCAACCTCGATCGGGAACTCGCGACAATTTGCCGCAAAGTTGCCAAAAAAGTGGCTACCGGGAAGCGGGCGACAACAACGGTGAAGGCGACAAGCATTGCCGAGTACCTTGGGCCGGCGAAATTCGTTTCCGACCGCATTCCGCGCGAGGGCGAAGTCGGCGTCGTACCGGGGCTGGCTTATACTTCGTTCGGCGGCGATATTCTCAATATCGAAGCCAATTGCATGCCGGGGAAGGGACAACTGACTCTGACGGGCAGTTTGGGCGATGTGATGAAGGAGTCGGTGCAGACCGCACTGTCGTGCGTGCGGGCTAATGCTCACAAATTGGGGATCGATCCAACGGTCTTTGATAAGAACGATTTGCATGTTCACGTGCCGTCCGGCGCGGTGCCCAAGGACGGACCCTCGGCGGGAATCACGATCGCGACAGCGTTGGTCAGCCTGTTCACGAACCGCTCAATCCGCCCGCGCGTATCGATGACCGGCGAAATCACTCTGCGCGGCGTCGTCTTGCCGATCGGCGGCCTGAAAGAAAAATCGTTAGCGGCGCTGCGCTCGGGATTTCGCGAAGTCGTCATTCCAAAGGAAAACGAAAAGGACATCATCGACCTGCCGGGCGAAGTGAAGAGCCAAGTCAAGTTTCATTGCGTCGAGAAGATCGAAGAGGTGTTTGCTCTGGCTTTCGCGCCGGGCAAGACGACTCGCCGAAAAAAATAGCCTCCGAGCAGAAAACCGACATTCGCTGCCGGTTAACACGTCTCAGACATTCGCCGCGACGCATTATGCGTCGTCGCTAACCAATTTTCAGCATCTTTCGGCAACCCGATCCGTATCTTCCATCCATGTTATCGACCGAAGAACGACAGCGCACCGATTATACCGAGGGCTCAGTTCTCGGATCGATTCTGAAGATGGGAATACCGTCGATGATCGGATTCCTCTCCCAAAACATCTATTCAATGGCCGATATGTTCTGGGTGTCGCGGCTCCCGGACGGCGAAGCCGGAGTTGCGGCAGTCACCTTCTTCTCGAACCTGATGTGGATTCTCTTCGCCTTCAACAGCTTGATTGGCCCGGGATCGATGGCGATCATTTCGCGACGCTACGGCGAGAAGGATTATGCGCGCACCGAGACAGCGATCAAAGAGACGCTGATCCTCAAGCTCTTCTTCGGACTGTTAGTCAACGTCATTGGGCTGGTTTTCCTCAACGACATGTTGCGGCTGCTTGGCGCCGAGGGACGGGCTTTCGAACTCGGTGTTGTTTACGGACGAATCGTCATTATTGGCCTGCCGATTTTCTATGCGGCGTACACGGTCTTTACTGCGCTGCGCTGCATCGCCAATCCCAAGCTGGCGATGGCGCTGATGATCTGCGCGAACGCGTTAAATGTCGTGCTTGATCCCTTGCTGATGTTCGGCTGGTGGGGACTTCCGAGTTGGGGAATGGCCGGCGCCGCGATTGCCACCGTCGCCAGTTATGCCGCCTGCTTTGTGATCGGTGTTTGGTTGCTCTATTCGCAACACGTCAACGTCCGGTTGCGATGGAAAGGGCAGGTGCCAGTGGCGGTTGCTTCGATGTGGAAGATGCTCTGGCTCGGTGTGCCGGCATGGTTGGGCGAACTCTCGTGGTCGCTATCGCGACTGTTGATTACACCGATCATCGCCGGATTCGGCACTGCCGTGGTGGCCGCTTACGGCGCGTCGATGCAACTTTTCGGCATCGGTTTAGCGACTATCGTCGGCATTGGTTTGGGGCTTGGTTCGCTGATCGGACACAATCTTGGCGCGGATAAGGAACACCGCGCGAAACAAACAGCCGAGAGGAGCATCTGGCTGGCGACGGCGATCATGACGGTATTGGGCGTCATCGCATTCGTTTTCGCCGAGTTCTACATGCGAATGTTTTTTGAAAGCGCAGAGGCTATTCGCGAGGGTGTGGTCCTGCTCCGGATATCCGCGCTGGTTTACCCGTTCTTCGGCGCGTTCATCATGCTGGAACACATTCACCTTGGCGTTGGCTTGAACACGCCGTTCATGGTGTTTAGCACCGTTCATTCTTGGGGGTTGCAGGTGTTGCCGGCGGTGATTGCGACACAGTTCTTCGCCGCGAATGTCACCGCCGTGTGGTGGATACTGTCGATCTCAGGGGCAATTACGACGATAGCTTTCTATCAGTATTATCGCCGTGGTCGTTGGCTAACGGTGCAGGTGTAAGCGACACCGTCGGCGATCCAACTGTTGACGCGGCAGTACCGCCTTCGTAACTTGCCCAACGTGTTTACCAAACGCATTATCGGGATCGACTATGGACGCAAGCGGGTCGGCGTCGCCTACTCGGATTTTCTGCGCCTAACCGCCCAACCGCTGACAACGATCATAATCAAGTCTCCGGCAGAAGCCGTCAAGAAGGTGTGTGCCGCCTTGGTCGAGCATGATGTAGAGCTGGTGGTTGTTGGCCTACCCGTCTCGATTGACGGCCATTCCGGCGGACAGATGGCCGACGAAATCCGCCGGTTTGCCCGCGGTCTGGAGCAAGCCGGGTACCGTGTGCATCTGGAAGACGAAGCCTTCACCAGCGAAACTGCCAAAGGGATTATGCGGGCCGGCGGCAGGACCGAAAAACAAATGCGCGGCAAACTTGACATGCTGGCCGCGCAAGTAATCTTGCAGGATTTCCTTAACGCCCATTACTCGCGGTAGAATGCATCGAATTGGCGAACTGCTGCTCTGGCTCCTGACGACGTTGCTCGTCCTTGCGCTGATTCCGCTTCTCCCTTTCGTTTGGATACTCGAGAAGCTGCGCTTCGGCCGTTGGTGGGTCCGCTTGGGGCTGATCCTCGGAATCGCAGCGGCGGCGGGAGTCATCTATGCGTACTGCGCAATCAACACGACTATCGGCGTCGCTGGTTCAACTTACTCGGTTGTCATCCGCCCCGGGGACGACGCCGCCGATCTTCGCCAGCGGCTTGCAGAGGCAGGACTCAGCACTGACCGCCGGCTATACAATCTGTCCATGCGCTATTCAGGAGCCGAACGGCAGCTTAAACCGGGGCGCTTTCACATTCCGGGTGGCTTGACGCACTACGAGCTGGCCACGTTCTTCCGCGACACCAATCCCGACCTCTCGCGCGTGACGATTGCCGAGGGACTGACGATCCGGGAGATAGTTCCACTACTGGTGCAATCGATTCCGACCGATTCAGTCGAGTTGGTGCGACATCTCAATGATCCTTCTTTTCGCAAGGACCTGGGCATCGATGCTCCGTCCATTGAAGGCTACCTATTTCCCGAGACCTACTCTTTTTATCCTCATCAGTCGCCGCGCGAAGTCATCGCCGAGATGGTGCGTATGATGCGCGCACAGTTTACACCCGATTGCGAGGCCCGGCGCCGGGATCTTAAGTGGTCGGTCAATCAGGCGCTCACGCTTGCGTCGCTGATCGAAGCCGAAGCCGCCGATAGCAGCGAGCGAACATTGATCTCATCGGTCTTTCATAATCGTCTGCAAAGAGGAATGAAATTGCAGTGTGACCCGACTGTCGTCTATGCGCTGGGTGGACTTGATCGACCACTGCAGCGCAGCGACTGGACGTACGACTCCCCGTACAATACTTATGTGTACTTTGGGCTGCCGCCGGGTCCGATCTGCGCTCCGGGGGCGGCATCGATTCGCGCGGCGCTATTTCCGGCGACTTCGGACTACTTGTACTTCGTCGCAACGGGAGATGGGCGGCACACATTCTCTGAGACCCTGACACAGCATAATCGCGCCAACGCCGCTGCAAAACGCCTGCTCCGCAAGATGCAGCACTAAGTATCGACCTGATCTTGACGACCCGCGCTTAAACCGGCGTAGCCCGCAATGAAAGTGCAATGCATCACCGACTCTGCCACTCACATGTAGCCGCGAATGGCGCCAAAACGCAGAGCCCGACTCTATCGAGTCGGGCTTAATCATCTTGATCAACAGAATCGGATTTTGTGCTTAGGGACAGGCTGCGCAGGGCACGGCGCCGCCGGCAAAGATATAGTTGATCAAATAGACAGCGTCGGCAATGGAGATGCCACCGGAGCAATCCGCATCCCCGGCGGCCGGTGGATCGGGCGCGGCGCCCCCGGCGAAAATGTAGTTGATCAGAAAAACAGCATCAGCAATCGAAATCACCGCATTGCCATCGGCGTCGCCGCACACGTAAGCAACTTCGCAGGCATCGCCAATGCCATCATGATCGGAATCCTCCTGGCCGGGATTCGGTGTGCTAACGCAGTTGTCGCAGACATTACCCACACCATCATTATCGCTGTCCGACTGATTGATGTTAGGAATCGTCGGGCAATTGTCAATGTCGCCGCAAACGCCGTCCTGATCGAGATCATTGAACTGATCTAAAGGACACGCGTCGCAGGCGTCGCCCATTCCATCGCCATCGGCATCCGCTTGACCGGAGTTGGCGGTTATCGGGCAATTATCGAGATCACCACAAACCCCGTCGCCGTCTACATCATTGAGGGGATCGGCCGGACAAGCATCGCAGGCGTCGCCGAATTGGTCGCCGTCCGAGTTCTCTTGTAGCGGATTGGCGGCACCGGCGCAGTTATCGCAGGCGTTGCCGAGGCCGTCACCGTCGGAATCGAATTGAATTCGATTTGGCACCGTTGGGCAGTTGTCGCAGGCGTCACCATGACCATCAATATCAAGGTCCTGTTGCGAAGCATTGGCGAGACCTGAGCAGTTGTCAAGACCGTTGACGATTCCGTCACCATCCGCATCGGCGCCCTCGCACTCATCGGGGATGAGATTTGCGTTTAGGTCCGCCGAAGCGCCTAATGCGATGTCGCAGGCGTCAGGGCGGCCGTTTTCGTTACAGTCAAAACCTGCCGCCGGTTTGAATGCGATGCCGTAGGGGTTGACCAGTGAAGAATTGCTGCCGCGAACAAAACGGCGGTAGTACCGACCGTTGGGCAGGAATTCAACGATGCGCGGAGTTCCGCTGCCACCGAGCGTGTTCTCGGCGACAAAGACATTTCCATTGGGACCGACGGCCAATCCCACCGGGCTCTGCGGCGCCTGAAGGTCGTTAAACTGACCGACTACATTGCCGCTTGTAGCATTGTATGCTAAAACCTGGTTGGTCAGGTTGCTTGCAACAAGCAACCGGTCGCCCTCAATCAGGTAGGCCAGCCCACGCGGACCGTTCAACCCACCGACACCGGAATTGACCAGCGTCGCGATGAAAGCGCCGGTATTGGCGTCAAAAACAATGATTCGGTTGTTACCCGAACTCGATACATACAGCCGCGTTCCGACAACAAGCAGGCCTTCCGGTTGGCTCAGTCCGTTTGCGCCGGTAGCGACCAGTGTCCCGATCAGCGCTCCTGTCGAGCTATTGTACTTGAGGATCGAGGAGTTTCCACGCGACGCCACCAGCAAGTTGCCACTCGGGTCAAGCGCCATCCCGGTTGCAGTGCTCAAGCCGCCGGATCCTGATGTCACGAGTGTTGTGGACGTATTGGCTACGACATCGAATGAGACGACGCTGTTTCCACCGGACACCAACATGCGGCCATTAGCGGGATTGAAGAGGACATATCGCGGCGTGAATCCGCTAACCGCGTGACCCTGTATCGGATAGCCGGAGGCCGCGTGAAACTCGCGAACCGAACCGGATTGATCGGCGACGAAGAGATTGCCTTGGTGCTTGATGTCCCGCCAATCGGTGATGCTGTTGTTATTGCAATCCTGACACTCATCCGGGACCGTATTGCGGTCGAAATCCTCGGAATTCCCGGACTCGACATCCACCCAGTCGTTTGACCCGTTGTTGTTGCAATCGGGATCGCATTCATCGGGAACGTTGTTCCCGTCAAGATCATCGGATACTCCGGATGAAATATCGAACTGGTCGGGTTTGCCATTGTTGTTACAGTCATCTTCACAGGCATCCAGAATGCCGTTGAGGTTGACGTCGTTTCCCAGAGTAATCTCTGCCGGATCAAGCACACTGTTGTTGTTGCAGTCCTGGCACTCATCCGGGACGCCATCCAAGTTGACGTCCGCTGACGTCCCCAGCGCGATATCAGTTGCGTCGGATACGCTGTTGTTGTTGCAGTCGTTGGGGAAGCATCCCCCGAGAAAGAAATCATCTTCCACAACCTCTTCGACGAGGCGATGCATCCACATGTCGGTGTTGGCGGTGTAACCGGCGTGGATGTGGCAATAGCTCATAATCGTACCCCGACTGGGAATGCCGTTGCCGCAGTCATCGATGGTCGGCGTGTATCCGTCGTGCGTGTGGAATGTCCCGGCGTTGTGGCCCATCTCGTGCGCCACGACGATCAAATCCCAGTTGCCCTGATTGGGGACGCTGTAGGGGTTGCCGAAGCTACCGTTGAGAAAACCGGAAATTCCGTAGGTCGCTTGTCCCGAGCACGTGCCGCCAACGTAGGCGACACCTCCGTACGGCAAATCGCGGCGGCCGGAGAACATGTGCACCCAATTAAACCGGGATGGGTCTTCGTTGAAGTCCCAGTAGGCGCCAAACCCGCCAAGGTCGTCGGCTTCGAATGGCTCGCCGCCGTTCGGCCAGACGCGAACGTAGCTCAACAACAACTTCATATTGAAATCACGGCGGTAGATGTCACTGACGGCGCCCATGACGATGGCGGCGTAGGATTGAGCTGCAGCAACGCTGCCAAAGATATTGTAGTATTCCTGATCCGAATCGATCGCCACTTTGCCTAACCACTGACCGCGATTTAACGCAGTCGGGGATTTGAGAAGACGGCGCGGACGAAAATCGACCGGCGGTTCGACGCCGCAGAAGGCAACGCCGTCGGGGAGATCCTCGCCAATCTCAAGACGATGGACGACAATCTCGCCCAGGAATCCTGCGGCGGCTTCGGCGGGCGATTGCGAGATCCAGTAGTTACCCTCGAGAGTGGAGCGAACGTATCCTGAAACCATTCCACCTGAAGCGAACGCGAGGTAGACGTGACTTCCAGGTTCGCCGGCAAGGCGGCCGTGATAGGTCAGAATCGACGGGCGTTCCGTTTCGACGTCGCCGGTGGGACTCCCGATCACAAAGCGCGTCTCGCCATTCGATACGTCGAAACGCTCCAGTTCCAATATTAGCTCACCACGATCATGAGTCGGAAGCAACAAACGACGTTCTGTCGCACCAAAACGCAGATCATTAAACGCGCCTGGATTCAGTTTCATGACGGCGGCGTCCAGTTCGCTTTCGCCGGCGACCCGTTCGAAGACTGAGGCTGCCGGCACCGTTCCTTGCTGAGCCGGGTTAGTCGAAACTCCGTAAAGGAACGCTGGGAATGAAAGGCCGGCGAGGATGACGGTTGCGGTCAACAGGGTGAACAACTTAGACATTTTTCCTCCGCACGGACGCCATATATTGTGTTTCGGTAGCGTTTACCCGTTCGCGAGCCAAAAGTGCATACAAGGACGGATCATCTACCGGTAGACTTGCGTGCCGAAGCGAGAACGCATGCCGCCGTTTGTGAGGAGTAGAGTACGGCGCACCGACGAATACTCATCGTCGATTCGCATCGGACGGTCCATTATAGAGCTAAGAAGTCAACATGTCAACTCCAAAGGCGATTTCGATTTATAACAGCGAACTCCCGGTAGTGATGCTGATTGCTCTACTACTGGCGATAACGGTAGCGTCAGCGGCCTTAGGCTCCGCTGTTGCTATCGAGGCAGGCACCGGAAGCGGCATCGAAAAGACGCGGATGGCGCGGATCGGAGTTTTCTTCCCCGATTTCAAGATTCTCTCGCGGCCGCATACGGTCGAAATCGACCTCTTGCCTCTTGCCTCCGCCGGACTCTGGAAGGGAGACAGGGAAATTTTGGACCTCGGCCTCACACCGGTTTTCCGGGGGACAATTGGTGGCAGGGACCGGAAATTCAGGCCGTATATCGAAGGCGCCGTGGGCTTCCACTACATCTCGGACATTCAAATGCGACAGCGGGTGTTTTCGACGAATTTCCAATTTGGCGACCATCTGGGAATCGGGGTATTACTCGGAAGCACTCACGCGATTGAGATTGCCTACATCTTTCAGCACCTTTCGAACGCAAGCATCAAGCGGCCGAATGCCGGGATCAATTTTCACATATTCAGAATTACAGTCGGAATGTAGGAACCGAGAACGACAAACCCGGCCGACGGTCCTTGTCGGCCGGGTTGCTTTTGAAGTGAACCCGTCTGAAAGAAGCAAGAACGGATTATAAAAGAGGATCTTGTTTTCTTGTTAGAACCCGCCCGGCCGAGCTAATCCGGGCGGGTTCATTCCCCACAACCCATCACTCCTGAAGATTGGTACCACGCACCAATTGTGAGATTGGAGCTTGCCGCCACTAATTGCGACTCTGAATGTTAAGCAACTGTTTTGCCAACTCGCTTGAATTACCGATTCAACATTTCTTGTATTTTAACTTGTTGTATCGCAATCACATACGGGCGTGCCGTCGAACTGGAATCAGATTGGCTGAACCCAAAAGAAACCGGCTGATTCGCGATATTTCGCGCACCAGCCGGTTGTTTATCAGGCAGGTTTTCTCTAACGTGCTTTGGCCAAAGGCCTTACAAAGACGAGCGAGATTTCGCGCGCCAGCCGCGAACGTCTACGCGGCTTGGATGCGATACTTCTTCATCTTCGAGCGCAGCGTCGCCTCCGGTAGTCCAAGGTGCGCTGCGGCGCGGCGAATAATACCGCCGCAAGTGTCGAGGGCCGAGTGGATGATTGTCCGCTCGTACTCCTCGATCTGCGCCGCCAAATTCACCGACTCGGCTTTCACCGGACGCGTGATCTCAAGCGGGCTCTGGCTGAGCTTGCCGAGCAAGCGCAAACAAACAGCCCGTGGATCGCGGCGTTCGGTGAGACAGAACAACTCGACGAGATTCTTCAACTCGCGGACGTTCCCCGGCCAGTCATAGCTCGCCATGCGTTCTTTGAGCAGGCTTAGCGTTCGCCGGTCGACACCGCTCAAAGACAGCCCCTCGCTGCTCACGAAATGCGCGAAGAGTCTAAAGGCGTCTTCACCGCGTGCGGCTAACCGCGGTACTTGAACTGTCATCACCGCCAACCGGAAGAAAAGGTCGGCGCGGAACCGGCCTTGCCGAACAGCCGCTGCCAGATCGACGTTGGTAGCCGCGATGAGGCGAAAATCGACCCGGCGCGGCACGGTGCCGCCCAAGCGATAGAAGCGTTTTTCTTCCAACGCCGAGAGCAGCTTGACCTGCATCGAAAGCGGCAATTCACCGACTTCGTTCAGGAAAAGCGTACCGCCGGTTGCAGCTTCAAGCAGGCCGATCTTCGTCTCGATGGCATTGGTGTAGGCGCCGCGCTCATGTCCAAAGAACTCGGATTCGGCGAGTTCGAACGGAATCGCACCGCAATTCACCTGCACAAAGGCCGACTTCCGGCGCGGCGAGCGCTGATGCACCCATTTTGCGATTTGGTCTTTGCCGACTCCGGTCTCGCCGAGGAGCAAGATCGGCAAGTCGGATTCGGCCGTCATCTCGACGTGCTGCACCAAAGCGACAAACTCCGGATCGGCGCCAATCAGCGGAATGCTGCCGTCCTGGGTTTTAGGCTTGCGGCCGGACGGCTCAGCATTGTCGATTCCCAGCGCCCGCAAAATGCGCGATGCTTCGCTTCGACATTCGCGGCTGCGATCCGCGTTGAAGGTGGAGCGAGCGCAGACCAAGTAGGATTGGGCCAACTCGTAGCGCGCTCCGATTTCTTTGAGTTCATCGACGACAGCGTCGAGCCCTTCATCGACATGGGATTGAGAATCGATCTCATGTTCAATCTGGAGCAGAAGACGGCGCAGTGCCGCCGATTCGACGCGTTCGCCCAGTGATTGAGCAATAACCAGCGCCGAACGAGCAATGGACTCGGCGCGAGTCATCTGGCCGGATTCGAAGTAAGCCTGAGCTAAGACCCGGCCGATTTGAGCCGCATCGGCGCCCTGCGGCGAGTGCTGATTGGCGAGGGCCAGGGCGGACTCGGCCAACTTGATCGACTCTGCGAATTCACCGCAGAGCAGAGCCAGTTGAGCACGATATTGCCCGAGGCTGATTCGGTCGGAAGGCGAGATGATCTCGCCAAGTGTACACTCGGCCTCGTCCAGGCGTTTGGCCGCGTCGGCGAGTTGGCCGAGATGCATTTGGGCGAACGCCAATGACATCAGCGCGCGAGCGACATTGGAATTGCTATTGAGCGCGCGATTGAGTGTCACCGATTCTTCCAGATGCGCAGCGGCCTTGTGGAATTCACCCGAGAGATTCAGGATCGTCCCAAGGTTGCCGGCGATCATGGCCAGCCACTTCTGGTCGCCGATCGCCTGCGCGTAATCGTTGGCTTCAAGCAGGAAGTCGATCGCCTTGGCGAACTGACCTTTGATGAAGGCAATGCGCGATAGCCGATTGAGCGTTCGCATCACGCCGATTGTATCGTCGAGGCGACGATAGGTGGCGATCAGGTCGCGATACTCGCGTTCCGCTTCATGAATGCGGCCGAGCTCAGTGAGGCAGCGCGCGGCGGTCGATTGAAGCTCGGCAATCTGCAAGTTGTCGCTGGAGTGTTTGATGCTCCTAAGCGCGGCGTGTACGACTTCCAGCGCTTCGTCGTAAGCCGCCAAATTCATCAGTGCTAATCCCTGCAGCGCAAGCAAACGCGCGTGATCGGCGCTGCCTGCGGAAACGTCTGAACCCTTCAGTACGGCTGCGACGCGATCGCGCAGCTGGCCATACCGTCCGTCACTCAGCAACTGACGCAATTCGACGAGCATCGCTCCGTCTCGATTTGCGAACAGTTCCTTCATTTTTCCATACCCTTCTGATTCAGACTCATCGGCTTAGCGGTACGATAGTTGGACTGTGGCTTCGGGGTCGCATTGCTGTTGGCGACAAGGCCGCGAATCCACTTGGACGGCAGATCGAGTGTAATGACAACCGGTCCAATCGGGAAGACGATTGGGTTGGGATTCGGGTTGTCGTCGGACCACTGGTTATCATCCTGCCAGGGGTGTGAGGCGGGATCATCTTCGTGGGGCTTGGGATACGGGGTGTTGCGCCCCATCAAGGATGCCGTAGATGCCAGCAGGCATACAACGAGCAACAGCGAGAAAAATGCTTTGAGTCTCATGTTAGTACCTCCTGATAAGCTGAGACTGAACACTTGACCAATGTCCCGATCGACATCAATCGCTTGTGAATCTGTCTATACTCTTATATAACGTAGCTGCGCTTTAGTCTGTTCGAGGTGGAGAGGAGGCCGGAAGACGATAACTGAACACTGTGCAATTAGTTGTCTTCGAGCCACAACTGTAAAATACGGCCGGCGGCATTGGTTGTCAAGTTAAATACAGCGCGAGATTGCCGATAACCGGTTGCAGGAGCAATTGTTAGATATGAACAAGCGATTGGCGTCAGCAACCGTCCAGATCGACGGACATATTGTCGATTCGGACATCCTGTCTGAAGTTTTCGACTTGATCATCAAATCGGGCGGCAAGTTCGAGATCAAAGAATTCACAATCGGAAAAACAAATGTGGAAACTTCCACTGCGCGGCTGCAGGTTTTGGCGTCCAATCGGGATAAGCTGGCATTGATTTTGAACCTCCTCACCACGAAGGGCTGCGTCGTGGTGACCGAAGCGCCCGCCACACTCAAGCGCGCTCCCAAGGATCGCTGTGTTCCCGACGACTTCTACTCCACGACGAATTTCCGTACAGATGTACGACTCAACGGGCGGTGGGTGCGGGTTCGACAGCAACGAATGGACGGCGTGATTGTCAGCGCCAACGGCATTCCGACGGTACGAAAACTGCGAGACATCAAACGCGGCGATTCGGTCGTCTGCGGCCTCAACGGCATTCGGGTACACCCCGAGTTCAAGGAGCGGGAACGCAGTGATTTTTCATTCATGTCGAACGAAATCTCCTCAGAGAAGAAAGTGTCGCTCGCGGTGGACAAGGTGGCGGAGCTGATTCGCCGGCGGCAGGGCAAGTTAATCGTCGTCGCCGGGCCGGTAGTGATCCACACCGGGGCGGTCGAATCGCTATCGCGGATGATTCGCAGTGGCTACGTCGACGGGTTGTTGACCGGAAACGCGCTGGCGGTGCACGATATTGAAAACGCACTCTATGGCACTTCGTTGGGCATTGATACTTCGGCCGGCACTCCGGTCGACCAAGGGCATCGCAACCATATGCGCGCGATCAACGCCATCAATCGCGCCGGAGGAATCAAAGCCGCCGTGCGCAGGCGAACGCTGAAATCCGGTATCATGTATGAATTAGTCAAAGCCAACGTCCCGTTTGTGCTCGCTGGGTCACTCCGTGACGACGGTCCATTGCCGGAAACGATAACCGACATGAACGAAGCGCAGGCTGCTTACGCCAGGCAGATTCAGGGCGCCGAGATCGTCCTGATGCTGTCGACCATGCTGCATTCGATCGCAACCGGCAACATGCTGCCGGCATGGGTCAAGACGATTTGCGTCGATATTAATGCTTCCGTGGTCACGAAGCTTGCCGACCGCGGCTCGGCGCAGGCGTTGGGAATCGTGACTGACGTTGGTTTGTTTTGCCATTTGCTGGCGGACAAGCTGCGATCGTAGTGCTGCTACCCGCTCTGTGCCCGCCAAGATTATCCGGCTGAATCCGGTTAAGAATAGTTCTGCACGTCGGCTCACTGTCATCTCCGCGAAATGTCCTTGCTTAATCGACGATTTTATCTTTCTTGACCCTCAGGGGAAATGGTCACCACCGTCCGTTGCAGGAGGACACCTTGGATACTCACATTCGCGCCCTCACCACCACCTTCTTGGTCGTTGCTTCTTTGATTTTAAGTTGCTCGAAGAACAAGGGCGATGTAACGGGCGACATCGAAGAGCCGATAGAACAAGATCATATCCCGCCTTCGGTAGTAAGTGATCTGCGGGCTTCCTTCACTGGCGAATATGAAATCCGGCTGGCGTGGACAGCGCCCAGCGATAGCGGATCGTCATGTGCCGAATACGATTTGCGGCAGTCGCCAAATGTCATCACGGGTGCGAATTTCGAAGTGGCGATGCGGATTTCGCACACTCAACACCCAATGGGGGCCGGCGGTTCCGAGGAAGTGTCTCTGACCGGCCTTGAAACCGACACCCGCTACTTTTTTGCCTTGAAGACGCGCGACGAAAACGACAATTGGAGCGCGCTATCAAACGTATTGGAAGTCCGCTCGCTGCTCGACAGTGTGGTCGCGTTTCCCGATACCGCACTCGAACGTCTGGTGCGACTTCGGGCAAATCGACCGGAAGGAATCCTGCGGCGTTCGCATCTTGATGGTCTGCTCGAGTTGCTTCTAAGCGATGCAGGAATCCGCCAGCTCGATGGACTACGTAATTGCCGTAATCTGCAGCGCCTCGTGCTGACCGGTAATCAAGTCTCCGATCTTTCGCCCATCGCCGGCATGAGTTCGCTCACCGGACTGACGGCGAATCGGAATCTGATCGCGCATCTTCCAGATCTGAGCGGTCTAACCAGTCTGACGACCCTGGTGCTATCAGACAATCCACTGGACACAATAACTGAGATCGGCAAATTGACGACACTCAGGCTGTTGTCGCTGGATAATCTTCACCTCGCCAACATGGATGTGCTCGCAGGCCTCACGGATTTGGAGGAATTGTTTATTTCGGGCAATAGTCTCGCTGACATCGAACCGCTGCGCAACCTGCGACAGTTGCGATCACTGCTGGCGATCAACAACCGTATCAGTGATTTGACGCCGCTGGTGGAGAATCCGGGCATCGGCGCGGGTGATGAACTTTGGATCATGTCCAATCCGCTCAGTCAGGCAGCCACCGACGTGCAAATTCCCGTACTGGAAGCTCGCGGCGTGACCGTACATCGCTGATGTTCATCTCTGCCGCCGTGGGTTACCAGGGGGCCCTTCACAAGAGCAGCGGTGATCTATCCACGGGTCGCGCCGAATCCGGTGAGCGTCATTCTGCTTGAATCGTGAGAAGAGGTTATGTATTCTCCGGCGTCGTTACGCAGAAGATTCGACAATAACGGAAGCGCCGAGCCTGAAGCATGACCGCACACAATTTTCTTGGCATCCCCGATGAGTTCTCGACCTTTGCATCGTCCCCCTATGTCATACTTCCTGTGCCCTATGAAGGCACAGTAACTTACGGCGCCGGAACAGCCTACGGGCCCAACGCGATTATTGAGGCGTCGCACGAGGTCGAGCTTTTTGACGAGGAGCTGGGCGTCGAAAGCTATAGAGTAGGAATTCACACTTCTGCCCCCGTTACGATCACGACGACCGGTCCGGAAGAGCAAAATGAAATCGTCTATCGGCGTTGTCGTGACCTTCTCGGTGCCGGGAAGAGATTTGCCATTCTCGGCGGCGAGCACTCAATCAGTTACGGACCGGTGCGGGCATGTCTGGAGAAGTATCCGGAGTTGACCGTGCTCCAAATCGACGCCCATGCCGACTTGCGCGACGGCTATCTCGGCCAGCGGTACAGTCATGCGGCTGTAATGCGGCGGATTCGCGACCTGACCAAGCGCACGATTTCGGTCGGAATTCGGAACTTCTCGATCGAGGAGCACGACTACATCCGCAGCGACGGCGTCAATATTATCTCGGCACAGTCGATTCATGCCGATCCGCAGTGGATCGAGAAGGTGGCGGCTCAACTGGCCGGGGATTTGTACGTGACAGTTGATCTCGACGGCTTTGATCCGTCACTCGTCCCGGCGACCGGCACACCGGAGCCCGGCGGGCTGCTCTGGTATCCGACGCTGGAGTTGCTGCGGCGCGCCATCGGCCGTTGCAACCTCGTGAGCTTCGATGTTGTCGAATTGGCGCCGATCGAGGGCTTTCATGCCGCCGATTTTCTCGCCGCGAAACTGGTCTACAAGATGATTGGCTACGACG
This sequence comes from uncultured Ignavibacteria bacterium, assembly GCA_964617645.1. Classification (GTDB taxonomy): domain Bacteria; phylum Zixibacteria; class MSB-5A5; order CAIYYT01; family CAIYYT01; genus JADJGC01. The sequence continues at coordinate 101,085 of CAZTYE010000009.1, forward strand.
CGTTAAAGCGGCGTTAGTAGCCATATCACGCGATTTGAGTTGAGGCTGTCGGCTTACGCGATTAGGCGCTTGTCGGTTGAGAAGAGGATTCGGCGGGAACTTGCGAGCCGGCTTCGGCTTGTGCTATTGTTAACGTGATTGTCGCGCCCTGACCTTCGACCGAGTTGACTTCAATCGTGCCGCCGTGGTTACGGATAACTTTACGAATGACAGTGAGTCCGAAGCCGTGGCCGTGCTCTTTCGTCGTGAAGCGATCTTTAAACGCCTTCTGCAGATTCGATTCCGAGAATCCGCATCCGTTATCGACCACTGTAATCTGCGCTTCCCGCTTCTCGCCGTCCCACTGCGTCGTAATATCGATGTGACCTTCGGCGCGATTGATGCCATTGATCGCATCGGCGGCATTGTTCAGCAAGTTGTACAACACCTGCTGAATCTGTGATTGATCGATCAAGAGCGGTGGAATCGCCGAATCGAGGTTCGTGCTGATCGTCACTTTCTTGAAGCGTTTCTGCCGGCGGGCAAAGCCGGTGATTTCCTGTATCATTTCATTCAAGTCGGAGTCTTGCCGGCGCGTGACCAACTTACCGGCATCGGAAAGTTGGTTAGTAAACTTCTCGAACTTGCCGATGTTCTTTTTCACGTTTTCCAGGTACTTCACCGCCGTTTCCGGATAGGTTCCGGCCGCTTTCATTTCGAACAACTCAACATTCGAGAGTATGATGGCGATGAAGTTGTTGAGTTCGTGAGCGATCTCCGACGACATCATGCCTTGGGTGGCGGCGCGCTCGAGGCCAATCAAGTGATCTTTGAAATCCTCAAGCCGACTCATCGCCGCGACCGACTCCTGCAACAGGGCAATGTTGTCGAGCGAGATCGAGCTGAGCGACAAGAGCACGGTGAGCATCTGTCGGTCGACTTCGGTAACGTTGATTGGGGCGTCGCTTCGTACCAACAGCACGAGTTTGATCTTTTCCGTAGCCGGCAGCGAGAACATGCAGAAGTGGCCGCTGCAGTGCTTGAGCGGCCGGGCAATCGCTTCGGCGCAACTTCTCTGCAATAGACGTGCCATCAAGGGGTGCTGGGCGATATCGCCATTGTAGTCTTGTTCGCCGGCGGCGAGAAAATCAGGCGGAAAATCGGAGGTAGCGACATTTTCGCACTTGGCTGTCGTAATGTGCTGATAGCCTTGGCTCAGCGCCAACTGCGCCGACGTGGCCGGCCGATTGTAAAAGAGCACTAAGCCATCATGGAGACTGAAGTGGAAGAGCGCGAAGCGCAGCACAAGCTTGAGCAGCGACTCGCTGTCGCCGGCCGTATAAAGCGCGCCCATCAGTTCAGATAGGGTTTGCAGCCCGGAAGCCCCTTGCTTTTGCTGTAGCTCTTTACGCTTGGCTACGGCAGTCGAGACCGATTTGCGAATTTCCGACAACTCGAATGGCTTCATGATGTAGTCGTAAGCGCCGGTCGCAATCGCTTTCTTGGCGGTTTCGACGTCGGCGTAGCCGGTCATGAAGAGGATGCCGATTTCACGGTCGATCTCAAGCGCGCGCTGCGCGAGTGTGATACCGTCCATGTCGGGCATCTTGATGTCGGAGAGGACGAAGTCGAACTTCTCTTTGCCGATCAGGCGCAGCGCTTCCTCCGGCCGCGAGGTCGAGGAAATCGTGTAACCTACGGTCGAGAGGGCGTCGGTGGCGAAATGCAGGACGATTTCTTCGTCATCAACGATCAAAATTTTGGCGCTGTCGCTGGCGATGATATCACTCCTTGATGCGTCGCCTTCTTCTGCCGGGCGTAATCCTCGGCCCGCAATATAACCGAGCGCAATTCCGCCAGATCAAACGGCTTGCAGATCGTGCCGATGACACCCGGCTGCTCGGTTGCTTGCGAGAGTTTATCCGGGTAGCTATCCGTCACGATCACCATCGTCAGCGGGTCAGTTTCGTACACCTTGCGCGCGGTTGTCAGGCCGTCTTGTCGCGGCATGTGCATGTCGGTGAAGACGAGGTCATAGTGCCGCTGCCGGACTTTTTCGACGGCTTCAATTCCGTTCGCTGCCTTGTCGACCGTATAGCCGTCATTGCGCAGGACTTCAACTAACAGATCCCGAATGATCTCCGTGTCGTCGACGACCAGTATTGTATGCACGCGATCGGCGTTCATACGACCCCCATGGCGGTCTGAACCGCAGTGCGAATCTGCGCGATCGAAAACGGTTTCTTGAGAAAATCAGCGGCGCCGGCCTGGATGCACTCTGATGCCGTCTGCAATGACGCGTAGCCGGTGACAACGATTACCTTGATGGATCGATCATGCTCCTTGATCTTGCGTAGCAGGGTCAGGCCATCCATCGGGTCCATCTTCAGGTCGGTGATAACCAGTTTCACGGGATTTTCCTGGATCAGCGACAGCGCCTCGATACCGCTTTGCGCACCCAGCGGGTTCTGCGCAGCGAAGACCTCAAGCAAGAACTCGCGCATTACGTCTTCATCGTCCACTATAAGAATATTGCGCTCTTCGGACATTGGGATCGAGACTCCTTCGGATTACTCTCAAGCCGTTACGCCGGCTGTCTCTCTAACAATCGGAAGAACTACCGTAAAAGTTGAGCCCTTACCAACTTCCGATTCCAGCTTGATATCGCCGCCGTGGTCGCGAATGATGCCGTAGGACACCGACAGCCCCAATCCGGTTCCTTCACCGACCTTTTTGGTCGTGAAGAACGGCTCAAAAATCTTCGAGCGATTAGCTTCGGGAATGCCGACGCCCGTATCGGAGAAGACGATCTCGACCGCGCCGCCGAATTCACCGACCGGCGGGTTGAGGCGCGTGACCACTCTCATGTCGCCACCCTCAGGCATCGACTGCATACTGTTAATCAGGATGTTGGTGAACACTTGCTGCAGTAAGTTGACGTTGCCCATGACCTTGGGGAGGCTCGGCGCCAGTTCGATGGCGAGATGGATATCTTTCATGCCCAACTGGTGGGACGTGATGACGAAGGTCTCTTCGAGGGCGGCGTTGATATCAATCAGGTCGTATTCGCCCTTGTCGGATGAGCGACTGAACTTAAGCAGGTTCTTGACGATCATCTTGCAACGGCGCGCCTGCAGCTCGATATCCGAAAGATATCTCTGGAACGCCGAGAGGTCTTTGTCTTCCAGTTTTCCGCCTTGGAGTTTCTCGATCGCAAATTGCGCGTATCCGAGAATACCGCCGAGCGGATTGTTGAGCTCGTGCGCGACGCCGGCGGCCAGTTGCCCGACGGCGGCCATCTTCTCTGACTGCAATACCTGCTTCTGGATCTCTTCCAACTTCTGGGTGCGCTCCCGCACCTTTTCTTCGAGCGTCTGATTATGAAGCTCAAGCTGACGCCGCGTCTGCTCGAGTGAATCGCACATGGTATTGAACGATTGCGCCAGTCGCTCCAGTTCCGCGTCGGTACGAACATGAACCCGCTGCGAAAGGTCACCGGCCGCGATTCGCTCGGTCGCGTCAACCAGCGTGTTAATGGGACTCGCGATCATCTTGACCAAAGTGACCGAAAGGAGAATGCCGAGCATGACCAGAAGCATGGTAAAGTAGAAGATCATCTCTCGGGTTCGGGCAATCTTCTTTTCGGTCTCGGTCAAATTGAGCCCAAGCCGAACAAATCCGATGATGTCACCGGCTCCATCAGCTTGCTTCGCCGTGGTGACACCGAGCTCCTCGCGAGAGAGTTCATTCTTGTGCTCGATGATTGGCACGAAGAATTCGAGGTACTGCTCGTTTCCCGAGAGCTTGTCTCGGTGCGAATACACCTGATGCCCGACCAGATCATGCAGCGACGCGATTTGCTCTGGCAGGTTGGCCGGTGTAAGAACCGGAGACGGTATATACGGTTGGTGCTGTTCGATGAGCAGCTTCTGGTTCTTGCCGTAGATCTGCGCAAAGAGCACATCAGGCTCGCTCATCATCCCCGAGACTAACCCCTCCAATTCGCTGGAGATCTCCAGCATGACACCGAATTCGGCGTTATGCGCCATATTTCGGGCCAGAGAGGAGCCGCGGGCGGTCAGCCCGTCAATGGTAGTCTCGGTGAACTCCTCGAGCAGGAAGGCTGACAGCAACAGCGAACTGACCACGAGCAATGCGCTGACGCCGAGAATCAGCCGCCACTTGAGACCCATGCGGTCGTGGATACGATTCCAGCCCGTCATCAGTATGTCTCCTTGGCGACGCTGATCAGCTCTTGCGCCAGATCGATTTTTAGCAGTTTACTTGACTTGAGGTTTAGATAAAGATAGACCACATCCGGCGTCGATGGTTTGATCGAGCCGATTTCGCGGCCCGAAAGCACCGCGAGGGCCATTTCTCCCGCTTGGCGCCCGATGAACTTGTAATCGGCCTCCAGACAAAACAGCGCGCCATTCTCGACGAAGTTCTGGTTGAAGCCCATGATTGGCACGCCGAAGCGCAGGGTTTCCACCAGCGTATGGCGAATAAATTGCGGCGACGAGAGTTGCTCGTCGGCAACCGTCCAGATGCCGTCGACAGAGCGACAGAGGCTATCAACGGCGCTCGGGAGATCGCGCAGCGAACTTACCTCGATCGCCACCAACTTGAGATTGAGTCCCGCGCAAGCTTTGCGCGCCTCGTCGACCAGTCTTGAAGTTGCCGGGGTGTAGATCACGCCGACACGCTTGAGCCGGGGCAGGACCTCGGTGAAGCGCTTGAACTGCTGCTCCACCGGAATATCCAACGCGGCGCCGGTAATTCTCGCTCCGGGTTTATCCCACGACGGAATGAAGCCCGATTCGATCGGATTGAGGACTTTTGCAAAGATAACCGGCAGTTCCGGGAGGCGCTGAGCGGCAAACGATGTCGCGTGCGAGCCGACCGATATGACCAAGTCGGGTTTGATTTGCAGCACACGGGCGCGCTGCGCATCGTCGACGGTGCGCAAGTAGTAGGTGATCAGGCTGCAAGGTGGATCACAGCCCTTTAGCGACCACTCCACGCCGGAGATGGTTCGCAACGTGTGGCGCGTGGAGTCACTGTAGAGGAGCGCAACGCGCCGAGCCGCGTCGGCTTGTTCGCCGGCAAGAACGATAGCTGACGCCAGCACGACGAAACGTAAGATCGCGCTCATCGGTCAGTCACACCTAAGAAGTCCAAGCTTGTCAAACGCATTAAGTGGCACTCACCGTAACGACTTCTGCCAGACGCTCGCGACTACAAGATTCGACGAACCCCGGCACCCGATTGCTTTAGACGGCCGGCCCCGCTGTCATCATCATAAGAGCGGCGAGAAAAATGGATTCAGGTTACCGCTTGCTGAAGTTATCGGATTTCCCGCAGTCCCCTTGATAAGTTTTCGCTGATTCTGCTTCGGGTCGAAACGCCGGCCGCCAACTTTTGCTGTCGACGATCCAAGTTGCCCGTCGTTGATTTCGAATCGAAACATTTTGACGCTGTGATCGACCGGCAGAACCCTCCAATGGCGCGTTCGCAGCTTCGATCGCCGTCGCACGCATCCCCTGGGCCGCCAGCCGGGTTCGACAAGCACATTTTGTGAGGGCGGTAGTTAAAAACTGATCGCGCTTTCCGATAGAGGTGATAAGATCACCAGAGCTTACAGTTTCGAATGAATCGCCGAATCGGCAGGAAACCGTGAAGCTCGGTTCGTTATGAGAATCGAAAAGCAGTAAAGCGATTGGTTTGAGCGGTGTTGGTTGTTCACCAAAAAACAACCGGAGGTCACTGCCAAATGAAACATCTATTAAAGATCGTGATGAGCGCGACCGCGATTTGCGCTCTGCTCATCACAACCGCACTCAGCGCCAAGACTACCGGCAAGATTTCCGGTACGGTGGTGTCCGCCGAGAGCGGCGAACCGCTTCCGGGCGCTACCGTGACGATCGTCGGTCATTCGATTGTCACCGTTACCGACGCGGATGGCGAGTTCTACATCTTGAATCTGCCGGTTGCGGATTACGAGTTAGCCGTTTCGTTGATCGGCTATCAAACCGAGATCCGAGTGGGTCTCAAGGTGCTGCTCGACTTGACGACTCCGGTGACTATCGCGCTGGCTTCGGTGCCGGTGCAGTACGATTCGGTGGTTACGGTCATCGCTGAGCGACCGCTCATCCAAAAGGACGCTACGGCCTCGGTGCGCACCATCACGAAGGAAGAGATCGAAATGCAACCCAATAGCCGCAACATTCAGCAAGTTATCTTGCGGATGAACGGCACCGTTTCCGACAACGGCGGCGGGCTGCACGTTCGCGGTGGTCGCTACGGCGAGGTGACCTACTATTTTGACGGCATGCCGGTACAAGACCAATTTTCCGGCGGCCCGGGCACACGCATCAATCCGGACGCACTGGAAACCGTCAGCTTGACCTCCGGCGGTTACTCAGCGGAGTACGGCGAAGCGCTCTCAGGTGTGGTGAATGCCCTGACCCAAGAAGGTTCAAATCGATACGCCGGAAAGCTCAAGTTAGCCGATGGTTTGCAACGCAATTATAATGTACAAAGTGGCGAATTTGGCGACGCGCGCCGAACCGACAACTACTACGGAGTATTCAATCTGTCCGGCCCGCTTCCGCTCTTCAACAGCGAGCACGCCAGCTTCTTCAACTCAATCGAGTACAATCGCATTGGCAGTTACTTGCCGCATAACGACGGCAAGAGTTGGACATTGACTTCCAAGGTCTCGTTGCGTCCGGCGCAGAATCTCAAAATGACAGTGTTTTCCAACATCTACGAACGCGAGCAAGAGCGCTACGAGCATCGTGATGTCAATGGTCGCTCCTACGATTTCGCGCTCGAAAACTCCGGCCTGATCGAGAACGACGCCCACCGCTTCGGCGGTAACGCCACGCTTCAACTTTCGACCAGCACGATGGCTTCGGTGAAAGTTGGCTACTTCAGGACCATGACCAAGCTGGCGCCCGATCACTTGTTTGACACCTATTGGGATCAATGGCCGGGTTACTCGGAGGACTCCGAAGGGCGGTACAACGGCACCATTCAGAACAACTATGCGAGCGACTCGACCTATTACTACACTGGCTATTTGAACGACACGCTCTTCTACCCCTACTATCTCTATCGCGAGTCGTCCTACAAGTCGGTGGCCTTTGACTTGCTGTCGCAGGTAAACAAATACAACCAGGTGTCTTTCGGCGGCGAGTTCCGCCAGAATCGGCTTAAGTGGGACAACAAGCAGTTCTTTAACGTTCGCCCCTACGGCGAAAAGTATGACGTCGGTCCGAGTTACGCGGCCGCCTACCTGCAGGACAAGATCGAGCTTGGCTATATGATTATTAACGCCGGTCTCCGGCTGGATTATCTTAACGCCGAAGTTGACTACTGGTTTGATCCGGCGTCGAAAACTCAGCGCATACGCTCCGAAACCAAGACCCATTTGTCGCCCCGATTGGGGTTTTCGCATCCCGTTTCGGACAACACGCTGTTCCACGTGAACTACGGCACTTACTATCAGGTGCCGCGTTATCCGTTCATGTTCACGAACTTACAGGCCGACTTAACCACCGGTTTCCCGATCGTCGGCAACCCGAACATGGAACCTGAGAAGACGACATCTTACGAACTGGGAATTACGCAACGGCTGGCGGATGATGTCCGCCTCAACGCGACAACTTTCTACAAGGACGTCTCGAACCTCGTCTCGACTCGTTTCTATGCGACGCCGTCCGGCGGTTACACTCAGTATCACAACGGCGATTACGGGTCGGTAAAGGGTCTTGACTTTGCCCTGACCAAGGTCGGCAATTCGATGCTGACGGGATCAATCAACTACTCGTACATGATCGCCGAAGGCAATTCATCCGACGCGAACGAATATTACTACAACTATTTCACTATTGGTGAAAACGCCCCCATCATTCCGGTCCAGGAGTTTCCGTTAGCGTTTGATCAGCGGCACACGCTTAACGTCAACGTAGACTTTCGCGTCCGGCGGGACCAAGCGCTCCGCTTATTCGGCATGACGATGCCGTCCGCCTGGGGCCTGAATGCCTTTTTCACATACGGCAGCGGCATGCCGTACACGCGCACGGATGAGAAGGGGCTGCGGCTTGGCGGCTTGAACGAAGGCCGGATGCCGGCAAACTATCGCGTCGACCTGCGTTTTGACAAAGATTTCTTCTGGTTTAAGACCGATGCGACGCGCCTGCGCTTCTTTGTCGAAGTCAATAACCTCTTTGATCGACGAAATGTCACCAACGTCTACTCGCGGACCGGTTTGGCGGATGTAGACGGCTACAATTTCGAATTGACCAACGATCCGACCGGTCCCGGAACGATCGAAGACGTCAATCGCTTGCAGCGGTTACTGGCGAAGGATCCGCAGAATTTCGATCCGCCGCGGTCGATTCAGTGGGGGTTAGAATGGTTATTCTAAGCACTCGGAAACGGGGAGGCTCGATTATGAGAAGCAACATTCGGGCGCTCACGCTGAGGTTGATCATGACGCTGACCGTCATGAGCGCGGCGCTGATTGCGGCTCCGCAAGAAGCGCAAGTGCCGCCGCCGGAGTACCAGGACTTGATTACGCACGACAAAGGCAACATTCGCACGACAATTTCGAACTGGGGAACGATCGGCGGATTGAGCCACATCGGATTTCCTTCGGGCGAGTGGCCGCGCGGATCGGGACATAATTATCTTGCCGAAATCAAGTACTGGATGGGAGCGTCGCTGGTGACGGGAGACACGTTGCTGGCAAATACCGAAGACGACTTCGCGCCGATACGCGACATCGCCACGGGACTTGACTACCGCATCCGGCTCTCGACCGACAGCACGCGCTACGAGTATGATCCGAACGACACAACCGGCTTGGGCCAGGGTAATCCCGCTTATGGCTGGCGGTCGTACGATCCGGCCACGGGCCAGTGGGTATACAATCAAGTCTGGGATCCGAAGTTGCAGCAGTATGTCGCCGCCGGGCCGTCGTCGCTGCAAGAAAGCATCTATCGATTCAACGACGAAGGTCTCGGCGAATCATTGTTGGGCTTGGAGATGGTGCAAACCGTCTACCAGTGGAACTACAGCTACAATGAAGACTACATGTTTGTTGTTCTCGATATCACCAACAAGAGTGACAACGATTACACGGATTTTGCGTTTGGCTTGTACTGCGATTTCGACATCGGCGGCCCCGATGGCACCGGTGAAAACGGTCGCCTCGGCGACCTCGTCGCTTCCGATACGTCGTTGAATCTGGCGTGGACCTACGACGCCGACGGCTATGACCCGGGCTGGGGACCGTCGGTTACGACCGGTATCATGGGCACTCGCTATATCGAGACGCCCAACAATATCGGCATGACGGCGTTTCGCACCGGCGAGTGGGAGCAGATCGTAAATACCAACGACCGGCAGAAGTACGAATACATTACCGCCCGCGTATTCGAAGAGACACTGCCGCCGACGGACCAGTACTACGTGCAGGCCACGTCCGGAATCGACTTGCCCAGCGGCAGTACTGTCCGAATCGGTTTTGCGCTGATTGCCGGACACGACGAAGATGATTTTCGCCAAAAGGCCAAGATTGCACAGACGGTTTATGCCAACCGATTTGTTGGGCCGGCGCCGCCGAAACAGGCCGTGATTACCGCCCTGCCCGGCGCTACGCAAGCCCGGTTATCTTGGGATCGCACGGCGATCGAAAGCATCGATCCCTTGCTTGGCGTTCAAGACTTCGCCGGATATAAGCTCTATCGTTCAAATGATCAGGGTCGCACCTGGGGCCGTTTGATGCGCAACCACGACGGCAGTCTGGGGCCGGATTATGTGCCGATCGCAACCTGGCGCATCGAAGATGTCGCTGAGCCGATCCCGCATACGTTCATTGACACGAATTTGGTGAACGGATTTGAATACTGGTACTCGATCGTGGCTTTCGACAAAGGCGACACGGTAGCGGGTGTGGGCCCGTTACAGACGGCCTATGGCCAACCGGGTACCGATGACAACGCAGTCCGCGTCATCCCCCGATCATTGCCCGCCGGCTATGTTCCGGTAGAGGAGACCATCGTGCATGATTTCACGGGCGCCGGCCAGATGTCCGATGGCGCTCTGAGCACCGTGCTGTATGATGAGTCGCAGTTCTCGGGGCAGGAGTATGAAATCGGTTTTACGGAGGACCCATACCAAACGACTTGGTTTGTTCTCAACCGCACAACTGGAGATACACTCGTCAAGGACTTGACCGACCAAAGCGGCGACGTCGCCCAGGCGCCGATCGTTGATGGCGTGCAATTACTGATTCAGAACGGAGAGCGCGAGCCGCGTCACTACCGACAGACCGCAATTGCCGTCGGGTCCGATACGACTTTGGTTCTCGGCAGGTCTTATGGACCGATGGGCTCGCTGTTCGGGTTTCCGATCGGCGGCGATGTCAACTTCCGCTCGACCTACGAGATTCGCTTCACGGCCAACGGATCAACCGGGTACTCATTTTATGATGACGTCACGCCCATCGAGTTGCCGTTTGAAGTTTGGAATACAACCTTCAACCAGCAAGTGATTGCGGAGATCTATCATCAGAATTCCGCCGAACCGGGCTGGGATCCTCGGAATCGCGACTACATCTCTGTGGTGAACGTACCCTACGACGGGCAGGCGCATCCGGAAGCGTTTCCGTATCAACATGCGTGGTTCTTCCGGTTTGACACTTCGAGTTACAACTACAACATCGGTGACGTGTTTGAGGTTGCCGGCGCGCCGGTCAATGGCGCGGGGGATCGGTTCGTTTATCAGGCGCCGCGCATCGACAAGATTGCCGCGGGACGTGAACTCGATCGTATCCGGGTCGTGCCCAATCCGTACATCGCACGAGTTGGCTGGGAAATTCAAGCCGGAGAGCGGCGTTTGGAATTCGTAAATCTACCATTGACCGCAACGATTCGCATCTACACGCTCGCCGGCGATTTGGTACAATCTCTCGACCACTCCGGCTCCGGTACTTGCGTTTGGAACATGTTGACCGCAAACGGGCAGGGAATTGCCCCGGGGCTTTATTTCTATCATGTCGAATCAGAAGTTGGCGCCAAGGTCGGCAAGTTCGCGGTAATCAAGTAGTCGGCGGTGAAGGAGACGAAAATGCGTAACGCAAAAACACTGACGATAGCGTTGTCCGTCCTCACGGCGGCGACTCTCTGTGCCGAGGATTTCTCCAAAGTTGGAACCTCCGGCGCGCAGTTTCTCAAGATCGGCGTCGGCGCGCGCTACACGGCCATGGCCGAGGCGTCCGTCGCCAATGTCAGCGACGGCTACGCGCTGTTTTGGAATCCGGCGGGCATGGCGGGGCTACCGCAGTCTCATCTGGAGTTTACCAACATCAGCTACGTTGCCGGCGTTAACCTGAACTACGCTTCTTTTACCCGGCCGCTGGCCATTGGAACGATTGGCGCGTCGGTGACGGCGTTGAGTTCGGGCGACATGGAGATCACGACGCCCGAGCAGCCGGATGGCACGGGACGCATGTTTTCGACATCGTCCTATGCGATAACCCTGGGCTACGCGCGCCAGTGGACGGAGTTTTTCGCTTTTGGCTTGTCGGCCAAATATGTCACGGAACGAATATCGGAAGAGCGCGCCTCAGGCGTAGCATTTGACTTCGGAACGATGCTGACGCCCGGCTATCGCAATCTGCGGATCGGCATGAATATCTCAAACCTGGGACCGGAACTGAAATTGAGCGGCCCGGAGTTGAATTTCAATTACAATCCGCAAGAAGGCAGCGACAATTACGACGAAGCCAAAGGCGTGCGTTCCATTGAATCCTACGACATGCCGCTGGTGTTCCGTATCGGCGCCGCTTACGATTGGCAGTATGGCCAGAACACGCGCGTGACCTTCGCCCTCGAGGCCCGCGATCCGGCGGACAACAACCAGCAAGCTTCGCTGGGGACCGAAGTTGCCTTCGCAGAGTTGTTTTTCCTGCGTGGTGGCTGGAAGTTCAACTATGAAGAAGAAGGCGGGACGATCGGCGGCGGTTGCGATCTCAAGGTTTGGGAAGGCACTAATCTGGCGATTAACTACGCCTTCGCGGACTTCGGCCGCCTCGAGACGGTGCATCGCTTCTCGCTGGGGTTGCGGTTTTGATTTCTGATTGAAGACAGTTTGCGAATTCGGAGTCGGGAGCTCAGCGCTCCCGACTCTCTTTTGCGATGGCTATGATTCGGCGAAATCAATACCCAGCGCGCGCAGTTTGCGATAAAGGTAGCTGCGATCTAACCCCAAAATCTCGGCGGCTTTGCTCATGTTACCGCTTGAATCTTTCAGAACGCGCTGAATATACTCCGCCTCGAATTGCGCAACGGCGTCCTTCAACTCAAGCGGCGCGGCTGCCGCGGGGGTAGACGACAGCAGCCGCTCCAGCCCTTCTACAGATAGCTCTTCGCCGCGCTGAGAGATCAACAGATGCTCGATTATGTTGCGCAACTCGCGTACGTTTCCCGGAAAGTCGTATTGCTTCAGCGCCGCCAGCAACTCACGGCTCATGATTGCCGGCGTACGTCCCATGCGCGCACAAAGCCGCCGAGCGTGGTGCGCGGCGATGAGTTCAATATCTTCGCGCATTTGCCGCAACGCGGGTAGTTCGATCGCGAAGACATTGATGCGAAAAAGCAGGTCCTTGCGAAACTTGCCGGTCTTGATGCGATCACTGAGATTGCGATTGGTGGCGCAGATCAAGCGGAAGTCAACATCGATACCGTTGTCACCGCCGACGCGTTCAATGCGAAAGTCCTCCAACACCCGCAGAATCTTGGCCTGAAGATGCGGCGGCATTTCGGCGATTTCGTCAAGGAACAGGGTGCCACCGGCGGCCTGTTCGATCTTTCCGATACGGCGCTGCGTCGCGCCGGTGAACGCGCCCTTCTCATGACCAAACATCTCCGACTCGAGCAGCTCTTCAGGAATCGCCGCCGTGTTCACGGCGATCAGCGGCTGCCGGCGCCGTTGACTCCGGAGGTGGATCAAGTGGGCGACAACTTCCTTGCCGGTGCCCGACTCTCCGAGAATCAAAACCGCGCTGTCGGACGCGGCAACGTCTTCGATCATCCGCCGAACGAGCTGAATTGGTTTCGACTCGCCGATCAATTGATAGCGATCATGATCAGAATCGATCTGGGCGTCGACACGTCGATGGAGCTTACGCAACTGTAGCGCATTGCGAATTGTCAGTTCGACTTTTTCGGGCCCGACCGGCTTTTCGAGAAAATCATAGGCGCCGGCCTTTACCGCAGCGACGGCATCCGAAATCGAACCGGCGCCGGAAATCATGATCGCAATCTGTTCGGGAAAACGACTGCGAGAATCCTTCAGAATATCCAGACCCGAGCCATCAGGCAACATCAGGTCGATAAGCGCCACGGAGACCGACGCGTTATTGATGCGCTTGCCCTCGGCAATGTCGGCAGCGGTAATGACCTCAAAATCCGAATCGCGCAGGTACGAGGATAGCGTCGTACGGATTCGTTCGTCGTCGTCAATGAGCAGAAGTCGCGTCTTCATTTGCCGTCCCGCAGCGGAAGATAGAAGCTAAACGCGGTTCCGCGAGGAATATTGGCTCTAAATTCGATATCGCCCCCGTGATCGACGATGATCCGGCGGCAGATTGCCAAGCCCAGGCCGCTACCGGTCGCCTTGGTGGTGAATAGCGGCATAAACGGATCATCGCCACGCGCCGCGTCGATGCCGCTGCCGTCGTCAACGACTTCGACGCGGAGAAATTGCCCGGCGATTTCAAGTCGTACTTGAACGATCGAGGCCTGTGCTTCGAATGCGTTATTGATCAAGTTGACGAGAACTTGGTGAATCTGATTGGGGTCTGCCTGGACTTCAGCAACCACACCACCGCAGTCAAGATGCAGCTTTCCGGCGCTAATGGCGTTTGCGTAAGTGGCACGAATACTCTCGACAATAGTAGCCGTTGTTAGCGTCTGTTTGCGCGGTTCGGGAAGACGCGCGAATTCGGCAAACGCCGTGAGCAGTTGCTTCATGCGGCCAATTTCGGTTTGGATGTTTTGCACGGCTGAACGCGCCGCTGATTCGTTCAGATCTCCGGCATCGATTCGCCGCTGCAACTGCGCGACGGTGGTAACCAGCGGCATCAGGTAGTTGCGCAGTTCGTGCGCGGTCTGACGCGCGAACATCTGCCAAGCGGCGATTTGTTCGCTGCGCCGAAGACGACGATCCGATTCCGCCAGATCGTCAGCGAGGCGATTAATCGCCGCAGTCAGATCGCCGATCTCATCCTCGGCAAAATAGTCGACTCGTTGTGGTGCGGCGCCGGCGGCAATTCGCTTGGCGGCCTGCGCGGTTTCGGCGATTGGGCGCGTCAGCGAGCGCTGCATGAAGTAGCCGATGAGTATCGCCGGGATCAGAGCGGCCAGCGCCACCAACGCCAGCGCCCGCAGCAATCGTGCTCGATTGGCGCCTTCGAGCGATTGATCGAAGATCAGCAATATCTGACCAATGTCGCCGCCCGCAACACCGTAGAGCGGCGTTGAGCGAACGAAGTACTCGTGGTCATTAAGGCGCGCCTTCCAAACGGCAGCTCCGGCCCGCGCAGCGGCAATATTGCCGAGCGAGCCTTGGAGCAGAGTATCGTGAACCACCGTTGCCAGCACCTGATCCCCGCGCACGACGATAATCGCGCCCAGATCGTAAGCCGTCAACGGGAAGCCGTTCAGGACGAGATCGAGTGGCCGCCCCAGCAGCACCTGCGCGACGTTTTGCTCACGGTAGTGTATCGGCATGGCGGCGATTAGCACAGGAGCTTCGCGAGCCGTCACGGTCGAATAGAATCCGCTCATTGCGGTGTTTCGGTCCTGGAGAAGTGACTTCAGAGTGATTCTTTCCGCCTGAGGAGCGGCCGCACTGGCAACCACCAATTGCGAATCGGTTTCGGCAACGCTGATAATGCCGAACTCAAATTCGTTGCGTCCGATGTGCGACCTGAGAATTTGATCGAGTTCGTGTCGACGTCGCGAAAAATCGATCACACCGACCAGAAAGTCGGTATCGGTCATCATGAACTCGGCGGTATTGGCCAGCGCTGCGAGCCGATCCTCAAGGTATAATCGCAACGCCGCCGTCGCTGATTCGCTGCGGCGCAATGAAAATCGCTCGGCGGAACTCTCGACGTACAGATAGAAGAGCAGCGTCATCATGATCACCGGCAGCGCCGCGACCAATACGAAGGTCCAAATGATTTTGCCGCCGAGCTTCATTCTTTAATTCGATAGAGACTGGTGAGCGAAATGGAGCTGTCGCGTCGTTGCAAGCAGCGCGTGTTGGCGCCGAGTTTCATCATCAGCTTGGTTCTTCCGAGCGGAATCAGCCGGCAAGAATAGGCAACTTCGCGCAGCAAGAGCATGAGTGATTCATCGGATTCCGGACGCGCAAGCCGTTCGAAATCAAATTCGAGTTCCGGCATCAGTGTCGTCATCCCGCTGGCCATGAGAACTTTGATCATGTGCTCGCGTGTACGATTGAAGCTTGTATCGCCTTCATCGAGCACATAGGGCATCAACAACAAGTCGCGTTTCGGCTCGGCGCTACAATCGGACTTCGTGCCTGCCAGCCGGTCAATCCGAGACATCAGGCGATCGAGAATTCGCGGACACACCGCTTGATAGGCGAAGTCCCATTTTGTCGGCAAATCCGTTTTCTTCATCGCCGAAAAAAGTTGAACGGCCTTTGCCGAATCTCGGGGATGTCCGAACTTTCGCGCCCGGCCGATGTACGCGGCCGATAACGGCACGCGCGTCGAATCCGAGAATTCACCCTTGAGCGCATAGTTGACCGCGGCGGCCGCCAGTTCGTCGACTTTCAGCTTGGCAACGACGTACCACTCGACCGTCAACGGCGTTTTGAGATCCGACCAAGTTGAGTCGTCGATTTCCGTTTCCGGCATGATCAGCGCATCGATCTTACCCAATAGCCAGTCAACTCTTATGTCTTGAGCGCTATCGTAGCGGCGATACTCGATGTCAATGCCCAGATCAACATTCTCTCTCGGCCAGAGAGAATCCAAGGGGATCAGGCGTGGCAATCCGACGATGAATCTTGGCGCGATTTTCGTCCCGTCAAGAACTGCGGTCAGCGAGAAATCCGACTTCTCCGTAAAGCGCCGGAGGATAGAGTCGGGTACCGGCATTGTTGCGACGAGCTCATAAAGCGCATCGGTAACCTGAAGCTCGTATCGGCTGCCGTCGCGCCAAGTAGCAACGATATCGAACTCCGGAGTCAGCCGCAACCCCTCCGGCTGACGCACCCATAAGCGATTTCCGGCCAGCGACTCCAATGTAACCGACGACCGGACGGTCGAGTTCGGCGTCTGGGAAAGCAATTGCGTGAAACCGCTCGCGCAGGCAAAGATCACTGTCAATAATCGCACGAATCGTTGCATCTTCCCTCGAATTATCGATCAATTATACACCTTCGGCGCACACGCTGCGAACGATTTCTCGGCCTCCCTCAAACGGCGACGATCGCGAAAGCGATTGAAAAATCGGCCGCATTCGGCTATAATCTGCATCCCGATATGCAGCGATTTGTCGATTTGTGCGAGATCTATGTGCGCGCCGGTCACGGCGGCCCCGGGCGAATCAGCTTTCGAACGGAGAAATACATTCCGAAGGGCGGGCCTGACGGCGGCGACGGCGGCAAAGGTGGCGATGTCGTCTTTCTGGTTGACGCCAACCTCAATACATTGAGGGACTTTACATATCGAGTCAAGTACCGGGCGGAAGACGGCAATCCCGGCGAGGCCGGGTTACGCAGCGGCGAATCCGGAACGGATCTGATCATCAGAATACCGCCGGGTACGTTGATCAAAAACCGAGACACCGGTGAACTCATTGCCGACCTGGCGACCGACGGCGAGCGATTTGTGGTCTGTAAAGGCGGAAAGGGCGGACGGGGCAACAACCATTTCAAATCGCCAACCAATCAAACGCCGCGCCGTGCCGATTCCGGCTTGCCCGGAGACGAGCTCAACCTGATTCTCGAACTAAAACTGGTGGCGGATGTCGGCCTGGTCGGCTATCCCAACGCCGGGAAGTCGACATTTCTTGCGGCGGTGTCGGATGCCAAACCAAAGATCGCTTCGTACCCCTTTACGACTTTGGCGCCGAATCTGGGTGTGGTTCGTTCTGCGGATTTCCGGACTTTCACCGTGGCGGATATTCCGGGCATTATTGAAGGCGCAAGTCTGGGTAAAGGTCTCGGAATTCAGTTCCTGCGCCACATTCAGCGTGTTCGCGTCCTGTGCTTTATTCTCGATGCCAGTGATCCCGACTATCAGCGACACTTTGCGTCGCTCAAGGAAGAACTCGGTGCCTTCGATCCGTCGCTGCTCGAGCGGTCGGAGTTAGTATTACTCAATAAGCTCGACGCGCTCGATGCCGATCGCCACTTGGAGATCGCGTCACTGCTCAACGAAGACACGCTCGAGATATCCGCAAAAGAGCGAGTTAACATCGATCAGGCGATTTCCCGATTGTGGGATAAGCTTAGAGAGTTTCGCGAGGAGAGCGATGTCGCAGCTCGATGATCCCCGCTGCTGGTGGTTTGCGCTCAACGGCGTTGCCAATATCGGTGCGGTTCGTTTTGTGGCGCTGGTGAGGAAGTTCGGCTCGCCGCAGGCAGTATTCGAGGCGCCCCGGTCCGCGCTGGCGAAAATCCCCGATATCGGGGAGAAGGTGATCGCGGCGTTAAGCGAGCCGATCGATGAGATCGAATGCCGCCGTCAGGTCGAACAACTCGACCGTCGCGGTGCGCGACTCCTCACGATCCTTGATTCCGATTATCCGCTATGTCTGAAGAAGATTTACGATCCGCCGCCATTTCTCATCGTTAAGGGCGAACTGAGGCCGGGCGATGAATCAGCGGTGGCGTTGGTTGGCAGCCGGGCGTTCACCGATTACGGTCGTCAAGTCACCGAACTTCTGGGGCGCGAACTATGTGCCGCCGGCGTCACGGTCGTTTCTGGACTGGCCAGCGGAATTGACTCGATTGCCCACAAAGCGGCGATTTCTTCTGGCGGCCGGACAATTGGCGTTCTTGGCTGCGGTCTGGACACGATCTATCCGCCGGAGAACAAGAGTCTCTATGAAGACGTAGCGGCAAACGGTGCGGTCATCACAGAGTTCCCTTTTGAAACAAAACCAGAAAAGTTCAATTTTCCGAGCCGCAACCGGATAATCGCCGGATTGTCACGCGGCGTTGTTGTGATCGAAGCTCGCAAGGGTTCGGGAGCGCTCATAACGGCGAAGCATGCGATGGATCAAAACCGCGAGGTGTTCGCAGTGCCCGGCAATATTCTCCATCAATCGACGCATGGAACGAACGAACTGCTTAAGCAAGGCGCGATACCGGTAACTCAGACCGCGGATATTCTGTTGGCACTGGGACTTCATCCGCAGCAACGGCGTGAACCCCCCAAACCTGCACCGTCACTTCCGGAAGCCGAACAGGCCATCTATGATAGGCTTTCCGATCAGCCGCAACTGGTAGATTCGTTGTCAGTTTCCGTTAACCGACCGGTGCAGGAAGTGCTATCTTTATTGCTTAGTCTCGAGATGGCAGGATTGGTGCGGCAGCTTCCGGGCAAGCAATTCCTGCGCGCCGTCTAAAAGGACTGGAACTTGGTCACGAAAACGGTTAAAATACAGAACAAGTTAGGCTTGCACGCGCGTCCATCAGCCAAGGTTGTGCAAACGACGACAAAGTTCAAATCGGAAATCACGCTGGCCAAGGAAGGCTTGGAAGTTAACGGCAAGTCGATTATGGGTGTCATGATGCTCGCCGCCGAAATGGGCGCCGAGATCGTGATAACAGCCACTGGCGAGGACGAGGAAGAGGCGCTGCGTGTGGTAAGTGACGTCGTTGCCTCTAAATTTGACTAACCACAGAGAGTAAGTGGATATCGGCCGGCAAGGAGCCGAGTGAGTTGATTCGTTTTTATGCCCACCAAACCGCGCACTGGTGACACAACGAACAAAGAGCTGAGACTAAAAGGGCTGATCGCGTCGCCTGGGATCGCTATCGCGCGCAGCTTCAAGCACGATAATGGCCCGCGAACAATTGTCAAGCGCGCGATCGATCCGACGCAAGTCGACGTAGAACTGGGACGCTTAAGCGCCGCGATTGCCTCAGCCCGGCATGAGATCGAACAGCTCCACGAGGAGGCGGATCGCTCGGTCGGTTCGCTACTCGCGAAAATCTTCGAGGCGCAGTTGCTGATTCTGGAAGACCAAACTTTTCTGCAAGCCGTCAACGATGAAATCAGACGTACGCACACCAATGCGGAATTCGTCTACAATAAACATCTGCAAAAGACGCTCGTCGGTTTGCGCAAGTCGCACGACGCGTACTTACGCGAGATGGCGAACGACATTAACGCGACGGCGGCCAAGGTGTTCGGCTTTCTGATCGGGCACCACGTCAATAAGCTGGTCAACAACAAGGGAAAGATCGCTCTGGCGGAGGACTTTTCGCCCGGCGAAATCGTGTTAATGGAAAAATACGGCATACCCGGTTTTGCGACTTCGCTCGGCGCGCCGACTTCGCACATGGCGTTGATCGCCAAGTCGCTGATGATCCCCGGCGTGGTCGGCGTCGCGCGCCTTCAGGAGAAAGTTCCGGATCATGCGGCGGTGATTATTGACGGCGACAACGGCGAAGTGATCGTCAACCCGGAAACAAATACGCTCGCCGAATATCGAGAGCATCTGCGACGGCGCCGCGGCGAAATGACGCGCGATCTCCGCGGGATCGGCAAGATTCCGTCGACGACGGTTGATGGTCGTGAAATCGAAGTTTCTGCCAACTTGGAGATACCATCGGAAACGGATCAGGTGCTATCGACGGGCAAAGTCGGTGTTGGGCTTTACCGAACGGAATTTTTCTATCTGACCAAACTGC
This sequence comes from uncultured Ignavibacteria bacterium, assembly GCA_964617645.1. Lineage (GTDB taxonomy): Bacteria > Zixibacteria > MSB-5A5 > CAIYYT01 > CAIYYT01 > JADJGC01. The sequence continues at coordinate 121,041 of CAZTYE010000009.1, forward strand.
GCTTCCCGACCGAAGATGAGCAAACCAAGATATACACCGAGATTGCGCGGACCTTCTTCCCGAATATCGTGACGCTACGCGTGTTTGACCTTGGATCGGACAAAGTGGTCGGCGACTACCGCGACCCCGACGAAGCCAACCCGGCGCTCGGCTGGCGCGGTATCCGGCTCGATCTGGACATCCCCGAGATCTTCAAAACTCAGGTTCGCGCGATTCTCAAAGCATCGGGCCAGTTTCGGAACATTCGCATTATGCTGCCGATGGTGTCGACGGCGATGGAGATCGTCAAAGCCAAGCGCATCATTCATGTAGCTATGAAAGAACTGCGCAGCGAAAAAACCGCGTACGATGAGAGAATTGAAATCGGCATCATGATCGAAGTGCCGGCAGCGGCGGTGATGGCTTTCGAACTGGCGCCCCATGTCTGTTTTTTTTCCATCGGCACGAACGATCTGGTGCAATACACGCTGGCTGCCGATCGCACGAACAAGCGGGTGGCCGGCTTGTATCGAGAACTTCATCCGGCGGTGCTGCGTCTGATCAAGACTACAATCGATGCCGGTGTCCGGCACGATATCCCGGTGGCGTTGTGCGGCGAATTGGCGAGCCGCGCGCTCGCGATTCCGCTGTTGGTCGGGATGGGGCTGCGATCGTTCTCCGTGGTCCCGACGCGAGTGGCGAAAGTCAAGCGCCTGATTGCGTCATTGGATTTCTCAGATTGCCGTGCGTTGGCCGAGCGAGTTCTAACCGTACCGACGACAGAAAAAGTCGAGGCGTTGCTTCACAATTGGTGCGGCGCAAATTTGGATAAGGATTTCTTGGAGGAATAAATGGACTGGGGTACCAAAGTGGTCGGCAAGTTCGATCCGACCAATATGTATCAGCGGATTTTTGATTTTCCGCAGCAACTACTTGAGGGCTTTTCGCTCCCCGTATTCGGCGACATTTCCGATTACAACGCCGGGCGATTCAAGAATATCGTCGTCTGCGGTATGGGTGGGTCGGCGATCGGCGGCGATTTCGTGCGCTCATATTTGGCCGATCAACTGAAGGTACCGATGTTGATCAATCGGGGTTATCGGCTGCCGAAGTTTGTCGACGCCGACTCGCTGGTGATTTGTTCGTCGTATTCCGGCAATACTGAGGAAACGCTGGCCTGTTTCGAGGACGCGATAAGCCGGCTGAGCAAAGTGTTCGTAATTACAACCGGCGGCAAATTGGCGGGAATGGCTGATGCCAACGACATTCCGCACATCACACTTCCCGGCGGATTTGAGCCGCGCGCAGCATTGGGATATTCATTCGGACCGATTCTTCTGCTTATGCAGAAATTGGGTTTCGTTGGTGATCAGGCCGCAATCGTTGCCGAAGCGGCGAAGTATTTGGAGTCAACGCGAAAGAAGTTGGCGATAACCGTGTCCGAGTCGAAGAATGAGGCGAAGAAGCTGGCGCTAAAATTGAGAGATCGGATCGGAATCGTCTATGCCGGATGCGACTTCTATGACGTCGCTGCAATCCGCTTTAAGGGTCAGATCTGCGAGAACGGCAAGCACCTGTCGTATGCTAATATCGCGCCGGAGTTCAACCACAACGAACTCGTGGGATTCGATTTCCCCAAGTCATTGGTCAAGAAGCTCATTGTTATCTGGCTCGGAGGTTCCGGTGACCACAGAGGTGTGGTGAATCGCGTGAAGGTGGTCGACAAGATTCTCAAAGGAAAGCGCATCCCGTCGACGGTCGTTTCCGGCAAAGGACCGAATCGGCTGGCCGAGATACTGTCCATCGTGCAATTCGGTGATCTGGCCAGTTATTATCTGGCGCTGGTAAACAAGACCGATCCGTCGCCCGTACATGTTATCAACAAGCTGAAATCTGCGCTGGAGAAGATGAAGTGACCGCTAAGCCGTGCCCGGTTCGGCATGAGAGAACGAGACCATTGAGGCGATTACGATCTCGCTGGGTCATCGGTCTTCTGCCCATTATTGTACTGCTACTGGCCACACCGCTCTTTGCGCAAGAGGGCGCAGCGCCCACGGCCGATGAAGGATGGTTCCGCGATTATCGATTTAACGCGCTGATCGTAATTATTGTCTTCTCAATCGCGATCCAATGGTACACCTATCACGCCAAGAAGGGCACCAAGTTATTCATCCGCAAATTGGCCGGTCTCGATGCCGTGGAAGAGGCCGTTGGTCGCGCAACGGAAATGGGGCGTCCGGTGCTTTTTATTCCGGGTATCAATGAAATCGACGTGATGGATACGATTGCCGGGCTGTCGATCTTGGGTCGCGTGGCTAAGATCACCGCTCGTTATGAGACGCCGCTCTACGTACCGGTACGCTACCCGATGGTGTTTGCGGCGGCACAAGAAGTAGTTCAGCAGTCTTACATCGCCGAAGGCAAGGGCGACGCGCAAAACAGGGATTCCGTCCGCTACGTCGCCGGAGAACAGATGGCGTTTACCGCGACGGTAAACGGCTACATGATGCGCGAACGTCCGGCGGCTAACATTTTCATGGGCGCTTTCTACGCTGAATCCCTGCTTCTGGCAGAGACCGGCAACGCGGCGGGATCGATTCAGATCGCCGGCACAGCGCAGCCGGAGCAGTTGCCGTTTTTTATTGCCGCCTGCGACTACACTCTGATGGGCGAGGAGCTGTTCGCGGCGTCGGCATATCTTTCCCACGAACCGATTATGCTCGGCGGCCTAAAGGGACAAGACTTGATGAAAGTATTGATTCTTGCCGCGATCGTCATCGGCACTTTCATGGTCAGCATCGATTTTCAGGCCGACTGGGCGCGCAGCCTCTTCGAGGTTCGGTGAAAACGACACTTCCGGTAATTATCGCGTTTCTTTCCGGCTTGGCGATGGTGCTTGCCTTTATCATGAGCCCGGGCAAGTCGGGAGATATTGAAGGGGAATTGCTCCAGTGGGTGTCGATTATCGGCGGCTTCACATTGCTGCTGGGCGTGATCTCGATTGTGCGCGTCAATCTTCGTCCGGTGCTGCGGCGCGAATCGGGATGGTACAACAAGCTCGCGCTCCTCTTGGCTGTGGCGGTGACCGGGATCCCGGCGATTTTGCCGGTAAGCTGGTCGAGCCGTTTCGGTACCGGAGACAATTCGATTTACGACTGGTTCTTCACCAACATGAATGCGCCGATGATGGCGACGATGTTCGCGCTCCTGGCCTTTTACATCGCGTCGGCGGCTTTTCGGGCCTTTCGGGCGCGCAATGCGGAAGCGACGTTGCTTCTGATTACGGCCGTGTTGGTCATGCTCTGGCGCGTGCCGTTCGGAGAGTTCATGTTTTCAGGGATTCACAAAGATCTCCCGCAGCTAATCAACACCTACATTATGGGCGGCATCAACGTCTCAGTGCAGCGCGGTATTATCATCGGTGCGGCGATGGGCGCCGCGACGATGGGGCTACGCATCATGCTTGGCATTGAGCGTACCTATATGGGAGGCAGCAAGTGACGATTTGGGAAAAACTGGGAGCGATTGACCGCCGTTGGGTTTACCTGGCGGTGGCGATTGCCGTGATTATTCCAGTGCTCTTCCCGGTAAAGCTGCCGATGGCGGTGACGCCTGAGGCGCGGCGTCTTTTCGATGCTGTTGAAGCTCTTCCGGAAAGCTCGGTCGTCATGCTGACATTCGACTATTACGCATCCGCAACGCCGGAAACGCGGCCGGTATCGGTGGCGGCATTGCATCATCTATTCCGCAAGAATATCAAGGTGGTGACGATGACTACGATTCCGCTCGGTGGACCGTCGATGGCGAGCGAAGTCACGCGGTTGATGGCGACGAAATACAGCAAAATTTACGGTATCGACTACGTCAATCTTGGTTACAAGGCTAATTATGTTGCGGTCCTGCTCGGCATGGGATCGGGCATCGAGACGATCTACCCGACCGACCAATACGGCACGCCGCTGAAAGATCTGCCGCTGATGCGACAAGTGCGGGACTACGCCGACATTGATTTCATCTTCATCGTCGCGGACAACGGCATTGTCGACAATTGGGTGTCGATCGTCAATGCGCAGTTCAGCAAGCCGATGGGCGCCGGTGTCACCGCGGTGATGGCGCCGAAGTTTTATTCCTATGTGCAAGCCAATCAGATGGTCGGCCTGCTTGGCGGGATGAAGGGCGCGGCGGAGTACGAGATGTTGGTCAAGGAGGAAGCCATGGCGATGAGCGGTATGAACGCGCAGTCGCTGGTGCATTTTCTGATCATCGGCTTCGTGGTGCTGGGAAATGTCGCTTACTTCGTCGGCAAAAGGAAGAAAGGCGGCGACCGGTAGTGGAAACTTTCGGCATCTGGGTCGCCGGTTTTCTGACGCTGGCCATCTTCTCTTTCCTTTACAAGGACAATCCGTTCTACCGGCTGGCAGAGCATATTTTCGCAGGTCTTTCGGCCGGTTACTACATGGGACTGATCTGGCAGGCGGTGATCATCCAGCAATTGGCTGATCCGATCAGTCAAGCCTGGGTGGGAATTTCGTCCGGGCCAGACGGCACACAGCATCTGATGAATCTCGTGTTCTTGTGCATTGCCGGTCTGCTGGGTGTGATGACCTTTACCCGCTTGTTCCCCAAGATGTCCTGGGTCTCGCGCTATCCGCTGGCGTTTGTGATGGGTAACACGGCGGGTATCTACTTGACATCGGAACTGCATGGGCGGCTTCTCGGACAGGTCAGCGCGACCTTCGTCGATCTCACGGGCGACCCGGCGACAGTGATACTCAACGCCATAATTTTTGTCGGCGTCATCGTCACGCTGGTTTATTTCTATTTCTCGAAGGAGCATACCGGCGCCATCGGCGTCACCGCGCGCGTCGGCATCTGGTTCATCATGATCGCCTTCGGGGCGCATTTCGGCTACACGGTGATGGCGCGCATCAGCCTGTTGATCGGTCGCGTGCAGTTTATCTTCATCGACTGGTTTCATCTGGTTTCTTAAGGACGGATTGACTTGCGAGTGATTATTCCCGTTGCCGGTGAAGGGACCCGCCTTCGCCCGCACACCTACACTACTCCCAAAGCGCTGCTGCAAATTGCGGGCAAACCGATTCTCGGCCATATCATCGACCAGATCGTTGACCTGCCGATTTCCGAGATGATTTTCATCACCGGTCCGCAAGGACCCAAGATCGAAAAGTACGTGCGCGACAACTACACGATCAAGTCGACGTTCGTCGAACAGCGCACGCTTTATGGTTTGGGATATGCCGTCCATCTGGGTATCACAGCCACGGATGAAGATCTTCTGGTAATCCTCGGCGATACGATTGTCGAAATCGACTGGAAGGCGATGATCGGGACGGGTCGCAATTGTCTGGCGGTCAAGGAAGTGTCGAATCCGCGGGCATTCGGAGTGGTGGAGACGGAGCAGGATCGCATCGTGCGGCTGGTGGAGAAACCAACCAACCCACCGACAAATCTGGCGGTGGTTGGTGTTTACTATATCCGCGAGACGAAGCGATTCCACGAATGCACGACGGAAATCATCGAGCGCGGCGTGCGTACCCACGGCGAAATCCAGTTGACCGATGCCTTCGAATTGCTCTTGAAAAAAGGCTCCCGGTTATACACATTCCCCACCTTGGGTTGGTACGATTGCGGTCGCAAGCAAAACATGATCGAGACGAATCGATTTATTCTCGATCGCTATCGGATGAGTGCCGAGCGTGCCGGCAATACGATTATACCGCCGGTGTTTATCGCCGAGGACGCGGAGATCGCAAGATCGACGATTGGACCATACGTATCGATCGGCAGGGGTTGCCGGATCGCGAATTCGACCATTACCGATTCGATCATTTCCGACCAGGCGCGAATCGAATGGTCGTTGATTGATGACTCGTTGATTGGCAACCACGCTCAGGTGATAAATGCATCGGGCAGTTTTGATTTGGGCGATCACTCGGCCGTGACCGGCAAGCACAAACCAGCGAAATAATACCCGTTGCGCGGGCAACGTATCTATAGAGGTTGAGAATATGACTGACAGACGTTTCTTGTTCACTTCCGAATCGGTAACGGAAGGTCACCCCGACAAACTCTCCGACCAGATTTCGGACGGTGTGCTGGACGATCTACTGGCACAAGATGAAAACAGCCGCGTGGCCTGCGAAACATTCGTAACCGTCGGCCTCGTCGTCGTTGGCGGTGAAATCACAACGCGCGGGTTCGTCGACATCCAAAAGCTGGTGCGCCAAATCGTGAAGGAAATCGGCTACACAAAGCCGAATTACGGATTCTCGTTCGACTCCTGCGCCATTCTTAACGCTATCGGTTCGCAGTCTCCCGATATCGCACAGGGAGTCGACACCGGCGGCGCCGGCGATCAGGGATTGATGACCGGCTATGCCTGCGATGAAACGCCGGAGTTGATGCCACTGCCGATCATGCTGGCGCACCAACTGTGCCGTAAACTGGCGGAAGTTCGCAAATCGAAGTTGCTACCATTCTTGGGTCCTGACGGCAAGTCGCAAGTGACGATCGAATACATAGACGACAAACCGGCGCGCTGTGAGGCCATTGTACTTTCATCGCAGCACGACGAGTCGATCCTGGACTCGACCGGTAAGAAAATCACCGAAGCCTCTCGACAACAGATGATCGATGCCATTATTAGGCCCATCGTACCGGCGCAAATGCTTGATGCTGATACAAAGATCTATGTCAACCCTACCGGAAAATTTGTTATCGGCGGGCCGCAATCCGACACCGGCATGACTGGGCGCAAGATCATCGTCGACACTTATGGCGGCATGGCGGCGCACGGCGGCGGCGCCTTCTCGGGAAAGGATGCGACGAAGGTTGATCGCTCGGCGGCTTACATGGCGCGTTACATTGCGAAAAACATCGTGGCCTCAGGTCTGGCGAGACGCTGCACGGTGCAACTGGCTTATGCTATCGGCGTCGCCGAGCCGGTCTCGATCATGGTCTACACTGACGGTACTTCGCATGTCAGCAACGATCGACTGATCGAACTGATTCGCAAGAATTTCGCGCTGACGCCGCGCGGCATTATCGACATGCTCAAGCTGCGTCGCCCGATCTTTCGTAAAACGGCGGCCTACGGCCATTTCGGCCGCACCGAGCCGGAGTTCACTTGGGAGGCAACCGACAAGGCTGCGGTCCTGAAGCAAGGTGCATAACGTCAGTCTGTCGACGTTTTGGCGGCGCGTGACGCCCGCTTTTCCTGATGATTAAGAAGGAGCTAATGCTTGAAATCTTACGATGTCAAAGATCTGAAGCTCGCCGATGAAGGCCGTCGCCGCATCGACTGGGCGTCCAATTTCATGCCGGTGATCAAACTCATCGAAGAGCGGTTCAAGAAAGAAAAACCGCTCAAGGGGTATCGTTTGTCGGCGTGCCTGCACGTGACAACCGAGACCGCCAACTTGATGCGCGTGCTCAAATCGGGCGGCGCGGAATTGAGTCTGTGCGCATCCAATCCGCTTTCGACGCAAGACGACGTCGCCGCGGCGCTGGTACGCGATCTCGAGATCTCGGTTTATGCGATTTGTGGAATCGACACTAAAGGTTACTATCGTCATATCAAGGCATCGCTCGATCAGAAGCCGCACCTCACAATGGATGACGGCGCCGATCTGGTGAGCGTCCTGCACTCCGAGCGCACGGATCTGATCAGCGGTGTGATTGGCGGCACCGAAGAAACCACGACCGGCGTGATTCGCTTACGCGCGATGGCGGGGAACAAAGTCCTTCGTTACCCCATCATCGCCGTGAACGATTCACAGACCAAGCACTTGTTCGACAACCGCTATGGCACCGGTCAGTCCACGATCGACGGCATAATTCGCGCCACCAATTTCCTGATCGCCGGCGCGACGGTCGTGGTCGCCGGTTACGGCTGGTGTGGTCGCGGCGTGGCGATGCGTGCCAAAGGGCTCGGCGCCGACGTTATTGTCACAGAGATCGATGAGGTGAAGGCGATTGAAGCTGTGATGGACGGATTCCGGGTAATGCCGATGGCCAAGGCGGCGCCGCTGGGCGATATTTTCGTCACCCTCACGGGCAACATCAGCGTCATCCGTCCGGAGCACTTCGCCAGAATGAAAGACGGCGCCATTGTCGCAAACAGCGGCCATTTCAATGTCGAGCTTGATTTGGAAGGGCTGGCGAAGATGTCCTCCAAGCGCCGGATGGTGCGCAATCTCGTCGAGGAATTCACCGTCAAAGGCAAGCGCCTCAACGTGCTGGGCGAAGGTCGTTTAATCAACCTCGCTGCCGCCGAAGGGCATCCGGCGATGGTAATGGACATGTCGTTCGCCAACCAATCGCTCGCAAGCGAGTTCATTGTCAAGAACCACAAGAAGCTGGCAAACGGGGTCTACGCATTGCCCAAGAAGCTCGATCAGGGCGTCGCGGCTTTGAAACTGCGCTCGATGGGAACTGCCATCGACAAGCTCACGCCGGAACAAAAGAAGTATCTGGCATCGTGGGAGATGGGGACGTAGTCTTTCGACGGTGCTCACTGTGTCTTGAATCGCTTAGGGGCGCATGGGAATGCGCCCATCAGCACAAGTTAGATGCTCATCGCGCTGTCAGGAAACCGTATCTGACGGTTCGACTTTAGCCGCCCTACGTCAAAGCATCGAACATCTCTTTCAGTCGCCGCAGCGTCGCCGGCGCGTGCCCGGCATAATGATTATTGATATAGACTAATGTCGGCACATTGCGTGCCACCATACGCACTAAGAACTCGGCCCACCGCTGCATACTTTCGCTGCGGTCGATTACTTCTTTCTCCCAGGTCTTGGTGATCGCTTCAATTTGCTGACGATCACCGAGCAGGCGAATATAGCAGAGACCGTCGGTCACGGGATCGAACAATTTCTCGACTTCGTCGCCATGCGGCATCCAAGCCTGATCGACCAGAACCAGAGCGGCATGATGTTTCTTGAGAATGGATATGAAATCCGGTTTGAGCCACGCCTTGTTACGAATCTCAACGCCGTACTGATAGCCGTCGGGAAGGTCGGATAGAAAACGATCCAATTTCTCCAAGAAAGACTCGCGCGAATCGAAGACTTTCTTGGCGAAGTAAGGGAACTGCAGAATAAGTGGACCGAGCTTGTCGCCAAGTGCGCTTATCACCTTGATGAATTTGTCTCGCTCGCCATACGTAACGTCTGGATCCAGAATCTTGTTCGCGTCGGGTGTCGCCGCCTCGCCGCCGTGGACAATGGAGCGCGGGAACTTGGCGGCGAACAGGAACCTGTCGGGCGTTTTCTCCGCCCAGCCTTGAACGGTGCGCAGCGACGGCACAGCATAGTAGGTCGCGTCGATCTCAACGGTGTCGAACTGCTCAGCGTAAAGTTTCAAGAAATCCGCCGGCTTTGTGCCGTCCGGATAGAACGGTCCAACCCAGTCCTCCGAAGAGAATGACGACGTGCCAAAGCGCACCACATCCGGCGTAAACTTCTGTCGCATAATTCCAGTATAATCAGGGGATGGCCGCGAGCAAAGGCGGAACTGGCAGCGAATTGGCCTTGCATCGACAATCAGTAAAGGTAATACTGCCACCACGTTTTGGATTGAATCGACGATGTTGCAGGCTAACGATAAGATTGCCCAATTCAAGGTCCTGAGAAAGCTCGGCGAAGGCGGGATGGGCGAGGTGTATCTCGCGGAGGACACAAAGCTCAATCGTCAGGTTGCGCTCAAGACCTTGCGCGACGATTACTTCGATAACATCGACCGGCGCGATCGTTTCGAGCGCGAAGCCAAGACCGCCGCACAGATTCAGCATCCGAACATCATGGCCATCTACGACATCGGCACCACGCCGCACAGCGACGGCCAAGCCGATATCCACTACATTGTGATGGAGTACGTCCGCGGCGAGCACTTGACCGACTATCTGCCCAGGCACGCCGACGACACGGCACGGCTCCTCCGAATCTCCGAAAAAATCGCCGGCGGCCTGGCGGCGGCGCACAAACTGAATATCGTGCATCGCGATATCAAGCCGGAGAACATCATCATCGATGAGGATGACGAACCGAAAATTCTTGATTTCGGCTTGGCAAAGCCTCTGACGCCGTTGGAAGGCGCGCCCGATCAGGCCACCCGCGCGGTTAGTGGCGAGACGATGAAGGCCAATCTTACGAAAGTCGGAACGGTGATCGGCACAGTGGCCTACATGTCGCCCGAACAGGCGCGAGGCGAAACGGTTGATTCTCGTTCGGATATCTTCTCGTTTGGGGTTCTGCTCTATCGGACGTTCACCGGGCAGATGCCGTTCACCGGCCAATCACAGGTGTCGATCCTCGCCAAGATTTTGGAGACGGCGCACCCGGCGCCCAAGTCGATCAAGACCGATATCGATCCGGAGATCGAGCGCATCATCGACAAGTGTTTGCAGAAGAACGCCGATGATCGCTATCAGGATACTCGCGATCTCGTGATCGACCTTCGCAATTTGCGCAGGCAATATGACTCGGGAATCAGTACGACGACTTCTGGCGTGCGTGCCAGCAAAGAGTTTCAGCAGCAAGTCAAAGCCGAAGTCTCGCGCCAGCGGCGCAAGCGGATCATGATCGTGCTACCGCTCATCGTCATCATCTTGGCGGCATCATATCTAATCTTTGACCGGCAGGAGGGCGGAATCACGTCGAGCGCTCAGGCGGGCGCGTACACGTTGGCTATCATGAGTTTCGAGAACAAGACCGGTGATCCGCAATTGGATTGGCTCGAAACCGGTTTGCCGGAAATCCTGCTGACCGATCTGGCGCAGGGACAAACGATAAATGTCATCAGCCAGCGGAAGATTCTCGAACAACTCGGCAAGACGGAACGCGATCTCGCATCGCTGAGTTACGAAGAGCAGGTACGGGCCGCCCGCAAGCTGGGCGCCGTCAGCGTCATGTCCGGAACGATCTTCAAGCTGGGCGACAAGTTCCGCATCGACGCGCGTCTGGAAGACGTAAAATCGGGCAAAATCCTCATGGGCGAAAAAGTAATCGGCGAGGATCCGTTCAAAGTCGTCGACTCGTTGACGACGCGAATCGCGGCCTCGCTGAATCTTGCCGAGTTCGCCAGTCTGGATCGGGGCGTAGCGCAGTTAACGACCGGAAGTCCGGAAGCCTACCGCCTCTACCATGAAGGCATGAGCAAGTTCAGCCGCGAGCTCTGGGACGATGCGATGGCGGATTTCCGCAGGGCGGTCGCGCTCGACACGGCTTTCGGCATGGCATATATGCGCATGGGCATGATTGAGATGTTCCGCGGCCGCACCAACGACGGGATCGCCCAGTTCGCGCAGGCCCAGCAATTCGCCGCCAACATGCCCGACCGCGACCGGCAGTATCTCGATATTTACAGTGACCTGTGGTTCCGGCGCGAAATTGATGACGCCTTCAGAAAATTGCAGGCGCTCGTCGAGAAGGATTCGGGAGACTTGGAGGCCAAGTCGCTCTACGGCATGTTGAAATGGGAAATTGGTCGCGACACTTCAACCGCTCTCGCGCTGCTTGATGACGTACTCGAGCGCAACCCCAAGTTCTCCATGGCGCTGGCGTGCAAGGCCTCCGTGTATACGGCCGTAAAGCGATACGATGACGCCGTCGACGTTTATCGGCAGTTTATCGATTCCTATCCGGAATCGCCGACCGGCTATCGCGGTTTGGCATCGATCTACACGATGCAAGGCAACATCGAGCGCGCTCAGACTGCCTACGAAGATTTCTTGAAACGATTCCCGGGTGATGCCGCAGCGCTGGGCTTCCTGATCGCGAACGCCTTTCGCCAGCGGGACTTCACGGCTGCCGCCAGCTACATTGATCAGCTTGACCGCGAACACCAGGACGATCCTATTCAGCGGCAGCAAGCGGAGATTCATCGCGCCAACCTCTCGTGGTGGAACGGACATTTCCAAGAAGCCATCGGGCATCTCAAATCTGCCGTCGCATTCGCTCAGGAGACGCGCGATTCGAATCGCGTTTTCAATGCCTACAATCAAGTCGCAACCGCCTTTGAGCGCATCGGCAGAAGCGATAGTGCGATTGCGAACATGTGGCGCGGTTTCGAAATGCCGGAGCCAATGATAAAGATCAATGTGGCGATTCGGGTAGTGAGCGTTAGTCCGCGTATGGCCGATTCGTTGCGTCCGTTGGTTGATGCCAGTGTCGCCGACGTGCGCAGCCGCATGCCGAAGGAGGTGCAAGCCATTTTGGATCGAATCATCCCGCTATTCGACGGCTACGCGCAGGGCGATACCGGCAAGCTCATCGCCGTATTCGAGGAGTTGGAGAAGCGTGGTGGCACCAGCGGGGATATCGAAACTGAGATCGGCAAGCTGGCCGTGCTCAGCGGGCGCTACGAGTCGGGCCGTGAGCGACTCCGCCGGTTTCTCTACGATGGCGCCGTTCCAAGCGTCGGCTACATCTATCTGTCGTCACTCTACTATTACGGGCGCGCGGAAGAAGCGCTCGGTAATCCGGACACCGCACAGAAGTCGTATGCCGAAGTCCTACGCTACTGGGACAAGGCAGACATTCAAATCGACATCATCAAGGACAGCCGTGCTCGTCTCGCCAAGCTACGCAGTTAATCGGCAGCTTCGACCAATACCGATCTGAGAGCAGGCTCAATGCGGTCGTGCTCGAACTTGAAGCCCGCATCGAGCAGTTTTTTGGGCAGCGCATTTTGACTGACTTGCAGAAGCTCAGTCGCGATTTCTCCTACCGCCAATCTCAGCGCAAAATCAGGTACAACCATGATGGTGGGACGGCGAAGAATCTTCCCCAACGACCGGGTGAATTCTTCGTTGGAGACGGGTTGCGGCGCGGTGAGATTTACCGGTCCACGTACCGAATCGGAATCGATCAAAAATTGCATCGCGTGGACAACATCACGCAGAGTAATCCAGCTCATAATCGTCCGGCCGTCGCCGAATCTTCCACCCAGCCCCAGTTTGAAGATCGGTAGCATCCTTGCGAGTGCGCCGCCATTGGGGGCGAGCACCACGCCGATTCGGAGTGTACAAACGCGAACTCCGGCGGATTCCGCGGCTGTTACTGACTTCTCCCACTGCGCGCACGATTGTGCCATAAAGCCTCGGCCTGCGGAGCTCGACTCTGTAAGCAACTCGTCCGGGCGGTGGCCGTAGTAGCCAACGGCTGACGCTTGCAACAAGAGCCGCGGTTTGTTCGCAAGTTTGGCAATCGTCCTGCTAATCAACTCGGCAGCCTGAACGCGACTGTCGACTATCTCTCGTTTGTGCCGTTCGGTCCAGCGCTCGGCGGCGACGTTTTTGCCGGCGAGATTAATGACGACATCGGTACCTTCAAGGTCGGCAGCATCAATCCTGCCGACGAACGGATTCCAAATCGAGAGACGGTGGATTGTTTCAAACGGCTGGCGCACAAATAGTGTCAACTCGTGGCCCCGCTCCGCAAATTCGTGAGTCAGAGCAGATCCGATAAGGCCGTTGGCGGCAGTGATTGCGATCTTCACGTGGATTCAGTCTACGGGATTCGATTAGGAAAATCAATCTTTGCGATGATGCCGCCCGGGCATCAAACGTTCGTGCCTCAGCCGCCTTTGCAGCCGACGCAGGCGGCTATTTGCTCGGTAATGATATCGACATCAATCTCGGCATCGATGATCGTCTCATTGGGGTCGTAGGCGACATCGGCGACCGCACAGGCGTGCCCTTTGCCGCCCGGCGTCAGGCCAGTGAACACTTCAAGCGTCGCCCGGACGGCGAAGAGGTGCTTGAGCCGCAAAAACTCAAGAATTTCATCGCTGGTGGGGTCGATAGCCAGAAAACGATCCGTCTCAATGTCCAGCAACTCATTGACGGTAAGGCCGCGAAAGAGATCGATCAATAGCGAGTTCTGACCGACACCTTGACCGCAAGATTTCTTCACGAACTGATAGTTCTTGAGCCGCTCGTCACGATCAAGCACGACCTGGATGAGTTCGGTTACAGAGTTACAGGGCATGCGGCTTCACCCAGACAAACCAGACAAATGAGCTGATAAACACTGCCATGAATACGTCGGGAAGGATTCGATAATTAGCGCAAATTGCCGGCGATGACCCGGGTCGCACTTCGCGCAGAGCGGAAGATGGGAATGCGCCCGCGTGTCTACAATTTCTCCGCCACGCTCATCAGCAGTTCGCGTACCTTGCCGGCGGGTTCGTTGAGCGAGTTATTGCCGGTGATCGCCAATGCCGCCTGCGGATCCATAAAGGCAATGTTGGTTCCGCCCTTGTCATTGGCGTAAACGATGACATTGCACGGCAGCAGCGAGCCGATTTCCAGTTCGCGTTCGAAAGCCTGATGCGCGATTTTCGGATTGCAGGCGCCGAGAATCAAATAGGGGCGGAAATCGACATCGAGTTTCTTCTTCATCGTCGCCATCACATCGATTTCCGTGAGAATGCCGAATCCGACATCCTTCAGAAGTTCCTCGACCCGGCTTCGAGCGTCCGCGAAGCTGAGCTTCGTCTCCACGCCAAATGTGTATGGTGTGACGTACATAGTTCTTCCTCCACACGATCACACGCGACTGAACGCCACGTCGATCGCGGCTTTGATATCCTCGTAGGCTTCCAGTCCAACCGAAATGCGAATCAAGCCATCCGTCACGCCGATCTTGGCGCGAACTTCCGGCGGCACCGAGGCATGGGTCATCATAGCCGGATGCTGGATCAACGACTCGACACCGCCCAGCGACTCGGCAACAGAAAAGAGCGGGATATCTTTGAGCATTCGCTTGGCCGCCTCCAGACCGCCTTTGATCTCGAACGAGATCATGCCGCCGAAAAGGCGCATCTGCCGCTCGGCAATTTTCTTTTGTGAAAACGAATCGAGGCCGGGGTAGATCACGCGTTGGACCTTCGGGCTGGCCTCCAGATACTGCGCCAAGAGCGCTGCGCTCTCGCATTGGCGTTCAAGACGTACCGGCAGCGTCTTGATCCCGCGCAGAGTGAGCCATGCGTCGAATGGCCCCATGATGGCGCCGGCGGCATTCTGACAAAACTTCAGCCGCTCGTGCAGCTTTTCGTTCGAAGTACAGATCGCGCCGCCAACGGTGTCCGCGTGACCACCAAGATACTTGGTGGTTGAGTGCATTACGACATCAGCGCCGAGATCGAGTGGTCGCTGCAAATAGGGCGTCGCAAACGTGTTGTCCACAACCAGAGTTATGTTCTTGCGGTTGGTGAGCGATGCGACGGCGCGGATTTCCGTGATCTTCAACTGCGGATTCGTCGGTGTCTCGATCCAAACCAACTTGGTATTGGGCGTAAGCGCGGCTTCGATCTGGCCGGTGAAACTCGAATCGACGAAGGTAAACTGAATTCCGTAATCGGCATAAATCCGATTGAACAACCGCGGCGTGCCGCCATAGAGATCATCGGATGCAACAACGTGATCGCCGGCCTTGAGCAGCGTCATGACATTGCCGATCGCAGCCATGCCGGAGGCAAAACAGAGCCCGTACTTGGCGCCTTCCAGAGCGGCAATACACTGCTCCAGCGCTGCGCGGGTTGGATTATTCGTGCGCGAGTATTCGAAACCCTTGTGGCCGCCGATACCGTCCTGAACATAGGTCGAAGTTTGGTAGATCGGGACAGTGATCGCGCCCGTCGTTGGATCCGGCGGTTGGCCGGCGTGGATGGCGTTGGTTTCGAATTTGAACTTGGTCGGATCGTAGTCTTTCAAAGTCAGGCTCCTGCGAGATAATCGATGAGATCAATCTTGGTCAAGATACCGACGAGCTTGCGGTTTTCAACCGCAAAAACCACGTCGGCGCTATGGCGACTGAATAATTCCGCAAGTCTTGATACCGGCGTTTGCGGCTGCACTGTATGGTAATCATGTACTACCGCCGAGCGAATCTCTTGCGCCGGCTTGCCTTTGCCGGCCACGAGAAGTCCGAGCAGATCGGTTTCTCTGATCAAACCGATCAGTTCGCCATTTTCGAGCACCGGCAGTTGGGAAATATCGTATTTCTTGAGTTTGGCGATTACGTCGTGGAGACTTTCCGTCGGCGCGGCCGAAATTATCCCTTTGCCGTTTTTCTTGGCCAGAATGCGCTCGACGGTGCCCAGTTCGGGGCGCTCGTCGAGAAAGCCGTAGTTGCGCATCCATTCGTCGTTGTACATTTTCGAGAGATAACGCGTGCCGGAGTCGGGCAGGATCACGACGATGCGTTTGCCTTCGCCAACACGACGCGCCACCTGAAGCGCGCCCCACATGGCGGCGCCCGACGATCCGCCGGCAAATAGGCCCTCTTTGGTAGCCAAATCTCGCGCGGTTAGGAAACAATCGCGGTCGCCAACTTGAATCATGTCGTTGACAACCGAGAAATCCATGGCCTGTGTTATCATGTCCTCGCCGATTCCCTCGACTTTGTAGACTTCTGGAATGCCCGGCTTGCCGGTTTTGAAATAGTCGAAGAAAATCGACCCGTATGGATCGACGGCAACAATCTGAATCTTGGGGTCTTTCTCCTTCAAGTACTTGCCGGCTCCCGAGAGCGTACCGCCGGTGCCAATTCCGGCGACGAGATAGTCGATTCGTCCTTCCATGTCTTCCCAGATTTCCGGGCCGGTCAGCTTGTAGTGCGCTTCGATGTTCTTCGGGTTATGATATTGGTTGAGATAAAACGAGCCGGGATTTTCGCGATGAATTCTTTTCGCCGTTTCGTAATACGACTCCGGGCTGTCGGCGGGGACATTGGTCTTAGTCACGATGACTTTGGCGCCGAACGCTTTCAGCAGGTTAATCTTTTCATCCGACATCTTGTCCGGAATCGTGAAGATTGCGCGATAGCCTTTGATCGCGGCGACAATCGCGATGCCGACCCCTGTATTACCGGAAGTGTTCTCGACGATCATCCCGGCTTTGACTTCGCCGCGACGTTCGGCGTCTTCGATGATGTAGCGCGCCATGCGGTCCTTGATCGAGCCGCCGGGATTGAGAAATTCGACTTTGGCAAAGATCGTGCCGCCGCCGGGAGGAGACATTTTCTTCATCGGGATCATTGGTGTATTACCAATGACGTCAAGAACGGAGTTGAACAGGGGCATGCTTTCCTCTACGAACGACTGAGTAGTGTCACACCAATTTTCGAGCGCGTTTGCTTACGGCTG
This sequence comes from uncultured Ignavibacteria bacterium, assembly GCA_964617645.1. GTDB lineage: Bacteria > Zixibacteria > MSB-5A5 > CAIYYT01 > CAIYYT01 > JADJGC01. Next base: position 138,192 of record CAZTYE010000009.1, read on the forward strand.
AAGCGAATCGTATACTGCTTAGAAACGCAGTGGCGGCGGTTTCAGTTTGAGCAATTCCCGCCCCGAACCCGGAAGGAATGTAATGCCGAACACGAAGAAACTAAACCGAAAAATTGTCGTTGTCACCGGCGCTGGTCGCGGCGTGGGCCGAACCACGGCCGAATTGTTTGCGCGAGAAGGCGCCGGCCTCATCCTGATCGCGCGCACGGCGAGCGAGCTTGCGGAAACGGCGGCCAATTGCCGAAGCTTCGGCGCCGACGTGCGCGACTTGATTATCGATTTGTCCCGGCCCGGCGAGTTCGATTCCCTTCAGGGCGCACTCGCCAGTGGCGTCGATATTCTCGTAAACAATGCTGCGATTCTGATCAAAGGCGCGATGGTTGACTACAATGCGACAGACTTCGATCAGATGCTGGCGGTAAATCTTCGCGCACCGTTCCTTCTCGCGCAGATGTGCATTCCCATCATGAAACGGCGCGGCGGCGGAACAATCGTGAACATCTCGTCGCTGTCGGGATGCATTGGGGTTCCGAAGTTTGCCGGGTTTGGTCCGTACAATATTACCAAGTACGGCCTCTGGGGACTAACCGAGATTCTCGCGCTCGAGCATTTTGCGGACGGGATTCGCGTCAACCAGCTCTCGCTGGCGGCGGTCGACACGCGCATGTTGCGCACCGCTGCTCCGGACTTGAAGCCCAATCTCACCGTCGATCAGGTCGCCAGGCAGGTGCTGTATCTGGCAGCGAACGATTCCGAACCGTTGACCGGCGAGAATATCATTCTCACCGGCATGCCATCACGGCGATAGTTCGGGTTAGGAGCGGGGCTGCTTGCTTTGGTCGGGTTCGCGGCGGAACTTGGACCCCGCTGCACTGCGTGACGCAAGTCCCCAGTCGGATTCCGTGTCCCGTTCAAAAGGTTGATTGAGAACCCAATCTACCAAACCGACCGACTTCAGACTCCGACACAATCATGGAATAATTGTTCACGTTTCGACTTGACAAACTTGACGGGTCATTCGTCATTTGTATCAAGCACGACACCCAACTCCAGAGTCTCTGATCGGTGAGTGAGGATCATGGAGATCGCGGGAGAAATTCAATTTACAGGAGGTAAGCATGTGAAAAAGTACATCTATTTGCTCGTTTCCGTCTTTGCCGTCGCGGCCGTTTGGCTGTCCGGCTGCGGGGATGATGAATGTCCGGTGTGTCCGGAGCCGCCACCAGACGTGGAAAAGGAATACCACCTCGTCTATAGTTGGACGGGTGTGCCTTTCGACACTAAGGCGCTGAAATACAGCACCATGACAGGGGAATTGGTGGGCGAATGGCGGTATTCGACATCGCTGCCGTTCTACGACCTTCGCTTCTCGCGCGACGGTTCGCTGGCCTTCTATACCATGGCATTCAACGGCCAGGATGCAACATGGATAACTAACTGGCCGCTTGGTGACACCATCGCCATAGCTTACGGCTACTCCGGACGTCAACTATCAATCTCGGGCGATGAACAATTCATCCTGCTGTCCAGCACCGTAACGGCAGCGATTCTTCAGGTGCCCAATCTGAGTCTCGTTTATCAGAGAGTCCATCCAAGCGATTCATGGGAGAACGGCGCGATCGACCCACGCCGCAACATCGCGTACATCCCCCAGGCTTTTGAAGACAGTCTGTTAGTAATTGATTTTCGCAGTCGACCGGTCTTGGATCGCAAGATCCCGCTGCAAAGCCAGGACGGCACGACGATGGCCAGTACGAGAGTAGAGTTCACTCGCGACGGC
>CAZTYE010000010.1:0-35678 GCA_964617645.1 uncultured Ignavibacteria bacterium
TCTTCATGGCTATCTCCTCACCGGATTCAAGCGATGCCCGGTTAGTTGTTCAATATCAATGGCGGCCTTGGCGCCGGCCACAAGTGCGTCAATGAGTTGTCCCTGCAATTCAGCGAGGGTTCGTTGCGCGTCGAGAACGTTAATGTATGGCTGGGAGCCGAGTCGGTACGCAAAATCGATCTCCTCCATCGCCTGTTGCGCCGGTGGAATCACTTGATCACGCAACATGGCGATCAACTCGCGCTGTGTTTGCAGTCCCACCAGCAATTGCCGTAGTTCACCCTCCAGTCGTTGGCGGGTGGCAGCGAGTTCGGCTTCGGACTGCGTCAGTCGAGCGGTGGCTTCGGCGACACCTCCTTTGTTGCGGTTAAACAAGGGTAGCGGTACAGAGGCCCAGACGAGGAAGGAATTGCTTCCATCATCATGCAGCCGTCGATACCCGGCTCCGAGATTCAGATCCGGCTTGCCGGAAGCCTTTGAAAGCGCGATGTCTGCTTCTCTGGCCCGTGTCAGCGCTTCCAAAGCAGCGAGGGTCGGATTGGAGTCTACTGATGGCGCTTCAGCACCTGCGAGAGTATTCGCAAGCCATTCGTCAAGTGATCCGTCGACCCGAAAATTGGCGTCACCCGATCCCCACAACGCCGCCAGAGCCAGACGAGTCTGGGCAGCAGTAGCTTCGGATGCAGCGACATCGATCTCGGCGAGCTTGGTTGCCGATCGGGCCCGGAGCAACTCGGCCTTCGGCACTGCACCATCGTTAACCTTTACTTGCACTGCCTCCTCTATCTTGCGAGCCAGGTCGAGTCGCTGCCTGGCGAGCGCAACATTTTCTTGGGCTCCGAGTGCGGCCGCAAAAGTTGAACTTACGCTTTGATACAATTCCAGGAGGGACTGCTGAGCTGCGTACTGCTCTGAGGTGAGCTCGGCTCGAGCTACTGCGATTCGGCCACCGCGCTTTCCGAACAGCTCAAACGGTTGTTCTATGCCGATGGTCGTTTGTGCAGGACCTGATTCACTCTTTCTCCCGAGATCTTCAAGCTCCGTCGAAAATTCCGGATTTGGGCGATACCTGCTCTGTTGAAGTCTGCCTTGGGCTGCCGCGATCTGAGCGCGAACCGCCTGCACTTGTGGGTTTTTCGCTACGGCGAGTTGAAGGGCGGTCCTGAGATCGATCACGGAATCGCCGAGTGCTGCCAAGTCCTCCTGAACCCCTGTTTCATGATAGAGTGGGGGCAATAGGGGCGGCGAACCCGAACCACTCTGGGCACGAGTAACGCCTGATATGCAAAGTACGATGAGTACTAAATTCAAAAATGTTCGAAAATTCATCAACTGCTCTCCAAACTAAGGTGTAGTTAGCCGCGCCATATGACACGACAACATCCCCGACGCTATTCGGGGATTGCGTTTACGAGATTTTTGTTTGGAGAATCAACAGCGAATGACGGAGGAGAGCTGGTATGAAGCGGCAAAACAGCGAGCACGACTCTGGACAGCAAACAATTTTGGCGGGCATTGGTCCACAGAGAGAGGAGCGATCGCTTCAAGAAAAGCGGGGAACGAACTCGTTGTAACGAATTTCTGGCCAATTGGCTGAAAACCGACGGCGAGGAGTGCTGCATCTTGAGCAAAGTAGACGTCTATGCATGCACCGCAGTCTCCGGCGTCTTCGACAATCGGGGCTTGTGCATGCTGTGCCGCGGTTTCTTTATCGGTACAGCAAGTTGATCCAGCGACCTCAACTTCGATATGTCCAAGCTCGCCGATACAGAGGACGTTGGCACCGTTGACATGGACGCCCAAGAGCATCACCAAGGACACTATAATCACAAAAATCCGTGTTACTTGGTTCACAACCATGCGTCGAAGGTACACAATTCAATTACCAAAACAAAGACCAAAATAGTCCTCAGACTTCCATCTGCCGAATGCCCCGGTCACTTCAGTGAAACCCAGAACCTGTGCCTTGGTTCCAATTCTGATTTATACTCCACAAGTTACGGATCGCGCCGGTTGCCTCGTGGAAGAATTTTCGCTTTTTTATGTTGAGGGCAGAGGCCCCGTTTCGTACGTTGTAGGTGTAATGAAGTCCACGCAGTATCAGATCCGCGCAAGTTCAGACACGAGTATTTCTCGACTGAAACCGAACAACTCGGCGATATTGTATGTCAGGGTCCATGCTGTTTTCCCATCTAATTTTGGCGAATATAGGGCCTCTGATTTTCTTGCGGAGCGTGGAAATAGCGTCGCTGTAAGTCGTTGTCCCGCAAGGACAATTTCCCGTCGATGCTCGCAAAACAGAGCATCTGCCTTCTAAGCAGAGGGTAACAGGTTCGAATCCTGTCGGGGGTATACTTCTTAAAACAAAGGCATTGCTCAAACCGTCCCCTGCCGCATAATATCTACCCATGTACTCCACAACAGTCGATCAGGCCCAACGCCAATACCGCTACTACGACCTCATCATGGCGCTGTTCGTTACAGTGCTGCTCTGCTCAAACCTCGTTGGGCCGGCAAAAATCTGGACCTTCTACGGCTTCTCATTCGGAGCCGGGATTCTGTTCTTCCCGATCAGCTACCTGTTCGGCGACTTCCTCACCGAAGTCTACGGCTACGCCCGCGCTCGCAAGGTCGTCTGGGCCGGCTTCGGCGCGCTGGTTTTCGCCTCCTTCATGTCGTGGGTCGTGCTCAGTCTGCCGCCGGCGCCGGGTTGGAATGGTCAGGAAGCGTTGGTCAGCGTCTTTGGCACCACACCGCGAATCGTTGCGGCTTCGATCCTCGCCTATTGGGCGGGTGAATTCACCAATTCGTTCGTCCTGGCCAAAATGAAAATCCTCACGAACGGCCGCTGGCTGTTCACCCGCACGATCGGCTCGACGATTGTCGGCACCGCGGTCGATTCGGCGATTTTTTATCCGGTAGCTTTCTGGGGCATCTGGACGAACGAGCAGGTGATCAGCGTCATGCTCGGCAACTACGCGCTGAAAGTTCTCTGGGAAGTCGTCGCCACACCGGCAACGTACAAAGTCGTCAAGTTCCTCAAACGCGTCGAGCACGTCGACTACTACGACCGCCGCACGAACTTCACTCCCTTCTCGCTCAAGACCGATTAGGCCCGAACCGCTCCCACTTTGCCGTTGCCCTGCGGCGAAACGCCGCGTATATTTCAGGCCTACATTCACGGTGGGTGTAGCTCAGTTGGTTAGAGCATCAGATTGTGGCTCTGAGGGCCGAGGGTTCAAATCCCTTCACCCACCCGTTCTTTGATCTTGGCAGCCCCGACCAAATCCGCTATCTTCCGAGCAAAGACGCGCGCCGAAAATTGCCTTAACCTCAGTGAGCGGGGCGCGGACCGGGAGCCGATTTGTGACCGCAAGCGAGTTCTTTCTGCCCCACGAATCCGACTGGAAAAGTCTCGTCGACAACGCGCCCGACCTGATTCTCATCCTCGATCGCAGCGGCAATACGCTCTACATCAATCGCGTGATCTACAGCGCAAGTATCGAGGAAGCGCGCGCCAAATCGGCTTTCGACCAGAGCGCGCCCGAGTTTCATCAGTTGGTCCGCGAGAAGCTCATTGCCGTGTTCGAGCGCGGCGCGGAGGTGAGCTTCGAAGTGCGGCGGGCGCAGGCCAGCTCCGTGCACGAATGGTGGTCGATTTCCGCCGGCCCGATTCGGCGCGAGGGCGCGATCGTCGCCTGCTTGGCGATTTGTCGCGACGTCTCCAACTTGCGAAACATCCGCGCGGCGCAGGAACAGACTATTCGCGAATTGCGCGAAAATTTCTTTCTCGAAAGCTCGGCCCATGAGAAACTGCGCGATGTTTTGGAAGAAGAAATCGCGATCCGCCTCAAAACCGAGGCCGCACTGCGGATCAGCGAAGAACGCTACCGCACGGTCGTGGAAAACTCGCAGCACGCCATGTCGATTTACGATGGCGATGGTCAACTGCGCTTCCTCAATTCCGTCGCCGCAACCGCCCTTGGCGGCGAGCCGCGAGAGTTTCTGGGCAAGACGATGCACGAGCTCTTCCCGGCGGAAATTGCCGACCGACAATTGGCCAGCATTCGGCGCGTAATGAGCACCGGCATCGACGAAGTGCTCGAGCGCCAGACCCAGCTCCGCGGCGAACCGCACTGGTACCTTAACAGCTTGCGGCCGATCCTCGACGAATCCGGCAAGTTTTCGACCGTCCTCGTCGAATCGATCAACATCGATGCGCAAATGCAGGCGCTGACGGACCTCAAGCAGGAACGTGACTTTAATCAAACCCTGCTCGACGTCGCCAGCGTGGTCATCGTCTGTACCGATCCCTCCGGAAAGATCACAAGTGTCAACTCGGAGTGCGAACGCGTGTTCGGATTCAGCGCCGGCGAGATGATCGGCCGCCTTGGTACCGATTTTGTTTATCAGCCGAAATCACTGGAGGCTCTCCAAGAGTGGTCGCAGCACCTCCATTCGGGGCGTTTGCCGGTGCCGGGCATTTTGGAGCATGACATGCTCAGCAGGAGTGGACCGCCGCGACGGATTCTGTGGTCGTACACGACCTTCCAGGGTCTCGACCGCTCGGGCCTGATGGCAATCCTCTGCGGCGTTGACGTCACCGAGCAGCGGGCGCTGGCGCAACAACTGGAATCCGTCGAGCAAAGAAATCGCGCCGTGCTCGAATCCCTCCCTGACATGGTCTTTCTCGTCTCTGCCGATGGACAGTTTCTCGAATTCCTCGGCTCCGGCCAGGATGATCTGATGGTGCCGGTCGAGAGATTCCTGGGCAAGAGCATGGAAGACGTGATGCCCGGAGATCTAGCGCTACGCGGACGCCAGGCGGTCGAAGACGCTCTGAAATCCGGCGAGATTCAGTCGTTCGAGTACTCTTGGTCTCGGGACGAAAAACAACGGTTTTTCGAATCGCGCACCATTCGCTGCGGCGAAAAGGAGTGCGTGGTGGTGGTTCGCGACATCACCGAGCGAAAGGAGATGGAAGTGGCTCTCGCTCGCGCGAATGAGGCCCTCCAGCTTGAGCAGCAGTCTTTGGAAGACAGCAACAAGGCGCTCCGAGTCGTCCTCGAGCAAAGGTCGCGCCAGGCCGAAGAACTCAAGCAGCAAGTAACCACCAGTGTCGTCAAACTGCTCGCGCCGATGATTCAGCAGCTCCGCGACCGTTCGCTTCCCCAGCAGCAGGCCTACATCGACGCTATCGAATCCGTCCTGAAGGAGATCACCGCACCGTTTATTACTTCCGAACCGATGGAGAACGCCCAGCTTACGCCTCGAGAGCTTGAGATCTGCGCGATGATTCGCGCAAACCTGCAAACCAAGCAAATCGCTGAGACACTTGCACTTTCACAGAGAACTGTGGAGAAATTCCGTCAGAACATACGCAAAAAGCTCGGGCTTGATAAGCGTAAGATCAATCTGATTAGTTACTTACGATCAGCCACCAAACCGTGAGTACGTACTATTGATACGTATTACATACCAAGTTAATTCGCGTTAATCTGCCTTGACTATTTGCCGTTCGAAGTAGTACATGTATAGTGAGCGCAACTTAGAATCGAGCAGTATAGATCGCATAATGCTATTGCTACACAGAAACGCAATCTCTTCCGAGAGTTCATTTTCATCTGCTTCCTCAGATACTCTGAGAGGGACGATAGGCAACAATGCCTGTTTGATGGCGCAGGGTGGAGCCGCGAGCACCAGTCTCGGCTGTTCACTTCGACAGGGAGACCTTGAAAAGGGCACCTCGCCTTAGAGGAACTACTGGTGTTCAGCGGGGGGTCCGGCAGCCGGTGGTATCCAAGCTACCACCGGCTGCGTTTTTTTTGACGCCACGATGATAAAAAGCCCGACGCGATTTTATCGCGTCGGGCTTCTTGATGCTGAGCAGCGCAGGTGCTACGGACAATTCGCGCAAGGCGCCGGTCCACCGTTAAAGATGAACTCAATCATGTAAACGGCATCGGCGATCGATACTGCTCCGCTGCAGTCGCAATCGGCCGCCGCAAGCGGCACTGGCGCCGGTCCGCCGGAGAAGATATAGTTGATCATGTATACGGCGTCGGCGATGCTCGTTCCCTGCGACCCGTCGGCATCACCGCAAATATACGGCGGCTTGATCACCAACGTCAGCGGCTGCTCGTCGGCCGAACCGGCGGCATCCACTACGCGCGCCGTGAGATTGATCGTCAGCGCGCTCGTGGGCGTCCCGCTGATCATTCCGGCGGTAGAGAGCGTTAGTCCGCTGCCCGCCAAATTGTTGTTCTTATCCGACCACACTCGCGAGCCGGTTCCGTCTACCGCCAAGAGGTTCTGGCTGTACGCCGACCCTTCCGTCGCATCCGGGAGCGACGTCGTTGTGATATCGATCGCCGCATTGACTTTGACACTCAGACCTTGGTCGCCGTTCGCGCCGATTTGATCGCTGACCCGCGCCGTAAACGCGTGCGTTCCGGTTGCCGTCGGAGTTCCCTGCACGCGGCCGTTCACCGCCACCGTCAGACCGGTGCCGACGAGGTTGTTGTCGCGGTCGGTCCAGACCTTTAAGCCGGTGCCGCCGGTGGACAACATCTGTTGACTGTACGGACGATTGACCGTCCATTCCGGAAGTGTCGTCGTCGTGATCATCAAACTCGGATTGATCACGAAGTCAAAGTTCTGCACGTCGGCGGCGGGCGCCTCGTCGGTTACGCGCGCGATCAATGAAATTGCTCCCGCTACTGTCGGCGTTCCACTGATCAATCCCGTCGACGACAGCGTCAGTCCGGTGCCATCGAGCCCGCCATTAAAGTCGATCCAAGTCAACTGGCCGGAGCCGTTGATGGCTTCCAGTTGCTGTGAGAAGGCCATGCCTTCAGTCCAATCCGGCAGATCGTTCGTGGTAATTGTGAGCAAATTGGTAGCGCAGTCAAACCGCACGATCTTGAAATCGTCAATACCGGCCTCGACTACCGATCCGCCCGCCAGATCCGAAGCTTCGAACTTCATTTTCACCTGCGCGGTCGGCGCCACGAAGTCGCTTACGAAGAACGAATTGACGATCCAGCCGCCGTCGTTTTGTGTGGTGGGACCGACCTGCTCGACCAGAGTCCAGCTCGAACCATTGTTGTTCGAGATATAGATGTTCATCTGGTCGGCGCCGGGTTCGGCGCCGAAGGTGTTCGAGTACCAGCGCGCGTACGAAATCCGCGCATCACCGGCGGAGAGATCAAAGGTCGGCGACAGCAGGTTCGTTGTGCCGCCGTCGATGTCGGTGTCACCGTCGTTCGGATCGGTCAGGAAGCACTGGCCGGAGCCGTCGTAATCGGATGCCGGATCGCCGCGATCGCCGCCGCCTTGCGGCAATCCTCGTGCCCAGAGACCGGCTGTTGCTGTGCTGGAGGTCGTCCAACCGAGATTGGCTTCGAAATTGTCGGCGAACGTCGTCGTCGAACCAACGGCGCCGATCGCCGCAAACGGCGAAGTCGGGCTGGGATCGGTAAAGACACCGTTCGAAGTTTCCTCGGCGGAGACATAGAAGTCAACCTGTGACTGGCAATTCACCGACGGCAGCGTCGCCGTGTAGCTGTTAGTTCCGACCAGAGTCATCGGAATGTCCACCCACGAACCGGCATCGATGCGATAATGCAACCGGCCGGTGTTGTTGAGTGGGACGCCGCCGAGTTTTCCGGTCACCAACACGCTGAAGTTCGTCGGCTGATTGGGGGTCAACATCGTCGGCACGCCGCCCGGATAAGCGAATTCCAGTGATGCCAGTGGTATCGTCACTCCAACCGCGTTCCACGCTTTTGCCACTTGCGTCGCCCACGCGCCGGACGGATCGAGGTCATCGGCCGCGGTCACCGTGGCTAACGCCGCATTGTAGTAGGTGATGCTGCTCGTCCAGTAGAGCATGTTGGCGCGATAGGCCACTTTCAACGCGTTTTCGTAGCCGATACCGGTCACCGTAATGCTGTGGTGCGTGCCGCCGTCGGAAAGCAGATAGTACCACTTGTTGCCGACTCCGGAATTCGTGTGCACGCCGCACCAATCGTTGAAACTGCTCGGCGTGCAATTCACGACGTCGATCCAGTAGGGATCGGTTGTGCCATAAAAGTCCGGATCGCCTTTGGCATGCGGATTCGCCATGTCGCGGAATCCGGTGCCGCCGATCTGTCCGTTTTCACCCATCAACCAATCGGGGGTATCGTAGGTCGGATGGGCAAACTCAAACGCGGCGCCCATCATGTCCGAAAATGACTCGTTGAGCGCGCCCGATTCCTTCTGATAGATCATATTGCCACCGTACTCGGTGACCGCATGTCCCCACTCGTGTGCGATTACGTCCGGACAACCGGCCAGCGAGCGCCAGCCTGATCCCGCCGACCAGACGACGATTCGTGAACCGTCCCAGTAGGCGTTGTTGTTTCCTTCACCGGAGTAATTCACGACCGTCAGCATCGTCGCGCCGGTATTCGTGTAGCCATTCCGATTGAGGGCCGCAAGCAACCAGTCATAGAACAACGCCGAGTAGACCTGGCCATCGACCGCCGCAGCTTGCGATCCGCCGGCATTCCAGTTGTTGTCCGGGTCGGTAGCAATGCTCCCGGGAAGCGTCGAACTGGCAATGTTAGTCTGAAGATAATTCCCGGCCGGCATCTGGCCATTGTGACCGTGCGGGTTGTTGGTAAGTTGCCGCGTGTTGTTGCGCATTTGATACGTCGACCCGGTGAAATCGACATCGATATGGTCGCGCGTCGTGCCCATGACTCCGACACCCGTGCCGATCGCGTCGGTGTCCATAATGCGGTTCGCTTTGAAAATCACCGCTCCGGTCTTGGCATCGACGAAATATTCCCAGCGACCCATCGGCGTATCGGACAAGAGGAACAATCGGTAAGCCAGATAGGTCTGCCCTTCCCACGGAAAAACAACGAGTTCGGCGTCGGAAGGATTGGCCGCGCCGAAAAAGCCAAGCAGGTCCGACTGCGCCGCGAGTGTCGCGCCGGCGGGAGTCAGGCTGGAAGTCACATCGAGTTCGAGTTCCGGCTCCATCGTGCCATTGATGCCGCGCAGAACGCCATCGACCGAGACATGCGCCACGAGATCGGCGCCTATGACCCGGAGACCCCGGTAATATTGGTCGATGCGCAGATGCTGCGCGCCGTTCTCTTCGACGTTCAACTGCCGGACGCGCAGTTCGCTTGCCGGATCGACGATCCGGAATGCGCCGCGATTCTGTTCGAGGAAACCGACGACGATCGCCATCGGATCACCGTTCGTGCCGCGGGCCAACTCGCCGGCAACAAACGTCGGCACACCGCGATCATCCTGATGATAAAGACTGACCTGAGAATTGTAACGCAGCCGATTCGGTCCGAAGCGGGCATCATCCGATGCCGCCCATGCCGTCAGCGAAAACAAAAACAGCCCCACGATTACGAGGGAAACGTACGCACGCAGTGATCGAGATGACATGACTCCTCCAATGGACGCCAATTGGAAAGACCTAAGTTGATGCCGTAAGCCCGGCAGTAGATTCGCTTAACCACGTTCTATATAAAGGATTTAACGAATTCGTCAACGGTTATTTGCTGATCGCCGAAGACAGTCGCGCTGTCAGTTTAATGTTGCACCGATCAAATCAACTGGCTATTCTTGCGTCATCCCGGTCATCCCTACCGATGCTCATGGATCCGAGACCCAGGGTAGGGCTGAAGCGCTGAAATCACAATTCCATAGGGAGTTTTATGAGGATAAAATCGACCGCAGTGGTTGTTGCCCTGCTTTTGCTTCCGTTCCTGTTCGGCGGTTGCAGCCAGAGTCATCTCCAGCAGGGCGAGCAGGCTTTGGCAAAGCAGAACTACCAACAAGCGCTGGACTACCTGAAAATCGCGCTGCAGGAGAAACCCGGCGATGCCCGCATCATGAGCGCGCTCGGCCGGGCCTACTACCATCAGGGCAACACGGCGGAGGCCGATAAACTGATCACCGCAGCGCACCAGGCGCGACCGAACGATCCGGTGGCCACTTTGTATCGCGGCATGATCGCCGAGTCGAACAACGATTTCGCGAGCGCCGAAAAGTTCTACCGTTTCTATCTCGAGAACAACCGGAACACGAAAGCGACGGAACCGATTCGCGGTCGTTTGCTTTTCGTCCAAAACGAGAATCTCCGCCGGCAAGTCGCCGACGCCGTCAAGCAGGAAAAGCAGATCGGCGCCGAAACTCCCGACCCCAGAACGATCGGAGTCCTGCCGTTCGCCGTGCACAAGAGTGCCGACGAGACCTCTCGATCGCTGGCCGCCGGACTGCAGGCTATCACTTGGTACGACCTGTCCGCGGTCAAGGAACTTCAGCTTGTCGAGCGTCAGCAGTTCCAGTATCTGGTCAAGGAGTTGCAGTTAGCCGAGAAGGGATTCGTCGCCAACGGTTCCGAACCGCGGCTTGGCAAACTCGTGCGCGCCGGCAAGTTGGTTAACGGCAGCGTTGACAAACCCTCCGACAACAGCGTCTCGCTCAGTTCGGCGCTCGTCAACACCAGCGCCGAGTCCTACATGCCGACCTTCAGCAAAGACGACGATCTCAAACGGATCATGCGTCTGCAGAAAGAAATGGTGCTTTCGGTGCTCGATAGCCTCGGCATTGAGATGAAAGGCAGCCGCCGGCAGGCGCTGAAAAAACCGCAGACCGAAAACTACGAGGCCTTTCTCGCATTTTGTCAGGGAATCGAACTACATGATCGCGGCGAATTCGACAAAGCTAAAGCGAGTTTCGAACGCGCCGAGCGGCTTGATCCCAATTTCGGCCTCGCCGGCCAACTCGCCGATGAATCGGGCTTGATCGACGCGAATTCCGGCCCCTTGAGTTCATTCTCCGTCGGCGTGATTCCGACCTTGAATTTCGACTTCGCGCAAACCCAATTCGATCCGACCGGCGACATCAACACGATCTCCGCTCCAACCACCGATCCGCGCGTGCAGGATACGCCGCAGCAGATCAACAACGGCAGCGCCACGGTTTCCGGATCGATTCGTTAGGAGAAGCCTGAAATGAAACAAAAAATGATGTTCGCGTTACTCTTGGGGCTTCTTCTGGTGGCGATTGCTGCAACCGCAACGGCAGAATCGCGCGAGACGACGCGCGCCACCGTCTATTTCCTCGTCAACAACTGGAAAACAAAATCCGAAATCGTTCCCGAAGACAAACTTAATCAGAGCGTGTTCGGCCTTTTGGCCAACTACGTTCCCAATGATCGTTTCAATCTCCAAATCGACGGCCGGCTTTCGTCGTCGAAGCTGAAACCGGAAGACAACTCGATTGGTGAGCTGAAACAGTCATCGCTCAACGACACCCGCATCGCCGCCACCTATTCCACTCCCAGCGGCGTGGCCAGCCTGACGGCGCTCGCGAATCTCCCTACCGGCAAGACGAAGCTCGATTTCGAGCACTACACACTTTCGCAATTAGTCGCCGATAACTCGCGCAAATACGTTACCCGGCGTTTCGGCCAGGGATTGGATCTGGGCGTCGAGGGCCTTTTTCATCCCGGTAGCGCCAAGGTCCGACCGTTCATTGGTGGCGGCTATCTGCTCCGCGGCAAGTATCAGGTTCGCGAGACGGATTCCGAGAAGTACAAATTCGGCGATGAGATTTCCGGCCGCGCCGGTTTCGACTACAACGGCGTTCCGGTCTACTTTACCGCCGATGGCATCGTGATCTTCTACCTCAAGGACAAGATTGGCGACCAGGAAGTCTATCAGTCCGGGCCGACAACGATTATCCGCGCCCAGATCGGCTACGAGCAGCGATTCTCCCTCTATGGCGGCCTGCTAACACTGATGCGCGGCAAAGCCAAGGTCCGGGGCGAGGGCAACGAAGAAAAACTCACGGATGAAGCATCCAAGTCCGGGCGCAACGAACTGCTCATTTACGCCGGCGGCGGCTATCCGCTGAACGAAAAACTTCGTTTGACGGGACGGCTCGAACTTCAGTCGTTTAGCGAAAACGACTATCAAGACACCGATCTGTTGCACCGTCCGAAGTCGAATTACTTCGGCATCGGTGGCGGTCTCGTGTTCGCGTTGACGCCGCAGCTATACACCACCGGCTCGGTGACATTCTACTCGGGCAAGGTTGAACTTGCGCCCGAAGACCTCGATCTCTCCGGTCTTGGACTGATTCTGGCCCTAACCCTGCGCGTGGAGTGAGGTGAAGGATGAATAAACTACTGAATACACTCTGCGCCCTGCTGCTTATCGCCTCGGTCTGTTTGACGAACGGTTGTGGCGACAAGGCCGGCGATTCGCCGCGTACGGACGCAGCAATTCAAATCAGCGTGATGAAAACCTCGCTGGCCCAGTTCGTCACCGCTGTTAACCTGCGCGTCATCGCCGACGAGACTGAGGTTTTCGATGATAACACAACCGTTATCAACGGCGAGTTCTCGTTCGGCACGATCACGGTGCCGGTCGGTGCCGTGACTTTCATCGCCTCGGCTTACGGCACGGTCGGTGAGGTGCCCAATCAACTCCTCTACTCGGCGACGCGCACCGTCGAAGTCGTCGCCGGCGGGAATGTCATCGTCGAGCTGCAACTTACTCCCGTACCGCCCATGGTGCGATTGTCGCCCTACTTTGTGCAGACAACGGCCGGTGAAGCGCTCACGTCCAAGGTCGAAGTCTGGAACATCGCCAAGTTGCGGCAGGCGGCGCTCGGAATCGTCTACGATTCCGCATTGCTCGAGTTTGTCAGCGCGACGCCCGCGAACAATCAGTGGGGCGAGTTGGCGCTCTCCGTCGACGGCATCCCCGGCGCGTTGTTCATCGACGTCGAGCGCTCGTCCAATTCCGATCTCGTCCCCGCCGGAATTCACGAGATTATCAATTTGAGCTTCACGACTCGCAAGGCCGGCGATGCCGCCATCCTGCTGGTCGCCACCGAACTCAATGACGACGCCGGACCGATTCAGGAAACGGATGTCGTGGTCGTCGATTTCCAAACCGTCGAGATCACCGGCAATCCAATCAATCAGGGCACGCTCACGGGTTTCGTGACGGAAGCGCTCGACGGCCTGCCGCTGGTTGGCGCCTCCGTCAGCGTTACCGGCGCGGCGAGCCGCCAGACCACGACCGACGCTAATGGGCAGTATTCCTTCACGAACCTGCCCTTCGGCGTCTACGAACTCAGTATCCTGTCAAGCGGCTATGTGACTTCGACGCGAACCGTCAATCACAATGCCGCCTTGACGACCGAGAACGCCACTCTGACTTTGGTTCTGCAGCAGGGGCAGTTTCGCATCATCTTGTCCTGGGATGAAACCCCGGCGGATCTCGATAGCCACCTGTGGACGACCCTCGGCGAAATCCTCTACGAAATCTATTGGAGCAATCAAGGATCAGCGGAGACCGAGCCGTTTATCTTCCTCGATGATGACGACACCGACGGCCGCGGGCCGGAGACGATAACGATAATGCAATTGCGCTCGTTGTGTCAATTCGCCGTCTACAACTACTCAAATGAGGCCTTACTGACACAGTCGAATGCCCGCGTCGAAGTCTACGACGCCGGCGGTCTCATCGTCAGCTATCCGGTTCCCACCATCGGCGCCGGCCGGTGGTGGTATGTCTTCGATCTCACCGCAAACGGAACGGTGGTTCCGAAGAATGAGATCTCCGACAACCAGCCCGGCGGCATTCCGCTGCAGCCGAAGGCAAAAGCCGTCAAGAAGTAGACTGATTTGGACTGTTTTGAAGGCGTCAGGAATACATTCTGGCGCCTTTTTGTATCGGCTAAGCAAATCTCTTCTCACTCCGATATGAGAAGGGGATGGCGCACCATCTCGGCCGTTCAAGGATGATCGCCTGAGAGAACGAAGAACGAGATTTCACACGCATGACCGTCGAAAATACAGAGGCCCGTAAGATCGCCGAACGCCCGCAGCTCTATGAAATGGGCTGGTTCGAAAAGCTGCTGCGGCACCTGTCATGGCATACACCGGAATGGCTCTTTCGCTATAATCACGGCTACCTGTACACCGGCGATTGCGAAATCCCGGCGCGTCGCCACAAAGACGTCGAAATCCGGTTCTTGACCTACGACGACATTCCGCGACTGGCGGAATACGGCTGGACCGACGAAAGCACGCGCAGCCGCCTTGATCGCGGCGATAAGTGCGTCGTTGTCCTACGCGGCGAACGTATCGTCACCGTCGATTGGGCGTCGACCAGCGCTCTTTTCATTCGCGAATCCGGCTGCGTCTTTGATACCGGAAACAACGGCTACTTGCTCTATGCCTTGCGCACCGTCCCGGAGGAACGCCTTAAAGGCTACTTCCTCGCCTGCCACAAGATGCACCGCGACCATTTCGTCGCCGCCGGCCGGCCATACGCCTGCGGATTTATCGAAGTCTGGAACGACGAGTCTCGCCGCATCCACGAACGACTCGGTTACTCCCGCGTCGGCGAGACGATCTATGCGAAAATTTTCGGCATCGGCATCTGCTACCACCGCTCATGGCCTTACCGGATCAAACGCTTCCGCTTCAGCTTCCTCGGCCCTCCCAAGGGCATGAAATGCGAGTAAGGGTCGAACCGGCGCATCACAATCAAATCGTCATCAACTCGATTCGCAGGCTCCCGCAGAACTTGCAGCCAACGCTCGGCATTACCCGACTCCACTCATCCGGCGCCGAACCGCCAGTATCCGCGCTCCCGATTCAACCACAAATTCATTGACTTTTGCATCCAATACGACATACTCCACTTGGAACAATTCTCGTAACCAGCCACTTCTTCCGGAGCTCGTTTATGCAATTCAGTTTCCCTCTGAGGCTGGGCGCTTGCCTCCTTACACTGTTGCTCGCCATTCCTGCGACCGTTGTCTCCGCGCCCGTCATTAGCCACCAAGGATACCTGACCTCGCCCGCCGGAATCCCGCTCACCGGCAATTACTCGCTCACGTTTCGCATCTTCGACGTCGAGGCCGATGGCGCCGCTCTCTGGACTGAAATCCACCCCGCCGTCGCAGTCGACCAAGGACTTTTCATCGTTCCTCTCGGGTCGATCACGCCACTCCCCAGCAGTATCTTTGCGGGCGCTGACCGCTTCTTGAGTATCAGTGTCAACGCCGACCCGGAGATGCTGCCGCGCCGAAGAGTATCACATAGCTTCTGGGCTTGCCGTGCCGACAAAGCGCTCAATGCTGACAGTCTTGGTGGGCACACACCGCAGTTCTTTCTCAATTGGGCAAACTTCACCGGCGTCCCCGCCGGTTTCGCCGATGGCGTCGATGACATCGGCAGCGGCGATATCACCGCTGTCGACGCGCTCGATCCGCTTTCGGGCGGCGGCACGACCGGCGCCCTCAAGATCGGCCTCGACAGCAACGGCATCGGGTCCGGATATATTACTGACGGCACAATCATGAACGCCGACATCAACTCCGGCGCGGCGATTTCCACTACGAAGATTTCCGGAACCGCTATGAACTTGTCGTCCGCGCAGGCTGCCACCGGCGCCAAGTCCTTCGACGGCGAATTCTATATTGCTGACAGCATCTTGCACGCCAATCCCAGCGGCATTGTCATCGGCACCACCAGTTTCAACCCATCGAGCACCTATCTTGTGAATCTGAATCGAACCTATTCGGTTGCCGCTTCCCGCTATGGCCTCTACTGCGACATGGACAACTATTCAACCGGCGCCGTCTATGGCCTGAGGTCTCGCGCCTCCGGCACCACGGCCGGCGCTGCAAATTCTGGCGACGTATATGCCGTCTACGGCACCGCTATCTCTGACGGCGAAAATCGCTACGCCGGCTATTTCACCAGCCGCTCGCGGACCACGACACTTGCGACCGGAACAACAACCGGAATCTATGCTGAAGCCCAATATGGCGGATCCGGAAAGGGCGGCGAATTCATCGTCTCCGATGTCGATGTTGCTTGGGGCCTTCATGTCAATGTCAGCGGTAATGGCGACGGCACCGGTATTCACACCACTGTCGAAGACAACACTCTGACTGTGTCCGCTGTCGGCTGCAACAACTTCGTCCTCAACAATGCCGGGACGGCTTATGGCGTCTCCGGCACGGTGGGCAACAACGCTTCGACCGGCTATGCCGTTTACGGCTTTGCTTACGGCAATAGCACCAACTGGGCGGGTTACTTTGCCGGCGATGTCAATGTCACCGGAAACATATTCATGCCGGCCAAAATCACACGCATCGATCACCCGACCGACCCGGAGAACCAGAATCTCCAACTGGCCGGCGTCGATGCACCCGAGCTTTTGGTCACTCACTCCGGCAACGTCACTACAGATGCAGCCGGCGAAGCGCGCGTCGCGTTGCCCGATTACTTTGCTCTGATTGCCGGCGATTTCCGCTACAACCTCACTGTCATCGGCCAATTTGCGCAGGCGATTATCAGCGAAGAAGTCAGCGGCGGCGCATTCACAATCAAGACCGACAAGCCAAATGTCAAGGTCTCGTGGACCGTGACCGGCGCGCGGCTCGACGGCTTCGCCAAGTCAAGACCACTTGTGAACGTCGTCGCGAAACCGAAGGAGCACCGCGGGATGTACCTTCACCCTGAAGCCTTCGGACAGCCGATCGAGCGCGGCGTCAATTACCTGATCCAGCAAGATGTCGAGCGAAAGCGGCCGGCCAATCATCCGCGCTCAAACGCCGAAACCGAGCCGACGGAGTGATCGAAAATGTCGTTTCACGCAAGAAACGCTTGCTTTTTCGCGATAATGCACTATTCTGCTCTCTAATCGCAGGAGACTTGCTATGAGACTACTTTTCTCGCTGATACTTGCTTTGCTGTTGGTCGCCGCAACCGCGATTGATTCTCTTGCCGCCAAGTCCGACACTAAGGCAAAGGCGAAGAAATCGACGACGGTGGAGGCGCCGAAAACACCGTCCGTTCCCACTGTTATTCCGATGCCGGCAAATTCGGCTGTGACCGGCACCGCCGCCAATCTTGCGCCGACATCCGGAGATGCCACGACGCCAACCTCCGTGCCGTCTCAGCTTCAAACCTCGCCATTGACGGGCGAACAGATCAACTGGGATGTCATCGCCTCAGGCGGTGGTTCGATGTCGTCGGCGAACTTCAAGCTTGACGGTACACTCGGACAGACTGTCGCCGGGCCGTCGACGTCCACCAATTTCCAGTTGAACAGCGGCTATTGGCAGAATTTTGCGGCCGCTTATCTTTGTGGTGATGTCGACGACAACGGTCGCGTCGACATCGGTGATGCCGTCTTCTTGGTGAACTACATCTTCGCCGGTGGCGCCGCTCCTGATCCGCCGGAGTCCGGTGACAACGACTGCAACGCCCGCATCGACATCGGCGATGCCGTCTACTTGATCAACTACATCTTTGCCGGCGGCGCCGCTCCTTGCGCGGCCTGCCCGTAGTCTATCTTGATTCACAATTGTCGGGGCCGCGACGCAATTCGCGGCCCCTTTTCCTATCCGGTCTGCGCCTCGCCCCGCAAACACTTGCCGGCCAATAACGTAAAAAAATATACACCGAACGCCGCACTACCCTTGACAGCGGTTGCCGGAAACGTATATTACGGGTCTTGTTTGTTGATGAGATTGAGGAGTTGTAGGTGAAAACGTATTTGGCAAAGCCCAATGAAGTCGAGCGCAAGTGGTTCGTCGTCGACCTCAACGGGAAAATCCTCGGGCGTCAGGCGTCGCAGATCGCCCGCATCCTGATGGGCAAGACCAAGCCCGAATATACCCCGTCGGTCGATACCGGCGATTTCGTGGTGGTCATCAACTGCGAAAAAGTGCGTTTGTCGACGCCGAAAAAGGAAGCCGAGAAGACGTGGCACTGGAACACGCTTTATCCCGGCGGTCATCGGCAGACGACTTTCGCCAAAGCGATCGTCGAGCGCCCCGAGAGCATCATCCGCGACGCGGTTTGGGGGATGCTCCCCAAAGGCCCGCTCGGCCGCAAGATGATCAAGAAACTCAAAGTCTACCGCGGCCCGGTGCATCCGCATGCCTCGCAGGCCCCGGAGGCCCTGAAACTGAAATAATGCTTGCCATAGTAAGGGATATTGATGGCACAAGATAAAATTCACGCTTCCGGTCGCCGGAAAAACGCTGTTGCCAGTCTCTGGCTGATGCCTGGTTCGGGAAAGATCTCGGTCAACGACCGCGAAGCTCTTCCCTACCTCACGCGTTCATCGTCCGTGACGCACGCCTTCGAACCGCTGCGGGTCGTCAATCTCGCCGGCCGCTTTGACATTACAATCAAAGCGCACGGCGGCGGATTGAACGGTCAGGCCGGTGCAATTCGACTTGCCTTGGCGCGCGCTCTGGCGGAGTTCAATCCGGAATTGCGCAAGCCGCTCAAGGTCGCCGGCATGTTGGTCCGCGATCCGCGCGCGGTCGAGCGCAAAAAGTACGGGCAGGTCAAGGCCCGCAAGCGCTTCCAGTTCTCGAAGCGTTAGTTCGCAGATTCGAAGGCGCCACTACTCTGGCGCTTCTAATCATAGCGGCCCGCGGCTCGGCGGCGGGCCAAATTCACACATCCGGGGATTCGTTCGGGTGGTCCTCGCTGCGGCGGGGTCCCGGCAAACGAAGATGATCCGGGTGGCGGTACAACCAAACACCAGGAGTTGTTCATGTCCGTAGAAGTCACCGTTCGTGACCTTCTCGAAGCCGGCGTGCATTTCGGGCACCAGACCCGCCGCTGGAATCCCAAGATGAAGAAATTCATCTTCGCCGCCAAAAATGGCGTCTACATCATCGATCTCAACAAAACCCTCAACGCCATCAAAGTCGCCTGCCGCAAGTCGCAGGAAATCATCAGCAAAAACCAGTACATTCTTTTCGTCGGCACGAAAAAGCAGGCGCAGGATGTCATCAAATCGGAAGCGTTGCGCTGCGGCCAGTTTTTCGTCATCGAACGCTGGCTCGGCGGCATGCTGACGAATTTCCAGACGATCAAGAAAAATATCAAGCGCCTCAAAGACATCGAGAAGATGCAGGAAGACGGCACTTTCGAGAAGCTGACCAAGAAAGAAATCTCCGGCCTCAGCAAAGAGAAAGAAAAGCTGGAAAAAGTTCTCGGCGGCATTCGCGACATGAATCGCCTGCCCGGCCTGATGTTCGTGGTCGACTGCAAGAAAGAGAAGATCGCCGTCGCCGAAGCACGCAAACTCGGCATCCCGATCATCGGCATTATCGATACCAACTCCGATCCCGATCCGATCGATTTCCCGATCGCCGCCAACGACGACGCGATCAAGTCGATCCGGATCATCACCCGGCAGATCGTCGACGCCGCGCTCGAGGCCAAAGCGATGTTGATTCCGCAGGCCGCGATGGCGCAGACGGCTGACGGCCAGAGCGTTGCGGTCGGCAAGTTTGACGACAAAGACGAGCAAGAAGGATAATCTCCCATGACGATAACCGCTGAAATGGTCAAAGACCTGCGCGAGCGCTCCGGCGCCGGCATGATGGAATGCAAAAAAGCCCTCACCGAAGCCAATGGCGACGTTGATAAGGCAATTACGATTTTGCGCGAACGCGGCATCGCCAAGGCCGCCTCGAAAGCGACCCGTGAAACCAGAGAAGGGCTGATCGGCCACTACGTTCATCCCGGCGACAAGCTGGCGGTGCTGGTCGAAGTCGCCTGCGAAACCGATTTCGTCGCCCGCACCGATGACTTCCGCGAGTTGGTCAAAAACATCGCCATGCACGTCGCAGCCTCGAATCCGCTGGTCGTTCGCCGCGAAGACCTCGCTCCGGAACAAGTAAACGCCGAGCGCGAAGTTTATCGCCACCAGACGCTCAACGAAGGCAAGCCCGAAAAAATCGTCGATAAAATCGTTGACGGCCGTATGGAGAAATGGTACTCCGAAGTTACCCTGATGGAGCAGCCGTTCGTCAAAGACCCGGAAATGACCGTTACCGATTTGGTCAAGAACGCCATCGCCAAAATCGGCGAAAACATCGTCGTCCGGCGATTCGTGCGCTACCGGCTGGGTGAATAGATGGCGATCGCGGCGGTCTACAAACGAATCCTGCTCAAGCTCTCCGGCGAGCAATTCGCCGGCGAGCAGGGTTTCGGAATCGACCCGCGGCAGCTCGATTACATCGCTAACGAGATTCGTCCGCTCAAGGAGCTGGGCGTGGAGATCGGCATCGTCATCGGCGGCGGCAATTTTCATCGCGGCGCCCACGGCTCGGTCCTCGGCGTTGGCCGCGCCACCGGCGATTATATGGGCATGTTGGCCACGGTGATCAATTCCCTCGCCCTGCAATCGACGCTCGAAAATCACGGCATGTTCACCCGCGTGCTGTCGGCGATCCGCATTGAGGCCGTCGCCGAGCCGTTCATCCGCCGCCGCGCGATTCGTCACATGGAAAAAGGGCGTATCGTCATCATGGCCGCCGGCACCGGCAATCCCTATTTCACCACCGACACCGCCGCCGTGCTGCGCGGAATCGAAACCGAGGTCGACATCGTGCTGAAAGCGACCAAAGTCGACGGCATCTACGACGCCGATCCGATGAAGCAGCCGGGCGCCAAGAAATTCAACTCAATTTCCTATGATGAAGTCATTCGCCGCGATCTCAAAGTGATGGACGGAACGGCTTTTACCCTTTGCCGCGAAAATGGCTTGCGGCTGGCGGTTTTTAAGTTGACCGATTCCGGCAATCTCTATAAGGTCGTGACCGGCGAAAAAGTCGGCACTATGGTATCGGCTCAGGCAGAGGAGTTGGTATGACGGTTAAGTCTTTGATGGCAGAAGCTGAAGACAAAATGAAAAAGTCGCTGGCCGCGCTCCAGCATCACTATACCACCGTGCGTTCCGGCAAGGCGAACGTGCATATGCTCGATGAGATCATGGTCGACTACTACGGCACGCCGACGCCGCTCAAAAACGTCAGCACCGTGACCACACCGGAAGCGCATCTGATCGTCGTCCAGCCGTGGGAAAAACAGCTTGTCCCCGAGATCATGAAGGCGATCCAGAAATCCAACCTCGGCTTCAATCCGCAATCGGACGCGCAGGTAATCCGCATTCCCGTGCCGCCGCTTTCCGAGGAGCGCCGCAAAGACATGGTCAAACTGATCAAGAAAATGGCGGAAGAAAACAAAGTCGCCGTTCGCAATATCCGCCGCGACTGTCTTGACCACGTCAAACGCCTGCTCAAAGAGCACAAGATCTCGGAAGACGAGAAAGACAACGCCGAAATTGACGCGCAAACGATGACCGACAAGTACATCGAACAGATCGACAAAGTCACCGCGGCCAAAGAAGCTGAGGTGATGGCGGTCTGAGCGCCAAAGCTGCGTCTGATCTCGCTTCGCTGCGCGAGAAAATCCGCCCCGAAAAAATCCCCGCGCACGTCGCGATCATCATGGACGGCAACGGCCGCTGGGCCGCGCAACGCGGGCTTGACCGGTCCGCCGGCCATCGCGCCGGCGTGGATGCTGTGCGCCGCGTCGTCGAAATCTGCGGCGAAATCGGAATCGCCTACCTCACGCTTTACACGTTCAGCGTCGAAAACTGGAAACGCCCGCGCTCGGAAGTCAGCTTCCTCTTCAGACTGCTTGAGTCAACGGCGCGCGCCGAAGTCGCCGACCTGCTCAAGAACAACGTTCGCTTGATTACCACCGGTCAGATCGATGACATTCCTTTCATCCGTCGGCGCGCGATTTTGCACGTCATCGAGAAGACCTCCAAAAATACCGGCCTGGTGCTGAACCTGGCGCTTAACTACTCGGGCCGCAGCGAAATCGTCGAAGCCAGCCGCCGCATCGCTCGCGACGTGAAGGCCAACAAATTGAAGGTCAACGATATTGACGAGGAGAAGTTTGCGTCATACTTGTTCACCCATCCCCTTCCCGATCCGGATGTCTTGATCCGCACGTCCGGCGAAATGCGCCTGTCGAACTTTCTGCTCTGGCAGACTTCATACACCGAACTCTTCGTCACTCCGACTCTCTGGCCCGACTTCTCACAGCGCGAGTTCCTCGAAATCGTCATCGATTATCAAAAACGCGAGCGTCGGTTCGGCAAATTATGATTTCCAAAAATCTCATCCAGCGTCTTGCTGTCGCCGCTGTTTTTATCCCGCTCTTAATCTACGTGTTCTACGTCGGCGCAATTCCATTTCTGATTTTTGTCGAATTGCTAATCATCTTCTCGCTCTGGGAATTATTCTCGCTGACAAAGATCAAACTCTATGCCTGGCAGAAATCGCTACTATTATTGCTGGCCGCCTTTCCGCCGCTCGCCAACTACTTCTGGCAAGGGCAGTATCTGCTCGAGTTCCTCTTCGCGGGAATTTTCCTAACAGCGCTCCCCTTCACATTTACTCGCAGCCTCGGCGAGATCGGCCGCTCGATCGGCATCGGCTTTTTCGGTGTCGTGTATCTCAGCCTTGGGTTCTCCAGCCTCGTGCTGCTACGCTGCGGGAACGTTGTTCCCCCGGAGCACGCCTTCGGTTGGATCACTTTTCTTTTTGCGGCGATCTGGATCATTGACACAGCCGCCTACTATGTCGGCGTAAAGTTCGGCCACACCAAGCTATCGCCCGCGATCAGTCCCAACAAAACTGTCGAAGGCTTTTTCGGCGGATTTCTTGGGGCGATCTTGACTGCGGGCATTTTCCACTTCGTTTTCCTTACCGAAGTTGGCTTCATGAAGCTGGTGATCCCGGCGCTGATCGTCGCCGTCTTCGGTCAGTTGGGCGATCTGGTCGAATCGATTTTCAAACGCGAAATGGGGGTGAAGGACTCATCAGACCTGATCCCCGGCCACGGCGGCATTCTCGACCGCTTCGACTCGCTGGTCTTCGCCGCGCCGGCGCTGTATCTGTATCTGCGCCATCTCGCCTGAACTGTCGTCTGCAAGTCTTGCGATTGTCATTCTGAGCGGAGCGAAGAATCTCTTGGCCTTAGATCCCTGCTACGAAGAGATTAATATTTTCTCCGGCCGCCGGACCCCGACATTTTTGTTGAAACCCTCGCCGCATAAATCCATATTAGATTGAAAGCGAACGCGCTGTCGTTATGAACAAACTGCTCGATTACATCTTCCTCACTCGCCCGATGCTCATTATTCCGGTGTGGACAATCGCCCTGCTCGGTGCGCGCGCTTCGCTTTGGCGCGAACGCGGGCTGAATCCGGTCACAATTGACCGTTTCCCCTTCGTCGATTTTTCCACCGCCGAAAGCAACTTACTGCTCATGCTGCTGCTCGCGACGTTTCTCGCCGGCGCCGTTTTTGTGCTCAATCAGATCTATGACGCCGACTCCGACCGCATTAACAAGAAGTTGTTTTTGATCGCAGACGGCAAAATCTCAACTTCCGAAGCGTGGACCCTCTACATCGTCTTGAATGTTCTCGCCATTGGCGGCGCCTTCATCTTCAACTGGCAATTGGGTTGCCTCTTCATCGCCGGCGCGTGGTTTGGCTTTCAATACTCGTATCCGCGATTGAAGCTGCGCGAGCATCCGTACAAACAATTCCGCAACAATGTCGTCGCGCACGGTACGCTGGCCTTCCTCTTCGGTTGGGTAATGTACCTGAATTTCAACGTCGAAGGCATTCTCCGCTCGATCCCCTACTTTCTCTCCGTCGGCGCGGTCTATCTAAACACGACGCTGCCCGATCTCGAAGGCGACAAGACCGTCGGCAAGATCACCTATGGTGTCGAGTGGGGTGTCGGCAAGACTCAAAAGCGCGCCCTGTGGAATGTGATCATCGCGATTGTCGCCGCCTTCGCTATTTCCGACTATGCCTGCATGATTGCGGCGCTGATCGCGCTGCCGTTTTTTATCGCGGCCCTTAGTCGCCAATCAGTGGCGATGTCGACCTTGGCGTCCAAGGTCGCAATCCTCGCGCTTTCTCTGCTCGCGGCGTTCTTCTTCCCGCCCTACCTGCTGATCTTGGTCTTGACGATATCGGCCACGCGAATCTACCACGCCAAGCGCTTTGGCATCGAATATCCCGTGTTCACGGAGAAATCGTCATGACGGCGCGAGTCATTGTCTCCGCCGTTTTGTTGTCGTTGCTCTTTGGCTGCACCGCCGCGGTGCGATACTCACCGCCGGCCGGCGAACTACGCGTCCGCTACACCGAGCCGATCGATACAGCATACACGTTGATTTCGTCCGAACCCGAGACTGAAGAAACGCCTCTTGAAGAGACTCGGGCTCTGGATTCGCCGACGCGCATCGACCGCGGCGTAATGAACCGCGTGATCTCGCGCTACTTGGGCACGCCCTACCAGCGCGGTGGCACCGGCACGCTCGGAATCGACTGCTCCGGCCTCGTGTATGTCACCTACCGGGATTACGACGGCACCCGCCTGCCGCTAACCGTGCAGGCGCTCTATCGTCTCGACCAGCGCGTCGACTACGACGATCTTTCCTACGGCGATCTCGTCTTTTTCCGTATCGACGACCGGCGCGTCTCGCACGTCGGGATCCTGCTCGAAAACCGGAAGTTCATTCATGCCTCGGAGACGCGCGGTGTCGTCGTCGACTCTATGGAGGACGACTTCTTCGCCTCCCGCTATGCCGGCGCGCGCCGCGTCCATTAGTTTTTGTTCGACCATTCTTCCGCTGTTCACCGATTAGCGTATATTCTCTGACATGACCGATCCGTTTACGCACCTGCGCGACAAGCTCGCCGATTTGCCCGTCCAACCGGGCGTCTATCTGATGAAAGATTCCGGCGGCAAGATCATCTATATTGGCAAAGCGAAAGTCCTCCGCAATCGCGTGCGCACCTATTTTGCTCTGACCTCGAGCGGCGATCCCAAAACCGAGGCGCTGCGAAGTAAGATCGCCGACTTCGAGTTCCTCGTCACGACCAACGAAATCGAAGCCCTCATCCTCGAAGCCAACCTCGTCAAGAAACACAAACCGCGCTACAACGTGAATCTCAAGGATGACAAGCGCTACCCGTTTCTCAAGATCACCGGCGACGATGACTTCCCGCGATTGGTCGTCACCCGTTCATTGCATCGCGACAATGGCATCTACTTCGGCCCATACGCCAATGTCGGCGGCATGCGCGAAACTTATCGCCTGATCACGCGCCTGTTTAGGTTGCGCGACTGTAAATTGCGCATCCCGCATCCGCGGCCCAACGGCACGTACAAAGTCTGCCTGCAGTATCACATCAAACGTTGCGACGGCCCGTGCGAGAAATTGATCTCGAAGGAAGATTACGCCAGGGAAGTCGACAAAGTCGTCAAACTGCTGCAGGGCCGCTCGGCGGCGCTGATTGCGCAATTGGAGATCGAGATGAAGGACTACGCCGCGGCAAAAAACTTCGAAGAGGCCGCCCGGGCCCGCGACCAGATTCGCGCGATTCAGGCAATCATGCAGAAGCAGAAAGTCGTCGCCGACGAAAGCATCGATCGCGACATAATCGCCTTCGCGCGTTCTGCCGGCGATGTCGCCGCCGTCGTCCTGCAATTGCGCGACGGCCTGCTCGTCGGTCGCCAGAATTTTCATCTCAAGGCCGACGCTTCCGACACCGAGGCCGACATCGCCGTATCCTTCTTCCAGCAGTATTACCTTAGCTCCGCCATGATCCCGGAAGAAATCTACTGCTCCTATCGTCCCGAAGACGAATCCTTGATCAAGAGCTGGCTTTCGCAGCGCCGCAATGGCCGCGTCGAGTTGGCCTTTCCGCAAAAGGGCGAGAAGCTGCGTCTCATCGAGATGGCCGAAGCCAACGCCCGTCTTATATTGCAAGAGTTGCTCAAGCAGCGTCAGGAGCGCGCCGGTGAACTTCCTCCGGCGGTTGCGCTGCTGCAGAAAGAGCTGATGCTCGCCAAGCCGCCGGTCAAAATGTGCTGCTTCGACATTTCCAACCTCGGCACGTCCAATCCCGTCGGCTCGATGGTGTTCTTCCACAACGGCAAACCGCTCAAGCGCAACTACCGACATTTCCAGATCAAGACCGTCACCGGCCAGGACGACTTCGCCATGATGAACGAAATCGTCACGCGCTATTTCACCCGCGTGTTATCCGGCGAATTCGAGGCGCCGGACTTGTGCATCATCGACGGCGGTCGCGGTCAGCTGAACGCCGCGCTTGCGGCCTTAAGTGAACTCGGAATCGAAGACCAGCAGATTTGCGGCCTCGCTAAACGCTTTGAAGAGATAATTCTTCCGGATGAAAAACGCGCCGTGACCTTGCCGCACACTTCCCCGGCGCTCAAGCTCATGCAGCGTGTCCGCGACGAGGCCCACCGCTTCGCGATCACCTACCACCGCTCGCTGCGCAACAAGAAGACCGAGCAATCGCTGTTGGATTCGATCCCGGGTATCGGCGACAAACGCAAACACGAATTGCTCAAATCGTTTGGCTCGCTCGACGCCCTGCGTCAAGCCGACGCGGAAGCCATCAATCGCGTGATCCGCAACAAGCATCTGGCCTCGACTATCGTCGAGTATCTCTCGCGACAGGAAGCCTGACGAAATCTCGCCGTCGCGCCTTGCCGCGGCCAACCGCGATTCTTGACAACTAAATGTTTCCTTTTGTTTCGTAGCGCGTATAATCCACTGTCAACTTTCGATATACCGGAAAGGACTCACTCGATGCGCATTGAATTTAGGCACTTCGTTACAATTGCGATCATTCTCATCGCGGCCGTGGCCGCCGCCCAGCAGACCCGCGTCGCAAGTATCCGCCTGCAAATCGCCAAGGAGGCTGAGGCGATGAAGCCGCTCGTCAAGAGCGCGATCGGTCAGCAATTCCTGGCCGAAGCTCCGCGCTTGCCCGGAATTCCCAAACCGCGCGAGGTCTACTTCAACCCCGAGACGCGCGAGGCCATGACCGCGGCGGAGTTTCGCTCCAGCAACCTTGATTCCGCCTCCGGGTTTGCTCGCCAGCTCTTCGAGGAGGACTTTTACTACACGACTCGCTACGGCACACCGGTCGCCTTCGTGCGCGCGCTAGACTTGGTCGGCAGGGCCGGGCTGGCGTCGCTCGACAACGCCGCTGTCTGCGAGTTCGGTTTCGGATCCATCGGACAACTGCGCATCATGGCCAATCTCGGCGCCCGCGTCACTGGCATCGAAGTCGACCCGATTCTCAAAGCCCTCTACTCGCAGCCCAGCGACACCGTGACCGAGAAAGGCGATCTGCGCTTGCTCTTCGCCTATTTCCCGACCGACTCCGGCATTGTTGAACAAGTCGGTGGCGGTTATGATTTGTTCATTTCCAAGAACACCCTGAAGCGCGGTTACATTCACCCGGAGAAGGAAGTCGATCCGCGAATGTTGGTTACGCTCGGCGTCTCCGACTCCGCGTTTGTCAAAACCGTTTATGATCTTCTCAAACCCGGCGGCTACTTCATGATCTACAACTTACATCCCAAATACACGCCGCCCGACGCGCCGAAATACATCCCGTGGTCGGATGGCCGCTCGCCGTTCGCGCGCGAATTGTATCAGAAAATCGGATTCGAGGTGGTTGCTTTCGATCAAGACGATACACCATTCGCCCACGACATGGCACGCGCTTTCGGCTGGGACAAACAAATGGACCTGAGCAAAGATCTGTTCGGCATGTACACGCTTCTGCGAAAGAAATAGCCCCGCCCGCGCAGGCGCATGGCGTGCCGTGCGCCCCCGCACGTCGCCCCTACCTCATCGGTATCTTGATGTCCGGCTGCCCCTTTGCAAACGCGATCGCCTCATTATACCCGGCATCCACATGCCGCATCACGCCGGTCCCCGGATCGTTGGTCAACACCCGTTCGAGTCGCTTCGCCATGTCGGCTGTGCCGTCGGCGACAACCACCATTCCCGCATGCTGCGAATATCCCATCCCAACGCCGCCGCCGTGATGCAAACTCACCCACGACGCGCCGGATGCCGTATTCAGCAGCGCATTCAGAAGCGGCCAATCCGAGATCGCATCCGAACCGTCCTTCATCGCCTCGGTTTCGCGATTCGGGGATGCCACCGACCCGCAGTCGAGATGATCGCGGCCGATCACGATCGGCGCGGAAATCTTGCCCTGTTTGATCAACTCGTTAATGATCGATCCGAATCTTGCCCGTTCGCCATATCCCAGCCAACAAATCCGCGCCGGCAATCCTTGAAACGCGACTCGCTTCGACGCCAGATCAATCCACCGCACCAGCGCCGGATTGTCTGCGAACTCTTTTTTGATCACCTCGTCGGTGACCGCAATATCTTTCGGGTCGCCCGAAAGCGCCGCCCAGCGGAACGGCCCCTTGCCCTCGCAAAACAGCGGCCGGATGTACGCCGGCACGAATCCGGGAAATGCGAACGCATCTTTGAGACCATGCGTGTAAGCCTGCCCGCGCAAATTATTGCCATAGTCGAAAACCACCGCGCCGCGTTTCTGCATCTCGATCATCGCCTGCGTGTGCACGACCATCGCGTCTTTGGCGCGTCCTATATAGTCATCAGGATTTGATTTCCGCAGCGCCAACGCAGCCTCCAACGACATCCCATTGGGCACATACCCGTTGAGCTCGTCGTGCGCCGAAGTTTGATCGGTCACGATGTCCGGAATCACGTTGCGCCTGAGCAACTCCGGATGCGTGTCGGCGCAATTGCCGACCAGTCCAATCGAAAGCGGCCGTTTCGCCGCCACCGCATCGCGAACCCAGTTCAGGGCTTCATCGAGCGAACGCGTCTTCTTGTCGAGGTAGCGCGTCTCGATGCGGCGGTCGAGGCGGTGCTCGTCGACATCGACGCAGAGAATCACCGCGTTGTTCATCGTCCCGGCCAGCGGCTGCGCGCCGCCCATGCCGCCGACGCCGCCGGTCAGGATAAACTTGCCGGCAAGATCGCCGCCGAAATGCTTGTTCGCGCACGCCGCAAACGTCTCGTATGTCCCCTGCAATATCCCTTGCGTTCCAATGTAGATCCACGATCCCGCTGTCATCTGGCCGTACATCATCAGGCCCAGCTTGTCCAGTTCGCGGAACTTCTCCCACGTCGCCCAGTGCGGCACCAGATTAGAGTTGGCGATCAGCACCCGCGGCGCGTAATCGTGCGTCCGGAAAACTCCCACCGGTTTGCCCGACTGAATCAGCAGCGTTTCATCATTCGTCAGCGATTTGAGGCTGCGCACAATGGCGTGATAACACTCCCAATTGCGGGCCGCTTTGCCGGAGCCGCCATAAACGATCAGATTGGACGTGTCTTCAGCGACGCTGGGATCAAGATTGTTATTGAGCATCCGCAGCGCGGCTTCCTGATGCCAGCCCTTACATTGCAGCGGCGCGCCGATGGTATTGCGAATCGCGACGTTTTTCATATTCATCCTCCGCCCACAAAGTAGAGCAAGACGACCCGATAGTCAAGACACGGGAGTTCCCGGCGTTTCGCGCTCCGCCGCAAGCGCACTGCTCTTTATGCGATGTTGCCCCGTTACGTAGTTCGGGCGTCGTTGCTCCCAAGATCGCGGCGAAGCCACGAACTACTACTGCGCCCCGATGCTCATTGCCCACAACTTGCGATTTTTTATTTGCCCATCGCCGCCATTTCCGCTAATATCAAAGCTCAAGCCGATTGGCCAAAGGTAGGCTTGAGAAAACGAAAAACCGCATATTTACTACTTCATTCGCGCGAGTGACGGGAGGATCACATGAAGATGACGGATTCATTCTTGAGCAAACAGGGCGAGCTTCGCGGCGCCGAACTGAAAGGTTTCATGCAGCCGGGCAATGCGAACCAACTGCTGCTGCTGTTCGAAAAGGACGGCAAACTGATGGCATTGAACATCGCCGAACTGCGTAACGGCGACAATTCAGTTCTCGATACCGAACTCGATTATTTCGAGATGCTGCGATAGATATTTTGTCCAGCCCAGCTCCGACACCGGGGGAGCCAAGCAGCGCGAAATCCAATATTCCAGTCGGGACCGGAATCCAGTAGTCGTGGGCGCGGATTTGTCGCGCTTTGCGCCTCAGCCGTCGGTGCCCCACCGGATCGCCGGGCCGTTAAAGATTAGGACGTCTTGCGGCCTGATGGCTCTGATCCGCGTAGGGGCCTATGGCCGCAGGTCCCGCGCTCTATCGGGATCCGCGCTACGCGCCAGCGGCGCATTCTCCTCGGCGTAGGCGCAAACATTCCCCCTTGCAAAAGGAGGCCGTCCCACGCCAACGGCTGGGACGGGGCGTTGTCTTACGTAACGTAGATTCTCTTTATCGTCATTACGGCGAACAACGGAGTCCAACTCCCCTGTGGGTCCGACCTCAGTCGGGCACCCCGACGTCCGCTACTTCTGATTAATCAACTCCGCCGTGTCCAGAGCGATGACCAACTCTTCGTTGGCCGGCACGACGATCACTTTCACCTTCGATGTCGCCGTCGACACGATCGCCTCAACTCCTCGCGCCGCTTCATTGGCCGCGGGATCGAGCGTTATCCCCATGAAATCCAGCCCCGCCACACACGCCGCGCGTACGTCCGCCGAATTTTCGCCGATACCCGCTGAAAACACTACCAAATCCAATCCACCCATCGCCGCAGCGTACGCGCCGATATACTTCTTGACGCGGTAACAATAGATATCAAACGCCAGCTTCGCCGACTTGGTGCCGGCTTTCATCTCGGAAATGATCTCGCGCATGTCGGATGACACACCGCTCACACCGACCAACCCGGAGTGCTTGTTAAGCATCGTGTTCGCTTCGTGCAACGAAAGCTCTTCCTTGCCGATCATGTGGAGGATGATCGCCGGGTCGATATCGCCGCAGCGCGTGCCCATCATCAAACCCTCCAGCGGCGTGAATCCCATCGTTGTATCGACTGAAATTCCGCGGTCCACGGCCGCCATCGATGCGCCGTTGCCGAGGTGGCAGGTAATCATCTTTACCTGGTCGCGCGTTTTGCCGATCATCTCCGGCGCCCGTTTGGAAACAAAGTGATGATTCATGCCGTGAAAGCCGTAGCGGCGAATACGATATTTCTTGTAGAGCACGTACGGCAGCGGATAAATGTACGCCATCTCCGGCATCCGGTGATGAAACGCCGTATCGAACACTGCGACGTTTGGCACCCCCGGGAGATTGGCCATCGCCGCGTTGATTCCGCGAATGTTGTGCGGGTTATGCAGCGGCGCCAGCTCGATCAACTTGCGCAGTTCGAGCATTACTTCCGGCGTGACCACGCACGACTCAGTGAACTGCTCGCCGCCGTGCACCACTCGATGACCGACCGCGATAATTTCCGTGCGATTTTTGATTACACCGTGATTCGGCGACAGCAGGATCGCAATCACGTGCTCGATAGCAACCGTATGATCGAGAATCTCGGACGAGATCGTGACCTCCGGTCGATCGTACGGTTTGTGCGTCAACACCGCACCCGACATCCCGATCCGCGACACCATGCCCTTGGCCAAACAAGTATTGTCCGGCAACTGGAAAAGCTGGTACTTGACCGATGACGAACCGCAGTTGAGTATCAATATCTTCATTTCGATCAAGCTCCTTCGATCCGGTTGCCTTCTTCGTCATACCGGAAAAACCCCTGTCCGGTCTTGACCCCCAGGTGACCGGCGCGCACCATCTTGCGCAGCAGCGGACACGGGTTGTACTTATGCTCCGATAGTTCTTTGAGCATATTATCCATCATCGCCATCACTTCATCCAGCCCCATCATATCGGCCAGCGCCAGCGGCCCCATATTGAACCCGAATCCCAGCTTCATCGCGTTGTCGATATCTTCCGGCGTCGAGATCCCCTCCATCACCACGTGCATCGCCTCATTCAAGAACGGCACGATGATCCGCGTCGTCACGAAGCCCGGATATTCGTTGACCGGAATCGGCTTCTTGTTCAAGCGGATCGCGAAATCCTGCGTGAACTTGTAGGTCGCCTCCGAGGTCTTGAGTCCGCGCACCAGCTCGACCATCGGCACCTTGTGCACCGGATTCAAAAAGTGCATCCCGATGATCTTGTCCGGGCGAGTTGTCGCCGACGCCAACTGCGAGATCGAGAGCGTCGACGTATTCGAAATGAATATCGTCGGCTCCGGGCACAGCTTGTCGAGGCTGGCAAACAACTCCCGCTTCAAATCGATATTTTCCGGGATCGCTTCAATCACCAACTTCGCCTTCTTGACATGCGGCGCAAACTCCGTCGTCGCCTTGACCCGCGACATGATCGCCTTCTTCTCCGACTTGGTGATTCCCCATTTCTCGATTTCGCGATCCAGTGAGTCGCCAAGAAACTCGACCGAGCGCTTGAGCACGTCCTCTGAGATGTCGCACAACACGACTTCGGTGCCGGTCTCGGCGATCGTGCGCGCAATCCCCTGCCCCATGGTGCCGGCGCCCATTATGACAATCTTATCTAACGCCATTTTGTCCTCTTTCTGCCCGTAAGCCCGAGCGGACAAGAATTCCACACCGATAAATATCGGCCAAATAAACGGCGCGAATATAGGAGTTTAACGATCCTTACGCAATGAGATTGTGAAATTTGTAACTATCTCCGGTAATTCCGTAGGTCACGCCGTCCTACGGCTTTACACCTACGTCATTGCTCCGCACAGGGGCGCATGGCAATTCACCCTTTCGACTGAAACTCTGTTGGAGCGGCCTCAGCCGCGACTCTGTTGCGCCGGGTCTACCGTGTTCAACTGGCGCCCCACAGGAACGGGGCCCCAATAATTCCCCTCTCGAGAGGGGTGTCCCGCACCGTAGGCGCGGGGCGGGGTGTGTTATTCGCGGGCGCACTCACAGAATTTCTGTACGGGCGGCCTCAGCCGCGACCCTGTTCCACCGCAACGCGCAACGCTACCGACCCGGCGCTCGCCATGCATCCAAGCTCCTCCTAACTCACCTTCTCCCGCTCCAACCGCCGCGTCAACTCGACCAATTCCAAATCCGAAAACGACTTCATCGCCTCGATATCGATCTTGATCTGCTCCGGCCGCAGATTCAACCGATAATGCCCCGACTTGTTGTTCTCGATTCGGTCCTCAAGACCCGTCGCGTACCGCTTCAGCTCCTGCTTGATCCGGTAAATGTTCTTCGCCTGATTCAACCCCGGCTCGATTTCGTCTTTCGACAGCCAGCCATCCGGCCGCAAGAGCCGCGCCGTGCCGAGCTTGAACAGATAATTGTAACTCTTGGGTGTCACCGCAATCGTCGCTTCATTGAACACGATCTGCACCCGCTCACCGCGCCAATCACCGCGCAGTCGTAACGTCGCCATTGATTCCTCCTCGGTATTATCTTCGATTCGATTCCTTTTCTTCCACTCCGCAACTCGCGCCAAAATCCGCTCCGCGGCTGCGGCGCCGATAAGCCGCGATAATGATCCCCGCTTGCTTTCGGCAAACTGTCCCGCCGTCACCCAGCCGGCGTTGAACAACGTCCAGACCAAATCCCGCTCGGCGGCGTCGCAATCCATATTCGCATACAGCGAATCGGGAAGATCAAACCCCACGCGCGCGGCGCTTGCCAGCCGCCGAAGTTGCCCCGCCAACTGCAGCGGCCGATTCAAAGGCTCGGCCAGCGCCGCCAGCGATTCCAAGAGCCACCCCGCCATTTCCGCCAATTGCATGATCGCCCCGCAGCGCGTGTGGAAGCGCTCTTCGATTTCGATTGTTGAATCAGCCCCGATCCAGTCGACCAGCAGCAATGCCGCCTTCAAGCGCAGAAGTTCCGCTTCGGTTACGACATACTCATCTGCCGCCAATCGCGACACCGGCTCCGCTGGGTGATTGTGCTCGCGCAAATAGCGAGCCAGCGCCGGCCGCCACCGCGCTGCGCTGTCGTTCGGAAACTGAAGATAGACCGGCAAAACCCCGATATCCGGTAACGACAGCGCCAGATAGATCCAACTCAACGGATCAGCGCCATCATACGAGCGCAGAAACTCCAGCGCTTGTCGCGCCGCGGCGAAGCTCAATCCTCTCCGGCTCACCGCCTGGCCGAGCGGCGACGGTATCAAACTCTCTCCGTCGACGAACATCAGCTTCGCATCGACGAGTTGTGTTACCACGCTCCGCAATTCATCGGCGGCTATGCCCGACGATATGCTCGCCTGCCACGTCCTATTAACAGCGCTCAGCAGTTCCTCGATCGACTTCGCCACGCGCGCCGAAACCAAATCCAAAACGGAGTCCGCCGGATCGGTCGTGCTCAGCCGCGACTCCAGCCGCGCCGGCGCGCCCGTGACATACATTTTCCACAGCGTCTCGGCCTCGATCTCCGAACTCGCAATCAGCACCGACCGGCCAAACACTATCCCCTGCCCGAATCGTCCGGCGCGGCCCGACATCGCCTCGTATTCGCTCCACTCCAGCGGCGCGATCATCCCTTTGCCGGTGCGCGCCCCGTGCTGGTACTTGCAGCTATCGATGAACACCGTCTGCGCGGGAAGATTCACCCCCATCGCCAGCGTCGTCGTGGCAATGAGCGCCTTGATTTCCCCGGCGCGATAAGCCGCTTCCAAAATTCGCCGCTGCCGGTAAGTCAAATCCGCGTGATGAAACGCCACGCTCGACTGCAACGTCTCGATCAACCGCCGCGACAGCGCCGTCGGTGTTTCGTTCTCAATTTCGATGATCGCTTGTTCGGCGCGCGGCCACGAATTCCGCTCCGCCAGTTCCCAGACCAACTGTTCGCAGGCGCGTTTGCTGCGCAAAAACGCCAACACTGGCCCGCCGTCATTAATGACCCGCTCGATATTGACCAGCAGCAGTTCTTCCGGCCGGTCACAAATCTCGTCCGCCAAAATCTCGACCCCTTCGCTGCGGCCATCCGCCGTGCGATAGCGAAAGCAGCCATTGACAACAACGCCGTGACGCAATTCCACCGGCCGATGATCGTCCCGCAGCAACCGGCACCCCAGCCAGCGCGCCAGTTCATCCGCATTGGCCAGCGTCGCCGACAGCGCGACAATTTGCGGCCGGGGACGCTGCAGCAGCAACTTGGTGATCGCCAGTTCGAGCGTTGCGCCCCGCTCAGCGTCACCGAGCATCTGTGCCTCATCGATCACGACCAATTCGATCGGCGCCAGTAAATCGATATTCTTGATCAGCAGTTGATTGAACTTCTCGTAGATCAGTATCCCCAAATCGAAATCGCCGCGTTCGAGTTTCGCATCGTGCTCGGCGTGGTCTGAAGTCGAAATCACCACGCGAATCCCCAACGCGCCGTAGCGTTCGGCAAAATCGCGATAGCGCTCTTCGGCTATCGATTTCAGCGGCGCCAAGAACAACGCCTTGCGCCGCCGAAACAACGCCGCCGTCGCCGCCATCTCGCCGCAGAACGTTTTGCCCGAGGAGGTCGGCGCGCAGATCAGCAGACTTTCGCCGGAGAGCAACCGATGTTCGATCACCGCCCGCTCCTGTAGCGGAAGCAGCGTCTCACCCAACCGCCGCTGCCAATTGGCCACCACCGCCTGCGGCAACCCGTATGATGTCAAATGCGAAACCTGCATACTGCTCTAATCCTCCTCGCAATCCACGCTCGTGCCTATCACCTCTCCCGCCTCAAAGTGCGGCGACTCACCGGTCACTCCTCACGCGTAGGGGCGCATCGCAGTGCGCCCTCGTGATCGCCTTCGCCTTGTAGCTCAGGAGCCCGGCGCCCCTGACATCCCGCCACAGCCGCGAAATCCCACTTACCAAAGGGGGTCGTTCCGCGCCAGCGGAACCGGGGGTTGTCAACGCATATCATCGACCCTCCATT
>CAZTYE010000010.1:35778-67082 GCA_964617645.1 uncultured Ignavibacteria bacterium
TGCAAACGCGGCGAGGGCGACCCGGCGCCCCTGACATCCCGCCGCAGCCGCGAAATCCCCCTCACCACTCGCAACTCGAACTCGCGCATGACCGGCAGAAAAAACACCCGCCTTCGGCTATAACTTCCCCGCCGCAGCCACCGCAAAAGCGACCGCCGCAGTCGGAACAAAAATAATTATTGCCGCTCGCCACCAGCAGCCCACCGCAGGCGCATTGCAGATCGACCAACGTTTCCGCATCCATTGTTCTTCCTTTCAATCCGTACTTCCGAAGACGGCGGCGCCGCCGACTCGGCCGCCTCAAGCTCGACCGATCCGGCGGTGTGGTAACCGTCGCCTTGTCTTAGTTACAACGAGTATACTGCACATTTGTGCAGTCGTCAAGTGATTTATTAGACTTTAGCAAGAAAACTTCGCCAACGGTGGCCGCAGGCAGCATCGAGGCTGACGACTAACCGTGATCTTATTGCATCATAACGCATTATGACGCTTATCTAAATCTAAACCTTACGAAAGGCGCTCGACATACTCACCCCGCATAATTCGTTCGATACTGCTCGCATGTGCCGTGACATTGTTCCATTCCTGTAATGGCATGTCATTCTGCGACTGTCATTCCTATAGCGCAGGGGCATGCCGCGCCATGCCCGGAATTCCCGATTGTCGCTCGTGTACCCTGCGCCCCCGACACGCCGCCGGTGCGAACATTCCCCCCTCACCAAATCGGCTCCTTCCGCACCAGCGGAGCAGGGGGTTGTCACCGCATATCATAGACTCTCCATTCCGTCATTCCGGCGAACGCCGGAA
This sequence comes from uncultured Ignavibacteria bacterium, assembly GCA_964617645.1. Lineage (GTDB taxonomy): Bacteria > Zixibacteria > MSB-5A5 > CAIYYT01 > CAIYYT01 > JADJGC01. The sequence goes on from CAZTYE010000010.1 coordinate 36,586, forward strand.
TCCAGCCGATACCGTCATTCCCGCGGAAGCGGGAATCCAGTCCGTAGGTCGAAACCCCTAACGGCACACTCTCCATCTTTTCCATCCACTCCGCGGGGTTTCGACACTATTCTGTGTGACGGCCGGGCACCTCGGCCCCATTGCGCTGGGACTTCCGAGTCCGTAGGTCGAAACCCCTAACGGCACACTCCCCATCGTTTCCATCTACTCCGCGGGGTTTCGACACTATTCTGTGTGACGGCCGGGCACCTCGGCCCAATTGCGCTGGGTCTTCCGAGTCCCGCTGCCAAGCGGGACGAGGGCGACCCTGCGCCCCCGACATCGCGCCGCAGGCGCGAAATCCCCCTCTCACCAAATCGGCTATTTCCGCGCCAGCGGAACGAAGGGGCGTCCTCTTGTAGCTACCTCTGCATTCGCAACCCATTCTTGCCGATAATCTCACTTATGGGACGCATCCCGTCTGTTCTCGCCGCGCTGGCGATTCTTGCCGCATCATTGCCGCTCTCTGCCGGCATCGCCCCGAATCCCGGCTCGCGGCTCAGCCCCAATCGCGACTCCCTCACCGCGCACCGCGCACCGCGAAAGGAGCCGCTGCAACAACCGACACTGCTACCGTCATCGCGACTCAGCACGAACTTCAACTACACTTCATCCTGCACCGTCTATGTCGATGAACCGCAGTACGCCTTCTATGACTGGCTTGCCGGGGATGAAATCTACTACGCCTATCAGGATCTGCGTTTCCCCAAAGTCGCCTGCGACACGACCTACCCCTTTGTCGTCACGCATATCGGCATGACGCTGGTGCTCAATGCTCCCGGCACTTTTAATGTCCAGGTATTTTTGGCGACCGTTGACCCGTTGTTCTCTTCGCCGGTTTGCCCGGTGCCGTACGAACTTATCTATATCACCGACGAGTACCCGATCAACATCCCGGCCCCCGATGTGTACACCTTCATGATCGCCCTTGAGGAACCCGCGCCGGTGTATGAACCGTACTTCGCCTGCATCTACTTCGGCTCCGACATGACACCGTTCTACCCCGGCCTTGCGATCGACACCGCCGCCTATCTCTGTATCAACTACAACGAGTGGGGCGAAGGCCTGATCGACCTGGCGAATAACGACTACTATAGCTTTCCCGGCTCACTGCACCTCTTCTCAGTCGGCTACTCGCGCGCCGGTTTGCAGCCGATACCGCGATTCATCATGCCGCGCGATTCGGGAGTTACCTTCCCTGGAAAACCGATCTGGGCCGCTGAACGCAATGATAAACAACCGTACGCCAGCGCCAAGTTTGACTATTTCAAATCCGGGCAATGGTTTGAAATCGGCGGCGATTTCTCCGGCGCGGTTGCCAACCGTGATGGCGTCACCGCGGTAAGCGGCAACCCCGACGGTTGGTCCACCATCTGGAATCCGTTCGGCTTGCCCGAGGGCAACTATCTTGTTCGTGTATCCATCGCCGACTCCGACTCCACCTACGTTTCCGACACGGCGACCGTCTATCTCGACCTCAAATCGCTTGAGCCGTCCTTCACCAGTCGTACCGATCTGATGTCCGCCTGCGGGGCCGAATCCGTTAAAGTAACGGTCGCCGACGAAAATCCGATCGCTGTCAATTTCGGTTTTCGTTACCTGACCAACACCGATGAACGCAATCTGCCGCTGCTCAATCGCACGAGCTTCGGCGATGCCAACGGCAACCCCAACGACGGCAATCACAACTACAACGGCGAATTCGGCGAGTTCTATGTCGCTCCAACCTTGTTCACGTCATTCTTCAAATACTGGTTTGCCAAAGGCTATGTCGACATCATGGCCGAAGGCGCCACGTTTTTGAACGACACGCAAATGGCCGAAACGCTCGCGGTGCGCTTCAACACCCGCGCCAATCTCGGTACGCAGGACGACAATCTTCTCGACGCCTTGAACAACCATCTCAAATCGCACGGCGACCGCATCGTCCCCGGCTTCATGCGTCGCCCGAACTGGAACTGGTTCAAGAACACATATCTGGGACGGCAAGCCACTGTCGCCTTCGCTATTGATAGCCCATTTGGCAATTGGTTAGGCGTACAGAAAATCGACTATGCTAACGCCAAGAACGATAGTTTCCCGGTCACCTACTACGACCCCATCGGCGGAATTCTGCGCGAGTCATTCTTGATCGCGAAGGGCGACTCGCTCGTTCTCGGTTACCTGCCGAACAACAAGAAATACCGCGTCTCGCTCGGCGCGGCGCTCTATCCCAAACTTGAAGCGCTCACGTACACCCAGTTCTTCACCGACTTTGATGGTCTCAATGGATTTGCGGCGGTCCTTCCCCCACAGTATTTTCAGGAAGACTTGCTCTACTTGATTCGCGCCCGCGCCATCGACGCCAACAACGGCGTCGGCGACGGTTACTGGCTGATGAAGTACGATTGCGTTAAACCGGTGAAGCGCGGCGATGCCGACTCCAACGGCGCGTTTTCGATTGCCGATGCCGTCTTTCTCGTGAATTACATCTTCGCCGGTGGTCCGGCCCCGAACCCCTATCTCAACGGCGACGCCGACTGCAACGGCGCTTTGTCGATCGCCGACGCTGTCTTCTTGATCAACTACATCTTCGCCGGCGGCGCCGCCCCTTGCCCGTAGCGATAAATCGAACTCATGCCCATTTCGAACCTCACCGACCGGCAAGTACCGCGCTGACGCCGTACCGCTGTCTGCCGGATCATCGTGGGCGCGGATTTATCCGCGCGATGCGCCACCGGCGCATAGGTTCCGTAGGTCAGGAGCCCTGTGCTCCTGACATCACGCACGGGTGCCCCACCGACCTGTCCGGCGCTTCGCGGGATTGCGGTGGGATTGGATTCATCGGTCAAAATCCGCTGCTCCTGACATCACGCCGCAGGCGCGAACATTCCCCTTAGCACAACGGGGGCGTCCCACGCCGTCGGCGTGGGACGGGGGGTTGTCGTCTCGCATCATGGACCCCCGATACCGTCATTTCCGCGAAAGGGACTGTTGAAAAGCCGTATTCATGTCATTCTGAGCGCAGCGAAGAATCTGTTTGACCTTGTTCCACAATACTCACAGACCCTTCGCCTGCGCAGCGGCTCAGGGTAACACCCTATAGGGCGCTTTCAACAGTCCCATCAACAGGGGGCGTCCCGCGCCTGCGGAACCGGGGGTTGTCGCTCTATTCTCCAACCCGCGAGCCGTGCCTTGTTCACACCCCCGTGTACCACGTTTGTAACTTGCCGATTTTCCGTCCCCAACCGATCTTCCCTTCATGCGCATCAACTGGCGTGAACTCTCTCTGATCCCCAACCTGCTTTCGCTCTTCCGTCTGGTCTTCTCGCCGCTGCCGGTGATCATGATCGCGCACGGCCACGACATCGCCGCGCTTTTGCTCGTCGTGCTGGCGATTATCACCGACGTCCTCGATGGCGTCCTCGCGCGTCGTCTGAATCAAATCAGCGAACTCGGCAAACTGCTCGATCCGCTCGCCGACAAAATCGGCATCGCGATTCTCGTGCTCGCACTCACCGTCTATCGCGAATTCCCGATTTGGGCCGCCGCTATCATCATCGGGCGTGACCTGTTGATCCTGCTCGGCGGACTGCTTTTCATGTCGAAACGCGCCGCGCCGCCGATGTCAAATCTCTTCGGAAAATTGACCGCGCTGGCCTGGACGCTCTTGGTGGTCAGCTACCTCACGCCACTGGTGCAACTCCAACAGATTCTTCTCTTCGCCGCCGCGATCATGGCGCCGATTTCGCTGGTGTGGTACATCTCTAGATCAGTGACATACTCGCGGTCGACGAAGCGGCCAACATGATGTTACACGACAAACTGAAATCGAGGAGCGATTCTTTGATGTCATGTCATTCCCGCGACTTAGCGCGGTATACAAACCAGAGTTCACTCTGGCTTACTTATTGGTCTCAATCATTGGAGGTCGCTCGGAATGCGCGGTCAGCGACGGCTCACTTGTGCTTGCGATTCTTCTTTCGAGATTGGCGCTCCATTTTCCTGCGGTGCTTTCGCTTCAGAGCGCCTGCGTTGACATTGCCTTGAGAGCTCAAACCGCGAATAATCGGTGAGCCGCTCCATGGCGGTGAATTCAGGGGATGATGATGACTCGGGATTTCCAGACCGATTTGACCCGTTGCCCCGTCATAGACAAGCAGAGCATGCCCGAGAACATCCCTGCCGATGAGCATGTCAAAATCGAAACCGGAATTGTCAAACTCGGTGACCTGCCAGTCTTCGAGGTCAATGCCACTTCCGGTAAACGTGAAGTTTACGGTATATACATTGGCGAGATATTCTCCGCTGGCGCCGAATGCCTTGATTCTGTCTGTCGCTTTGAGCTGCAGAGCCTGAGCGACTCTCGCAGATACGCTTGTGTCGGATGCGCCAGTGTCAATTAGAGCGGTTATTTCAACGAGCGGCTGTTGATGACGGAGATTCGCGGCGACTTCTGGTAAACCCAGTGTTACCCTTATCAGCGGCCCACGCCGATAGAGCTCGTCGAATGAGCGATTGTGACGATAGCGCTTTACAGCATCAGCTGATAGTCGAGCGGCCACCAAGCAGACCCAAAGTCAGGTTTACGGAGATTTCAGCCGTCTGAATCGATCTCTGATCAAGGATCCTGCGAACCAAGAATTCTTCAGATCCTGTGCAAAGTACACCCTGTCGATAGGCATCTTCATAGCTTGGATAGACGCCGATCAATTCGTCCTTCACGACAGCCCACTCGCCCTCGTGCTCTTTGAGCAAGCTTTCCAAGTGATTAGCAAACCACTCACTAGCAATATCAATGTAATCTCTGTTCATTGCGACTTCCTTGCGGCTAGGAGACACGTAATTTCAGTCCGAACTCCCTGCCCATGTATTATACGTGCGTTGGTCAATAGTGCAACTGCTTTCCACTGCTCATTTGCTCCCCTGCAATCTGTCGGCACATGGACCTGGCTCCTTAGGTGAATCGCCGGCACCCATCCCATCGCTGTGTTATGCAAAACAGCCGATTTCTTAAATTATTGCCTACAAACACGATAGACAAGGCATCGGTCGAGGAGCATTGAGTCCCGTGAAGGCGGAGAGTCCGCCGAAACCTTGACATAACTCGAACTTGATCGTGGGCGCGGGATACTTCGCGCCCACACAAGGAATCCCCATCACCACCGCAACCAGAAACTCGCCGAATCGGGCGCCGCGATCTGCTTGCGTAGAATCGTTCCCGACGGATAGTGAAACGTGAAATCGTACTTGGTATTGTCCGGCTCAAGTCGGCCATTGGGAATCAAGTCAAGGTACCAGTACCCGGCCGTGTCGCTCGTGGTCGAGACCGAGTACGGCGACACCACCACTCCGGCCAATTGCAACGGCGCTTTCGCAATCCGCGCTGTTACCACAACATCTCCGATTCCCGAACCATCCAGCGCCTTGACATAGCCATACACGCGGCACAAAGCCGCTTGCGCCGGTTGTCCGGGATCGAAGCGCGACAGCCACACAGTATCACGCAATCCGCTTGCTGTTACCGTAATCAACTGAGGAAGCATGACGGCGGAGTAACCGCTCAGATAGGAATAGACGCGATAACTGGCCTCATCGAGCGCAAAAACGACTCTGCCCAAACTGTTCGTCGTGCCGAAAGCCGCTGTCGCCGACTCGTCTGCATTCAGCGCTCGGACGAATGCGCCCGGCACGGCGGTATTCGAGCCGGCATCGAAGGCATACAACGTACAGGCATACGCGCCGCGTCCAGCGGCATTCGCGATCTGACCGATCAAACTCAGCGTGTCTTTGAGCGAATCGGAATCTGCCGCGAGCTTCGCGAAATAATCGCCGATATCATCATCGACTACGCGATAACCACCGCTCGCGGCGCCGCGCCAAGCGCCGCCGATCTTGGCGCGCACATAGACACGATAGGAACCGAGCGTACCGGAACCGTCGGCCGCTCGATAGCGAATCTCATACCAACCGGTGCGCGGTCGAAACAGATTCGCGGCGCTCTGCGTAATCGAGTCGACCAGCGCGTGCGCCGGGCCGTAGCGCAACGCCACGATGCTGTCGGCATTGGCGAGTGTCGGATACATCGTCGTATCAAACGTGCAGAATGTGACAACCACCGAGTCACTGGCATCGTTGCCGGCGATCGGCGGCGAAATCGCAAGCTGCGCCGCCGCCGCAATCGTCATGGCCAAGATCAAAATCGAAACCAATAAACGCTTCATTGAATCCCTCCTATCAGTCCGCCGGAAACTGCCGGAACGCGTCGCCGCGCCAGAATCCCTGCGGTTAGTCGAATCGTGATTACCGGTCGCGACACCACCGCGCTTGCTTCCGAAGAGTGATAGAGCAACTCCGCGTCGTTGATGCCGCCAACCTGATTGTTGTATGTGTTATGCCAGACCCAGCCGTAATTGCTCGCCGTATCCGCCGTCAGGCGCGCGGCGAAGTACGGCGGCACGCTCCAGTGAAAATAATTTCCGGCGACGGCGTTGCCGCGATTCTGTCGGATCGAGTCAAGCACTGTGTCGACCACGTCGCTGTTCATACCGCGCGCGCCGCCGACAATCCAGCGAAACGTGTCGGCGCCGGCGATGTATCGATGCACGAAAGTCACGTACGGCGTATTGGTCTGCCCGGTCGCGTTGCCCGCCCACCAAGGGAGCTTGATCAACCGAATCGCGTTGGTTGATTCCCACAGCGAATCCTCGGCCCCGTTGGCGACGGCGAGCAGCCGCGTGCGAATCTTGAACGACTCGATGTTGCTCGTCCCGGTTGGGACCTTGCGGCGCAACGCATCGTTCTTGATTTTCATGAACGCGACTTTGTAGTTGTAGTCGAAGCCGGTGTAAAGACTTCCCCACCCGCCATAGCTTTCCAGCGAGTCGCTTCCCGCCGAGTGCTCGGCCCAGGCGTCTTCGATTTCCTGATTACTCGAAAAACAGAAGTTTCGCGTCAGCCACGAGTTGAGCGTATCGCGCGCGGCCCACGCCACGACGCGATTAAAGATCGTGTAGAACTGGCACGAGTCGCGCGCCGTCGAGGTGACCGAAAACAGCCCGAGGAAGGCGCGTCGCCCCTTGGCGACATTGCGCCCGTCGCCAGTGTTGATAATCGTCTGCCCCGAATCGGCGATGCACAAATGCACGAAGGCCGTGTCGGCCGCATTGTCCTTGTCGATGACCAGCGGCTGAATCTGATGCGAACTGTCGGGAAACACCAGTCCGTAGATTTGCACCGAAGTGTTCGTCCACAGGTAGAGCGAATCCTGCAGCACCCGCGTAATCCAGTGCTGGCGGTTGATCGCGCGCACCAAGCCGGAGGCTTCCGGCGTGCGGCCGTTCGTGCCGTTGGAGTTGACGCCGAGGTTGATCTCGTCCCAGGTGTCGCCCAGCAGCGACACGAAGGCGACCCGGGAGTTGGCGACAGTATCGGCATTGGCCGAAGGCGCCGGCGCGGCGGTCTCGATACCGCACCAGATCACGACATCGAACGCCGTGTCGAAGTACGCGGAATTGCGAATCGCCACCGTGTCGGGCGTGATCCAGCGCACGTTGTAGCCTAAGTCGACGCTGAGCGCGTTATACAGCAGCGTATCGTGCCCTTTGATGGCGACATCTTCGACCACCAATGCCGCGCGTTTATTGGCCAACGCCTGCGCCAGCGCGATCAGCGCGACGATGACAATCAGGATTCCGCTTCGGATGAATCGGAGACGGATCGTAATTCCTCCTCCCGCAGTTGATTGATCAGTTCCCAGATTTTGTCCTTCTGGTTTTCTGACAGTTTGAGTTTCAGCTTAAGCTCGAGCGCCTTGAGCAAATCTCCCACCTTGGGATTGATTTCCTTTTCGCGCAGTTCGGAGATGATCTTCTCTTGAATTTCCTCGAGCACTTCGAGGTCGGTTTGGCGACGAGTCGGCTGATCAGAGTTCATCATCATCCGCCTGTAGTTCGGCCTGCAGCAGAATCTCCGGCCGCGGTTTGCAGCGGCGTTCGCACGACGGGCAGAGGCTGTAGAAACGCTCCGGCGTCGGCAAGAACACCATGCCGCAATGCGGGCAGAGGACAGCGTGAATCGATTCGTTCATCGGATTACCCCATTTCGATTATTAGCAGGTCGACGACGGTCACGGATGACGACGCCGACTGCTTGGCCAGAAGGAACGACTCGGCGGATTCCTGCCCGCGCACGATCACGTTGCTTTCGCCCTTGGGCACGGCGAGCACGCGCGGGCTGCTCAGAGTCGTCGGCAGTTTGTTGCCGCGAATATCGGTCAGTTCGTCGAAACGCACGACCTGCGCCGCGCCGCCGATCGCGAATTTCGCGTGCACGATGCGTTTGCTCGCGCCGTCGGTTTGCGTCATGATGAACTCCGGCTCGAAGTCGGCCAGTTCACCCCAAACACCGACGCCGCTGATCCACCACATGCGGCGCCCCAACAGATAGCTCAAAGTCGGATTCATTCTTCGCCTCCGACCACGCCGACCGGCGAACTCAGCGAGCCGCGATGGGGCGCGTAGCGCACCAGCATCGCCAGCGCGTCCGCCTCGTAACGCGCCGCCAGATCGCTCCAGGACTTGGCGGCAGCGGCGGCGCCCGACGAATCGCCGCGCAGCGCGGCCGCCGCCTTGATGCGGGCGAGAATACTTAGCGCCAGATAAGTTTCGGCGGTGATCAGCGCCTGATCGTTGCTTTCGTGAAAGGCCGCATCGATGAGCGTCAGGACGCGGTCGTCAGCCTCAAGTATCGCGTTGGTAATCTGCGTGTCGTCGAGAATCGCGCCCCGCGTTTCGTAATCGACGAACACCGTTTGGCCGTCTTCGACACTTGAGCCGCTGAGGCGGCGAATCGTACCGCGCGCATAGTCGACCTGATAGTCGACGCCCTCGACGTGGATTCGATAGGCATAAAACCATGCCGTGACGATTGCGCCCGGATCGATCTTGCCGCTTGCGATTCGCGACAACTGGCCGCTCGCGTAGTCAACGTGGTAGTCGACGTTTTCGGCATAGATTTCGCCGAGCGACGAATCGCGCGCCACCACGACGCTATCGGGAATTACCTGCGTCGCGCCGAGACTGGCCGGTTGCGAATCCAGTGTGACACCGATTGCGCGCGGCGCGCCGAGTTCCTTGCCTTTGACGACGACCGATCCGGCGAGCAAGTTGCTGTGCACCAGCGCAACCGGATTGACGCCCGCAAAGCGCAGCGGCACGTCGCGAATTAGCTCCCGCAGACTGCCGCTCTCTTGCAGATGCAATCGCACGGTTTCGAGATTGGTGAATGACATGAGTACACTCCCTTAGTTGTTCAGATAGTTGATCTGCGGCAGTGGCGTGACCTGCGTGCCGATCGGCGCGGTGACAAACGGCGTCGTAACCGTGATCTTGATCCAGTACGCTGTCTTGTTTTCGATTTTCAGAGTTTGCCAATCACTCGGCGCGGAGGCCGAATCGATCCACAATCGCACGCGCTTGCTGTTTTGGTCGAAATGGTAAGCCCCGCTGCTCGGCGTGAACGACTCCCACGATGTGCCGTTCCAGTAGGCCCAACTGACGACGCCGCCGGAGCCGGCGGTTGACAAGATGAAATTGACTTCGGCGAAAGGCGCGTCGGCGCCGAGAAACAGCGCGTCGTTGTTGGCTTCGAGCAGTTTGCCGGACGTCGGGTGGAACAGATCAGCGGCGGTGGGGTTAGCAGCTTCGCTAACGCGGCCGGCGTACTGTTGCGCCGCCGAATCGTCGTAAACGTAAACCCAGGCGAACGAGCGCAACTCCGCCGTCAGCGGCGCTGCCGCAGTGAATCCGACTCCGGTCTTGACGCGATAGTAAACTTCCGTCTGACCGGCTCCAAGATCGACGCCGTAGATGACGCAGGGATTCGCGCCGTTGAATAGCAGCAGCGGCGGCGAAGTCGGCGACGGCGCGATGTCGAAGACACCGCTGAACGCGGCGCCGTCATATTCGATGTAGTTGAGCCGGCCGGTGGCTTCGAAAGCGATCCCGAGAATCGCCGCCGGATCGCTCGCTGCCGCTGCAAGTCGATCCGAAAGGAAGACGCCGGTGTAGGCGACAATTTCGCTTTCCCAGAGCGTAGTGCCGTCGAGCAAGCGGCTGATCGCAAGCTTCGTTGCGCCGTCGGTGTAGACGCAGACCGTGTAGTCCGACCAGCGCACGAGCTGCGAGTATGCGGCGAGCGACCCGCCGGTGAGTTGGTCGCCGGGATCGGTCGGTCCGCCGCCCCAACTGTCGCCGCCGGTCAACGAGCGTTTGTGGCGAATGTAGTAGAGATTGCCGCCGGAATCGTAGCTGGTGAAACTGACGTGCAATCGTCCCAAAGGATCGATGCTGATCGAGGGAAAGTAGTTGTCCTTGTCGGAGTAGATGGCGACTTCACTCCCGACCGACCAGATTCCGGCGTTGAATGTCAGCTTGCGATACGCCAGATCGAAAGTCGTCTGTTTGGTGTAGACCGCGTGGACATTGCCGCTGTCATCGAGACAACACGATGATGGATAGTCGGCGGCGGCATTGGTGATTTCGACCGGCAGCGACCAGCTCGTGTAGGGCGCGTCGGCGTAAGCGAATTTGATCGTGGTTGGCGACGAATTGTAGACCACGATCTTGCGGCCGGCGTACGGCCCCGAGCGCAATTTGAGCTGCCGCCGGGCGGTGCTGTTGCCGGCGCCGTAGAAGGCGGTCGAAGTATCGATCAGTGATTGCATAAATTTCCCCGTGATTCGACGGCCGGCGGGATTGGCCACCGGCCGTCGGGATTGAACGATTAGAAGCTGTCGTCGAGTACGAGCGCGGCTTCCTTGATGACTTTCGCAAACGCCACCGATTCGGAGATGACGGCTTCCTCGAACTTCTGTTCGATGATCTTGTCAAACTCTACCAGCAGCGGCTGGCTGACGACTTCCTCGATCGCGAAGCGCGAGTCGAGACCGACCACCAGATCGGCGGCCACTTCGTCGCAGCGCACCAGACGCGCGCCGAGCGGCGACACCAGCTCGCCGCTGGATTGGAATTTGAATCCGGCATCGGGGTCTTTGAACTCGGCCAGATTCAGAAGCTGCCGCATTTTGGTTTTGTGGCAGATCATGGTGTTGAGTTCGAAGGGCGCGAACTCGAGCCAGAATTTGGTGAGATCATCGTAGTCGAGGCTGCCGGTGACGTCGGTGTTGATCACGGTCGCGGCATTAGCGTTGCCGTCGCCGTTGATCGCGACATCGGCGAGCATCGCGACCTTGTCGTTCTGCAGCCGGAAACCGATGTACCACAGCAGCACTTTGAATTGCGCCGTCGTGCGGTGGCGCAACGTCTTGTACGAGGTCTTGAGCGCGACCCCGAAATCGGGAACCGTGATCGTGCTCTTCTGCTCGTTGACGATGATCTGCGGCACTTCGGCGCCGTCGCCGAGCGGCCGCAGGCTGAGGCGCGTGTCGGACGGCGAAACCGCAATGTAGAGCGGCGAGTAACGGTTTGAGCCGATCACGGTTTGCGCCGCAGTCAGCGATTGGTACATCGGCCGCATCTCCATGCCGCGCCGGATTTCGCGCATGACGAATTCCGGCAGCAGCGACGGCGCTTGCCGGTAGAAAAGTTCGACCGTGTCGGACGAGCGGCCGTTGACCCGCACACCGGCGACGGCCAACTGGCGCTCAAAGGCATCCAGCGGCGAGTTCGTCGGCGACGGATCGTAGTCGTCCGTCTCCAGAAGCTCGGTCAGACTCAGGCCGCGCGACTGCGCTTCCTGATACGAATCGCGGGTGATCTTGAGCGCCGCGGCGCGGGTCAGATCGACGCCGGCGAGACGCGGCTGGGTTTCATTGAAGGCGAAGTTCCAGAACGTCTCGGGGATCGCTTGGAGTTTGTCTTGATCCATGTGATTACCTCCTTTAGTTCAGAAGCAGAGTGCAGTCGGAAGTGCCGTTGACGGCGATGACGGTTCCGCGCGCGATGTTTCCGCCCACCGGGTCGTCGCCGGCGAGCGCCGGGGCCTGGCGCACTTTGGCGTTGGCGGCGCCGACGACGCGGTTGCCGATCAGCGGATAAGCGCTGGCGATCGGCAGCGTCATCACACCGGCGACTTGCACGGTCGCCTTGCGCTTGCCGTTGTCGGCGTCGGTCAGAGTCAAGGCCGTGAGTTTGCCGAGCAAGAGCGCGCCGTCGGTGATCGGCGCGACGGTGTAGTTGGTTGTCAGTTTGACCGGTTTGCCGATATCGGCGCTTTTGAGATCATCGACGCCGGCGGTCTGATTGATATTGAAAGTCAGATAGACAGCGCCGGTGGTTTCGAGATTTTGATCACGGATGGCCATGATGGTCCTTTCGTTGTTGATGGTTCATGTCTGCGGCACGGTCGCATTGCCCCGCTGATGCGCGGGAGCTTCGACCATGCGCCCCTACGCGCGGCTGGCGCGATGTCAGGAGCGCGTGGCTCCCGATCTACGAATTTTCACCCTCACCCCAACCCCTCTCCCTGACAGAGAGAGGGGCAAGGGAAAAGGGTCGTGCTCCCTTTTCGATTGAGGTGTTTCATCCTTGCCCGACTTTGAATTCCGCCAGTTTCGCTCCGTCGCTCGTCGACGGCGTCGACACCGTGAGCGTGCGAGCGAAGGTGTTATCAAATTCGCTGTCGATTTCCCTTTTCAATGCGAGCAGCTCATCGCAAGTGGTCTGCTCGGAGAAGATCAGTTTTTCGGTCAGCGCCGTTGGGCGGCCGGTGAGTTTGGCGACGGCGCGCACGCGCGCGAGCAAGTCGCCACGAAACAGTTGCCAGAGTTTGTCCGCCGATTGCGCTTTGGCTTTGAGGCGGTCGATACACTCGGCGGCTTGAAGCAATTCATGCTCAAGATTCGAGAAATCGATTTCGGCGATGGCGCCGCGGTGCAGGCGGTCGCGATAGTCGCGCAGGGATGCGGTTAGTTCGGTATGTGACATGGTTCCTCTCACGGCGTCAGCTTCAGCCGCGCCTCGATGTTGATCAGTTTCTGGTTCAGCTCATCGCGAACGCGCCGCAGTTCGTCCTTGGTGGCGACGCGCTCGGTGAGAATGGCTTCGATATGCACCAGCCGGTTGTCGATCGCCGCGACGACGTTGTGATCGGCTTTGCCGACCAGTTGCTCTTTGAGGCCGGTGATCGTCGCGTGATAAGCGGTCAATGCGCCGGCGGTGGCGACGATCACCGCGAGCAAGAATCGCAGGAGATTGTCGCGGCGTTCGCTCGCGTGGCGAGTCATGAGTTCGGCCCTCCGCCTAAGTGCTCAAGACGCGAGAACAGATGCGCCCGGTGCTCGGAAAGCATCGTCGGCGTGACCGTAAAGCTGCCACGCAGGCGGCGGCCATCCAGAAGCAGTAGCAGCGCGTCGTTGTTGCCGGACAACAATTCGATCGTGCCGCGGTCGACGAGATCGAGGTTGCGTGGCAAGGTTGCGACCGGATCGGCCGGCTCGATGAGCGCGCACCAGAAGCGGCGGCCTTGGGCCAAAAGCGGCAGTTGCAGTTGCGCGATTTTGATCACGAGTTCGCGATCGGTATCGTGCAGCACCAGCCAGGCATGCCCGTAAGCATCGACAAGAAGCGCGAATTGCCCCTTGCGGTCGGCGGCGAGCAATTCGGCGACGTACGAAGCGTCCGGCTGCGATTCGCCGATGGCACAATCGACGATGCGCCAGCGGCGCGGATCGCGGGCATCGCGTTCGAGCCAGCAGAGCGGCGAAGAGTTAGTCGCCAGCAGCGACGGATTGGTGATGTCCGTCGTCGCGACGGCAGCATCGCCGGCGCCAGCGGCGGTTGTGACTCGCGCCAGCCGCAGCGGTTGACGGCGCCACTCGTAGCAGGCGCGTGTGTTCGCCGGATCGGTGAAGATTCGCATGCCGAGCGCGGTGCCGAGATTTTCCGAGCGCAAGGCAAGATCGGCAAGGGTCGCACTTTGCAGCGGCGCGATAATGATCTCCGGACTTGGCGAGACCAGTTCACGCAGCAAGCGGCGACGCTCGAGCAGCGACATCGTGCCGAGGTCGCGGCCCGCCAGTTGCAACAGATCGAAAATCACCCAGCGCAGACGCGGCGCGCGTTTGCCGTCGAGCAGCGTTCGCAAGGGCAGCCGCGTTGCGCCGCGCACCGGCAGGGCCTGCACGATGAGCTGCGCCGAAGACTGCCGCAGCGCGGCGCGCAGCGAGCGCAGGCCCGGATGATCGAAGCTCTCGCCGCTCGGCATCGCGGCCGCGATGCCGCCGGGCACGACGTCGACTTTGAGCCAAACGCCGCGGTAGAGCGGTTCAATCAGCAGTTCGCCGGTAGCGTGGTCATCGAGGTGCGGTTCGAAGATGACTTTCGCTTCATGCCGCCAGAATGGCGCAATTTGACTTGGTGCGTTCGCGGCGGACAGTGTCGAGACCGAAGTGCCGGCAACGGCGCCGCGATAAACCAGCGAGATCTCAAGCACCTTCTCGATCTCGCGATAGTAGTAGAAGGCTTTGATGTCGCGGCGACCGACGGTGACTCGCTCGTGCACGCGATGGCGGCACTCGCGCATGTCTTCGCGACAGATGCCGCACTCGGGCCGGCCATAAGTGAAACCGAGCGAGCATTCGCGGTAGATGCCGGCGTCGATGCCGGTTTTGAGTTCGTCGGCCTGCGCTTGATCCTTGTGCCAGTAGAAGAAAGCGCGCAACCAGGGGGAATCGTTCTTGCGCACGATTTCCCCCTTGAAGACGCGACCGATCGGCAGATCGGTTTTTTTGTGGCCGATCAACACCGGCGTGTCGACGATCAGTTCCGCAAGGCGCGATAGTTCCGGTTCGGCGAAGCAGCCGCCCTGCGCGTTGATTTGATTCGACGCCACATACAGGACGCCGAGATAAACGGACTTGAGCGTCGCCGGTTTCGCGGGTTTGATGACGCGGTTGATTTCGTCGATCAGCGCCTGCTTATCGACTTCAATTTCCAGAGCAGTGGTCGCGATCAGGCGACCGGTAAGGTTTTCCAAATCGACCTCCAGGAAAATTGTCCCTCTACTAAGGGCCCGAAGGGGGAAAGTTGTAGTGATTCACTACAAGTTTCCGGGATCGAGGGTGGAAAATGAGCGTCGGGTTGAAGGGTGGCGACGGTGTACGCGATGGGAGACAACACCCAGTTCCGCTGGCGCGAAACGGGCCGTTTTGGTGAGGGGGAATGTTCGCGCCTGCGGCGCGATGTCAGGAGCACAAGGCTCCTGACCTACTTGCTGCTTGCCTGATCCCACTACAAGGGGACTGTTGAAAAACCGTATTCATGTCATTCTGAGCGCAGCGAAGAATCTGTTTGACCTTGTGCCACAATACTCACAGACCCTTCGCTTCGCTCAGGGTGACAGCCTATAGGGCTTTTTCAACAGTCCCCAAGCGGTGGGGCACCGATGACAAGGGCATAGCACGCCGCGGAGCGCCCCTGCGCGACATAATGATCGTCGCGAAATCGCGGGGAGTGGATTGACGGAATGCCGTCGCGTCTTGGTACTGTGAAATCGGCCGGTTCACTCAAGCGGCTGATTTCGAAATCGTTTGAAAACGAATTGACATCGGCAAAGAAGTATTCACGCGCAATGGTTGGGTGGATTGCTGCAAGGGGTTGCATCGGTCGGTGAGGCGAGAAAGAGGGGGGAAAATATCCGCACTCGATTCACCGCAGGCTAATGGCTTGATTGCCTTGATGTTGTGCGCTTTTGTTCAAGTGTTTTCTAATTGGCATGATTATTGATTGGGAATGTATGCGAATTCTTCGGAAGGAGTGTACCTTGATCGAAAGAACAGTCAGTATTGCGAAATTGATCGGCCTGGCGACAGCGATCATCGTCGTGATTCTCTGCCTGAGCTACGACAATGCGTACGGTTTGCCATCGGCGATGAACTTCCAGAAGCCGAAAATCAGCAGCGGACCGGGAGCAACGAATCCGGGCACGCCGCAGGTGAACGACACCGACAACTGGAATGCATTCCTCGACGAGCTGGACAACGACGGCCAGCAGTACGGCGGCGACCAGCCGGCGACGACGGTGCCGGAACCGACGACATTGTTGCTCATGGGCGCCGGCCTGGCGATGGCGGCGCGTATGCGGAAGCGGAGTTAGTTCAGATTTTCCCCAGACGAAACGCCTCCGGCGGCGTCTGGTTCCGAGCTAACTTCGCCCCCCAGACACAGAGGGCTAACGCCATTGCGGCGTCGCAGTGGTTATTGTGATTCCAATTCAGTTCGCGTAACTCATCGACCAAACGCCACGACTCGCCGGCTTCGCCCTGAAGCTCGATGTCCGGCACAGCGATATTTCCGCTTTCAAACTGCGTCTGTAAACTGGTGAGCAGGTCGGCTTTCGATTTCTCCGTGAAGATAAACGGCAGCGGCCGAATATCGGCCAGCTCGGAAACGACGGCGTCGCCGACACCGGTGGAGTCGATGATCGTATCGCCGCCGTAGTCGCGCTTGCGTTGCCGAATGGCGGCATAAACAAAGGGCCAATCGCGGTGATTGAAGCGGTCGAGCTTGACGATTTGCCACGGCTTTGTCGTGACGTCGAGTGTGATGCCGACTGTGTAAGTCAGTTTGCGCGCCAGATCCCAACCGGTGATGTAGCGATGATCGACCAGGCGCGGCGATAGGCCGGTGGTTTGGGCGAGCGCGCGCTGGATGTATTCTTCCCGTAGTATTTCTTCCCCGGAGTCAATGAACAATCCCTCCAGATTTTGCGCGATGCGCTGCGGCGCAAAGGAATCGAGTTTGCGCAGCAGGAATTCCTGGCTGAGATGCGGGTTGTCAATGGTGCAGCCGGTTTGAACGTAGGCGTGGCGCAAATCGATCTGGAGCTGCAGGAATTTCCGATAGAACCAATTCTTGCCGCGCGGCGTGGAAATCAGATCGAGTTGGCCGTGGCGGTCAGCAAGGCGCATGGTGAGAATCTCGTCAACGACGTACTCGGGATGCAGTTCGAAAGCGACCTCGTCAAAGCTGATCAGATCGAAGTCGTGACCAAGGACGTGTTCGCCGCGATTCTGCGAACTGCGGGCGACGATTTCGGCGCCGTTGCCGAAAGTGATCTTTGGATACGGTGTATGGACGACGCCTTCGATCAGGAGTTCGATTAGGCTGTGGCCGCGAATCAACTGAAGACAATTCTTGAAAACGATGTCGGCTTGATCCTGAGTGATCGAGAGATTCATGATGCGGTAGCGGCCGCCGGAGTCATAGCGGCGGTCGCGGATTTGGAAAATCGCGCGATGCAGCATCTTAGCGGCTTGAATCGTCGACTTGCCCCAGCGGTTGCCGGTGACGAGGAGATTCTGGTCGCGATTCGAGTTGCGCAACCAGAGTTCTTGTCCGGGGTGCGGGTCGAACTCGAGGAATTCGCGGCAGAAGAGAACCGGGTCGGTGACGGCGAGTCGCCAGCGATTTTGTTTGGAGAAGTTGAGTCTGCGTTTGGTCATGATTTGGCAATCCCTGTCCGACACCAAAGTTGCGTCAGACGATGAAGACGACCCCCTGTCCCGCCTGCGGCGGGCGCCGGGGCGCCCAGGTATTTTGGGGCAAGGCACGCCTTGCCCCTACGCGGGAGATCGTGATGTCACATTGCGCGAAGGGCACATTGCCCCATGCAGGGCACATTGCGATGCGCCCGTGCGCGAGGAAGATGCCGCGTGATCGGGCGATGGTCATGACAGGCGCGCCAGTTCGAGAAGTGCTTCGTCCCGGGTGATCAGGTTGTTGTTCAGTTTGGTGACGATGTTGTCGATCTGAATTTTCTCGGCCTGCGCGCGTTCGGTCAGACCGATATGCGCGCGATTCTCGAAGCGATACTGCGCTTCGGCGGCAAAGCCGTGCAGCGCCAGCTCGATATTGGCGATCCAGTTCAGCAGCGACGCAGCGGCGTTTTGTACGGTGGCGACCTGCCGCTGGACAAGTTCGTATTTAAACTCCGCCCAGTTGTGCGTCGTGCCGTAAGCGTAACCGAGCATGAACGGCGCCAGATGTGTACCGGCGCAGATGTCCTCGACCATCGACTTGTGATTCAGATACCACGAACTCGAATTGGCGGCGCGATTAGTCGGGCCGATATAGTCGATTTTGACGTCGTCCCAGGTCACGGGGTTTTTGTCGGGACCGAAATCGCGCATCATCGTGACCGTGTCGTCAAAGTACGAATTGGCGCGGGCAAAGTAGTCGGCGTCGGTTTCATCGGAACGCTTCTCGGGGCGGGTGATTTTCACATGGATACGATGATAGCCGGATGAGCGCATGGCGCGGTGCATGTCGGACACGAGCGTCTGTTCAACGCGCGCGACAAACGGGATAGTGGCAAGCAGCGAGCGGCCGTCGATGGCGCCGGGCTGCGCGCCGAGGCCGTAATAGAATAGCGTTGAGTTGTTGAGGCGGATACGGCGATCGTCGAGCTCCTGAAAAACGGTGTAGTCTTCCCCATCCGGTTCGACGAAAATCGAGCGCATATCAGCCAGCAAGAATCGGTCGACGCGGCGCTGCGACGGCGAGATCTGTAATTCACCGCAGACGGCGCCGTCGGTGAAGAGCGACTCGAAGAATTGCAGCAGTAGCTCACGGAAACCGCCGCGCTTGAGCAGGCCGTTGCGGTAAACGCGGGTGTCGAGATCGCGGAGAACGGCGCGGATGGTGTTTTCTTCGGCTTCTGAAGCGGCGCCGGTGATTTGCACGTCGTAGCGGGCGGCGCACAAGCGGACCCAGGTCCAGACGACGGCGGAGAGAATCGGCACGTTGTCGCGCAGGTAGCGGTAGAGTTCGAGACGCGCGCGCGGTGTGTCGCTGAGGGCGAGCGAGTAGCTGCGGTCGAAATCCAAAGTGAGATTCCGCAGCCGCGGCGGTGAGAGCGGGATTCCCCGCGCCGCGCGAAGGTTGCCCTCGCTGCCGGCACGGTGTTGCCAACGATTGATCAAAGACTTGAACATGAAATAGTCCTCCTACTAAGGGCCCGGAGGGGGAAAACTGTAGTGGATTGCTACGAGTTTACGGGGTGGAGGGGGGAAAATCACCCTCACCCCTAGCCCCTCTCCCTAACAGGGAGAGGGGGATGCCACCGGGCCGGTGGGGCACCAATGACAAGGGCAAGGCACGCCGCGGAGCGCCCCTACGCGAGGGGCAGTGTGGCGCGTGGGAGCACATGGCCGAAGGTCCTGCGCTTTGCGGGACGATGCGCCCGCGAGTGACACACCCCGCCATCCCGCACCGATGGTGCGGGACAGCACCCCTCTCGAGAGGGGAATTGGGGCGGCTGCGCCGCGAAGAATGCGCCGTTGGCGCATTGCGCGGCCTTCGGCCTCGAAAGCGGGGGACGATGCAAACTCGCGCCCACGATTATCACGCCTGCGGCGTGATGTCAGCAGCACAGGGCTCCTGACCTACTTGACTGGATTCCGGCTTTCGCCGGAATGACGGAATCGGGGGTCGTCGAGACCTTTTGGTGCCCCACCAGAGTGGTGGGAGTGAGGGCGCCGAGTCGCCCTCGTCCCGCACGCGGTACTCGGAAGACTCTGCGCAACAGAGATAGTGGGAATGCAACGTTGGCGCATTGCGCGACCTTCGGCCGCTGGAACGTGGGACGATGCAGATTCGCGACCAAGATGATTCCGCCTGCGGCGGAATGTCGGGAGCGCAGGGCTCCCGACCTACGAGAACTGGGACTCGGAAGACCCTGCGCGACAAGCGTCACAGCGACGACAACGGGGACCGCGGCCGAAGTCGCTACCGCCGAAGCGCACGAAGAAAAACGGGCAAGGCACGCATTGCCCCTACGCTGAGGATGCCAGAGTGGCGGCGGGTGCGCCACCAAGCGCGGAATCAGAATTCGAGCAGGCCGAAGAGCGTCGGATCGGGAGTCGAGTTTGGATCACGGGTCGGCAGCAGATAGCCGAGCGATTTGACCAGAGTCGAATTGTCTGGTGTGTCGTAGTCGACGATCTCGATGCCGAAACCGATGCGTTTGGTCTTTGGTGTGAACCACGTTCCGAAAGCAGTAAGCGGGATACGGGCCTCGAACGCATAGCCGCCGGCCGTAGTTTGACTGCCGATTTCGTAAGCGGCTGATCCGGGCAGACGCAGACGCGCTTTGGGATTGGTCGCGGTAGGCGCTTCGACGGTGAATCGGAAACAGCCGTCGCTGAACTCCGCGGCGCGTGTGAAGAGGCTGGCGGCGCCGGCGCGAAAATCGAAATAGAAATTGACGGCGTCGGTTTTACCGTCGGCGAACGCGAGCAGGACGTTGTCCAGAATATTGCCGGCGATGACCAGGTCTTGCTTGGTGAGGTTCACGTAGAAGCTCGCGGAGAGATCGTTGACTCCGGTCCAGAGAGCGCTGCCGTAGACGTAGCCGCCGTCGCCGTTGAGCGAAAGCGCGCGCTGTTTTTGCCACTCGGTGAGGTCGCCGTCGATGGGCGGAACATCTTTACGGTCGCGCGCCTTGTAGAGCGCGTTCAGATCGCCGGTCGCGAGCGCGAGTTTTGCCGAAAGGGTGAGCATCGCCATGCGATCCTGCAGCGAGCCGAGCCGGTTTTGCGATTCGGTAAAGCAGCGGCGAGCGAGCTTGGGATCGGCATCGATCTGCAATTGATAGCCGATGGCATAGAACAACTCCGCGAGTGTGGCATTCTGCGCGATGAGTTTCAGATACTGGTCGGCGATTGTCTTGACGTAGGGTTGCTTGTCCTGCCTTCCGAGCTTCGCGACGCGGTCGAAAACCAAGAGGAGATCGTGAGTCGGCGGCTGGCGCTGGTCGGTGGTCTGGGCGACAAAGTCGCCGTAGGTTTGCAGCGCTTTCATTCCGAACTCAGCCGATTGGCCGAATAACTGCTGTTCGTAAGTGATGTCGCTCATCCGCAACGCGGCGATAATCGCGGCAAAGGTGCGGGGGTGATCGGTCAACAGTTTGTTGTATACGCCGACGACGTCGTTTTTGCGCCCGGCGGTGGTGTAGAGATAGGCAAGGTCAAGAAAGCTGTCGGCGACGCCGGAGTTGTCGGCGGCGGTGGACATGGCAGCTTGCAGCTCGCGAATGCGGGCGTCGACATCAACGCGCACCGCGGTGACGGCCATTGGACGGGCGGCCTGAAGTTCTGTCGGAATGTTCTTGGCATTATCGTTGGCGAGGTCCAGCAACGCGAGACCGTCCTTGCGATCGGAACCGATCCAGAGCTTGGCGGCATCGATAATCGCGCCGCCGGCCGGCGACTCGCCAAAAAGCAGACTTCCGGCAGGTTCGAATGCGAAGCCGCGATCGGTCTGGCTGTAGTTAAACACGCGGATGTTGGCCTGCGGACGAATCTGCGGAAAGGCATAGGTCATGACCAGCCGCCCGAGATAGCCGGAAACTTCGAGACTGGCCGGAGCGCGACCGATGTCGTTTTCGATCCAGACGAGCTTGTCGGTGGCAACATCGATAATGGCCAATTGCGAGCCGCCGCGGCGACCACCGTCCAGGCCCTGACAAGCAGCGAAAAGCAAGCGGCCATCGGCGGCGAAGGCGAGATCGGCGGGTTCCGGACCGACGGCGATGGTCTTGGCGACTTGAAAGCTGGGAATGGCGATTTTGATTACCTGCCCTTCAAGGCGCGAGGTCACATAGAGGCTGCGCGAATCGGGCGCGACGACAACCGCGCCGGGGGCGACAAAACCGCCGATCGAGTAGAGAATTTCTTTGGCGACGGCATCGATCGCCATGAGGACGCTTTCCGCTTTGTCGGGGGCTTTGCCGACGGCGAAACAGTACTTGCCGTCGGGACTAAACGCGGCAGCGGTCACGACAATAGTCGCGTCGATAGTGCGGGTGACGCGGTCGGAGGCGACATCGACGACGTTGACATAGGTCGAATGATCGCCAAAGAGCCAGACTTCGGACGAGTCGGAATTAGCGGCAGCGCTGCCGATTTCGAACATGCTGGAGATTTGATTAATGACGGTTTGCGATTCGAGACCGTAGACGATAGTCGTCGCCGAGCCGACGCCCGAAGGAACATAGAGTTTGGTGACGAAGTCGGCGTGCGCGATGCCGTGAAGGCACAGCAGGAGTATCGAAATCGAGAAAGTCCGTTTCATGCGTAATCCCTCCATTGCGGTCAGGCGCGAAATCCATTCGCAGAGTACATTAGCTCCCCGCCGATGTAAGTCGCAAGCACTTTCGTGTCGAGAATTTGCCGCGGTTTGGCGCGCAGGAGATCGCGGTCGAGTACGATAAAGTCGGCGAGTTTGCCTTCGGTCAAGGTTCCGCGTTCATGCAGTTGGCCGACGGCTTGCGCGCCGCCGGCAGTGAACCCCCAGAGCGCCTGCTCGATCGTGATCGTTTCGCGGCGATTGAAGCGCTCGCGGCCGCCGATCGGCTGCCCGGTCACGGCGGCGTAGATGCCCTTGAGCGGATGCAGCTCTTCGATGGGGGCATCGGAGCCATAGGCCTGCGGCACGCCGAGTTTCCAGAGCGAGCGCATGCGGTAGCTGTCTTTTTGGCGCGGGCCGAGATATCGCTTCATAATATCAATATCGGCGGTGGCGTGGGTCGGCTGAATCGAGGCGACCAGACCGAGACTTTTGAAGCGCGCTAAGTCGCTGGGCGCGACGATCTGACAATGTTCAATGCGGTGGGGGTGTCGCGGTGACGCCTTGCGACTGACAGCCTCGAAAGCGTCAAGGACGTTGCGGTTGGCGCGGTCGCCAATGGCATGAATTGCACAGGCCAGGCCATTGACGGCGGCAGTCCGGATTTGGTCGCGCAGGTCTTTGGGCGAAGTGACTTCAATTCCAATATTGGTGCGACTGCCCTTGAACGGCTTGAGCATGAGCGCGGTTTGCGAACCGAGGGCGCCGTCGGCGAATATCTTGATGCCGCCGACTTTGAGATTGTCGGAGCCATAACCGGAGCGCAATCTGAGTTTGACGACTTCGTTTAGAGCGGCGACCGGAAAATAGTAGGCGACGCGGATCGGCAGTTCGCCGGCGACGTCGAGAGCCTGCAATACATTGTAGCCATCAAGCGAATCGAAAGAACTGGTGCCGACACAGCCGAGCCGCAACATTTCCTGAATACCGGCGCGCATGATCGGGAGCGTGTCTTTCAATGCCGGCGGTTGAAAGACTTTCCAGATCGCCTTGTCGGCGTTGTCTTTGAGGATGCCGGTCGGTTCACCGTGCAGATCACGCTGAACTTCCCCGCCGGCCGGATCGGCTGACGAAATGTCGATACCGGCGAGCCGGAGCGCCGCCGAGTTGACCCACATCTGGTGTTCGTCTTTGGAATAAATGGCGGTCGGGTTGTTCGGGAGCAGACGATCAAGATCGGTTTTGTGCGGCCAGCGACGCTCCCGCCATTGTTCGCGCTTCCAGCCCATGCCGATGACCCACGAACCGCGCTTGGGCGGATTGGTCTTGAGATGGGCTTTGATTCGCGTCAGCGCGTCCTCGTAGGAAGTTTCGCCGTCGAGATCGATGCGCACCAGCGACTGCGCCCAGAAGACGACGTGGGTGTGGGAATCGACAAATCCGGGCAGAACGGTTGCGCCGTCGAGATCGACAAGATCGTAAGTGTCGGACGGAACCGCGGACAAATCGGCGGCACTGCCGAGCCATTCGATGTGACGGCCGTTAACGATCATGGCATCGCAGACGGGGCGGCGCGGGTCCATCGTATAAATGCGGCCGCCGAAGACGAGTTTCTTGTAGAAATTCACTCGCATAAAAAGCGGTAGTCTCCTTCACGGCGCGTAATGCGACGGCGGTCGAGGTCTTCGAGAATCGGCAGCACGACTTTGCGGGATGTGCCGGTAAGATCGCGGGCCTCGGCGATGGTGATTTTGCGCGTTTGTTTCAAATGCGCCATGATTCTGACCGTGATGTCATCAAATGTAGTCTTGAGATAAATCGTGCCGTTAATGTCCACCAGAAGTTGGTTCTGCTTGAGATACGTAAAGACCTTGCGGGCGTCTTTGTCGAGCGCGTAGATTTCGTCGCGCGACATGGCGAGGCGCTCGCCTTCGGCAAGCAGTCTCAGTATGCGGTCGCGCAGCTTCTGTTGATCGGCGCTCAGTTCAGCGCTGTAAGCCGCGAGGCGCACGCCGAGTTCCTGACGGAGCAATTTGCCCGATGTGATCAGTTCCCCAACGGCATCAGCGAAGAGGGTCTCGGGAATGGCGATCTTGGAGGCCAACTCCGCCAGCGGCATGGCCGCCAAGTGTGGTTGGGTTTTGTGGAATTGCTCGACGGCGCTGAGCAGCGCGATTTGGGCGTCCCGCCACTGCGAACTCAACAACAGATGGCGGTGGCGTTTCATGGCGACGCCGGAACGAATCAATTGGCCTAACGCGGTTTCGATCTCCGCTCTCGGGAGCAGCGATTGAGTGAGCAGCGCTGATTCGTCGACATTCGATCGCGATGCGAGTTCGTGAACGATCAGCGCATCAACAGTCAGGCTTGAGGCCGCAAGCAGGCGTTGCCAAGTAGCCGAGTCCTTGCGGGCGAATGGCTCGAGCAATGGATCGATAACGGCGGCGCCGCCAAGCAGGAGCGACGGTGTCGGCAAGCGCAGAATGGCGCGGTCACCGGCACGAAGGATGACCGGACACTCGAGCTGGAGGGCGGCGATTTGCGCGCAGGCGGCAGTGAAAACCGGTTCCGGCGGGAGCAGAAGGCGGGCCTCGGTTTCTCCCGTGCCATGCAGCAGGAGAACATCGCGGAGATTCCTGAGATGACGTGCGGCGCTGGGTTCGGTGTCGATTGCGACGGCAATGAGCTTTGATTCGCGAAGCGATTTGGATGTGTAAAGCAGGTCGCCGCGCTGAATTTCACCGCGCTCGAGGGTCTGCAATCCAACCGCGAGACGAATGCCGGGTTTGGCGGACACGAGCTGATCCGAAAAACTCTCAAGCGATTTGACGCGCGTCTTTGCGCCACTCGGATGATGATAGATTTCCTGACCGACGCTGAGCGTGGCGTCGCGCAGCGTGCCGGTAACGACGGTGCCGGCGCCGGCGACGGTGAAGACGCGGTCGACATAAAGGCGAGCGGCTTCGAGTTCGGCAGGCCGCCCGACGCTCCGCAGATGCGATTCGATCTGAATCTTGAGCTGATCGAGGTTGCGATTGTCGACGGCAGAGAACTCAATGATGTCGCTGCCCTCGAGAAATGTGCCTTTGACTCTTTCGCGCAAGTCGGATTTCACCAACTCGCGCCAGTCGTCGGTGACGAGATCGACCTTGGTGAGCGCGATGAACCCCCGATCGACGCCGAGGTGGCGCAGAATGGCGAGGTGTTCGGCGGATTGCGGCATCCAGCCATCATCGGCGGCGATGACGAACATGACGAGATCGAGCGCGCCGACGCCGGCGATCATGGTTTTGATGAAGCGTTCATGACCGGGCACGTCGATGATGCCGATTTCGGCGCCGGTTGACGAGCGAAAGTGCGCGAAGCCAAGCTCGATGGTCATTTGGCGGGCCTTTTCTTCCGGCAGGCGGTCGGGATCGATGCCGGTAAGCGCGCGCACCAGCGACGATTTTCCGTGATCGATATGGCCGGCGGTGGCTATGGTATACATGCAGCGAGATGTTTGAGAGCGGCGATCAAATCGGCATCTTCCGCCGGATCGACGGCGCGCAGATCGAGATGGAGTTTGTCATCCGCAATGTAACCGATCACCGGCGGATCGAAATTGAGGAGTTGTCGCTGCAACGAGGTGGCCTTGAATTGCGTTGCGGCGACGAGCGCCACGGAGTCGAGCTTGCCACCGGGAAGTGAACCGCCGCCGGGAGTGGCTTGGCTGCTGACAATCGAGACGCTCAGGCGGTCGGAGCTGGTCGCGGCGCGAATCTTCTCGGCGCGGGACTGCAAATCGGCGAGCGGTGTCGTGATGTAGCGCCAGAGCGGCAGCAGAGTGATTTCTTCTTTCTTGAGATAAGCTAAGGCGACTTCTTCCAGCAGCGTCAAGGTGAGCTTATCGAGCCGCAGCGCGCGATAGACGGGGTTCTTGAGCAGCGCTTCGATGTGCCGGCTGCCGCCGATGATGATTCCGGCTTGCGTGCCGGCGAAAAGTTTGTCGCCGGAAAAGCAGACCACCGACGATTTGCTGCGCACGGCGGCGGTGATTGTCGGCTCAGGCTCCATGCCGAATTTCTCGGTTTGATGAAAGGCGCCGGAACCGAGATCGTAAACAGAAATGAGATTGTGCTTGGTTGCCAACGCGGCGAGCGCCTCGGCGCTTACTTCTTCAACGAAACCGGAGACCTCGAAGTTGGAGCGGTGGACTTTGAGAATCATCGCGGTTTTGGCGGTGATGGCTTCCTCGTAGTCGCACAGTGTCGTTTGATTGGTCGTGCCGACTTCGACGAGCCGGGCGCCGGCGCGGCGGATGATGTCGGGGATGCGGAAGCCACCGCCGATTTGCACAAGCTCGGAACGCGAGACGATGACGTCCTTCTTGTTAGCGAAAGTGTTGAGGATCAAGAAGACGGCAGCGGCATTGTTATTGACGGCAAGAGCAGACTCGGATTCGGTAAGAATTGCGATGAGTTCGGCGAGGAATGATCCCCGCTTGCCGCGCTTGCCGGAATCGAGATCGAATTCCAATGTCGAGTAGCCGGTAGCGCGCTTGGCGATGCGCTCGAACAATTCGCGGCCCAATGGCGCGCGACCGAGATTGGTGTGGATCAGCACGCCGGTAGCGTTGACCACGCGCGTGATGCGGCGACGCCTGAGAGTGGAACATTCGCGCTCGATGGCGCGCGACAGTCGCGCGGCGTCGAAATCAGATTTTCCGGCGGCGATTTTGTCGCGCGCGGCGGCGATGGCATTGCGGACGACGGCGGTCACCAAAGGGCGGGAAAGATCGGCGATCTCGGAATCGAATTGCCCCGAAGCGAGGAGCTGTTCAACGGAGGGGAGTGCGCGAAATCGACCTGATTCTTCCATCATGATTTATTGGCGGAAGGGGTAGGAGTCGAACCCACCGCGGATGAGAAACACCCGCCAACGGATTTGAAGTCCGCGAGAGCCACCGGGCCCCATCCTCTTCCGCAACACAACCTTTCAGCGCGCAATCTATCGAAATCGCCGGAGGGATTCAAGGCTGAATCAAGCGGCCGGATGTCACGTATATAGTAGGCGGAAGCGTTCGCGCCGTTTTTAGTTGACCCGGGGCCGGTCGCGGCGGACATTATGACGGTCGCGCTTGCACAATCTCGCGACGATAGAGGTGTGTTCATGAACATCGGGAAATATCTGGTCGGGGCGGCTTTGATCGTGTTGATCGCCGTATCGCCGCTGGCGGCCAAGACGGTTAAGGTGGTCACGATCGACGGTCCGATCGGCGCGATCACGCTCAAGCATTTCGAGCGCGCGCTGCGGGCAGCGGAGGAATCCGACGCGGCGGCGTTGGTGGTGAAACTGAACACACCCGGCGGTATCATGGAAACAACGCTGCGCATTACCACGGCGATCATGAACGCCAAAATTCCGGTCATCGTTTGGATTACGCCGAGCGGCGGCCGGGCGGCGTCGGCGGGAGTATACATCACCTACGCGGCGCACGTCGCGGCGATGTCGTCATCGACGAATCTCGGCTCGGCAACGCCGGTGTCGATGAGCGGCGAGGGGATGGATTCGGCGATGGTCAAGAAAGTCGTCAATGACGCGGTCGCCAATCTGCTGGCCGCCGCTGAAAAACGCGGACGCAACAAAACTTGGGCCGAGCAGGCGGTTCGGCAAGGCGCGAGCCTTCCCTACTACGCTGCCGTGGATTCTCACGTCGTTGATTTCCTCGCCGACGATTTCGATTCGCTGCTGATCAAAGCCGATGGCCGGATTGTGGCGATGCCCGACGGCGAAGACACGCTGGCCGTGGCCGGAGCGGTGCAAGAGGAAGTCGAGAAGACGTTTTCGGAGAAGATCCTTGAGGTGCTCACCAGCCCCAATATCATTTTCATTTTGTTCTCGCTCGGCACGTTAGGGTTAGCTATCGAACTGTATAATCCCGGTGCAATTCTGCCGGGCGTCGTCGGCGGAATTTGTATCATCGTGGCGCTGTTTGCGATGCAGGCGCTGCCGATCAACTACGCCGGACTGCTTCTGATCATTCTGGCGGTGGTGCTGTTCTTACTCGAGATCAAAGTTACCAGCTATGGCATTCTCTCGATTGGCGGCATTGTCGCGCTGATCCTGGGAGGACTTATGCTTATCGACAGTCCCGAACCGACGCTGCGGGTCTCGCTGACGGTAATCATTTCCGTCACGGTCTGCGTGGCCGGATTTCTGATCTTCGTGGTCGGGTTCGTTATCAAGTCGTACCGAAAGCAAGTCACTACCGGCTATGAGGGCATGGTCGGGATGACCGGCCGGGTCACCGAGCGAATCGACCCGCGCGGCATGGTCTTTGTCGCCGGCGCGCTCTGGAAAGCGGTGTCGGACCAAATCATCGAGCCGGAGGAGGAAGTTCGCGTCGTCTCCGGCCAACACCAGATTCTGAAAGTTGTGAAAGCTTCATCTTCCAAGGAGGAATAGATGCCTGCTGCTTTTGTCCCGATCATCGTCGTCGCGTTCTTCATCATATTTCTACTGTTGAACGCGATTCGCGTGCTGTCCGAGTATGAACGCGGCGTGGTGTTCCGTCTCGGTCGCCTGCTGGGCGTTAAGGGACCCGGATTGATCCTGCTCATTCCGATCGTTGATCGAATGGTGAAAGTGTCGCTGCGCACGTTTACAATGGACGTACCGCCGCAGGACGTAATCACCCGCGACAACGTGACCGTCAAGGTCAACGCGGTCGTTTATTTTCAGGTGATGGAACCGCAGCGCGCGATTGTCAATGTTGAAGACTACTTTTACGCGACCTCGATGATCGCGCAGACGACTCTGCGATCGGTGCTCGGCGAAGTCGATCTTGATGATCTGCTGTCATCGCGCGAAGCGATCAATAAGCGCCTGCAGAAAATCATCGACGACCAGACTGAGCCGTGGGGCGTGAAGGTCACGGTCGTGGAAGTCAAGAACGTCGATCTCCCCGCCGAGATGACCCGCGCGATCGCCAAGCAGGCCGAGGCTGAACGTGAACGGCGCTCGAAGGTCATTCATGCGGAAGGCGAGTTTCAAGCGGCGCAGAAGTTGGCCGATGCCGCGCGCGTGATGGAGCAATCGAGTTTCACCTTGCAGCTTCGCTATTTGCAGACGTTGACGGAAGTTGCCGCCGAGAAGAATTCGACGCTGGTGTTTCCGTTGCCGATTGATCTGTTTGCGCCGTTTATCGATCAATTCAAGCGGAACATGGCTAAGGAGTTGCCGCGGGGGTAACGATGTGATCGCGGCTATGTAGGAGCGACTTCAGTCGCGATGATTGACGTCCGTGGGACGGTTGACGATCGCGGCCAAAGGCCGCTACTACAAGTGGAGAATGCACCGTTCAGCACAAAATCGGCTGTGCAAGCTTTTGATTCTCGCAAAGGGAGCAGCGGGTGCGGCAAGGTCTGACACGATAAACTCGCGTGACGGCGATGGTGTGGAGCGCTGTTCCATTGCGGAGATGCTAAACCGAGGGGCAGCACCGCTTGACAACGCGAAGCAATTCTAAATCGAATATCCAGCGAGTTTGAGCGGGTCGTCGATGGCGAGGAGTTCGCGCTGGATGTAGCCTTCGGCGTGGCCGACGCGCAGGCGCATACCGAGAGCGCGGTCGCGGACGCGCATCATCTCAAAAACATCGATGCCAGGCGAAAAAACCTTGTTGGTCGCGTCGTTCTCCTTGAATTGCGATTTGTAGCAGCGCACGGACTCGAGTTTGCGGTCGAATTGCCCGGTGATGTCGACGGCAAAGGTCGGCTCAAGCTGCGAGTAATAAATCGAGAAGAGAATCTTGCGTGGACGATGCGGCGCGCCGGACAGTTTCGCTTTCTTGAGACCGGCGTAGAAGCAAGCATCGAAACCGACTCGCGAGCAAGTGTTGTGGTCGGGATGCCGTTGGTAATCGTGCGGCAGAATCACCAATTGCGGCTGGAAGTCGCGAATCTTCTGGGCGACCGCCGCGCGTGTTGGCAAGTCGGCCTGCAGGTAAGCATCCGGGAGATTCAGGTTGTCACGGATAGTGACGCCGAGAACTTTCGCCGCGTCGCGAGCCTCCTGATCGCGAATAGCGGCATCGCCCTGCGAGCCCATCTCGCCGGCAGTGAGATCGAGCATGGCGACTCGGTAGCCGAGATCGATGAGCTTGGCAATCAGGCCGCCGGAGGTGATTTCGAGATCGTCGCGATGCGCGGCGATAGCAAGGCAGTCGACTTTCAGTGACATGGTTGTCATCATGGCGCTATTTATAGCATAGCGCGATCGATTTTACAACCCCCGGATTTCATCCCGTAATGGCGGGATGAAATCGTCCCCCTTATCTAAGGGGATTCTCTAAACTGCAATTCCGGTGGGCAGGGCACGCCCTGCCCCTACGCGGATGGACTTCCGGCG
>CAZTYE010000010.1:67182-126734 GCA_964617645.1 uncultured Ignavibacteria bacterium
GCGGAATTGTGCATTCTGCAATTCCGGTGGGCAGGGCACGCCCTGCCCCTACGCGGATGGACTTCCGGCGTTCCAGGGAGTTCAACGAGTACGTCACGCAACAACGTGCGGCGGCAGGAATCCGTTCCGGCCCGCAATTGAAGCGGTCAGGAAAGGATTCCTGACCGCGCATGCCTTGCCAGCATAGGGTCTATCGACCGTCCCAAACAAAGCGGAATTGTGCATTCTGCAATTCCGGTGGGCAGGGCACGCCCTGCCCCTACGCGAGTGGACTTCCGGCGTTTTGCGGAATGTCAGCGAGGCAATCTCTATTGGTGCGTGGCTTTAGTTTGGCAATTGCCTCGAGGGTCTAAGCGAATCCCGCCCAATTAGGCGCCGTTGGCCATGATTCTCAGGTAGTAATCCTCATAGCGCGGCACCAGTAGCTGCTCTGCGAAGCGCTGGACGGCCGTTGTGCGAGCGGCAGATTTCATCTTTGAAAGCGCGGCCTGGTCGCTGAGAACACGGTTGGCAGCTTCCGCCATCGCAGTCACATTGCCAACTTCGCGCAAGAATCCGTCAATGCCGTCGGTTACCAGTTCCGGCAAACCGCCGGTGTGGCTGGCGATCACCGGCACGCCGCAGGACATCGCTTCAAGCGCCGCCAAACCGAACGATTCGGTTTGCGATGGCAGAATAAACAGATCGGCGACGGGAAGGATCGTATGCAGCGAGTCCTGATTTCCAAGCAACATTACATCTTCAACCATCTCGAATTGAGAAATCAGATGTTCGGCAAGGCTCATTTCGGGGCCATCACCGACCAGCACCAGTTTGGATTTGTGCTGTTCGCGGATGCGGCGGAAGATTTCGATCACATCGGGAATCCGTTTCACGGGGCGGAAGTTGGAGGCATGCATGATGATGAATTCGTCATCAGCAGCGAACGTCCGGCGCGAACAGTGCCGGATTTCCGGCTTGAAAACCTCGGTGTCGACGAAATTGGGAATGACTTCGATATGACTCTTGAGATCGAACATGCTCAGGGTCTGCTCCCTAATCGCTTGCGAGACGGCGGTGATGCCATCCGAGCTTTCGACCGAGAAGCGGGTGATCTCGAAGAACGACCGCTCGCTGCCGACAAGCGTGATGTCGGTGCCGTGCAAGGTGGTAATGACTTTGATCCGGCAATCTCGGGCGATCTGCTTGGCCAAAAACGCGGCGGTGGCGTGCGGGATCGCATAGTGCACATGAAGCAGATCCAGTTTCCAACGGCAGACGACGTCGGCCATTTTCGCGGCCAGCGATAGTGTGTACGGCGGATACTTGAACAGCGGGTAGCTGGAGACTTCGACCTGATGGAAGAAGACATTTTGGCGAAACTGATCGAGGCGAAACGGCAGTTGATACGAGATGAAGTGCACCTGATGGCCCTTGGCGGCAAGCGCCATGCCCAACTCGGTCGCAACGATTCCGGAGCCGCCGACAACGGGATAGCAGGTGATACCGATCTTCATGGGCGCGCAATTACTCCAAGTCGATCAGGTGATGCGCGGTGGTGTTGCAATCGATTTCCGACATCAGGCGATCGACCACCGTGAATCCGTACTTACACATATAATAGTTCAGGGGGAAGGCGCGTTCCTGCAATTTTCCATCGGGGAAAAGACTGAAGGCGACCCGCTCGATCTGGGCGCGCAGCGTCTGGTTCTTCTTGCGATGCGCCTGAAACACCTTCTCCTCGAGTTGATTGATTTCGCCTTCGAGGCGACCAGCGATGCGTTGGGCGTTGGTGATCATGCCGTGGTCGGTTGAGTCAAGATGAGTGACGATATTGGCCATCTGGCGCTTGATTTCCTGCCGAAACGCCTCAAAGCGCTGATCGAAGTCGGCGGGAAAGGTACGCATCAAGATACGATTGACGAGTTGGTTGACGTCGCCGGCAGTTTCGAGCACGTCCAATTCGTGTTTTTCGAGCAGGCGGCGGATCGCGGGTTCGACGATGGTGGCCGAGAAGCGCGGATAGATCACCGGCGGAACCTGGTCGAACATTTCCCACAGGTCGCGAATTTGGCTGAAATAGGCAATCTCAGCCGGGCCGGCGAAGTAAACGAGGGTTGGGAAGATGTGGCTCTGCACGATGCCGCGCAAAAAGACATTGGGTGAAAACGTCTCCGGTGATGAATCGACCTGAGCCAGGAGTTCGTCCTGCGTGAACGATTTCCCTTCCACGCGAAATCCACCGTCGGCAAACTCGATGCGGCTGCGCTTGCTGTCATAATAGAAAAGATTGGAGTAGCTGCCGGGACGCGCGACTTGAAGATGATAGCCTCTCCCTTCGAGGGCGCGGTTGCGCTCTTCGACCTTGCGCGCTGCTTGCTCGCGCAACTGCAGTTCGCGACGGAAAATCGGGATGGCCAGTTGCCGCAGTTCGGGATCGGAGGGATCGACAAGAATCAAGCCTTGATCTTTGAAGATGCGGCTGAGCCAACGGGCAAAAGCGGCAACGACGCCGACGCCGGGCGCGTAGCTCTCACGCAGCGCCCGCATGAACTCCGATCGAAATTCAGTTTCGGGTAGCAGACGTTCGTAGTTGTCGAGGACTTCGGTGATCCTTTCGTCAAGTCGCAGCCGGCTCATCGGCTGGTTGTCGGGTAACGTCATCGGCTGGTAGCGCAGCGCCTCGAGGCGATTTTCGGCAGTGGGCAGCGTAACGGTTGCCACCTCGTCGAAATCGGCATCGTCGGCGGCGAGCCAGAAAATCGGCACGACCGCGCCGTCGAGTTTGCGGCAATCGCTCGCCGCGAGTTTGATCGCGAGGGCGGCTTTGTAGAAAACGAATAGCGGCCCGCCGAAGAGTACGACTTGCTGGCCGGTGAAAACGGCAGTGGTACTTGGATCGCGGAGTTTGCCGATGTTGGCTAACGTTGTGTCCCCGGCGCCGAAGTCGCGATTTTGGCGTTCGAGAATGGCGACGATTTTGTCGCGCCGGTAGTTTCGCTTCGCGACCCGCCGATGTACATCTCGCAGGGCATCGTCGGAACGGAAGTCGTGGGCGAAGAAGTCGCCGGTGTTGCCGGCCAGGTAGTCGAGAAACAGCGCCCGACTACCCGGCAGGTCTGAGAAGCTAAGCGTTCGATTCGAGGGCAACTTGTTTCTTACCGCGGAATTTCTTGACCATATCATCCAGCAACGTGTACACGACTGGTACGACGATCAAAGTCAATCCGGTTGAAGTTGTCAGGCCGCCGATGATGGCACGGGCAATGCCGGCGCGCAGCTCGGCGCCGGGGCCGATACCGAGCGCCAGCGGCAGCACGCCGAAGATCATGGCGAAGGTGGTCATCAAAATCGGGCGCAGACGCACGGCGCCGGCCCGCACGAGCGCTTCCGTGCGCGGTGTGCCGCGCTTCATGTCTTGTTTGGCGAAGTCGACCAGCAGAATGGCGTTCTTCGTTACCAAACCCATCAGCATGACGATACCGATCAGGGACATGATCGAGATCGAACTGCCGAAGAAGAGCAGGCCGAGAAACGCACCCAGAAGCGACATCGGCAGCGAAAGCATGATGGCGAGCGGATCGGTGAAGCTCTCGAACTGCGAGGCGAGCACGAAGTAGATCAGGATGATCGCCAGGAGCAACGACTCAAGGATATAGGCAAACGACTCCTGCTGAATTTCTGCCTCGCCGGTGGCGTAAATCCGGTAGCCCGGCGGCACGGGAATCTGCCCGGCTTTGGCCATGGCGTCAGCACGGACGTCGCCGGCGAAGCGGCCAAAATTGTTGGCCGTGACTTTGATCGTTTTCTGGCGGTCAAAGCGCGTCAATTCAGATACGGCGCCGGCCTCGGAAAAGCTGGCAACGTGCGAGAGCGGGAACTGATGGCCGTGCTCGCCGTTGATCTCCTTGCTGGACGGAATCAGAATTCGCGACAGATCGGATAGATCGTTGCGGTCTTCCGGGCGCAGCTTGAGCCGCACGTCGGCTTCCTTATCGCCCTCTTGATAGCGGAACGGCACTACGCCGTTGATGAGATAACGGGTCGCCAGCGATACCTGCGCGACGCTGAGTCCGAGATCGGAGATTTTTTCGCGATCGAGGGCGATCTGCAGTTCGGGTTTGCCTTCACCGAGCGAGTTGTCGACTTCGACGGCGCCGGGCGTGGCACGAACGGAGTCCTCCACCATCGCCGCCAGCGCTTTGAGTTGATCGAGACGGTCGCCGGTGATTGAGATTTCGATCGCTGCGCCGCCGCCTTCGGCCTGTTCGCCGGTGATCGAGAGCTGGACGCCGGGATAATCGGCGAGCTTGCTGCGGACATCTTCGATAACTTCGAAAACCGATCGCTCGCGCTCCGATAGGTCGACCATGCGGACAATGATTGTGCCCTCATTATCCGGATTGATGCCGGTGCCGGCGGTCATGTAGATGTCTTTGACTTCCGGATACGTCTTGAGCGCGGCTTCGATACCCTCGGCTAACTTAGCCGTCCCCGCCAGACTGGTGCCGGGCGCGGCTTTGAAGGCGACGAAAAACTCGCCGCGATCGTACTGCGGCACAAACTCGGTGCCGATCAGGGGCACTAAGAATAAAGAGCCGATGAAGGTGACAGTTGCCAGCATCAGCACGAGCAGTCGATGTTGCAGCGAGAAGCGCACGATTTTCTGGACCAGCACGTTCAGGCGATCGAACAGCCCGTTCCACCAGTTGGTAAAGCGGTAAATCGGGTTGCGCGTGTTTTTGTGCGCGTGTTCTTCTTTGAGCCTGCGCGCCGAAAGCATCGGCGTCAGCGTGAAGGCGACAAACAGCGAAACCAACACCGAGGCGGCAACGGTCAGACCAAACGAGTAGAAGAAGCGACCGACGATGCCTTTCATGAAGGCGACCGGCACGAACACGACGACGATGGTGAACGTCGTTGCCAGCACCGCGAGGGCGATTTCGCCGGTGGCGCGCTCGGAAGCATCTGCCGGTTTCTCTCCCATCGCAAAGTGCCGGTAAATATTCTCGATGACCACGATCGCGTCGTCAATCAGCAGTCCGACAGCCAGCGACAGCGCCAGCAGGGTCATGAAGTTCAGCGTGAATCCCAGCCAACCCATAAAGAGGAAGGTCGCGATGATTGAAGTCGGAATGGCGACGGCTGAGATGATCGTAGCACGCGTGTCGGCGAGGAAAAAGAAGATCACAATTACCGCCAGAACGCCGCCGTAGATGATGTTCATGACGACGTCGTGAACGGCCTCCTCGGTGAACGTAGAATTGTCGGCGGCGATCGCGATTTCGATATCTTTGGGAAGTAGCAGCGAAACCTCGGCCAGCTTGCCTTTGATTCCGGCGGCGACTTCAACGGTGTTGGCGCCGGATTGCTTGGTGATATTCAGGCCGACGGCGCGGCGACCGTTCAGACGCGAGATTGATTCCAGTTCTTTGGTCGTATCCTTAATGGCGGCGATGTCGCGTAGCAGCACCTGAACACCGCGGTCGTTTTTGACGACGACATCGGCGAGTTGCTCGACCGACGTGATCTTGCCGAGGGTGCGAATCGTGAAGTCCTTCTCGCCGCGTTCCATTTTGCCGGAGGGCATCTCCAGATTGGCGGCCTGCAAGCGGCCCTGCACATCGAAGATCGAAAGGTTGTAGGCCTCCAGCGCCGTTTGATCGAGTTCAACGAGGACTTCGCGCTCTTCGCCGCCGACCAGTTCGACGTTGCCGACGCCGCGAACGTTTTCGAGGCGCTTTTTGATGTCTTCCTTGGCGATCAATGTCAGCTCGCGCGTGGAGCGACTTCCGGCGATCGCGAGCGCGATAATCGGCTGCGATTGCGGATCGAACTTTTGAATGACGAGATCTTCGAGGTCGTCTGGCAAATCGGCGCGAATGCCGGCGACCTTGTCGCGTACGTCCTGTGCGGCAACGTCGTCCGAGACCTCGAGCTGGAATTCGCAGAACGTGAAGGAAAAACCCTCGTAGCAAGTGGACTGAATGTGACGAATTCCGGAGATCGTATTGACGGCGTTTTCAATTTTGGCGACGACCTCGGTTTCCATCGTCTCCGGGGTAGCGCCGGGGTAGGTGACGGTCACGACGACAAACGGGAACTCGACATCGGGGAACAATTCTACCGAGAGGTCACGGTAGGCGAACATCCCGAGCACCACGAGGGCGAGGGTCACCATGACCGTGAATACCGGCCGGGCAATCGCGATTTTGGATAGCGTCATACTACTTCTCCGAGCGGATGATCGGGTATCCGTCCGATAAAAACGCCTGACCGAGATAGACGATCTCGTCGCCGGCATTAACGCCGGAGACAACTTGCACGGAGTGTTCGTTCTTGGCGCCAACTGTCACCGTGCGCACGCGCGCGGTGTCGTTTTGGACGACGAAGAGCGTATAGATCCCCTCTTCCGAAATCAACGCCGACTGGGGCACGCGCACCGCATTGTCGACGCTCTCGGTGATGAAGCGCGCTTTGGCGAAAGTGCCGGGTTGCAAGCGCCTATCCGGGTTGGCCACGCTGACTTCGACCGTGAAGGTCCGGGTCTGCGGATCGGCGGCCGAAGCGATACGCGTAACGACACACTCGTAGTGCGCGGTGTCGCCGGTAACCGTGACCGTGCCGGTCATGCCGCGAGCGAATTTTTCCGCCACCGTCGGCGGCACGCCGAAGTTCATGCGCAGCGAATCGATCAACGCGACACGCGCCCCGACGCTGCCGGGCAACGGAACATCTCCGGCTCGAAGGTTGAGTTCGACCAGCGTGCCACTGATCGGCGACGTGATCTCGACGAGATCACGAGCGGCCTGAAAGTTGGCGCGCGCAATCTCGTAGCCGCTTTCGGCGTCGTTGAATTGCGTTTCGCTGATTGCTTTCTCGTCATAGAGGTACTTCATTTTCTTGAACAGCTTGTCGGCGTTGTCAAATGCGGCCTTCGCCTGAAAGTACTGCGACGACGGACCGCCTTTGTCAAGATAAGCCAAAACGGCGCCTTGACCGACGCGGTCGCCGATGCGGTGCGGCAGCGACTCGACCGCCTCCGACAACCGGACGAAGACATCGGCTTGCTTGCTACCCTCAAGGCCACCGCCAAACTCGCGGACGACGCTAATCGAGCCAAGCTCCGCTTTGCTGGTTTTCACGGGAATCGTCGGCAGCGAAGTTCCCTTCTCGGCGTCACCGCCGCTGCACGAAAGGGCGATTAGCAGGACGCCCGGTATGAGAAGCCATCGTTTCATTTATTGCTCCTTCAATTCGGCAAATCGGGTTACGCCGGTAGCGCGCAGCAAGCGATAGACTGCCAGCGCCGCGTCATGCTCGGCTTGAATGAAATTCGTCTTGGCCAGCGTCAGAGCCGCCTCCGAGGAAAGAACTTCGAGCTGCGTGCCGACGCCGTTTTGATAACGAATGCGGGCGATGCGCAGGCCTTCCTCGGCCTGCGCGATCGTCTCGCGCTGTGTGCGGAGGCGCTCGGCGGTTTCGTTGTAGCGCAGGAAAGCGTCGCGCGTTTCGAGTTCGACTTGTTCGAGCAGTTTTTCGTAGCTGAGCTCAGCCTGACGATGATCGACCCGCGCCTTGCGTACGGCGGCGCGAGTCGAGAAGCCGTTGAAAATCGGATACGACAGCGTGAACGTGGCGGTCCAACTGGGCGACCAGAATTTGCTATCGAGCGAGAAGTCGTCGGCCTGATAACTCCACCCATAGCGGGACATGAAATCCAGTTTCAGCGATTGTTCCGACTTGGCAATGCCCACGGCGCGTTTGGACATCTGGCGGACATAGTCTTGTTGGATCAGGGCGGCGCGCCTTTCTACCGCGACCTTCAGCAGTTGGTCGAAGTTCAATGACTGCCCGACCAAAGTGGAGTCGAAACCATACGACAATTCGAGCGGCTCGGCGCCGCCGGACGAAATCATGTTGCGCAAGACATTCAGCGCCAAGATCGCCTGATTTTCCGCCTGCAGAAGCTGCGGCCGCAGATTGGCGACTTCGACGTCGGCGCGGAGCTTCTCATACTCGGAAACCACGCCTTGCTCGCGCATCTTCGTGATCATTCCCTGATTCCACTCGGCGGTAGCGAGCGCGTCTTTGTAGACCTGCACGGCATTCTGCGCCAGGATCGCGTTAAGGAAGGCCTCGCGGACGCCAAACGTAATCTGCGATTCCGACTCGCGCACTAACTCGTCGACATACTTGTGGTAGATACGCGCGATTTTGATCGCATTGAGCACCTTGCCACCCTCCCACAGGGACTGCGTCAGCGTCAAACCGAGGTCGAGAGTGTTGTCGGTGCCGATTTTGAATTTCATGCCGCCGAACACGGCCTCCGGCACCTTGAGGTTGCGCGTATAGCTCGATCCGAACGACAGGTGTGGGAAAGCGTCGGCGGTGGCGCGTTGCACTTCGGCATCGGCGCGCTCTTGCTCGCCTTTGACGATCAGGTAATCCTGATTGGTTTGCAGAGCTTCGCCGACGGCTTGTTCAAT
The DNA here is from genome assembly GCA_964617645.1 of uncultured Ignavibacteria bacterium. Classification (GTDB taxonomy): domain Bacteria; phylum Zixibacteria; class MSB-5A5; order CAIYYT01; family CAIYYT01; genus JADJGC01. The sequence continues at coordinate 75,651 of CAZTYE010000010.1, forward strand.
CGTCAGGGCGCGCGCCGCGGCCGGCTGCGCCGCCGGCACTAACGCGGCCAGAAACCAACTGATAATTACGAATCTCATCGCAGATCTCATTTCAAAACACCTCGCATGCAGATTTCGAGAGCGCTATTAATGTCTTCATCCAATTTGTGGCCGCGACCGTAGAGGCGGCGCTCGATCACCAGCCGCGCCATCGCCAGATAGGCCTCGGCGGCAAAGCGAACATCGAGTGGCCGGCACTCGCCGGCGGTGATGGCCAGTTCGATGTCACTCATGATGTGCTCAAGAATGCACTGCCGCCCGCGACCGACGATCCGCCCCATTCCCAAACGATGCTCCGGCTGTTCGACGAGCATGACACGGAAATACTGGGGATGCTTGACGAAAAAGTCAACGAAGTCCTGCAGGCCGTCGCGCGCATGGTCCAGCAGCTTCTTGGGGCTATCGTGCACGTGTTGCGCCTGCTCGTGGAGCAGGCAGTAGCCGCGCTCAACGACCGCCGCAAAGAGTTCGTGCTTGGACGGATAGTGCCGGTAAATCGTGCCCTTGCCGATGCCGGCCTTGGCGGCGATCGTATCGACATTGCAGGCATCGTATCCCTGACGGGCAAATTCGGCAAGCGCAGCATCGAGAATCATCGCCTTGCGCTGGTCCTCGGGCAGATGTTTGCGGCAATCTTGCGGCTTGGTCTTCATATCAGAGCAAATAGACGGACTGGTCAGTCAGTTTGTTACAAAAAAATGTGCTAAATCCATTTTTTTCTGCGGAAGAATATGAGCAGCCCGACGATGACAGCCGTAATCAGAAGAATGGCAAAAGGATAGCCATACTGCCAATCGAACTCCGGCATAAAACGGAAGTTCATCCCGTAGAAGCCCACAATGAATGTGGCCGGCAGGAACAGCGCCGACAGAATGGTGAGGAATTTGATGACGTCGTTGGTGCGGGTCGAAACCATCGAGAAATAGAGGTCCATTGCCGAGTTGATCGAGTCGCGCTGGCTGTCGGCGGTCGAGATCATAACGCGCAGATGGTCGTTGATGTCGGAGAAGTAGATGGCGGCTTTGGAACTCACGACGTCGAATTTTTCGCGGGTGAATTGCGACATGATTTCGAACTGCGGCACGATGACCCGGCGGATGATCGAAAGATCGCGGCGGATTCGGAACATGCGCTTGAGGATGTCGGCATCCGGGTCTTCGAAGACTCGCGCCTCGACGTCGTCGACTTCCTTTTCCAGCGTATTGAGCGCGCTGAAATAAGTGTCGACGATGTAATCGACCAGCGTGTGAAACAAGAAGTCGGCGCCGCGAGAGATAACACGACTGTCGCGGTTCATGCGCTGCAGCACGGTTTCGAGCGGCGGCACCGGATGGAAGTGTACGGTAACGACGGCGTTCGCGGTCAGAAACAGACCGATGCCGCGCGCCTCGATTTCCTGCTCTTGAATCGGCGGACCAAGCACTTGAACGATCGTGAAGACGTAGTTGTCGTAGTCGTCGACTTTCGGATGCGACATTTCCGAGAGCACGTCTTCAATCACGAGCGGATGGAAGCGAAAATCCGAGGTGAGGACATAGGACTCTTCGTCGGTCGGTGAGGCGAGATCGACCCAGAGAACGGAGTCGGGGCGCTCTTTGAGCCGGCGGAAATCCTTGATCCCCTCGGAGCAGACCAGTCCGTCGTCGGGTGTATAATAGCACGATCTGATCATCCGATCAGTCTCCCGCCAGAAGCACGACTTATCGAGTGCTGCCGCGCCGCTACAACGTAACGTTTATGCCGTGGGGCGGCGGCAGTGGAATCCGGTTAATTTGGACGTTTCAACGATGGTGTCAAGCCCCAAATCACGGCACGTACTGCGGATCGTGGGCTTCCCGCTCGGCTTCTGCGCGCAGTTTGCGGAAACGGAAGTGGCTGGTGAAGAGAAAGAAGATGCCGATCATGAAAACCGGGAAGATGTCCATGAAATGGAGGACGATGCTGAAGGCGCCGGCTTCCGCCTTGGGGACGCTGAAAAATTCATGGAGCACGCCAATCACGATGAATTGGAAAGAGCCGATGTTGCCCGGCGAAATCGGCACCATCAATAAGAACGAATTCACGATGACCACCACGATCCCGGCCCAGGCCGCGACCTTCAGATCGAAAGCGAGGATCAGCATGACGGCGATCATGACGTGGAACAGCCAGACGAGCAGCGAGTAATAGCTCACTTCGAAGATGCGCCTGGCGCTTTTTAGCGAAGCCAGACCATGGCTGATTGACTCCATCCAGCTTTCGAGTTTGGTGTAAAACTTGGGAAAGCGGCGCCGCAATTTGGTCTTGCTCCAGTATTCGAGAGCGCGCTGGTTGCGCCAAACAACGAAGCCGACGATCAGCACGATTGCCACCGCGATGGCAGCGTAAATCTCCGCCTGCCGAATCCAGAGCGGGAACTTGAAAATGAACGAAGCGGCGTAGACGAGGATGATCAAGGAAATGCCGTCAAAGAGCACCTCCATGGCGACCGTCGTGAAACAGAAAGTTTTGGAGAGATTTTCCAGTTTGGAGAGCATGACGATACGGCCGGCCTGGCCGGTCAGCGCCGGCAACGAGAGGTTGATCATCTGGCCGACATGGAACAGCGCAAAAACGCGCATGCGGCCGATTGGCTTGTAATCGCGAATCAGGGCCCGCCAGCGCATGCCTTTGGCCCAATTCATACCCACCGCACAACCAAGCGCCACGAGCAGGTAGAGCCAATTCACGCTCAGCAGCGTGTCCCATAATTCGGCAAAATCGACTTTGCGGAAGCTCAGGTAAAGCAGTACCAGGGCGACGGCAATCCCGAGCGCTTTCTTCCAGTCGAACACGACTTTCAACTTCCCTGCCTGATTAGATGCGCCATTGGTTGCGCTGAACATAGTCAACTGTGCTCTGAGTGTCAATGATAAGCGCACTCTCTGGAGCTACGGGGTCGAGGCGCCGCTGTTGCGAAGGATCGGGCAGCGCCGCGCCAATGATCAGATGGTGACGACGTCCGACTTGCGTACCCAACCCTTAAGCTGGTTGGCGAAGAGCCCGAGAAAGTAGTCTTCGCGCTGGTCGAGGATTTCAAACAGCAGACCTTCGTGGGCTTCAAATTGCAGCTCAAATTGCGAACCGGGGCCGGACATGACATCGGTCTGCGTGGAAATGATGACGCCTTCTTCAACGAGGTAGTTATTCTGGATCGTCCACACCATGCCGTGACCCGATCCGACCGCGATCAACACCAGAACGACGAGCAGCGGTGTGGCCACGCCGCGAATCTTACCGACGCGTTTCAATGCGAGCAGGCCGAAAAAAACTCCCAGCGCGAGCAGCGAGATGAGCAAGTACTGATTCGGTGACAGCCAATTCAGGACGCGTCCAACCTGGCGCTTGAACGTACCTTCGCTGCCGGATTCGATCTTGTCAACGGCATAAAGTTGCGCAAATGCGAGATTGGCTTTGATGTCTTCGTCTTCCGGCGACAAGCGCTGCGCGCGTCGAAAATTGGCGATCGCGAGTCCGAGTTTGCCCGACTTGTAATAGGCGCAGCCGGCGTTGTAGAAGAGCTGCGGCGAAGAATGGCCCCGGTCGATCAGAAGTTGAAATGACGCAGCCGCCTCGGCGAACCGCGCCTGATCATAGAGACTGATCGCCGATCTGAAGTCGACATCGGGATTGTCCTGCCCCAGTAGAGCGCCAAACAAGAACAGCATCAATGCGATCGCTCGAATCACCGGGTCTTCTCCAAATCGACGATGACCTGTCGGGCGTCCTCCAGCAGTTGGCGCATGTTAGCCGGATCGGAGCCGCCCGGGGCGAAGCGGCCGAAATCGCACTGTTGGAGCATCATCAGCATGCGGTCAATCAGATTCGCGTCCTGCCGACCGGCGGCGAATTCCTTGATCTTGTCGGCGGTCAGTCCAAAGGCCGGCAAATTGTAGCGATCGGCAAAGTAGTCGATCAGCGATCGGCTGGTCGCCGTGTAGAATCCGTCGGCATCGGCTCGATCCAGCAACTCACTGGCAGTAGCCAAGCGCGTCTGCGCCATCTTGCGGGCCTGTTTAAGCCGTCGGAAACCGACATCGCTCTCCAATTTTTCGCGCCGGCGCTGATACTGGACGATTCCGATGTAGCCGAGAATCGGGATAAGATACAGTCCGACGACCATGAAGTTCATCGCCAGCGGCTTGCTGCGCCGGGTATTGAGATTCCCGGTCTCCGACTTGAGATAGCGAATATCCCGCGCCGCCTGCGTCGGATCAATGCGGTTGCTCTGCAGATTCTGCACTTGCGAGGCAAAGCGGTCGGATGACGGCGCGATTTCCACTTGCACCGGCTCGGTGCTGACGATCTTGTAGGAGCGCGCTTCCGGATCGAAGTACGAAAAACTGATTGCCGGCAACACGTAGGTCCCGGCGCGTTTGGGAATGAACACTTGTTCGTAGGTCTTGGAGCCGGCTAATCGGTAATTGACGCGCTCGATGTTTTCGGTGTCGCCGGAGTTGTAGGAACGGAACTCCGGCAGGTCGGGCATCGTCGGCAACGATACCGTCTTGATATTTCCGGTGCCGGAGATTTTGATCGTCATCGTGATCGGTTCGTTGACTTCAGCGCGAGTCTTGTCGACGGCGCCGGCAATGCGGTACTGCCCGACAGCGCCGGTGAAGTCGGCGGGTTTGCCGGCCTCCGGCAGCGGTTTGGCGAAAATCCGGATCGGATCGGATGAGAGTTTCAGCGTGCGCGCCTGACCAAAACCGAAGTTGTCGAAGATCGAGAACGGATCGCGGTTGCGGCGGCGCTCCTGCACGAGGCAAGTCAGCATCGCGCGACCCACGGTGTGATCGCCGGGCGCCGTCGGAAACAGGCCGGTGCGAAGCTCGTCGACGCGATACATGCGGCCATTGAGGTTTTGATAATCGCTGATCTGCGGACCGAGATCTTCCACCCAGAATCCGGTTTTGTCCGGGGGCGTGTAATCGGTTTGCAGCAACTCAACCGCATGGAAGAAGCGAAAGCGGAGCGTGATCTGCTCGTTGACATAGACCGTGTCTTTGTCGACGGCGGTGCGCACAAACAAGTCGTCACGGTTGTCGTCGGTCGGCTGTTGCTGTTGTTGCCGTTGTGGCTGCTGCTGCGGCCGTTGCGGCTGCGCGGGCGACGAGCGCGCCTGTTGTTGCCCGGCGGAGACAGAAATCGTGTACGCCTGCGTTTGGTAGCGTTTGCCGTCGATGTCCAGCGCCATGGCGGGAATCGTGAGCTGGCCTTCGCGACGCGGCGCCATGCGGAACACGTAGCGCTTGGTGCGTTGTGATTTGCCGTTGACCCAGGTGAAGCTCTGGGAAGTGCCGGTGGAGTACACATCGAAGTCCGGCAGATCGTTCACCGCTATGTCGGGAAATCGACTGACATCGCCGCCAATTTCGATGCTGTATTCAATTGTGCTGCCGAAAGAGACGGAGGTGCGATCGACGTTGGTCGAAACGTTTGCGTCGCCCGCATACAGCGCCGTCGCGAGAATTAGCAGGCATATGAGAATCGTGCCGCCACGAATCATTTCGTCTACCAGTCCTTGCCCTGATAACGGACGTCGGTCATCTTAGAGCGTCGCATTTTCTTCTGCAAATCCTTTTCGTCATTGCCGACGGCGCGCAGCAAGCGCATGGCGTCTTCCTTGCTCATCTTCTGGTCGTCGCCGGCGCCTTTATCCTGCTGTTGCTGCTGATCGCCCTGGCGGCCCTGCTGCTCCTGCTGCTGTTGTTGTTCCTGCTCCTGACCTTGCCGGCCCTGTTGCTCCTGTTGTTGCTGTTGATCCTGCTGAGGTTGATCCTGTTGTTGTTGCTGCTGATCTTGCTGCTGCTGTTGGTCTTGCTGATCTTGATTCTGTTCCTGATTCTGCTGTTGATCTTGATTTTTCTGTTGCGACTGATCCTTAAGTCGCTTGCGCGCCAGTTCAAGATTGTATTTGGCGTCGGCGTCGTCGGGATTCAACTCAAGCGTTTTCTTGAAGGCATTGATCGCCTCCGGGTAGCGCTCGGCGCGGAAGAAACTGTTGCCCAGATTGTAGTAGGCATCGGCTTGCGCGGCTTCGTCCTGTGTGTTCAAGGCCTGTGAAAAACGCTTGACGGCGTCTTCGTACTGAGACTGGTTGAATAGCGCCGTACCGATATTGTACTCGATAACCGGTTGTTGCGGCTTTTCGACGTCGGCCTCTTTGTATTTCTTGAGGGCTTCTTCGAAGTCGCCCTTCTTGAAGGCTTCGTTGCCTTGTTTGGTGAGCTTGCGGTAGTTGGCATGCGCCTGATCGCTTGCTGCCACGAGAAACAAAGCCGGAATAAGTGACACAAAAATCAGGTTTCTGCATCTGCTATTCTGGCCGCAGCGAAGATTCCGCCCCGTGGCTCCCGAGTTTGCTGACAATTCCTGCGCTCCGCTCAGGGTGACAAATCGAGAAGTGTCATTGCGCATTTTCCGACTCCTTGATGCGACGACGGCGTTCGGAGAGCAAAACTTCTCCCGCCAGCAACACGATGGCGAGCGGAAGCAGGTATTGGAAGCGGTCCTCGTACTGGGTCATGAGAATATCCTGAAGTTCTTTCTTCTGCATGGCGTCGATCTCCTCATAGATTTGATCGAGCGCGATTTCGCCTTGCGCGGCATGGAAGTAGCGTCCTTCGGTTGCCGCGGCGACTTCCTGGAGAGTTGGTTCGTCAAGGCGCGTCATCACCAGCTCGCCGGCGTCGTCCTTCTTGTATCCGACCAGCTCGCCACGAACATTGCGGAGCGGAATCGGTTCGCCTTCCGGTCGGCCGATACCGATGGTGAAGACGTTCACACCCGCCAGTTTGGCGGCGCTGACGGCCTCTGCGAGACCGTCGCCGAAATCCTCGCCGTCGGTTATGACAATCATCACTTTGTTCTTTCGCTCCTTGCTCTCGAAACCGGACGTCGCGACGGTGATCGCCTCCGCCAAATTGGTGCCGGCCAGCGGGATCAGATCGGTCGAAAGCACATCGACGAACATTGACGCCGCCGAATAGTCGAGAGTCAGCGGGCACTGGATGTAGGCGCCACCGGCAAAAGCGGTCAGGCCGACGCGGTCGCCCTGCAGGCGCTCGATCAGACCCCGTACTTCCTGTTTCGCACGCTCGATGCGGCTCGGCTTCATGTCTTCGGCGAGCATCGAATTCGAGCAATCGACGACGATCATTACATCCTGGCCTTCGCGCTTGAGCACTTCCATGTGCGTGCCGAACTGCGGCCGCGCCAGACAAATCACGACGATGATCATGCCCAGAAACAGCATTGCGACTTTGTAGCGCCGGACGGTCGGGGAGAAGTTCCTGATTAAGTTGTCGAGTAGGCCGCGATCGGCAAACGTTTCCAACAATCGCCGCTTGCGGCGCGCCGCATACCAATAGAGCGCAGCCAGAACGGCGACCAGCAGGAACGCCCAGAAGTATTCCGGCGCGGCGAATCTCATAAGTGCATACCCAAAGTTATACTCATTTATTCCCCGTCGGTTTACGGCAGTCTGCGGAACACGGTTTCGCGCATCCCCAGCTCAAGCAGCAACAACACTCCGGCGGCGAGCAAGAGGTAGGGGAAGAACTGGTCGAACTGCAGGAACTCTTTAACCTTGAACTTCGTCTTCTCCAGTTCGGAAATCTGCGTGTAGATGTTTTTCAGCATGTCCTCCGACTTGGCGCGGAAATACTGGCCGCCGGTCAGCTCGGCGACCTTGGTCAGTTGTTTTTCATCCAGTTCTTGCTCGGTCTGGACGTAGCGGCGACCGAAGATCGGATCGTCGAACGGAATCAGCGCCTTGCCGGGTTTGCCGGCGCCGATGGTGTAGATGCGAATGCCCAATGTTTTGGCGATCTCGGCCGCGGTGAGCGGATCGATTTCGCCGGCGTTGTTGATACCGTCGGTGAGCAGGATGATGATGCGCGATTTGGCTTTCGAGTCGCGCAAGCGATTGACGGAGGTCGCGATGCCAAGACCGATGGCGGTGCCGTCTTCAATCATGCCAAAATCAACCTGATCGACAAAGTTAACCAGCACGCCGTAGTCGAGAGTGAGTGGACACTGCGTGAAGGCCTGGCGCGAGAATACGACCAAACCGATACGATCGCTCTGACGACCGCGTACGAAGTCTTTGATCACTTCCTTGGCGGCGACCAGCCGATTTTGCGGCTTGAAATCCTCGGCGCGCATCGATCCGGAAACGTCGAGGGCGAGCATGATATCAATACCTTCGGAGGATATCTCGGTCGTGCGTTTGCCCGCCTGCGGCCGCGCCATGGCGAGAATCAGCAGGCACAGAGCCAGCAGACGCAGAATTGTCAACAAACGGCGGTTGCGGGCCTTATTGGATCGCCGCAGTCCGCGCAGCAGAGTAATATCGGAGAAGCGGATCGCGGCCTCGCGCCGCCTGCGGAAATAGAGCCACGCCAAGAACGGTATCGCCAACAGCAGCCAAAGGAACTCGGGATTGGCGAATTGCAGCATCAGGAAGCGGCCTCCGTCTTTGGCTCGGATGTAAACGGCAAGGATCGGGTGTTGCGCACGAACTCGTAGGCGGCGTCGAAATCGCGCTCGACGTCGTCCGGTGTCGGCGCGTATTTGGCGAACTTCACGAGATCGGATTCGTCGAGCAGGCGGCGAATTTCGTCTTCCTCGGTTTTCGCCAGCGCCAGCGACCGGAACTCGGTGATAATTTCATGCGTCGTGCGCTCGAGGGCGGCGATGCCGTAGCGCCGTTCGAGATACTTCCGGAAGATTTCCGACAAGCGCAGGTACCAGAGTTTGTATTCGCCCCGCGCCACGAGATCGGATGCTTTGAGACGCGCCAGTTCGTCGAGCGCGATTTCCCAGGGCAGACGCGTATCCACCGGCTCGCCCAGGTCGATCGACTGACCGGCGCGGCGATAGAAGAAGTAGAATATCAATCCGCCGGCGAGAACGACCGCACCGAGGATGATCCATATCCACGGAATCGGGCTGGCAAAGTCCATCGGCCCGCGCAGCGGTTTGATGTCTTCGCCTTCCTCGCCCTTGAGCAGGGAGTTGACTTTGATCGGGATGGGATCGGTGGTGAGCGATTTGGCATCGCCGGCCGGCGTCAAATAGCGAATCGTGATCGGTGGAATTTGATAATCGCCGGTCGTAAAAGTGGTGATCTCAAACGACTCGGTGCTGATCCGCAATCCGCCGGCCGATTCGACCTGGCGCGGTGTGTAATCTTTGATTTCGAACATCCCCAGGTTGCTGCCAACGGTGAGCGAATCGACGACGAGCGCGGTATCGGAGGAAATCTTGACCGTATAGATCACGCGGTCGCCAATGGTGATCGACTGTTTGTCGATCGTCGACTCGACCGAGATGCGATCCTGCGCGAGTGCCGTCGCGAACAGACAGACCAGGAAGAGTAACGCGCGCTTACAGCTCCGCATGAGCCCTCTTATAGATGAAGGTTTGCGCGCTGGAATCGATGCGGCTGTAATTGTCGTGCAATGCTTGCTCCCATTCGGGATATACCTTGTAGTCGACAACAACCAGTTCCGGTCGCCGTGCATTCAGCGCCGCCGCGATGTCCGAGTTGGTTAAAAGCCGGTAGTTGCGGTATTGTGCCGCGTCAATCTGAAGCGGAAAGTGGAATCCGACGTGCTCGGAACTCGGTAGTTGCGGCCGGTCTGCGAGCGCGGCGTATCCTGCCCACTCGGAAAGCAGTGTATCACATGCCTGCGAGTGCGATTGGATTTTATCGACAATCGCCCGGAGCTGCGGCCATTCGAAGCGCTTGTCGTTGTCGCGCGGCGAAACGATGAAGAGCATTACGAACGGAATAATCCCGATCGCGTAGAGAACGCCTGCCGAACGAAGAATGGGCTGCATTTTCGCGCTTTGCAATATGAACGAGGCCACCGGCAGCGTGAGCAGCGCCAGATACGGCCAAGCCTGCTGAAAGTACTGCAGGTGCGTCGGCGTCGGAATCAGATAGACGAGGAACAAAGTCGCCGCAACGGCAGCGGCCGCTGAGTACCAGACCGGGCGCTCGACATACTTCTGACGCATCAAAATCCAGGCCGCAAACGTCGCGCCCAGCAGGAGAATCGTTTGCGGCAGGGCTAAAAACTTACCAACCACCGTGAGCTTGTGCATAAGTAAGGCGGTCATCGGCTCGATCGGCTCGCGCTGCAAATGGAATCCAAGGTTGTTGAAGACGAAGGCGTCGGGGTTCTGAATCAAAAGATAGATCGCCGGAATTGCGGGAAACGTGACGCCGAGAAATGCAGCGACGAGCATTCTCCCAGTTGTGGATTCGCCGGGCTTCCGTCGCAGCATGAAAGACAGGAATACGGGAATCAATACGACCAGCACAGCCCGGAGGTTGGCCGCCAGCGAAAGATAGAACATGGCCGCGAAAATCATCCACGGTCGCACGCCGCGCTGCAGCGCGAGCACAAGCATGAAAAACGCCGCCATCAAAGCGAGATCGGCAAAGGCATACGGCTTGAATGTCGAATGCCACGTTAGCGAGAGCCCGGCGAAAGCAACCAAAAACGCCGCGACCAGCGAGGTTCCTGTTTCATTCAGCGTTCGACGCGCGATGGAATAGACTATTATCGTGATTCCGAGACCGCACAAGGTGGCAAGGATGCGAAGGACGACCAGCGAGTCGATTCCGGCGCCACTCAGCGGCGCGAAGAGATACGGAAACAGCGGCGCCTGCGGGTAGAAGAAGTCGATGTAGGGCGTCATGCCGTCGGCGACGCGCTGGGCGGCCGCCAGATAGAAACCCTCGTCGGCATCTACCGTGCGTTGAAATACAAACACCAGCGATGCCGCGCACTGGAGCAAGAGGATGACGAACAAGCCGCGATGTCGCGCCAGAAAACTCACTTAGCGAAATCTCCGTTCGCGCCGCTTGAAGAACCCGGTCAAAGGAACGATGTAGTCGCGGCCAGTGGTCAGTTGAATGAAATCAATGTTCATCCGGCGAAAGGCTTTATCCAATTCGATCGCCAGCGCATCCGCCTGCGCGCCGAATTCGCGCCGAAACTGCAGGTTGGACGTATCGATCGAGATGATCTCGCCGGTTTCGGCGTCCTCGAAATCGATCAAGCCGAAGTTCTCCATGCGGGCTTCGCGCTCATCGGAAATCTTGATCGCGACCACGTCGTGCTTGCGGTTGGCGATGATCAAGTCTTGCGCATAACCGGAGCTCAGGAAGTCGCTCACCAGAAAGACCACCGATTTGCGCTTGATGACGCGATTGAGATACTCGAGCGCTTTCGAGATGTTGGTCGACTTGCCGATCGGCTTGAAATAGAGAATTTCGCGAATCAGGCGCAGCACGTGACCGCGGCCTTTGCGAGGCGGAATGAATTTTTCGACGTCATCGGTGAAAATGATCATCCCGACTTTGTCGTTGTTTCTGATCGCCGAAAAGGCGAGCAGGCCGCAGATCTCTGCCGCCATTTCTTCCTTGAACTGCGAGCGCGTGCCGAATTGGCCGGATGAGGAAGCGTCCACCAGCAGCATCACCGATAGTTCGCGTTCTTCGCGGTATTTCTTGATGAAGGGCACGCCGGTGCGCGCCGTGACATTCCAGTCGATCAGGCGAACATCATCGCCGGGCTGGTATTCGCGCACTTCCTCGAATTCCATGCCCTGACCGCGAAACGTCGAATGATATTCGCCGGCAAAGACGTCGTTGACCAGTTTCTTGGTCGTAATCTCGATGCGGCGAATCTTGCGGATGACTTCGGACGGCAGCACGTCTACGGCACCTCGACCTCGTTGAAGATCTTGGTCACGATCGCTTCGGAATCGACGTCCTCGGCCTCGGCCTCGTAAGTCACGATCAAACGGTGGCGGAGCACATCCATACCGATTGTCTTCACATCGTCCGGCGTGATGTAGCCGCGACCCTTCATGAAGGCGTGCGCTTTGGAGGCCAAAGTCAAGTTGATCGTCGCGCGCGGCGATGCGCCGTAGTCGATCAAACCCTTAAGCTTAAGATTGAAGGCTTCGGGATTGCGCGTCGCGAAGACGATATTGACAATGTACTCTTTGACCTTGTCGTCGACGTAGATCTTGTTCAGCACTTGACGGGCGCCGACAATATCCTGCGGCGTGATGACCGGCCTGGTCTCGAACGTCGCGCCAACAGTCATGCGATTGAGAATCTCAAGCTCTTCGGCCTTAGACGGATAAGTCACTTTGAGCTTGAACATGAAGCGGTCGACCTGCGCTTCGGGAAGCGGATAGGTGCCCTCCTGCTCGATCGGGTTTTGCGTCGCCATGACGAGAAACGGCCGCGGCAGCGGATGAGTGGTGTCGGCGATCGTGACCTGTCGCTCCTGCATGGCTTCCAGAAGCGCCGACTGCACTTTGGCCGGGGCGCGGTTGATTTCGTCGGCTAAGATCATGTTGGCGAAGATGGGCCCCTTTTTGACCGAAAACTTGCCGTCGGCCTGCGAGTAGATCATCGTACCGATCAAGTCGGCGGGCAAGAGATCCGGCGTAAACTGCAAGCGCTGGAACTGCGCCTGAATTGCCTGGCACAGCGTCTTGATCGCCAGGGTCTTGGCCAAGCCGGGAACGCCCTCAACCAGAATGTGTCCGTCGGCGAGCAGCGCCATGATCATCCGGTCGAGCAGGTACTCCTGCCCGACGATCACTTTACCGATTTCGGCCTTGAGTCGCGGCACGAATTCGTAGGAACGCGCCACCTCTTCTTGAATTTGTCTAATGTCCTGATCCACCAAGTATCTCCCTCAACAACAGCTTTTTTTCGACAGGATTTTACGGCTCTATTTCGTCAGCAGTTCCACGATTTTGTCGGCGGCAGCCACTGCCGCACGTGCCGACTGCGGCTCGACCCGGCCGGTCGAAAACTTGACTTCTTCGCAGAATTCAAACAGGCTTCGGCAAAGGCCGCGCAGCTCGCCGTCCAGCGCCTGCTCCTCCATCCACCGCAAAACGTCGGTCGATGTATAGCCGGTCAGACGCGCACTGTGGACGCGTTCGATCGCGCCGAGCACGAGCCTGAGCACTTGCGTCGAGAAACTGCGGAAATCCTCCCGCTCCGCCAGTTTGCGAATTTCGCCGTACTGAGCGCGGATGTCATCGCGCCAATCGGATTCGGCGATGACATTGCGAACCGCGCGCCGCCGATACCATACGTAGCCGGCCGAGCTGAGAACAAAGACAATGAGCAAACCGACAATTAGTGTCCACGGCATCGCGCCGGACTTGGGGACCGGTTTGGGCGCAGCGATGCGGACAATGATCGGCTCTGAGGATAGCGTATCAACACCGTCGGCGCGGCGAAACTCGACTTTGAATGACGGGATCGTCACTTCCCCGCTTTGCCTCGGACGCAGCATGAAAGTGTAGGAACGAAGTGTTAGATCGCCTTGCCGCGCGACGGAACTTCCGGAACCGCCAACGTGGAAGGCGATCATCTCCGGTGGCGTGATCGGGGTTGTCGTTACCGACGGATCGGCGACTGAGACTTCGAGTCGCAGTTGAAGCTCATCCTCGAAGGCCGCTTCCAGCTTGTCCACACGCGCCTGAAACGACATTTGCGCGGTCGCCGATGCGGCAACCCAGAGAACCGCGAAAGTCAGAGTCAATGTCGCGCGCATGATACTTCGTGTCTGATACGCCAGTTTCAGAAGTCCGTCTCCATCCTTAACACTATTTAACAGCCAGCGCCAAAGTCAGCAGCGCCGGTATCATGAGCGCTTTAAGCGCCAGCGATACCCAGCGCGCGCCGCGGCGCGGATCTTGCCGGTTGTAGATAACATAGATGATGACGATTGGCAAATTGACGGCGAGGGAAACGAGGAGATAATAGAGATTAGTAAGATCGACATAGTGGCGCGCCCAGTAGGCGATGGGAAAGACGATGAATCCGGCCGTAAAGGCCGCCGCGCGCGCTTTGTATGCTCCCAATACCAGCGGCAGTGTCCGGCGCCGCAGAAGACGGTCGCCATCCATGTCCTCGATATCCTTGACGATCTCGCGGGCAAGGCTGAAGAAGAAAGTCAGAGAGAACGCCATGAGCGCTGCGTTCCAGCGGGCGGTCTCGCCAACACTCAATGCTGCCAGCAGGAATACGGAGCCACACAGAGTGGCGACAACGATGTTGCCAAGCAGGAACATTCCGGAGAGATTGCGCGCATAGAGCCAGAGCAGTAACGCCACAACGGCGTAGTATTGCGCCAGTCGCTCACCTCCCCCGGCCGCTACGATGGCGCCGGCAATGAGCAGCAGTAATGAGATAATCGCCGCCGTTTTCTGACTGATCGCGCCGGAAACGATGGCGCGACCGGGGCGGTTGATCCGGTCGGCCCGGAGGTCGTAGATGTCGTTGATCGAATATCCGAACGACACCAGCAGGAGCACGGCGATAATTTCCGGCCACGGCCACGACCAAACTCCGGTCGCGACTCTAAAGGCGACGACCACCGACGCGGCCGCAACCAGGCCGTTTAGTGGCCGCACCAGACTGATGCCGCTCAACAGTCGCCTCATCGATTAGTCTCGAAACCGAAGTGCACGAACAGGCCATCCCATTGTTTGATCTCACCCGCCGAAAGGTCAATTTTGAACCAGCCGGCCGAACTGAGCAGCGAGGCGCCAAGGCCGAATCCGGTCAGGCGCAGCGCACCCGATTCGCTGCCAAGATAAGCGTTGTCGCAGAATCCGCGCAGCACGAATTGAGATCCTATCATCCAGCGCAGTTCGGTGGCCAGAGCGACACCCTGCCGGGCCAGGAACTGCCGCTCACGATAGCCGCGCAGAGTCTCGGAGCCGCCGATTTCGATTAACTGTTCGCGCGGAATCGGCACGAAGTCGGACCGGACTTCAAAGGCCGATACGCGCTGGTACCAATAGTAGCTGCGACCAAGCGGCAGCCAGAACTCACTCGATAAGCGCAAGTCACGACTGTAGCCGGTGGTGACGGCGCCGCCGGCGGCGAAGGCCTTGCGGTACGAAGAACCAAACAGCGTTAATACGCGGAAACCGCGGCGAGGGATAGCCTCCGTGTCGCGGCCGTCGAAAGCGGTCGTAAAGTTGGCGGCGAGAATTCGGGCGGACGGTGACGCGCGGCCGGCGTCGGGCGTGATCTTTGACCAGGAACCCGACGCCCCGACCTGCCAGTCGGCGCCAAGATGACCCAATAATCCGACGCTCAGCGTCGCGTTAATGAAGCTGGAATCGCGGTCCATTTGCGACAAAGCGACATTGCCGTCAACCGGTGTGCCGCCAATGTACGGCGCCGATGCCGCCAGCCGCAGTTTGCGGGAAAACTCGTCGCGCCGCTGCCAGTTGAGATCCAGTCGCTCGCCGTAACCCAACAAGTTGGCGAGCGCAACATCAACTATGCCGGACAGCGAATTGTCGGGCCCCAGCGCCGCCACGCCGCTCAGATTGAAATTGCGCTTGTCGCGAACCGGAAACCGAACGGCCGCCGCATCTCGGATCAGATCGTGGCGCACATCGGGCTGCTCGCCGACCGTGATGAAATCCAGCCCCTTGAGCCGCAGGATCGACTGCGCGACAGCGCGCTCGTCGTAGGTGTCGCCGGGGCGAATAGTCAACCTTCGATGGAGAGTTGCCGGACGCGTCGAAATCAGGCGTTCGTAGTCGACAGTCCCAATCGGAAGCCGCGGACCGGTGATGAGCTGCACATGGATAGTCGCTTGCCCGTTTTCGACCGAATAATGTTCCGGCTGAACTTGCGCAAACGGATACCCGCGCTCGGCATATAAACGAACGACGGCAAGCAAGACGTGCTCGAAAGTCGGTGCCGAGAGCGGCTGGTCGGGGTCGAATTCGTGGAGCGATCTCACGGCCGCTGAATCGGCGCCTGTCAGGCGCAGATCACGCATGCGATAGAGTTGATTTGGCAATACGACAATTGACGAATCGGGCGCCGTTGAAACTGCCAGTTCGGCGTCCAAGTAGCCCGCGGCCCAACACGCTTGCAGGACGCTGTCACGCAGCTCGACGATTGACAGTGACGAACGACGCAGTCGTTCAAGCCGCTCCTGATCGAGAAAGTCGGCGCCGGCGATGTTGATACTAGAAGCCGACGTTGCCCACAGCATGGCGAGTATGAAAGACCTTAATCGCATCATTGGAATTTCGAGATTAGCTCGCTCCGCAGGAAATACCGATTTCGCTCGCCGGCGCGAATTTCACCGTGACCGTAAATTTTGAGCGAAAAATTGTCGGCGATTGCGATATCGACGCGGATTCTCCCGCCGCCGTTGTTTCCGCGCGGGAATCCCTCCGCCAACTGAATGATCAGCTCTTGCTCGCGAGCTTCGGAAACTTGCAGCGCAAACACGGAAAGCTCGATCCGGCCGCGATTGACAACGGCATAGGCGATACTGGGCGTGACGCGCAAGCTGCGGACATCAAATTCGAGCGAATCGGCGCGCTCGCGCATCCCCCGCAGCGATATTCCAAGTTCCCACGCTCCGGAGTAGTGGGTGTAACCGAATTCCGCGCCGCGTTCCCGAAGGAAGAGACGCTGGCGCGGCGATTCGTCGATCGAGCGGTTGCGCGCGTTGAGCATGAGTTGCGCCAGATCGCGGTCGCCGACGGTCTTTTGAGTCAGCAGCCGGATTTCTTCACTCCGGCGGCGACCGGGCGTCGTGATTTCGAGACGGTTGTCATCGCGTCGCCGTTGATAAGAAAGCTCGGTATTGAGCCGGAGCTGGCGGTCGAATCGCTGCGCGCGGTAAGCGGATGTCTGTTGCCGCAATCGCGAATCGACGCCGAAGTACCTTCGCGGCGGAACCAGCCACTCCCAGGGAAAGCGTGATGCGGTATCGCCAATCTCGCGAAAGCTGACTTCATACCGGAGACTCAGCCCATTGAGCAGCGGCGATGCCGCCAATCGCGACAAGTCGCTTTCCAGGAGAAGCCGCTTTTCGGCCTCAATGGATGCGCGCAAATTGCCAACATCTTCGTTGACCAATACATAATCGCCGCGCGGCTGCGCGACATAAACAGAATCGATCAGCACGTAATCGCCATCTCCGGGATCCACCTTGAGGTAGGTCTGACTGGTCGCGGCAATTCCACGGCGATTGAGCCGGTAGTCGGCGGTCACACTCAGTATCTGCGCCAGTTGCGGCAGTAGCAAACTGAGGGCGCCGGTTTGATAGCGCTCCCGACGGCCCTGATTCCGGTAGCTGTTTTGATGCATCGTCAAATCGACGCGCCGGCCCGACCCCCATTTGCTGTCGAGCCGCGCCGTGTATGTGCGTTTGACATCGAGACGCTGCCACTCAGTCAGCTTGCGCCAGTTTTGCCGCACTTGGGCGGCGATGGTCAAACCATTCCAACCGAGCGACAGATCGAGATCGCGCTTGCTGTCGCTTTGTTTTGAAGTGCCGGTCTGTTCACGCCGCCGCAAGTCGAAGTCGCCGCTCGACCTGAATTCGACTGCCAAAGCTTTGAGCGCCAATCGCGGAATCGCGCGCAGCAAGCGGCGATGCGCGCTTTCGCGCTCGTCGGCGCCGGTTATCGAAGTTGTCAGACTGAGATCGACCCAGGATGCCGGCCTGGCATTGAGCGCGCCTTGAACTCGCTGGGAGCGAAAGCCGCCGGTCTCAGCGACAAGGCCGCCATTTAACCCAAGCGATACCGCTGAGTCCGGCGACCAACGTAGTTGTACTTCAGCCAGGCGGCGGTCGCGCGGCGCTGTCGATTCCCGCTGCCAGAGATAGTTGTCATCGATCCGATCAGTGCGCCCGAAGCGATTGGCTTCCGCAGGAACGAGTTCGCCGGACAGACTACCTGACACACGATGATCGCGTGAGACAAGCGACCAGGTCGCTGCCGCCGCCGGTTGGTTGTTGTTGCCGTCGTCCAGTGACGACAGTCGATTTCGGTCGGTGTTGAGCATCGCGAGTTCGGCACTGAGCGTCGACGCACCGGCGCTACGCCAAAGAGCCAGTAGTCCCAGTTGCTGCGAAGTTTCCGGCAGCGGCAGGATCCGCAGTGGCTCGTAGCTGCCCTGTTTTTTGCCGACGAACTGGTAGCGACCCGCGCCGAGGTAAACATAACCCCCCGAATCAACGGCGGCGAATTCGACGAGGAGATCGCCGTTGCCGGCGCCGACATGGCGGTAGAAGCGGGTGCCGGCCGAATCGGTGTCGGCGATGTAGCTGCCATTGCCGCTGCCGACGAAGCGCGCGCCGTCCTGGAGGGCTCGAGCGGGATCATCACCGGCCTGCGCCAGCACCACGCGGTCACTGTCCGTCAGAGAAAAATCGAGGGGATCGCTTGCCTCTGTGAGCAGACCGGTGTAGCCGGCGGCGAGGCTGAGCGTCTCTCCCAACCGATGCCGGTGCGCCGCCGCCAGCAGCGTCTTGCGGTACTCGAGGCGCTGGGCTTCGAACTCGATGCGCACGCGGTCGGCCGGATTGACTAAGCGGCGACCGGTAAAAATCAGCTCACCGCGCAGGTAGTCAATGTAGTAATCCTGATCGCGTCCTCGTTGCAGCATCATGCCGTTGTACCAAACTGCTTCGGAATTCTCTACCACCGCGACACCGAAGCGGCCATCGCGGTCGCGCAACCGGTACGGGCCAAAGCTGCCCTCTATCGTCTCGAATTCGTTGACGACAAAATTGCCGCGCGGCGCCGCGGCTGCGATTTCGCTGCTTCCACTTTCGGAAGCGTAGCTCAGCTCCAGACCCTGCACCTGTCGGGACAATCGTTGGAAGCGAAACTGCTCTCGCTTCAGCGCGAAACTGCCGAAGCGTGACCGCAGCGAGCTCGATTCGACTTCAAGGTAGACCGACTCCAACTCCGAGAAGCGGCGCGTCACAAACCGGCTGTCGCGCGTTCCGCGGTCCGCAAACGTGCCGCGAACGGCAACGCCCTTTTTGATTTCACCCGAGATTGTTAATGCCAGACCTTGCGAGAGATTGGCGCTATTGCGATCGGAGACGTCCGCCGAAAACGATTTCGTGCCCGTGATCTTGAGGTTGCCTTCAGATGTAGCTGCTCCGGTAACAAACGCAGCGGGCAGCGCCGCGTCATGGAGCGCCTCGCCGGTCGTGGCATAAGATCTGAGCGCAAAGGTTCGGGTCAGAAACGGCGAACGGCGCCAGAACAAGACCCGCACGCTATCGCCGGCACTCTCGGTGAGGCAGATGAGATTCCGATCAGCGCCGAATTCTTGTTGCCGATGCAGAACCGCTCCGGAAAGCGAGAGCACAACAAGGCTGTCGACCGGCGCAGCTATCGTGAGACAACGGTTCGAATCGAGCGCGATCCGCCTTTCGGTCGTGAGTGGGATGTAAGACTGAGCCGCGAGAATCGCCGGCCAGAGCGCAAGCGCGCAAAACAGAACCGGCGCAATATGACCGCGATGGCTACGGCGTCGCAGCCGCCAAGTCATAGATGACGATACGGTTGTTGCCGCTGTCGCAGACGTAGACTTTTCCACTGCCGTCCCAGACAACGCAGCCCGGATTGGCGAATTGCAGCGGGCCGCTTCCCGATCCTCCGACCGTCGCCAGACGGGCGCCACTGCGGTCGAACAGGGCTAACTCGCTACGTTCGGAATCGGCGACAATCAGGTGATGAGGACTGAGGGCGAATCCGTTAATGACGGCGACGCCGTCGGGAGTGATCTTGCCTTTGCCGTTTCCGAAGCCATCAAAGAGAAAAATCGTCCCGCGTTCGCGATCGGCCACCGCTACCGTTCCTTCGTTATCCACCGCAATCGCTCCGCAGCGACCGAAGCCGCCCGGCGGCATCAATTCCTGATGAACGCTGTAATTCTGATCGAGCACCCAGACGCGGAGATTATCGGGGTCGACCAAATACATCTGGCCAAATCGCGAAAATGCGATAGCAACGACTTTGCCGATAGACTGCAGCTCGGGTTCGGAATTCAGGCGGATTTCGTCGGCGAAGACCAGATTGTAGTCGCTGCGGACAATTCGATTGTTCCCCTGGTCGACGATGAAGAAGTCGACTCCGCCGTCGGACGTGATCGCCAAGGGCCGGGATAGACCGGAAAGCCCGAGACCATAACCGCCATTGTCGCGCACAAACGCGAGATTGCGATCGAGCTTCACGACCCGATTGTTGCCCGTATCGAGAATGTACAAATTGCCGCTGGGATCGAACGCCAGCGCCGTCGGTCCGCTCAGCGATTTCCCGCCGAAAACACCTTTGATCTCGCCGGCGAAAGCCAAACGGCTGACAACCGGCGGAGTCGGCGGTTCAAGCTGCGGCGCTGAACCGCAGCCGATTAGCGCGGCGGTCAACAAACAGACGGAAATGAAGCGTAACATCGCGATTAAAATCTCGCCGACGCCGAGAGCAGCCAGCCTTCCTGATGCCGCTGCAGCTCGATCCCGGAGAAGCCGGATTCGATGCCGCGATTATGGCGTTTTGCACTCCACCAGGCGTCGACCGCGGAAAGGAAGTGGTTGGCGACAATAAACCCAAGCGCAAAATCGGCGTTGCGATAAAATGACTTGGAATCGTTCTTCAGGTCGCGATAACGCTCGCGCGCTTCCGCCGAGTTCCAGCGCCAAAAATACTCCGGTGTGTCCGGGTAGTATTGACGCGCCGGGTCGAACGCGCCGCCGATCTTGTTGTATTCCTCGCGCGATCCGTAAAATCCGAGCACGTCAAAAAAGCGCTCGTCCTTGCCGTCGACCAAGGCGCCGGCCTCGCGAGCAGCCAACAACTTGAAATCGTCCTCCCGCCACTGTCCCAGATGGTGAAATGAGATCAATGCCGCCCAACCGCTCAATTCGGCGGCCATGAAAACTCGCGACTTGAATTTTGCGCCGACATACAGCTCGCCGGTGCCGGGCACAACCAGCGACATCAGAAACGCCTTGCCGGCGCTCTTGCGAACCGCGCCGCGATCGGTCTTGACTTCGGAGAATCCCTGTCCCTGTTCGACCTGTTGCTGAATCGTCGGCTGCGGCGCTTCCGCGAATGACGACGGTTCGAGTCGAATCTGCGCCGGTGACGTGCCGGCAACAGCCGCCAAAATGACAAGCGTATATCTCAGGGCGCGTATCATCAGAATTTGTAGCTCAAAATCAACTTGGGCATCGAATGGCCTTCGTATTTGGCCAGCCGCGCCTTCAGCGAAAACTCGGCGAAACTGTCCTGCTGGCGGTTGTAGCGACGCGCCGACAGCGCGGCATCGAACGCCGAAAACAGATGGTTGGCGATTGCGACGATCGCCCCCAGCTTGGCGCGGTCAAAGTCCTTGTTCGCCTTGTCACGATCGAGAAGATATTGTTCGCGATACGCCGAAGTCGAGTCGCCGGTGCGGTAGTCGGTATCGGTCCAACCATAGTTGAACTGGTCGTACTTCCCGATCATTTCGAAATACTGCTGCGTCTGCGTCGTCGGCAGATGATGCGTGAAAATCGCGTCGGTGATATATGACGTGTCGCGGTCGTCGGTGATTCCGTGCACCTCGATCAGGTAATTTTGGTAGCGCTCCGGGTCCCAGTAATTGCGCGCTAATTCCTTGTTATCGTCATCCTGATTGACACCCTTGTTGTGGAAGATGTACCAGGCCGACCAGGCCAGGGCCTCGATGCCCATGAAAAACACTCCCTTGGTCTTGGAGCCGGTGTAGAGTTGCCCGGTACCGGGAATAGTCATCGAGTAAAGGAATCCACGACTGGGGGATTTATAGTTGATGTCGAAGATGTCCGAGGTCATCGGAAAGTCTTCAAAACCGGCGGCGAGTTCGAGCTGATCGAGCTGGCGCATCCGCTGATAGTTCTTGAGTTCGCGCTCGGCAAGGCTGGCGCCGATCGTGCCGGTCTGCAGAGGTCGAATATCCTCGGCGACCGCCGACGCTGCGAGCATCAGCAGCAGCGCCGCGAGAAGAAACTTGGACATGAGTCTATCCTCCAGGGTCATATTATTATCTCAGTATGGCAACCTTGCAGTGCTTGCGATCGCCGCTGCCGGTTTCTAATTGGCAAAAGTATACGCCGGGCGCCAAGTCGGCGAGGCCGACCTCGACTTCATTATCGACGCCCGCCAGCGCACTGGCATTCAGCTCTTTGACGATGTCACCCGCCGAATTGTAAAAGGTAACGCTGACCGGTCCGGCTTCGCGCACGGAAAATCGCAATGTCGTGCTGCCGGCGGCGGGATTCGGATAATTGTAGACGTAATCGATGGCGTCCGTCGGCAATTCAACGGCAGGAACGCCTTTGATATTGCTCCCATAATTGCGCGCGCCACCATACAGCCCGTTCCAGTCTGTGTCTCGCGGCCGCGGGATGTTGTAGGCGTTGATTTCACCGGCGCGCGAGAGCACGAACAACGCCGCTTGGTTACTCGCCTGCGCTACAACCAGAGGCAATTCGATATCGCCGCCGGCCGCAATCGGAAAATTCGCAACGCGATTCCCACGCAGGTCCAGGCCGACGATTTCGCCATTACCGGTCGCAACGAAGATCTCCATCATGCCGTCGCCGTCGAGGTCGACGAGCAATGGGCTGGTGCGGATCGGGCCTGCCGGATTGGCGCGATTTACCGGCAACGGGAAGTTCTCGAGCGGCGCGCCGTTAAAGCTGTAAGCGTAGATCAAATTGTCACCACCGAACACGAGGTCGGGGTAGCCATTGTTGTCAATATCGCCGACAGCCAGCTCGGAAAAGATCGGGCCGCCGACATTGAAGTGAAAAAGCTCCGGGCTATACCGAATGACCACATCGCCGCTGAGAAAGACCTCGGCGGCTTCGACTCCGCCGGCGCGGTCGAAGTTTGCTGCCGCGGCGCCACGGAAAATCCAGCCTTCGGGATCATAACGATCTTGGCCGATGGGGCCAATCAATGCCACTTGAGGCGAACTGATCTCGAACCGCCGCAGCGAGTCGGTCAACACGCGTTGAGCCGGGGTGGTCGAAGTTCGCTGCGTGACTGCGCCGCCGCTGCTAATGAGCAGTCGCTCGTTGTTTTCTGTGTAAATCAGGATCTCAAGATTCCCAGTGCCGGCCGGCGGCTGCGTGATGATCGGTGCGATCGCCGCGTTCGCCCCGAGATCGAGTTCCCAGCGTTTTACCGACTCGCCGTTAAAGCTCAACGAGCGCGTACTGAACATCGCCAGTGTGCCGGCGTCGGTCGCGACGACAATCTCCGCGAAACCGTCGTTGTCCAAATCGCCGATCGCCGGAGCCTTGATAATCTCGCGACCGGCTGCCACCCGGCCGAAAACGGCCAGAGTATCACTTAACAAGCGACTCGACGAGTAGTCACTGCGCGAAACCACAGTCTCGGTCCCGGGGATCGGGAAGAACAACGGCCCGCCGCCGCGGCGATAGGCCAGGATGTAGTTGTCGACCGTGGTGATTATCTCATCGGCGCCGTCGCTGTCGAGGTCCGCGACCTTCAGCGCGGTCGCCTTCGGGCCGACAAAGTTTGGCCAACCGTTGAGACGGCCTTCGATGGTGATGTCACAATCCATCGTCAACGAAGCGCCGGAGATGTTGTTGACGGTAATTCCGCTGAACGCGCCGTTATTGGCGGCGCTATTGGGATTCGTTTCCGGCCCAAAGTTGTTGTTGTTGTTCACTTCGAAGATATCGCTTTGGCGTCCGAATCCGGCGAAGTACTCGCGGCCGAATTGGATCAGGCCGTCGGCCTCTTCGAGGGCCAGAAACGTCCGACGGTTATCCCACTGGCGGGTGTCCTGCGGGAAGTTGAACCATTGTAGATCGTTGTCGTCGAAGTTGTTGATGCCGTCACCATCGTAGTCCAGCCGCGCCACGGATTCATCGACGTGCCAGATCAGCATGCCGCGTCCCGGAATCAAGAAATCGTACTCGCGATTGTTGGCGATATTGCCCTGCGAGCGCGGCCAGAGGATGACGTTCGTCGCCGAGTCGGCCTGCACGTTGGTGATCCCGTCGCCGTCGAGATCGGTGCGGCGATTTTCGAGCAGAAAATACTCGTCGGCGTTGATGGGAACTTTGATTATCTGATTTTCAGCTGTGTTCAACTCCGCCGCGGCGAGCGGAACGTTGCGGGCGCTCGTGAGTGTAACGACGTCGACGAATCCCAGGTAGGCGCGCGACCATGCATCGGGAAAGACCGGCAGCACACCCTGCACGAAAACCGGCACATCCTGGCCGAAATCGATATTGACTCCAAAGCCGTTGTTGTCCATCAGCGAGAAATCGCCGACAGCGGTGTTGAAGGTTCGCGAGTCATAGAGATCGACCAAACCCAGTTGGTGGCCGAATTCATGCGCCATCACCGCGTTGAGCGCCGTGATGCGGCCATCCTGTGAAGCGGTCTCCGGCATGATCATGCCGTCGATGATACCCAGAGCGCTGTCTTCAACCGGGATCGCCGCGCCCAATCGGACGTAGCCGGTGAACAGGTCGCCCGGAGTGGGTTGACCGAAAAACGGCGAATTGTTCT
Source organism: uncultured Ignavibacteria bacterium (assembly GCA_964617645.1). Taxonomy (GTDB): domain Bacteria; phylum Zixibacteria; class MSB-5A5; order CAIYYT01; family CAIYYT01; genus JADJGC01. Next base: position 100,128 of record CAZTYE010000010.1, read on the forward strand.
GTTGGTCGGAGCCGGCGTGGAAGATGACGTATGCATCGTATTTCGGCGCGCCGGTTATTTGATCCGTGAAGCGCAATTCCAAGTCGCGGTCGGCGGTAGTGATGGCATCGTAAAAGAACTGTCCTAATCCGAATTCCGGCGATTGCAGGCCGTAGTAAGCCATGCTGGAGTCGAGCTGATAAGCAGCAGCCGATTGATGCGGAAAGACCTCGTAGGTCAATTCGAGCCGGCCGTTGGAGACGGTCTTGTAGTACTCGTTGAGCGCCCGCAAGTGCGAAAGGAAGTACTCGCTGTTGTGCGGCGCCGCGTCGATCAAATGGCCTTCTTGCTGTTCGAATTGTTCGGCGGCGCGAAGATCGAAATTGCCGTCACCGGTCGTCCGCGAATCGTCCGGCAGTTCGCGTCTGAATTGCACCTTGATCGCCAGAATGCGAATCACGCGCGGAGCGGCGGCCGAGAGCGCCTGTTTGGGCAGACCGCTGACTGCGTCGCGATCCAATCCGAGCAGGTTGCGATCAGAACCGACATGACCGAGACAATGGCGGTGCGATTCATCCGCCGGATGAATTCCGCGCACTACCAATTCCCGACCGGTAGCAAATCCCGGAAAGATCAGCAAAAGTGCGAGCGCGACAACCGAGCGCAATCTAAACTACCTCCATTTGAACGACACCGTCGAGCGCAGAGTATTGGCCAGCGGTGTGTCCTTCGATGACGGGATGTACGCAAAGTCGATATGGTACATTCCCTTGTATTGCAGTCCGACACCGACGGTCGGCGCTTTGATATCGCCTTCGCGATCGTAAATATAGCCGGCGCGCAGCGCCAGAAGCGAACCGTACCAATATTCGACACCGGTGTTAAAGATCGCTTCCTTCAGTTCGGTCGAAAGATCGTCGCTCAGTGTTGCCACCAGCTTATTGACTTCGCCCGTCCAGGTGAGCCGGTTGTACGGCGAATCGAGAAGTCGGTAAGCGATACCGACCGCCAAGTTGCGCGGCAACGCATCGGACTGCGCCGCATCGATGTAGCTCATATCGGGACCCAGATTGGTAATGGCGGCGCCGATACGGAACCTCCGGCTGGGGGAGTAAATCAATCCGCCGTCGACCGCGAAAGAAGTGCCCGATCCCTCGCCGACTTCCCGACCGGCGCCCTGCACGGATAAGCGGCTATAAATGATCTTGGCCGACAGTCCCACCGCAAGACTCCGGGATGCCCGGGTGCCGAACGAGAGTGTCAGCGCCACGTCGTACGGGCTGATGACACCGGTGATCTGCGAAGAGTTTTCACCGGTGGTGGGGATTTCGCCGTACGACAGCAAGCTGAAATTGCCGCCGACGGCGCCGAGTGAGCCGAGCGGTTGGACGTAGGAGCCGTAGGCATAGGCAATGTCGCTGGCGAGATTCGGCAGCCATTTGAAATACGACAATTGCGCCATATGCTGACCCTTGGCGGCGATGACTACGCGGTCAGCGGAGGCAAACCAGAGTTCGCCGGAAGCCGACGCGATATCGCGGGTGTCGGCCTGATTCAGGTCTTCATGATAATATCGTTCCCAACGGCCATCGTCGTAGGAGAACAAGCCATAGATGGAGCCGGCGTAGATGCGCCCGTCGTAGGACTGCAGCGCACGAATGGTCGAGCCGGCCGGATTGGCGAAGACGTAGACGACGCGGCCCACCTGCAGCTCGCCTTGCTGAATGAGATTTTTCCGGCGAAGCAGTTCGACGAAACTCTTGATCCGGTCAGGATCGGAAGTCTTGAGATATTTCTCCGCCAACTGCTCGATGGTCATCGCGCTGTCAACCTTGATCGCCTTGTAGCCGTAACTCGTCCATTTGCTGCCGTCAAATTTCTTGAGGCCAAAGTCGGTGGCGACCCAGAGATTCTCGTTCTTGTCCATCTCGATATCATTGATCTGGCCCTCAAAGACCGGCTTGTGCGGCAGATCAATCACCACACCGGCCTTCGGCTCAGTCGAAAAGGTCGGGTGTTTGGCCAGCATCAGCGCCCGTTCCAGTTCCAAGCGCTGTTCATCGATGCCGCCGTAGATTCTGGCGAACATCGCGTCACCGGAATCGCTGACGGTTGTCGTGTAATTGAACTTGTTGCTCCAAGCTGAGCCGTTGAACGAGAAAAGATCGTCGGCGGTCGCCGCCCACGCCAGGCGCTCGTTGCGGACGTAGATATTCCGGATCGGCCCCGCAGTAATCCCTTCGGCAGCGCCATAGGCTGACCACTTACCGTCGCGCAGGACGCGCACGCCGTTATCGGCGCCGAACCATATGTAATTGCGCTTAACCACGCGAACGCACCAAATCGCCGTCGAATCGCCGCCGGTGCTGAACCGTTCCCAACTTCTACCGTTGTAGCGGTACAGGCCGGTTGAGGTTCCGACGTAGAGGGTCTTGAAGTCAACGCCGATATCCAGTAATTCGCCTTCGAAGACGGCCTCGAACGGTACTTGAACCTCGCTCGGGAGGCGGTCGCGGAGCGCCTTTTCAAGAGCGAATGTCAAGCGGTCGGCCTCGGCCTCCGTAATTGTCGAATCATTAAAAGCCTTGCTAAAGCCATCGACGAAGCTGGTCAACCGGACATCATCCAAGCGGCAGCCCAGCCAGGCTTCGTCGAGCAGGCTGAGATTTTTCAGAAGCTCTTCTCTGCCGTCATAGACCGCCGGAAGCGCCGCTTCGATAGTCGTGCGCAATTCGGCAAGCCGTTCACGCGAGAATTTGTTGTTGGCGCGGGCGACGCGCTCCAGACGCGGCAACACGATTTCGTCTTTGGCCGAGCCGAGGGCGCGCGCCACGATGTCCTTGAGATTTTCATTGCGCCGCGGCTGGATAATATCGCCGGTGACCCACTCCGTGCCGTTGTAACGCATCAATCCGAAACTGGTCAGCGCCCAGATATCGTACTTCGAAAAGTTTTCGTTGGGAACACTATTCTCCATGACCGATATCTTGCGAATCTGGCGCTCCCAAGGCACGTTGAAACCGCGCCAGACAGAGAGCAAGATCGAATACGGCACTTTGACCGACGCCGGTCGCTCGGCGGTTTCACAGCCGGAGGCGATGGATTCCAATTCAGTGAGTTCATTGCCCAAGAGCTGCTGGTCAGCGGCAGCCTCGCCGACCTTCTGCTTGAACACGCTGTAGGTCTGGATATTGAGCCTTCCGTCCTGCCAGAAGAGCAAGAGGCGCTCGATCATCGCGTTGATTCGCGCCACATCGGCTCTGGGCGCGATACGGACCAGCGACGTACGGTGGCCGCTGATTTCATCGAAGGCAACGCCACTATTGAGAAGGGCAATCTGCCGCACGGCGGCTTTCAGTTTGTCTTTGTCGACACCGGCCATCCGCCGAGTCAGGGTCGCAAGCAAGGAGCGGCTCGGATCAACTTTGATTTCCGCGGCATCGACCCATTGGCCTTCGACCAGCCGGCTGACACTGTTGCCCTTGACCTGCCACGATTGCAGCGACTCGAAAAAGGTCGGGGATAGTTTTCCGGCGGCCGCCTGTTCGGCAAGATCGGTCAAGCGCGTGTCATCGGTGAGCTTCACCGTGTACCAAGCGTGCGCCAACGGATACTCGCCGAGACCGGCGGGATTCCAGTGGGTCGCGGAGAGATCGTCCGAGATCGCGACGAAGGCTTCGCCCATGCCACCGGAACGGGCCTCCGGGGCAATCCGCAGAAACAGCACGGCGGCGTCGCTCACGGCGGCGCGTGCCGGCGCGATGAAGGCCCCCAATATCACAACGGTCAGCGCCGCAGCGGCAACCCATCGTTTCATGAAACTCTCCTTATGAGCAACAATTATCATTCTACTTGAGCACGACCAGCTTGCCGGTCGCTTCTACTTTATTATCGTCAGATAGTCCGTCGAGGCTTGCCTGGGCGCGACGCGCCGAAAGCTGAAAAATATAAACGCCGTTGGCAATCCGGTCGCCATCGGCATCGCGGCCGTTCCAGGAGATGCCCTGGTGATTGCCGCGGGCGCCGGGCAATCCGGATTGCGACCAGATTTCCAATCCCGAAAGGGTAAAGAGCTTCAAAGTGACGTCACGCGCTTCGTCCGAAAGCGCATAGCTGAATTCACACGCCTCCGCTACCGGGTTGGGGTAGGCCAGCAAATCGGATATGACCAACGCGGCATCCGAAGAAACACTAAACGCGACTTCCTGCAAGCGTGAATTATTGGCGGAATCCCAGGCCTTGATCTTGAGCGTGTGCGATCCGCCCGTAAGTTCGGGAAGCTGCATCGATGCCGATCCCCGCTGATAGCTGTCGCTAAAGTAACTAAAGCTGTCGGTCAGTTCGTAGCGAAATTCGGCGCGCTCGTCGATCGTCAGTTCGATGCCGTGGCCAACTTCGCCCGAGAGGTTGATGCCAAGTGAATCAAAAAGTTCGACAGCGATAACCGTATTCGGATTTACGGTGCTGCCGAGTAAATTGGCTCTGGCGGCGCCGTAAGTAACGGCGATTTCCGGGCCGATGGAGTCGGTGACTTCTTTGTTGATCGAGCCGATCGCAATCGGATAGATAACTCCGGCGGCGCCGGAACTGGTCGAGGAAGCATACCCGTTGATCCGCGCTTGTCGACCGCCGTAACTGATGTCTTTGGGCACAACGAATTTCAGGCTGAAGGCGCCATCTGCAACGCCGACGCGTCCGCGATAAATCTCCGGGCCGTATTCTTGGTAGTCGATCGTGAACGGCGGAATGTCAATGCTGCGCGTGCGTTCGTTATCAAATACACTCAGCGTCAGCGTGCCGTCGAATTGTGTTTGCGTCACGCCGTCGCGGTCGGTGACTTGGCCGGCAAGCTCGGTAACCGTGAGCGCGACCAACGAATCGGGCCGGAACAGCGAGTAGTCGAGTTTGTTGGGCGCCTGCGCCAGACGCGTCAGCGGATCGCCGATGTAGATGTACTTGCGATCATTGTCGCCAACGCCGAAAGCGCCCTGCCGGAGCAGCTTGGTGACAAACATCGCCTCCGCGATCGTGTAGTTTTTGTCGGAGAGGAGCTGCTCCATTCCCGCTTTATTAAATTCGAAATTGGGCCGCGAGTAAACCAAGCGTGTCGCCGAAATCGTTCCGACCGCGCCGCCGGCGGCATAACGGAGCAAATCCTCGGCCATGCCCTCACTGCGGGGATCGTCAAAAAATCCGATCGAGCACGAGGCGTTGAAAATCAACGGCAGCCGGTCGGAATTGGTCAGGCGCGGGATATCCTGCACGCGGCGGAAGATACGCTCATCCGCCCAGAGGTTCTGGTTGCCGTGGCCGGTGTAGTTGACGATCAGCCGCCCGGTATTGATCGCGCTGATAATCGCTTCGCGCATCAGCGGCTTTTCACTGGCGCTGCCGAACGGATAGGCGATGCCGTAGATTTTTTCCTGGACGAAAGTTGGCGGCAGCGAAGTCTTGGAGAGAATTTCCGTATCGGTGGTGTGGAAAATTTCCGGAAAATTCGATTGCGGGTGATTCTCGTCGTCGGCGATCAGCGTTATGATATTGTGCCAAGGACCGGGATCGCGGGACTCGTCATAGCCCTTGATCTTATTGAAGACGGTCTGGAACTCGGCGGCGGTCTTGACCGGCCAGCGGGCGATCACCATATCGACCCCGCGATCGGCCGGGTAGCTGTCGTCGTCGTCCAGATCGAGCGAATCGAGATAAGCGAAGTTTTCGTCGGAGACGGTTTCGTCGCGATCGGCGATATACGGCGGAATGAAGTTGACCGCGCCGGTGCCAAGATTATTGCGGAAATCGTAAACGCCGTCTCCGGCCAGCAGGCAATAGGACGGCGCGGCGCCATTCCAGTTGGCGTAAGCATGGCGAAGGAACTGGCGAATCGCCAACGGGTCGACGCGTCCGCCGGAGAACTGGGCATAGATATCGGATATCTTGACCACGCGGGTACGAAGCTGGTTCGAGCTTTCGCGGTAGTCGGCGTAGGCATCCGCGGCGCCGGCGAAATTATCGTGGACGATAATGATGTAGTCGGCGCCGTTGGCGGCCGAACGAATGTCGTCGATTTGCGTCACCACAATCGAAAACGGTGTGCGGACGGCGGCTGAATTTGCAAGCTGAAAAACCCGGCCGGCGCCGGCCGAAGCCGCGGCCGAAAACGCAAGCGTATTCCCCTGCGGCGTCGCCGAAATACGGCGTTGCGCGAAGATGTCGGTGATGTCGAAAAGCTGCGCCGACTGGAAACTGCCGCTCACCTTGTAGGCATGCGGGAGACCGTCGCTTTGCCCATGAATCAGCAACTCGCCATTGTCCGGAAACGCCAGCGACCGCTCGAGATAGATCTCCAAGTAGTCGGTGTAACCATCGTTAAACGGAAAATCGAGGTTGAATTGATTGATCCCGTTTACGAATCGATTGCTGGTGTAATAGTAGAGGCTGCCGTTGCTCGAGTCCCTCGCGATTTCGAAGTTGTTAAGGCGGAGATTGAACGAGGGACGAGTGGCACGGACGCGAAACACGCTATTGGCCAAAGGCGCCGGCTGCGGCAAGTTGACGAATGCCGTGAGATCGCCGGCGATGCCCCAATACCAATTGAAGTAATCGAAAACATCGCCGCCCGACGAAGCGAAGACCGCGTCCTGTTCGAAATGCAGACGGTCGAAAAACCGCGTCAGCGTGTCGGACGCATTCACTTCATCCACCCCGGCGGTCGCGATCCGCAGCGGCGCGCCGGCAAATGTGCCACCATAGCTCAGATAGTAAACATTGCGGTCGCTGTAGGGATGACGCACGTATTGCGGCTCGCTGCGCCAGTCCCAGAAGTCGCCGCCGTTGGCGTAGAACATGATTTGATCATTGTCGCCGAGACTACCGTCGCTTTCGCCGTCCACAAGAATCGCCATCTCCCGAAGCGAGTCGCGGATCGCCGATGAAAACACCGGCAGCGGCCGGCCGCCGGCATGAAACAGCCGCAAAGAGCGCGGGTCGAGCGCGCCGACATTGACACCGGCATTGGCCAGGTCAGCGCGCGTGATCTTGTACAGACCACTTTGCGTGATCGCGATTCTTAACCAGTTCGACGACTGCGCGAATGGGTTATAGACTTCTGCCGCAACCGGGGACTTTCTGATCGTCCACGCCGATTCCTGCTCGGCATTAACAACGAGTCCGTCGATCAAGCGGTCGACGGGGCCGGAATCCGTGTTCTTACGTAGCTCCGGCTCTCCGGAGAACTCCAAATCAAGTGCTCCAGCGGCAACGTCCGCCGGAATGTAAAGCTTTGCCAGCCACCGGCCACGAACCAAAACCGGCTCGGTTGCGAAGGCCTCAGTGGCGATTGCGGATTCCCCGGTCGCATTCGGCGCGGCGGCGCCGCGAATTCGCTCGAAACTCGTTATCAGAGGCAGGTTGCGATTCGGAGTGCGGACTGCGGCGACCCAGAATTCGTGCTGGCGGCCATCGTTGTCTGCCAGACTGACGGTCTGTATCGCAAGTGCAGAAGCGGACGTAGTTTTGGCCAGCGCCGAGCGGTCGGAATCGATTCGCAGCCGCAGACCGGTATTCCCCAAAGCTGACGCCGCCACAAACGTCTCTTTGGCAAGCAATGACGGGGAAAACGTGAACAGCAGGATGGCGGATAGAATCAGGCTTCGCAACAAAACGGTCATCAGCGATATCGACCCAAACTCGAGATTTCGAGTATACCGGCTGCCCCGCTCCGCGCCAACTAAAATTCGCTGAGTGGGTTCCGGCGATTGTTCGTAATGTCGGTATCCCCGCAAGCGGGGATGTTTTCATTACCTATCGGTCGATAAGATGACTCCGTCAGTCGCTTTCTGGATTCTAATCTCCTGCTCAGGAATTAACGAAAAGGCTACTGTTTTGTCAACCGGAACCGCAATTTTCTTGCCAAACCGGTTGCCTAATCGTGCGCGGATTTCGGGAGCGGACTACCCATTCTAACTTCAATGGTATTGGTAAGTTCCCACGAGTTGAAGCATCCGACCTGATCGAGACACCAGTTTCCTTCTGGAAAACTCTGCATCGAAGTGCAAGGAAGGCGCCGGAAGCCTCACCATGTTCTTTCGATTCCGCTCTTAGTAAGGGAGTTCGAACTCCCGTCGTGCGGCGATGATAGCGATCGCGGAAAGGAAGTTGACGCTCAACCCGCGAAGCGTTAGCTTAATCCCATGATTCGCGTTCTGATCGTCGGCTTCGTGATTTTCTTTATCGGCTTCTTCATGGGCTATGTGTTCGGCAAATCAAATCGCCGCAAGGACGACAGCGGGCGTGTCTATTAGCGAAAGGGGATTAGCTAAACAAAGGTAGGTGCAGATGATTCGAGACATTTTGACAATCATCAACTTGGCGGCATGCGTCGCGGCATTTGTTTGTTTCTTCTGGGCGCTAAAGTACCGACAGGATGGCGGCAGTGAGGCGCCGCCCGTAATGGCCTCGCCACAAGAGGCAACTCGATTCTACGGGAAGCAGGGTCGAAAATCGCTCTGATCGGCAGCACATGTTTCGTGATCTGGTCGATTTGTAGCATTGTTCTCTACTTGGGTCTGTTCAAGTAGGTCTTTGTCGGCCCCTGTGCTTTGCCGATTCGATGTAGAAGTCAAGATATTCTGATTGCTGCTGTGCGGGGCCTCGTCGCTGACAAAGGTCCCTCGTTATCGCCCACAAATGCGGTGATTATTGTTGACATAATTGTCGTTCGGCATTTATGTTTGGCCCAATTGCGACTTTTTAATTAGGATCATGGTAGGTGCGCGCATTACACGCCAGCGACGAAGGCAGGACGCCCGCAGCGTGGCGGCTTTTGGCCACGACGATAAGCCTCATTATTGTCGCGCTCCTTCCGGGCACAATCCACGCGGCTTCCGGTAAACCGGAATGGGGAAAAGTAGCGGCCGAGGAGTTTGCTCTGGAACCACCTCCGGGGCTTCCCCATGCGGCGGCAGTGATCATTTTCGAAAGTGGTGACCTGGAAATCGGCGTTCAGGATTACAAGCTGAAAGTCTACCGGCGAATCAAAGTATTCAATCGACAGGCGATACAGAGTCTCATCAATGCCGAGGTCGTCGTCGGCAAGGACGAGCACTTCGGCGGTTTCAGCGCGCAAACGCTTCTGCCCAATGGAACCAAGATCGCTCATTCCGACGTTTTGAAGCGCAAGGTCGGCAAATCTATTGAGATCGTCACTTTTACGTTCAACGGCGTTGAAGACGGCTGCGTTATTGAGTACAAGTACGAGGTTCGCGGGTGGCAACTCAAGCCGTCCTTTGGGTGGGTGTTCCAGAACGAGTTTTACACGATTGAATCACGCTGCGCGCTGGCGACGAATCCGTACTTGATCTTCCAGGTCATCGCAATTGGAGTGGGCGATACCATTGCCGCGCCGACAGAAGAAAGGACGCATGTCGATCAGGAGTCGACGCTCCGCCGCACCTGGCGCATGACGCGCGTGCCGCCGGATCCTGCTGAGCCTTACCCGGCGGCGCAATTGAATTCGCGACCCAGTATTTTCTTCCAATTCGCCGGAGTCAATATTCCCGACTTCAAGGTGAATTTTCTCAAGGATTGGCCGGCGCTCGCTGAACTCTTGAGCGAGGACTTCGCCTGGGTGTTCGAGAACTGCGCCTCACTGCGACAAATAATGCCGTCACGATCGGCAGTCAGCACCGCGGACTCAGCGCTGCTGCTTCGCGAGTTGTTTGGATTTGTCCGCGACTCAATCGCAGCTCATGATGAGGCGCTTTACGACTTGATTCCCTCACGCCGCGTAGAAGAGATCATCCAGCGGCGCACCGGTAACAGCTCTGAACGCGTCTGCGCTTTGATCGGGTTGCTGCGCGCCTACGGTTTCAAGGCCGACCCGGTCTTGATCGGAACTCGCGATCATGTGCGGTTCATGCCGCGCGTCGTCAACATGCGTCAGTTTAATGCCGTATTGTGCCGCGTCGTCACCGGCGACTCCGTATTGTGGCTTCATCCGGACACGGATTTCCCCTTTCCATACATGAATCCGGCATTTCACGTGAATATGGGACTAATGGTCTCCGACTCGACGGGAGATACGGTTAGCATCTCGCGGATGCCGAAGTGGCCGTCGCAGCGCAAGACGATCGCGCAGATTTGGCTCGACGTGCATGGCGCGGCGCGTTGTTCGGTCTACGTCGCGACGTACGGCTATAGCCAGATGATAGAGTCCGCGGTGAAAGCGGACACGATCGGTGCTGAACAGGTTCTCGATCTTCTTCCCGGGCTTCATGAGCAGCAGATCGAACTGCTCGATTCGAGGCGAGAAATCGACGCGAGCGGTGACAGCGCCACGTATCGGCTCGTTTTTAATGCCCCGCGATTCGCGATCGTAGAAGGCGGACACGTAGCGATCACACCACTTCTCTCGCTGAGCGGCGAGTCGCCGTGGGTGGTCGACGAACGGCAATACGCAATCGACTATTTGTTTCCGTTCGTGATCAGCGAAACAATCGATCTACACCTTCCGGAAACCATGCCGATCGCCACGCCGCCGAAGAATGCTGCGGCTTCAATCCCGGGGATGATGTTCTCCCGCTCTTTGCTCGCCGCCGAGTCGTCGGCCAAAGTCATGACCCAGCTTATCGTGCGGGAGACATTCTACGAGCCGGACTCGTATCTGGAAGTAAGGAACTTCTTCGATAAGTACGTGACAGCGCTGACCGAGCCTGTGACGGCGACTGTGAGGTAATATGGGCAGAATTGCCGAGTCATTAACATCGGTATTGCTCATCGTCGCGCTGATGTCAGCATTGCTGTCGGTCACGGCGGCAGCGGCATCCGAACATAAGTGGACGAAAGTTACTCCCGAAGAATGGGCGCTCCAGCCGCCCGCGGAGTATCCGCATGCGCCCGCCGTCACGCTGTTTGACATGGGCAAGATGACAATGCGTCTGAAGGGGGCAAAACTGGAGCGCCATGTCCGCCACAAGATCTTCAACAAACAAGGCGCGAGCGCCGCGATCAATGTCCAGATTTCAGTTGTCAGCGGCACTCATTTTGGCGACTTCAACGCCGTCACCATTCAACCCTCCGGCAAGAAGACGTTTTTCAGCGTCTTTGATCTCATGCGTAAGAAAGTCGGGACGTATCTTGAGGTCATATCGTTTTCCTTTCCAGATGTCACCGACGGCTGCATCGTTGAACTAAAATACGATTTGTCCGCGGACGGCGGCTTCGGTGGAATCTCGGATTGGCAGTTTCAAGGGCCGTACTTCACGTATGAGTCCGTGCTTTCGTTCGCGGCTTCCGACTACCTTGATTTTACGCCGTCGATGATCCGCATTCCGGATTCATTGCAGACGCCGACGAGGACAGAAGAAAAAATCGACGACCGCCGCACGACGCGCTTCACCTGGAAAATGAGCGATATCCCGCCGGTGGCCGACGAGCCTTACCGTGGCGCGGTCATGAGTTACCAGCCGGCGATCTACTTCGAGTGGACCGGCTACAAGCCCTGGTGGTCGGATCGCCAGGTCAAGATCATGAGCGGTTGGGCGGATATGGGAGAGGCCGCCGTCAGACTTTTCGAGGCCGTGCTGGACAGCGTCTCCTTGGTCAAGCCTTTGGCAGACTCGCTGCTCGCCGGTTTGGGCGTCAATGCCGAAGCGCAGTTGCGCGCCCTGCACGCCTATGTCCGCGATTCCGTGGTCGTATCTGGAGGTGAAGACGACGTTTTCTGGCCAACTCAGCTTCTCAGCGAGACGCATCGCAAACGGACGGGGTCGGCAACGGATCGAAATCTGTACCTAATCGCTTTGCTCCGTGCGGCACGTTTCGGCGCCAATCCCGTAATCGCCGCCAGGCGCGATCATGCGCGGCTGAACACCTCGATACTCACTTGGCGCCAGTTCAATTATCTGATCTGTCGCGTGGCGATCGGCAGCACGGTATATGTGCTCGACGCCAACTCCGGCGAATTTCGTTTCCCCCATATCAACCCGCAAGTGCGCTCGCACGGCGGTCTGATGGCGGGGTTATCAAGCTGGGACACGGTCTGGTTTGTTTATCCCGGCTGGGAGTCCGGTATTAAGGTCGAAAGCCGCGTCTGGATGAAACGAGACGGTTCGGCCGTCTGCACGACGCACGCCAGTGTGAAGGGCTATTACCAGAAGGGCTATGATCTCTTCGACGATGAGAAGGAAGTGACACAAGGTGCAGTGCAAGAGGTGCTCGCCGCACTAAGTCATAAGTCGTTAGAGATCGTTGATGCTCAGCGGACTCCGTCCTCGGACGGCGACAGCATTTCCGTCGACTTGATTCTCAAGATCAGCGATTACGGAGCAGTAGCCGGCGATCGAATTTCATGTGCCCCGTCGCTGCTCTGGTCCGACACTCCCCCCTTCGTTTCGCAGCTACGGCAGTTCCCGGTCGACTTCCGCTATCCTTTCAGCCGGGCGGAAATCGTCGAAATCTATCTCGACTCGGGACTGGTCCTCGCGGCTCCGCCGAAAAACGGCGATGCGAAAGAAGCCGGGATGGCCTTCTCGCAGTCGGTGCTCAGCGCCGCAAGCAGTGTGCGCGTGATGAGTCAAATGTACGCCAAACAGGTGTTCTTCGAGCCGGAGGAGTATGATAAGCTGCGCGAGTTCTTCCAGAGTATTACCACCTTCACGCATGAACCACTGATGGTAACGGTCAAGTGATGAACGTCCGGATCGTGACCCTATCGAAGCTGTTGCCGTTGATTCTGTGCAGCATGATAGCGCCGACACTGACCTCATCCGCTCAGACTCTGGATAGCGCTCCGCTTTCTCCCAAAGTAGATACTTCCAGGGCATACATCGCGGCTGACAGCACCTTCCTCGTCGTCCACGACGACGGCAGCATGACCGAGCGGATCGTGCGGGTTATTCGCGTGAAAGCGGCCGAAGGCGGACGCTCCAGCGGCGCCAAAATCGATGATGACAAACGCGTCGATTTGAAAAGCGTTCGCGCCTATCAGATCGACAAGAACGGTGTTGTCGTCGACACGATCAGTGGCATCGATCAGATGCTGCGCACGTGCGGATTCGGCGCCGAATTCGCGCTCTTCAGTGATGAATGCTCTTGGATTGGCAGTTTCGATCGGATCGCCACGCCCTATACCGTCATCTGGGACTATTCCCAACGCTGGGCTTCGGCGAGTTATTTCTTCGGCGTGATGGCGCAAGACCCGCTCTGGACTCGGAGTCGATTTATTGAAATCAAGAACTCCCCGATCCAGACGCTGCGCTATTCGCTTCGTGGCGGAATGCCGGAACCGTCCGTGACCACCGAAGACGGACGGACCGTCTGGCGCTGGACGCTGGCCGATGTCGAAACATTCGATCCGGAAGATCACTTGCCGTGGGCCGCCGGCTACGTCAAAGCCGTGCTGCTGGCGCCGCAGAAATTCAAGTTTGCGGGCAAAAACTTCGACGGGTCGAGTTGGTCGGCGCTCGCGCGCGACTATTACGAGCTGATCAAGGACAACTTCCGCACATCCGGTGCGCAGAACAAAGCGATCGATGTCGCCTTTGAAACCGACGACCTGCACCCGCTATTCGCTCTGCACAAGATGATCTGCGATAAAATGCGCTACGTTGCGATATACTTCGGCTTTGGCGGCTGGGTTCCGCACCGCTCGGACGAGACATTTGTCGTCGGTTACGGCGACTGCAAAGACCTTTCCACGATGTATGCTTCGATGCTCCTCAAAGCGAACGTGCCGGCCCATGTCGCCGTGATTTCGACGCGGAATTCTTATCCGCCGCAGCCGGATTTCCCCCGGCTCATGGGTTTTAATCACATGATCCTGTATTCGCTTGACGACAACGATACGACGTGGATCGACGCCACTTGCCCGGACTGCTCGCTCGGCGACCTGCCCGCGAGCGTCGAAGATGTGTATGCGTTGGCGATCGACCCGGTTGGCGGCGGACTGGTACGCACGCCGGCTTCGCTGCCGGACGATAATATCGTCGTTCGCGCCGTGGCGTTAACGATTAACGATGACCTGTCGGCAAGTGCCGTTCTCCAGTTCGATCTCCGGGGCAATCCCGCGCATGGTATGTATCGAGCGCTGAACGCCACGGATCCGACGCGCATGGCGGATTGGATTCGGCAGGCGATGGGGATCACCGGCAACTTTCAGGTGCAGCCGCCGGGCGTAGCGGTCGTCGCGCGCGAGCTTTCGCACTTGCGACTGCGAGTCACCGCGAAAGTTCCGCGTATCGGTTCCGCTGCCGGAGCGTCGGAAGTTATCGATCTGGGATTCATCCAGCTTTTTGATGAAGCCGAACAACACGACCTTCGCGGCCGCGCGCTGCCGCTGGATGTCGGCAGCCCCGAGACGGTGACTGATTCGATTGTGATCAATCTGCCGAGCGGCCGAACGGTCAAGACCCTGCCGGTTGAACTAAAACTGGAGAGCGCGTTCGGGAATCTGACATCGGCGATTTCTCAAACAGGCAATGTCATCACCATCGAGCGCCGCCGCACCCGGACGCGTTATGAAATCGCGCCCGATGAATTACCCGCGTTCGCTGCGTATCGTGACGAAGCCACGCAAAAAGCGCGGCTGACGATTGCGCTGACGCGACAGTAGATTGCCGTCGCTAATGGGTTTCGCGCCTGCGTCCTACTGCTCCGTGATGCGCTCGATCAACGCCGGATCGTTCGGCAGTAGATCAGATTTGACCAGACGCGGCACCAGTACCCGCCAGGCCGGATCAATCGCGAAGACCTGTTTGAAAATCGGCAGCGCCATCTCAACCTGTTTGGCCGTCACCAGCGTCACGGCGTGCCAGAACATGATTTCGGGATTGCCCGGCGCAAGTTTGGCGGCCTCGCCGTACTCGCGATTGGCGGCGCCGAAATCGTTCACGGCGATATACTCGTCGCCTTTGTTCATGCGGTCGTAAGCGCGGGTGATATTCAGAAGTCGGCGCAATTCCGGTAGCGGCGCCGTCGAGTCATCCACGCGGATATCAACGATCCGGTCGCGCCACGGCAATCCGGTCGGCTCGCCGGTAACCACGACCATCGCCGCCGATTGCTTGCCGCGAATGTCGCCGCCTTCGGCTTCGGCGGCCTCCAGCGCAGCCATCATGCGTTCGGCCAGATCGCCCTTGGTGTTTTCGAATGCTTTCGCCATCGCGCTCCAGACCGTGGAATCACGCATCAGATTCGCCTGCACGGAATAGTGATGTCCGACGTGATGACCGGCGTAGGCAATGCATTTCTCGCCGGTATGCGCCGCCACAAGGCCGTTCTTGTCGACCATCGCCACCTGCCGCACCGCATGCTGCGGATCGGTGACCAGCAGTCCCGAAAGCGCTTGCACGGCGGTCTTGCCGGTGCGCATCAGCTCGAGTCCGAGCGGGCCGTAACTGAACTCCACCAGCGACTGGGTCGCGACGGCGCCGACTTTCGGCTCTACCCAAATCACATCGGCGACCTTGAACCAATGCGATTGCACCGCTGCGCCGAATTGGCCGGTGGCCGAGTCGTAAGCAACGATTGAGTAAGTATTGACCGGATGTAGCGGCGTCAAAGATTGCGGCCCGGTAGCTTGAAGCGTCGCCGCGCCAAAAAGCACGATCACGAGCAATGTTCTCATCATCTCAACCTCCGTGTTTTCGATTTGCCGGTAAGTAGCGCCATTGCAAAACATCCCGCAATCAGATTCAGCCGTCATGGGGCTGTTGAAAAACCGTATTCATGTCATTCTGAGCGCAGCGAAGAATCTGTTTGACCTTGTGCCACAATACTCACAGACCCTTCACTTCGCTCAGGGTGACAGCCAATTGGGCTTTTTCAACAGTCCCGTCATACACTAACACAACCCGCCCAGCCAAAACGCATGTTCAGCGAAATTCACAGTTGCTAAAACGGCGGCCTACTTCGTAGATTGCTCTTGAGGCAGGAAAGTCGCAACCTCTCCGACGATTTTCACCCTTACGGTGTCCGCAAGTCGGACCCGAAAAGCAGCCCGCGCGGCGACGCACCTCACTTGTCGTCGCGGTTAACGGAACATCCGTGATTCCGCGGCTGTTATGCAGATGGCGGCAGCGCGCAGCCGTCGACTGCGCCCGCATGTTTTTGCGGGGAAATGCCCCATTGCTGGGCGGCATGGAAGCCGGGCGGTGGCCATCGTGGGAGTTCGAGTCAGGCAGATCAGGGCTTTCCGATTCTCGCCACCGCCGTCGGCCAATATCGAGCCTTCGATCTATCGTCTTGCCAAAATCAGCGCTTCACGTATATTGATCCGGTAACTTCGTCGTTTCTAAACTTTGATGACATCATCCGGACTGGATTTTGAAAATGCGTCAATCTGCAAAGCTGCTCACTCTCGGCCTGTGCGTCGCGGCGCTCTGCTGCAATGCCGGGGCGCAGAATTTTCCCCAACCGTTTGCGCTCCACTCGCACAGCGCTCTCGATACCGCCATGTACTTCCAGTACGAATTGACCGATTCACTGTTCTTCGATCCGGCGGCATCCTACCAACTCTTCTATCGTGACTCCGGCGGCTCCTGGCAATCGACCACGATGGGCCTGCTCTATGCGGCCTGCAGTACAATGACGATTCAAGGATCCATCAACTACTTCCCGCCTTCGGGATCACTGGAGTACTACTTTCGCGGCGCGACGGATACGATTGTCGTATCGCAGTCGCCGAAGAACTCTGCGAACACCTTCCCGGCGCCGCTAACCCTGATGGCTGATCTCGGTGCCGATCCGGTCGGCGATACTGTCAATGCCGCCGGGCAGTGGCTGGATATCACCGGCCTGTCGATGAGCTACTCCGACACGCGCATCTACGCCCGCCTGACCAACGCCGGCGGCGGTTTTCCGACTTCTACCGGTCTGACTTTCCATCTCTACTCGGTCGGTATCATCGACCCGGATGCAACCGATTCCGCCGCCTACGCGATGATCTACGTTAATGTGCCGTTCGTCTTCTCTTCCGGACTTTACAAAATCAATCTGACCGACAGCTCTTTCACCAAGATCGCCAACATCAGCACGAACATCTCCGGCAATGCTCTGAGCATGGCCTGCAATATCAGCGACCTCTTGGCGCAGCCGGGTTGGTCGACTTGGCCGCCGCCGTCGGGATGCATCCTCACCGCGCCGGCGACGCTGTCGCAGGGATTGAGCGGGTCACCGGCCTTTAATGATGCTGGTTCCGGCGCAGTCTTCGTCCCGAAATCGCAGACGATCAATTATGGCGGAAACACACCGCCGGTCTTGAACAACCCTCAATTCAACCAGACGCCGGGTCAGCTGGGCGTAACGGTTCAGTACAGCGATGCTGAAGGCGACGAGGCGGTGGAACGATCATTCACCATAATCGGCCACGACAGCACCCTGATGCAGGCATGCGAGAAAACTTACAGCACAGGCGCGCTATTTATCGGCAGCCTCGCTTTTGACACCACCGGCTGGTATCAGTACACTTTCCTCTTCTCGGACGGCGTGGACACAGTGCAGACCCCGCCGACTCCGATTTTTCTCCAGTCATTCATCCCGGGCGACGCCGACGGCAGCGGCGCGGTCAGCATTGCCGATGCTGTCTTCTTGATTAACTACATCTTCGCCGCCGGCCCGGCGCCCGTCCCTATCGATGCCGGAGATGCCGATTGCAGCGGCGCAATTTCCATCGCCGATGCCGTCTTCCTGATCACCTACATCTTCGCCGGTGGTCCGGCGCCGCAGCCCTGCTGACGAGGCGGCAGCGCAGAGGCAAAGTCTCGACAACCTCAAGTTCAGCAAGCAGAAGACCTATCCCCGATTTATCCGTTGACGCCAACGTGAGAAAACGATACCATTGCCGGGATGTTAACGAGCGCTGAGCTTAAGGAAATCACTCAGCCGATCGAATCCGACCTTGATCGATTCGAGAAGCTCGAAGTCAAATTCCTCAAGAACGAATCGCCGCTGATCTTTGCGATTTCCCGGCACATTCTTAATACCCGGGGCAAGCGCCTGCGGCCGGTGTTCGCGTTTCTGGTCGGCAAAACTACCGGCTATGAGTCGCCGCATCTGGTCGAAGCGGCCCTGGCGGTCGAGATGATCCATACCGCGACGCTGCTGCACGATGATGTCATCGACGAGTCGGACTACCGGCGCGGCGAGCTGACGGTAAATTCCAAGTGGAATAATCTGGTTTCCGTGCTGATGGGCGACTACTTCTTCGCCAAAGCCTTCACGCTGCTTGTCCAGACCGAGTCAATAGAGATACTGGGGCGAGTTTCGCGCGCGACCGAGCGAGTTTCGGTCGGCGAACTGCGACAGATTGAAGAAGCGCACAACTACGAGCTTACCGAGACCGAATATCTGAAAATCATCTCCGATAAGACGGCGAGTTTGTTCGAGACCTCGGCGGTGTCGCCGTCGGTGTTGTCGCAAGCTCCCGAAGAGATCAAGCAGCGCCTTTCCAGCTTCGGCGAGTACTCCGGCTGCGCCTTCCAAATCGCCGATGATCTTCTGGACTTCGTCGGCGACGTTAAGCGCACCGGCAAGGAACCCGGTAACGATTTGTTGAACGGCAAAATCACGTTGCCGTTGATTCATGCCCTGAAGAACTCGTCGGGCAAAACGCGGGAAGGCATGATCTCGATACTGCAAGACGGCGCTGCCGACAAGCGGTTCGACACGGTCCTCGATTTTATCCAGTCGTCGGGAGGAATCGAGTACGCCCGCAGCCGGGCGCAGTCGTACGCCGATCAGGCGTTGTCCTACTTGTCGCCGTTTGCCAACAGCCGCTACTATGACTCGCTCGAGAAACTGGCGACCTTCTCGATAAATCGTGACGTCTAACCGACCTTTGAGTTATCTTTTCAATCCTCTCGCAGTATAATCAAGGTATGTTCAGCTTGCCGGCGGTCTCCGCTTATCATCTGTCGTTCACTTCGGTCTGGATCTGGTTGATCGTGGCCGGGTTCGTGGCGGCGGTCGTGCTGACCTGGTTTTACTATCGCCGCACCAATCCAATGCTGAGTCGCGGCTGCCGTATCGCGCTCGGAACTCTGCGCGGACTGGCGCTGGCGGCCTTGTTTTTTGTCTTCGCCGAACCGCTGCTGGTAATCGAGAACTCCGACACTAAAGCGCCGGTCGTGGCGGTGCTTGTCGACAACTCAACCTCGATGAAGCTGAATCGCCACTCGACGGCGCAATTCGCTGCTATTGATGCCTACCTTCGGAACATCGAATCGAAACAGCCGGGCGGCGCGCAAATCGTCCGTTATTCCTTCGGCGACACGCTCCGCCGCGACGGCGTTCTTGACGGCTCACTGCCGGTGACGGCCATCGGCGAAGTGCTCGCGGACTTGAAGCGGCTGCATGAAGAAGATAATCTGCAAAGCATTGTTCTCCTGTCCGATGGCGCGTCCAACCTCGGCAGCAGTCCGGTCAGCGAGGCCAAAGACCTCGGGCTGCCGGTAACCACAATCGGCTTCGGCGATCCGAATCCGCTTTCTGACATCCGCGTCGTCGAGATCAATACCAACCCGGTCGGCTTCGTCGGCAAAGAATTTCCGGTTCAGGTTGTGGTCGAATCGCGCGGTTTCGAGAACCTGCGCTTGCCGCTGCGGCTGCGGCAGGGGGAACGAATCCTGGCAGAGCAGGAGATCGATCTTCAGGGCCAAGGGCGGCGGCAAACTTTCGACCTGAAATATACTCCGACGGACGAAGGCGAATTCGTGATCGAGGCCGCAGCGCCGGTGCAAAGTAACGAAGAATCGGAGAAGAACAACTCCAGGCAGGCGCAGATCAAAATCCGCGCCAGTCAAATCAAGATTCTATTGGCGGCGGCGTACTTGAATTGGGACTTCAAGTTCCTCAATCGTGCGCTGTCGGCTCGCAGCGACTTCAAGGTTGATCGCTTTGTCGAGTCGCAGCAACGCATCGGCGGCACGATTCCCTTTCCCGCAAATGTAAACGCGCTCAACGAGTATGACGCGGTCATTCTGTATGACTTTGACGCCGACTGGATCGCCGACCGCAAGCAGCTTCTCGATGCCTTCTTCGAGCGAACCGGCAAGGGACTGTGGATCTTGGCCGGTGAGCGATTTTCACAGCGGCCGAAAACGCGATTGCCGGCGGAGATGTTTCCCTATCGCTTCGTCGAAGGGAGAATCACGAGCGAATCGCGTGAGACGAACTTGGCTTTGACCGAGCGCGGCCGCATTCATCCACTGCTGCGCCTTGGCGCAGACGGCGCCGCCACACAGCGATTGCTTAACGAGCTGCCGCCGTTTACCGCCTTCGCGCGCGCGTTTGATCCCCGCCGCGAAGCCACGATACTCGCATCAGTGCCGAGCACGTTTCCTGATGAGCCGGAAACGCCAATCTTTGCGGCGCAGCCCTATCGCTCCGGCAAGGTCGCGCTTCTCTCGGCGTGGCCGCTGTGGCGACTCGACTTCCTGACACAGGGCTTGAAAACCGGCGACTCGACCTACGTCCGCCTCGTCGAAAACATGGTGCTCTGGCTCGTCGCCCGCGAAGACGTCGAACGCATCACCATCACACCGGAGCGGCCGATTTTTATCGCCGGTGAAGCGGTGCATCTCAACGCACGCGTGCTTGATGAGAGTTATGTGCCGGTCGAAGATGCCGACGTGGAAGCCGTCGTCGCGTCGCAGCAGAATCCGAACGACAGTCTGCTGATCAGTTTCCGCTTCGTGCGGCCGGGCTTATACAGCGCCGACCTGCAGTACCTGCCGTCCGGCAATTATCGCGTCAGCGGCCGTATCACGCGCGAAGGCGTTCGCATCGCCAACCCCGGTGCGAGTTTCGTTGTTGAACCGTACAGCCTTGAAGACCTTTCGCAAATTGCCAACTTCGATCTGCTCAAGCGCATCAGCGAAGTCTCAGGCGGCGCGTTCTATGCCGCCGACGACACCGCTGCCATTCCCCGATTCGCCGAGTTTCCCCAGACTGTCAAAGTCAGTCGCGCCGAATTTACGTTATTCGACAACATCTGGCTGCTGACATTGATTATCGTCGCGCTCTGCGCCGAATGGTACTTGCGCAAGCGCTACCAGTTGCTCTGAGCTATCGCTTAGCGTAGCCGAGAATTACCCCCAGCACAATCGACCACAACGCCGCCAAACCGATCTGCCAATCGACCGGCAGGCTGAATGTCACAGTATGTGCGGGAATCCAGAACCAAAGCAGTGTCCAGAGCGCAGTGCTCATGCCTTTGAAATTCCATTCGCCGAGAATGATATTGTCCTCGATGCGATGGAAGAACATCATCTGCGGGCCGAAGAATACGTTGGTCAACACCGATACCGCAAACGCCCAGCCGTTTCCCGACGCCATGAAGGTCGGCAAGAGCTGATGATCCAGCAGCGCCTGCGTGAATCCTTTCATGCCCGTGAATCCGTATTTTATGATAACGCCCAGCAGCGACCACGCAATTGCCTTGGCGGCAACCTGCCAGAGTTTGCCGGGCATCGCGAGTCGCTTCTTGCGCAGTGAGAGTGAGATGATTTCGCCGAGTGTGCCGAGGATACCAAATTGGACCGCCGCCGAGAGCAGCGGATTGGCGCGAACGAATTCGAGATAGGTGTCCATGTCGTCTCCGCTCCCGGGAGCGATTCAATTCCCCCTTATCAGGGACTGTTGAAAAAGTCCGTCGCGTTGTCACCCTGAACGAAGTGAAGGGTCTGTTCTCATTGGGGCACTACGGAAAACGATTCTTCGCTGCGCTCAGAATGACATGAATACGGGTTTTTCAACAGTCCCACCAAAGGGGGTCGTTCTGCCCGCTGCGGCGGGCGGAACGGGGGATTGTTATCATGCATCATAGACCATCCACACCGTCATTCCGGCGAATGCCGGAATCCAGTCTTGTAGGTCAGGAGCCCCGTGCTCCTGACATTCGCGGCTCTGCCGCGCTGCGCGAATCCCACTGAAGCGTGGGACGATGTAAATTCGCGCCCACAATCGGAGGTCGATTCGTTCCTACGCCATGATCCCATGAATCGTGTCGTAATACAAATCCGCAAGCGTCTTCGTATCGACCACGATCTCGCCGTTGATTTTCAACTGCGATGCCCCAACCACTCCGATCTCCGCCAGTGGTATACCCATCGACGCCGCCAACTGCATCACACTTCCCTTGCGTTCTGGCGCGGTACTCACGATCACCCGCGATTGCGACTCGCCGAAATAAAGCGCGTCGAGGCGAATATCTGACGCCAGCGTCACCGTTGCGCCGAGCATCTTCTCGCGATTCCCGATACAACACTCAGCGAGCGCGATAGCCAGACCGCCTTCAGCGCAATCGTGCGCCGACTTGATCAAACCGCCGCGAATCGCTTCAAGAATGAACTCCTGCAGCTTTTTTTCAAATTCCAAATCCAGCGTCGGCGCGTCGCCGGTCACGAGATCATGCACAACTTTGATGTACTCGCTGCCGCCAAGTTCATTCTTGCTCAGGCCGGCCAAGAAAATCAAATCGCCTTCGTTCTTGAAGTTCATCGTTGTGATATGCTCAAGGTCGTCGATAATGCCGAGCATGCCGATCGTCGGTGTCGGATAGACGGCCCGTTCGGGGTCTTCATTGTAAAACGATACATTGCCGCCGGTCACCGGCGTATCGAACGTGCGACAGGCCTCGCCCATGCCGGCCACGCACTCGGCGAAGAGGTAGTACATTTCAGGTTTGTACGGATTGCCGAAATTGAGACAGTTGGTAATCGCCACCGGACGCGCGCCGGAGCAAGCGACATTGCGCGCCGACTCAGCCACGGCAATCTGCCCGCCGCGACGCGGATTGAGATAGCAGTAGCGCCCGTTGCAGTCGGTCGAGACCGCGATCGCCTTCTCGCTGTGGCGGATACGCAGCACCGCGGCATCCGAACCGGGGCCTTGCACGGTGTTCGTGCGTACCATTGAATCGTACTGCTCGAACACCCAACGCTTCGAGGCGATATTCGGCGAGGAGATCAGCTTCTTCAGCACATCGTTGTAATCCCTCGGAAGCGGCATCTTCGCGAAGTCGTAACGCTGCTTCTCGTCGAGATATGCCGGGCGTTTCTGCTCGCGCGTATACACCGGCGCGCCGCCGCCGAGCACCAGCGTATCGGCCGGGATATCGGCGACGACTTTGCCGCCCATCTTGACGACGACATTTTTCGTGTCGGTGACTTGTCCAACTTCGACGCAGTGCAGATCCCACTTGTCGAAAATTGCCTTGATCTCGGTTTCTTTGCCTCTTTTGCCAACCACCAGCATCCGCTCTTGCGATTCCGAGAGCATGATCTCGTAGGCGGTCATGCGCTCTTCGCGCACCGGCACCTTGTCGAGATCGATTTCGATTCCCGATTCGCCTTTGGCCGACATCTCGGACGAACAGCAGGTCAGCCCGGCCGCGCCCATATCCTGCACGCCGACGATCAGATCATCCTTGATAATCTCCAGCGTAGCTTCGAGCAGCAGCTTCTCGGTGAACGGGTCGCCGATCTGAACGGACGGCCGCTTCGATTCCGACTTCTCGGAAATTTCCTCGGAAGCGAACGTCGCGCCGTGGATGCCGTCGCGACCGGTCGAAGATCCAACGATAAACACCGGATTGCCGGCGCCTTTGGCGATCGCCGAAACCATGCGGTCCTTCTTGCAGATACCGACCGCCATCGCGTTAATCAGCGGATTGGCCAGATAGCAATCCTCGAAATAGACTTCTCCGCCGACTGTCGGCACGCCAAATGAGTTGCCATAATCGCCGATACCGCGCACCGCGCCATTGAATAAGTACCGCGCGCGCGGCTCGCTGAGCGGTCCAAACCGCAGCGAATTGAGCGCCGCAATCGGGCGCGCACCCATACAGAATATGTCGCGCAGAATGCCGCCGACTCCGGTGGCCGCGCCTTGATAGGGCTCCACCGCCGACGGATGATTATGCGATTCGATTTTGAAGATAATGGCCAGCCCGTTGCCAAGATCGACCGCGCCGGCGTTTTCGGCGCCGGCCTCGGCGAGCAGGGCCTTGCCGGAACGCGGCAGCGTCTTGATTAGCTTGATCGAATTCTTGTAGGAGCAGTGCTCCGACCACATGACGGAAAAAATGCCCAACTCGGTAAAACTCGGTTCGCGTCCGAGGATCGAAAGGATTTTCTGGTATTCTTCCGGGTTGAGACCGTGATCGGCCACGAGTTCGGGAGTGATTTTCGGTTCCGCCATTGCACCTCCGTCAAGGAGAGGCGAAGGTAGGGAGCGAATAGTCCGAAATCAACGAGAATGTGCGATGCCCGGAGTGCAGAGAGGGCAAAAAAAACGCCGGGAGACCCAGTTATTTAATGAACCGACATTCGGTTACGCGGGATGGCCGCCCATCCAATGGGGGCTCCCAAGGGTTTTCGGTGTGCTCCTGACGGATTGTTCGCCGTTTCTGGAGCCGACCAAGGCCGGGGATATCCGGTCTAACTATCTGGGTCTCCCGGTCGCATATACTCTACGGATCAATCGATATCCTGTCCAGCGCTTTTTCGCGGGCGGGAAAATAAAGTTGCAAGGGGCTTGCTTTTTCGAAACCGGTGCGTATAATAAAAGTCTGTAGTTAGCGGAGGATACGAAATTGTCGAGAGCATGTGATATTTGCGGCAAAGGTCCCCAGTTTGGGCACAACGTCTCGCACGCCCACAACCTGACCAATCGCCGCTTTAATCCGAATTTGCGCACCGTGCGCGCCCGCGTCGAAGGTAAGGTCAAGCAGGTGCGCGTCTGCACCCGTTGCCTCAAAGCCGGCAAAGTCACCAAAGTCCATTAGTTCGGATCAGCGCCAAGCATTCAGAAGCCGTCGCCCTCGGGCTGGCGGCTTTTTGCGTCTATGCGCTTCTGCTCCGGCTGACGCAACAGATGAGCGCGAATCTACATCGTCCCGCGTCATAGCGAGACTGGCGCGATACCGCGCAGCATGACGACCGCCCGCACGAATACACGCCAGAGTTGCTGTAGGAGCGACTTCCGTCGCGACCTTGGAAGGCCCGGCCCGCAGATCTACGAATTCGCGCGCGAGCGCACAGCCGCTCGCAGCACAGCCTTGTAGTCAGCGACATGGGGGTCGGGAATCAGCTCGCGATACGTGACTCGGTATTCGCTCTCATGGAATTGATCCAGCTTATAGCGCGGTTCGCGCTCAAGCACAAAACTGTTGAGGTAGCGGCACAATGATTCGTAGGCGGCGTAGATTTCGTTCCAGTCACCGCCATTACCCTCACTTGATTCGCGCAAAGCATCGACCAGCAGGTGCGTCCCTACTTCGTGAGAGATGAAATCGATCGTCCACTCCAAGTCGCGCCCCGACCAGAACACCACCTTGTCGTAGCCCATCGAATTTGCGTTCGGACCATTTTGCAGCGCGCTGCAGAGTAGGATATGATAGCGCTCCGCCTTGAATTCCTTGCCCGTCAGTCGCTCCCAGCGCGCGATAGTATCGTGCTGGGCGAAGAAGTCGTTAATCTGCGCGGCAACCTCGACAATCGCGCGGCTCTCGGTCGGCCAGACGCCGAGCTGGTAGATGTTCCAATTGCGATAGATGATATCGGCGTAGCGGTCGATCTGCGGCAGATGCGGCGCGCATGCCAGAATGTCGTCCGGTGTCGGCGCAAACCAACTGGCGCGCAACCGCTCACATTGGTGCCGGTAGCGATGGAACAATCTTTCAGTCGAGCCGGCTTTGAGCGAATCGGTGACAAGTCGGAGAAACTCATCAACCGCGCCGCGGCAATCGAGATCGAGCGTAATCGGCAGAAACAAAGCGAACTGGCACAAGGCGCTTCCCTGCCCTTGACCAAATTGTAGCAACTCGCGGTGGTCGCTGATGAACCGGATATCGGAAGCGGGAACGGATTCGGCGTAGCGCTCGGCATATTCCGAGTCGTAGCCGGCGCGCGCAACGGCGAGCAAATGAAAGAGATAATTCGGCACCAGCCGGGTTTCGGCGACGATTGATTTATTCGGCATGCTTTGTCTCTGCATCGGCAATATAGACAAGCCATACTCCACTGGAAAGCGAGAAGTAGTGGAATAGTCGCGCTTTCACATCCGGGCTGATTCCAGAAAGTACTGTAGCTCAGGAGCCCCGCGCTCCTGACATCGCGGCGAAGCCGCGAACATCGTGGGCACGACCTGCGGCCGCGTAATGCGCCAACGGCGCATTCATCGGCGGCGCAGCCGCTTCAATTTTCCTCTTGAGAGGGGTGCTGTCCCGCACCATCGGTGCGGGATGGCGGGGTGTGTCACTCGCGGGCGCATCGTCCCGCAAAGCGCAGGACCTTCGGCCATGTGCTCCCACGCGCCACACTGCCCCTCGCGTAGGGGCGCTCCGCGGCGTGCCTTGCCCTTGTCATCGGTGCCCCACCGGAAGAGACTGTTGAAAAAGCCCTATAGGCTGTCACCCTGAACGAAGTGAAGGGTCTGTGAGTATTGTGGCACAAGGTCAAACAGATTCTTCGCTGCGCTCAGAATGACATGAATACGGTTATTCAACAGTCCCGGAACGGTGGGGTTCCCCCTCTCCCTGTCAGGGAGAGGGGCAGGGGTGAGGGTCACTTTCCTCCCCCAACCCCGTAAACTCGTAGCATTCCACTACAATTTTCCCCCACCGGACCCTTA
>CAZTYE010000011.1:0-124284 GCA_964617645.1 uncultured Ignavibacteria bacterium
TGCGCCCGCGAGTGACACACCCCGCCCCGCACCTACGGTGCGGGGCACCCCTCTCAAGAGGGGAATTGAAGCGGCTGCGCCGCGAAGAATGCGCCGATGGCGCATTGCGCGACCGCAGGTCGCGCTTACGATTGTTGCGGCGATATCGCATTGCGCGACCTTCGGCCGCGAATGCGCGGGACGATGCAAATTCGCGCCCACGATTGTTGCGGCGATATCGCATTGCGCGACCTTCGGCCGCGAATGCGCGAGACGACGTAAATTCGCGCCCACGTTCAGCCGGTCTGCGCAGGATGTCGGGAGTTCAGGCTCCTGACGTATCGGGCTTGACACCATTTTTGTTGAATGGCCACCGCATATCTCCTACCATCCGCGCATGACTCAACAAGCGTATATCGGCATTGATCTCGGGGGAACTAATATCAAGTATGGATTGGTGACGCCAGCAGCCAAAGTGATTCAGCGCGGCTGGATTCCAACGGCACAAACTCGGCGCGCGATCATGAGCCAGTTTGTCGCCATCGTTCGCGAAATGATGGGTACGGCGAAGAGCAAATCGCTCAGGGTTGACTCGGTCGGGGTCGGCAGCCCCGGCATTGTTGACATCACTCTCGGCAAAGTCGTGGGTGGCGCACCGAATGTCCCGGAGTGGCGGGGCGCCGACATCCGCGGAGCGTTGCAGAAACGATCGGGACTGGCGGTCTTTGCCGACAACGACGCCAATGTGATGGCGCTCGCCGAGCATCGCTACGGCGCCGGTAAAGGATGCCGGTCGGGCCTATATATTACCGTCGGCACCGGACTCGGTTCGGGGATAATTCTCGACAATCGCATCTGGCGCGGATCCCGATTCGCCGGCGCCGAACTTGGTCACAGTATCATCAAGCTCGACGGCGTTGCGTGCCAATGCGGAAAACGCGGTTGCCTCGAGATGTATGTCAACGCCGCGTCATTCGTAAAATTCTACGGCAAGAAGCTGCCGGCGGGGACCACGTCGAAAGACATCTTCGATCGCGCGCTCCGAAAAGACATGAACGCCATCGCCGCCGTACGCCAGTCAGCGGACTTTCTGGCCGTCGGTCTGGGGTCGGCTTGCGAAGTGCTCAACCCGGAAGTCATCGTCATCGGCGGCGGCGTCGCTGCTGCCGGGAAGCTGTATATCGGCACGATTCGCGAGCAGATTCGTTACTATACCAGCCGGGCGTCACTCAAGGGTCTGCGAATTCTGCGCGCCAAACTCGGCAATGATGCCGGATTGATTGGGGCGGCGTTGTTGCCGTTAGAGCCGGAACTCTCGAATATCTAATCGTGCGCATATGCGCATAAAAAGTATCGACGGTAACCGCAGGCCTGTGGTATCGAGTTGCAGAGCACGAAAGACTCGTCCGCAGCTTCTCGCGACCGGCGCGTCATGACAAACTCGTCTCCGCCAACTCTGAGTAGCCGGCGCTTCGCGCTCCAGCGTAATTTGACAGTTTATTTCTTGCCTCGTCAATCGATCATTCGCTATATTCGGCGCCGATTTGATTTTGTTCTCTGGGAGGAATTACCGAATGAGACGCCACACGACGGGCATAGTAATCCTGGCAAGCATCCTGATTTTCGCCGGTATCGCGATGTCGCAGGCCGGAATGCGCAAGTCGTTTCGCGGAAACGGCGACAACCATCGCAATCTGGTGACCTTTGAGTCGACCGGCCAACTCCAGTCGACGTTTGCGCTAACCTCGAATTTCTCAAGCTCCTTCGACGTTCGCCTGGACTCGCTGCAGGACGGCGCGATGATGGAAATGAACATTGACCTTTCGACCCTGACCACCGGCAATTCGGGGCTGGATGCCGAGACCTTCAGCGCCCGTTTTTTGGACTGGAAGGGCGCGACTCAGGCGCTGTTCAGACTCATCGAGTTCACGCCCGGCAGAAATTACAACCTCGAAAACGAGAAGGCGGTGCCGGTTTCCGGGCGTGGTGTTCTGACTCTCGGCAGCCGGTCCGATACGGTCGGTGTCGAGTTGAGCATGCGCTATCTTGAGGGCAATGAGATCACCCGTAGCCGGATGAATGGCGACCTGCTGCATACCGTAGGAACGATCCATTTCCGGCTTTCGCGGTTGGGTATTGAGATTCCGCAGGAAGCCCTTCTGCGACTTGACGACCGGGCTCGGCTTAAGTTCGACATTTACAGCTCAACCGCCAATTAGGCACGTTAGCTCGCACGAATCACCGGACCCCGCCTCGCAAGGGCGGGGTCAGTTATTTGTGGATGACCAGAGGGCAGAACGTCTATCGTGTGCATATACGCATATGTACATGTGCACACTATCAAGGCTACAACACTGTGTGGTAGCTGCGGCGATGGATGCAACGGGTGAACTTGCGGTCGCCGCGCCGGCAAAATGCCCGGCGAGCCGTCTCCGGGTTCGGAAGCGTTAGATTGTGAGCGTGCGATGAGCCGGTAGGACAGGGTGTGAACGCCGCCGCATCCCTGAGCTTCCACGAGATTTCGCGGAAAAACGGAAGAAATTTCTTGACAATCTTCCCGTAGATGTTACCTTCTCACTGTCTAGGGTTTCTTTTCGTACACAACATTTCGCGATTCTTTATCAGTCTGAGAACCACATTGAGTCTGGCTACTGGTTCCACGTAGCTATTTGTACTCATTAGCCCTCTTATAGAAAAGCTTATGTCTACCGTGTAGGTTTTCAAGATTTGCGCTGCCCGGTGAGCAGTCGCGAGTCGAAGATCTCCCGTTAGTCGAATTCCGTATCGTAAGCGAGGGTGGAACTTGAAAGAAATACGGGATGAGACGAATTCGAACTTTTGATTCACTTTTATGGAGCAATAAGGAGCTTTTAAATGAAGCATAGAAACAGTTCAGTCTTCTGTTTGCTACTGACCTTAGTGCTTCTGTTCTCGTTTAGCTCTATTTACGCGGCTGTCACGGTAACCTACCTCCCAGGTAGTTTCCCGTATAATACCACTGGCAATAATATCACGGCTCGTGTCGTTACCGATGAAGCCATTGCGGCTTTCGACTTGATGACCCAGATTCGTTCGACGGTCACCAATGCGTTCGGTACGGTCACGGCGGTGAATGTTTCGGCCGTTGCCGGTGCTGCGGTTGATCTTTCCAAGATCGCTGCCGGTACCGAGGACACCACCCGTATTTACGGGTTCTCCTGCAGCAACCCGATCATCATGCCGGCGGGTACTTACAATTTCATCTTTACGGTAACCACTTCATGTGATACCGGTTTGTTTGTATTGGAAGATGGCGGCGATTGGGTCGTCGACGTTGATCCTGTGATCGCGTCCACCCAGTTCGTGAAGACCGATGCGACCCTGGCCAGCTTGACCGTTGTCCCGGGCACCTATCGGGTATTCAACCGCCCGCCGCAAGTTTCGAACTGCCCGAGCCAGGCTCTGGTGTTCAATGCTTGCGCGCTCGTCCAATACGAGTTTGACAAGACGGATCAGGACATCGCCTGCACTGGCGACCCGAACGAGGATTGGGATGTTATCGAAGGTCCCGGCTCGATCGACAGTGATGGTAGCTTCGTATGGGATCCGCCGGCCGTTGCCGGTGTCTGCGGCATTTATGAAATAAAGGTCACAGTCACTGACGAATACGGCGGCAAGGATACCTGCCAGTTCGAAGTGTCCCTGATTACGGATGCACCGGTGTTCACCGATTGCCCGGCTCCGGGTTCCGAGCTCTTTGTATATTGGGGCTGGACCGCTGACGGCGACGTGAACGCGATGGATCCGGACAACTGTCCGGTCGGTTTGACCTACTCGTTGAATAACTTCTCGGGTCCGGTCACTGCTGGTCCGTTTACGGTCAATGCGGGAACCGGTCAGTGGAGCTGGCCGACGCAGTTCGGTAATGACGCCTACCTTGGCGACCATCAGGTCACCATCGACGTCACCGACGGCTGTGTCACCACTTCATGCACGTTCACGATTCATGTCGCTCCGACCTTTGGTGTTGTGATCGAAAAGACTCACAATACGATTCAGGGTCTGTTCGAGTACGTGGACATCAGCCTGAACCACTGGACCGAAGGCTTTGGCGGTTACGACTTACTGGTGAAGTACGACGCTTCGGCGTTGTCGTTCATCAGCGCCGATCCGGGTAATATTCTGACTGCTTGCGGTTTTGAGTATTTCACGTATCGCTACGGCGCGGTCGGCAACTGCTCCGGCTCGTGCCCGAGCGGCCTCTTGCGTATCGTCGCGCTGGCCGACATGAACAACGGCGCTAACCACCCGGATTGCTACGGCGAAGGCCGTCCTGGTCCGGAAGGTCCGGAATCGGTCCTGGCGACGCTGAAGTTCCTGGTCACGAACAACCGCACCTTTGAATGTATGTACCTTCCGATCCAGTTCTACTGGTTCGATTGCGGTGATAACTCCTTCTCGTCGATCACTGGTGACACCCTGTACATCTCCGCCCATGTCTATGCTTATGACGTTGGTGGCGAAATCACGGGTGACCTGTATGTCGGCGGTTGGCAGGGAATCCCGGGCAGCCCGAACTGTATGAGCTTCCTGGCTCAGAAGTACCAGCCCGATACCGTCGTTTGGTTCTATAACGGTGGTATCGACATCGTCTGCGCCGACTCCATCGACGCTCGCGGCGACATCAACCTTAACGGTATTGCGTACGAAATCGCGGACGCCGTTCTGTACACGAATTACTTCCTGTACGGTCTGGCCGCCCTCGATCCGAACCCGCAGTATCGTAATGCGCAGATTGCCGCTTCCGACGCGAATGGCGACGGCACCCCGCTCTCGGTGGCCGACTTGGTCTACCTGCTGAGAGTGATCGTAGGCGACGCGCTTCCGTTGCCGAAACTGGCACCGTTCTCTGCGACGACCGAAGTGTCGATGCAGAACGGCCAGCTTTCGACGGCCAGCTCCGAGGCCATCGGCGCTATGTATTTGACCTTCAAGGTGGACGGCGCCTACTCGGTGTCGACCAACACCAACATGAAGGTTGATTATGCCGAGCGTGACGGTGAACTGCATGTGCTCGTGTGGTCAGGTATTGACAACATGCGCAACAGCATTCCGTTCGGAACGAACGAAGTTCTTTCCGTCACCGGAGCCGAACTGGTGAAAGCAGAGGTTTCCGACTACTATGGTAACCTGATGAACGTTCGTGTCGCGAAGACCGCGCTTCCGACCGAATACGCGCTTAGCCAGAACACCCCGAACCCCTTCAACCCGACGACCAAGATCGGATTCGATCTGCCGGTAGCCGGTGATTGGAAGCTGGACATTTACAACGTGAGTGGCCAGTTGGTTCAGAGCTATAACG
The DNA here is from genome assembly GCA_964617645.1 of uncultured Ignavibacteria bacterium. GTDB lineage: Bacteria > Zixibacteria > MSB-5A5 > CAIYYT01 > CAIYYT01 > JADJGC01. The sequence continues at coordinate 5,321 of CAZTYE010000011.1, forward strand.
GAACGGGCATCGGTCACGTAGACGTGACTTGGGATGCGATGACAGCCTCGAGCGGTATCTACTTCTACAAGTTGACCGCCGGCGCTTTCACCGCCACCAAGAAGATGGTACTGATGAAGTAATTCCTACTTCACGGATACATCCCGTGTACGGGAGCGGATTCACCATCCGCTCCCGTCTTTTTTTAGGCGGCCGCCGAATCAGCGAGGTGGTGGGGCGGTCCTCCAACGAAGTTTTCGGCTTGTATCAATTCTCTCCAATATGTTCATTGAAAACAAAGAGATGAACGCGATACGCGTTACGCGATACGCGAAAGGAATCGGCCATGGAGACTCATGTCAAAGTAATCGGAGTGCTGTATATTATTTTCGGCGTGCTCGGCGTATTGGTCGGGATCGGTTTTCTGTTCCTGATGATGGCCGCGGGCGCCGCGTCGCAGGATGAAGTTGCGCTGGTGGTTACCACCGGCATCGGCGCCTTCATCGCCGCGGTTGCCTCGGTGCTCTCGCTGCCATGCATCATCGGCGGCATTTGGCTGCTTAAGTACAAAGAATGGGCGCGAATTCTCGTGTTGATCTTGAGTTTCCTCAATCTGCTTAATATCCCCTTCGGCACGATTCTCGGTATCTACGCGATCGTGATTCTGCTGAATGACAAGACGGCGGCGTTGTTTAAGTCGCAAGCGGTGGCGAGCACATAGATTGAAGGAATTCGGGGCTAAGGTCGCTCCTGCAATGCGCGAGTCGGATTGTCGTTACTCGCCGCGATACTCGCAGCGGGTGAAGGGCGTTTCGCCGATGGTTATGTTGGAGAGGCTGTGAAGTTGCGGCTTGATTTGCCGCCAAAGCCACGCGGCGATATTCTCGGTCGTCGGCTTGGCCAAGCCGTTGACGTCGTTGAGGTGACGGTGATCGAGGCGGTCGATAATCGGCTTGACGATGCGATAGATTTCGCGGTAGTCAATCAGGAAACCGCTCTGTTCGTCGACCGTGCCGGTGACTTCGATAGTCACGTGATAAGTGTGGCCGTGTAAGTTGTGGCAAGGATGATCGGCGGGAAGATGGTCGAGACAATGCGAGGCGTCGAACGTGAACTGCCGGCAAAGAGTGACGATCATCGCTTGCGCTCGTTTCCCCAAGTTAGGATATGCAGTCGCGGCGAAAATCGGTAGCCACGACGCGCGCACTCTTCCAGCAGCCACGGCATGATGCGCAATTGCGCTTCCGACGCGACGCCTTCGGGCATGAGGATGACTCGCTCCGAGGGCAGCGGCGGCAGATAATACCGCTCCATTTCATCGATGTCCTTCGGCGATTGAATGACAAACTTGAAGTCGCAGTTTCCGGTCGCGAGGATCGATGCCAAAGCGCCGGGCACGCGATTGCGCTGCACCGGGATTCCGCAATTGCTCAATTTCGGCGAGCAATTCCACCATGAGACGCGTTCGATCATTGCCGGGTGCGGGACGTACATTGCGTTGGTTTCGATCTCGAAAAACGAGAATTCCGCGTTGCGCAATTCGTCGATCATGGCGGGAATACGGTCCTGATGCAACATCGGCTCGCCGCCGGTGATGACGACATGGATTTCGTCGCGGCGCGCCGTCGCATGCTTGGTCAGGCGCGTGGCGGCGTCGGCGATTTGCTTTGCATCCAGCAGTTGATCCTTCTCGATGCGTTCGCCATCCCAGGTGAACCTGGTGTCGCACCACGCACAGCCAAGATTGCAGTAGTTCAGGCGAATGAACACTGCCGGCGTTCCGGCAAAGCGGCCTTCGCCCTGAATCGAGAAGAACATCTCGTTTATGGGCAGTAGCCCGTCGAAGTCCTTGGGCCAAGGCGCGATTTTGGGCTGATAGCTCATTCGCGGGACAGCGAACCGAGGGAATGAGCGTAGCGCGTGGGATCGGGAACCTGCGCCGATTCAAAACCGCGACGGCGGATGATGCAACTGTCGCAGGCACCGCAAGCGAAGCCGTTGTCATCCGGATCATAGCAACTGCTCGTGAGCGAGTAGTCAAGCCCCAACCGGACACCTTCCAGAATGATTTGTGCCTTGGTCAGGTGAATCAGCGGCGCGTTGATGATGATCCGTGCGCCCTCGACACCGGTTTTGGTCGCGAGGCTGGCCATTTTCTGGAAGGCCTCGATAAATTCGGGCCGGCAGTCGGGGTAGCCGGAGTAATCAATCGAATTCGCGCCAATGAAAATGGAGCCGGCTCCGATCGATTCCGCCCACGCCAGACCGATCGAAAGAAAGATCGCGTTGCGCGCCGGAACGTACGTGATCGGGATCTGCATCGCCAGATCGGCGTCGGAACGATGCTTTGGCACCTTGATATTAGCGGTGAGGGCTGAAGCTCCAATGGCGGAAAGATCGATCGGGAACACGAGGTGCTTTTCCACGCCCCGGGCTTGCGCAATTCGTCGGGCAGCGGCGATTTCGTGGCGGTGGCGTTGTTTGTAGTCGAATGTAATCGCTGCAACCTTGTAGCCGTTGGCCTGCGCCATTGCCAGAGCCGTCGCCGAGTCGATGCCGCCGGAAAGCAGCACGACCGCACGGTCTTCGTTGAACGATGCCGGGTTCATCGCCGCCAATATAGCCACCTCTCGGAAGTTGTCAAAACGACATTTCTGCGTATATTGGCATCATGAGCGACTCACTTTACGAAGGCAAGCAAGACCAGATTCGCGATTGGAAGACGCCGGAGATCGAGACGTTTCGTAACATCTATCCGGATCGAGATTACGAAATCCGCATGGAGACTGCCGAGTTCACCTGCGTTTGCCCCAAGACCGGATTACCCGATTTTGCGACGCTGATTTTGGTTTATGTCCCGGATCAAAGCTGCATCGAGCTAAAGAGTTTCAAGGAGTACCTTCTGGCCTATCGCCAGAAGGGGATCTTCCACGAAAACGCCGTCAATAAGATCAGCGACGATCTCATTCGCACGATCAAACCGCGCCGCCTGCGCCTCGAGGGGGTATTCAATAATCGCGGCGGGATTCAGACGACGGTTGTCAGAGAATATCGGGCGCCGGAGTAGATTTAGATCACTTTTGTCGATTTTCATTGACTGGGCAGGAAGACGCCGTATAATCTCACGACTATGGACTACAGCCGCGCGCCATACTTTCTTGAGTCGCTGGTCGTCGGGGAGCTCCAGATCAATTGTTACATCTTCGGTTGTGAGGCGACGCGTCGCGCCGTTGTCATCGATCCCGGCGGGGACATCGATTTGGTTCGCGCGGTCGTGACGCGGCAGAATGCGGTCGTCGATGGTGTTCTTCTGACCCATGGCCACTACGACCATCTCGGCGCAGTAAGCGACGCCAAGAATCTCTATAATTGTCCGATCTCCATTCACAAACTCGATGCCGAATGTCTAACCAATCCGATGGTCAACCTCAGTGCGCTCACGGGGGCGAACATTGTCTGTCCGCCCGCGGATCGGTTGCTTGACGACGGCGACACTATTGCGGTCGGGAAGTTGTCGCTCGAGGTCTTGCATACACCCGGCCATTCCCGAGGTGGTGTATGCTATCGCTATGACAGCGTCGTGTTTGGCGGCGATCTCCTCTTCAATGGCAGTATCGGGCGCTATGATCTGCCCGGAGGTTCGTTTCCTGAAATCGAAAACTCGATAACCCGGAAGATTTATTCTCTTCCCGATGTCACCATTATTTACCCCGGCCACGGCGAACCAACGACCGTTGGCTTCGAGAAACGTCACAACCCGTTTGTGAGACAGTCAGCATGAAATATCCAATCGGCGATTCGCACGTACACTCCGATCATTCGGTTGATGCCAAAGGTTCGATTCGCGAGTATTGTCAGCGTGCTTTCGAGGTCGGACTTTTCGAGATCACGTTTACAAATCATTACGAGATAATGCCTTCCCGCAAAGATCGCATGGGATACTTCAATATTGGTGGCGAAAAAGTCCCATCCGGGCCCGATGCTGTAAAGCGCTATATCGATGAGGTGCGCGCAGTCGGCGAGGAGTTCTTTTCGATAGGCGTCAAGGTCAACGTCGGACTTGAGATCGGCTGGGACTCCCGGCTCCACGATCGACTCGTCAAGGAACTGAAGGAGTTCCGGCTCGATTTCGTTATCGGCTCAGTGCACGACATCGACGACGAGCCGATTCTCGAACGGCCCTACGGGCCGGAGTTTTTCAAGTCAAGACCCATCGAAGCCTGGGCCGAAAAATACTTCCAGAAGTGCGAGGAGATTGCCGAGTCGCAATTGTTCAATGTCATTGGCCATCTCGATGTCTACAAGCGCTACGGTCGCGCCGCTTACGGCGACGCCCTCAGGCAAGCCCACCGGCCGTTCATCGCGAGTCTCTTCACCAAAATGCGAGAGTCGGGAACCGGACTTGAGATTAACACCTCTGGGATACGTCATGGGCTTAGCGAATACTACCCGTCGATCGACATCATCAACGATGCCCGCCGCGCCGGCGTGACGATTGCGTCGCTTGGCTCGGATGCGCACGCCCCGGATCAATTGGCGCTCGATTTCGACGCGGCGTTGCCGTTGATCCCCGAGCTGCTGCCCTGCGGCCTCGAAGAAGGGTATGAGCTTTAAGAAACTCCCGCGCGAGTTCTTCCGTCGTCCGACACTCAAAGTTGCCGCCGAATTAATCGGGAAAGTCCTGGTCGTTAACCGCAACGGCCGGCGCATGTCAGGGCGCATTGTTGAGTGCGAAGCCTATATCGGCGAGGACGATCCTGCCTGCCATGCTCGCTTCGGGCCGACGAGTCGCAGCGCGATCATGTACGGCGATGCCGGCTATCTCTATGTCTACTTCATTTATGGCATGTACGACATGCTCAATATTGTAACTGAGCCGACAGGACGGCCGGCCGCGATCTTGATTCGCGCGCTGGAGCCGATTGACGGCATCGAGTTTATGCAGGAAAATCGCGGTGTTCAGGGCCATCAGCGACTCACGTCCGGGCCGGGGAAGCTGTGTCGGGCGCTGGCGATTACGACACAGGATACGGGAGCAAGTGTAACCGGACGAGAGTTTCAAGTTATTGACGACGGCTACCGGCCGCGTCGAGTCGCGACTTCGCCGCGAATCGGGATCGGCGCCGGCCACGATTTATTGTGGCGGTTTTACGATGCTCAGAGTACATTTGTCAGCCGCAAATAGGAGGATTCATGCAGGGTCAAATCAAGTCGAAAGATATGCCGCTGTCGGTGTTCAGCCAGGTGCTGCATCAAATCGACACCGCGGCCTCGCTATTGAAGATTGACCCGGCGCTGGTCGAGATCATGAAACAGCCGCGCCGGAGCGTAATAGTGAACTTGCCGATCCAGATGGACGACGGCACATTTCGCATTTTCACCGGCTACCGTGTGCAGCATTCGATCGTGCGCGGTCCGGCGAAAGGCGGGATTCGGTTTCACCCGAATGTCTCGCTTGATGAAGTGCAGGCATTGGCGAGTTGGATGACATGGAAGTGCGCGGTGGTGAACATTCCGTTCGGCGGCGCCAAAGGCGGAATTACCTGCGATCCCAAGAAGCTCTCCAAGGGCGAGCTTGAGAGATTGACCCGACGGTATACCGCCGACCTGCTCGATGTGTTCGGACCGGATGCCGATGTGCCGGCGCCGGACGTAAACACCAACGAGCAAACGATGGCGTGGATCATGGATACGTATTCGATGCATGTGCGGCATACTGAGGCCGCCGTCGTTACCGGCAAGCCGTTTGCGATCGGCGGATCGCGCGGCCGGCGTGAGGCCACCGGTCGGGGCGTGATGCTCACGATTCGCGAAGCGTACAAGGCGCTGGGTAAGGACCTCAAAGGCGCCACCGCCGCCGTGATTGGATTCGGCAATGTCGGTTCGATTGCCGCCGAATTGCTGCATGGAATGGGGGTCAAGATTTTGGCGGTGACCGATGTCATGGGCGGTGTCCTCAACAAGAACGGGCTTGATATCAATCGCCTGATCGAGCACGTTGCCGCAAATGGCTCGGTTGTCGGATTTCCCGGCACGACGCCAATCAGCAACGATGAGGCGGTGGCGTTGAATGTGGAGATATTGATTCCGGCCGCGCTGGAAAATATGATCACGGCTGAGAATGCCGATCAAGTGAAGGCCAAACTCATTGCGGAGGGCGCCAACGGCCCGACCACACCGGAAGCCGATGCGATTCTCGACAAGAAGGGCGTTGTAGTTATCCCCGACATTCTCTGCAACGCCGGCGGCGTCACGGTGTCCTATTTCGAGTGGGTGCAAAACCGCATCGGCTACTATTGGACAGAAGACGAAGTCAACCGCCGACTGGAAATCGCGATGGTGGCGGCGTTCAACGACTGCTACAGCATGGCGCAGCAATACAAGGCGCCGTTGCGCGTTGGGGCATTCATGCTGGGATTAAAGCGTGTCGTCGATGTGATTTTAATTCGCGGCGTGTACGCGTAGATTGAGCGCCGGATTCGTTGTCGCGCCATGCGTTCACAGGTTCAGATATGATGTCCGGAGCGGATGGCTCCGGACTATGTAGCGGGGATTCTTCGCGTAGAGGCGCCTGGTCGCAGATCCCGCGCTTCGCGGGGCAATGCGCCTGCCTTTCTGCGCAACTTCACCTTCGCTGCGGGCGAGTGATGGCCGCCGTACACGAATTCCAATCCTACCAGGAGCGGTGAGGCGACCGCGCGAAGTGTCGAAACCCCGCCGACGGTGTCTGTGATTCGGAGTATCTGCCGTAAGGGGTTTCGACCTACAAGAGTTAACAAGTACCCGACAGCGAGCTGCGGGCGAGTGATGGCCGCCGTACACGAATTCCAATCCCACCAGGAGCGGTGGGGCGACCGCTCTCACGCCTGCGGCGGGGTGTCAATCGCGCAGGGCTCCTGACCTACGGAACTCGAAACTGAAAAGCTCGGGGTCGTCCTCGCCCCGCTTGAAGCGGGGCTCGGAAAACCCTGCACAACGAGGACACACCCCGCCTCACGCCTCCGGCGCGACGCACCCCTCTCAAGAGGGGAATTGCTCATGCCTGCGGCGGGGTGTTAATCGCGCAGGGCTCCTGACCTACAGAACTACGAAACTCCCACGAACGCGGTGAGCGTGTTGCTCTCCTTGAGCAGGAATGGAGCGAAGTGTCGAAACCCCGCCGACGGTGTCTGTGATTCGGAGTATCTGCCGTAAGGGGTTTCGACCCACAAGAAGCAACCAAATCCCACCGCAATACCGCGAAGCGCGGGACAGGTCGGTGGGGCACCCATGCACATCGGGCGCAAAATATTGCGCCCCTACAGTTAGATATCTGAGATTCCGCGCTGCCAACAATCGCTCCAAAGTTTTTGTCGGGAACGAAGGAGGGCTAATCGTATTATAGAGCAAGAGGGATTGAAACGATGTTTCCTGACATACAGACCATTCTTATTGCGCTGCCGATCTTCTTTTTGTCGCTAACCGTACATGAATTCGCGCACGCGTGGTCGGCCAACAAATTGGGCGATCCGACCGCACGAATGATGGGGCGCATGACTCTTAACCCGCTTCCCCATATCGATCTGATGGGTTTGATCATGATGGTGGCTTCCGGATTTCGATTCGGATGGGCCAAGCCGGTACCGGTAAATCCAGCGAATTTTCGCAATTGGCGGCAGGGAATGCTCTGGGTCAGTTTGGCCGGACCGATTTCAAATATCCTTCTGGCCATGCTCGCGGCGGTGATCTATCACGCGCTGCCGTTTCTCGGTCTCGGCCAGAGCGATACGAACCTCGCTTACACTTTCGTCTATCTCGCGATTGTGATTAACGCCGGCCTGGCGTTTTTCAACATGTTGCCGTTGCCACCACTGGATGGCTCCAAAGTGCTCGTGGCGCTGCTGCCGTCGCGATATGAAAACTTCGCCTTCAACCTTGAGCGCTACGGCCCGATGATCCTGCTCGGCGTGATCTTTATCGGCTTCATCTCGCCGATCTCGCCGATCTGGGCGGTGATCGGCCCGTTCGTGCGCGGCACGGTATGGATTCTCACCGGTTTTCCCGGCGCGTGATTGCGCGTACGCATTCGTCGGTATTTGGGGCGTTCGTCGTGCTGCTCTACGGCTGCGCAGCACATTCCGTTTCCACGACGACGCCGCCGACTGCGACCACCGAATTGATCGCGCGCCACGATTCGGCACTGACAAGCTACGCGGCCTTATGGCGCGTAAAGATGCAGCGAAACGGTAAGTTTGATGATTTCCGCGTGGAAGTGTTTAGCCGCGATCGCGACGAAGTGTCTCTGTATGTGCGCGGATTTCTCGGGCAGTCGGCGCTCAAAGCGGTGATAGTTGGCGATTCACTGACGGCGTATTTCGTCAAGGGCAAGCGCTACTATTCTGGCCGCCGCGACGACCTCGACACTCTGTCCTTGCGTGATACCGAGCCGATTGTCGATTTCATTATGGCGCTGATGCGCGGCAGTTTTATGCCGCCGGGTGATTCGCGATGGAGCGCTCGATTCAAAGACAATGGCCGCAATCTCAATTGGCAGCTTCACGATTTGAATCATGGTCTTGAAATCCGCCTTCGGGGTCGACTCGACGCCCGGGAATTTCCGCATCATCGCGCCACCGAATTGGAGATGACTTCGGCCGATAAGGAGTTTCGCGCGCGAATCGAGATCCAGAGCGCGTCGTTCAATCGGGAGATTCCGGCCGAAAAGTTTTTGATTGAGATTCCGAAATCGGCCGTGCCGCTGTCGCGAGAAGAGTTGGTTGAAATGTTGACCGGCCTGGCGCCGTGACACGAGATGTAGGAGCGACTTCAGTGTGACGACGCAATCTGACACACCCCGTCTTCGCGCTGCGCGCGAATCCACCCCTCTCGAGAGGGGAATTAGTTGTCGCGGCTGAAGCCGCTTATATAGCATCGATGTCGGGTTTCGCGGCGCGACACGCCTATGGCGTGACGCTTCTGGGAGCCCGACCTACGAACTGTCACCCTGAGCCGCTGCGCAGGCGAAGGGTCTGTGAGTATTGTGGCACAAGGTCAAACAGGTTCTTCGCTGCGCTCAGAATGACATGAATCCGCTTTTTCAACAGTCCCTCGAGAGGGGAATTAGTTGTCGCGGCTGAAGCCGCCTATATAGGCATCGATGTCGGGTTTCGCGGCGCGACACGCCGATGGCGTGACGCTTCTGGGAACCCGACCTACGAACTATAGGCTGTCACCTTGAGCCGCTGCGCAGGCGAAGGGTCTGTGAGTATTGTGGCACAAGGTCAAACAGATTCTTCGCTGCGCTCAGAATGACATGAATACGCTTTTTCAACAGTCCCTTGAGAGGGGAGTTAGTTGTAGCGGCTGAAGCCGCTTATATAGCATCGATGTCGGGTTTCGCGGCGCGACACGCCTATGGCGTGACGCTTCTGGGAGCCCGACCTACGAACTGTCACCCTGAGCCGCTGCGCAGGCGAAGGGTCTGTGAGTATTGTGGCACAAGGTCAAACAGGTTCTTCGCTGCGCTCAGAATGACATGAATCCGTATTTTCAACAGACCCTTGAGAGGGGAATTAGTTGTCGCGGCTGAAGCCGCGTATATAGCATCGATGTCGGGTTTCGCGGCGCGACACGCCTATGGCGTGACGCTTCTGGGAACCCGACCTACGAACTATAGGCTGTCACCCTGAGCCGCTGCGCAGGTGAAGGGTCTGTGAGTATTGTGGCACAAGGTCAAACAGATTCTTCGCTGCGCTCAGAATGACATGAATCCGCATTTTCAACAGTCCCTCGAGAGGGGAGTTTGTTGTAGCGATTTAAGCCGCTCCGACAGTACGACGCGCAGGTAGTCGAAAGTCGCGGCGAAAGCCGCGCCGACAAACTCTTTCGCTACACGCAACGAGTTCGATAACGGCCTTTGACAAATCTGGATAACTCTGTTAATTTCCGCCCATGAAGATGGAGCGTCTGATTCCATGAAGCTCGTGCGGCGATTGTATGCCTATTTCTGGCCGTATCGCAAGCATCTGGCGCTGTCGCTTGTCTTTGTGTTGCTTTTGGCGGCGGCATCGGGAGCGTTAGTTTATCTCGGCACGAGCCTCTTAAGTTCGCTTTTCGGGGCCAGCGATCTCATCCCGTCCGTGCCGACTGTGGCCGGCGAGGGGCTTCTCTCCGAACTGCGTCAATCGCTTAGCCGGTTTGCCGACGGACTGCTGCAGGGCGCGACCCATGAAGATACGCTTCTGCGGCTTTGTGTCGCGCTCTTGCTGGTCACGCTGGCTAAGAACCTATTCTTCTATCTGCAGGGCTATTTCGCAGCCTGGGTCGAGCAGGGAATTACTCGCGACTTGCGCAATCAGATTTACGACCACTTGTTAAGACTCCCGCTGCCGTATTTCCACCGCCGCCGAACCGGACATTTGATATCCGTTGCGATCAACGATGTCTCCAAGATCCATGAGACATTCAACAACACGATCAATAACCTGATTCGCGATCCGCTCTTGATTCTCATGTATGTTGGGATGATGGTGATGGTGAGTTGGAAACTGACGCTGGTGACGTTGATGGTCTTGCCGCTGATTTTTTTGTCGATTTATCAGGTCGGCAAAGTCGTGCGCCGCTACTCGACGCGCGCGCAGGAGGCGATCGCCGACATTTCCGGATCGCTCGAGGAATCGTTGAACTCGATTCGCATCGTCAAAGCTTATGCCGCCGAAGGCTTCGAACGCGAGAAGTTTCGCGAACGCACCGGTCGCTATTTCCGCACGATGCTCAAGATCAATCGCATCCGCCTGTTGCCGAATCCCATCAATGAACTGCTCGGCGTCGCGGCGGTGGTGGCGATTATGTGGTACGGCGGCCGCCAGGTTTTGCATCAGGAGTTCCTCAGCTCCAAAGACTTCATGCTTTATCTGTTCGCGATGTTCTCAATCATCCAGCCGGCGAAGTCGGTCTCCAACATTCACATCAAGCTCAGCGAAGGTGTCGCTGCCGCAAAGCGGATCTTTGAATTGATCGACACCAACCCGCGCGTCTGCGAAGCGGCGCAGCCGAAAGCGCTGAAATCATTCGAGCGCGAAATAGTTTTCGAAAACGTCAGTTTCGCCTACAATGAGGGCGAGCCGGTGTTGCACGACGTCAGCTTCAAACTCCGCAAAGGCGAAGTGATCGCGCTGGTCGGGCCGTCCGGCGCCGGAAAATCTACGATCGTTGATTTACTTTGCCGTTTCCATGATCCGGATTTCGGGCGCATTTTGATCGACGGCGTCGATTTGCGTGACTTGTCCTTCGCCGCGCTGCGCGGGTTGATGGGTGTTGTCACGCAAGAAACGATTCTCTTTAACGATTCCGTGCGCAACAATATCGGCTATCCCGGCGCGACTGCGGATTTTCAGCGAATCGAGCAAGCGGCGCGTGCCGCCAACGCGCATCGATTCGTCAGCGCCATGCCGCGCGGCTACGACACCGAAATCGGTCAACGGGGATTGATGATCTCGGGCGGAGAACGGCAACGTCTCGCCATCGCCCGCGCTTTGATGAAGGACCCGCAGATTTTGGTGTTCGACGAGGCCACATCCGCTCTCGACACCGAATCGGAGCGTCTGGTGCAGGAAGCGATCGACAAGCTCATGCAGGGCCGGACGGCGATCGTCATTGCGCATCGATTATCCACGATTCTGCACGCCGATCAGATTCTCGTGTTGCGACACGGCCGCATTGTCGAACGCGGCAAGCACGACGAGTTGCTCAAGGCCGAAGGTGTTTATCGCCGTCTGTACGATCTTCAGTTCTCGAGGACGCATGCAGCAGAAACTCGAACGCCATTCGCCTAAGCTGGGGCGATTCCTCAAAGAAATCGAAATTCAGTTTAAGTGGCTGTTTATCTGGCTGTTTCTGCGCGCGCTCGAGCGTTATTCCCGGCGGCATCAGCGGCCGCTCGATCCGCGGCGCGTGAAACGCGTATTGTTTTTGCGCCAGGACAAGATCGGCGATATGGTGGTGATGCTTACGACATTGCACACGCTCAAGCATCACCGCCCGGATGTCGAAATCGGCGTGCTGGCGTCGCCGGCGAATCATCGCGTCATCGAACATGATCCGGCCGTAAGTCACATTCACATCTACCGCAAGTCGCTGGGACAAATCCGGAAGACACTGAAAGACGTTCGCCGCTACAACTATGACGTCGTTGTCGACGGCATGACCGGCGCCTCAGTGACATCGCTGGTGATCGCGATGATGTGCGCACCGCGCGCGTACCGGATCGGCACCGGCAAGGAAGCGTTTCGCAAGTATTACGATTACTACACGCTGGAGCTGATGAATCATGGGCGACGGTTGCACATCTCGGAAGTGTTCCGGGCCACGCTCGAACCGCTGGGGATTTCACTTGCGCAGGGGATCGTCGACGGCCGCATCGTGCTCTCAGAGAGTCTGAAAGTACGTGGGAAAGAGTTGCTCGCGCAGATTCGCGAGCCGCACTACAGCGGTTTGATCATGCTCAATGTATCGGCGGGGAAGACCGACCGTTCGTGGCACCCCAACAAGTTTCTGAAGCTGGTCGAATTTTTGTCGCGCCGCTATCCGCAGCAGCAGTTCCTGGCAAGCTATGCGCCGAACGAGCACGAGTTCGCCAAACGCGCGGTTGCGGCCGGCGGCAAGAATGTCACCTTGCTGCCGACCGGAGTGTCGATCATGGAGTTGATCGCGCTGATCGAGCGAGTGGATGCCGTGATTTCCGTTGATACTTCGATCTGCCACATCGCCGCCAATCTCGACGTGCCGCTCCTGGCGATGTACACGGGCAACGCGGTGAATTTCACGCGCTGGTATCCCTACGGCCGTCGCGTCTGGGCGGTAAAATCGCCGAATTGGAAATCGGTCGACGGCATCACTTTCGAACAGATGCAGACCGCAGTGGAGAAATTCATGGAGGAGTTGGCGCGACAGTCGGTGATTGCGAGGCAACCATAGATGGCGCCGCGCTTGTCGGTCATCATTATTACACGCAATGAAGCCGCCAATCTGCGGCGGTGTCTCGAGTCCGTGCGATTTGCCGACGAGATCATCATCAACGACACCGGGTCCACCGACGGCACGCAGGAGATTGCGCGCGAGTTTGAGTGCACGGTGATCCAGAATTCGTTCGACGGTTTCGGCGTCGCCAAGCAGCAAGCGCTGGACGCCGCCACGGGAGACTGGGTGTTGTCGATCGATGCCGACGAGGAGCTGGATGCGCAGTTGCAGGCGCACATCAAGCAAGTAGTCGAGAAAGCCGATGTCGATGGATATCTCCTGAATCGCAAATCACAGTTTTTGGGACAGTGGATCGAGCACTCCGGTTGGTACCCGGATCGAATTCTGCGGCTCTTCCGACGCCGGGCCGGCAAGTTCACCGATGCGCGGGTGCACGAACGGATCGTTGTTTCCGGCGCGACGGCAATCCTGGCTGGCCACTTGCTACACTACAGTTTTCCGCATCTCTCGTCGTATCTGGCAAAGATGGATCGTTACTCGACATTGGCAGCCGAATCGATGCACGCAACGGGGAAGCCGTTTCGGCGCTGGAAACTGATCTTCAAGCCGCCCGCCGTGTTCTTCAAGATGTACATCCTCAGGCAAGGATTCCGTGACGGATTGGCGGGCCTCGTGCTCGCTGTGCTGTCGGCGCTGGACATGTTCGTGCGCTATGTCAAACTTTGGCAGCTTGAGCGCCGATGAAGCATATCATTCTCTCTCGTACCGACGCCGTCGGCGATCTCATACTGACGCTGCCGGTGGCGCGCGCGATCAAAGAGCGATTGCCCGATTGCCAGGTCACGATGCTCGTCTCGCGCTACACGGCGCCTTTGATTACGCAGGAAAAGTATCTCGACCGCGTGATTGCGTTACCGGGTCGCGCATTGGAGACCGGCCAGATTCGCGCCGTCGCGCGGGATCTCAAGAAGCTTCACGCCGCGGCGATCATCTACTTTTTCCCCCGCCTCTCGCTGGCGCTGGCCGGATGGCTGGCCAAAATCCCAGTCCGGGTTGGCACCGGCCGACGAGCCTACAGTATGTTCTTCAACAAACGCATCAATCTGGCGCGGCGCTTTTCCGGCAAACATGAATTAGAGTTGAACTATCTGCTGGCCGAATCGCTCTTAGGCGATCTGCCTCGCCATGAGCCGCATTTGGACATCAGCGCAGACGAACTAACCGCGGCCGACCGGTTGATTGTCAAATGCGGCCTGTCAGCGAACGAACGTTTCCTTGTGATCCACCCGATGTCGCACGGTTCGGCACCGAGCTGGCCGCTCGATTCCTTTGTGCAACTGGCGGTGCAGCTTGCGGGCAGAGGCGAGAAAATTATGGTTACCGGCTCAGCCCTCGAACACGACGAAATTCAGTCAGCCTTTCGCAACTGCCCGGAAAGTGTCGTGAATGTCGCCGGTCAGACCGAAGTCGGCACACTCAAAGGATTGATTTGCCGTGCCCGGATGTTAATCGCGGGCAGCACGGGACCGCTGCACATCGCGACCGCACTGGGCACATTCGGCGTCGGGCTCTATCCGCCGGTTGCGGCGCTTTCGCCGGTGCGCTGGGGACCGCGCGGCGGCGCAAACAAACTGTTTACGCCGCCTGTAGATCAAAGTAGAGAGAGCGCGGCCGCGCAGATGCGATTGATCAGCGTCGATGAAGTCGCGGCATTCATCATTGACCACTTGGCAACCGATAATTAGTAGCGTCAAGAAAGTAATCGTCGTGGACAAATTCGTATATCCAACTTCCAGCGACAATCTCACGCGCTACCGGCTCCCGGTCGGCCTGATGAACCTGGCCGAGTTCATCATCCAGATCGAGGCGATGAACGCCAATATCAACATTCCGATCGTTCGTAAGGCTTACGAGTTCTCCAATTGGGCGCATAAGGGGCAGAAACGCGCTTCCGGCGAGCCGTACATCGAGCACTGCCTCAACGTCGCCTTCATTCTGGCCGAGCAACATCTGGACGGCGCAACAGTCGCCGCGGGGATGCTCCACGACGTCGTCGAGGACACAGACGTGACCATCGAGGACCTGGCGCGGGAATTCTCGCCCGAAATTGCCTCACTGGTCGATGCCGTCACCAAGCTGGGCTATTACCAGTTCAAAAGTCGCGCTGAAAATCAATCCGATTACTTCCGCAAGATGCTGATCTCGATGGCCTCCGACATTCGCGTGATCTTGATCAAACTGGCGGACCGCCTGCACAATATGCGCACGCTGGAATTTCTGCCGCATGACAAGCAGGTCGATATTGCGACCGAGACCCGAGAAATCTATGCGCCGCTGGCGCATCGTTTCGGCATGGCGAAGATCAAGTGGGAGCTTGAGGATCTTTCGCTCAAGTATATCAAGCCCGATGCTTACCGCTATCTCATGGAGCGCATCGATCTGACGCGCGCCGAGCGCGAAGCCTATATCGACGAAATCAGCACAACTCTGGGCCGCGCCCTGCAAGAAGAAGCCGTCCAGGCCGAAATCACCGGTCGCGCCAAGCATTTCGACTCGGTTTACCGCAAGATGGTCAAGCGGCAGAAGCCGTTCGAGGAGATTTACGATCTCATTGCGATTCGGATTGTCACACCGACGATCAAGGACTGCTACCATGCGCTGGGGGTTATTCACAACATGTGGACGCCGGTCGCCGATCGTTTCCACGATTACATCGCGATTCCCAAACAGAACGGCTATCAATCGCTGCATACCACCGTCGTCGGCCCCAAGGGCCGGATGGTGGAAATTCAGATTCGCACGCCCTCGATGCACTATGTCGCGGAATTCGGAATCGCCGCGCACTGGCTCTACAAAGAAGGCCGCCACGTGCTCGATGAATCCGACCGGCAATTATCGTGGCTCCGTGAAGTCCTCGACTGGCAGAAGGACATGACCAATCCGGAGGAGTTCATGGAATTCCTCAAGATCGACCTGTTTCAGGACGAGGTTTTCGTGTTCACGCCGAACGGGGAAATCAAACATTTGCCGCTCGGCGCAACGGCGTTGGATTTCGCCTTTGCGGTGCACACCAGCGTCGGCGTTCACTGTTCCGGCACCCGAGTTAACGGCCGTCTGGTGCCGTTCGAAACCGTGCTGCGCTCCGGCGACGAGGTCGAGATCATGACTTCGCCGCACGCGGAGCCTTCGAACGACTGGCTTAAAATCTGCAAGACGACCTCGGCGCGCACCAAAATCAGGAAGTACCTAAAGCAGAAAGGGTTTGAGCAGTCGCTGGCTCTGGGGCGTGAGATGTTCGAGCGGGCGATTAAGAAGCGCAATGCAAAACTCCCGAGCGACGAACAGCTTCTCGATGCCGCGATGGCGCTGTCGTTTACCTCGGCCGAGCAGATGTTCTCGAAGCTCGGTTCCGGTGATTTGGCCGTCGGCGCCCTCATGTCGAAGCTGTTCCCGGAAGAAAGCGCCGCCCCGGCCAAGCCTTCGCTGATCAAGAAGTTTGTCGACCGTGCTCGCGGCGGCAAAGGTATCAAGGTCGAAGGCATGGACAGCATGATGTTCCGTTTCGCGAATTGCTGTTCGCCGGTTCCCGGTGAGCGCATCGTCGGTTTCATCACGCGCGGGCGCGGCCTGACAATTCACCGCTCCGATTGCGTCAATGCGATCATCCTGGCGCAGGAACCGGAGCGGAAAGTCGATGTCACGTGGGACGTCGCCGCCGAACAGAGTTTCCTTGTCCGCCTGGCGATTGTGGTTGAGTATCGGAAGAACATTTTGTACGATATCACCGAAGTCATGGCTGATTGCGACGCCGAAGTACGAGGCGCCGAATTGACCTCCAAAGAAGCGATTGCCGTCGGCCAGTTTGTGATCGAGATCAAGAACATCAGCCACTTCAATCGTGTGGTGGCCGCGATCAAGAAGAAGATCCCGCGTGTGGTTCGCGTTGAGCGCGTCTTCGGCGGGGAAGGAGAAGGCTCAGACGGCCATGTCGAATCAGACTCCCGCAACTAAGTGTCCTCGATGTGGAGCGGCGCGCTCCGCCGAATTTCGTTTCTGTCCGCATTGCGGCGCCAGTTTCGATGCGCACGCCAAGATTAAGAGCAATGGGCGCAAGAAGGAAACGGCGCAGCGCCGGCGCTGGGAGATCGCAGCGATTGCCGGCATCATTATCCTCGTCGTCGTCGTATTCAACATCTATATCTCGGCGCGCAAGCACAGTGAGCCGGTTCAGACCGGCGCGCCGCAGCAGCAAATGCCGCCGCAAAATCAGCCCCTGCCGACCACCTTTGACGGCATCGTGCAGCGGGCGCATGAACTTTATGATGCCCGGCAGTTCGGGCAGGCGATTCAATTCTACGAGCGCGCTCTGGCCATCGACTCGTTGCACCCGGAAATCATGGTCGATCTCGGCGCCGCTTATCACTTCGTTGGTGACAATGAAGCGGCCGCGCTGAATTTCCACCGCGCCCTTGCGCTTGATCTCAAGCAGCCGGTCGCAATGTTCAACCTCGGCATCGTTGCCTTGACCGTGGGAGACTCCGCCGCCGCCAAGAGTTGGTGGAACAAGCTGATTCAGGAAGCGCCGACTTCCCAGCAAGCGGCCATGGCGCGCGAGCGGCTGCAAGCTGTGAAATGAGCGCGGACGCCGAATCGCTGCTAACGCCGCGTCGTCTCTTGCGCTGCATCGTCGATTTCGTTTATCCCCCGGTTTGTGCTGTTTGTCGTGTCAGCTTTGAAAGTGAGGACGACGTTACATGGATATGTCCCCGCTGCCGCGCCGGATTGCAGCTCTTGCCGTTTCCGCTTTGCCCGATTTGCCGTCACGAACGACGCGAGCCTGAGCGGCTCTGTACCAATTGCCACCGGCGGGCACACCTCGCCTGGGTCTATCCGCTTGGATTTTATGACGACAACTTCGCACACTTGATTAAAGCGTTCAAGTATAATGACCGGATCGAAGTGGGCCGCCGATTGGGCGATCTTCTCGGCCAACAACTGCGCTCATTTCGGCAGACTGAAGCTATCGAAGTCGTCGTTTGCCTTCCGCTGCACCGCCGCAAGCGAGCGCGCCGCGGCTTCAGTCAGACGGCAATTCTTGCCGAACAAGTCGCGCGCGCGATCGATCGACCGCTGGCGACCGACGCACTCATCCAGATCCGTGCTAACCGCGATCAGATCGGTCTCACGGTCGAGCAGCGATTTGCCAATGTCCGCGATGTGTTCGTGGTGGCGAGACCGGAATCCGTCAAGGGCAAATTCGTACTGTTGATCGACGATGTTACGACTTCCGGCGCGACCCTTAATGCCGCCGCCACGGTTTTGATCAACGCCGGCGCACGCATGGTGGTTGCCGCGACGGCCGCTATGGCTCTGGAAGACGGCCTCGATCCGGCGCTGCTTTACGAGTTTCTCGCGCAGGAGTTTTGAGCATGCGCGAGGAAATTGATCTTTACCTCAATCACATCGCGCTTGAGAAGAACCTCAAGCCGAACTCCATCGTCTCGTACCATCACGATCTGGAGCAACTCGCCGAATTCGCCGTTTCCGTTGGCGTCAAAGCATGGCGTGACCTGAGCAAGTCGGTGATCATCGAGTACCTTTCCGAGTCGAGTCGACTCGGGCTGGCGCCGCATTCGATTGCGCGCCGACTTTCCGCGCTGCGTGGGTTCTTTCTCTTCCTTCTGCGCGAGCGAATCGTAGCCGTCAATCCGGTGTCGCTAATTGAGTCACCACGACTCTATCGCAATCTTCCCGTAGTTTTGTCCGTAGACGAAATTGATCGTATCGTGGCCGCGGTCAAACTCGACGCGGTTTGCGGTTTGCGCGACCGGGCGGTGATCGAGATTCTTTACGGATGCGGACTGCGCATTTCCGAGTTGATCAATCTCACGGGTAGTCATTTGTTCCTTGAGGTCGGCCATGCCCGCGTCATCGGCAAGGGTGGCAAGGAACGTCTGGTGCCGATTGGTGAAGAAGCGACGCACTGGGTGCGGCAATATCTGGAGTTGGAGCGTCCCGGCCTGGCTAATGACCGCTCGCAGGATTACTTGATCCTCAATCGTTTCGGGCGCAAGTTCTCTTCGATGGGAATGTTCAACTTGATTCGGAAGTATGTCGGGGCGGCGGGCATCACGAAGCACGTTACGCCGCACACGTTTCGCCATACCTTTGCCAGCCATTTAGTTGACGGCGGCGCATCCTTGCGCGCGGTACAGGAAATGCTCGGCCATGCCGATATCAGTACTACACAGATTTACACCCAATTGAGCCGGTCGTACCTAAAATCTGTGCATACTGAGTTCCATCCGCGCGAGAGGAAGCTGCGTGAACAACGTCATTGAACAGATTCAGGTTGCCCCTCCCGTCTCTTCATCCCGACTGAGTCATCCGGCGCAGAAGTGCGTCGCGCTCTACGACGATGTCGGCCACATGGCGCAGCATGTTCTCGACGTGCCCGGCTGGCAGGACACCATCATCTTCAAGTTCCAGCAGCTCAAGGATTTGTTCACCATCACGCATCGCCACCGCCTCGATGTCGTATTGATCAGTGTCGACGGCAAACTGGCGGACGTTGTCCGGCTGGTCGATCAGATCGCCGCGCATACCACCTTTGCGGTTGCGCCGACTATCATCTATCACAAGAATCCGACGCGCGATCAAATAAAGCTGGGACTATCGTCGGCGGCGGATGATTACATCTGGGGCGAGTGGGATGGAGAACTGTTCGCCCTCCGGGTCAAGATGATCTCGGAACGTTCAAAACGCGATCTGGGTATGAACCCGACTTCGCAGTTGCCGGGACCGATCTTGATCGAGCAGGAGATTAATCAGCGGCTCGCCGCAAGGCAGGAGTTTGCCGTCTGCTATCTCGACATCGACAACTTCAAGGCTTATAACGACTATCGCGGTTATGTCTATGGCGACCGCACGATCAGGCTGGTCGCACGGATCATTCGCGACATCGTCTCGGATCTCTCACCCGATAGTTTCGTCGGCCACATCGGTGGTGACGATTTTATGTTCCTCCTGCCGGTGGCGATGGTGGACCGGGTGTGCTCGAATATCGTTACGACTTTTGATCGTTTGGTGTTGTCACGCTACAACGAGGACGACCGCAATCGCGGGCAGATTGTCTCGGTCAACCGTCGTGGTGAGAAGGAAGTTTTTCCGTTGATGACGATCTCGATTGCGGTGCTGATCGCAAACCATACATTCACGCATCTGGGCGAAATGTCGCACATGCTCGCCGACTTGAAGGGCTACATCAAGTCGCTATCCGGCTCCAACTACGTTATCGAGCGCCGCAGAAAATATTGATTACGTCCGCTCGCGCCGCTGAACGAACAGCCAGAACACCACCATAATTGCCGCAAACATCGCCAGCGCCACCCAATTGCCGGCAACACCGGAGACCATGCCGTCGGCATGCGTGTTGTAATAATCGGCGTAGGAATTGGACATCCAGACGGCAAACGCCGCCATTACGCCGACAAGGGCATCCCCGGCAACCATGCCGGATGCGAATAGCACGCCCTTTTCCTCGCGATACTTGGCCTCCGCGGCCGGGGCGAATTTTCCGACCAGCCAGGTCAGCGCACCGCCGGCCATGATCGGCGTCATGAGCGAAATTGGCAGATAAAGACCAATGGCAAACGGCAACGACCCGATTCCCAGCATCTCAACAGTCAACGCGATAAATCCGCCGGACACGATCAACAACCAGGGTAACTCGCCCTTGAAGATGCCTTCGACGATTGTCGCCATGATATTGGCTTGCGGCGCCTCCAGCGGGCGCGGATGCTCGGGAGATACGACGAAGCCGAAGGTGTCGCGCAAGAGAAAGATCACAAAGCCCATAGTGAGCGCGGCAGCGGCGAGCCCGACGAATTCGACCAACTGGACCCGGCTGGGAGTCGAGCCGAGCAACCATCCGGTCTTGAGGTCTTGCGAAATGTCCCCCGACATGCACACGGCGATGCACACGACGGCGCCGACCGACATCGCCGCCATCATGCCACCGAAGCCGCCGAATCCGAAAGCGAGCAGAATCACGCAGGTCGCCAGCAGCGTTGCAATCGTCATGCCCGAGACCGGGGACGAGGACGATCCGACAATACCGACGATTCGCGCTGCGACGACGACGAAGAAGAAGCCGAAGAGCAAAGACATCAACACAGCAATGAACGGGAGATTCAACCCGGGGAGAATCCAGATAAGGAGCGCCACGAGGAGAGTGCCGACCAGCACCACGGTCATGGGCAGGTCGCGTTCCGTGCGCTTGGTCTCCAGCGCGGCTTCACGCGGCCTGAATATCTGTTTTATCCCTTCGGCAAAGGAATGCCCAATCACCGGCATTGCCTTGATTAACGAAACGAATCCGGCAACCGTGACCGCTCCGACACCGATGTACTTGATGAAATAATTCCGCAATTGCGATGGGCCCATCTCGGAAATCGGCATGTCAGCCGGCAGTACGTTGATCCCGGCCGGTACGGCGCTGCCAATGTACTTGATCAGCGGCGCCAGTGCGACATAGCCGAGCACCGAGCCGGCCAGCATCAGCGCCGCAATCCGCGGCCCGATAATCACTCCGACACCGAGAAGAGCCGGCGTCGTGTCCATACCGATGGTCGCGCCGTTGAGAAGCTTGTCACTAAAGTTGTACCCCGGTGACTCCGGCCACAGCCGCAGACCGTTGTAGAAAAACTTGTGGAGCGCGCCGATCCCCATGCCCCAGAACACCATCTTGGCCTTGGTGCCGCCTTCATCGCCGGCGGCAATTATCTCGGCGCAGGCTGTCCCTTCCGGGAATTTCAGTTTGCCGTGCTCGCGTTCCATCAGGTAGCGTCGCAGCGGAATCATGAGCAAGATCCCGAGCGTGCCGCCAAGCAGCGCCAGCAGAATCACCACCAGCGGCGAGACCCCAAAATCGAACTGCCCGCTGTAACGCGATTCCCAAATGAAAAAGGCGGGGATGGTGAAGATCACACCCGCCGCCAAGGACTCGCCGGAAGAACCGATCGATTGCACGATGTTGTTCTCCAGCACCGTCCCGCGCCGGAGGATTGCTTTGAGGACCAACATGGATATCACGGCTGCCGGCAGAGAGGCCGAGACGGTCATCCCGAAGCGCAAGCCCAGATAGGCGTTGGCGGCGCCAAAAACGATGGCGATCAACGTGCCCAAGATCAGGGCGCGCAGCGTCGTTTCGGCGACGTTTTCTGAGGCCGTTACAATCGGGACATATTCTGAACCGGGGACATTTTGCTCGCCGCGCCGAGGTTCTGACACGTTGTTCCTCCTGTAGAGTCCGGTTGAATTTTGTCGAAGCTACCGCCCGTCGTTGCTCAAGTCAAGTCAATTTGCCGGGCGGCCGACACTGCGACGAGGTACTGGGCGTGAGTTTTTATTGCTGCGCCGCCGTTTCCGCCCTATTCTTGACCTGATGAGCCGAGACACTGAAAACACCACCGATGCCGGAGAACCGAGGCCGGCGCCTGAATTTGAACGTCAGTCACGGCCGAGAAAACTCGCCGCCGATGTGATCTTTGGCGCCGCCAGTTCCTTCCGCCTTTGGAGTTTGGTCGGTCACTGCAGGCGTAAACCCATTCTCGCCGTGTTTACCTATCACCGCGTAACCGAGGACGATCCGGCCGTCGTGCATTTGGTGCGCTACGATCGCGGCGTAACCCGCAGGGCCTTTGCGACGCAGGTCGAGTTGATCAAGAGGTATTTTGAGGTTCTCTCAATCGGTGAATTTCTCGAAGTGCTGGACGGCCGGCGCGCCATCAAGCGACATTCGGCGCTGATTACTTTTGACGACGCCGATTCGGCGTTTCCCGAATACGCCGCGCCGGTGCTAAAGTCGTTCGATTGTCCGGCTGTCGTTTTCGCACCGACCGATTACATAGATTCGCACCGTCGTTTCTGGCATCTCCGCGTTTCAAACGCCTTCCACAACATGACCGCAAGTCAGTGGCCACAGGCACAAAAGCTCGCCGAGTATTTCAACCCGGCCTACCGTCAGTGGCTTGACGGCCTCGATCTGACTGACCATGATCGCCGGGCGCTTGCTTGTTGGAGGTTCAATATCGCGCTGCACCATCTCCCAGAATCGGAGGCTGAAATCGTCGCCGATCGATTGGAAGCGATCACCGGCCCGGAATACACACTTGGCATCGGTTCCATGAGCTGGACGCAGCTTGAATCTATGGAAAAGCAGGGATTTGCGATCGAATCGCACACTGCCTCACATCGTAAACTGGGTAACCTACCGCCTGAAGAGGTAAAGATCGAATTGACGATCAGCAGGGAAGTGCTCGAGCGCAGACTCAACAAGACCGTCGTGGCGGTCTGTTACCCAGCAGGCTCGTTCTCCGACGGTGTTTGCCAACAAGCGTCCGATAGCGGCTATCGTGCCGGATTTATTACCAGAAGGGGATTAACTCGGTATCCAATACCACCGGAGCTGCGATTTCGGATACAGCGCTTTGACGTCTTCGGCAATACGCGTCGCGCGGCTGACCATTTCTTTGGCAGAGTGCTGCTGTCCTGACGCTTGACGCCGGCCGACTGTCGCTGTGAGACTTAGCCCCCACAACGGTTTTTTTCTGCGACCCGGGAACCTTGCCCCGAATCGATTGTATTTAGTGTGCAGAAAGCAAACTCTGATAGGAATGAACTCGCTCGCCGGAGTAACAATCTTTACAGATTTCGTTTCGGAGAGCGTACTGTGTACGACGGTGTAAATGTCCGGCTCTGTAGTACAAGTCACCCTTGGGCGTCCGTCAGCGACAGCCGAAAACGAAGGACAAGCTGTGGTCACACAGGAAACAATAGTCGAAGCGCTGCGGGAGTGTTACGATCCCGAGATACCCGTGAATATCGTCGATCTCGGATTGGTGTATGCCGTGCGCGTCGTCGACGGCGACAAGGTTGAGGTTGATTTCACTTTAACCGCACCCGGTTGTGGCATGGCGGGGATGATCAAAGACGATATCCATCGTCGAGTTCTGCAGGTTGAAGGCGTGACCGACGCCGTTGTCAATATAGTTTGGGAACCGCTTTGGACTCCGGACAAGATGTCCGAGGATGCCCGCAAAGCTCTGGGTTTCGGATAAAAACTATTGACAAGAATCGGGCTCAGCCGTACCTTTTGAGTAGTTCGGGCCGACCTCTCCCGCCCGGCGCCTCACATCCGATACTGACTTCGCACATTTCCGAAGACGCTTTCTTATTGAAAGTCAATTGTTGTCATAGGATGTCTGTCTGTGCGTAGGAAAAACCAAACTTGTTTCTTAGAGAGTAGCAACCTGTCAACCCAAAACCCTATCCCTGTGAGGGGGTGATTCTGAATGAAGCGTTCAATCGCTTTCGTACTCGCTCTTTTGCTGCTCGTAGTACCGGCCCTGTTGGCTAAGGACGCTGGCAATCGCGACGTGTTTAAGGTCGGAGCGGCCACATTCATTACAGAATCGGAATTTACGGTTCCGATTACTGCGGTGCATGATGAAGCTCTGGCGGCGCTGGACGTGCCGCTGACCTGGTCGAATGGCGCCACTTTGACAAAGGTGTCGTTCGGCAATACCGCCGTGGCCGATTTTGATGTCAAAATCGCGAACATTGACAGCGACAAGAATCAGGTCACGATTGGCTTGATCAACATGGTCAACGCGCCGAAGGCGCAGCCGTATCTGAAACCGGCCGCCGGCGGCGAAAACATTCTGGCCACGCTTCACTTCCGTCTTGACGATCCCAGCCTGCAGTCACTGGAGATCGGCACCTACACGACGGATGAACCGGCGCATGCCTTGATGTTCGTGTACAACGAGTATATCGACGGCGTTCCGCATGTCCGCGACCTTTCGCCGGAGTTTACCGGTGGAACGGTTGACTTGGTCGCGCGTTCCGGTAACGGCAGTGTTCTGCCGACCGCGTTCGGGCTCGATCAAAACATGCCGAATCCGTTTAATCCCACCACCCAGATCGCCTTCGCGCTGCCGGCCGCGGCCAAAGTAAATCTTTCGATTTACAATGTTCTCGGACAGCATGTGAAGACTCTGGTGGACAGCGACATGCCGGCCGGCTACCAAACCGTCACCTGGGACGGGACCAACGAAGCCGGACGGACGACAGCCTCGGGCGTCTACTTCTACAAACTGACCGCGGGTGACTTCTCCGCGACGAAGAAGATGCTGATGCTGAAGTAATTCGCGACTGTTTCGAAAGAAGCAAGCGGCGAAAGACTAATCGCTGACTTAGTAGTGAATACCGAAGCGTCCCGTGTATACCACGGGACGCTTTGATTTTGGTGCGTTCAACCAGCCTTTAACGCTACACGCGTGGACTCTTCGAGGGCAGTAGCAGAGAATGGCAACCCGCTCAAGCCACGGCCGTGGCCATTGCCCGCAGTGCAGTTTCGATGAGCAGCAGCGCGTTGACGCGGCCGTCGCGGCCGACCTCGATTTCGGGCCCGACGCACGATGGGCAGCCGGTCTTGCAGGCACACTTGCGGATCAACTCCGCCGCCGCGGCGAAAATCTCCGGCGCCACGCGGTACAATTTCTGCGCGTAGCCGACGCCGCCGGGCACCGACTCATAGACATAGATTGTCGGTTTCTCGGTGAAGGACGACTTCACCTGCGAAATCGAGCGCAAGTCGCGCGGGTCGCACATCAGATAGAGCGGCGCCACAATCCCTAGCACATTCGCCACGGCGCGCAACGTTGCGCCCAATTGCGCGCGACCGAACCCCAACTGCTCGCCGATATCGTCATCGAACTCGTGCCAGAACGATGTTGTGTGCATTTCGATCTCGGGCAGCGATAGTTTTCCCGATCCGACGTTTTCATGCGTCTCGAATTTGATCTTCTTGAAGAGCACCGTCACGTTCGTGATCGAAACTTCGCCCCAGCAGACACCGCCGCGCGAATCGTTGACTTCGATGACTTTTAAGTCGGCTTTGGTTTCGGCGTCGGTGTAATAATCGACCTTGTCTTCCTTGACGTACGCCTTCTTGCCGTCCCAGTCGAGTTCCATGACCTGATATTGATTCGCCAGGTGGATGTAGATCGCTTCGGGATGGAGCAACATCGGAGCGGCGAAATAGTCAACCTCGCCGATTACCCGATTGTTATCGCTGGTGTTCAGGATGACGAAATTCTCCGGTGAAGCCGAGCGCAGCGACACCTCCGTCGCCGGATAAATTTCGCTCGACCAGTGCCAGCGATTTGCGGAAAAACGCAGGATGCCGCGACTCTGCAGATAATCTAATATTTCCGTCGTCGTCGGCACGCCGAGGACTTCGTCTTTGTGGAAGGGAAGCTCGAAGGCCGCGCACTTGAGGTGCGAGGTGAGGATCACGAAGTTGTTCGGATCCACGACGCCCATCTCGGCGGGGGCTTCAAAGAAGTACTCCGGGTTGTTCACTACATACTGATTCAGCGCCGAACTCGACGCGACCATGATCGAAACGCTCACGCCCGCTTTGCGGCCGGCGCGTCCGGCCTGCTGGCGTGTCGAGGCGACCGTGCCGGGGTAACCGCAGATGATAGATACGTCCAGCGAGCCGATGTCGATCCCCAGTTCCAGCGCGTTTGTTGAAACCACACCGGTAATCGCGCCCGAACGCAGACCGGATTCGATTTCGCGTCGTTCATTTGGGAGATAGCCGCCGCGATAGCCCTCGATCCGCACGCCGCTGGTGTCGCGGCGCAGATAGGTGAGCAATAACTCTACGTTCAATCGGTATGGTACGAACACGATCGTCTGCACGCGGTTGGCGACAAAGCGCTGCGCGATGCGGCCCGCCTCCCTCAACGACGATTTCCGGATGCCGAGTTGGGCGTTGATGACCGGCGGGTTGTAGAAGACGAAATGTTTTTCGCCGCTGGGGGCGCCGTTGTTGTCGACCAGTTCCATCGGCTGGTCGGTCAATTGCTCGGCCAGCTCTTTCGGATTGCGGATCGTCGCCGAGCAGCAAATGATCTGCGGCTTCGATCCATAAAACGCGCAGATCCGCTGGAGCCGCCGCAGCACGTTGGCCAGATGCGAGCCAAAAACACCCCGGTAGGTGTGCACTTCGTCGATCACGATGAAACGCAGATTCTCGAAGAGCTTGATCCACTTGGTATGATGCGGCAAAATCCCGGCGTGGAGCATATCCGGATTGGTGACAACGATGTGTCCCGCCTTGCGTATCTTCCGCCGAATCTCGGCCGGAGTGTCGCCGTCAAAAGTGTATGTATTGATTTCGAAACCTAATGCGTCGATGATCTCCTGCAACTCGACCATCTGGTCTTGCGACAGCGCCTTGGTGGGGAAGAGATACAGCGCCCGGGCTTCCGGCTCGCGAATCATCCGGTTCAATACCGGCAAGTTGTAGCAGAGCGTTTTTCCCGACGCCGTCGGCGTGACAATCGTCACGTTTCTGCCCGCTTGAACGTGCGCATAACACTCTGCTTGATGCGTGTAGAGCCGGTGAATGCCGCGCCGCTTCAGGATTTCGACCAGTCGCGGTTCCGCCGAATCGGGGAAATCGACATAGGCGCCGTCCTTGGCGGGCTGCACATGCCAGCGCGTAACATTGTCCATGAAGGCGCGATCGGCGCGCAACTGGTCGAGTACTTGCGCCGCAGTCAGCATGCTACATGACCTTCATATAAGAGCGCTTGCAGATGTCGCAGAATTTTTCCGTCTTCTGATCGATATCAAACATGTCGCTGGAATTGTACATGACGCATTTGGGATTGCGACAGAAGGGGATCGAAAACAGCGCCCCGACAACGCGCGTCGCCTCCTTCACCAGTCGATGGTAGATTAGCTTCTCGTCGTCGGGCAAGCCGTAGAATTGTTGCTTGAGCTGATAAACGGACACCAATCCGACGCCGCCGAGCGGGTCGGCATCGCTGACTAAAACATGATGTCGGGTGTTGTAAATGTCGTCCTCGATGATGCCGATGATTTTCTCCTTTTCGGACGCCTTCAGCAGCTCCAGCTTCTGCATGATCATCGTCGAGAAATACTGGCCCTTGATGACGTCGTACGCCTCGTTTGGGACTTTGATGCCCTGCAATATATCGACACTGTGTCCGAAGCGGCTCGACAACGCCGTCGAAAGTTTGTTGATCTGGAAATAGTCGACGTCCCCGAGCGGGACGATCACAATCTTGGCGCGATACCGTTTCATGAAATCTCAAAAAAGCGCGATGTCGATCCATCGGGAGAAATCTTGACGCGCATCGGTTTGGCGCACTTCGGGCACCAACCAACGAACGCCGTTTCCTGCTTGTTCATGAAAATGCGGCTGTAGACATTGCAGCACTTAAACATCACTCCCAGGTACGGTCGACCGCGCGCGTCTTTCTCCATACTACATTCGTTTCAGCACCGCTCGCAGCGGCGCGATCGGTGAGTCACCGATCGTGATGCAGCCCGCCATCAGGCCGGCGATACCGTTCAGGCGATTACGGTCCGAAGCGTAAATCGTCGCCATCGGCTCTCCGGCTGCGACGCGCATGCCGATCTTGACCGGCATTTCGATGCCCGCCAAAGGATCGATCCGGTCCGTCGTTTGCGCTCTGCCGGCGCCCAATTGCAGCGCCAGAAATCCGATCCGACGCGTATCTATCGCTGCAATATATCCGCTGCGGGGAGCGCGCACAATCGCCTTGTGCGCGCGTTCCAAGGGCTTCCGCGGGAGTTCGAGGAGTGATGATTTCCCGCCGACGGCGGTGACGTAGCGGCAAAACCGCTCATAGCCTCGCCCCGAAGACAGCTCGCGGCGGACCCGCGATCGCGCACTGGCCGGACCAGGCTCGACACCGGCAACGCGGAGCATCTGTGCACCGACCGCTACCGTCAACTCTATTGTATCCTTCGGTCCGCCGCCACGGAGCGTATCTGCGGTTTCGATAATCTCAAGCCAGTTGCCGATGGTGGCGCCGGTCGGCTGATCCATATTCGTGATAACAGCGCTCGCCGGGAGTCTCCTGTCCCTTGCCACCGCCAATAGCGCCGCTGCCAGTTTGAGAGCATCCGCACGCTTTTGCATGAACGCCCCCGATCCGGTCTTGACATCGAATACGATCCCGTCCGATCTTAACGCAAGCTTCTTCGACATGATACTGGCCACGATCAGCGGGATCGACTCGACGGTGCCGCTGGCGTCGCGCAAAGCATAAATCTTGCGATCCGCCGGAGCGATTCGTTCGGTTTGTCCGGCGAAAGCGAAGCCGTGTTTCTTGATCAGCGCGCCAAATTCCGATGGCGTCAAGAAAACACGCGTACCGCTGATTGATTCCAGCTTGTCGAGTGTGCCGCCGGTGTGTCCGAGTCCCCGCCCGGAAAACATCCCGACCGCGATACCGCAGCCCGCGAGCACCGGCGAAAGAATGAGTGACAGCTTGTCGCCAACGCCGCCGGTTGAGTGTTTGTCGATTAGCGGCCGGTCGAGGCCGTTAACGGCGACTTTGTCACCCGAGTCCAGCATCGCTTGCGTCAGCGCCGCCGTCTCCGCCGCGTCAAGACCACGCACAAACGCCGCCATCAACAAGGCCGACATTTGATAGTCGGCAATTCGCCCCGCCGTGTAGTCACCAACGACTCGCGAAATCTCGTCGGCGCTTAGTGTGCCGCCGTCGCGTTTTGTAGCGATGATCTCGTAGAGCGTCTTCATGAGCGATTGCGCAACTCGTTCAGAATGGCTACGCCCGATGATGTGCCAATCCGCGAGGCGCCCGCTTCAATCATCGCCAGCGCCTGCGCCAGTGTGCGGATGCCTCCGGAGGCCTTGACGCCGACTCGCCGCCCGACCGTCTCAAACAGCAGCGCGACGTCTGCAACGGTCGCGACAGAAAACATTCCGGTTGATGTCTTGACAAAGTCGGCGCCGCAGTCGGCGGCAATCGTCGCGGCGCTCACTTTTTCGTCGCGCGTCAGCAGTGTCGCCTCCAGAATTACTTTGAGCACAGTTGGTCCCGACAGCGCCTTGCGCACGCCGGCGACGTCGCGTTCAAACAGCGACCAGTTTCCGGACTTGATCGCACCAACATTGGCGACCATGTCGATCTCCTGAGCGCCGTGGTTTTCGCCTTCTTGTGCCTCGAAAATCTTGACTTCCGTGGTCGTCGCTCCGAGTGGAAACCCGGCTACTCCGCCAACCAATGTTGAGCTGCCTTTCAGCAAACGCGCGCAGAGGGCAGTGTATGACGGGTTAACAAATACCGCCTTGTAGCGGTGCTCGACGGCTTCGCGGCAAAGCGCTTCGATATCGGCGGCGGTGACTTCGGTCTTCAGTAACGCGGCGTCGATGTAGGCGGCCAGATCGATTTCGCTGCGGATACGACTCCGAAAATCGTCGCGATCAGTCATGCGGCAATAGCTCCGTACAGCTCCCTTTTGCGAAATAAGCGATTCAACCCAGACGCGAAATCACTTTTTTTGCCGCTTCAAGTCGGCCTTGAACGGTGACGGCAAAAGCTTCTTCAGAGTGGTCCGTCTGACGCGGCCCTTGCGGTTAACCAACAGAATCTGCAGATCGTCGCAGAATTCGCTCAAAACCTGCAGGCAAGCGCCGCAGGGAAGCGTGAACTCTTCCGTCTCGGCGGCGATCGCAAGTTTGCGGAACTTTCGCTCCCGATTCGCCACGGCGGAGAACACCGCCACCCGCTCAGCGCAAACGGTCAGACCGTAGGATCGATTTTCCACGTTGGTGCCGGTGTATAGGAAACGTCCGGTCTCCAGGGCGGCGCCAACGCGAAATTTCGAGTAGGGCGAGTACGAATGTTGCAGCAATGCGCGCGCGGCGTCGATGAGTTCTTGCTCGGTCAGGTTTTTCATGTCACCTCACAGTTTGAAACAAGCTCAAAGCTAAGATTGGGGTGGGCATCGCACGTGATGCCCCTGCGCGGATCCCGTCACAGCGGGCGCACCTACGCGATAATCACATCCATTAGTGACGAATGCGAGTTCGCCGACATTTTCACAGCTTCCGCCATGCCGTGTAGAACACTCGCCCGGCCGTCCTTAGCGTCGTCTCGGCTCTCTGGGGAACAGCTTCGATGTCGTGAAACCCGGCGCGACGTAATAACCGGATTATCGTCTTGTGCGGATATCCCCGTTCATAAAACGTTTCGCGAAAGCGGTCCACATCACCCTTATCATCGCGGACGAATCCGTGAATCGTAATCGACGCCAGGCGCGTGCTGCGGTCGTATTCGCCCCGCATCAACACGGCGTGTTCGGCCTGGCGTGTGAATAAGATCGAGTCCCAGTGGTGCAGTCCAATTGCTGTGTTAACGTCGAAAATGAAAAATCCGCCCGGCGCGACATGCCGGTGTGCGCATTCGATAAACGAAGCAAAGTCTGCCGGTTCAAGGATGTGATTGGCGGCATCGAAAAAACATCCCACCGCGTCGAATTGCCGGTGCAGATTGAAGCGCGTCATGTCGCGCCGAAAGAAACGTGGTGGGTTCTTGCCCTTGTATTCCGCCAATCGCTTAGTCGCCATCGCCAGCATTCCGGGCGAGTTGTCGAGTCCGACTGCCTCGCGGCCAGTTTCGGCCACTGTGAACACCAAGCTGCCGGTGCCGCAGGCCAAATCCAAGTAGGACCTTGAGCGCCGCCTGTCGAGCAGCGGCTTGAGCCGAGGCCAAGCGATATCGTGAAATTCGTTCCAGCCGAGGCGATCGTAGTACTTCGCGATGCTTCGATACACGATGCGAATCTATGCTTTGCACCGCAAGATGCCAGCAAGAAGTTGTTTCACGAACGGGCATGCTTCAGGGTAGGAGCGGCTTCAGCCGCGACTCTGAGATCGCACCGAGCAATGTCGTCGTCGCGACTAAAGTCGCTCCTACATGCTTACGTTCGAAACTGAAGTCGCTCCTGCAAACCGGGGAAGTAGGCGACTAACGTTTTTTAAGCAATGAACGGTATCTCCCGGCGTCTTTGAGCAGCTCCACGGCGGCGCGAACAGCGGGATCTTCCTTGAGGACCACCTGCTCGTAAAGCGCGTTGGTGCCGAACTTACTGCTCAGAATCTCGCGCCGCAGCGCCCGGCGGATGAACTCCCGCGCGGTGTCGAAGTCCTTAGCCTTCTCCCGACCAAGGGCGTTTTTGAGAGAGTTGATGTCCTTTGCCAAACCCGCCGCCTTGCGCTCTTCATCTGCCGTTGATTCAAGCTCGGCAACGAGATTGTCGAGATTGGTTCGGTAGACGAAGCCGCGCGACTTGATGAAGACGCGAAAATCTTCAATCACTTTGTCGCTGACAGCAAAATCGAGCCTAATTTCGGGGTTCTCCGCTCCATACTTGACAGCGAACTGGAAAAAGAGGTTTTCGCGACTGAGATTATACTCGATCGGCTGGCGCGCTTCCTCGGCAATTGGGATATCGGGCGCAACGCCTCCACCACCGAAGACCTCGCGACCGCCATTGGTTTTGTACATCTTCGCGCTGGTCTTGGCAAATTGATCGGCTAACTGTCCGTCTTTCGACTGCGATTTATGCATCCGTTCGGGCTTCTGCAGCGATCTCCCGCTCGGGATGAAGTATCTCGAAGTTGTCAGCTTCAAGGCGCGGTCGCCTTCGCCCAATTCGAATACATTCTGCACTAATCCCTTGCCGTATGTCGGATGTCCCATGATCACGCCGCGATCCCAGTCCTGAATCGCACCGGCAACGATCTCCGACGCTGATGCCGTTCCTGAGTCGACCAAGACCACCAATTCCGCCTGCGGAATCAGCGGGTCCAACGTCGTTTCATACCGGCGCATGGTCGCGGCGTTGCGACCCTGCGTGTAGACCACCAGCCGGTTTTTCGGCAGGAACATATTGACCGTCGCCACGGCTTGGTCGAGCAGGCCGCCGCCATTCGACCGCAAGTCCAGCACCAGCGATTCGGCGCCCTGCTTTTTGAGCGACTTCAAGGCAATTGCCAGTTCCGCGTCGGTCTTTTCGGCGAATTTTGCGATTCGGACGTACCCGATCTTCGGCTCGACCAGTCCATGATAGGACACCGGATGAACTTCGATAACCGCGCGTTCGATGATATAATCCAGCGGCACAGCGACGCCTTGCCGGTCGATGGTCAACTTTACCCTTGTTCCGGCAGCCCCGCGCAGGAGCGAGTTCACGTCGCGTGTAGCCATCCCGGCGATTGGCAGATCATCGATACGTACGATGCGGTCGCCGGGCCGGAATCCCATCCGTGCCGCCGGCGTGCCTTCCAGCGGCGCGATAATCGTCACCTCTCCGCCGCGAACGTCAACATCCAATCCGAGACCCTCATATCGACCCGAGGAACTTTCCTTGAGCGCAGCATAGTCTTGCGGCGAAAGTAGCACCGAGTAGGGATCGAGGTCGGCGAGCATGCCATCGGTCGCGCTGTTGAAGAGATTGTCTAACTCAACCTCGCTCATGTACGAATCGCGAATCGTGGCCGCCAGATCGGTAATCAGCCGCTGATAATACGCAATCGACCGTTTCTCAGCCGGCTTTTCTTTCTTGGCCGACTGGGCCTGAAGCGGATTGGCACCGACGGTTATCACCGCCAAGCCCATTGTGAATATGAGGATGCCAACGTGTCGTCGCATGGTATTCTCCCCTAAAGCTGTCGATTCACGAATCAAACGGTTCAACGCCGGTTGTCAAGTTTCGTTCCCGAGGCCTGCCGCCAGTTTACCGCGTTCGACGCGGAGTCGGCGCTAATCTACTCGGCAATGGAGTTCATCCTTGCCAATCTGGAGTAATTGGTTTTGATTGACGGTGACGCGATCATCCGTCTCGACAGCCAAAGTTAGTCTGATCGACACCACTTTCATTTTCCGCAATCGGCTTATTCGCGCCTTGTGCGTGAGGAAGGAGACGTTCTTATGTATTGCAGCAAGACCCCTATTCTTGGGATTGCGCTGGCAGTTGCAGCGCTTTGTTCACTAATCGCCGTTCCTGCGGCGTTCGCGCATTGCGACACCATGGATGGACCGGTTATTGAGGCCGCTCGTGCCGCGATCGAAACCGGCAATCTGAATCATGCGCTCATCTGGGTTCCGGCTGAGGATGAAGCCGAAATTCGTGCCGCGTTCGAAAACACGCTCATCGTGAGGAAGCTCACGCCGCAGGCCCAAGAACTGGCCGACAAATACTTTTTTGAGACCTTGGTGCGGCTGCATCGGGCTGGTGAAGGCGAACCGTACACCGGACTCAAGCCGGCCCCGGAGCATCCCGATCCAGCTATCGCTGCCGCCGATTCAGCAATCCGGTCCGGCGAACCCGAACTGGTCGCCAAGCTGATCGACGAGGTGGTTCACCACAGCATACAGGAAGCCTATGAACGAGTTCGATCAGAGCGCTACCTCGATGAAAACGACGTGAAATCGGGGCGGGCCTACGTTTCTGCGTATGTGGCATTCATCCATCTTGTCGAGCGAATTCACTCTGCTGCGACGGCAAGTGGGAACGAGCACTCGGGAGTAGAACTGCATTAGTTTGGTAGCTCGGATTGGCAGGACGTCGATTTCACGAGCGCGGCGGAACGCTGTGGCCGAGATTACCCTGGCCCTAAAGATCAAGTCGAAGTGATGGGCTATCGATTGCCTGATTATAGAATTCGACTAATTGATTCGGTTGTGACAAGAGATCGATGACACGACGCTGCCCATCGGGCGCGGCGTTGATACGGCTCATCATCCACCAGCCCAGAGCGTAAATCGCACTCGGCCGGTCAGCAATGTGCTCACTTAACAGTCGTTCTTGATCGGCGCTCGGCTGATTCCGCTTCAAATACCCTTGGAGGAGTTCACGGGCGGTTTCATGATAACTTCGGTCCAACCAAGCACGAAGCGAATCCTCGCTAATTGCGCTTTCCCGTAGTTGGAGCATGACACGCCGGAGTTCTTTCAACCAGTAGCTGACAACGACGGAGTCTTCGAATACGGCTCTTTTCAGACCGATTGGCGGGTTGCACTGTTGGGCCACTCCCTCTGAGACGATACGCCGTGTCAGGATATCCTGCCAGCGGTCTTGCCAGGACGCATAGCTCCGATTGGGGGGATAGAGAAACGGCTGCGCAAAGACGTGTTGATACTCATGCGCAGCGATGTCCTCAAGCTCAGCGGCGGCGCTTGCGCCTAATTGGGAATACCGATTTGCTTCCGGACGTTTGCTTAGTAGCACGCCATACAGATCGAAACAAACATGGCTGTCGACGGCAAACGCGTCCCCATTGCCGTCGAGAATGAAAAAGCTTGTTGGCGGAGCTGCATCTGTCGGCGGGCTCCAGATCAGAGCTTTGGCCCTGACGCGATCCGTGTCGATTCGGCTTACCATGTTTATCAGGGTGGCCACACGTTCTCGATTCTGAAACAACTCGAGTTGCGTAGCGCCGATGCCCGCCGGACTGTCGATGCCACGAAACGGTAGCGCCAAGAAGATGCGTCGGTGGGTCTCCGGCTGGACGTTTCGGAACTGGCGATAATAGAGTTCATAAGCTGGCGAGCTCAACAAGCTGTCGATCAGAGCGGCGATGCGCGGATTCTGGGCATTGCGCGCCGAAAGAACCTCGATTCGCCGCTGTTGCTGTGCATCATCGACTTGAGAGATAGCAATGGCGGTATCTTGATATCCCGGATTATTCTGCGCCAGCGCGTCGAATAGGCGCAGTTGGATTTCGATTGCTTGCGTTCCGGATCCGAGCCGGCGCTCGTCGCCGCGGAGTATGGCAACTGAGATCAAGAGGACGCCCGCAGTAAAGGCAAGTCGAGTCCGATGAAAATGGCGCATGGGATTCACTACGGTAGGCCGGCTACAATGTTCGAAAAATCGCACCGGGACTTATCAACGTGGAGTGACCAACGTGCAATTCAGGTGCCGACATACTCGACATCGAGCCAAACGACTTGGCCCTGACGAGGTTATGCAGCGAATAGGCCAATCAAAACGGCCACCCGGGGGTGGCCGTTTTGCCTATCGTATTAAGCGGTTGAGGCTTATCCCTTGTCCTTCTTGACGGTCGGCTTGAGCAGCGCGCCGTAGCGGGTGCGGTCCTTGAGCAACTCCATCGCCTGCCTGACGTGCGGGTCTTCTTTGAGCGTGATCATCTCGTAGATACCCTTCTCGCCGTATTCCTTGCGCAGAATCTCGCGCTTGATCGACTGTTTGATGTACGGCAGCGATTCGTCGAAATCCTTCGTCTTCTCGCGCGCAATCGCGTCGCGCATCGCCTTCAGGTCGCTCGCAAACACATCCGACTTCTTCATCTCTTTCGCCGTTTCCTCGAACTTCTCCAGATCCAGCTCGAGCGCCGTCTTGTAATCAAACTTCTTGTCTTTGATATATTGCCGGAAAGCTTCGACCATCTCATCGGTCACGACGAAGTCTTTTGGCAGGTTTTTGGCCTTGGTCGTGTAATCGATCGCAAACTCGAAGAACATATTCTTGCGAACGAGATTGTATTCGATCGGCTTCCACATTTCCTCTTCGACCTTGAGATCGGGAATCACACCGCCGCCGCCATAAACCGTGCGGCCGCCCGCGGTCTTGAAGGTCTCTTCGGGGTTCACCGATTCCTCAGTACCGGCCTTCAGGTCGACCTCGTCGTCCGCCATCGCCTCAAACTGCTTTTTCGAGTGCTCCGGTTTCTGAATACAACGCCCGGATGGGATATAGTACTTGGCGGTCGTCAGCTTGAGCGCGGCTTCGCCGTTCTGGCCGCCAAAGACCTGCTGCACCAGACCCTTGCCAAAGGTTGTCGTGCCAACAATCGCGCCGCGGTCATAATCCTGAATCGCGCCGGCGACGATTTCCGACGCCGAGGCGGTGCCGCCATTGACGAGTACGACTAATTCGCCGTCGGCCATGAGCGCTTCGTTTTCAGTGAAATATTGCTTACGTGAAGTCGGGAATTTCCCCTGCGTGTAGACCACCAGCGAATTGCGCGGTAGGAACAGATTGGCGACGCTAATCGCCTGGTCGAGCAATCCACCACCATTCGAGCGAAGGTCAAAGACCAGCGATTTCATGCCATGGTTGGTCTTCATGTCGTTGATCGCCTTGCTCAGTTCGTCCGTCGTCGTCTCGGAAAACTTGTCGATACGCACATAGCCGACACCCGGTTCAATCATGCCGTAGTAGCGCACCGAATTCAATTCAATCACGGCGCGTTCGACGTCGTATTCCAACTCGTAGTCCATTCCGGGACGTTGAATCGTCAGCTTCACCTTGCTGCCCGCCGGGCCGCGCATCAGGTTGGCCGCTTCGTCGGTCTTCATCCCTTCAGTGGAAACAGTATCAATCTTCATGATTTTATCGCCGGCACGGAACCCCATCCGCCAGGCGGGTGTGCCCTCCATCGGCGCAACAATTGTCACGCGGTTATCGCGCAAGTCGATTTGCATCCCGACACCCTCGTACTTCCCGTGCGTCTGCTCCATTAGCGACTCATAGGATTTCGGGCGCAAGACAACCGAGTACGGATCGAGATTGGAGAGCATGCCTTCGATACCGGCATTGATTAGGCTCTCCGGATCGATGTCTTCCATGTACCGGGAGTGGATCTGATAGGCAATCTCCGCCATCTTCTTCGTGTAGAACGCGATCGAATGGCGCGCCGACGGCGTTTCCGCCGGTGTCGAGTTAATCTGGGGGTTCGCCTGAGCCAATTGCGGGCCGTAAACGACGCCCTGCAACGTAGCCTGCGCGGCGTCGCCCGAACCAACAATCCAGATGACGCTCATCGCCACGATCGCTAACATCAGGGCATACAGCTTGAGGCGCAGATCGGATTTCATAGGCATTCGTTCCTCCGAAGATGATGGCTCACGGGCGATCTATCTCCAAATCGTCTATCTTTCAGTTATCGAACCGGCACTGCGGCTTCTTAAGCGCCGGTATCTTCATATCATACAACGCTTATACACCGTCTGAGGTTTCGCGATTCACAATGGTATACCGCAAAAGTCGCCATTTTCGCGAACCACAATCTCCCCCGAATTAGTTATCGATTTTCGTGCCAAGCACAAAAGAGATTCGCCGGCGTGTAACTTGGTGAAACTACAGGGCTTCCCACCAACGCCAGCTGCGCGAAATCGGCGCAATCCGCCAAATGGCGGGGAAGAGTGAGTACGTTTGCAGCTTTCGACTTGACGTTTGCACGATTCGCTGGGAAATGCCGGAATCGACGTCGCTCCGAGCAACGATTTTGGGCATGGCGGCTTGCGTCGCCGAAGTGAACTCAGATGCACGCGAGCAGCGGATGAGAAGCGGTGGCTGTCTACTGCGGAGTCATCTTCGCACAATTATTCAGTGAGGACCATCATGGCTAAAGGTCCCGCCTCAAAATGCCAACGGCGTCCATGGTGGTGCGGACGCCGTCGACCTCAGCGTAAGTGAAAGAGGGCAGAGATTAAGAGCGAGCCGCGGTCGCGACTCGCCCGGGGGGCACTATTTCATTAAAACCATCTTCTTGGTGGCCGCAAACGAGCCCGCTTCCAAGCGATAGAAGTAGACACCGGTCGCGACGACCTGACCATTCACGTCGGTTGCATCCCAAACGATATTCTGTGTTCCAGCCGGGGCTGAACCTTCGAATCGTTTGACGATCTGGCCACTGATGTTGACAATCGACAGCGCCCAGTCGCTGGCCTGCGGCAACGCAAACGTAATAGTAGTTGTCGGATTAAACGGATTCGGATAGTTCTGACCCAGTTCGAACTCCGTCGGCAGTACGGTCTTGCCCAGACTCGACCGCAACTGGTTGCCATCGTAATCTGCGGCTTCGATGTGCTCGATGGTCACGGGTGACGAGATCGTCAGAAGCGGCAGCCGGCCGGCCTCGATGCGCGCGCCGTGGTTTTCCGAGTAGATCAGGATGTTGAGGATTCCGTCGACGGTTTCATAGGCCAAAGTCAAGTCGTCGGCAGCGTCGGCAACCGTTACGGTCGGCATGGCGCCGTCCGGCACACGGGCGCGCAGGTACAACCCGCCGATATTCGAAGTGCTGTTCGCCCATAATGTCACTGCCTGATCGGATACATCCGGTGTGAACTCGACGGAGTTGGCAAACGGGGCCAGCTTCGGAATCGGCTGGGCATCGCCGATGATGATGCGAAGCAGATAAACCAGATCACCGACAGTCAGCGTGAGACCGTCATTATTGATATCCGACGCCGCTATCTGCGCCGGCCGCGAGATGTTAAACACGACCAAGCCGCGAATGAAATAATTGGTGTAGAGCACGGCATCCGCGATCTCGTTCGCGACGGCGTTAAGATTCAGGTCGCCGCGCGCGTCGATCGAATCGTTGTCGATAATGCAGATAAATCCATTGTGGAACTCTACGCAGCGGATCGGCTCGTACTTATCGCCGCTCAGGCACGTATCCGGAGCGCCGAGATTGGGCAAGCGGTTGTTCTCGGGGAAGAGCACTTCGTCGTCCTCATCCCAGAGAATTATTCCATAAGGATTAAAAATCACATCGTCGACTAACAAGGTATCTCCGGAGACAGTGGAGAAAGCATTATCGCCGCAGTCCAGCCAATAGAAGTTGACCGGGTAGACTTGTCCGTCGAAGTTATTGTTTGAAGTGGTACGGAACGTCAACCGCGCGATGCTTCCGGTCGGCATAAATTGCGAGGCCGGCGGATGGTTGGCCCCGTTGTTGGCATCGGCGAGCGCCACCAATCGCACCATTCCCGACGGGCAGGAGCCGCTGCAGTTTCCGAACGGCCCGAGGCGATAAGTGAAATACTCCCAGCCGGAAATCGCCGGACCGATCGAGGCCGAAAGGAAACTAAACGCCGTAACGTCGTAGGTCAGAAGCAAGTCATAGCCACCAACCGGCAAACGGCCTTCGTAATAGACGTTCATCGTCACGATCGTGCCGAGGTTGATGCACGGGGTCTTTTCGATCTCGACAACGATACAGGCCGAGTCGCAATCGACGTACTCGACGGTGTAATTCCACAGGGTCAGCGTTGAGTCGCCGCACTCGTTCTTGCGTTTGAACTCGAACGTGTAAGTCTTGTTCTCGTTCACCAACGGGTCGAAGCACAACTGGCCGCTGCCGCCCGAGTAGTTGAACGAGTAGTTTACGGATGCATTCGTCGGCCGCGCCGTGATCGTCGTATTCGGCGCATCGTTGTAGCTGATGCTAACGCAGACGTCGGTCAGCGCTGAGTCATAGCAGACCAGCGTATCGGCATCCGGCGCCACAATTATCGGCGACGGCGGATCGATGAAATCAACGTTCCAGTTCACTTGACCGGTGTCAGCTTTGCCGCACGAGTCCGTGACTACGATATTCCAACTGAAGTTGCCGTCCTGCGTCGGCGTGAAACAAACCTGCCCGGTCGAAGCGTTGATTGTCCCCGGCCCGGATTGCAGGCTGTAAACCAGCTTGGCGACGATGGTGTCGAGCGCCGACACATTGAAGCACAACTGCTCGGGGTCGCAGAGCTTCTTCGGCGTTGGTGTCGGGGTCGTCAGTATCGGCGGCATATTGACGCGCACCGTGATGTTGAACAACGCGGTATCCGCGGCGCCGCAACCGTCGCGCGCGATCACCTGATAACTGAGCAACCGCGTTCCCGGCCCGCCCGAGTTCAGGCAAACCTGATTGCCGTTGATCGTGCCCATCGTGGTGGTAATCGTCAGCGGGTTGCCGTCCGGATCGGTTGCGGTAAACGGCACGCAAATCTGACCCGGCTCGCAAAGCAGGTAACTGCCGCTGCCCGGAACTACGTCAGGACGACGGTTGATTTTGACCACCGCGAAACCGGTGTCCAGATCGGTCGCGCCGCAAGCATCGGTCGCTTTGAGGATGAAGCGATAGGTTCCCGATGTGTCCGGCGTGAAGCAGATCTGTCCGTTGTTGTAAGTTCCGGCGCCCGAGATCTTCTCGCACAGCGTCAGATCACCGTCCGGGTCGCTACAAGTCGCCGGAATGCACACTTGCTGGGTCACACAGAAGTTCACCGTTGTGTCGCGGACCAGCGCCACCGGCGGATTCTTGAGAGTCACTTTGATAATCGCCGTATCGAGATCGACATTTCCGCAATTGTCGGTCGCCCGTAAGATGAAGCGATAAGTTCCGCTCGCGGGCGGGGTGAAACAGATCTGGGAGCCGTTAAACGTGCCCGGTGTCGAAATCAGTTCGCAGGTTGCCAGATCCGCACCCGAGCATCCCGCCGCCCAACAGATCGGTTGCGGCGCACATAAACTCAGTGTGGAATCGCGGCCGGCATTCGCCACCGGCGGTGTCGCATCGATGATGATATTGACCTTGACCGTGTCATAAACGAAGCCGCCGCAGGCATCCGCCGCTTTGACGCAGAACGTGTAAAGTCCTGAGGCCGCCGCATTAAAACATAGTTCGCCGTTGCTGATGAGCCCCGGCCCGCATTCTTGGATCAAGGGCACCGGCCCGCTTTCAGTCGCCGCGGTCGCCGGGAAACACACCGTTGATGGTGCGTCTTTGCACAGTGTAATGGTCGTATCCGGAATCGTGGTGATGATCGGTTTACCCTGATAGCGCACGATCACATACAGCGTGTCGCGCGGACAGGGAAGCTTCTCACGCGGATCGGCTGG
Organism: uncultured Ignavibacteria bacterium; assembly: GCA_964617645.1. Lineage (GTDB taxonomy): Bacteria > Zixibacteria > MSB-5A5 > CAIYYT01 > CAIYYT01 > JADJGC01. The sequence goes on from CAZTYE010000011.1 coordinate 46,841, forward strand.
GAAACCATAGGACTGGCAGCACGAGTCGTAGGCGACGATGATGAACTGGTACATCATCGAATCCAGCGCCAACGGTTTGAAACAGATTTCGCCGGTCAGCGAGTCGATATTAGCCGGCGGGCTTTGATAGAGCGTGAAGAGAAGCTGGTCGTTGTCGTAATCGAACGCCGAAGCGACATCGATACAGATCGAATCGAGATCGCACACTGTCGTGTCGATCAGTTCATCGCTGAGCGTCAGAATCGGATTTTCACGGAATTGAACATTAACGAGGAAGCTGTCAATCACCGTGTTGCCGTTCGTATCGGAGAGCTTGAATACGAACTTGTGCACGGAATCCACGGGCCACGGGAGGAAGCAGTTCTCGTAGGCCAGCGGCGATAATCCGGTCGCCACCGTCTGGAACGTGATGCCGTTGCGGATTTGCAGAGTCAGCGACCCGATGCCACCGCTGCCGTTGACATCGAAACAGATCTCCTGCTCGGTGCAGAAAAGATAATTCTGCTGTCCCACGAACGAGAGCCGCAGTTCGTTGGGATTGACATACAGTAGTTCGAAAATGGCGTCTTCATAATCCTGATCGCCGCCATCCGCCAGATCTTCCCACGCGATCACGTAGCGGTTGGCGCCCGCGCTAAACACACGGGCATGCTTGAACAGGTCCCAGTTTTGGCCTTTGGTGGTGTACCAGATATCGTCGAACAGCGTCGGTCCGAGATAGAGACCAACCGAGTCCGCCGGCGGTACCATCGCCACCATCGTACCGACCGGATCGCTGCCCGCAATCAATAGCGTCTTGGCATTGGGGTTGTTCTGGGGATACCAACCAAAATCCGACAGGGAAGATGATCCCCGGTATTTTACGCGCAATTCGGCCAGCGTAAACGCCGGGCCGGGTTTGAATACGGTTTGGTTGGGAAGTTCATCAGTGGCTACATTGATCGAGTAGCCCAAGGTAGTCAATACATCCTGGAGCGACGGGCCGCTCAGCGACAACTTGGCGCTCAGCGAATCGCTCCAAGGGTAGGCCCCGCCGGCGGCATGCGCGAATGTCGGCAGCGCAGCCAGGCAGAGCACGAGGATCGCAATGTTTCGTACGGCTCTCACAAAAGCTCTCCGTGGATTAGGGAAGAACTCATCTCGCGTTTTCCGGTTGTGCGTGGTAGTAACCGGTGTCCTTTCACGTTTCGAACAAAAGCTCAAATCGATAGCTCGTTTCTCGATTCCGGATAGAGCTCCGCGAGAAGTACACTTACGCAGACGCCGCCAATATATCCCAATCCCCCTGAAAGTCAAGCCGATTTGCTGAGCGAGTTATGTACCAATTCTAAACAGCGAACGGTGAATTCTGACATGAAGCAACAATTGATGTGACAGTCGTAACACATTGTTATTCAATGCGTTGTAACCGTTTATGTGTGTCGATCCGTGTAGGGGCGCATGGCAATGCGTCATGTCACAAACCTGCGACTCTCTCACCGCGTGTCGCGACGCACGATGCAAGGTGCCCCGTTGCTTGGGGGCTATCGAAGAAGTGCCACGATTGTCATTCTGAGCGCAGCGAATAATCTGTTTTCCGATGCGACACAACGGCAGCAGACCCTTCGCCTGCGCAGCGGCTCAGGGTGACAGCCGATAGGACTTGTTCAGTAGTCCCGCTCGCGGAGGGATATTCTCGCAATCTGCTCTCGCAATGATTCTACGGCTTTCTCCCTAACACATACATGTGTCGATTCCGCCTTCCGGTCGGCTCATCCGTAAACGATCCCAGCCCCTCAACATCGATGAACCCAGCCCTCTCGAACATCGACTTTAGTTCGTGAAATGAATACAGCCGCAACACCGTCTCGTGGACCTTCTCAACGCCATCTTTTTGGATTCGCCACTTGTCATGCATCACCGATCGCGAATAATCGAACCACCGCGTTTGCAGCAATGTTACGCCGCCGATTTCGTCAACATTGCTCGGCGTAAACTCTTTGATTATCCAATCGCGGTTTATGGCTCCGAGCAGGAATCTCCCGCCCGGCTTGAGCGCCGCGAACACCCGCTTGAATACGAGCAAGTCCTGCGCATCCGAGCCGAAGTAACCGATCGATGTCGACCAATTCGTCGCTGCGTCAAACTGATTGCGATATGAAATCCGCCGCATGTCGGCGCGCAGTAAATCGACACGTACACCAGCCTTCTTAGCATTGCGCGCGAATTCGTCCAGATACGATTGCGTGATATCAACGCCCGTGACCTTCACCCCCATCTTGGCGAGCGGCAGGGAAATCCGCCCGTACCCGCACGGGAAATCAAGAAACCGCGAGCCGCGTTTCAGCCCCAATTTGCGCGCAATGAAACGCGCTTCGGCATTCGTGTCGGCGCGACTAAACCGCGCAAATATCGGCCGGAAGTCGTCGAAAAACGTCTCCCACCAGTTTGGTTGTTTGGTCACTGGTCTACCCTCCAAAGTGATTTGTAAGTCAAGAGCGGAAGGCTCCTGAAATTGATCTTTAGTCGTGGGCGCGAATTTATTCGAGCAATGCGCCAAAGGCGCATTCCCGTAGCCTGTCTACTTTCTGTGTTGCGCTGGGTCTTCCAAGTTCCGCCGCAAGTGGGATGAGGGCGACCCGGCGCCTGCGGGCATGCGAATAAGGGCGGGCGCAAATTTTTCGCCCCTACGGTTGTCATCGGGTCCCGTACTTCCGTAGCATCGCCGCAATATGGACATGCGGCAAGATAATGATCAATTGGCGAAAATCAATCGCCTGCTGAGTAGGTCAGGAGCGCAGGGCTCCTGACCTACAGAGCAGAGCGAACACATTCGGTCCCGCGCGATGGGGTTTACGAGTCATACATTCCCGGTCTTCTGTCGCTGACTATCTCATTCCGCGCGGTCACGCTCTTGTCGCGCGAGCGCAGCGGGTCGATCTCGACGATAGTCAGGCATTCGTTGCCTGCTTCGGCGCGCGCGAGAATCTCCCCCTTGCAGGCCGTGATCTGGCTGCGGCCGGTGAACGCAAATTCATCGGCGCCTTGACGGTCGATGCCGATGCGATTGCAGGTGATCGCATACACGCGATTTTCCAAACAGCGCGTGACCATCGCATCCTGACAATAGGGGAGAACCAGATTCGAAGGATGACAAATGATGTCCGCGCCGCGCAGCATCAATGTCCGCGCTGATTCCGGAAACAACCAGTCGAAACAGATCATCATGCCGATTTTCGCGCCGCGATACTCATGCACGGCGAAACCGGTGTCGCCGGGATCGAACCACTCCTTCTCCAGATTGAACAAGTGAGTCTTGCGATAGACGACCGTTGCCGCGTCGTACGCTACGAACGCCGCCGAATTGAAGACGCGCTCGCCATCGCGCTCGGGAAATCCAAACACCACTGCGCCGTCGATGGCGCGTGAAACCTCTTGCGCCCACGCGAAACTCGCGCCTTGATCGACGATTTCCGCCAGCTCGAACGCCTTCGCCCGCGACGGCATGAAGTACCCGGAGAAACAGAGTTCCGGCAATACCAGAAGATCACACTGGGCTTCGCTAATCAACGCGAGCGCGTGCGCGCGATTCTTCACCGGCTCCCCGAAACTGACCTTGAACTGCAAATATCCGATTTTCATTGCGCTTGGCCTTTGTTTTGAGAAGGTATAATTTTCGGGTGATGATGACAACGGCAAAGATCAGGAGCGCGCAATCATGATGCGACGCCGCGCCGTGTTGGCGCTTTCGGCGCTGGTGGGCGTGATCATTTTGGTGCTCGCCTATTCGGGGATCGAATCGAGCCGCGAGAATATGCTCGAATTGATCGCGCAGGAAGGCGAAACCATGATGCAGGCGCTGGTCACCTCCGCCGGCAATAATCTTGCCGCCTCCGCGATCGTCGAACAGGCGGGCATCGACCGGCTGGTCGAAGTCGCGAATCTGCTGGGGCGCGTGGCTGATTTGGGCGGTGTCAGTGACGATTCGCTCGCGGCTTGGCAGGAGCGTTTCGGATTCGAGCGAATCGATCTTGTCGATGATCTCCGCCGCGTCAAGTCTTCCTCATGGGGCGAGGTTATCGGCGGCAACATCCGCGCGTTGCCGAACCAACTCGCCGCCCTCGACAGTGTGCTGACCGGACAAACCGATCTGGCGATTGCCGCGCCGTTGCCCTCGGCGCTGCCGCGCGATGACTATGTGTCAGTGGCGGTTCGCACTGGCTCGGGCGTGCTGATGATCACCGCGCCGGCGCGCAAGCTGATCGATTATCAGGAGTCGCTCGGCATAGGCTTTATCGTACGGCAAATGGGGGGAGAAGCCGCCATCGACTATGCTGTCCTGCAAAACGACTCCGGGATCGTGCTCGCTTCCCGCAACATCGGTCCGCTGCCGGCGATCGCGGCCGACGATTTTCTGCAGGAAGCGCTCACGCACGTTGAAATCGTTCATCGTCTCTTTCAATTCGAAGACAAGGAAGTGCTCGAAGTCGTCCGTTCGTTCAAGTCCGATGTCATGCCCTCCGGCATCCTCCGGCTCGGCATGTCGCTCGAAGTTTATCATCAACTTTACGCCGACTCGCTCAAGCAGCTTGGCATCCTGTCGCTGGTGCTTTTCGCGCTCGGCGTTGTCGGCGCTTACGCGGCGACCTATTCCAAGAAGCTCGCGGTCACCGCCGGTAGTCTTGAACAATTGCGCTCGCTGACTGACGAGATCATTCAGTCTTTGGAAGCTGCCGTCATTGCCACCGACAATGACGGCCGCATATCGGTTTTCAATCCGCAATCGGAGCGAATCTTCGCCAAGTCCGCCAGGGCTGTTATCGGTCAGCCTTACTCCGAAGTGTTTGCCGATGATCTCCTCGCGTTGACGCGCATTAGCGGCGACATCACTGAGCGTTTTCGCGGGGAAGTCGTATACAGCGGCAATGCGGCCGGTCGCCGCCACCTGCTGGTATCATCGACAGCACTGATGGCAACCGCCGGAGCCTACGCCGGAGCCGTGTCGCTCGTCTATGATCTAACCGATCAGAAGCAACTGGAAGAGTCCGCCCGCGCCGCCGAACGACTTTCGGAACTGGGCACTCTTGCTGCAGGTGTAGCGCATGAAATCCGCAATCCGCTGAATGCAATCGCGATCGCCGCGCAGCGGTTGAAGATCGAGTTTTCTCCCGAAGAAAATGTTGACGACTACGCCGCATTTCTTAAAACCATATCCTCGGAGGTGGAGAGGCTGAACGCGATCATCAAGGATTTTCTGGCGTTGGCGCGCGGCAAGCGGCTGAATAAAGTTTTGGTTGACTTGGACGAATTCCTAAATGATATAGCCGCGCAATCGCGTTTGGAGGCTGGTCCGCGCGGCGTGGAGATCGCGGTGAACACTCCGGCGGGAGTGCGCGCCGAAATTGACCGCGCGGAAATGAAGCAGGTCTTGCTGAACCTTGTGCGCAACGCGCTTCAGGCGATTGACGGCGCCGGTGTGATTAGCATCACCGCGTCGGCCGTCGCGACTCGCGGCCGCGCACAGATTGACGTGAGCAACTCCGGGGCGAAAATTCCGCTCGATAATCGCGAGCGGATTTTCCAGCCTTACTTTTCGACGCGTTCGGACGGAACCGGGCTCGGTCTGGCGATCTGTCGTCGCATAGTCGGAGATCACGGCGGCACGATTGAGTTGCTTGAGGGAGAACCGACCACATTTCGGATTGTGGTGTAGGAGCGACAAGATGTTGACGAAAATCTGGCAGTTGAAAGGAGTTTTCATTTTGGCGGGCCTGTTTGTCGCGTTTGCGGCGTGCGTGAAGGAAAAGGATCCGAATCTCGAACGCAATCAAATCAAAGACGCGGTCACGGCCATTACCGCCGCCATCAACGCCGGCGATCTTTCCGGACTCGACAAGTACTTCATCAAGCCGGTTCCCGAAGGCGCCGGTCCGAACCGACTCGTCTCGCTTCTGGTTTCCGACTCGATTTTTGTCATGCACAATCGTAAGTTCAGCATTGATGGCAAGAGCGCGGTCGTCACTTTCACCCGAACCGCCGATCCTTCCGATTCGAACTTCTCGCGCATCTTCCTGATCGAAGACGACGGCTGGAAAATAAAGAGCTTCGAGATCAACTGACCATTCACCGCCGCCGCACCAATCCTGGGCTCGATTTGGCGCGCCTCGAACGACGGCGTTGCGGTAGCCGATTACAACTTCAGCCCAATCCGCCAAGTGAAGTTATTTGTGGCGTAGTCAGAAACCTGCCACGTTAGATAAACCGCAAGATTAAACACCGACAGAAACGGCGTTAGATTTCCAAGCCCAAATCCAACTTCCGCGTACGGGCGGGCGGCCTCGAATTGGTTTGTTGTGAAATCGCGTGTCTTCTGACGCTCGAAGTCGGTCCAGACGACGCCGCCGTAGGCCATCAACGTGAATGGCACTTTTTTGATCAACGGCAGCCCGCTCTTCTTGAACAGGTAGTTGTCGAAATCGTGTCGTGCGTAGATCATCAGGGCGCGATCTCCGGAAAGGAAATTCTCGCCCACGGTGAGGAATCGCGACGCCTCCGGCGCAAGCACCTCCGAATAATCGGTTACATCAAACCACCGTTGCCGCGGCAGTTGGCCGGTTGACGCACCCGCATACACATCGACTTCGGTATAGCCAAGCCCCATGGTGCGTTGTCGGCGGTGAAACTGCATGAAATAGCGCTTGTAGTCGAAATCGCTGTTGGCGATGTCGGGCGAAGCTAACTCGATCCCCAGTTGCAGAGTAGTGTACTGCGACGCCCACGATTTGGCGACGCGGCCCTTGTTGCGCCAGAGCTTGCGCGAATCGATCTCCAGAGTTCCGTGGAAACTGCGAAGGTCTCCCTCCTCGATCGGCGGATTCTCCCGGAACCCCTCGTCGCGATCGAAAATTGCGAAATTGCTGGCCTGCGGCAGCGAACGCTGGCTCTGATCTTGAAATGTGAAAGTCCAGCGCGTGTAGCGAATCGGTGAAAGTGCGAGCCACGCCGCAGTTCCGCGACTATAGTAGTAGTCCGGTGGATCGAGCTGGCCAAAGAGTGCCGTGGTCGTCGAGTTGCATTCGTCGGCATTGACGACGCCGATTTGTCGCACTTGACGACCGTATTCGACTCCAACCGCCGGCCGCCAGCCACCACCAAACTGCTGCCTGATCCCGGCGCGATACTGGTACAACTTCGCCTTGAAGGCATAGCCGCTCTTGAAGTACAAATCGGTTCCGCTACTCAAACCGACCGCCAATGGCGCGCCAATAAACGCGCCTTCAACACGATTGTAGCGAAAAATCTCCGGTTGTCCAAAAGTGACCAGCGCCGCGGCGCCAAGCCCAACCATTGCCAGTTTCTTGCCGATCGGTTCCGGAACTTTCTCCAGCGAGTCAAGGCGATGGTAGCCGTAAAGTTCCTCGCGCGTGAGCGGAATCGTTTGCTTTTGAATCCAGCGCGTCGAGTCGAACTTGTCGGCGCTTGCGGCGACCTCCATGACAAACTCGTCGAAAGTGTTCTTCTCGTGCAGCGTCTCGAAGCTGTAGTCATACAGCGAGGCAGCCATCTCCCCGGAGATGCGGTCGGGAATGCCGGGAAAATCGATCTCGACCACCGCCGAAAACCGGAGCTCGATCGGCATCCAGTACTTGTTTTCGAAATTGGCAACCCGCTGCTGGTAGCGAAGGTCTTTCACGAACGGCATGCGCACGCCGTCGTTGAATCCGATGTCCATGTCAACCATATCGAAGGTCGAATCGGCGATAAAGATGTAGCCTTCGACCAGGGCGTCCGCCTGATTTTTCGGCTCCACCTCGAGTTTGTAGATCTTGCGTTGATCGGTGTAGGTCGAATCAAGAAGATAATAATTGTAGTAACCCAGCGCGTCCTCGGCGACGGGCGAGACAATTTGATAGTCGCCGATTTCGATGCGATTGCGGTTGAAATTGAGAAATTCGCCGATGCTCAACAAATTCTCGGCGGGATTGACATTGGCCGACTGTTTTCGCGCCGTGATGATTTCCTTGTACTTGTTTGGCCGTTCCCAAAACGACTGCGACTGGGTTTCGGTGATCATCATGATCGTCACCGAGTCCGGCTTGCTGACATTGCGCATGACGGTCTTGGTATAGGCCGAATAATTGAAGCTGCCAAGCCGCTCGAGGATTTCCTTCTTCCGCCTGATCGCTTCGAGAATGATCAATTGGGCCGGATCATACTGCCGGTCATAAACAACGTCGCCGGGAACGATGATCACTGCGGACCGCAGCGAAACGTTGTGGACAGTAGTGCTATCGGTCAAATCCAGCGTGTCGACTTGCGAATAATACCCGATGTGTGTGAACTTGATGATTTGTCGGCCTGGGCCGACCAACAGGCGGTAGTAGCCATCCGCGTTTGCCAGCGTCGATTTTCCAGTGCCCTCGATTTGCACCGTTACGAACGCGACCGGCTCCGTCGACTCAAAATTCTGAATCCGCCCCTCGAGTGTGGCGGCTTCGGTACAAGGCAGTGAGAGACTGAGTAAAAGAATCGGCAACGCTAACAGGATCACACTTTGACCGCGCACAGACATTCCTCCCGATTTCGAGTCCGCATTTCATCCCCCAGCGGCGACATAGCAAGTACCGTACCGATGCTCTCAAAGTTGCATAAAACAGCTGCGCTCGGCGACATCGGAACGATCCGGTGCACAAGATTCGGTCGACCGGGTCTTGCTACTGCCACAAGATAGTGCGCTTCGATGCCTCGATATGGGCTTGTCTGGCGGCGTCCGATCTTCGTAGATTAAAGCGATGCCGTTCTATGGTGATGAAATCGTCGACCGGGTGCGGGAAGCCTCCGATATCGTCGACATCGTTGGATCGTATTTGCCGCTCAAACGCAAGGGCCGCAATTACTGGGCGCGTTGCCCCTTTCATCAGGAGAAGACCCCTTCGTTCTCCGTCAATGCCGACAAACAAATTTACCATTGTTTCGGCTGCCACAAGGGTGGGAATGTCTTTTCGTTTTTGATGGAATATGAGAAGATTCCGTTTCCGGAAGCGCTCAAACAGTTGGCCGCCAAAGCCAACATCGCCCTGCCGGAAAAGACTGTTCAGCGAGAATCGAAGGAAATCGAGCAGCTCCACTACGCCCACGAAATTGCGCTCAAGTTCTTCCACGAGAATCTCAAAGAATCGCGAAGTACGCTGGAGTATCTCAAGAAGCGCGGCATTATCGACGCGACTATCGAAAAATTCAAGCTCGGCTACGCGCTGCCCGGATGGGATTCGCTCATTCTGCACGCGCACGAAAAGTCACTTTCGGACGCTGACCTTGAACGCGCCGGACTCGTGGTGCGCTCTGAAAAGAACACACTCTACGATCGTTTCCGCGACCGACTGATCATCCCCATCTTTAACATGGCGCAGAAGCCGATTGCGTTTGGCGCGCGCACGTTTAACCCGAACGAGCAGGCGAAGTACATTAACTCGCCAGAGACGCCACTCTATCATAAGGCGTCTGTGCTTTACGGCCTGTCGCATTCACGCGGCGAAATTCGCCGTCAGGAGCAGGCGATCGTCGTCGAAGGCTACTTCGATTATCTCTCCCTCCACCAGTGCGGCGTCACCAATGTTGTCGCCAGCTCCGGTACGGCGTTTACGACGGAACAAGCGCAACTGCTCGCGCGTTCCTGCGGCGGCGTTGTGCTCATGTTCGATTCTGATTCCGCCGGTCAGGCGGCGGCGGTGCGCTCGGTCGATATCTTGTTCGAGGCCGGCCTCGATGTCCGAGTTGTCTTATTGCCCAAAGGCGAAGACCCCGATTCGATTGCCCGTCGCGGTGGTCGGGACGCCGTTCTCGAACAACTCGCGCGGGCGCAGTCGTACGTCGAGTTTTCGAAGGCGATGTTGCACGCTCCGTTCGAAAAATTGCCGCTTCATGACCGCGACCGCACGATCAAACGTCTGACGACGCTGGCCGGCAAGATCGATGACGAAATCCGCCGCGACTTGTTCTTACAGGACATCTCGCGGCACTACGGTATTGGTATCGATTTGATTCGGCGCGGCGTCAAGCAGGTCGAGCGCCGCCCATCGATATTGCCGCCGAGGATCACACGTTCGGCAATCGACCGCGACTTTCTCGCGCTGCTGTTGCAACAGCCGAGCTACATCGACTCTGCCGCCGAGAAAATCGCGCCGACTGATCTGGAGGATACCGACTTGTCGGAGATCTACAGCTTGATTCTCTTGCTTCGCTCGGAAGATCAGCCGGTCGAACCGGCGGCGATTATCGATAAAGTGGACAGCGCAGCACGCAAGACCCTTATTGCCGAGTTAGCCGCTCATGAATTCCATCACGACGAGCTTCCGCAGATGTATTCCGATCTTGTCGCCGCCTTTCATCGGCGCCATCGGGAGGCACGGATTTCAGAATTGAAACGGTCTCTCCAACAGGCAGAGTCCGAAAAGAACACCGATCGCATTGAATTCTATCTGGAAGAAATCCGGCAATTGCAGAGAGAAGCGTAGTCGATTCGACACCGGCGTCGGTCCCACTCGCACGACAATTCCGTTGCAAAACTGCCAGTCCCCGCCGTACTTACGGCATGGCTGAATTCCGTGTCGGCTCAGGGTTTGATGTTCACGCTTTTGCTAATAACCGCGAACTCTACCTCGGCGGCGTCAAGATCGAGTATCCCCGGGGTCTGGCAGGGCACTCCGACGCCGACGTCGTTCTCCATTCCCTTTGCGACGCGCTTCTCGGCGCCGCCGCAATGGGAGATATCGGCCGCCATTTTCCACCCGGCGATCCACAGTATAAGAACATCGCCTCGTTAACGCTACTTGGGCGAGTGAACCAAATGCTCGCTGCCGATGGCTGGAAACTGGTCAACGCCGACATTACAATTCTCTGTGAGCAGCCGAAAATCGCGCCGCACGCGTCACAGATGCGGGAAGCAATTGCCGCTTGTCTCGGGGTTGCGGCAAGCGCTGTATCAATCAAGGCTACGACCACCGAACGACTTGGATTCACCGGCCGCGAAGAGGGAATCGCGGCGCATGCCGTCGTAATGATTCAACGCTGATGGAACTCTTCTTCGCCAAGGCCGACGACATTCTCGGCGTCATCACCGGTCAGTCCGCGCTCTGGCTCTACATGATCGTCTTTGTGTCAATGCTGATCGAGAACTTCTTTCCCCCGTATCCCGGCGACACGATCATCTTCATCTGCGCCGTTTACGCCGCTGGTGGCCATGCGTCGTGGTCATCGATCTACGCGCTCTCCGTGGTCGGTACGATCGCTTCGGTGATGGCGCTCTATTATGTCGGTCGCACCAAGGGGCGCGACGTGCTGTCGAGTCAACGCATGAGGTGGCTGGGAGTGCGGCGCCTGGAGAAGGTCGAGCACTGGTTCGATCGCTGGCATGACAAGGTGCTGCTGGCATCACGCTGGCTGACCGGAGTGCGCGCGCTGATCGCGGTGTTGGCCGGCGTTGGCCGCGTCGGCGCGTGGCGCATGCTGATCTATAGCACTATCTCGACCCTCGCCTGGAATTTCGTCGTGCTCTATCTGGCGCTGGTGTTGCGCCGCGATTGGCACAAGTTCGAGAGCATCTTCGCCGCCTACAACAAGGTCATCATCGCTGTAATCGCGCTTGTTGTCGGGTTTGTGATTTACAAAATTCTCACCCGCAAGCAGCAGGGAGAATCGGCATGAAGATCATTGTCCTGGCGGGCGGGGAATCGAGCGAGCGGGAAGTCTCGCTTAACTCGGGCAAAGCGATTGCCGCCGGCCTTGAGAAACTCGGCCATCAGATCAATCTCATCGATACTCGCGATGGTCGCGAGCTGCTCAGCCATGCCGCTGCGGCCCAGATATCGGACAATTCGTCGTCAGTCTCGACCACGGCTGCGCAAGCTGCAGTAGCACGATTCTCCGGCGGCGATCTTGTTTTTCTCGCGCTCCATGGCGGACTCGGCGAGAACGGCACGCTGCAGGCGATGTTCGATCTGGCACGGATTCCTTACACCGGTTCAGGCGTGCTCGCTTCGGCCCTGTGCATGGATAAACAGCGCGCGAAAATGATTATGCAGGCGGTCGGCGTTCCGATTCCGCGCACGATCTGCTTCGGTGACGACGGTGATGTGCTCCGCTATTGCGGTTCCGAAGGCGCCGATCAACTGGAGTACCCGATCGTCGTCAAGCCCAATCGCGAAGGCTCAACGGTTGGGCTGACCATTGCCCATGACTACAAGCAACTGCTCGACGGCATCGGTCTCGCCGCCGACTACGACCGTTACATACTTCTCGAAGAGTACATCCCCGGTCGCGAATTAACCGTCGCCGTTCTTGGGGAGGAAGCGTTGCCGCCGGTCGAAATTGTGCCCAAAGGCGGCTTCTACGATTACGAGCACAAGTACACTTCCGGCGCGTCCGATTATATCTGTCCGGCGCAGCTTGATCCGCAAGTGGGAGCCGAGATCAAGGAACTCGCAGTTGCGGCGTTTCTTGCGCTGGGCTGTCACGGTTACGCGCGAGCAGATTTTCGCCTGAACCCGAACAACGAATTATTCTGCCTGGAAATGAATACTCTCCCGGGCATGACTTCGACCTCGCTCGTTCCCAAAGCCGCTGCCGCTGCCGGCTTGAGCTTCGAGCAACTGCTGGCGCGCATTATCGAACTGGCGCAAAAGAAATAGAAAAGGCGCGATGAATCGCGCCTTCTCCAATTCTCGCTGCGCCGCTTTGGCTAATTAGACCACGCCGGATTGTAATCAGTGCCCGGCCCCGACAATCTTACCGGATCGCCGCCACCAACGGGAATCTTGTAGATCGATCCTCCCGTAGTCCCAAAGACCAAGAACTTTGAATCTGGTGACCAGGACGGCGGTCCTTGCGGCGCCATCTCCTTTGGATTTGTCGGTGTAAACAAGCTACGTTTGGTTAGCCCGTCTGGACTGGCAACGCTCAGTCCGGGATTGGCGGCATCCGAGGCCAGATAGGCAATCCACTTTCCGTCCGGAGACCATGACGGCGAGCCGGCGCCTTTCCATTTGCCGGCGCGTTCAAGTAACGCTTCATCCGAAAGTGGAAACTCGTTGATTCCGGCCACAGCAATTCCGGCGGGTGTAAACTGCTCACCCTGAAGGCGCATAACAACGAAGGCCACGCGCTGACCGTCCGGAGACAGCGTCGGCGCCGACACCATAAGCTCGCTTGAGGCCGCCATCTCGAGACTACGCATCAAAAACGTTTTCGTATCCCAAAACGTGATTCGATACTTCGGCAAAGTGGCTGTCCCCAGATTGGCGTTCTGATCATTGAGGAACATCACGCGGCTGCCGTCGCGCACGAATTCCGGTAATTGCGCGCCCAGTGTATTCGTAATGCCTTCCCAGAATCCCTTCACTGAGTCGGTGTAGGCGAAGAACAGGTCGTATGTTGCGTGATTATGTCCCCCTCCATCGGGATAGCGCACGGCCAGTTCGCCGCGACGGGCAAACGCGATCTTTTTGTTATCCGGCGACCAGCTCATCCGCCCGCGCGCATTGGTCAGGGCCGTGACAAACGGCCGCTGGTTGCTGCCGTCCGAATCCATCAACCAGATATCGTTGTTGCGGATAAACGCAATCGTATTGCCCTTCTTGATATTGACCTGCGCCAAGAGATTGACTGCGCTGCTTGCGACGATTGTTATCAGCAAGATTATTGTGAATCGCTTCATGATGCTCCTCTATATAACCGTGTCTTGTCTTCTTCCGTTATTGTACCCGCATCCGGTTCGATGTTTCAGACTATCGGTAAAAAAAGGATCGCCATGAGGAAGTCAAGCGGAGTGATCGCCGTCATCAACCCGCTACGATTCCAGAAGTTGCGGCATTTCGCCGACGCCGGACAGCTTGATAGTCGGGCTTACCGTCGAGTTTGTCACAACATCCGCACGATTTTTGCCCGTCATCACCAATACACTCGCGATGCCGGCGTTGTTCGCACCGGCGATATCGTTGTCGAGATCATCGCCAACCATTATCGCTTGCTCCGGCGCCAGCCCCAGGTTTGCGAGCGCCAGGCTGAAAAATTCTCTGGACGGTTTGCCGATCACCAGCGCCTTCCGGCGCGTCGCGTACTCGAGGCCGGAGACGAAGGCGCCGATGTCGATCCACAGTTTGTCCTGCGCAAGCCAGTATTTGCCTTTGTGCAGCGCGATCATTTCCGCGCCGCCCATAACCTGCTCGAATAGGCTCTGCATCAATTCGTAGTTCCAACCGTTGCCGATGTCGCCAATCACGATGGCGCTCGGATTTTTGGGGTCGTCAACGAACTCGGAAAAGTCGCGCCGGGTGTCTTCGCCCAACAGCAGTCGACATGAAGGGAGCCGTCGTTGTCGCAAATAGCCGACCGCGGCTGTCGGTGCGCTGAATACCTCGTTGGCGGCAACGGGAAGGCCGGAATCCGACAGTCGCCGCGCCAGCGAAGCTGCCGACAATGTTGTTGTGTTAGTACAGATCCGGTACGGAATCCCACGACGCCGCAGAAACTCCAACGTTGCGATTGCGCCGTCGAGCGGCCGCCAGTCGACCGTCAACGTGCCGTCGAGGTCGAACAAAACGCCGCGAACCTGTTTCGGATTGAAAGTCATGGCCGCCCAGTATAAATGATCAGCAGCGATGTCGCTGTTGATTTTTGGCGAAGCTGCCGTTAACTTCTTCCAGAACGGCTCGGAACAAGAGAGAACGACCTCAAATGAATTTTCACACGATTCGCTGGATTGACAACTGCGTCGAAATTCTGGATCAGACGAAACTCCCGGCCAATGAAGACTACGTTCGGCTTCATGATTATCGCGCCGTCGTCCGTGCGGTCAAGTCGTTACAGTTGCGCGGGGCGCCGCTCATCGGCGTTGCCGCGGCCTACGCTGTTGTGCTGGCGGCGCGCGAATGCCGCAACAAAGTCGAGTTCGCGGTCGCAGTCAACGAGATTCGTTCGGCGCGACCGACCGCCGTCAACCTGTCGTGGGCGGTCGAACGCATGATGATTCACTATCACGCATACGACCGATCTCCCGATCTGGTGCCGCGTCTGCTCGAGCTGGCTCAGGAAATTCATGACGACGACGCCCGCATGTGCGAGCGCATCGGCATGAATGGTCTCGAGCTCATGCCCGTCGTCGGAACGGTTATGACACACTGCAATGCCGGAGCTTTGGCGACGGCCGGCATGGGAACGGCGTTGGGCGTGGTTTATCAGGCGTTCCGCTCGGGCAAGAAACTTGGTGTCTTCGCGAACGAAACTCGCCCGATCCTTCAGGGCGCGCGACTCACCGCCTGGGAACTCAAGCGGGAAGGCCTCGATGTCACGCTCGTCACCGACAACATGGCCGGATACCTGATGGCGCAGCGCATGATCGATTGTGTTATCGTCGGCGCCGATCGCATCGCGATCAACTATGATGTCGCGAACAAGATCGGCACTTATGGGCTGGCGGTGCTGGCGCAGAAGCACGGTATTCCTTTTTACGTCGCCGCGCCGACCACGACGTTTGACCACCGCGTCGCTTCCGGTGTCGACATCGAAATCGAGCAGCGCGGCTGGGAAGAGGTCACCCACGTTGGCAATCACCGGCTTGCGCCGGACGGAATCCGCGTGTACAATCCGGCGTTCGATGTTACCCCCAATGAGTTGATTACCGCCATCATCACCGACCGCGAGATTATCCGCTGCCGCCGCTGGAGCGAACGGGCGACATGACCCGGCGGGATGATCCTGCTACGGGCTGTTTCGCTTCGGGCGTTTTCACTTCCGGATTTTCTTGTTGCCGCGAATATTTCATGACTTCAGATTCGCGCTGTGCGATTGAGTCGGATCGAAAGCGCCTTGCGTCGTCAGGGCATCGAACGCTATTGTGGGGTCGATGAAGCCGGGCGCGGACCGCTCGCCGGGCCGGTTGTTGCCGCTGCGGTCATCTTGCCGCCAAAATTCCACGCCGCCGCCATCGATGATTCCAAGAAGCTGAGCGAGGCGCGGCGCGAATCCGCATACGCGCACATTGTGTCCAAGACTACCGACTGGGCGGTTGCGGTCGTCGCGCCGGCGATCATCGATGAGATCAATATTCTCCAGGCATCAGTTCGCGCCATGCATGAAGCGGTTACGCGTCTGGCGCCAGCTGCAGAATTCGTGCTCGTCGACGGCAATCGGCCGATTCCGGGGCTCGCGTTAGCGCAGCAGACGATTGTCGGCGGCGATGCGCAAATCGTTGCGATTGCGGCGGCGTCGATAATCGCGAAAGTGACTCGTGACCGCATCATGCGCGAGTATCACGAGCAATTTCCGAAGTACGGCTTTGACCGGCACAAGGGCTATCCGACGGTCGAACATCGGCAGATGATCGCGCTTCACGGACCAACGGAAATCCACCGCCGCAGTTTCTGTCTGGTGCCCGAGCAATTCGAACTCGCTCTCACGGCCGAGGACGCTGCGAGTTTATGAGCGCCGGTAGTCGCGACAAGGGCCGGCGCTACGAAGAACTGGCGGCGCAGCACCTCATCGGTCGAGGCTTTGTAATTATTGCCCGAAATCACCGCTCCGGCGCGAAAGAGATCGACATCATCGCCTCCAAAGGCGGCGAGTTGATATTCGTCGAAGTCAAGGGCGGAAAGTCGCGGGAGTTCGGTGAGTTGCCTTACAAAGTCGATCAACGCAAACAAGAGTCGCTGATGGCGGCGGCGCAGATTTACCTTCAGCAGTCGCATATCGATTATCGCGGTTATCGCTTCGATGTCGTCATGGTCGACGACTCCGGGCCGCTCCCGGCAATCGAGCACATCGAGAACGCCTTCACTCTTTAGCGTCGTCGATTTTCTGCCCCATCGCGATGCGCCGCTCTTTGATTCGTGCTTCGATCTTGTCCCAGATTTCGATCAATCGTTCGGGTTGTCGATTCAGCTCCTCCTTCAATTGCAGCAGTGTCGAGTCGGTGAATCCGTAAACCTGAAGCACCGAATCGCGCTCAACTAAGAATTGCGCTGAACCGGAGTCTGACTCGGCGCTCAGGAGTGCGAGATCGACGAAACAGTTGACGAAATCGATTTCGCGGGGGTGGCGCTCCTCCGGCCTGGCGCGTAGGTAGACAATAGCCGCCACGAGCAGGATTATCATGGTAATTGTCATCCAAGGGCGCATATGGTGAAGATCAGCGGTTGAGCATCGAAAGTCAACGTTGAGGAGGCGGATCAGCAGCGAGTCGAATTCTCTGTAGGAGCGGCTTGCGCCGCGACGGATGGTTGAATTGGACTCGCGACTGAAGTCGCTCCGGCGTCGAAGGCGGCGACTATTTTGAGCCTTCCGGCAGCAACGGGTCGACAAATAGTGACTTAACGTTCGAGTAGATGACCTGTCCCGGGCCGCCTTTGCGCTGTTTACGTACATAGCGGCGTTCGGTGTAAACTATGGGCACATGGCGCAAGTGTCGCATCTCCGAATAGAATGCGGCAACGGCGGCGGCTTCTTCGACTGAGCGCTTGCTGGGTGCGCGGTTCTTATCCGGTCGCATCAGAATCACATGCGATCCGGGGCCGTTCTGTACGTGGAACCAGTAATCGTAGGTGCGGGCGATTCTGAAAGTAAGCTCGTCATTGCCGTCGGAGTTCTTGCCGACCAGAATTCGCTCGCCGGCCGAGGTGACAAACTCGCGGTAACCTTTTTGCCCGCTTTCTTCGCCCTTGGCGCCTGTCTGCGGCAATGTGTTGAGCTGGAAGCGCGCGACAAAGGCATGGAGACCTTCAATTGTATCGGCCGCGGTGATGGCAGCGAGTGCGCTTTCCAATCGTCCGATTTGCGCATCGATCTTCGCGATTCGCGTTTGCAGCGCCGGTCCTGATCGCTGAAGCTTGCGCGCCTGCTTGTAGTAAGCGTTGGCGCTTTCGATGACACTCTTGCCGGTCAGAAGCGGGATCTTCGTCGGCGCATTCGCATAGAAATCGGTAACATCGACACGATCGTTCCGGATCGCCGCATGCGGATGCGCCATCAACAAATCCGCCCAGCGAGAAAATTGAGCTGCATCCGAGCAGGCGAGCAACTCGCGTTCGAGTTTACCGCGCAGATTGCGCTCCCGCGCGATAGCGCGCCGGACACACCCCAGCGCAGTGTTTCGCGCCTGATCAAGGGTCTGCTGTCGTTGACTTTCCTCAGCAGCGTTCTGGAAGGCGACAATCAGCGGATACCGGGCCGAGGCGGCGATGTCGTCTCCTGTCACGCGATACTCGCTATCGTCAAAGGCTAGCGTCACCTGACGCTTACCGGCGTTGACAACTGCGGCCTCGCCCGGCGCCGCCAACTGCTTTAACGGCGGCGGGAATTGGTAAATGGCTTTTGGCCGCAGACCGCGTTCGTTGTCGATCACGCGTAGCGCTTGCAGGATCATGCCATCCTCGTCGAGTAACAGGGCTGTTGCCTGCGCGCCTAACAACTCGAAGACGATTCTGAATCGTTCGTCCTGCACGTTTTCGGTCTCGCGTTCAAGGATGATCTCAATCAACCGATTGTCGCGATGACCCCCAACGGCCGCGACTCTTGAACCAGAGCATTCTTGCCAGATTGGGAACGATTCTGCCGGCGACGGCCATTTTTCTTGGAGCAAAAAATGCGGCGGCGCGAACGAGAATTGCAGGTGGACTTTCGGGGTCGTCGCGAACAGAAAGCGAAACTGACGCGAATCCTTGTGGTACTCAATCTTGTGAAGTTCCGCGCCGCTCAGCAGCGCGTCCAGCTCTTGCGCAAGCAAGTACGAGACGATGGCCGATTTGGGTATCATATTTAGCGTTCGGGAAACTACGAGCTTGGGCGCACAAAGTCAACGATTCCACTTTTGAGTTGACAAAGAGCGTCTTATCCTATTTTATCGGCAATCTGTTTTCGACATGAGGATGTCATGATTCGTTCGATGACCGGCTACGGCAGAGCCGCGGCCACGATTAACCGCAAGAGAATCTCGCTCGAAATGAGCGCCGTGAACAACCGCTTTCTCGAATTGTCGGTGCGCCTGCCGAAGGCGTTCTCCGAGTATGAGAGCGAGATTCGCGAAACGATCACCGCGCTGGTGGCGCGCGGCAAGATTACGTTGACAGTGACGATCGACGACAACAACATCTCGCCCCAGACCCTGATTCTCAACGAAGAGAGCGCCGCGCTTTATTATAAGATGTTTACCGATTTGAAAAGACGTTTCAAGCTGGCGGGCGATATCAGCGTCTCCGACTTCACCGGGCTGCCGGAATTGTTCAATGTCGCGACGGCTGCGCCGCTGCCCAAAAAGGAAGTTGAGAAACTCATTGACGGCGTCCGCCGGACCGTCGCCGCGTTCAATCGAACGCGCGAACGGGAGGGGAAAGCGTTGGGCGCCGACATGGCCAATCGCATCGCACTGATCTCCAAGGCGCTGGGCAAGATCGAGAAGCTGCAGCCGCTGTCCCTGGAGCGCTACCGTGCGAGGATGCTGGAGACCATGGAGAAATTGCGGGCGAACAGCGCCCACTTGGCGGCCGGCGACGAGCTTCGAATCCGCATCGATATGGAGCTGGCGATCCTGGTGGACAAGACGGACATTACCGAAGAATGCGTACGATTGTACAGCCACTGCGATGCCTTTAATGCCGCCATCAAAGCTCCGGGCGATTCCGGCAAGCGGCTGAACTTCATTCTTCAGGAAATGAACCGCGAGGCAAACACGATCGGTTCCAAAGCTTCGCTTTACGAGATAACCGCCGAAGTCATCAAGATTCGCGAGGAGATCGAGCGCCTCCGCGAGCAGGTGCAAAACATCGAATGACGAAAATCGCGTCGCGGCAGCTACGCCGATTGAACGAACCGCAGCCGCTAATCGTCGTGCTCTCCGGGCCTTCGGGCGTCGGGAAATCGTCGATCGTCGAGGGCTTGCGCGAGTTGCATCCGAAATTCGTTGAATCCGTGTCGGCCACGACGCGTAAAAGACGTCCCGGCGAGCGACACGGCCGCGATTACTTCTTCTTGACTCGCGAGCAATTCCGGAACAAACGGCAAGCGAGCGAGTTTATAGAGACGGCGGAAATCTTCGGGGAACACTACGGCACGCCGAAATCACCGGTGATTCAGGCGCTGGCTAAGGGGCAGACAGTGTTGTTCGATATTGATATTCTTGGCGGACGCGCGATTAAACGTTGGCGACGCGACGCCGTTTTGATCTTCGTGATGCCGCCGGATCTCGGCGCGCTAAAGCGAAGACTGACTTTGAGAAAGACCGAGTCCGCTGCCTCGCTTAAGCGGCGACTCGGACGTGCGCTAAAGGAAATGAAAGTTTGGACGAAATATGACTACGTTGTCTGCAACGACGATCTTGGGGCGACCGTGACTCTGATCGATCAGATCATCAGAGCCGAATCGCAGCGAGTCGGACGGCGCGGGACAATCGAGTTCGGGGAGTGACTATGGAGAGGAAGAAGGAAGAGACCTTGCTGATGGCGAATCTGGACGACATCACGCTCAACCATTACGAAGCTGTCCTGATTGCCGCCAAACAGGCGCGCGCGGTCAATCTCAAGCGTTTGCAGCAACTGCAGATGATGACCGAAGACAGCGAGTACAATTTCGACTACCGCAAGGTTACGACCGTGGCGCTCGACGATCTGCTGCGCAAGCGGATCACGTTCGAGTACAAACACGGCGAGGAAACCAAGTAAGCCGTTAGGGACTATCACCGTGGCGAAAAATCTGGTCATCGTCGAGTCGCCGACGAAATCGAAAACGTTGGCGAAATTTCTGGGCAAGGATTTCACGATCAAGGCCTCAGTCGGTCATGTTATCGACTTGCCCAAGTCTTCACTCGGCATCGACCTCAAGAAGGAATTCAAACCCAAGTACCAGGTCATCAAGGGCAAAGAAGACATCATTGCCGATCTGGTGAAAGCTGCAGCCAAGGCGAAGACCATCTATCTCGCGCCCGATCCGGATCGCGAAGGGGAAGCGATCGCCTTTCACATCGCTTCAGTGTTGAAGGACATCAAGGCCAAGGTCCGTCGCGCCACGTTTAACGAAATCACGAAAAAGGCGGTACTCGCTGGAATTGAAGCCGCCACCGATATCGACCAGCACTTGGTCGATGCCCAACAAGCGCGCCGCATTCTGGACCGTCTGGTCGGCTACAAGGTAAGCCCGGTGCTCTGGACGACCATTCACTACGGCCTGTCCGCCGGGCGGGTCCAGTCAGTGGCCCTGCGGATCGTCTGCGAGCGCGAAGCCGCTATCGATGCCTTCGTTCCGGATGAATACTGGAAGATGACCGGAGAGTTCGAAACTGCCAAGAAGGCGCGTTTCACCGCGCGGCTATTCAAGATTGACGGCGAAGATTTTAAAATCCCGAACGCCGAAACCGCGGAACAGATCAAAGCCGATGTCCTCGGGCAAAAGTTCTCGGTGGCGTCGGTCGACACCGACAAGAAAGCGCGCCGCGCTTTGCCGCCGTACATCACATCCACGCTCCAGCAGGACGCTTCGATACGCTTGAGCTACGCCTCCGCCAAGACCATGTCGGTCGCACAGTCGCTGTACGAAGGCGTGGAAATCGGCGATTCGGGTCAAGTCGGCCTGATCACCTACATGCGTACTGATTCCGTGCGCGTTGCTGACGAGGCCGTGACTGCGGCGAAGGCTTTCATCATTGAGAACTTCGGTAAGGAATTCTATCCGGAAACACCGAACACCTACAAGACCAAGAAGAGCGCCCAGGATGCGCACGAGGCGATTCGTCCGACATATCTGGAGTATCCGCCACAGGCGATCAAGAAGTATCTCACGCGCGACCAATATCGGCTCTACGAGTTGATCTGGAATCGTTTTCTCGCATCGCAGATGGCGCCGGCGGAATTCGATCAATTAACGGTCGATATCCGCGGCGGCCGGTATACGTTCCGGGTTACCAGTTCGAAGATAACTTTTGAGGGATTCCTCAAGGTTTACGCCATGACCGTCGAAGAAGACCCCACGAACGGCAATGGTAACGGCGAAAGCCCAAAACTGCCGAAACTAACGGCCGGCGATAAGCTCACGCTCGATGAAGTCAACCCGACCCAGCACTTCACCAAACCGCCGCCGCGATTTACGGAGGCTTCGTTAGTGAAGGAGTTGGAGGCCAACGGCATCGGCCGCCCGTCGACTTATGCGCAAATTGTGACTACGCTGAAGGCTCGCAAGTATGTCGAATTGCAGCAGCGGCGTTTGCTGCCGACCGATCTCGGCAAGACCGTCAACAAAATCCTGGTGCAGGAATTTCCCGACATCTTCTCGGTCGAGTTTACGGCGCAAATGGAAGAGGAACTCGATCGCGTAGAAGAAGGCGACTACACCTGGAAGCAGGTACTACATGATTTCTACGGTCCGTTTTCGGCGCGGTTAACGGAAGTCGAAAGCACGACCTCGCAGATAAAGGCCTCGACCCAGAAAGTCACCGACGTAATCTGCGACAAGTGCGGCAAGCCAATGGTGGAAAAGTGGGGACGAAACGGCAAATTCCTCGCCTGTTCCGGATATCCGGAGTGCCGCAACACCCAGCCGCTTGAAGGCAAGCAGGATCAAACCACCGACGAAAAGTGCGACTTGTGCGGATCGATGATGGTGATCAAACAAGGCCGGTTCGGCAAGTTCATGGCGTGTTCGGCTTATCCCGAATGCAAGAACACCAAACCGATTTCCATCGGTATCAAATGCCCGAAAGATGCCGGCGACGTCGTCGAGCGGCGTTCGCGCTACGGCAAATCCTTCTGGGGCTGTGCTAATTATCCGAAGTGCGACTTCGCTTCCTGGTACAAACCGGTCGCAAAAAAGTGCCCCGCCTGCAGTTCGGAATTCATGGTCGAGAAGGAAACCAAACGCGACGGACATCACCTCTACTGCCCATCCTGCCACCACAAGATGGCGTTTCAGAACGAGCCGGAAACGGCGCCGGTTTAGACAAGACGTCGAACGATCCCAGTCCATTCCGCAAAGATAACTTAGAAAACCAAATTCACTTGCGCCGGCTCAGAATCCCGCAAAATTTCCGGTCAGGATCAGCACGGTAAGCGTGAGAATGATCAGGAACAATCCGCCCCAGAGTACAAGGCGGGTGACCGCCGGATCCCAGGGGCGTCGATTGGAGTCGGGGTGCGGTAAATCGGGATTGTTTGGTTCCTGCTGCAAGATATCGATTATTTCTGAGAACGACTTGAGTCGATCGCTTGGGTTCGTATGAAGCATCTGCTCGACGAGACTGCGCGGAAAATCGCTCGTCCGGCGGTTGGCGTCGATCCACATGAACTTGCCGTGTGTATCGAAAGTCGGAATGCGATTGGTCAAGAGTTGATAGAAAACAATGCCCGCCGAGTAAATATCGCCCTGCTTGCTCTTCCGGCGCTCCGGCGCCTGATACCAGTTAACGGCGTTTTTCTCGACGTTGGGCATCAATGCGAAATCGGAAATGCGAACCACATCATCGTGGTCAAAGAGGATATTCGACGGCTTCAAGTTGCCGTGAACGATGTTGTTCTTGTGGGCGAAGTCCATGCCGGTCGCGATTTGCAGCATCAGTTTACGCGCCTCGCGCCATTCCAACGGCTTCACTAGTCGATCGGCCAACGATCCGCCCTGGGCATAGTCCATGACGATGACGAGTTTGGATCCGTCGCTGCCGGCGCCGTGAACGCGTAACAGGTTAGGATGGTTGAGATTCGATAGCAGACGCGCTTCGCGCAGGCCGATCTCCGGCTTGTTCTGCTTCTTGATCACATACAGCGCGCGCGTCAGCCGATCCTCCACCAGATAGGTCGAACTATAAAATCCGTCTTTGAGCGTCTCCAAGAACGAGCAGCTTCCGACGAAGCTTTTGATTTTCATGGTTTGCGGCTCCGGCGCCGCCGATTGATCGCTCACGTGCGCGACCGCCAGAAGATGGTCTTTCATCTCGACCGCCTTCTGGTAGCGGTCACGGCGCTCCGGCTGCAGCGCCTTGAGGATGATATGGTCGTAGCCCTGTGAAATCTCCCCATTCAGCTCCGACGGCAGCTTGAAGCGTCCATCCGGTTTTCGGCCGGTCAGTACTTCATACAGCATAACACCGACGGCGTAGATATCGGTCGTTTGGTCAACGTCGGCGGAATTTTCGCGCTGTTCCGGCGACATATAGGCATAGGTGCCCATGATGACGCCGGAATCGGTCGGCTCGCGATTTTCAGCGGCATCGAGAAGCTGCGCGATACCGAAGTCGGCGACGAGTGCATTGTCGTTCTTGTCGATAAGGATGTTGGCCGGCTTGATGTCGCGGTGAATCACTCCGTTTTTGTGCGCATAGTCGAGGGCTTTGAGCGTTTGCACGATGATGTCGATCTTCTTCTCGAGCGGCCATTGCGAGTGTTTGAGAATCTCGCGAAAGTCCGTGCCCTCTACGTACTCCATGGCAAAAAACAGCCGGCCGTTGTCTTCGCCGCGATCGATGACGTGCACGATATTGGGATGCGACATCTTGGCAAGCGTCGTCGCCTCCCGCTCAAACCGGCGCACCAGTTCGTCCTCATCGGAAATCTTCTTCTTGAGCACCTTGATCGCGATCAGCCGGTTCAGCGATCGTTGCCTTGCCAGATAGATTTCGGCCAGACCGCCTTCGCCGATCTGGCGCAGGACATCATAGTCACCGATACGCTGAGCGGTTTTCTTTTCCGTCGCAATTTGCGGCATTCGTCAAGTCTCCGCACTCCGCCGCTACTGCAGCAACCGTGCGCTTCTCCTATTCGGAATTTCGGATAATTGACGCGGAATCTTAAACGCGATCTGAGCTGCCGATTGTCAGTGGTTGCCAATCTGCGGGAAAAACGGCCTTGAGATTTGTGCGAAGCTGGGTCGGAATGCGGAAGACTACGTCGCCTACAGCGTGCTTCGGCGGCTCTTGCCTTAGGTTACTTGAGCAGAATCATTTTGCGCGTCTCGGCGCCGAACAGCGTTGCTACGCGATAGAAGTAGACCCCGGATGGACATCCGGTGAGATCGACTTCCACGCGGTGTTCTCCGGGCTTCGCATAGCCGAAGTCACGCCGGCGAACGACTCGTCCGAAGACATCGAATACTTCAATCGTGGCGGCCGCGGCGCGCGGCAAATAAAAGCTGAAGGTCGTCGATGGATTGAACGGATTCGGAAAATTCTGGCCGAGGCGGAACACTCTCGGCAAGGCCGGGTCAACGTCGTCTTCGGCATCGGTGGGCGGACCGAGCAATATCGTGATTCCGCCATAGTCGAATGTCGGCAGGATCAGGACGCCATGATTGTCCGATGCTTCAAGACGATCCCACCAAACGTTGCTGCCGAACTCGTAGCGAACGACAAAGGTATCGGCAACCACGAATCCCGGCGTCGCGGCAGCGTCAACGCGATAATGAATGCGAAGTAATTCATCGTTGTTCGGGCGAATTTCCGGAATTGACGAAAGGTTGGGAATGATCCGCGCCAGGACGCGATCGCGCGCCGTGCTGATCTGGTTGGATGGTACGAATCCAAGTTGAGAGAGTTGGGGTGCGAGTACGACGGAGTCAATCTTAACTCGCGAATCCGAGAACTTGATGGGAATCGAAAAGCCGGAAAGGTATGTATCGCTCGCGCCGAGAATCCGCAAGTACCCTGCCTCTCCCTGCTGTGAACTGGTGAATTCAGCGCGGATGGCGACGACGCCGTTCGCGGCCAGCGCGCCGCCGAGACTTAGGCCAATTGCGATAAGAGTCAACCACCGATAGAACGACGACATGGGATCAGCCAATCATCCGGCCCCCTGTTGGAATCGCTTGAAGTCTGGCGGCCGAGAGCAGAATTTCAATGTTCGCGCCGCCGCGGCAATCATTATATTGATACTACAAAATGGAAAAAAAGCAAGTCTTAGAGCTACCATTCTGCGGCAGGATTCCGTCCGGATCTTCGATTCTGGTCGCCTTGTCCGGCGGACCCGATTCCGTGGCGCTGCTGCATTATTTGTGCGATTTGGCCCCACAGTATCGCTTGAAGATCGCGGCGGCACATGTAAACTACAAGTTGCGCGGAAGAGACTCGGATAGCGACGAGGCCTTCTGCCGTGAACTATGCGCCAAGTTGAAGGTGCCGCTGTTCGTGGATTCGACGCCATCGGGAACGACGAGTCAAGGGGCCGGACAAGATTGCTATCGTCGTCGGCGTTATGGTTTCTTCCGCCTGATCTGTAAGCGCGAGAGGATCAAGCTAATTGCCGTCGGGCACAATCAATCGGACCACGTCGAAACGGTGCTGATGAATCTCGCCCGCGGCGCCGGCCCGTTGGGAATCGCCAATATGGCGCGGCTTTCTGACAACATCATCCGGCCGCTGCTTGCGTGGACGCGCGAAGACATCCTCGCCTATCTCGAAGATCATGGACTTAACTACCGCGTCGATGCTTCTAACGCTCAGGCCATTTACACCCGCAACCGTCTGCGGCGGGTATTACCGATGCTAACGAGAATATTTGGCAAATCGGCGCTGGCGAATATTCAACGCAGCGCCATCGTCGTCGGCGAGCAAGAGGCTTATCTTCGCGAAATCGGCGAGACGATCCTCAATCAGGAGTTGCGTCTTTCCGCGATGGGGAAGTTTATTCTTGATCTTGAGCGATTGCGCTCCTATCATCCGATGATCGCCCGTCTCCTGCTGTTTCTGATCTATCAGCAACATTGCGGTGGGAGCGCGGATTTCGAGTATGCTGTTTCCGAGCGCTTTCTCGATCTGATTGCCGCGGGTGACGGGGTAGTCGATCTCAAGAATCGACTGGTTGCCGAGGCCGTTAACGGTCGGGTGTATGTCTATCGTGGCGCCGGCCGCATCGGATCGTTGCCCGTGAGAAGATCGGGCTCGACGCGGATACCGCGACTGGGACTCAGGATTCGGATTTCTCCCGTCGCCGTCCGACCGACTCCGGCACAGATGCGCCGCAGCAAACTGACCGTCTTAGTCGATGCAGACAAAGTGGAGTCGAAACTTACAGTTCGTGCTCCCCGGGACGGCGACCGCTTTTCGCCGCTGGGATTGAAGGGAACGAAGAAACTTTCCGACTTCTTGATCGATCGAAAGATCGATCGGCCGCTGCGCGACGAATTGCCCCTGCTGCTGGCCGGCGAAGAAATCATCTGGGTGGTCGGCTGCGAAATTGGCGACCGCGTCAAGATTACGCAGCGAACAACGCGTGCCCTGAAATTGGAGGTAGCGAACTATCGAGACGATCGATACAGCGAATCATCTGAAAGTCTTATTTTCCAGAGAGCAAATCGGCCGTCGGATCGACGAGTTGGCGGCGGAAATCGATCGCGACTATCGCGGTAAGAACCCAGTGCTCCTGGGGACGCTCAAGGGCAGCTTCATGTTCATCGCCGAACTGGCACAGCGCCTCGATTTCCCGCTGGAGATCGACTTCATCTCGGCGCGATCCTACGGCCAATCCCACGAGACATCCGGCGTGGTCGATCTCTTCAAGTACTTGTCGATCGACATCCGCGAGCGCTATGTCCTGCTCGTGGAAGATATTGTCGACTCCGGCCTGACATTACGCATCCTTCTGGCTGATTTTGAGTTAGCAAAGCCGAAGGCCGTCGACGTAATTACATTGCTGAACAAGCCGACGGGCCGCAAGGTCGACGTTCCGATTCGTTATATTGGTTTCGACGTCGGCAGCGAGTTCGTCGTCGGTTTTGGACTGGATTATTCCGAGAAGTATCGGAACCTGCCATACATCGCGGTGTTAAACCGTGAGGGCTAAACGTCGAAATAGAACTGGGAGACTGATTTGAACGATAAAAATCTCTACCGCCAACCGCTTCCGCCGCCGCGCCGGCCGCGATCGGATGAGCCGCCGAAGAAGGATGAATCCGGGTGGAAGAAAAACAGCCGCAGCATCGTCTTCTGGTTGGTATTTCTGCTGTTGATTTTTGTCGGTGTGCGATTTTTATCGTCGCCGCAATCGGATCGTGCGGAAATCACTTACACCGAGCTTCTCACGCAGCTCGACCAGGGCAATGTTTCGGAAGTCGTCTTTGTCGACCGCGAGGTTCGCGGCAAGTTCAAGACCAAGTACATGCCGGAGAATGCCAAAGGTCGCACCGAAGGCGTCGCCGGCTTTAGCGCGCGTATTCCGTTTGCCGACACCGATCTCGTCAACAAGATTCACGATTCCGGCGTGAAGATATCCGCCGAGAAGTCCGACGAAGGCTGGGTTGGTTACCTGATCACGCTCGCGCCGTTCTTGCTGATCATTCTGCTTTGGATCTTCATTGTTCGCCAGATGCAGGGCGCCGGCCCGAAGGGCCTCTTCACCTTTGGCAAGTCGCGCGCCAAGCTGATGACCGAAGATCGCCCCAAGGTGACGTTCAACGACGTTGCCGGTTGCGATGAGGCAAAAGAAGAGCTGCGCGAAGTTATCGATTTCCTGAAAGAGCCGGGCAAGTTTCAGAAACTGGGCGGCAAAATTCCCAAAGGCGCACTGCTGGTCGGCCCGCCCGGAACCGGCAAAACTCTGCTGGCGCGTGCAGTCGCCGGTGAAGCCGGTGTGCCGTTCTTTTCGATGTCCGGGTCCGACTTCGTTGAGATGTTCGTCGGCGTTGGCGCTTCGCGCGTCCGTGATCTCTTCGATCAGGGCAAGAAGAACGCGCCATGTATTATTTTTATCGACGAAATCGACGCCGTCGGCCGCTTGCGCGGCGCCGGTCTCGGCGGCGGCCACGACGAGCGCGAGCAGACGCTCAATCAATTGCTCGTCGAGATGGATGGTTTCGAATCCAATGACGGGGTCATCCTTGTTGCCGCGACCAATCGCCCCGACGTTCTCGATCCGGCGCTCCTGCGGCCGGGTCGCTTCGATCGTCAAATCGTTGTTAATCTGCCCGATATCAAAGGTCGTGAAGGCATCCTGAAAGTTCACACCAAGAAGATTAACATCGCGGAAGATGTTGACATAAACAAGATAGCCCGCGGAACTCCCGGCATGGCCGGCGCCGATCTGGCCAACGTGGTTAACGAAGCCGCGCTTTTGGCGGCTCGTCGTAGTGGTGACAAAGTTGCCATGATCGATTTCGAAATGGCCAAGGACAAGGTGATGATGGGCGCCGAGCGCCGTTCACTCGTGATCTCCGATGAAGAGAAGCGCACTACCGCCTATCATGAAGCCGGCCACGCTCTCGTCGGCAAGCTCATCCCCAAGGCCGATCCGGTGTACAAGGTGACAATCATCCCGCGCGGTTTGGCGCTGGGAGTGACCAGTTTCCTTCCGGTAGAAGAAAAACACACTTACTCGAAAGAGTATCTTGAAACGAAGCTGATCTACTTGATGGGTGGCCGCGCCGCCGAGAAGCTGGTATTCGATCAACTGACTACCGGCGCCGGCAACGACATCGAACGCGCCACGGATTTAGCGCGCAAAATGGTCTGCGCTTGGGGAATGAGCGACAGTCTCGGTCCGCTCACTTTCGGCAAATCGCGCGAGGAGATTTTCCTTGGCCGCGAAATCGCTCAACACCGCGATTATTCGGAAAAGACCGCCCAAGAAATCGACGTGGAAGTGCGCCGCATCGTCGAACGATCGTATAATCAAGCCGAAGAAATACTGCAGGGCAATCTCGACAAACTGCACTTGCTGGCGACGGCTCTGCTCGAGCACGAGATTCTTGACTCCGACGAAATTGACCGTATCTTGCGTGGCGAGAAGCTCAGTAAGACTCCGGTCGTTTCCAAGCCGTCATGAAGCCCAATGTAGCACAGGCCCAGAAATTCGAGATTGCGCAGCTTTTTCACGACAACAGCCGCATTCTGGTTATGGGAGTGGTCAACGCCACTCCCGATTCATTTTCGGACGGCGGCAGATTTCTCGACCCACAAGTCGCCGTCGAACACGCTCGGCGGTTGCATGACGAAGGCGCCGACATCATCGACGTCGGCGGCGAGTCGAGTCGCCCCGGTGCAGCGTCGGTCGATGGCGCCGAAGAAACCGCTCGCGTTCTGCCGGTGATCGAGGCTCTCGCCGGAAGTCTGCCGATTCCGATTTCGATTGACACTACCAAAGCGGCCGTTGCCGAAACCGCCCTCGTCGCCGGCGCGCGCATCGTCAACGACATCAGCGCCCTCGGCGACCCCCGGATGGCGGAGACGGTTGCCCGGCACGACGCCGGACTTGTCCTCATGCACAAACGCGGCCTGCCGCTAAACATGCAACAAGACACGCATTACCGCGATTTGATAGCTGAAGTCATTGACTTCCTTGGTCTGGCAATTGAAACGGCGGAATCAGCCGGCATCGATCCGGAGAAGATCATGATCGATCCGGGGATTGGTTTCGGGAAGTCCGCCGATGGGAATTTCGACATTCTGCGGTCACTTCGGCAATTCGTTGTGTTGAACAAACCGATCTTGGTCGGTGCGTCGCGCAAGTCATTCATTGGTAAGGTCGCCGGCGGGGAAGTTGATGACCGGCTCGCCGGGTCACTGGCGGCAGCGACTGCTGCCGTTATGAACGGAGCGCATTGCGTGCGCGTTCACGATGTGCGCGCGACCAGACAAGCCGTGGATTTGGCCATTCATCTGCGGGAGAAGCGCTGATGGAGCTGTTCGGCTATCAGTTCTTGCGCTTTACGCTGCTCGATCTCATCGACGTTGCCATCGTCGCGTTCATCTTTTACAAATTCCTCTCGCTACTCCGCGGCACACGCGCCGCGCAGATGATCAGCGGCCTGACACTGCTCTTCATCGTCGCGTTTTTCGCCTACTGGTTCCAACTCGAAGGCCTGATGTGGATGTTTACCAATCTCGCCACCGTCGGTTTCATCGTGTTGGTGATTTTGTTTCAGCCGGAAATTCGCGGCGCGCTGGCGCAGATGGGGCATTCCCGTTTGGTGCGATTGTTCTATCGCGGCCACGCCAGCGCCGGTATCGATGAAATCGTTCGCGCAGCGATCAAGTTGGCGGTGCTTAAACACGGCGCGCTGATCGTCATCGAACGCATGATCGGCTTGCGCGACTTCATCCAGAGCGGAACTGAAATCAACACCCCGCTGACCGAAGAGATGATCACGACCATCTTCACTCCCTACACGCCGCTGCACGACGGCGCGATCATCGTCCGCGGTGATACGATTGTCTCGGCGGCCTGCACCTTGCCGGTCTCACAAAATCCGGCGCTCGCCAAGATGTTTGGCATGCGCCATAAAGCCGCGATCGGTATCACCGAAGAATCCGACGCTGTCTGTCTGGTCGTCTCGGAGGAAACCGGCGAAATCTCCATCGCCTTCGAGGGCGCCCTCCGCCGCGACATCGACCACACCGAATTGAAGGACGTCCTTCAGCGCTTCATGAAGATGTAAGCGTGCCCCCCTGACAACGTCCGTGTTCGCGCACCACAGGTTCCGTCCGCGACGGGTAGCTTAAATCGCCTAATTTCCCGATCGTCAACCCATGGCACTTCCGGCTTCACTGCTTTACTATAATGCGATAGACCAGCATCAGCACCCCGCACACGGTGCTGCGCCGCCGGCGAAGATATAGTTGATGAGATAGATGGCATCAGCAATACTCACACTCCCGTTGCAGTCTGGGTCCCCTACGGAGAGCGGATAAGGTGCAGGTCCTCCCGCGAAGATGTAGTTGATCAGGAAGACCACATCGGCAATTGTTACCATGCCGCCTCCGTCGACGTCTCCGCAGGGGGGGGCACAGAAATCGAGAGGTCCAGCAGATTTCTGCTTTCCGCAAGCTACTATCAGTGCTTTGTCGACGATAACTCTAAGAGCGCCTAAATTCCCTCCACCAATTGTACCGGCGACCACAAGAACAAACTTGAATTCGCTGCCGATCGCGCCATCGATCGTGATATCGCGACCTACAACCAAGACGGATGAGAGGTCTGCACTTGCCGCAGTTGTTGTATACTGACCTTGAGCCAGTGCCTCCATAGAATTCCAGAGATCTGTCTGATCGAAGGTGCTCTGCGGATCGACGTGAATTGAGTTTTCCCAAACAAAGCCACCGACAATCGGCAACTCATCGTCGCGTCGTGCCGCAATAGCTGCGTATTGGGTGCCTGACGTTTGATAAATCATCTGGCGCATTGCGTCAACTCCGCCTTGATTCGAACTCAATGGACTGATATCCCAATCGGCTGCGTAGCTGATCGTCAAGTTGGAGACTGTACCGGTCGGATTAACAGTGCCCTTGTAAACTCGAAACACACCGACGAAGGCGTGACACGACTCTGGATGTGTCGGAGCAAACCAACTGACCTCGAAGCCCAGTTCCTTATCATGGGTCTCGCCGGTCCCGATTGCAAAGCGATAAACCGGCATCCAACCGTAACCGGGAATCAGTTGACCCGTATCGTAGACTAGAGGCGAAACGCTGTCCAACGGCGTACATCCGGCACCGCCATAAATCGTCCAACTCAGTGATGTGGCCGAATTGCCCAAAATCAGTGAACCATCGCGAAGTATTTCTGTCTCATCGTGAAATGCGAAGAACCGAGATGGCCTTTCCGCATCAGGTGCTATTCCAATTCGTCCGGTTTGATCCACTTTTAGCCGCTTGCACTGCGTTCGAATGTTTTCCCCCAACGGCAGAACGGCCGAAGCCTGAGCCGACAGTAGAAGCACAATGAGAATTGCGAAGATATGTCTCGCACTCGCGCAGCTGACCAGTGAAGCAGGAGCTGGACAATGATTCTGATCTCTTGAGCTCGCGGCGCAACCTGCCACGTGTTCCGCCTGCGATGTTTGCTTTACGACATTAGCTGCTGTCATCGTACCCTCCACAATGCCAATCTTCTTGGTGTTTTCCGCATCGTCGGCTGTGGAACCTTGAAGTCAATCCCATTGCCTGAACTGGGCGAATTCTTACCCGGCTCATCGAACTTTGCGATGCAGATGCCTCAGACTTGTCTTAAGTTATTCATGGTAATGATAATTACATGGATCAATTTTAGCAACGAATTTTCGAGGATCGGTCTGAATTGACTTGGATTGGATTGCGAACGAAAGCCGCTTCTCGCGTTGCGCGGCGTCTAAACAAAGAGTCTTGATTGTGCGGAGTTGACCCGGTCCGTGCTTCCAACACCCGGCAGCTGCTACTCTGCCTGCTTTGAGGACGCTGCCGGACTATTTGCCACTCGAGTGATGCCTCAGCCATTTCCCCAGTCGAAGGGGATTAAGTACGACGGCATTATGTTTATCGCCATTATCGACACCCCGCACATGGTGCCGGACCACCGCCGAAGATATAGTTGATCAAATGCACGGCATCGGCAATCGAAACGCCGCCGCTGCAATCGGCATCTCCGGCAATCAGTGGCTCAGGAGCGGAGCCACCGGCGAAGATGTAGTTAATAAGGAATACTGCGTCGGCTATCGAGACCGAGAAACTTCCGTCCGCGTCGCCGCAAAAGTATGGCGGATTCACGACCGTCACTGTAGCGGCATAAAGATCGGTTTTCGGCGGTTCGCTGCTGTCACTGCACCGGACAGAGAAGTAGAAAACGCCGGTTAGCAACGGGGTGCCTGTGAGTGTGCCTTGACTACTATCTTGGAAAGATAAACCGGGAGGAACGTCGCCGCCCCAGAATTCCCACGTGAGCGGCGGCGTCTCGCCGACCGCCGTAAACTGATAGAAGTACGGCACGGCAACCACCGGGTTGGGGATGTCATACGCCTGAATATGTAACTGCCCGTCGCAGGCATCACCGATGCCGTCGTTATTCTCATCATATTGGTTCGTGTTTGCTGCGGTCGGGCAATTATCGCAAGCGCTGCCGATACCGTCTGAATCGGCATCGGTCTGATCAGCGTTCGCGGTCGTGGGGCAGTTGTCAGGCGCGCAGGTGGAAGCGGGAAATCCGGGATTGGCGAAGCCGTCGCCGTCGCTATCAGTGCAGTTGTCGCACGCGTCACCATCGCTGTCACCGTCGAAGTCACCCTGATCGGCGTTGATGACCAACGGGCAGTTGTCGCAGGCATCGCCGAGGGAATCGGTATCGCTGTTTGTTTGCGCCACGTTGGCGATCCGTGGGCAATTGTCACTGTCATTGATCACCAAGTCACCGTCGATGTCGTTATCGCATGCGTCGCCGATGCCGTCGGCATCAGTGTCCTCCTGACATGGATTGTAAACGCTGGGGCAGTTGTCACAGCTTGCGCCCCAACTATCATCATCGATGTCGCTCGTGCTGGTAGCGTTCGCGATCGGCATGACTGAGTCGCAGGCGAACCAGCCATTCAGCCGGGCGCGAGCCCAACAATTCATCCGTCCGCTCTGCTGGGGTGTGAACTGATTGACACAACCTTGCGGACCATAGCCCATGAAGTTCGATAGCGAGGTTGCGCCCCACGGTTGTAGGCTGCATGGATCATCGCCACCCGGCGGGACGCAGGTGAAGTTTATGGGGGTCGGGTCGGTATCAGAACAGAGATCGCCGGTTTCGTCAGCGTCGAGACCATCTGCGGACTCATAGCACGGGCCGCAGACTGATACTTCCGAGACGCCGCGTTGGGTGTGGTAGAGTCCGAGAACATGCCCAACCTCATGGACCACGAGCGAGCTTCCGCCAAAGAACCAACTATCGTCGACAACCATACCACCGAGCGGCCCGAGAGCCGTGCTGAAGAATGCAAAGACTCCGGTTCCTCCCTGGGGATTCGTGTTGGTGACATAGACATTGAGATAGCGATCGGTTTGATAGGCGAGCGCCTGTTTCATGACATTTGATTCACCGCCCTGAAGCTGCGCCAGATCGCGGAATTCGGTTGAGTTCACTTGACGAGATTCCCAGATGAATCGGATTCGATGCGGCGCGTAAGCATCGTTGAGAGAGGCGATTTGCGCGCGAATGGTGGTGGTATCGGTCGCTGGATTTGAGCCATCGTCGTTGGCCAAGACCTGAATGAACATTCGGATGATGATATACGGCTGATCGGTGGTGGGAATCGACGCATCTCGTACCGCGGCTTGATCACAATCGCCAGAAAATTGGCACGCGCGGCTCGCGCTCAGCAAGCTGTCCGGTAAGCCTTCGAAGGCCTGACAAACGGGGTGCTTACTGTCGTCCGGCGGTGTTGGTTGTGCCGTGCTGATCGACGTTATGGTTAGCGCCAGCCAGAGATTGACCGGGAGTTTGCTCGTCCACGAAAGCGACATGTATTGCTCCTCGACTCGTCAATGCGATGATTGCGGAGTGCATTTTGTGAATATCCTTACGTAATTTTCTAACGTCGTTTTGTCAGACGGGGCTACCAGTTGATTGGCTAACCGCCCTTCGCCAGCCGTCGGGAGAACTTCGCCAGCGGCGCACTGACCGTGGATTGCCTGTTTGGATTTGCGATTGCGCGCGCAGCTGCCGAGGTATTATCATCCGTCTCGTCATGTGGATTGCCATCGGCACATTTGTGGGCGGCTTCGTCCTCGGCGCGATCATTCTCTGGGTGATCATGAGTCGCCAGATCAAGAACGCCAAAGCGCTTGCGGATGAACTTCTGCGGGATTCGGAATCGCGTCGCCAAGGCGAACTTGATCGGACTCTCGATATCGTCAAGCAGGCATTCGGTAGCCTTTCCGCAGAAGCTCTCCGGAAGGTGAATGAGGACTTTCTCAAGATGCGCGACTCGATGCTGCAATCCGATCGCGCTGCGCATTCACAGGAGTTGGACGCGAAGAAAGGGCTGATCGACGCGCAACTGAAGGTCATGTCCGAACAACTTGAAAATGCCCAGAGTCTCATGCGCGAATTGGAGAAGGATCGCGGCGTCAAATTCGGGCAGCTTGACAGTTCTCTCAAATTGCAGAGCGAACAGGTGCAGTCACTTCTGCAGACGACTGGCTTGCTGCGCGAAGCGCTCGCCAGCAGCAAAGCCCGCGGTCAGTGGGGCGAACGAATGGCCGAAGACGTGCTGCGACTTGCGGGGTTCATCGAAGGCATCAACTACTCAAAGCAGACCACGTTGGCGGCTTCCGGCTCGCGTCCGGACTTCACGTTTAACCTGCCGAATCATCTCATCTTGAATATGGATGTGAAATTTCCGCTCGACAACTATCTGCGCTATTTGGACTCGTCCGCCGACGGCGACAAAGCGCGATATCGCGACTTGTTTGTACGCGACATCCGTAGTCACGTCAAGGCCGTGAGCACACGGGATTACATCAACCCGGATGCCAATACCGTCGACTACGTGTTGCTCTTCATTCCCAATGAGCAAGTGTACGCGTTTGTCCACGAATCGGATCGCGATCTGCTTGATGAAGCGCTCTCCAAAAAAGTGATTGTTTGTTCGCCCCTCACACTCTACGCCGTTCTGGCGGTTATCCGGCAAGCCACCGACAATTTCGCCTTTGAGAAATCGTCGCAGGAAATTTTGCTCGCCCTGGCCAAGTTCCAGAAGCAGTGGGGAAAGTTCATCGATGGCTTCGAGAAGCTGGGCGGACGGCTGGAATCGGCCCAGAAGGAATTCAGCGATCTAATGGGCACCCGGCGAAAGCAACTCGACAAGGTGGTTGAAGAAATCGACACGCTGCGCGAACGTCGCGGCCTCGAACTGCCGGACGAAACCGGATCAGGTCAGTGATGACCTGACGCAGTCTGCCACCATCACAGGAAAGTAGTCTGCAACTCAGCGTTTGCCCCCAAATCCTTTTTGTTGACATCCTCGACGCCGTCCGACTCCTTTCGCGCGGAGGAGGATTACTCCCGATGAAGAAGCCGTATATAATTTTCGCCGCCGTCTTAGTATTACTTGCCGTCGTACTCAGCTACACTTCCGGGTACTTGGAAGTCCTTGAGGAATCCAGCAAGAACCAAAACCGCGACGAAGTCAAGAAATCGGAGCTTGAGCAATTCAAGCAACAAGTTGACCAGCGTTTCAGCGAGCAACAAGAAGCGACTCTCAAGCGCCTCGACAGTCTGGAGGCGAAAATCGAGAAGTCCTTCGGCCGCGATACTGTGACCGGAGTGCAGACCGGCGAGGACCTGGCGGCGCCGGAGGTTGTCGACAACAAGCCCAGCCAGAAGGAAAGCGACATTTACGCGGCATACCTCAAGAAACGCTGGGCGCTGCCTGCCGACCTGACCGCCTACGAGCTTAAGATCGCCAAGAATGAGATTCTAACTGAACTGGGCAAGAAACACGGTTATAGCGGTGAAGAAATCTTGCAGTTGATCGATAAGGTCTACGAGTACCGCAAGACGCAGAAAAAGAAGTGACTGACCGACTAAAGACAATTGGGATTCTCACCGGCGGCGGCGACTGCCCCGGCCTCAATGCCGTGATTCGCGCGATCGTATTATCCGCCAGCTACGACTATGGTTGGATTTGCGTTGGGTTCCTCGACGGCTTCGAGGGGCTGATGGATGAGCGTTACATCAATCTCACCCCACAGTCGGTTCGCGGTATTCTGCCTCAGGGCGGGACAATCCTCGGAACCTCCAATCGCGGCAATCCGTTTGAGTGGCCGGTTAAAGCAGGCGGCGAACGCAAAATCGTCGACCGCTCCGACCAGGTTTATCAAACCATCAAGGGTCTCGGGCTTGATGCTTTGATTGTCATCGGCGGCGACGGCACGATGAATGTCTCGAAGATGTTTATGGATAAGTACGGTGTCAAAGTCATTGGCGTTCCGAAAACCATCGACAACGATCTTCAGGCGACGGAAGTGACTTTCGGATTCGCGACTGCCGTGATTACGGCGACCGAGGCCATTGACAAACTCCACACCACTGCTGCCAGCCATCACCGCTGCATGGTCATCGAGGTTATGGGACGCTATGTCGGCTGGATCGCGCTCGAATCCGGCGTGGCCGGCGGCGCCGATGTCATCCTCATCCCCGAGATTCCATATGATGTGGAACTCGTCTGCGACAAGATTCAGCAACGCCGCAGTCGCGGTTCGTCGTTCTCGATAGTTGTTGTCGCGGAAGGGGCCAAGGGCAAGGATGGCGACGTCACGATCCTCAATCCTGAGCTTAAGGGGACGATCCACGAAAAGCTCGGCGGGATTGGTCTCAAGGTCGCCAAGGAAGTCGAGACGCGCACCGGCATGGAGACACGCACGACCGTCTTGGGACATCTGCAGCGCGGCGGTTCGCCCTGCGCTTTCGACCGCTATCTCGGAACGCGCTTTGGCCGTGCGGCGATCGAGCTGGTCAACGAGAAGCTGTTCGGACACATGGTCTGCTACAAAGCCGGCAATATCGAGGCGATTCCCATCGCTCAGGCCATCGGCGGATTCAAAGCGGTCAATCCGGAGGGCGATGCCGTCAAAGCCGCCGAAGCGCTCGGTATCTCCTTCGGCCGCTAAACCGGAATCGCGGCTAAAGCCGCTCCTACAGATCGCTTGTGCAGGATCAAAAGCGCAACATTGTAGGAGCGACTTTAGTCGCGACAATCTTTCTTCGGCGTGACTCTGCGCGCGGGGAGGATAACAATCGCGGCTGCTCCAACTCTACAACCCGTCGCCATGCGCGAAGCCCCGCCCAGAAGTCGACGACGCTCTGATACGCCGGCAACGAAACTCGAATAGTTTAATCCAATGCTGGCTTCGGCGCCTCCGGTACTTTTGGTAGGTTGACCAGTTGATTCTCGCCGCGCAAAATGCGATTAGCGACGGCGATGAAACGTTCCGATGTGAGCGCTTGCAGTCGATAAGGCACCCAGAGTTTTACACCGACCGCGCTGTGTCTGGACCGCTTAGGAGACATAGCGGCTCCTTGTGGTTTGGAGTTGATGGATCGGACGCTTCGGTCGCGATGATCTCCAGACACGGTCCTGCCAAGCACAGTCTGACAACGTCGCGACGGTACAACTTCATTGAGAAAACACTCTGACGGTGCTCGAACCGTCACAGCTTGCTCGATTCTTTCAATGTCGATGTACTGATCTCAAGACGGCTATGAAGTAGCGTCCGTTTGTTCATGTATAGTGAATTTTTAACGGCGCGCCTATTATTTTTCACCGCCGGCTCCGCCGTTGCAATATTCACCGACCAGTGCTGAACGATTAAACAACAATTACCTTGACAGTGCTTGTTGGCAATGGTATCATCTTAAGCTACAAGCTTGTGGGCCCATAGCTCAGATGGTTAGAGCAACTGACTCATAATCAGTGGGTCCCAGGTTCAAGCCCTGGTGGGCCCATAGTAACGAACGCGGGCAATTAGCTCAGTTGGTTAGAGCGTTCGGTTCACATCCGAAAGGTCACTGGTTCAAGTCCAGTATTGCCCACCATATAGCGAGGAGTGTTTACCCGGTGACGATTGCGGGTTTCATTAAAGCGGTAGTTCACGAGAATCAAAGTCGAAACCGATTACCTAACGCACTGACCCGTCAGTGCGTTTTTGTTTACCGGTCGACTCGACCGATCGCGGGGCGGAGGCGATGATCACCATGCGCGATGATATCAGGCTGCTGAAAGAACTGCAGGACGTCGACTACTGGATCGGCGAATTGGAACGTTCGCGGGAATTCCTTCCCGACATGATGCGCCAGCTCGAAACCGAGACGGCCGATCTCGAACTTGAGTTCAAGTCCAAAAAGGAGCGCCTGCTTGCGGCGCAAGTCGAGCAAAAAGAGATCGAATTGCGCATCGCCGAGAGCAAGGAACACGTCGCCCGTTATCAGGAACAGATGTTGACGATCAAGACGAACAAAGAATACGACGCCCTGATCGGCCAAATCGATGCCGCAAAAACACAGGTGATTGCCGATGAAGAGCGCGCGCTGCAATTAATGACCGAAGTTGAGGAGTTGCGCACGACCGTGGCTGAACTTGAAGCCCGGCATTCCGCCTCGCGCGACGGCAACGCCACCCGTCTCAAAGAGCTTCAAGAGCAGATGGACTCAGTGCAGGGAAAGGTCGATGCCAAGATCGCCGAGCGCGATCATCTCTCGACCAAGGTCCCGAAAACCGTGATGGCGATTTACGAACGTGTTCGCAAAGGCAAGGGCGGCGATGTCGTCGTCCGGCTCCGGCGCGGCGCCTGCGGCGAGTGCTACAAATCGCAGCCACCGCAGAAAATTCAGATGATCAAGAAGGGTGACTCCATTCAAACTTGCGCCTCTTGCGGCCGCATCCTGATCTGGGAGGGAGACGATTAGGCCATGGCCGAAATCCTCGAACAATTCGGCTTAACTTTCGACGATGTCCTGCTCGTGCCGGGATACGCCGATTTCCATCCGCGCGAAGTGCAGGTGGCGACGATGTTGACCAGGCGCATCCGCATGAATATTCCGTTGGTCTCTGCCGCGATGGACACGGTCACCGAGTCCGAACTGGCAATCTCGCTCGCCCGCGAGGGTGGTATCGGAATCGTCCATAAGAATCTCTCTATCGCGCGTCAAGCGGAAGAGATCGACAAGGTCAAGCGCTCGGAAGCCGGCATGATCGTCAATCCGATCACACTTAAACCCGACCAAACGGTCGGCGACGCCCTTTTGGTCATGGAGCGCTATTCAATTTCCGGAATTCCCATTGTCCAGGGTGGCAGACTGGTTGGCATCCTGACCAATCGCGACCTCCGATTTCACCCGTCGTCCGATACCAAAGTCAGCGCCGTCATGACCAAAGAAAAACTGATCACGGTCCCCGAAGGCACCACTCCGGAGCAGGCCAAAGAAATCCTGCACCAGCATCGCATCGAAAAACTGCCGATTGTCGACGAGAGTATGAACCTGAAGGGCATGATCACTTTTAAGGACATCATGAAGCGCCTGCAATACCCCAACGCCTGTAAAGATTCGAATGGTCGGCTTCGCGTTGGCGCCGCGATTGGCGTAGGCTCCGACATGATCGCCCGGGCCGAGGCCGCCGTTGAAGCCGGCGTTGACGTCCTTTGTCTCGACAGTTCGCACGGCCACAGTCGTAAGGTGGTCGAATCGGCCAAGCAGCTTAAATCGAGATTCCCGGATACCGATCTCATCGCCGGTAACGTCGCCACACGCGATGGCGCGCAGGCGCTCATCGACGCCGGCGCCGACGCCATCAAGGTCGGTATCGGACCCGGTGCGATTTGCACGACTCGCGTCGTAACTGGCGGCGGTGTGCCGCAGGTGACAGCCATCATGGAGGCGCTTAAGGCCGCAGACTCCGGCAAAGTTCCGATTATCGCCGACGGCGGCGTACGCTACTCCGGCGATATCGTTAAAGCAATCGCTGCAGGCGCTCATTCGGTCATGGTCGGCTCACTGCTTGCCGGCACGCAAGAGTCTCCGGGTGAGACGATTTTGCTTGAAGGCAGGAGCTTCAAAGTGTATCGTGGTATGGGCTCGATCGGCGCCATGAGAGACGGCGCCAAAGACCGCTATTTCCAAGAGGATCAAGCGGATATGACCAAGCTCGTTCCCGAGGGAATCGAAGGCCGAGTTCCCTACAAAGGAAAACTCGCCGACCTCGTATTTCAATTGGTCGGCGGCATTCGCTCGGGCATGGGATTGGGCGGAGCCAGAGATATCGAAGCATTGCGCACCAAGACCAAGCTGGTGCGAGTGACCATGGCGGGTTTGCGGGAGAGTCATCCTCATGACGTAACGATCATGAAGGAAGCCCCTAATTACCGCACCATGTATTGAAGATAGTTGCTGTTCATAGATTTCGGAGTCGGTGCAGCAGTCGCATCCCGTTTTCGAGCGGGATGAGGAAAGTCCGAGCGTCGCTGAGTTGGATACCTCCTAACCGGAGGGCGGAGCAATCCGACGGATAGTGCAACAGAAAGATACCGCCCCGCAAGCAATTGCGGGGTAAGGGTGAAATGGTGGTGTAAGAGACCACCGGCGCGGGAAGCAATTCTCCGCCCGGCAAACCCTATCCGACGCAAGACCAAATAGGGGAGAAGAGCCGCTCAGACTCGCTATCACTCCCGGGTAGGTCGCTGGAGGCCGCGTGCGAACGCGGCCCAAGAGGAATGACTGCTCGTCCCGCACTGCGGGAAAGAACAGAACTCGGCTTACGGCCGGCTCCGAAATCTACTAACGTCTAAGTTCGAGGATTCGATTGCTCTTGAAAAACCGCGTCAAAATGCGCTGGGTGGTAGCGCCGGACCCGGATTTCCGGCAAGTGGATGAGCTCGCCCGCCAACTCAACCTGCCCACGCTCGTCATCAAGATCCTTGTCAATCGCGGCATAACCGACCCCGTTCACATTGATAAGTTCATTAATCCTAACATGGATGACCTCGTCGATCCATTCAAGATTCCGGGTATGGAAGCCGGAGTCGACCGCACCGTGCAGGCACTGCAGGAGAACGAGACGATCATGATCTACGGCGACTATGACGTCGACGGGATCACCGCCTCGGCGCTGATGTTTCTCGTGCTCAATAAGCTCGGCGCCAACGTGCACTACTACTTGCCGAATCGGCTGGTCGAAGGCTACGGACTTTCCGAGGACGGCATTATCGAAGCCGAGCGCAAGGGCGCATCGCTGATTATTTCGGTCGATACCGGTATCACTGCGGTGCGCGAAGTCGAATACGCCAAAGAAAAATTCATCGACTGTGTGCTGACCGATCATCATGAACCGGGCGATACGATTCCCAACGCTGCTGCCGTGGTCAACCCCAAGCTCGCGCCGGATCCGCACGCCATCGGCCGGGAGCTGGCCGGTGTCGGGGTCGCATTCAAATTCGCTCAGGGACTTTACGCCAAGCTGGGACAGGATCCGCTCGAAATCTATGAACACCTCGATCTGGTCGCGCTGGGTACCTCCGCCGATGTCGTTCCGCTCGTGAACGAAAACCGAATCCTCACGTATTTCGGCATCAATCAGATCATGCGTTCCTCCAAGCCCGGCCTCAAGTCGCTGGTTTTCGAGTGCGACCTGATGGGGAAGGAAATCTCCACCAGCCAGATCGTGTTCATTATCGCGCCGCGCATCAACGCCGTCGGCCGGCTCGGCGGCGCCGAAAAGGCAATCAAGCTGCTCACGACGAAGGATATGGGCACGGCATCCAGCATCGCCAAGTTCCTCGAGGTCGAGAATCGCCGCCGCAAGTCGATTGATGAAAGCACCCTCGAAGAAGCGCTCGGTCAGATTGAGAAGACCGTCGATCCGGACAGCGACAAAGCGATCGTGATCCACTCCGAAGGTTGGCATCAAGGTGTGATCGGAATCGTCGCTTCACGCTTGGTCGAGAAGTACTATCTCCCGACGGTTCTCATCGCGATCGACAACGGCGAAGGCAAAGGCTCCGGTCGTTCCATCCCCGGATTCCATCTTTATGAAGCTCTCCGCAGTTGCGAAGACCTGCTCTTGCGCTACGGCGGCCACAAATACGCCGCCGGGATGTCGATTGCCCCGGACAAAATTCAGGAGTTCATCCGCCGATTCAAGAAGGTCGCGTCCGAGCAACTCAGTCCCGATGATCTGATTCGCAAGCTGCATATCGATGCCGAACTGGAGCTTGACGAAATCGACTTCGACCTTGTCGATCATCTCGAGCGCTTCGCGCCGTTTGGTCCGGAGAACATGAAGCCGGTGTTTATCACCCGCAATCTCGAAATCGTCGGCTCGCCGCAGGTCGTTGGCAAGAATCATCTGCGCATGCGCGTCCGGCAGGGCAAAAAGATCTTCGATGTGATCGGTTTTGGCTTCGGCGATTTCGTCGAGCAGCTCTCGCTTCACGGCGTCGATTTTGACATGGCCTA
The DNA here is from genome assembly GCA_964617645.1 of uncultured Ignavibacteria bacterium. Taxonomy (GTDB): domain Bacteria; phylum Zixibacteria; class MSB-5A5; order CAIYYT01; family CAIYYT01; genus JADJGC01. The sequence continues at coordinate 90,505 of CAZTYE010000011.1, forward strand.
TGTCATCGAAAAAAACTTCCACAACGGCGTGACGAAGATCCAATTGCGCGTGAAGGACATCCGCTGGAGCTAACCGCATGGCCGTGCTCGATGACTTCCGCTCAGGCGACCGGCGCGCTCTCTCCAAAGTCATTTCTTACATCGAAAATCGGCGCGAGAACTACCGCCAGGTTCTTGCGCAGCTTTCGCGGCTCGACCGCAAGGCCTATCGCGTGGGCATTACCGGCCCGCCGGGAGCGGGGAAATCGACGCTCGTCGACGCCCTCGTTGGTCGACTGGCAGCGCAAGGCCAAAAGGTCGGAGTCATCGCCGTCGATCCGTCTTCGCCCTTCACCGGCGGTGCGCTTCTCGGCGATCGCGTGCGAATGCAGCATCTCGCTGACAAGGAACGCATCTACATTCGCAGCATGGCCTCGCGGGGCCAGTCCGGCGGACTCGCGGCCGCGACCCGCGACGTAATCACCGTCTTCGATGCCTTCGGCATGGACTTGATAATCGTCGAGACCGTCGGCATTGGTCAGATCGAACTCGACATCATCGAAGCCGTCGATACGGTTGTCGTCATCCTCGTGCCGGAGTCGGGTGACATGATCCAGACGATGAAGGCCGGCCTGATGGAAATCGCGGACATCTTCTGCGTCAACAAGATTGACCGTCCCGGCGCCGACCGGCTGCTCAGTTATCTCAACAACATGATCCATGAAAAGCTCACTGCCGACGCCGGCGAGTTCCCGGCAATTGGCACAAACGCCGTCAACGGCGACGGTGTAGATAAGTTGGCGGCGGAGATGACGCGCCATCGCGAGCATATTACCGGCAGCGGCGATCTCGCCCGGCGCCGCAAACGGCAGCTCAAGAGCGAGATTCTGTCGACGGTGCGCGACCGTATCGTCAAAGACCTCGATCGCATGATCGATCTTGATGGGCAATTCGAGCGCATCTCCAGCCGCCTCATTTCCGGCGAGACCGATCCCTACAGCGCCGCCGATGAGATTTACGAACACTATTTTCTCGGGAGATTAGTCAATGGCTGATGTCAAAAAAGAACCGCTGACCGATCAGCAGTTCGCCGCGGCCCTTGCCGCCGCCTATCGCGAGTGGCAGGGCAAAGCCGAACGCGCCACCGACAAAAGCAAAAAATACGTGACCGTGTCTTCCGCGCCGCTTGAGCCGCTCTACACCCCGGCTGAGGTGAGCGACATCGACTATTTCCGCGACATCAATTTCCCCGGCGAATTTCCGTACACGCGCGGCGTGCACGCTTCCATGTATCGCGGCAAACCCTGGACGATGCGCCAGTTTTCCGGCTTCGGCACCCCCGAACAGACCAACCAGCGCTATCACTATCTGCTCAGCCAGGGACAACACGGCCTTTCCGTCGCCTTCGACTTGCCGACATTGATGGGCTACGACTCCGATCATCCGTTCTCCGTCGGAGAAGTAGGGAAATGCGGCGTCGCGATTGACACCCTTCTCGATATGGAGATTCTCTTCAAGGGCATCGACCTCGGCAAAATTTCGACTTCGATGACCATCAACGCCCCGGCGGCGGTGATCCTCGCCATGTACATCGTCGTCGCCGAGAAGCAAGGCGTCGCTATGGACAAGCTCTCCGGAACGCTGCAGAATGATATCCTAAAAGAGTACATCGCGCAGAAGGAGTGGATCTATCCGCCGGAACCGTCGGTGCAATTGGTCGTCGACACCATTGAGTTCGGCGCCAAACACATGCCGCTCTGGAACACGATTTCAATCTCCGGCTACCACATCCGCGAAGCCGGCGCGACCGCCGCGCAAGAGCTGGCCTTCACCCTTGCCGATGGCTTCACCTACATCGAAAAGTCCATCGAGCGTGGCTTGGATGTCGACGACTTCGCGCCGCGCCTGTCGTTCTTTTTCAATGCGCACATGGACTTTTTCGAGGAAATCGCCAAGTATCGCGCCGCGCGCCGCATTTACGCCAAGCGCATGCGCTACAAATACGGCGCCAAGAATCCGCGTTCGTGGATGCTGCGTTTCCACACGCAAACTGCCGGTTGTTCGCTGAACGCCCAGCAGCCGGAGCTTAACCTTGTGCGCACTGCGCTCGAAGCGCTCTCTGCAGTGATGGGCGGCACGCAGTCGCTGCATACCAATTCAATGGACGAGACACTGGCGCTGCCCTCCGAGAAAGCAGCGCTGCTCGCGCTGCGGACGCAGCAAGTGATCGCGTTCGAGACCGGTGTCATCAATACGATCGATCCCTTGGGCGGTTCGTACTTCGTCGAGGCCCTGACCAACCGCATGGAAGAGGAAGCCGAGACCTATTTTCAGGAGATCGATCGTCGCGGCGGCGTGATGCCGGCCATCGAGGAAGGCTACCTGCAGCGCGAGTTGGCGCGCGCCGCGTACATCTATCAGCAGGAAATCGACGTCAAGGAACGCATTATCGTCGGTGTTAATGAGTATGTGCTGGAGAACGAGAAGATCGAGATTCCGATCCTCAAGATCGACGAGTCTGTGGATCGCATCCAGCGCGACTCGCTGGCCAAAGCCAAGTCCATTCGCTCGGCGGCGAAGGTGAAAGCAACGCTCGATGCTTTGCGTCAAGCGGCGCGCGACAAGAAAAACAAGATGCCGTTCCTGATCGACTGCGCGCGCGCTTACTGTACTGTCGGCGAGATGTGCGATGCCATGAAAGACGTCTACGGCGACTACGTCGAGCCGCCGATTATTTAGTGCGTTGATGACCGTGTCGGGGTAGCGAAACGGTCGCCTACAACTTGGGCGTATTGAAAAGGCCCTTTGGACTGTCACCCTGAGCCGCTACGCAGGCGAAGGGTCTGTTGTTGTTGTGCCGTAAGGGCAAACAGATTCTTCGCTACGCTCAGAATGACAATCACGGAACGATTTCGGTAGTCCGCTTGCTGTGGGTTCAGCCAGTCGTGAAACGAGAGAATTGACTCTATGAGGGATATCTGATATGTCCGACAAAATTCGCGTTCTGCTCGCCAAGGCCGGTCTCGACGGTCACGACCGAGGCATTAAAGTCATCGCCGCCGCTATGCGCGACGCCGGTTTCGAGGTCATCTATACCGGCCTGCGTCAAACTCCGGAAATGATTGCCGAGGCCGCTCTGCAGGAGGATGTCGACGCTGTCGGCGTTTCGATTCTCTCCGGCGCACACATGACATTGTTCCCACTGATCCAGAAGGCGATGGTCGACCGCAAGTGCGGCGACATTATTCTCTTCGGCGGCGGCATCATGTCCGATGAAGAAGTCCTCGAGCTCCAGAAGCATGGCGTCGACCGGCTCTTCCAGCCCGGCACATCGACTGTCGACATCGTCGCCTACGTCAAAGACGCCGTCGCCAAACGCCGCAAAGCTGAGAAGATCATTTGATACTGAGCAGTCGCAATTGCGAAATCGACAGACTACGCAATTTTAGGCGTCATTTCGAAGCGCTTGCCTCTCTGTCAGCAAGCGCTTGCCATGTCTTAATTCGCCCGGGTTGAAGCCGAACTCCTCAGCGTTGGACAATGCTCTCCGTGCATCCTCGAACATCTCTAATTCGATGAGCGCACGACCGCGATAGTAGTGAGCTGCAGAATGTCCCCCGTCAATTTCCAATGCCTTGTCAAATGCAGCTAAAGCATCGGCATACCGATCAATCATACAAAGACATCGACCCAGCCCGTAATGTGGAGCTGCGCTTCGCTCACCCAATTCGATTGCCTTTTGGTTTTCCGCAATGGCGCCCTCAATCTCACCACTCTCACGAAGTGCAAATGCGAGTCCTACGTGAGCTTCTGGGTATTGTGGTCGTAACTCCACGGCCTTCCGACACGCATGCGCCATCTGACTCCATCGACCTCTTTCGGCGAGAAGCTCTCCAAGAAACGACCAAAGCTCGGCATCGTTCGGCCACTTCTCAACCGCGACATTTAGCTGTTCTTCGGCCTCTTCCTGTAGCCCCCTTTCAGAAAGCAATTGCGCGAGTTGACTATACATCTCGCGGACTTCGGGATTTAGACTCATCGCCTTCCGAAGAGCGGTCTCTGCTTCCTCACTTCGCTTCATATTCCTCAGAGGACGCGCCAACCCAAAGTATGCGTCAGACTTCTTCTCGTTTATTGCGATTGCTTTGTTAAAAGCCAAGATCGCTTCTTCGTTGCGGCCCAAATCGGTCAGGACCCCTCCTCGCAGAAAGTGTACTTCCCATGTAGCAACATTGTCGCGCAGGACATCATCAAGAAGCTCGAGCGCAGCCTCCCACTTCTTCGATTGGCGGAGTTCCTGGTAATCGGGCCAGAATGAGAAGTCATGGCGTTTAGTGGTCTTTCGTAGTCGCTTATCAGCATCATCGGCGAGTCCCAATTGACCGGTCTTCCTGTACACGACTCGCAATCGAAAAAGAGGCGAGGCCCAATTTGGTTTGAGTCTTGCGGCTGCTTCCAGATGCTCGGCAGCGGACTTCCATTGCTCTTCACGTTCTGCAATTCGGCCAAGTCTATAATGGGCTAGCTCACACCGAATATCGTTGCGCAGCATCAGAGAATAAGTCTCTTTAGCGTTCCGCACTTCGTGCCGATCTAAGCAGTACTTACCAACTTGATCCAACTCCTCCTCCGCTGCAGCATTCAGAAGAATTTCTTGGATGGCTTCGAGAGAGACATTCTTTTTCTGATTGCCAACCATATCACTCAGCTTGCTGTCATACGCCACGATGTCGCGCACAGAAGGGTAGAGGAATTCGGCGCAACGGACTGCCTGCAACGCCGACTGAAACTGATGGTCTGCTCCTGCAAATACTTGCGATGTGAATATTGCTCTTAGTGCTGATGGTGATGCCGTTGCAACCCCGTATTGTTGCAGAAGCGCCAGAGCCTTGAGGACTGATTGTGCCACGGGCTCTAACTTGTCATAATCCTGTCTCTTGATTCGCGGCGGTGCTTTACATGATAGCGGCGTGCCATCAAAGTCAGAGCTTTCGACGCCTGTCAGTTTTCGCAGTTCCGCCCCCATTGTGCTCGACCACTTCTGAAGTTGAATTACTACTCTGGGAGCGACTGCAGCCTGAAGCCTATCCAGCGAGTTCTCATCGCGGCAGGTAATTATCAGCCGGAACTGCTTGCTGCGGTCCATTACCCATTCAATCATGCCACTCAATCTTGGTCCGTCAGAATCAGCAAGGTAGGCTTCGAGATCGTCCAAAAGTAGGAGGTGTCGCCGCTTTCGTAAGCTCAACTCGTTGTAGTGACTGAGAAGTGAGAGCCTTGGCCTGATGACATTCCAGTTTCCGGTTGATGCAATTAGGTTGGCAACGGTGTGACTCTTGCCGATCCCCTTCTCCCCGATTATTGCAATACTCTCTCCTCTTCCGAATGATTCTTTGATTTTCTTGTCAGCAGCGATTGCAAGGTACCTGATGACGCCTCGCGCATCATAGTTCCTTACAATACTCGCAGGTTCGAATTTTGAAGCGAGGCAACTTCGCAATTCGAGCTTGAGGCGGCGACTCTTGACGAATTTGTCCCAGACAAAGACCTTAAGGCTCCAACCAACGATTGCCAAGAAAACAGCCGATAATATCGGTAACCAAATTGTCGGATCGCTCAGGAAGAATCCCTTTTCGCCGAGTGGATCTGCCGGATTAGAGGGAACCGTGTCAATGACTGCGTCGTTAAGAATCGACATTGTCGTAGTGAAGCATGCCGTGCACAATGTGTTATACTGCAGTTGAGAAATTGTCACTTTCAGACCCCTCAGAGTTACTCCCGTATATTGCTATAATCATATCCATAATAGGATATTGAGTCCTCAGGATTCAGTCAAGGTCGTTGTGGGAGACATTCTAACTGATATGCTCGAACGATGAGTAAGGCCTCTTTATGCTGCCGGATCGCCCTACGGTGCCATGGCAGACTATTCCCCCCAACATCCCCTTGATTTTAGACACCTCAATCCGTTAATTGGCCGCAATCGGATGTGTAATGCTTTTATGCTCAGGGAGAAACTATGACATACAACGTCCACGAGTCGCAGCAGGCGGTTCGCGACCTGTTCAAGGAAATCGGCCCAACCATCGAAAAAATGGGACGCGAATGGGACCGTAAGCCCGACGGCTTCGCGCACGACATCTACAAGTTTATCGGCTCGAAAGGCCTGTGCGGCTTCAATATGCCCAAACAGTACGGCGGCGGCGGCAAGAGCGGCCTCGAATACGCCACCATGATGGAAGAAATCTCCTGGTGGGATCCGCCGTCATCTTTGCTCGCGGCGGTCGGTCAGCTGGCCTGTGATCCGATCATTCGCCACGGCAGTGACGAGCAGAAGAAGAAATACATCCCCGATGCCGCCGCCGGCAAGACGATTCCGGCCTTTGCCCTTACCGAACCCAATGCCGGCTCCGATGCTGCCAATCAAAGCACAACCGCCACGATTGATGGCGACCACTTTGTTATCAACGGCGAGAAAATATTCATCATGCACGGCGATGTCTGCAGCCTTGCAGTGACCTTCTGCAAGATCGTCGGCGACGGCGACCGCGACAAAGTATCGGCCATTGTCGTTCCCGGCGACGCACCTGGTCTGCGCAAAGAGATGCTCAATCATAAAATGGGCATGAAATACGCCACCACTGGCCGTCTGTGGTACAACAATGTCAAAGTGCCGCGTTCGAATTTGCTCGGCGAGGCCGGCAAAGGCTTTCGCTACGCGATGATGACACTCGACGGCGCCCGCATTGGTATCGCCGCCCAGTCGACCGGCATCGCGCAGCGCGCGCTGGATGAATCGATCAAGTACGCCAAGCAGCGCATCGCCTTTGGCGCGCCTATCGCCAAACTGCAGGCGATTCAGTGGATGATTGCTGACATGGGCGTCAAGGTCGAAGCCGCACGCCTGTTAACATACAAAGCCGCCCAGTTGCAGGACAAGGGCGAGAAATTCTCGGTGGATGCCGCAATGGCGAAGCTGTACGCCTCCGAGGCCGCCAATTTCTGCGTCCAGAAGGCGATGCAGATCCACGGCGGCTACGGCTATATCGGCGAATTCTCGGTGATCGAGAAGCTGTATCGCGACCAGCGCGTCTGCGAAATCTACGAAGGCACTTCGGAAGTCCAGCGCCTCGTGATCGCCGGCAATCTGCTCCGCGCGTAACTCAATCTGATTGCAGGTTTGTGTGGGGCACGGAATCCGTGCCCCATCTCATTTGTGAGCGACTGACGACCATGCTCTCCCTCGGCGACTACACTATCGACTGCATCGTCGATAACCGCATCTTCCTCGATGCCGGCTCGGTTTTCGGCATCATTCCCAAATCGATCTGGAGCAAACTCCAGACCGCCGATGAAAACAACCTGATTCCGTTCGATGTCAATGTCTTCGTTGCGCGCGGTCACGGCCGCACTATCATCTTCGATGCCGGCCTCGGCGATTTCCTCGAAGAGCGTCAGCAGAAACTCTACGGCGCCTTGCAGCCCTCGCGACTGATCTCCGGCCTGGCTGCGTTGGGAATCGACCCGGCACAGGTCGACACCGTCGTCCTCACTCATCTGCATTGGGATCACGCCGGCGGCGCGTTTCGCCGCGGCGCCTTTGGCGCCAGGCTGGTCTTCCCAAACGCAGCGCATTATGTCCATGAATGGGAATGGGAGGATGCCAATCATCCCGATGAACGCACTTCCGGCGTCTACTTTCCGGAGCGGCTCAAGGCGTTAGGCGACGCCGGTCGCTTGAAGCTCATGACCGAAGACCACACCGAAATTGCCCCGGGCTTCGGCTTGCGCCGTATCGGCGGCCATACGCGTGGACAGCTCGGAGTTGAAATCGAATCGCGAGGGCAGAAACTCATCTACTACGCCGACAATTTTCCAACCTGCCACCACCTGAAAGTCCCCTACGTCTCCGCCACCGATCTCTATCCGATCGATACCCAGCGCTGCAAACGCGAAACGCTGCCGCGAGCTTTTGAAGGGAAGTGGCTGATCGCCATCGATCACGACCTCGACTGCAAGATCGCCCGCCTCAAGTACGACGGCCTCAAATACACCTGCGAGAAAGTGCTTTAATTGTTCGTCCCAAGCTACCGCTCAAGTCAGCATCCATTCTTGTCGACAACTCTCATATATGTTTCGAAACGCCAAATCTCGCCCGGTGATGCCGCTATGATCGATCGTCGCCGCGCCGAACGAAAGATTCCCGAGATGGGATTGCAGCTAATCGACGAAGTCACCGGCGAACCGCTCGGAACAATCCTCGATCTGAATGTCCACGGCTGCCGCATCTTCAGCAAGGAAGACTTCGAAGTTGGCGAGAAGTGTCGCACCCACGTTGTGCTCCCCGAGCCGATCGTCCAGGTTTCAGACCTGATTCTCCCCGCGGAATGTTGTTGGGTCGGCATTCGTAACGGCGACGGATTTGCCGAGGTCGGCCTCAAATTTTTCGATCTTCCGCCGCGCGAACGATTGGTGCTCGGATTTCTCACTGTGCCCTGGAATGTCCAGAGCGAGTCAAAGCGCGAAACGAAGACATCATAGACAATTTCACTCAGCAACTGCGGCCAAGCAAGACGGCGTCAGGAGCGATTCCTGACGCCGTTTGTATTTCACTCCCTGAAATCTTCGCTCAGCACGGGTCGCAGGGAGCCGGTCCACCGGAAAAAACATAATTGATCAGATACACCACATCGGCGATGGACAATCCGATATCACAATTCGCATCCCCGCGCATCGTCGGATTCGGCGGCGCGCCACTCGCAAAGATGAAATTCAGCAGATACACGGCGTCGGCAATGGAAACCGCGCCGGAAGCATCAGCGTCCCCGGGAACAAACGTGCAGGCCACGAATGACTGCGTTACCGACCATTGATTGTCGGGACAGCCGGAGACGCCGCGAGCGCGCCAGAAGTACCGCGTCTCTCCGGTGAAATTGCCTGCGCTCAGATTGTTGGCGTTGACGGTCGTGTCAATCAACGGCGACGCGAACAATGAGTCTTCATCGACCTGCAGGATGTACGTCGCGGCCGGATCCGCAAGATCCCAAGTCAGCGTAACCGGAACTCGGGCGCGCTCATCGTTGATCGGAGACGTCAAGTTCGGAGCTACGACTTTCGCCGGCACACGGCCGATCCATGTGCGCCACACGCTCGTCGAACTTGTATTAAATTCGTGGCAAATCCAGACATTGTTCGGATCGTCCGGGTCACCGGCAATGCCCGAGTAATCTCCCCAGCGCACGGGCGAACCGCCGCCGCGCGGGCCTTCACCGGCCTTGATGACCCGGCTGCCGGCTCCGGGAGCTACTTCTTCGGCGCACCACACGCCGATGTATTCATCGGCGGCCGATCGGTTGTAACCGAGAAAGATTCGGTCCGACGGATCGACGTAGATATTAGGGAAGTAGTAATCCTTCTTATCAGCGCCGAAAACAAAGTCGATACTTGCAGTCGAGGTCACGGTGTCGATACCGAACAACCTAATGGCGGCAACCGTACCCGACCCCCAATCGAAGGCCTGGTCAAACGCCGTATAGACTTTTCCGTTGCGGTAAAACACATCCTGCGTCATCGATCCCAGCAGCCCAACGTTGTTGCCGCCCAGTTGGCGGGCGTTGGGCGGAGAAGGATAGTTGGCAACGTTGACTTGCGGTCGCAGCTCAAGCGACGGCGTGCCCACCGGATCGGTTATCTTCCAGTAAGTTGTAGAGCTTGAGCCGTACCAGATGTTGCTCAATAGAAATTCGCCATCGGCGTCACTCAAAGTCACCGCCGGTTTGACGGTGAATGCAACCGAGAAATTGTTGTAGCGGAGATCCCAAAAATCGGTGAACGCAACCGCCGCGCCGGAATATAACTGCGCTTTGGGCAGGATGCGAACTTTGGCGTAAAGGTAGTCGCCGGGGAACGTCCACATATTGGAAGTCAGATAAACGGCCTCATCGTAATCAAAACCCAGTCCCGGATAGTCCGGCCAGATGTTCGCCGGCTCATCACCGTTGACGGTTGCGTCGAAATTGTAATTGTACCAGCTACCCATGGCATTCGCCGTCTGCGATACCGACACCAGGAATGACGCCTGCGACACGTCGTCGGTGCAGAGGTACAGGATGATGAATCGCTGCGCGACCGGATCGAACACCACTTTCGGGTCAAAGATGAACCCCGAAGCCGGCGGCGGGGAAGTCGAGGCAAACCAGAATCCGGCCGTCGTCTGCAGCAGTTTGGCGCCGCTGTTTTTGTCGAAAACCGCAATCGAACTATTAACGACTTCGACGACATGATTCGGCCCGGCGGCCACGCTCGGATCAGGCGGGTCCCAACCGGTGCTGTTAATCCCGACGAAAGACTTGCACGGCGCGTACCCGGATGCATCCCGTGCGCCCTTGTCGCCGTTGCGATCCAAGATATGTCGTGGATTGGCCGGATCGAAGCTCTCGATCCCTTTCGTCCAATCGGGCTTGGGTATTGGATTCTTGTGAACTTTGCGCTTAGGCTTATTCTCGGAGATGGGATGCGGAACGGCGTTGATTTGCTCGGCGGAAACCACTGACGGCGCAGTCGCCCCGGCGGATCGGCCGCGCTTGTATGAGGCGGAATCGGCCCCATCGGCGCGTGTGCCGCAGAGCGCAAGTACGATCAAAAGCACACTGAAGCGGTTCATTTGGTACCCATGTTGCAAGAGTTAAGGACAACGGATTCGGCCTCTGCATCAGTATCGGCAGAATTGGTCGAAATCAAGCTCGTACTTCAATATAGCTCGCGAAAGCCATTGAACAACCGCAAATCTCGACATACCTTGGCAACATGGACAATGATCCTGATGCCCCCGTCGAGTATCCGATCGACGGCGTGCTTGACCTGCACACCTTCTCGCCTCGTGACGTCAAGGAACTTATCCCGGCGTACATCGCCGCATGCCTCGATCGGCACGTTTTTCAATTGCGGATCATTCACGGCAAAGGTACCGGAAGCTTACGCGAAACAGTGCACGCTCTGCTCCGGCGGGACGAACGCGTCGCCACCTTTCGGCTCGACCCCGATCTGCGCTCGTCTTGGGGCGCGACGTTAGTGGATCTTAAGCAGACGCCACCGGCTTCGTGATCGTTGTAACTAATCGATAATAAAACCAGTATATTCAAGCGAGTGGCGATCCACTCTGAGGAAATGAAATTCAATAGTACCCCAGATACGGTAAGGAGACAACCCATGAAATTGGGAAAGGCTCGACTATTGTCTTGCGCTGCAGTGCTGCTGGTAGTCGCTTTGGCGCAAGTCGCTGCGGCGGCGCCGGACAAAGAAACCGCCGAACTGATCAAGCGCGCCGGCGGTCTCAAGGAATATCCCGAGGCTAACGCGCTCGTGATTCGTGCGCAATCCAACTACGACGTCAATGAAAACGGCACTTACGTCAATCGCGTGCACCTGTTGGCGAAGATCCTGACCGACAAGGGTTTCGACGATTACGGCGAAATCAAAGTTCCGTTCTACAAGACTTACGACAGCGTCATCGTCGTCACCGCCCGGGTAATCAAGCAGGATGGTGAGATTGTTGACGTGCCGCGTGACCAGATGAAGGACATCTCATCGGCGACGACCGAGGCGATGAACATCTACGAGAGCGACGCGCTCGAGCGCGTGGTGCCATTCAAGAATCTTGAAGTTGGCGATTGCATTGAATTGGTCTATGAAGACCATCTCTTCCACGCGTTCATGGATGGTCAGTTCGACGGTTTGGACGTGTTTCAGGCCTTTGACCCGATTATCCACAAGGAGACGAATGTCATCATCCCGCAATCGATGAATCTGCGCCATGTCGTGCGCAACGGCGAGGTGAAGTACGCCAAAAAGCAAGCCGGCGACAAAGTCAGGCACACCTGGTCGGTCGAAGATATGCCCCGTATCGTCAGCGAGCCGGCCATGCCGCCGCTCATCGAAGTTGCCCCGACTGTTGTCTTTTCGACCATCGATTCCTGGGAGACAATCTCCAAGTGGTGGAATGACATGGCCGGCAAGCAAATGACGATGAACGACGCCTTGCGCGCCGAAGTCGCCGCGCTGACCAACGACAAATTTTCCAAGGAAGACAAGATCAACGCCATTTATCACTACGCCGCTCAGAAGATCCGTTACATGGGGCTGGGCACCGGCAAGAAGAAAGGTCTTGAGCCGAAGCCGGCCACCGAGACCTTCGAAACCAAATACGGCGTTTGTCGCGATATCGCCACTCTGATGGTCGCGATGCTGCGCGAGGCAAACATCGAATCAGAAGTTGTGCTCACCAATATGGGAGCCGAAGTCGAGTACGGTATTCCGTACGTCGGCTTTAATCACGCAATCGTTGCGATCAAGAATGACGATGGCGGCTATACCTACGCCGACCCCACAGTTGACAATTCTGTCGATTGGCTTCCGGCTATTGAGAGCAACCAGCAGGTGCTGGTTTGCACGCCGCAGGGCAAAACCCTCGCCGACACGCCGTTGACGCCGGCGAAAGAGAACCTCGGTAAGGTTCGCGCCCAGTCGATTCTCAGCGAGAACGGCACGTTCACCTCCGAAGTCTCCATCGTTACCGACGGAATCTACGACCTCGCTCTGCGCCAATGGGCACAGTCGATTCCGACGGCGCAGATGTCCATGATTTGGAACTACGTGTTGCAGCAGGTTTATCCGGGCACGCGCCTCACCGGATTCGAGCACTCGGAAACCGAAGACATGACTCTCCCGTTCACGATCAAATTCTCCTATCGCGTCGACAACTATCCGACCAACGCCGGGGAGTTCGTCCTGATGAAGAGCCCGGTTTCGATGGGCGCGTTCGAGCTGGTCTCCAAGTTCCTTCTGGGCGCCGCTTCGCTGCCGGAGCGCAAGTACCCGTTTGAGCTGGGATTTACTTTCGGCGCCGAAGAGGAAGAAACGATAACGCTTCCCCCCGGCATGAAGCTGCGTTCAATGCCCGACCCGGTCGCCATCAGCAAAGGTCCAGTGGATTACAAAATGACTTACGTCAGTTCACAGTCTCAGGAACTCGAAAGCGGCGCTACGCAGGTGACCTACAAGAAAGAATTCATGATCAATCAGACGAAGATGTCGCCGGAGGAATACGCGCAGTTCAAAGCAGTGATGAAAGCGGCCTCGAAGTCGGAGCGCGGGGAATTGATCATGAAGCGCGAAGGCGCCGGCAATTAGCTAAGGGCAAATTGGAGGGATGAAAATGTTCAAATACAGCTTAATCGCGCTGTTGTTGGTCGCTCTTTCCCTTGGCTGCGCGATAGCTTCGGCTAAGACCTTCACGGAAGATGAGATCGGCGCCATGATCGCTGCGGCGCCCGGCCCCGAGCGCTACCCGCAGGCCGCGGGATACATCATCCTCAATCAGCGGGCGTCGGAGTTCAATGCCGACGGCAGCGGCACGACGGACTGGCGCTACGTCGTCAAGATTCTCGCCGAACGCGGCAAAGAAAAATTCGGCGATGTCAAACATCGTTACAATGCGCTCACCGATTCGGTAGTTGTGTTGAAGGCAGTAACCCACAAAGCGGATGGCTCCGTGATGGCGGTGGAGGCGAAAGCGATCCATGACCTCACGCCGGCCGACTTGTCGAACGCGGCGATCTATTCGAACATTCGCCACAAAGTGATCAACTTCCCGGCGCTGCAGCCGGGCGCGACGATCGAACTCCAACTGCGCACCTATCACAAGGCCGCGGACAGCGATGACGAGCGATTCTTCGGTGGCGCCGATAATTACCAGTTCACCGACCCGGTTGCGTACAAAGAAGTGTCACTGACGCTGCCAAGTCAGTTTCCAATCCGCCACGTCTTCCAAAACGAAGGAGTTGATTACACATCGTCCGCAAGCGGCGACAAGACAACTTATGTCTGGTCCAATGAGAACTCGACGCAAATCATCGAAGAACCGGGCATGCCGAACTTGACTCGCATTGCGCCGCGGGTGGTCTATTCCTCTGTGGATAGTTGGGACGAGATCGGCAATTGGGTCGGCGACCAGTTTTACCGCCACGTCAAGACCGATGGCGACATTTCCCGCAAGTCGGCGGAGCTAACCAAGGGCGCAAAATCTACCGACGATAAAATCGAGAAGATCGGCCTCTACGTGATTAGCGAAATTCGCAACGTCGCCGAAAACAGCCTGCCCCTGGGACTCGCCGGCTACGAGCCGAACGACGCGGATGTGGTTTTGGCCAACAAATACGGCGATTGGCGCGACAAGGCCGTGTTGTTGATTTCGCTGCTGCGCGCGGCCGGTATCGAGTGCTTTCCGCATTTTGTCAATCGCAATGACGCGATACTCGCCGCCGATATGCCGACCTTAAAGCAGTTCGACGCGGTGTTTGTTTACGTGCCGCAATATCGAAACGCGCCGTTGTGGATCAATCCGTTCGGCGATTCCGAGGCGTTTGGTCACTTGGCCGATGCCCAAGGCTCAATCGGCCTGCTCGTCAAAGATAAGTCTTCCGAATTGCTGCTCGTGTCGGATACGCCGCCGGAGACTAATCTCGCCGACTGTAAATTCGAGATGCTCATAAAATCGAACGGCGATGTCGAGGGTAGCGCCGGCTGCATGCTCACCGGCTTGTTCGACAATATGGCGCGATTGAGCCTCAAGAAGGCCACACCGAAAGAGCGCGAGCAATATTTCCAGATGGCGGCGAATGCCATGGGTGAAGGATCGAGCAGTCGGGAGTTCAGCGTATCGGATTTGAACGACCTCCTCAAACCGGTCGAGGTCGGCCAGAAGTACCTAACGCCGGAGATGGGGATTGTTCAGGGCGAGATGATGATCTTCCGCGTGCCCGACCTGCCGTTCGGCTTCGCGCAAGTCCCAGCCTCGCCGGCGATGCAGATGCGCAATTACGACATGATGATTCAGGACAACTTGGTGCTGAAAAAACAGGGCGTCGTGCATCTTCCGGCCGGCTTTAAGGCGGTGTATGTCGCCGATCCGCTGAAGATTGACAACGGCTTCGGTCAGTGGCAAACTGCGCTCACGCTGAACGGCGACTCCACCGAGGTCTTCTACAGCGCTTCCGTGCGACTCACGGACAAGGAGATTGACACGGACGAATACTCGGAGTTCAAAAAGACCTTCGACGATTTCTCGGCGCCGCGAAACTTCCTGATCCTGTTGGAGAAGAAGCAATAGTCGGTTCCTCGGCTCTCTCCAAAACGAAACCGCGGCCGGCGCTACGCCTGCCGCGGTTTTCATTATTCCGACGCCGCCCTCTCACTTGAACGGCGCCGGCTGCAACGCACTCCTACTTGAGAAGCATCATCTTGCGGGTCATCGAGAAGCCGTCCGCAGAAATCCTGTAGAAGTAAACTCCGCTTTCGACCGTGCGACCGGCGCCGTCAGTGCCGTCCCACTCGACGCGCTTGCGACCGGCGCCGAGTGTCGTGTTGACGAGGTCGGTGACTTTTTGGCCGAGAACGTTATAGACGCTCAACGTCACATAGCTCGCCTTCGGCAGGTCGAACTCGATCGTCGTCGTCGGATTGAACGGATTCGGGAAGTTCTGATCAAGCGTGAACGCCGTCGGCAAAATGCCGCCGATATCGTCAACGTCGGTCGGCGTGTCGACGGTCAGCGACACGCTCACCGTGTCCTGGTCGTCGTTGACTTCGGTCGCCAACTTGGAAAGCTGCTTGATGATAATCTTCGCTTCGTACGTGCCCGGCAGCAGACCACTGGCGTCGATGCTCACTTCCATATTGGCCGGCGAAGTGCCATTGGACGGATTGATTCCCAGCCACGGCGTCGTTTCGAGCGCGCCCCAGTTAAACTCAATACCTGACGGGCTGCCGTTTTCGATCAATACCGATTTCGGCGCTGGATTCTCATTGACCAGCGTCGTGAAGGTCAACGCGTCCGGGGTGAGCTTGATATCGACGTCATCGACGATATCGACGACCACAACGACAGTCTTCGGCGAATTGGTCGCTTCCGGCGAAGACACTGTGATATCCGCCGTCGTCCGGCCGATCGGCAATGTGCTAATATCGACGCTTGCGGTGAAACTCTCGCCCGCCACACCGGCGGCCGGCGCCACGGTGAGCCAGGTCATCGCTTCGGTTGCCGTCCAGTTCAAAGCGCCCGTGCCGCCATTTGTGATTATCACGGGCTTGCCGGCCGGATTCGGTCCGTTCTGATATCCGTTGAAGAAGAGCGTGTCTTTGCTGAGGACAATGGTGCCCGTCGGGCTTTGAACCGTGAAATTGGCGATTTCTTCATCGAACAACGATCCGGGATCGGTGGCCTTGAAAGTCACGCCTTCTGTACCGAACCAGGTCGGCGATGGCTTGGTAATCGTCGCCACGCGGTTGACATCGATCGTGACGATGAGATCGACACTTCCGGAGTGGGTCCAGGTCATCTGATTATCACTGTTGTCCGGATCGCTGACGTAGTTATCGAGCGCGATGGTGACGAAATCACTGCCATAGGGCACGGTCTGGTCGGGAATATCGGCGATCACCGGCGGATCATTAACCGCCGTCACAGTGAACACCGCCTGATCCGTATCCGACAAGCCGCCCGGATCGGTCGCAATGAAACTAAACGTCGCACTGCCGGCAAATTCGCCGCCGGGGTAGCTGACGGTCGCAACGCGGTTGACGATTGCGACGCTGAAACTATTCGGATTCGCTGAGCTTGCGACCCACGAAATTGACGCGTCGGCGTCTTCAGCGTCGGCCACGAAATTATCGAGCGTGATCGCGGCGAATGTCGCCCCTTCGGCGATAGTCTGATTCGGTATGTCACTGACGATCGGCGCGGTATTGCTCGGTCCTGCGCAACCGCCAGCAATACTCAGATCCGCGGCGCCGCAATCGGCGTATTCCGGCTCGATCGTGCCGCCCGCTGCGGGCGACAACTGCCAAAATCCGGCCGGCGGCACAAAAGTCGAATCGATACTCACGCACTGTGCGGGCGTTCCCAGCGGAACGCGGACCCACAGCGTCATCAAATGCGCTTCGGTGCTGTTGACCGGAATCGGAAACGTCGGGGTGAAATTCAACCAGCCCGTCAGTACCATGTTATCCGCGGGCTTGAACTGCGTGAGGAAACTTCCGAATGCTGGCGGCGGCGGAAACACCGGCCCTTGCTGCACGGAGGTGATCTCGATGTCGTTCGAGTTGTACTTGAAGCCCAGTGAAAATCCGCCGATCGTCACATCATTTGTGATATAGACCTTGATGCCGACCGAATCTCCCGGCGTCGGTTTCTCGACGGGGCAGTCGAGGCGGATTTTATTTACGGCCAAAAGTGCGTTGGGCGCCATGAATCCGGCAATAGCCAGAATCATCATTGTCAGCGCCGTGAATTTGAGCAGTCGTTGCATAAACATGCACCTCCGCAAGGTTGTCATAATTCTCTCGCAAATCCTTGGTCACGCAAACTTCGTGCATTCGGCGGCGCAGTTTTTGAACAGCGCGCCCGAATACTCAAGCCTCCGGAACCCGCCGTTGCCCAACACCTTACTCCTTCGATCACGAAAAGCTGCGGTGCGCAATCGGGTGCCCGACCCACGCTGCTCAAGTGAAACACATTGCAGTTAGGCTGCAACCGCTGCTTGGCCGCTTTTCGCTTGCCTCGAACCCGTCTCCTGCGTTTCTTGCTGGGCGTTTACGACAAAACACGAGGAGTTGTCTATGTCCGGTTCAATTCGATCGATATTCTGGTTGCTGATTGTCAGTCTGCTTTTGGCTCCAACGATGATTTCCTGCGGGCAGAAACAGGAAGCCGTTGCCGAGGTCGCGGTTCCGGCGCGATTCACGGGCGCTGAGCGGCAGTTGGTTGAGAAGCTCTTTGCCGAGTGGAACAAGAAGGGCGTTCTCACCTCATTCGACCAGGCGGCGGCTATGATCAATCTCCCGTTGACTGACAGCCTGCGCATCAGCGTCTTCCGGAAAATGAATGACAGCCTGATGATGCACGCCTCGTTGGCCCGGCACCGCGCCTGGGTCTTCACATTATCCAATCAGGAGAAACAGATCGCCGAGTACGTGGTCTGGCATGAGAAAAAGAATCAGGAATTTCCGACGCTGGAGCAGGTTGCCGCCGGCACCGGTCTTGCCCCGGAGATGATCACGGACCGCCTGCGTTTCCTTTCCCGTCTGGAAATGTTCTTCGACCTCGGCGCTCCGGATGAGTACAACAAGCTCGGCTTTTCCTTCGGCCAAAAATTCAACGACGCGATGTTCGACCTTGGATTTCGCCGTCATGAATTTGTCGTCGACGGCGGCAAGCCGTTCAATGTCGGCTGCGCCAAAGAAGCCCTCTTTGTCGTGGCGAGCGTTTACCCGAAGGGGCGAATCGTCTACCGCACCGATGATCCGCTGACTCTGGAGGCCATCGAAGTGGTTTTCGAAAACGGCGATCTCGTTTCCGTATCTCCGCCGACAGCCCGTCTTCTTGAGGGCGGCACTTGCGGCACCAACAACCTGTTCGTCAACGAAGGCGCCGCGAACGCCTACAGCGCTACGCTACCGAAGTTCAATACGAACCGGCAGTTCATTGCTTACGAAGTCGGTCAACGCCTGATTGACGTCAAGCAGCAGATAGCCGAGCAGAAATAGGCCTTCCGCACCTTGCGGCGTTGCTCGCGGCGCTCCATCGCCGAGTCTGTCATTCTGAGCGCAGCGAAGAATCCCGCTTGCGATACGACTTCGCACAATTCGCTTTCTTCGTAATCGCTGCGCTGTTATAATCTGCCTCAGATTGTCTTTTTTCTTTCGGGAGGATGCATGCAACACCGCATAGAGACCGATACGATGGGGGAAGTCCAAGTACCGGCCGATCGCTACTACGGCGCCCAGACGGCCCGTTCGCTCATGAATTTCAAGATCGGTGGCGAGCGCATGCCGAAAGAGCTGATTCGCGCCATCGGCATTCTCAAAAAAGCCGCCGCATTGGTCAATCGGGAACTCGGAACGCTTCCCGCCGACAAGGCTGACCTGATCGTCAAGGCTGCTGACGAAGTCATCGCCGGAAAGCTCGACGACCACTTTCCGCTCGTTGTCTGGCAAACCGGCTCCGGCACGCAGACCAACATGAATGCCAATGAGGTGATTTCTAACCGCGCGATTGAAATGGCCGGCGGCGTTATGGGCTCCAAGAAGCCGATCCATCCCAACGACGATGTCAACAAAGCCCAATCGTCCAACGACACTTTTCCGACGGCCATGCACATCGCCGCCGTCGAACAAATCCATCACAAATTGCTCCCGGTGGTGAAACGGCTCCGGGATACGCTGGCGAAAAAATCCGGGGAATTCGCCGGCATCATTAAGATCGGTCGCACGCACCTCATGGACGCCGTACCGCTCACGCTGGGGCAGGAGTTCTCCGGCTACGTCCAGATGCTCGACAACGGCGTCGTGCGCGTCAACCAGGCGCTCCCGCATCTGTATGAACTCGCACTCGGTGGCACCGCCGTCGGCACGGGATTGAATACGCACCCCGAATTCGCCGTCCGTTCAGCAAAGAAAATCGCTGAGATCACCGGTCTACCGTTCGTCACCGCGCCGAATAAATTCGAAGCGCTGGCGACCCACGACGCTTGCGTCGCCGCCTCGGGCGCGCTCAAGACATTGGCGTGTTCGCTGATGAAAATCGCCAACGACATTCGCTGGCTGGCTTCCGGGCCGCGTTCGGGACTGGGCGAGCTTTCGATTCCGGAAAACGAACCGGGCTCGTCAATCATGCCCGGCAAGGTCAATCCGACGCAATCCGAAGCGATGACTATGGTCTGCGCTCAGGTGCTCGGCAACGATGTCGCCGTCAATGTCGGCGGCGCTTCCGGCAACTTCGAACTCAATGTCTTCAAGCCGGTCATTATCTACAACTTGCTGCAATCGATTCGACTCTTGGCCGACTCTTGCGAATCGTTCGACGAACATTGCGCCGTCGGAATCAGTGCCAACGAGGCCAACATCAAAGCCTTGATGGAGCGCTCGCTAATGCTGGTAACGGCGCTCAATCCGCACCTCGGTTACGATAACGCCGCAAAGATTGCCAAGAAGGCGCACAAGGAAGGCAAAACCCTCAAGGAGACCGCAATCGAATTAGGCTTGCTCACTGCCGAGCAATTCGATCAATGGGTCTGCCCCGATAAAATGGTCGGCCCCGGCAAATAGGGAACGACTGTTCTCGACATTGTATTTCATGCCTCTGTATCGCATAGAGGCATGTCGAGCGTTGGCCGGCCGAATTGCCCCTCCTCGCGTAGGGGCGCTTCGCGGCGTGCTATGCCCTCTTCGACTCACGAAAACTATCGCCGGCTGTCGCCGGATCCCCTGCGTACATGCGCGCGCTCGCCGACCTGATAAGCCATCCGCATGAATTTTCGAACGGCCGGCGTCAGGTCACTCTTGCGGTGGAGGCGCAAGTGATGAATGTAAAAACGATTGCCGATATTTTCAACGCGGCGGAAACCGGCCTCGGAACTATGGTCCTCTGTCAAGACCAAATGGACATCGATAAAATCTTCTCCCAGCTTGTTAATCGCACAGAAACGCATTTTCGTCAACAAGGCGACTCTGGTTTTGACGGGATGTAGCACAAAGTCGCCGATCTTTCTGTACTCGGACAAGAAGTAATCAAGCAAGCCGATTGCTCGGTCCGGCTTGCCGTCGAGGAATGTCGCCAAACTGAACTGGCCGCAGGAGTGCCACTGATTTCGGTTAACGAACCGCTGCCGGCATTTCGCACACGTCCACATCAATCGTCCCAGCGTGATTCATTTCTGTAATGAATCCGGGCAAATTCTTCGCCCGCAAGGAACATACGCATCGACTACCGGCGATGTTGAAACGATCCGTGCCGGGCGGCGAGTCCACAAATACCGGGCTCAGGGTCGTATACATAAAGACACCAGTTACTGAGGCGAGAAATCAGAGGAATCCGACTATGGCCGAACTCAAGACCAAACCTACCGACGTCAACGTTGACGAATACATCCAGAAAATAGCGGACCCCGGTCAGCGGGCCGACTGTGCCGCGCTCTCCGCGTTAATGACAAAAGTCACGCGCGCCAAACCGGTCCTGTGGGGCTCGAGCATTATCGGCTTCGGGGTCTATCATTACGTCTACGCCTCCGGTCGGGAGGGCGACTGTCCGTACGTGGGGTTTTCGCCGCGAAAGGGCAATACGACGATCTACTTGATGGCTGGTTTCGCGCGCTTTCCCGCCCTGATGAAGAGACTGGGAAAGTGGAAAGGCGGAAAATCGTGCTTATATATCAAGCGCTTGTCGGATATCGACACCACGGTGCTGGCGGAGTTGATCAAACAGTCGATCGCGTGCCTCAAGAAGGCGTCGCGGCCGCAGAAAGCAAAGCCGAAATCGCGATAGGGCGGTCATGGCGGCGGCCGCGTGCATCCGTGGCGCGATTTGGCGACGTGAACCTTCTGCGATTTTAGCTTGAACCGTAGACCGATTTTTACGACAATTCTGCCAAACGCAATAAATCGGAGGATCGATGGAAGAAATGACGTTGGTGCACGAAGGGATTCAATTGGAATTGGTGCCGGATAGCGTCCGGCGCATTGTGCTCGCCCAGAAACTCGCGGACCTGGCCAGCCGTAACGAGGATGGATTCGAAAAGGCCGTCCGCTTGGTGCAGACTATGTCGGCGACGGTTGAGGGCCGCAAGCTGCTCGACGATACGGCAGAGTGGGCGGCCAAGCATCAATTGCGGCCTTATATGTCAAGATCGTCGAAGGTCAATCCGGTGAACGTCGTCGGCGGCCCGATTGTTTTGAGTCGCGCCGAAATGACAATGGAGAGCGTTCCGGCCTCGCCGAAAATGCGCACTTGGGTCGCAAAGTATTTCATCCGCTGAGCGAAGCTCCAATTGCAAAAAAAGAAGGTCGGGACCACGTTAGTCCCGACCTCTTCGTTTGCAGTCTTGCTGCGAAAAAGCTTAATGGTGCTTAAGCTTACCAGCCCCGACGGCCACCGCCGCCACCGCCGTCACGACGCCCACCGCCGCCGCCACGACCGCCACCAAAGCCGCCGCCGCCACCCGGACGACCGCCGCGATCTTCACGCGGACGCGCTTCGCTGACATTAAGGGCACGGCCGTTAAGCTCTTTGCCGTTCATGCCGTTGATAGCGGCGATTCCTTCCGCCTTATTTGACATTTCCACGAATGCAAAGCCGCGCGGCTCGCCCGAGAACTTGTCCGTGATGATTGAAGCCTTGTTGACCTGACCGAAAGCTTCGAACGCGGTCCGCAGTTCTTGCTCCGTCACCTGATGAGACAGGTTGCCGACGAAGAGATTCATTTGATACTCCGAATTGGCCGACATTCTCAAACCTTCGGTTCTTGAACGCCGGCAGTTATTTGCGCACTATTGCGCGTGGTCTCCGATTTACTCTTGGTCAAGAAGCAAGTTTTTGCGAACTGGTCTTGAAAGGGAATAGCGCGGAAACTCATTGACTGTGAGAATATACGTGTTTAAACCGCCAATGCTAAGAAAATTTTGGATTATTCTGCACCTTCCTCGCCTGTTCTACGACGCCCTCGGATCAAGGCTTGATTGGTTCTTCACCAGACATAACATCGGTAAAATCTGTCTACATTATCGACAAGAAGGCAAAATCACTAATCCGCCAATAGATATCGCTATAGCAAAAATTACTAAAGTAAAACTTTAAGTAGCCGTCGATTTACTGGACAAACTCACATCCACGACGAAACGATATGCCGTTGAGATACAGCAACTTAATTTAGGCACAGGCTTTGCTCCCAAAACTGTTGTTACTCCGGTGGGAGGGTACCATCGGCGGCAGTTCCACAAGAATCATAAAGGAGTCTAAAGTGAGATCGGTTAGAATCTTAGTTCTTGTCGCGGCGCTTGTTGCTGCGCTGGGAGCGCTCAGTGGCGCTTCCGCGGCGGTAACTTACTACACGAACGAAGCCACTTACTTGGCCGATCTGGCCTCGCTATCAACAACCAATATTTTTGAAGGCTTCGAAGGGAGCGCTTGGGATAACACCCATTGGCCGGCGAATGGCGAGCCGAATGTCACCAGCCAGGGGATCAATTGGACGGCACTGAGCGATTCGCTCTGGACAATTAACTCCGCCTGGACTCGTTCAGGCACATATGGCGTCTTTGAAAACTGGGGCGTTCCCGACGGGATCGGTGTGACACCCGGTGGGTCCTACACGATGTACGGCGTGGGCGGATGGTTCAACACTTGGTCTTCTACCACATTGGATTTCTACGTCAACGGCGCCTATGGAAATACTCTCCAATTCGATACCGAACTCTACGACCACCAGTTCTTTGGCGTCATTGACACCGATGGTTTGACGAACGTCCGGATGATTTCCGACGACCACTATGGCGCCGATGACTTCACAATTGGCGTTAAGAGCACGACGGTCGTTCCTGAGCCGGCGACTCTGATTCTGTTCGGATCGGGTCTGCTGGGTTCGGCGTTTTTCTCGCGTCGTCGCCGCTAAGCGACCAAACAGAGTTTTCGCAAGCCCCGCGACCACTGGTAATCGCGGGGTTTCGCATTTTGGTCGGCGCACTTTCTGCTTGATCGGTCATCCCGCAGTCGCATATTTCCGCGCATGAAACTCCTCCTTTTTCTTGCCGTTGTCCTCGTGGCGTTTACTGGTTGTGGCGATTCAGCTTCAATTGCGGGCAAGTATACCGGACAATCGCCGGCCGCCGCATCGCCCGAACGCCAGATCACGCTTGAACTCAGCGAAAAGCACACAGCCCGGATGGTCATTGACTACTCCAACGGTGAGCCACCGATTAAATTAGAGGGAAGTTGGACTGAGCTTCGCGCCGACCGAGCGCGAGTGCGCTTCGTCGATTCCAAGAGCGGCGAAATCCTCGATGATCTTACCTTCGAGCTTCGCGGCAATCGCTTGGTGGCCATCGCTTATGCCGAGAAACTCTGGGGCACCGCGGGACTGACTCTCACCAAAGTCGGTGCGCTGTAGAACCCGCGCGAGTGTCTTTTTCGATCTCAGTTGCGCGATCGCAGACGGATGGCGACCATCGCGATCGCCAGGATTACGATCATCCCGACGGCGATAATCGGTATTCGGCCCTGATCGCTCACGCCGGCGCGATCCGCCACCAGCACGATCAGCCCCAGTACCGCTGCGGCCGATGCCGCGACGATCGGCATGATGACCGGGTTGACGCCGTAATTGGTGCGATAAGGATCGAGATTGCCGCCGGAGTGCAGAGCGCGCTTGTCGACCCGCCGCTTAAAGCGAATGCGGTGATTGTCGAATTTTTCGAGCAGCTCCCAACCGTTCTGCGCTTCTTCCGCGACGACGCGCCTTACGACCTCCTGATTCGAGAATCTCCCGAAATGCGAGCGGACGATCTTAAACTCCCAGCCCTCGAGATCGCCTGCGGAGTAACCCACCATCGATTCCTCCTCTTGTTCGCGCCGGCGTTGCTGCGCGGCATGTGCGTAGATAAACGGACTCATCAGTCCTCCTTGATCTCATATTACGAAAACCGGCCCCTCCGGTTGCGCGAATCCGTGTCCGCCGTCGCCGGCCAAATGTGATTGACGGCAACCCGCCGGGAACGTATTCGTATACGAAGTTAGTCCATTTAACTCGTTTCTTCAGCGGAAAGGAAAGCAATACCATGTCCGAGCAAGCCAAGCGCAACGCCATTAATTGGTTCGAAATTCCCTCCGGCGACTTCAAGCGCGCCGTCAAGTTCTACGAAACAATCCTTGGCGCCTCAATGTACGTCAGCAAGATGGGGGATGTCGACATGGCATTTTTCCCGATGGATGAAGGCAAAGTCGGCGGCGCGGTGATTAAATGGGAGCATGGCAAACCCAGCGCCGACGGCACCATGGTCTATCTTAACGCCAACCCGGATCTGGCTACGATTCTCTCTCGCATCGAGGCTGCCGGCGGCAAGATCGTCGCGCCCAAAACCCATATTACGCCGGAGATCGGCTACTTCGCGGTCTTCCTCGATTGCGAGGGCAACCGCGTGGCGTTGCATTCGCAAAATTAGTTGCAATTTGCCGATTAACGATGATCTTGGTGCAAACGCTTTTCGCTTGAAAGCCGGCACTGCTGATGCGCACCATTGTAAATCTGGCCGCTACTATTGTGGATTACGTAGTCGACTTCGTTTATGACTTGTGCGAGAAGCTCAGAAGGCCGGGCGCTCCCGAACCATCGTCCCGGCCTCTCGACGATCCGGGCGACGGCTCGGCGTTCGAACGTCGTGAGCGTGAGCACCAAGCCTACGAGCGGGCGACGAAGGCGGGGTTTCTCATAATCTGCGGCGCGATCGTGCTCTGCGCAGTCATTTATGCTCTCTTTGCAATCTGCGATTGGCCCTTAGAATGGTTCTTCCTTGCGGTGGCGATTGTGTTCTACATCGCGATTTCGACCTGCCGCCGCTATGCCGAAGAGCCCCCCGGGGAAATGTTTTAAGGCACAAACAACGATGCCAACTTCAATGCATGAACGGCTTTGTCTCCGGTCAGATAAGCAAGAAGACACTCATGAGTGAAAAAAGCTTCGGCGCCATCGAATGGCACGATTTGACGGTTCCCAACGCCGACGAAGTTCACGACTTCTACGCGGCCGTCGTCGGCCGGAAACCGCAGCCGGTTTCAATGGGCGACTACAATGATTGGGGTATGGCCGATTCGGAGACAAATGAAGGACGCGCCGGCACCTGCAATCGACGCGGTACCAATGTCGATATTCCGGCGCAGTGGCTCATGTACATTCGCGTGGCGGATATCGACGCCAGCGCCCGTGAGTGCGAAACACGCGGCGGCAAGATCCTCGTCGGCCCGAAGAATATGGGGCTGGAAGCCCGTTACTGCGTGATTCAAGACCCGGCCGGAGCCGTCTGCGCGTTGTATTGGAGAAAGAACTAATCGAAGGTCGAGGCGTTAAATCGGCAGCGACCGGCGGCCACTGAACAACCGGCGCATTCCCAGTCCGGCAAGCGCGCCCGCGATTCCGCTCGGGATACTGATCGCGCCGACCATGATCATTGCCAGCGGCCAGAGATTATGATGCGTTGGATCCGCCATCGTGTCGATGATGATTCTTACGGCGTACGACAGCGGCCCGCCGCAACCCGCGGCGAATCCGCCCGCCAATGTCGGCGCAAAATCGCGTGCGGAGAAGATCACGCCCCCAATCAGGCTGCAAACCACGAATGCCAGGTAAGGCAGGCTCTCATTCAGCTCCTGATAACTCGGCGGCCACAACATCAGGCCGATCAAGAGCGCGACAACGATCGCCGCGATAATCAGACGCGCTGGGCTATTCGCTGCAGCTTTCATACAACGCCGAATGTGCTCTAATTTAGGTCGATTATCAACAACTTTTCGCGCAGCGGCAGCTACCAGGTGTTTTCACCGACGCTCTCTTCGCCGGAGCATCCCGAACCGGGAATCGACGTGGCGGTGTTTGCCCAGACTTCACCGGTCGAAGCCTTGTAGGCCCAGCCGCCGCGTGTGCCGACGACCACGCCGCGCGTAACGCCCGTAACGATGGAGTCGGGGGCGTTTGCCTGAAACGGATTCGGTGGAATTTTGAAATCCATCACGCAGCCGACCCGCCGCAGCGAATCGATGGCGGGAAATTGCGCTGCGCCTGCGCGCACGATGCGTTGGGTATAGTAAGTGTTGATGCCCGAACGCAGTCCGCCAAGCGCGCCTCTGCAGGCGCCCTTCTTCGCGTCCAGCACGAGATCCTGGTACTTGGCGACCGCAAATGTCGAGAGGATGCCGAGAACAACGATGATGATCACGATCTCAATCAACGTGAAGCCGCGTTTGTCGCCGGAGCAAATGGGATCTGGGGTCATCGACAATGCCTTGCCACGATATTCTTTCGCTGACAAGATTGTCGGCAGTCTTCGCCCGATCCTTGAATCGCGCCGCTATTTTGCTTTCAAGTCGCCGCTCAGCATTGTAATCGCGCGTCCGCGCAGCAGCACCCGCTCGCCCCGAACGACAACGGTCATTTCGCCGCCGCGGGCCGAAGCTTGATAGGCGCTCAGTTCGGACTTGCCCAATCGGGTAAGCCAGTAGGGCCCGAGCGCGCAATGTGCCGAGCCGGTCACCGGATCCTCATTGATCCCTACCGCCGGCGCGAAAAACCGCGATACGAAATCGTACCGCCCGTCATCGGCACGCGCCGTGACCACAATCCCTTGCGTCGGCAGTTTCGCTATCGCCGCGAAATCGGGCGCCAGCTCCCGCACTTTCCGCGCGGTGGAAAATTCGGCCAGCGTCTTCTCCCCGAATCCGGCGACATTATCCGGCTCGGCGCCAAGCGCCGCCGCGATCAACGATCGCTCCAGTGAAGGGGTCGCTTGGTAAGCGGGGAAGTCCATCTCAATCATGCCGTCCACAAAGCGACAAATCAATTCGCCGCTCAGCGTCGCAAAACGCAGCGGCTGGTCTTGGGGCGCACCAAGTTCCGACCAGAGAACGTGCGCGCTGGCAAGCGTAGCATGACCGCAAAGCTTGACCTCTACGGCGGGCGTGAACCAGCGCAAACGATAGCGATCACCCTCGCGCCGGAAAAATGCGGTCTCGGCAAGATTCAATTCGCGCGCAATCTTGAGCATCGTCGAATCTTCGAGCGGCGCTTCAAGCGGCACGACGCCGGCCGGGTTACCGGCAAATGGGGTAGTTGTAAACGAATCAACCGTGAACAGGCGCATGCAAACCTCCCGGCGCTTCGGCGTTGAAGATTGTCACGACGGTTGTGAAACTTCTTCGTATATCATTCACAGGAAATCTACGCATCTTTTCGTTGGAGGTTGCTCTGATACGTAAAGTCAATCTGATGGAAAAGTTCGGCCTGATCGCTAAATACGAGAATCCGAAAATCGTCGGCGAACTGAACGGCCAATATGTCAAACTCTCCAAACTCAAGGGCGAATTCGTCTGGCACAAGCACGAGCACGAAGACGAGCTTTTCTACGTCGTGAAAGGGCAGTTGCGCATGAAGCTCCGCGACGCCGAGTTCGTGCTCAACGAAGGCGAGTTTTTCATCGTGCCACGCGGCGTCGAACACAACCCGATCGCCGAACCGGAGTGCTTCATCATGCTCTTCGAACCGAAAACCACCCTCAACACCGGCGATGTGCTCAGCGAAAAGACGGTGGCGGAGCTGGAGTGGATTTAGTTGCTGCGTAATGACGGCGCACTCACCCAGCCCAACCCGATCATGATGATCGGAATAATCAAATAGGTAAGCGCGATATCCGCCAGATAGTCGCCAAAACTCATTTTCATCGGCCCGGTCAGCATCAGCGGCAAGTCAATCAGGAAGTTGATCGCAAACCAGATCCCCCCGACCAATAACGCCCCGCAGGCGTCGATCGGGGCCGAACGTCTCACAAAGAGCGATCCCATGACCACGGTCATCGCCGCCAGTGCGACGGGCATGATCGATTCGAACAGCGGTCGCGATGTTTCTCGCAGCGGAAACGCCATGAAGGCAACAACGAATGTCACCGCCCAAATGATGATGCCATACAGGATAACTTTGCCGAGTGATTTCATTCTTTCCAACTCCTGCTCGCGATTGCTTGAATAGTTCAACGAAACTTCGCATCGACGCATAACTATGCACGGAGCCGTCAACCGACACCGACTCCATGTTTGGCCAAAAACTTCTCCGCCGCATTCCTCGTACTCGCTCTCGTATTTTTGCGGAGCCGGTTCGCCAGAACGCGCAATTCCTCCTTGTTCGTCACGCCGTTGAAAATTGCGTCGAATGTCTTTATCACCTGCCCCAGTGCGATGTTCAAGCACTCTGCGGTTTGGTACCTTGCGCCTTCGACTCTCAGAAGTTCTTTGACCACGCGATCGGCGGTTGCCGGCTGCCGGCAGCCGATTATCGCGCTGCCCTTGATAATGTTAGTGGCGGTGATGAGACTTGGTCCTGTGATCGGTGCGTAATAGCTGTCCCAGATCTTTTCGAACTTTCCCGAAGAGTCAACGGTCGTCAAGTTGGCAAGAATGAATATGGCCCCCCACTTGAGAAAAGTCTTGTCACTGTCAATGCGGGACGCGAATACGTCGAAATGCGGATAGAGCAATGCGGGGGAGAGGGAACTCAAGCGCCGGAGGACCTTGTCGCAGCCATATCTAACGGTCGCCCTCGAGTCATTCAGTCCGGTAATGAGCGTCGAAAGTAACTCGGGGTGTCTTTGGACTTTGGCTGCTACCTTCGAAACATCAAAGTCTTTCCTGCAGACCTCGCTGGTAAGTCTTGTTTCAGTCATCTCGCTCCTCCTCGGATGCTCGACCAGTGACGCTGCACCGGCGGTAGGTGACAACGCCCTGCGCCGACAAATCGAACCTCAAGTCCATCATCGACAGATAAATAACCAACGGCGACGGGAGCGCAATCACATTTGGCCTTATCGCTCAACCAGAATTGACAGCAGCTACTCTTCGTCGAGGGCGATGTATCCTAATGAAGCCAAAAACTGGCGCACTCGCTTTCCAGCTGCCGCTCGATGAGCAGGGTCCATCACGAAAATGTGCCCTGCACCTTCAAGAGACATCAACTCGCACCGATTTCCGGCAGCCGTCATCTCCTCGTGAAACTGTTGAGCGGTATAGTACGGGCAATTCCGATCCAATGTACCGTGCAGCAATAGCGATGGAGGAAGCCCGGAACGGACATTGTGAATCGGAGAACAATCATCCGGTTTCACTCGCGATTGAACCTGGGACACGAACCAAGGATCGAGAGTCGGGTCGTAGCAGGCATAGTAGAGTATCAAGGCATTGGGTACTGAACTGGTGTTTCGGTCCTCTGAGGATTCGTCCAGTGTATCGATCATGGCCGCACACAACGCCAGATGCCCACCAGCAGATGCTCCGCACACCACAATCTTCGTCGGATCGATCCCGAGGCTGTCGGCGTTTTGTCGCAACCAGCGAACCGCCGACTTTGTGTCTGCAATCGCTTCCAGTGGGGACGTCCCGTGACGATCGTAGATTCGGTATTCGACCGCTACTGCCACCATTCCACGCTGAGCGTAGGCTTTGCAAGCCCCGAATTGCCACGCCGGCGTCCCCTGATACCAACTACCGCCGTGTAGATAAACGATCACAGGTCTTCGATCGTCCGGCTTCCAATCGCCGGGTTTGAAGATATGAGCGTCAAGAGCAAAAGCCCCGACGGTCTTGTAGACTTCAATTTGGTGGTCGTAGTATTCGGTCGAATCGCGCACGTAGGTCTCTCTGATTGCTCGTACCATCGACGAGTCAGTGCAATGCGCGAAAAATATTTCGAGAATTGGCGCTACGTTTTTGCAGCCGTAGTTCTCGAGTTGATCGGTGGCCACCTGATTTAGCCAAAAGTTCTTCACCGGTTCGGAAGAAAACGTCCTGTGCACGGCACGAATTTTGGCAAGGTGCCATTGGTTGTCGTAATGCCGAAGAAGCGTATCACTCGCCAGTTCGGAAAAGACCAACTCACGAAGGTAGCGCCCGACTACCCGGAGGGCCTGAGGATCGTGCACTTGATTCGTGTCGTTCAGTTCTTGGGGCGAGAGGGTGAAGTCCGCTGCAGCCTGATCAACGGCTACCGTGCAGCGCCAAGCCGCCGAGAGCATCAGCGTGAGGCAAAAGATGGCGATTCGAGCGGTCACTATCAGAGAACTCCGCTGTGCATGCGTGAGCACAACCTCGTCACTAACGCGATTTCAGTCTCTCGTCAATCAGAACGGTCCAGATGCATTGTATCGGCATGTCGCCATTGGTCCGCCCCAAATCAGCGGGCGCGGCACAACGCCTAACCTGCTGAGCGCACCGGCTGACGAATCACCGTCTTGACCTCGTGCGGCGGCACTTGCGTCGGATCAACCAGATAAATTTCATGGTGGTGCCCGTTGGGGATCATTTTCTGCGATGGCAGGAAATCGTCGTGAAGCCGGGCTATGGTCGGGCCAACCGCACTCGGCGGGCCGACATACATGATCTGCGCGCTGAGTCCCTCAGGATAGCTTTCGAGCCGAAGGCTATTTGGTGGCTCGCCCAGTTTTGACTTCGCTTTAGCAACGGCGTCATCGAACATCGCGGTTGTCAACCAATCCGGCTCGTAAACGATCATCATCCGCCAGTTCAGCTTCTCCCGCTTCCCGCTTTTGAAGTCTTGGATGTCGTCAGCCCACCAAAGCGCTTCAAGCGGGGGTGCGACAAAATTCTTTCCCATCCGTTCCCGAGCGATAGGCTTGAGTGGATCGATCACGGCGAATAGCCACTTTGTGGCATGGTTCAGAGCGGTTCGGTCCGCAGCGCCTTTCCCGTCGATCATGATGAACCGCATCTCCGGGACATCCACCATCGTGAAGTTCTCGACTGGCGGGAGGTACAACTCCTTCAGCTTGGCCGCCATGATACTATCTTTCATGTACCGTAATATACATGGGTGAACATCGGAGTCAATTGCTTTCAACCTCGTCGCAAATCTGAACATGCAAAAAAATCCAAAAAAATCATCCCAACCCCCTTGACAAGCGACTTGCCATACGTATATTGGTCGTCCGCTGATCGGGCAGTAGCTCTCTAACAAGGGATTTATACTGTGACCGGTGGCGCAACAGGCTCCCGGTGAGGGAGACTTTTCGCTCCTTGACAAGAAAATAGTGTGCCAGCGAAAGCTTGTGATACGGGCAAGGCATCAAAGAGCAATCTTTGGCGCCCTGTCAAACACAAACAGCTTATCCGAACGATGTGACCTCAGACTCGTCTGAGCGTCACGGAACTTCGACATATAGCGTAGGAATCAAATTTTTTCTTCGGAGAGTTTGATCCTGGCTCAGAACGAACGCTGGCGGCGTGCTTCATACATGCAAGTCGAACGAGAAAGCCTGGCTTCGGTTGGGCGAGTAAAGTGGCGAACGGGTGCGTAACACGTGAGAAACATGCCTTGATGTCGGGAATAAGCCTGCGAAAGCGGGTCTAATACCGGATGTGATAACCGGGTCGCATGGTCTGGTTCTTAAAGGTGGTTGAGTCTATGCCATCGCATCAAGATTGTCTCGCGGCCCATTAGTTAGTTGGCGGGGTAATGGCCCACCAAGACTCCGATGGGTAGCCGACCTGAGAGGGTGATCGGCCACACTGGGACTGAGATACGGCCCAGACTCCTACGGGAGGCAGCAGTAGGGAATATTGGACAATGGGGGAAACCCTGATCCAGCAACGCCGCGTGGGCGATGAAGCTTCTTGGAGTGTAAAGCCCTGTCAGTGGGGACGAAACGTTGGTAGAGGAAATGCTATCGACCTGACTGTACCCGCAGAGGAAGTTCCGGCCAACTCCGTGCCAGCAGCCGCGGTAATACGGGGGGAACAAGCGTTGTTCGGATTTACTGGGCGTAAAGGGCACGCAGGCGGGGATGCAAGTCAGATGTGAAAACCCGAAGCTTAACTCCGGGCCGGCATTTGATACTGCATCTCTTGAGTACGGGAGAGGATGATAGAATTCTTGGTGTAGCGGTGAAATGCGTAGATATCAAGAGGAATACCGGTGGCGAAGGCGATCATCTGGCCCGATACTGACGCTCAGGTGCGAAGGTCGGGGGAGCAAACAGGATTAGATACCCTGGTAGTCCCGACAGTAAACCATGGATACTAGGTGTTGGCGGTATCGACTCCGCCAGTGCCGCAGCTAACGCATTAAGTATCCCGCCTGGGGAGTACGCTCGCAAGAGTGAAACTCAAAGGAATTGACGGGGGCCCGCACAAGCAGTGGAGTATGTGGTTTAATTCGACGCAACGCGAAGAACCTTACCTGGGTTTGACATGCAGGGGACCGCTTCAGAGATGGAGCTTCGGTAGAAATATCGCCGCTGCACAGGTGCTGCATGGCTGTCGTCAGCTCGTGCCGTGAGGTGTTGGGTTAAGTCCCGCAACGAGCGCAACCCTCGTCCTTAGTTGCCAGGCCGAAAGGCGGAACCCTAAGGAGACTGCCAGCGACAAGCTGGAGGAAGGTGGGGATGACGTCAAGTCCTCATGGCCCTTACATCCAGGGCTACACACGTACTACAATGGCCGTTACAGCAGGTTGCAAGACCGCAAGGTGGAGCTAATCCTCAAAAGCGGCCTCAGTTCAGATCGGAGTCTGCAACTCGACTCCGTGAAGGTGGAATTGCTAGTAATCGCAGATCAGCACGCTGCGGTGAATACGTTCCCGGGCCTTGTACACACCGCCCGTCAAGCCATGGAAGCCGGGGGTACCCGAAGCCGTTTGTTTAACCGCAAGGAGAACGACGTCTAAGGTAAAACCGGTGACTGGGGCTAAGTCGTAACAAGGTAGCCGTAGCGGAAGCTGCGGCTGGATCACCTCCTTTCTAAGGAGACCGGTGTGTGATGGCGACAATCTACAGGCTCACGGCGCCTGTAGGTCGGAACTCTCGTAGTTCCGACTCGACTGGTTCGAACGCTGCTTGCAGCGTTCGACGCGGACGATATTTACATCGGACGCGCCAGCGGCAACTGATAAGTTGCCGTCATTCCCCGAAAGTTGGAGCGCAGCGGAAATCCCGCGCTTCAGCGGGACGGGAATCCAGCAAATCGATCGACGTGCTTGGTTAGCTGATGGCGACTTGTTCGTCGCCAGTCCCAAATCGATCACCGTCCCATCATATACCATGTCGACGTATCTACTTAAGCGCCGCAAGGCGCGCCGTCAGGCGAAGTCCCCCTTGGGGGAATCCGTTCCTGACGGGAGGACACAACAAGCTTTCAAGCGCACACTGTTTCTT
>CAZTYE010000012.1:0-50421 GCA_964617645.1 uncultured Ignavibacteria bacterium
GAGCCGATTGATGCCGGAGCCGAAAGAATACGATTCTCGCAGACCAGCGCGCCGGCGGTGTACTGCATCAGCATCATTCCCGACATCATGCCCGCGCCCTTGGTGAGATACGCCGGCAATCCCATCGACAGCGCCTTGTTGAGGAGCCGATTAAGCCGCCGCTCGGAGATGACATTGATCATCGTGATGCCGGTGCCGATGTGATCGAGCGGATATGAAATCGGCGTGCCCTGGAAATTCGCGCCGGTGAGAACGAAGCCGTCGTCGCCCTCCGGGAAGAAGATCGGATTGTCGCCGACGCCGTTGAGTTCAGTTTCGAATTGGGCGCGCGCATAATCGAGAGCGTCCCAGACGGCGCCGATGACTTGCGGCGTCGAACGAATGGCGTAGGCATCCTGCACGTTTTTGCCGGAGCGCTGCATGATCTCCGAGCCGGCCATGATTTGGCGCAAATGCGCCGCTGATCTCACGGCGCCGGAAAATCCGCGCACTTTGTGAATTGCTTCTTCGAACGCTTTCGGGTTGGCGTTGAGCGCTTCGAGCGTCATGGCGGCGGCGATTTCGGCGGCTTTGGTGAGCATGATCGCGTCGCACAGAAGCAGTGATCCGGCGCCGGCGATGACATTCGAGCCGTTGATCGAGGCCAGACCATCGCGCGCCGCAAAGCGAATCGGCTCGATACCGGCCTGCTTGAGGGCCGCCAATGCCGGCATGCGCTTGCCTTGATAGAAGGCTTCGCCTTCGCCGATCATGGTCAGCGCCATCTGCGACATTGGCGAGAGATCGCCACACGCGCCGACCGAACCTTTCTCGCAAGCGAGCGGCGTGACGCCCTTGTTGAGCATATTGACCATCGTCTCGACGACGCGCAGATTGCAGCCGGAGTGACCTTGCGAAAGGACGTTGATGCGCGATGTCCACGCGGCGCGGGCGTACTCGATCGCCAGCGGATCGCCATAGCCGGCGGCATGTGAATAGACAAGGAACTTCTGGAATACTTCGAGCTTCTCCGCCGACAAGGCCACTTTAGCGAGGTCGCCGATGCCGGTGTTGATGCCGTACATCACTTCCTGTTGCGCGACTTTTTTGTCAACAAAACGGCGGCAGTGGTTAATGCGCTCCACGGCCGCCTTGGTCAGCTCGATCTGGTCATTGTGCCGCGCCACGCGCTGCACGTCTTCTATGGAAATTCTACCGTTACCAATCTGGACTGTCACCTGTAACCTCCCGCGATGAAGTCTCCAGCGGATAAGTAATCGCCTTTCGGCTGCGGAACCAAGCGGATTTTTGGGGGAGGTTTGGGCCGCAACATGGTTGGAGGAAACGCCCCATTGTGCCCTTGGCCGACACTTAAATTGCGCAAGAGTCCCGGGGCGGGTGAAATCCTGACGTCAGTCGCAAGTCAGAGGTCTGCCTCCAGAATACAGGAAGTCAAGCATTCTCATTGCATCAGCTATGGATACATTGCCACTGCAGTCAACGTCGAAACAGTAGCCCCCAGGATGACCAGGCGAATCCGCAAAGATAAAGCTGAGAATCACAAAGCAATCCCTGATGTCTACGAATCCATCAGCATTATTGTCGCCAATTCCAACTTCATTGTTTCTTGGCATTATGAATTCTTTAGGATTGGAAGATCTTCTTCCGATTAGAGTGAATTGACCGGTCGCAGCAAAAGTGACGCCATCGAAAGATTGGGCGGACACGAGATATGTTTGTGTAGTTGTGTCGTAGACAGCGCCGTAGTAGGATATTAGGGCCGCAGCGGGAACTACCGCGCAGATGACGGGATCGTCAAAGCCTGGGTAGAATGGTAGAATCGTCGAACTGATTGGAGTGACGTGGCCGTTAAGTAGAATCGTTCCCGGGTCTACTGCAAATGCGTCGCGCGAACATCCAAAGTCCCCAATGTAGAGTGTATCGAGAATCGGATTGATCGCGTAAGCGTGAAAAACATACTCGGTAGTCGGCGACAGAGTAACCTGGGCGGTAGCCGCTCGACCACGAACCAGCCACTCAACTCCAGCCCGAACAAGTTGGCGCATTAGTGGGCTGCCCGGTTGTGCGACGTAGAGATATCGTCCGGCTAAAACCGATCGACTGTAGCTGTTGAGAGTTCCGTTCGACCAGAAGACACGATTTGACAAGTCAGCTTCGGGGTTGGTTACGCTTGCCCAACTGCCACCGCCGGTAGTTCCGAGAACATCGCCTGATTGCAGAGGAAGACAATACGGGTTGTCATCGGCTAGAGTCCAGTACCCTTCGTAAGTATTAGTGTAGTACCTGACACCAATGAGATTCGACAAGCACAGAAGATCTGTGGAACCGCAAATGAAGAAGGGCGCACCAGCCGTAAGACAGACACCCTTTCCATCCTGAAGCAGAGTGTGGATGGTCGACACCGCTGAAGGGATCGCAACGTTGCCATCGATTATGACTGCATCGAAGCCAAAAATGTCGACAGCTGGAGGATTGTAGACTACGTCGGCTTGAATACCGAGCAGTTGCTCCTGCCACCACGGTGATCCAAATGCGTAGACATCATTACTTGTATAGATTCCAATAGTCGCTGAAAGTGATTGCCCTGCCAGGCACAGCATCAGCAGAAAAGCTGATGAAAACAGAATCGTACGGCGAGTCATACCCTTTGTCCTCCACGGGGTCCAATCTCAAAAAATCTATGATTTGCTACCTCGAAATCTGAAGTACTTGACCGATACGATTTAGAATACCGCATTCTCTTTCACTGTCAAGACAAAATCTATTTTAGACTGCATTTATCCATGTTAAGAAAGCAATATCGCATCCAGCAAGACCGAGGCGAACTCGGTAACAATTCGACTGAAGTCACGACTTTGGGGCGATCCCCACAACCGCCGCCAGCGCCACCGGCGCCAGTTCGGCGCGCAGGCGACGCGGTCCGAGAAGCA
Source organism: uncultured Ignavibacteria bacterium (assembly GCA_964617645.1). Classification (GTDB taxonomy): domain Bacteria; phylum Zixibacteria; class MSB-5A5; order CAIYYT01; family CAIYYT01; genus JADJGC01. The sequence goes on from CAZTYE010000012.1 coordinate 2,931, forward strand.
CGGGCAGTGCACCAGCGCGGATCAGGGTGTCTTCTTCGATACGCGAGAAACCCTCCTCCGGGCCGGTGATGAGCAAAATCCGCTTGGTGTCGCAGGGAATGATCGATGGCGCGAACGGCTTGCCTTTGAGGGAGCCGATCAAAGTGAGATCGAAATCGGGGATGTTCTGAGCGCAGTCTTGTATGGATTGAGGGTTGCTGATACTCGGCAGCACCGTGCGTAGCGATTGTTTGATCGAGCTGACCGCCACTTGCCGCCAGCGCTCGATGCGCTGCGCCGCTTTGTCGGCGGTTAGCTTGCCGGGAGAGTTCTTGCTGATAATCGGGATGAACTCGGAGACGCCGAGCTGTGTGCATTGATCGATGATTTGATCGGCCTTACTTTGAGCCGGCAATCCGAACGCGACGGCCAGATGAAACGGCAGTTCGTTGACGCGCTCCTGGCGCGAGAGAATCTTTGCCGTGACCAGTCGATTTTCGAAGGCGGTCAGCTCCATCTCGTAGAGGTTGCCGGCGCCATCGGTGGCGAGAATTTTGTCGCCGATATAGAGCCGGAAGACTTTGAGGATATGGTCGGATTCGTCGCGGCCGAAGGTGCAGTGATCGCCGCTGATCTGACTTGGTTCGCAGAAAAAGTAGGTGGTTTGGCGGGTGGCGGGTTTCATGGCATTGAACTTATTTTGACTCTGGTGTGAACGAATTGTGGACAAAAGGCACAACCCGCCATCCCGCAGCGAAGCTGCCGGACAGCACCCCTCTCAAGAGGGGAATGGTTCGCGCCGGTGGCGCGATGCGCGAAGACAATCCCCTGTCTCGCAGGCGCGGGACTACCCGCTTTCGTAAGGGGGAATTTTCGCGGCGGGGTCGAGATGCGCGACTGAATTCGCGCCCACGAGGGCTGGATTTTCGCCTTCGCGGGAATGACGGCAACAGACCCTTCGCTGCGCTCAGGGTGACAGGGCGACTGTCTGCCTGCATCTCGTTCAGTCTGACAAGATCGCACAATACAAATTGATCGCTCATGCCTTGACGACGCGGCAACAAATCCACTCGTCTTTGCGGGTGATGAGATTGCCGCGGACGTTTTTCATGCCCAAGAACGAAACGAACTCGGCCTCTTGATCGGTGAGAATGCCGGAGAGGATGAGAACGCCGCCGGACTTCAAACAGCGCATGAAGTTCTCGAAGAGATTGTAGATTTCGTCTTTGATCAGATTGCTGACGACAATATCGTAATAGCCGATGCGGTTGACCTTCTCCATAGAACCGAATTGCACGCGCACACGGTCGGCGACGCCGTTGATGACGACGTTTTCCTGCGCGTTTTCGATTGCCGCGAGGTCGATGTCGAGACCGAGCACTTCCGCGGCGCCCAGCTTGGCGCTCAGGATGCCGAGAATTGCCGAGCCGCAGCCGAGGTCGAGAATTCTGTCGTCCGGCTTGACATCCTTGAGAAGTTGCGAGATGCACAATTGCGTCGTTTCGTGATGGCCGGTACCGAACGCCATCTTCGGCTCGATCACGATCTGCAGCTTGTCGCCGTATTGGGTCTGATCCCAGGTGGATTTTACGACGACGTTTTCGATGACGACCGAGCGAAACGACTGCTGATATTGCTTGATCCAGTCGATGTCATCGATCGGCTTGACGGCGATGATGGCATCGAGGCTTTCGGCTTTGGCAAGGCCGACGCGCACCAAGTACTTCCCCAGCGATTCGATTTTCTCGCGCGATTCGTCTTCGAGAGTGAGATAGAACTTGACGAGGAAGTCGTCGTCGGACACTTCGGTGACGAGACCTTGCGCCAGCGATTCGGTGATGAATGACGTGACGATGTCTTCCTGCGCGGGGTCGCACTTGACGCTGACTTCGAGATAACCGGCCAACGTCACACTCCCAGCGTTTCTTTGAGGCGTTCGAACAGCGACCGCGTTTCTTTCGCCGGCGGAGTGTTGCCTTCCAGCTTGCGCAATTTGTCGTAGAGCTGTTTTTGCTCGCTGCTCAGGCTTTGCGGCGTCCAGACGGTGATGCGTGCCAGCAGATCGCCGCGACCGGCGCTGCGCAGCCGGCCGAGCCCCTGACCTTTTAGTTTGAGAATTTTGCCGGACTGCGTGCCGGCGGGAATTTTCAATTTTACAGTTCCGTCGAGAGTTTCCACGTCGACTTCGCCGCCGAGCGCTGCGGCCGCCATCGTCACCGGCACTTCGGTGAGAATGTCATTGCCGTGGCGCACGAAGCGGTCGTGTTCCTTTTCCTCCATCAGGACGATCAAGTCGCCCGATTCGCCGCCGCGCATGCCGGCATTACCTTCGCCGCGCATCGGGATGTAGTTCCCTTCGGCGACTCCCGCGGGTACTTTGACCGTGACCGTCGCTTGCTCTTCCACACGACCGGACCCGGAACATGTTCCGCAGGGCGAAGTGATGACTTCACCCGAGCCGCCGCAATTGGAGCAAGTAGAGACGTTGATGAATTGCCCGAACATCGAGCGCGATACCTGGCGCACTTCGCCGGCGCCTTTGCACATCGGGCAGCGTTGTCGCGACGCGCCCGCAGCCGCGCCGGAACCGTTGCACGATCCGCAGCGCTTGAAGCGTTTATACTTGATCGTCTTCTCGGTTCCGAATGCGATCTCCTCGAGAGTCAGCTTGAGGCGAATCTTGATATCCTCGCCGTGAAAATCAGCGCGTCGTCCTCGTCGTCCTCCGCCGCCGAACATCTCGTCGAAGATTCCGCCGCCGACGCCGAAGTCACGCATGAACGCGCGCAAGGCGTCGTTGATGTCGAAACCGCCCTGGAATCCGCCCCACTGGCCACCACCGGCGCCGGCGCCCTGACCGATACCGGCATGGCCGAACTGGTCGTAGCGCTGGCGAGTTTGCGCATCCTTGAGGATCTCGTAGGCCTCGGTCGCTTCCTTGAATTTTTCCTCGGCGACTTTGTCACCCGGGTTTTTGTCCGGATGATATTGAATCGCGAGCTTGCGATAGGCTTTCTTGATGTCTTCCTCGGTCGCAGTTTTTGACACGCCGAGTATTTCGTAGTAGTCGCGTTTGCTCATTTAGTCCTTCAAGTCACCAAACCTGCGCACCCATGGAGAATCTGTAATGCGATCAGCGTCGCTGCTACTCCAAGGACGCCCACAGCGAGCTGTGGGGCACCAAGCGCCATTGCGCTCCGCCATGTACGGCGCTACTTCTGTTTGTCGTCATCGACGACTTCGTATTCGGCATCGACGGCGCCGCTGCCGCCGGGAGCTGATGATTGCGCCGATTCAGCCGGACCCTGCGACGGGCTGCTCTGCGCCTGTTGCTGACCCTGCGTCTGCTTGTAGATCATCTCGGCCAGCTTATGCGATGCGGTCATTAACTCGTCCATTTTCTTCTTGATTTCTTCGATCGATTCGCCACGAATCGCCGTCTGCAGCGCTTCTTTGGCCGATTCGATCGCCTGCTTGTCGCTATCCGAAAGCTTGTCGCCGTAATCCTTTAGCGTTTTCTCGGTTGAATAGATTACCTGATCCGCCTGATTGCGGACATCGATCAGCTCGCGCTTGCGGTGGTCGGCCTCGGCGTTGGCTTCGGCGTCCTTGACCATTTTTTGGATTTCCGATTCGGACAAGCCGGAAGACGACTCGATCTTAATCTTCTGCTCTTTGCCGGTGCCGAGATCTTTGGCCGAGACATGCACGATGCCGTTGGCGTCGATGTCGAATCCGACTTCGATTTGCGGCATGCCGCGTGGCGCCGGCGGAATGCCGACCAGATCGAAACGACCGAGCGTGCGATTGTCGATCGCCATGTCGCGCTCGCCCTGGAGGACATGAATGCTGACCGCCGGTTGATTATCGGCAGCGGTTGAGAAAATCTGTGATTTGCGCGTCGGGATAGTGGTGTTGCGCTCGATCAGGCGGGTCATCACGCCGCCGAGCGTTTCGATGCCGAGCGACAGCGGCGTAACATCAAGCAACAGGACGTCCTTTACGTCACCGGCCAGCACGCCGCCCTGAATCGCCGCGCCGATGGCGACGACTTCGTCGGGATTGACGCCCTTGTGCGGCTCGCGGGCGAACAGCTCGCGGACGATTTGTTGCACTTTCGGCATGCGGGTCATGCCGCCGACAAGGACGACTTCGTTGATTTGCGATGGGGTCAGATTGGAATCGGCAATGCACTTTTTGCACGGCTCGATTGTGCGCTGAATCAAGTGATCGCAAAGCTGCTCGAGCTTGGCGCGCGTGATCGTAATATCCAGATGCTTCGGTCCCGACTGATCGGCGGTAATGAACGGCAAGTTTACCTGCGTCTGCATGGTCGTGGAGAGTTCGCACTTGGCCTTTTCGGCGGCTTCTTTGAGCCGCTGCAGCGCCATGCGGTCTTTGCGCAGGTCGATTCCCTCCTGACGTTTGAACTCATCCGCCAGAAAGTCGATCACCACCTGATCGAAATCATCGCCGCCGAGATGGGTATCGCCGTTGGTGGCGAGCACTTCAAACACGGAGTCGGCGATTTCGAGGATCGAGATATCGAAGGTGCCGCCGCCGAGATCGTAGACGGCGATTTTCTGATTTTTCTCCTTGTCCAGTCCGTACGCCAACGCCGCCGCAGTCGGCTCGTTGATGATGCGGAGCACTTCGAGGCCGGCGATGCGGCCGGCGTCTTTCGTGGCCTGACGCTGCGAGTCGTTGAAATACGCCGGCACGGTGATAACGGCTTGCGCTACCGGCTGGCCGAGGTACGCCTCGGCGGCGCCTTTGAGATTCTGCAGAATCAGCGCCGAAATCTCCGGCGGCGAATACTGCGTTCCCGAGATGTCGACGCGGCAATCGCCGCTGGAATTTTCGGTAACTTTGTAAGGCACGAGTTTCTCTTCCGACCCGACTTCGGCGTGCCGCCGCCCCATGAAGCGCTTGATCGAAAAGACGGTGTTGGTCGGGTTCTTGATCGCCTGACGCTTGGCGACCTGGCCAACCAGCTTGTCACCGTTTTCCAAAAACGCCACCACCGAGGGGGTTGTGCGGCCACCATCTTGATTCGGGATCACGACCGGTTGTCCGCCTTCCATGACGGCAACGCAGGAGTTCGTCGTGCCCAGGTCGATTCCTATGATCTTGCCCATCTATCAAAAACCTCCAAAGACAATCACAAACATCCACTCAAACTATCAATTTTCGCGCGTTCGGCAATCATTTCGTTTCTGAACCGCTGCCGTTCTTGGGCTTGACGACGCCAACCCGGGCGTGCCGAATGACCTTGTCATGCAGTCGATAACCCGGCTCATATTCGAAGACAACAGTGTCCGGTTCGCCATCGGACTCCACTTGCATCAGGGCGTCGTGAAGGTGCGGATCGAATCTCTGACCGACCGATTCGAATTTTTCCAGGCCGGCGCGCTGGAGAATGCCGCTGAGCTTCTCGAACAAGAGCGTCATGCCCTTGTGGTAAGCCTCGAAGTCCGGCTTTTCCTCGCGACTCTTAAAGGCGCGCTCAAAATTGTCGAGCACTTCGAGCATTTCGCCGATCAGGTTCTCGTTGGCGGATTTTACGACCGTAGCGAATTCCCGCGTCGTTCGCTTGCGGTAGTTATCGAACTCGGCGACGAGACGCAGATAGTCGGCCTTCTGGTCTTCCAACTGGCGCGTCAAAGCTTCGACGGGATCAATTTCCGCCGCCGTTGTCGCAGCCGAAGCGCCCTCCGGGGAGGCGGCTTCGGAGTTTGCCGCAATCGGAACGTCCGAGGCCTCGGGATTGACTACGTTATCTTTATCGCTCATGCTTCTTCCCTAACGCGAAAGGATTTCCGAGAGCACTTTCGCCGTGTAGTCGACGACCGACATCAGCTTGGCGTATTCCATACGCGTCGGCCCGATCACGCCGATCGCGCCCTGCGCATCGCCGACTTGATAAGTACGAATCACCGCCGAGCAGCTTTTGAGGCCGTCGATATTTGTTTCCGAACCAATCGAAACGCTGATGCCCGTGCCCTGCGATTTCTCAGTGAGCATGGTCACGAGACTGCGGCGTTCCTCGAGCAGCGAAATAAACTCGCGCAGTTTCTCCGGATCTTTGAATTCCTTCTGCGAGATGATGTTGGTGGTGCCTTCGGCGTGAAACTCATCGATGTCCTTCTCGCTGAGAAGCTGCTCGCGTTGTTCGATGAACAGCTTGAGCAACTGCGCCTCGCCACGGTGGGTGCTCTGCAGGCGTTCGATGATCGTGCGCTGAATTTCGCCCAACGGCAAGCCCGCGAGCTTCTCGTTGAGCAGGTCGGCGGTTTCGCGGATGTCGTCGGCGGAGAGCCGGGCTTCGACTTCCAGAAGAATCGTGCGGACGTAACCGGAGCGTACCGCCAGGATGACCATCACCTTAGTCTCGGTCAACTGCACGAGGTCAACTTTGTTGAGAATGGCGGAGTCGAACTTGGGCATGACAGTCACCGCCAACTGCGAAGTTACCTGCGCCAGCACCCGCGCGGTCTGGACCAAGACGTCTTCTATCGCACCGTGGTCGGTCAGCAACAATTTCTTGATCTTTTCGCGATCGCTCGGTGACAATTTCTCGGTGCGCAGTAGTTCATCGACATAAAGGCGATAACCGATGTCGGTCGGAATCCGCCCGGCGCTGGTGTGCGGTTGCTCGATCAAGCCGCGTTCCTCGAGATCGGAAAGCGTATTGCGAACCGTCGCCGGCGAGACGCCAAGGTTATAGCGCGTCGAGATCACTCGCGATCCGACCGGTTCGGCGGTTCTGATGTAGTGGTCGATCAGAACCGCCAAGACGGTGCGTTCGCGCTCGTTGAGCTTGTAAACCGACATCGAATATTCTCTTCTCGTCCCGGAACTCCACTCCGTGTGTGGAGTTAATTAATGCCCGTATTACTTAGCACTCTCACGGCGAGAGTGCCAGCGAAGTTATCGAAAAAAAGCGGTCTGTCAACCGCTATGCTACCTTTCTGTTATACGCAGAGAGATTCACGATCAGCGTTGAAGTTTGTTAACCATTTAGTTTAATTATTGTCTCTAAGTTATTGTTATTTCTTGCGTTACGCATGCTCACTCAAGCGGTGGGACTATTGATTTCAATTCGAAGACGAAAGAGTTGTCTCGGGCAAGAAGCGACTCGGTGCGGACGCCGGAGTCAATCCGTGTCACCAAAAGGTCGCTGCGTGGAGTGCCGGAAGCTGGCGGGTACTCGATTCCCCTAAGTATCATCGCGCGCAACTGAGAGCGGAAGAATTCGAAAAACAGGAAACTGCCGTTTCGATTCGGAGCTTCGAGCTGAGCCAGTTGTTGGTAATCTGCCAAGCGAGCGGGAGACTCGGCGATCCAAACGAATAGGCTGGGCCGACCATGCTCACGCAGTTCATACTTGATGGACGGAAGTCCGGCGATCGATTCACGCTGCTCGGTGGGGACAAGCGTGAGGCCGGCGATGGCCGCGTCAAGCAGCGGCGTCATCGTCGAGTCGAGCAACTCCTGCGGCGAACGATAGCGCACCGCGGCGCGCTGAGTCGTGCCGGAGGCAAGCAGCGTGCTGTCGCGCGCGCTGCTGCTGCCGGCGCGGTCAAGCCGATACGCGAATACGCGAACGTTGAATTCTGCCGGCGAAAGATCTTCAATGATCACATGATGCGAGTTGACCGTCTGCAGTTCACGGAAGTAGACGACTTCATAGCGCAGGTGTATGGTCGCGACATCCATGGCCGCAATGTTGCACCACGGGGCGAGAACGACTGCCAGTAGCCCGCAAAGAGATTTGACCATCGTGGACTAATGTAATCGATCGCGCGAACTGCGCAACGACAAATAAAACGGCGCGCCGATGGCGGCGCGCCGCTCCTGCCGGAACCAAGGAGTATCGCAAGGAAACGAGATTACGGGGTTGGCGTCGTCGCGATCTCCGCAGGATCGGCGACGCTGGCGTAAATTGTGTCGATTTTGACGCGATGTTTGCGCAGCGTCTCAATGAAGATTGTCACGACGTTGGGGTCGAATTGTCGACCGGCAAAGTCGCGCAGTTCCTGAATCGCAGCCTCAATACTTTTCGCCGGTCGGTACGGCCGGTCGGTCACGATGGCGTCGAAAGTGTCGGCCACGGCAAGGATTCGACCTTCGATCGGAATGTCTTCCCCATTTAAGCCGTGCGGATAGCCGCTGCCGTCCCAATGTTCGTGATGCGCGGTGATGTATGGCGCGCAGGACTTGAGGAAGGGGATGCCTTCGATCATCCGGGCGCCGACTTCCGTGTGGCGCTGCATGACTTGACGTTCATGCTCGGTGAGTTTGCCCGGTTTATTGAGAATCGAATCGGGCACACCGATCTTGCCGATGTCATGGAGCGTGCAGCCCATCGTCAGATTAAAGATGCGGTCGTCATCCCAGCCAAGTTCTTTCGCGATCAGTTCGGCAAGATAAGTGACGCGAACAGTATGACCCGATGTATAGCGGTCGCGGGCCTCGACGGCATTGGCGAGCGCAATGATTGTGGACAAGTAAGCCCGTTCGAGATCGTCGTAAAGCTTGGAGTTGCTGATCGCATAGGCGGCTTTCGAGGCAATCACTTTCAGACACTGCAGCTCGCCGGTTGAGAATTCGCGGAACAGGCTTTGCCGTTCCATGTTCAGCAAACCGATCACGCGGCCGCGGATCAACAGCGGGCACGAGAGAAAGGTGCGCACCGGGGCCTGATGGAGCGCGTCGCCGCCAGTCGCCGGTTCGGTGTAGACGTTTTCGATTTCAACGACTTTCGATTCAGCCGCCATCACCGAGTGCCGGGTTTGGCCTTCGAGAAACTCGCGATGGACGTCGGCATGCGCCGTCGTTTGCAGCGCCTGCAGCACGAACCGTCGATCGAGGCTCGGATCGTGGAACAGGATTGATGCCGCGTCGGCGCTGAATTCCTTGATCGTCAGGCGCAATACCTGATTGAGCGCCGTGCCGAGATGAATCGACGAGCCCATCGCTTCAGCGATTTTAAACAACGCCAGTTGCTCCTTGAGGTGGATATTCTCGCGCGTGAGCGCCTGTTTGCGCAATCCGCGCTGAATCGTGGCGCGCAGAAGATCGAGCTTAAACGGCTTTACAATGTAGTCGTAGGCGCCGTGTTTGAGCACGTCGATAGCATTTTCCATCGTCGGATAGCCGGTCATTAAGATGACGATCGTCTCTTCCGAATGGGCAAGCGCCTGTTCGATCATCTGCATGCCCGAGTAGTCGCCCATCATGAGGTCGGTAAGGACGAGGTCGAATTGCGTCGTCTTGAGGATTTCCAGCGCGCGCGCCGGGTCGGATTCCGCGACCACGATGCAGCTGTCGTCGACAGCGAGCATCTCGCGGACGACGTCGCAGACGGTAGCTTCGTCATCGATAACCAATATGCGCTGGCGGTAGATCATTTTTCTCGGCGAATCCTGAGCCCGGTTGAAAAACAATTCTTTCGTAAGACGTTACCGATCGGCAGTACTTCCCTCTGGCGTTCACTCAGGTATCGTCAGCTTATTCGCGGCGATTTATCGCTGGCGCTGTGCAAAAATCGCCGATTTAGTTACTCCGTTTCGTTTGTGTCAGAATTGGACAAAGGCGCTTGTGGAAACTGCCGATAATCTTAATAATACTATTGGACGATGACAATGACGCGAACCGATTTGATACTGCTGGCGTTCCTTTCGGAACAGCCGGCACACGGGTGGGAAATCGACCGTCAACTGGTGGAGATGGGGGCCGATTTGTGGGCGGAATATTCGCGGCCCAATCTGTATTACGCGTTGCGCAAGTTGGAACGGCAGAAGCTGATCGAACGCATAGCCGATCCCGAAGATTCGCGGCGCAAGAAGTATCGCGTTTCGGCTGCGGGAAATGCGGCTTTGCGCGATGTCGCCGTCTTCGAGCAACTATTTGAGCAGCGCGTCCATTTTGATTTTGACCTGGTGTTGGGCTTTGCGAAAGCGCTCAAATCAAGCAAGCGGTCGCTCGCCGATATCATCGAAATGCGCCGTCAGCAGTTGCAGCAAGAACTCGATCGCGCTCAGGAACTGCTGCAGACAGCGGAGATGACTGCGGGGGTTTCGTTCGGGCGGATTGTCGTGCTGCGCCACCGGGTGAAGTTCTTGAAATCAGAATTGGATTTTGCGAAGTGGCTGGAGAAATCGACGCCGGAGGATTGGGCGTCGCTGACGGGGTGAGTTCAAAAGATCGCCGTCCTTAGCCAGGTGCCTGTGCGAGTAGATCCGCCTGCCTACACCGAAACACAGCATCCGGCGATTGACTTTTCGTGGGGTGCGACTATGGGTTTCCGTGCTGCTCCGGGTGACTCGCAGGACTGTCATCCATTCGGTTCATCCTCTTCGTCTTCCCACTTCAATGGGCAATTGCACTTGGTGCAGAAATCGTGCGTCGACGCGTTTGTCTCGCCGCAATTCTCGCAGACAATGTTGCCGATCTGTGGCCGTCGTACTTTCGGCGGGTTAGGCTTAGGATTCGGCGTTACTTTCTTCAACGGCTCACTGCGTTTCTGATCAAGCTTTGTGTTGATCTGCTTTAGCAGGGAAACCATCTCATTGATCTTCCAGTACCAGCAATTGAGCTCCCTGATTAGCAAGAATATGATAAACAGGATCACGAAGGCGCCGATGAAGTAGCCGATTGCATCTTCGGATCCGGCAAACGCAATTGACGGCCATAAGAGCACCAGCGAGGGTACTATCGCGAGGCGTTTAATCACCGTAGGCATTACATTGACCTCCTATTCATCGACCCGATTTCAACAAGAGGAGCACCAAGAGAATGACAACAATTAAGCAACCCAGCGAAATTCGCTTGAGATTGCTTGATGTCTCTTTGTCCTGCGTCCTGCGAAATAGCCAAAATGCTACGACCAGTATCGCGATCACGATTACCAAGACTGCCATCGAGTTTTCCCTTATACGGCAATAGTCCTGTTCTGCCTTGATTACGCTTCGCTCGACCTAACGCTATCGCTCACAGCCTCAGGAAGAAGAACAATCAGCAATGCCGCGTGAGCACGCGGCCGAGGCGTTTGACACCCTCGACGATTTGCTCCGGCGTCGGCGAGGCGAAGTTCACGCGCGCCGTGTTGTCGCCGGTCCCGTCGGGATGGAACGGCCGGCCCGGCACGAACGCAACCCCTTCGTGTACCGCTTCCTGAAACACCATCGTCGCCGAAACCCGATCGGGTAATTGTACCCACAGGAATAGCCCGCCATCCGGGTACGGCCAGCGCACCGAGTCGGGGAAATATTCCTTCATCGCGGCAATCATCGTGTCGCGCTTCTGCATATAGGAGGTGCGAATTTTCTCGATGTGCGCCTCGAGGTAGCCGCGGCGCAAAAACTCGGCGATCACGTATTGTGTGAAGGTTGCGGAGTGAAGATCGACCGCCTGCTTGGCGCGTTCGAGGATCTTGATCGCCTTGACCGGCGCGCAAATCCAGCCGACGCGCAAGCCGGGCGAGATCAACTTGCTGAAAGTGCCTAACTGAATGACGGCGTCGCCGCCGAGGCCGCGCAGCGACGGTTGCGGCGTGCCAGAGTAGCGCAATTCGCCATAAGGGTTATCGTCGATCAAGGCGATCTGATGCTTGAACACCAGATTCATGAGTGCCTTGCGGCGCTGATACGACAGCGTGATGCCGGAAGGATTTTGGAAATTGGGCACGACGTAAATCATCTTGGGGTGATACTGGATGATCATGGCCTCAAGCTCGTCGATGACCATGCCGTCGTCGTCCATCCGCACCGGCGCGTAGCGCGCCTGATAGAAATTGAATGCCTGCAGCGCGCCGAGGTAAGTCGGTCGCTCGGTGATGACGTAATCGTTTGGCTCAAGGAACACGCGGCCGATCAGATCGAGACCCTGCTGCGAACCGGTAGTGATCAAGATATTCTCGGCCGTGACCGGCAGACCCTGGCGTGAGATGCGTTCAGCGAGAAGCTCGCGGAGCATGGGAATGCCCTGCGTGATCGAGTATTGCAGCGCTGCCGCAGCGTTTTCGGCCATGACCGAGTCAATGCACTCTTGTACCTGATCGAAGGGAAACAACTCTACGGCGGGCAAACCTCCAGCGAAGTTGATCATGCCGGGCTTATTGGAAATCTTCAGCAGTTCGCGAATGACGGAGGCTTCCAGTGAGGTCGCCAGCTTGGAGAATGGCCAATTAAACACTGATCGTTCTCGCTCTCTGATCTCTAGTGTCGGATCAACGACGACCATACAATAGAGTATACGGGGAATTGACGCAAAGTCAATTAAAACTGGATGGATTAGTCAGAATAATCGTTGGCGCCGAGTCCGCCGGCACGCTTGATGACTTTGCTTCCGAATTTCTCGCGCAATTCATGCACGGTGCGGCCAAGCTTCTCATGTTTCTCCCGATCGGAGAAGAGCTCGAGTTGGCGGAGTTCTTCCCGATGAGCCAAATTGCTCGTGCGCACGCCGATCAACCTAACTCCCTTGTCGACAGCGCGATCCATAGGCACAAGCGCGGCGGCGGTCGCCAGAATCAGGCTGTAGTCGGCGGTCGGCTCTGGCAAGGTATGGTCGCGAGTGATGGTCTTGAAGCTGGGAAAACGCAGTTTGATTCCGACGGTACGCGTCAGCCAGTCGCCGCGATATAGTCGAATAACGACCTTTTCAGTCAACGCCGCGACCAGTGAGTGAATGTGTGCCGCATCGTGAGAATTCTCGCCGAGGGTTGTTTCGTGCGAAATCGACTTTTCGATGTGTTCTTCATCGATCATCGCCACCCGGCGGTCGTCCTCGCCGCGAGCGCGCGCCGCCAGCGTGCGGCCATGATCGCCGAGAACCAATTTGAGCGTCGATGCGTTCAGGATTGCCAGATCGCCAATCGTGCGCACGCCGTGTTTGAGCAAGCGCTCGTAGGTCACCGGACCAACACCCCAGATTTTGTCGACACTCAACGGAAAGACGCGCTCATGGATTTGATCGAATGTGATTACCGTCAAGCCATCCGGTTTGTTTAAGCTGCTGGCGAGTTTGGCCAGCAGCTTGTTGGGCGCAAGACCGACGGAGGCCGTGATGCCGATCTGCTCGCGAATTGCCGTTTTGATTTGGAGCGCGGCTTCCGGCGCTGTTCCCAGCAAGCGCTCGGTGCCGGTGAGGTCGACAAAGGCCTCATCGACGGAGATCATCTCGACCGCCGGTGTGAACGAAGTGAGAATATTCTCGATCAACTGAGAAGCATAGGAGTAGGAGGCGAAATCACCGTGCAGGAAGATTGCTTCGCGGCAGAGTCGATAGGCCTCGGATGACGACATCGCCGAGTGAATGCCGAACTTGCGGGCTTCATAGGATGCGGTCGAAACGACGCCACGGCCGCCGGGCGTGCCGCCGACGACAACAGGTTTGCCTTTCAGCGACGGATTGTTGCGCTGCTCGATCGCCGCGAAAAAGGCGTCCATGTCGATGTGCATGACGGTGCGGGTCATATTACTTGTACTTGTGAGTAGAAAGTAAGGTACGCGAAGATTGGTAGTCAATCGCTTTTGTGTCGTTATGAGTGCCCGAAATCTTCTGATCGTGGGCGCGAATTCACATCGTCCCGCGCTTCAGCGGGATTCGCGCGGCGCGGCAAGGACGCGATCATGATCGTGTAATGATGTCGACTGCACCTGATACGAGAGTTGTGAAAAACACGGCGATGAGTTTATAGGCGACAACCGCTCGTTCCGCTGGCGCGGAACGACCCCCTTTGCAAAAGGGGACTTTACCGTGACTCACCGTTCCGCGGGGCGACGACCAGCGGAGCAGAATGGACAATCGCGTAGCGGCGTATGGCAATGCGCCGTCGAATGACACACCCCGCCCCGACCTTCGGTCGGGTCACCCCTCTCAAGAGGGGAATGTTGGCGGCTGCGTCGCGACGTCTGAGACACAGGGCTCGTGCCAGGCGGAGTCGTCAAGCCGCAAAACGGCTTGACCTATAATCTGACTGTCGGATACTCCGTGTTCTTGTCATTCTGAGCGCAGCGAAGAATCTGTTTGCCGTTGTGCCACACTACCAGCAGATCCTTCGCTTCGCTCAGGGTGACCACTTCAATTACCCTTTCAACAGCCCCTACTAAGGGGGATTCGGGCGCGGTGGTCGCGCTCTGTTCGACTAAAGTCGCCCCCGCAAAGTATCGAAACATCCGTTGTCACAGCGCGTGGTTTATCCTCCACTGAGGCGCATCGTAACGCGCATCCTAACCCACGTGATCGCTGGAGTTAGGTTACAACTCTACTCGGAGATTGATGAAGTAGCTATCCAATACCTTCACGCTCTCGGCGAATCTCGGCGCCACGAGACTGATAAGATCGTACGCGGTAGTGCCGGCGCCGAGCCAGTACTCGGCTTTGGTGGTCGCGATGCCGTCGTGGCGAATGCTGTAGCCGATTCCGGCATGGGCGATTTTCACGCGGTAAGTGATCCAGTAAATGAAGTTGGCGAATTCTTCGTTTTCCGAAGCCAACAGCTTGTTGTCGAATTTCCATGGCGGACGCTTGACCGAGAATTTCATATCAAAACTGGATGGATGACGTTGCTTGAGCAGCGCGTAGCCAATTCCGCCGTAGTTGAACACGAGATCGCTGATCCCCATTCCCTGTGTCGGATTGAAAGCATCAACCGGGAATTCGACCAATGTCATTGCGAGACCCGCCTGCAGCGCCGCGTACTTGTTTACTCGATCGGGAGGCACTTTGAGAACACGGAAGAGCCACATGAAGCCCTCGGTGAGTTTGTAACTTACATAGAAGTGGCTGATTTCATCCGAAAAGCCGACGTGGTCGTTGAATTCATTCTTGATGTGGAATTTCCCCGTCGACGCGCCCCAGGTGTCTTTGAAGTAGAGATAGAATCCGGCGCCACCGACGACATTCCCGATGGCAAGGTTGCGATGGATATGGGATTTGCGCGGCGCGGTGGCAACGGAGTCGGCCGTTTCTGCGGAAGCCGCGCCGATGATACTCGCGAACAGGATTAAAACAATGAGCGTAAACGGGATGGATTTCACTTGCATCTTATTGGTTGGGATCGCACGGGGCGGGTTCGCCGGCGATGAGGTAGTTGACGAAGATGACGATATCGACGAGGTCGAAACGATTGTCGCAGTTGCCGTCGAGAAGACGAAGAGGTACGTCGAGCGCGGTGTCGCGATAGAGAATCTGCACGAGGCGGACGATATCGGCAAAGTCGATTGATCCGTCACCGTCGGTGTCTCCTGCCACCAGATCAGCGGCATCGAAAATTGCTCGACTCTGCACGCCGCCGCGCTTGTACCCGCTGTTCCAGACGGTAAAATCGATTGGCGAAGTATTGCGACGATTTCCCAGCAGACGCAAGAAAACATGCCGCTCTTCATTGGGAATCAGTTCAAGCTGCGCCGGCAGCGCGACCAGATACTCTGGCGCGCCGCTCTGAATCGAAACCTCGCTGACGAAATCGGTGCTGTTAGTAAAACTCAGCGTGCGTTCAGAAAAACTGCCGTAAACCGGTTCAAGAAAACGGACGGTATCGCGATTAAGGAATTCAGACGATCCCAAGGTGAAGCTCGGCACCGAGATGGCGGTGCCCACCAGCGCACTCGGGCTTTCGGAAAGGTGAATAATGACCGACAGACTACCATAGATGGCGGAGAGTTTTGAGTTGACGTAGGCGGGAAATTCCTGATCATAGAGATAGCAGGTCGCGATAATCGGATCGCTGCCACCCCGGGAGTCGGCGATAGAGCCGTCGGCGTCGAGATCAAGCACGACCGCGTGCCAATAAGGCTCGCGGTCCCACCAGTTGCCCACGGCAACGTTCGCCGTTGTCGCACCGCGATAGACGAAGTCCCCGTTTTGCGGAACGAATCGGTGTATGATGACGTCGGGCCTTGCTCGCCAATAGATCGTCTCAACCACCTTCTCGCAAGTCGCCGGGACTCCGAAGTAGCGATTGGCCAGATCGAGGCCGCCACCGAGGTAACGTCCGCCCCAGTCGACGCTGCTTAGGTGCCTTGCACTGCGGATGTCGACACCGGGAAAGCGCAACTGCGGAGCGACCCGGAGTGTATCGTCGCTTTCGAGAGCTATCAGTCGCTGCGCCAAGTCGCGCCAAGCGGCGATTCCCTGTTTGGTGGTCGACTCGCCGCGGGTTACAATCAGCGCCAGTTTGACTTTCGCGCTGTCATGAGCGGCAAGATTGTTTGGGCGAGTGAAGAGCAGCATTCGGTAGTCGCGCGATAGATCGGCGATCCAGCCGGTGGAATCCACGGGGTTGCCGTCGAATGGGAAGGTCGTTGGCAGGCTGGTGATCGGATCGAAATAGGGTAAGCCGTTGGCGCGACGGCCGTGAAGCAAGTTGACGACTTCCGGCAAGGTGTCGACGCGAATGCACTCCGTGTAGTTGAAGCGGCAGCCGTAGTAGTAGTTAACTCCGGCGAGGTTGCCGTCCAGCATGATCATTCCGACGACCGGCGGATTCGGGCCATAGTCGCCGTCGAAGTTACTCGATTCGTAGATGTAGCCGCCGCGCAATTCAGCGCTCGTGCCGAGTCGGTCGGTGTCGGCGAAGCCGATATCCGGGTCGGCGTACGCGGCAATGACGCAGCTATCGATGTCGGAATCGGTGCGATTGATGACCGTGTATTCGAAGAACACAACCTGCGTGAGCAGCGTGTCGTGGATTTGGTACACATCATCCCAGGTGTAGGCGTACAATTTGGCTTCGACGCCCAACGGCAGCGTACCGGTGAACGGCGCGAAAATGTGCGCCGCAGTGTCGGCATCATTGAACATCGTATAGAGGCATTGCGAGCCGCGGATCAATGGCTTGCCGAAAGGATCGGTCGGCGCGCCATAGAGAATCGGCCAATTCTGATAATCGTCGCTCTGTTCGTAATTTTCGCCGCGCGTGATTTTGTAGACTGGAAACAGCGTATCGGGGCTGCTGATCGGGCCGCCGACAAACTCGGACAGATCGGCCGAGACGGTCACGCGCCAAGCTGAATCGCGAATTCCCGCGACCCAGATACCGCCGCCGGCCATGATGCCGCGAAAGGAGTCGCGCGGATAGTAGAGGCCATTGAAGCTCTCGCGCGTGGCGTTGGGATCATAACCGAAACTGCCGTTGCTGAGCACAAAGAGCGCGAGGCGGCCGTCATCGATGGTCTTGGTTGGCTGCGCGAATGCTAATTCGAAGATTACGTACATGAAAGTTGCGATGAGGGTGACGAAGTTATGTCGCTTCATGCTCAGAGAATATACGTCCATGTCGCGCGAGCAACAAATGGTCTTGCGGATGAAAGCGAAGACGGGACGGCGACTACTTGAGCAGCAGTGTCTTGATAATCAGCGATTGACCGATGGTGAACAGACGGATGAAATAGATACCGCTGGGGAGTTCACGGCCGTGATCGTCATCTCCCGACCATGTGGCCTGATAGGCGCCGGCGGGCTGCTGCCCGGAGTAGATCGATCGAACTTCCTGCCCCAGGATGTTTAACACATCGAGCCGGAGATAGCTCGCGCGCGGCAGCGCAAACGGAATTGTCGTTGCGGCGTTGAACGGATTCGGGTAGCTCGGTCCGAGCGAAAAATCGGCAGGTAAAATCGGACTATCGACGGGATAGACCGGCGTCGAGCTTGAGATTGAGATTGAGCCGGGATTCATGATTAGAGCCGCCGCTGCGCCGCTTGAGTCCCAGCGCGTGCCGGAGGCTGTGAGCGGATAATCGCCGCTGCCGGCGTTTTCCTGAGCGCGAAGGTACGCAAGCCCAATCGGGCCTGAGCCACTCGGTAGAAAACCGGCTCCGGGCTGACGCCTCAATCGCAGCGAAGTGCTCGCCTGACTATCCTGCAAACTCCAGAACGCGACACTTGATGCTCGACCAATCGCGGCAACCGAATCGAGAAACAACGTCGACTGATCAAAGATCAATTTTGCATCGAGCGAGTCGAGCGCGACGAAACTTGTAAGAGCGATTTCGATATTGAAGGGTTCTCCGGCCAGAGCGTTGGCGCTGCCGATGCTTAGCGTGTCAGCCGGAGGCTGCACGACAACGCTGATCGGCACCGCCAGCGGAGAATTCGCCGCAGAAACAGCGGACACGGTCAGTGTGCACGAGTGATTGCCGACCGAGAGCAAATTGGGTTTCAGGCCGATCTTGGCAACGCCGTCGCCGAGCATGGCGTCGGGGGTGATAGTCAACCACTCAACGTCGGAGGCTGCCTGCCAATCGAGCGTGCCGGTGCCGGAATTGAAGATAACCAAGTCCTGAGACGGAACACTCATCGTGCCGGCGACAAACCCGAAAGATAGGCTCGTTGGGTCGACATTGAGTGTCGGATCGTTGGCGACATACAACAAATTGACAACGAAGCTCTGAGGTGAGTTTGCGGCTTGCGCTGAAGCGATGCTGACCGTCGCGGTGTAGTCTCCCGGCCCGGGGAGTGAATCGGTTTGGAAAATCAGATCGACGGCCGACGGTGCGGTGCCACTTGAAGCCGACAGCTTGAGCCAATTCGGCATCCCGGTTGCTGTCCAGTTGAGGCTGCCGATGCCGGCATTTTCGATCAGCACGTACTTGTCGGTTGGCGGTGATTGATGGGTTGCGATTTCCACATCAATTACAGTGGGCGTAATCTGAATCAGCGGCGCTTGCACGCTCAGCGCAACCACGGCGGTGCGCGTGGAGTCTTTGCCCGAAGTATCGCTGATCGTGATTCGACCGGCGTACTCGCCGGCGGTCAAACCCGACAGGTTCACGCTGACGGCGACGGTGGCCGGGCCGGTCCCTGCGGCTGGAGCAACCGACAGCCACGGCTGGTCGTCGGTGATACTCCAATTGAGCACGCCGTAACCGAGATTGTTTATCAGTAGATTCTGGCTGGCCGGATTCGCGCTGCCGGCTTGAGCCACGAACGTAAACGCCGTTGGCGTGATGACGATCGTCGGAGCGCCGTATTCGGTGATGCGCGCGTAGACATCAAAGCTACCGTTGCGATCGTCGGTCCAGGTGTAGTAGATGTTGATTCCATCCATCGTCACATTTGGAAACGATTGCGTTGCCGTGCCGATGTCGGAGTTGACGCGGTAATTACCGCCGAGGGCGCTGCCGTCCGATTTGTAGTATTGCGCGAAGATGTCGTAGTTCCCTTGTCGGTTGTCGCGCCAGGCGATAATGAAGTTGCCGAGAAAATCCATGCCGACGGTGACTTCCTCCTGACTGGATGAGCCGCCGTCGGTGTTGACTTTGAAATTCGCCGAGCGACTGTCGCCGTTAGCCCAGTATTCGCGTGCGTAGATGTCGGGATTAGTCGGATAGGCGCCGTTGCGATAATCGATCCACGATACAACGAAGTTGCCGTTGTAGTCGCAGGCGACATCGGGAAAGACGCACTTGTTGGTGGCGATATTGTCGTTGATCAGGAAATTCGTGCCTTGCGCAACTCCGGATGAATTGAAGCGCTGCCCCATGATATTATCACGCCCGGAGCGGTTGTCGTACCAGACGACGACGAAATCGCCGTCGCCATCGACCGCGATCTTGGGGTTGTGCTGGTAGGCCGCGCCGGCATCATCGTTGACTTTGAAGTTCGTGCCGAGCTTGGTGCCTGATTTGTGGTAACGCTGGGCGTAGATGTCGTAGTTGCCGTTGCGGAGGTCTTCCCAAACGACAACGTAGTTGCCCAAGTCATCGGTGTCGATATCCTGCCAGCCTTGCGTGTCGACGCCGAAGTCGTCGTTGATCCTTTGATTGGTTGAAATCAGCGAGCCGTCGGCGTTGAAGCGTTGGCCGTAGATGTCGCCATTGAACGGGTAGCCGGTAATGCGAAAATCCTGCCAGACGACAGCAAACTTGCCAAGTTGGTCTTTCATCAGCGACGGGCGCAGTTGCTCGTTGCCGACGGCGTCATCATTGACGCGACGATTGCCGCCCTGCCGATTGCCGAGCCGGTCGAACAGTTGCAGGTAAATGTCGTTATCGCCGTTACGTTTGTCGTACCACGACACGACGAAGTTGCCGTCGAGGTCGACGGCCAGATTCGAGTAGCCCTGATAGGTTGTGCCGAAGTCGTCGTTGACGCGAAAGTCGGACACATCGGCGGCGTTGCCGTCGACAAACCAGAGAATACAAACTATGAAGAAACAAATCAGTGCGAGACGCGCTTTCATCCACTCGAGACAATATCAAGCGGCGTGCCAAAATGGGACGGGGGTAAGGAGTGCCGCTAAGCGGTTGAAAATACAGCCGTTACGTGTATAGGACAGCGAGTGAGCAAATCCGTAATCTTCGTCAACAGGGAAATTTGTTTATGCTGAGTGGGAAGTTACTCGCAGTGCTGTAGTACGGTGGCAAATGGAGTACTGAGGACTTGGCGTGCCAACCGGTCGTATCTAGGGACAACTTGCACATTTTTATGGAGAGAGTCTGCTCGCGTTCGGATGGAAAAACTGCTGTAGTTTGATCCGAATGCTTACAGGTCGCAGTGCCACGCGCCCACCAACCTGCTCAACGAATCCAAAGATTTGTAAATATTGTGATTGATGAGAGACGATGACAATATCTATAATTGGGCCATTCGGCTTGGGTGTCAGCTTGTACTCAGAGGACTCTTTTGGTCACGTAATGCGAAACACCTACCGTAGCAAAGGTCGTGTTTGAACAATAGGCGGGTGTGATGAGATTAGAGAGTGTCAGAATCGTAAACTTCCGGTCGATCCGTGATGTGACTATCGACTTCTCAAGTCGGTGCAGAGTGCTGGTCGGTATTAACGAATCGGGCAAGTCTAACATACTGCGTGCATTGTCGCTCCTCGATGCTGACACATTCCCGATTGGACAAGAAGATCGTCGGGAGAAACTGCCAGACGAGGAGAAGATCACTGAAGCCTTCATCCGATTCGAATTCGAACTTGACAAAACGGATCTGACTGAGTTGCTGGAGCGCTTCCTCACCAAGATCGCTTGTTCATCCAAGGAATCCAAGATCGTTCGATCGTCAGATGATCAGCTTTCTCTAAGAGAAATCTCAAAGTCTGTTGTGCGGACTACCCTCAAAGTTGACTTGCTTGCCAAAGATATCACATGGGAATATCAAATTGAGTGGGAGAACGACGAACTCATTGAAGGATGGTGCAAACCAACCAAGGTTGTGCCTGCGAGTGTTGCGGTGAACCTGCGCAACACAGAAGTGACTCTTGCGAAGTGTAAGCTTGCTCAACGTGGAGATTTGCCTGAGAACCTTGACAACTGTCTGGAGGCTGCCAGCCTTGCAGACGTAGTTAACTATTTTCGCCAAACCTTAGAGGGAATGTTGGACGATCTAAGGCCCGAGGTGCTCAAGTGGGAGTACTCCGAAGCAAATCTCCTTCCTAATGAAGTCCCCGTTGACCAGTTCGCAGAGGATCCTTCGTCCTGTGTTCCTCTGAAAAACATGTTTGCTCTTGCGGGTCACGATGACATCCCATCGGAAATAGAGAGAGAGCTCAAGGGCTCACTGAATTCCCAACAGAATTTTCTGAATAGCATCGCCGACAAGACGACAAAGCACTTTCGGGATGTCTGGAAAGAATATGGCGGGATCGAATTTTCACTTCAACTCAATGGTAATAAGATCGTCCCTGGGGTTAGGGAGCATAACACACTCGATTTTGGAAAGAGGAGTGACGGATTCAAGAGGTTTGTGACGTTTCTCCTATTGATATCGACTCAAGTGAAAACGAGAAACATCGTAAATGCTCTCCTTCTCATCGACGAGCCCGAAATCAGTCTGCATCCGAGCGGTGCACGATATCTTCGCGATGAACTCATCCGGATCTCTAAGCACAACCTGGTTGTATACAGTACACATTCCGTGTTTATGATCGACCCTGACGAGTTGGGGCGCCATTACATTGTGAAGAAAGCGTCCGAAATCACGTCTATTTCTGCAGCTGCCGAAGACAATCTCATCACGGAAGAGGTTCTCCATCAAGCTCTCGGTCACTCGGCGTATCGTCTGCTGAAGAGCAATAACCTCGTTTTTGAGGGATGGAGAGACAAGAAGCTGTACAGCGTCGCGCTGAAGGCAGCGAGCGCTGAGACGAAGAAGAAACTAAAAGACGTGGGAGTCTGCCACAGCAAAGGAGCAAAGTCGATCCAGCACTTCGCCCCAATACTAGAACTCGCTGAGAGACGGTGCTTAATTATTACCGACAATGATGCAACTGCCAAACAGAAGCAAAAGGAGCATAAAAAATCTAAGGGCTTTGGCGCATGGAAGACTTACGCCGATGTTAACAGTCAGATTCAGGCGGTTACGGGCGAAGACTTCCTGTCCAACGCGTATATAGCTGAGCATGTTAACCGAGTAGGCCAGTCATTAAGCCTACCGAATTTTGAGGCAAACCTGCTGCCTGCTGCATCAGGAAAGTTGGACCGGATTTCAAACTGGTTACGCCAAAATGGCCTCGAAGCAGAGGAACTGAAGGCTACTCTCGAGTCGATCAAGGACTCTCTTTTTGATACCCTCGAAGCGAAACATATCACAGCTGATTATCAACTACTTCTTGACAACATAGAGTTTTAGGGTTGCTCGAGGCAATTTGTGGTCCATTCTTCTATGGCTCGCCGGGACAAGCGATAGTACGCGAAGGCGAATTGTTCCTGGAACAGCATCGATTTGGCGATACTATTGTCATGACTTCTACGGGTGGCTATTTGGCCCCGAAAAGCCGAAGGGCTGCCGGTGGCAGCCCTAACGACCTAATTTCTTTTTATGACGATCGCGTCTTCTTCGCTTTTTCCGCTTATGCGTCTTGATCTTTTGACGCTTCCGCTTTTTGCCGCTCGGCATTCAACCTCCGTAAAGTCCAAAAATCAACAGGCGGCCAATATAGCGATCCGCCTGTCGGGCGCAAGCCAAAAAACGCTTATTCGGCCAGCGGCAATTTCGTAATCAGATCCTTGAATTCGTTCGACGGCTTGAATACCGGCACCTTGCGATCGGGCACCGGGACTTCGTCACCGGTCCGCGGGTTGCGCGCCTTGCGGGCCTTGCGCAACTTGATCTTGAACGTGCCAAAGCCGCGAATTTCGATATTCTGCATCTCTTCCATCGATTTTTTGATCGTGTCCAAGAACGAATCGACCACGACCGCCACATCCGTGCGGGTCAGGCCGGTCCGCTCCGCCACGCGCTCGACAAGATCAGCTTTGGTCATTGCGGGTCTCTCTCCTCCGACGATTTATCGCTCAAAACTATATCTCTCCCTCTCATCACGTTCAAGCTGCGCGGCCAAGTCTAAGTTAGTTAAATATGTAGCGCAACTGCGGATATAACAACTCGGACCGGCGCTCCAAAATGTCCGACAAGTCCAAGCCGATCAATTTGCCGAAGAAATCAAAGACCGTTGTCTGGCGGCGCGGGATTTCGCGCACGCGGTTGGGGTCTGTGCCCAGGCCGGACATTTCGCCGGCGATGTCGACGGCATCTTCGAATGTGCCGAGCGTATCAACCAGACCCAGATTCAGCGCTTGCCGACCGGTGTAGACCGAACCATCGGCGATGCGGCGAACTTCCGACTCCTCGAGCGGCCGGTTGGCGACGATGGCCTCGACGAATTGTTCGTAGGAATCATCGACCAAAGCCTGAAACACGAGTGAATCAGAGCGGTTGGGCTGGCGAAACGGCGAACCGATGTCTTTGCTGGCGCCCGACTTGACAGTCTGGTATTGCAGGCCGATTTTTTCCATCATGTTGTCGATGACCGGGTACTGCAAGATCACGCCGATCGAGCCGGTCACCGTTCCCTGATTGGCAACGACGCGGTCGGCGGCGCAGGCGATGTAGTAGCCGCCGGAGGCGCAGACCGAACTCATCGAAGCAACAATCGGCTTCTCGGTCTCGCGTTTGACTTTGAGCACTTTCTCGTAGATTTCCTGCGACGCGGCGACACCGCCTCCGGGCGAGTTGAGGTGGAGAACGATCGCGCGCACGGAATTGTCACTTCCCCAGCGGTCAAGCTGGCGGACGACTTCGGTCGACGACTCAATAATGCCGTAGACATTGACAATCGCGACCTTGTCGCCGAGGCTGGGGAAGCCGCCGTCGCCGTAATCGCTGAAGGTGATCATGGCGAACAGCAGAAGGCCGAACAGCAAGAAGCTGCCGCCGATGACGATTGCGATGATGATGTCCCGCGCCTTTGCCATAAATCAGTTCTTACCCGCGCTTGAGTTTGAGTCGGTCTCCGACTTTGACTTTCTTGCTGTTGAGACCGTTGAGGCTGACGATCTCTTCGACCGACATGCCGACGGCCTTAGCGATGTCCCAAAGCGTGTCGCCGGCCTTCACGACGTAAACGAAGAGACTCGTCGACTTCTTGCCGGTGCTCGCCGGCGTTTGCTGCTTCTGCACGGCCGGGACGTTGATCAACTGACCGACGCGCAAGTGGTCGATCGTATTGAGTCCGTTGATCGACGCCAACTCGCTCACACTGGTGCCGTACTTGCGCGCTATCTTGTCGAGCGTGTCGCCTTTGCGAACTTTGTAGCTCATGATCTTGTTGCCGGCCGGCTTGGATGCGTGCGTCTGCGTTTCAGCCCGAACTTTGATCTTCTGCCCGACCTGCAACTCAGCATAAGGGCCGAGTCCGTTTAGACGACGAAGCTCGTTGACCGTCGTGCCGTTGCGGTCGGCGATTTCCCAGAGATTGTCGCCCTTCTTGACAGTGTAGATCTCGCCGGTCGCTGCGGTCGACTTCTTGGTGGATGACTTGGCCTTCGGCGTCGTGCGCGCCAGCTCGGGATTTCGGATCGGTACCATCAGCGTGCGGCCGGCGATCAACTTCGATTTCGTGCTCATATTGTTGGCCGCGGCCAGCGATTTCGACGAGATACCGTATTTCTTGGCGATCGATGCCATTGTCTCGCCGCGCCGGATAGTGTGCTTCTCCATGCCGGAGACCTTGGGTTCTTCAAAGGAACTGTAGGCCGCCCAAAACACGCTTTGCGAATTAACAGGGATACGGAGGCGGTAGGCGCCAACTCCCGGTGGCGTTATGTTGCGCAGCAACTCGGGATTAAGCTGCAGCAGATACTCATGCGTCGTCCCGAGTGAGCGGGCGACGTCGCGAAGGTCAACGGCGCGGTCGATGGTCACGGTCTCGAAATCCAGCGGGTCTTCATAGTATGATTGGAACCCGTATTTTTCCGGGTTCTTGCCAATAATCAGTGCCGCTAAGAACAGCGGCACGTAATCCTTGGTTTCACGCGCCAGCGAGCGGAAGCGAAAATAGTCGGTTGTGCCTTCGCGCTTGATCGCCCGGTCGATGCGGCCCTCGCCGGCGTTGTAGGCCGCCAGCGCCAAGTACCAGTCGTTGTAGCGATTGTAAAGGAATGTCAGATAACGGGCCGCCGCACGGGTGGACTTTTCGAAGTCGCGGCGTTCGTCATACCACCAATTACGATAAAGTCCGTACTGCTTACCAGTTCCGCTAATAAACTGCCATGGGCCTACGGCCGCCGCCCAGGAATAGGCATTGGTCTTGTAGCCCGATTCGATGAGCGGCAAGTAGATCAAGTCCTGCGGAAGGCCTTCTTCGAGGAGGATGCGGCTCATCAGCGCGGTGTAGCGCCCCGACCTAGTCAGCGCCGATTGGAAGAAATCCCGCGCCATCGTCTGGAAGTAGACAATGCAATTCTCTACCTTGCTATTCACTACTACCGGGATGTCGAAAACAACCGCCTTGTCGACGTCGGTTATTACCTTGTCGTGACGGAGCTTGGAAAAGTCATCGATTTCCAGAAACCGGTCGACAAAGGCGGAACTGGAGGTCTCGCCGGGAATTGTTGCAAGATAAAGCAGTGTAAGCTTGTATTCCGAGCGAATGTCACCAAGGAGCTCTTCGTAGCGACGGCTAACGTCGGAGTCTGCCGCCGGGTCGATATCCAGATCGGAGAGGATCGATATGGCACGTTCGAAGTTGTACTGCGCTTCTTGCCACTTTTCTTGCTGATTTGCCTGAATTCCATACTGGTAGTATTCTTCGGCCAAGGATAACTCGTCGATGATTTGCATCATCGCGTTATCCGGAATGACCAGCGACGTATCGGCAGCGACCGGCTGCTCGTCGCTAACTTGAGTTTCAACCGGAGTCACGCTGGCAAGAGTTGTCCCCTGACGGACAGCAGAAGAGCAGCCCGCGAGCATTGCCGCAAGCAGCGCCGCGGCCAGCAAAAGGATTAGCTTAGGCATGGTGCATTTCCCTCCCGCCGTAGTGGACAACGTAAACCGTTGCATGATATGCATTAGCACAATTTGGTGTCAAGTTTTAATTTCTCGATTTCCCGCCAGAGAACTTCGCGCGCCGCAGCATCGTTTAGATCGACTTGTACGGCGGTGACCTGATGGCGGAACCAAGTCAATTGCCGCTTGGCGTAGTTGCGCGTCCGCTGCTTGATCAAATCGATACAGCGATCGCAGTCGGTTGCACCGGACAGGTAATCGAGCACCTCGCGATAGCCAACGGTCCGGCGTAAAACGGGGGATTGCCCGAAGCCTTCGGCGACCAGCGCCTCGACTTCAGCTATCAGGCCATCCCTTATCATGTTATCGACGCGGGAATTGATAATTTGATACAGATTTTCCCGCGAACGGGTTAGCAAAAACACGGCGAATTCAAAGCGTTTCTGGGGGTATTTCCCACTACTTGCCAGCTCTGACTTACCGCGGCCGGTAAGCCGATGAATCTCCAGCGCTCGGATGAGCCGCGAACGATTACGTTCACGCAGCGCTGCAGCCGTTTGTGGATCAACGGCTTGCAAGCGATTCTGAAGCTCCTCAGTTGAGAGCCCGTTGAGTTTCGCCCGAAATTCAATGTCCGGATCCGGTGTTTCAAAGAGACCTGCCATCAAGGCGCGCAGGTAGAGACCGGTTCCGCCGACAATGACCGGAATCCGCTTTGCAGCAAGTATTCCGTCCATCGCGCGCTCGGCGTCGACGCGATACTTGGCGGCAGAGTACACACAATCCGGTTCTACAAGATCGATCAAGTGGTACGGCCGACCTGCCAACTCGACGGCGGTTGGCTTGGCGGTGCCGATGTTCATCCGCTTGTATATCTGCCGAGAGTCGCAGGAGACGATTTCCAGGTTGAAACGGTCGGCCAGATCGAGCGAGATTGCTGTCTTGCCGACGGCCGTAGGGCCGACGATGACCGGGATAAGCGGCCTAACCAAGGCGACCGAATTTGAGATCGAGTTCATGTTTCGAGAGTCGAATCATGGTTGGCCGGCCATGCGGGCAGACGTAGGGATTTTCGGCAATCATCAAGTTATCGAAGAGCGCGCGCATGGCGGCATCCGTCAAGCGATCGCCCGCCATGACGGCGCCGCGACAAGCGAAAGAAGCCGCCTTTTTGTGAAAACGCTTCTGTTCGTCGCCTTTGAGTTCAGAGAAGTCTTCGAGAAGTTCGCGAAAGAGTTTTTCGGGATTTTTGCCGCCCAGAACTGCCGGCACGGATTCGAGTTGAATCTGCCGGGGACCGAATTCCGCAACGGAAAACCCCAAGGCCAACAGCGATTCACGCTCGCGTTGGAAAACGAACAGGTCGGTAGGTTCGAGATGGATCGGAATGGGAAAGAGCAGTTGCTGGCTGGAGATGGTGTGAAGTTGAAAGGCGCGCAGCGCGAGTTCGTACAGCACGCGCTCGTGGGCGGCGTGTTGATCGATGATCATCAGCCCGTCGCCGGTGATCGCGACGATGTAAAGCAACCCCAATTGCTGGAAGCGAGTTTCCCCGCGCGGCAACTCCGGCCGGCGTTCGATGGTAAGCGGCGCCAGTGCGACCACCGGCTCACCTTTGTGGCTTGGCGATTGAGTTGTCGCCGCAGACTCCGCGGAATCGGATTCCGGCGCTGAAAACAAAGCCGCCAACGACTCTTGCGCCTTGATTGGGTCGTGCGAGTGCTTTGAAAAAAAGCCCTCGATTGATTGCCGGGCATTCGCCGTCGGGTTGTAGCCCGAAAAGTCTTCACCGCGCCGCCGCGACGGATGGCCAAAGCCCGGCACGAGATCCCCGCCCAGTAGCGATTCGCGCACCAGCGAGTAAATCATGTGAAAGATGGTTCGTTCGTCGGCGAAACGGACCTCGGACTTGGCCGGGTGCACGTTGACATCCACGAGCCCGGGGTCGATGGTCACGAAGACCGCGCCTTGCGGATAGAGTCCGCCGGAGAGAAATTCGCCGTAGGCGGACGTAATCGCCGCGAAGAGCGATTTGGATTCGATGCGGCGATCGTTGACCAGAATCATGATCCGTGAGCGATTGCGGCGGCAGGCCTCCGGCTTGGACAGATAGATCGCAACGTGGACTTGGTCTGAGCCGCGCTCGCCGCGGACGAATTTGTCGGCCAAGTCCTGCCCGAACATTTGCTGCGCCCGCGTGATGCGGTCCGGCGCCGCCGCCAAATCGACAAGCCTTTGGTTGTCCGAGTCAAGCGTAAAGGCGCAGGCGTGATTGCCGACCGCGAGCGACTCGACAACCTCGATGACGCGGCGGACTTCGGACGAGATCGAGCGGAGGAATTTTCGCCTCGCCGGTGTGTTGAAAAACAAATTCCGCACGGTGATCGTGGTACCGAAGTCGCAGCCGACCTCGGAAGCGTCGGTGACTTCCCCGCCGGATATCTCCAGCCGAAACCCCGATGAACGGTCGCCCGGGCGCGACTTGATTGAGCAATGCGAAACCGAGGTAATCGAAGGCAGCGCTTCGCCGCGAAAGCCGAAGGAGCGGATATTGAAGAGGTCTTCCGGAGTCGCCAGCTTGCTCGTAGCGTGCCGGCAAATCGCAAGCCGGAGATCTTCGTCGGTCATACCGCCGCCGTTGTCGTTGATTTCGATCAGATCGAGACCGCCGCCTTCAATCGCGACGCGGATTCGCGTCGAACCGGCATCGAGCGAGTTCTCGACCAGTTCTTTCACGACCGAGGCCGGTCGTTCGATAACTTCCCCGGCGGCGATCTTATCGATCAAAACATCGGGGAGCAGCTTAATGCGGGACGCCATTTTCCTTTTCCGCCAGAGCTTTGAGTTCGGCCAATAGATTGAGCGCCGCAATCGGCGTCAGCGAGTCGAGGTCGATTTCGCGCAGCTTTTCGAGCGACTGGTGTTCGCGCCGGTCAAAAAGCGGCAGTTGATCGGGATTGACGAAACGCGCACGGCTGCGACCTTTGAGCGGGGCGAATTTCCCGGCTTCAAGCTCCTCGAGGATTTGTTTGGCGCGGCCCGTGAGCGCTTTGGGAATTCCCGCCAGCTTGGCAACTTCGATTCCGAACGAGTCGTCGCAACCGCCCGGGACGACTTTGCGCAGAAAGATGATCTTGTCGCGATGCCGCCGCACTTGCACCTGATAATTGCGAATGCGCGGACAGAGACTGGCCAGCTCGGTAAGTTCGTGATAGTGCGTGGCAAAAATCGTGCGCGATTGAAGCGCCGTGTCGTTGTGCAGTTGTTCGCAAAGCGCCCAGGCGATGGCGAGGCCGTCGTAGGTGGAAGTGCCGCGACCGACTTCGTCGAGCAGAATCAAACTCTGCGGCGTCGCGTTGTTGAGAATCCGCGCCGTCTCGTTCATCTCCACAAGAAAGGTCGATTCGCCCATCGTCAGACGGTCGGAGGCGCCAACGCGGGTGAAAACGCGATCGGCGATGCCGATGGTAGCTTCGCGCGCCGGCACGAATCCGCCGGCCTGCGCCATGATGACGATCAGCCCGACTTGACGCAGATAGGTTGACTTGCCGGCCATGTTCGGCCCGGTGAGAAGCTGAATTTGTTCGCCCGCGGTTTCCAGATGCGTGTCGTTGCCGACAAAGTCGCCGCGCGGGAGAATGCGCTCGATCACCGGATGGCGCCCCTCGACGACTTTCAAAACCGGTTCGGTAACGATTCGCGGCCGGACGTAACTAAACTGCCGCGCGGCGACCGCGAATGAAATCAGGCAGTCGAGTTCGCCGATGATCGCGCCGGCGAGAGAGATCTGCTCCACCGATGCAGCGATAGCGTCGCGCAGATGCAGAAAGAGCGATTCCTCGAGACGGTTGATTTTCTCTTCGGCCGCAAGAACCAATTCTTCGCGCTGCTTAAGCTCGTCGGTAATGAAGCGCTCGGCATTGACAAGCGTCTGCTTACGAACGAAATGCGGCGGCACATTGCCGAGATGCGCTTTCGTGACTTCGATGTAGTAGCCGAAGACGGAAGTGTATCCGACTCTCAGCGATGAGATTCCCGTTTCGCCGCGCAGCCGATCCTGCAGGGTGGCGATGTAGTCGACGGCGTCCTTAATCGAGGCTTTCAGTTGATCGAGTTCGTCGGAAAAACCTGCGCGAATCATGCCGCCGGAGTTGGTGAGCAACGGCGGCTCTTCGACGATGGCGCCGGAGATACGATCAGCAAGCGCCTGCAGGTCGGGCAAGTCGCGGCCCATTTGCAGATTCTGCGGCACATCAGAACCAAGCAACGCTTCGCGGATCGCCGGTAACTTAGTCAGACTGTTACGCAACTGAATAATGTCGCGCGGCCCGGCCTTGCGGTTGCCCAGTTTGCCGGCAAGGCGTTCGAGGTCGGCAAACTCCGAGAGCAACTTGATTAGTAGCTCGCGCAGATCGTCATCTTTGACAAACCGTTCGACGGCTTGATGACGAGCGGTAATCTTTTCAACATTTTTGAGCGGCGCGCCGAGCCAGCGGGCGAGGGTCCGCTTGCCCATTCCGGTGCGACAGAAATCGAGCAGCCCCAGCAGGCAATGTTCCTTGCGATCCGATGACGACGATTGAAGCAATTCGAGATTGCGAATCGAGGCGGCATCAAGGTAGACGTGATCGGAGTCGGCAGCGCGACGCGGGGCCTGAAGGTGCAATGGCGCTGCGAATTTGAGTTGCTCGATATACGAAAGCAGCGCGCCCAGAGCGCTGGTTGCCAGCGGTATTTCCGTCAACTCGAATGCGTCAAGCGAGGCGATCTGATAATAGTCGCGGACCTTGATTGCGGCAGTATCGGATTGGAAACGCCAGCTCTCGATTTTCGAGGTTGGGGTCGACAGACGCCGCAGGGCCTCAATCGCGATTTCGTCATCATCGCCGGTCAAAATTTCCGCGGGCCGAAGGGACTCGACGCGATCGGCAGTTTGGGAAACCAGTCCTTGATCAACGAGCACTCGACCGGTGGCGATGTCGGCCGCCGCCAATCCGAGTTGGCCGCTGTCGTCGGCCGTGACGGCGATCAAGAGGCTCTCATGGTCGACAGCGAGCGCGCTGTCCACAGTCACGGTTCCCGGCGTGATGATCTCAATCACTTCTCGTTTTACGAGACCCTTGGCCAGTTTCGGATCCTCGACCTGCTCGCAGATGGCGACCTTCTGTCCGGCGCGAATCAACTGGGCGAGATAGCGTTCGGCGGCATGATACGGCACGCCGGCGAGCGGCAGACGGGTAGAAGCCCCGTGCGAACGCGAAGTTAGCGCGATGCCCAGAATCGGCGCGGCGATTTCGGCGTCGCGGCCAAACATCTCGTAGAAGTCGCCCATGCGAAAGAAGACGATCTTGTCGGGATGCTGCTTTTTGACGGCGTTGTATTGCTCAAGCAGCGGCGTGAGTTTGTCGGTCATCTATAACGATACGACGATGGCAGGGGTACTAATTTGGCGCTGAAGTCGCGACTGGAGCCGGCTCGCGGCCTTGGGCGATGAGTAGCGACCAACGTCGACGGCGAACTCGCCGCCGTCGTGCGTCGAGACAGTTGCGGTATAACCCTGCGCAAGCAGTGATTGACAAAGTCGAGCCGCCGCGGAGTGATCGGTGAAGATTCCCAGGCGCACGGCGAAATAGCCGCCCGAGCGAACCGCCGGCGCCGCGGCGAATGCGACAGTGACGACTTTAGCTTCCGGCCAATCCGTCGCCGTCGCAGTGTGCGATTCGAGCAGCTTAGACATTTGCGGCGCGGTTGCTTGAGCCAGAACCGCGAGCTGTTCGGCAGCGGAGTTTTGATCGAGAGCCACGAGACAATCCTGCAATCGGATAAGCGCTTGCGCCTGCAGTGGATGATCCGGAACTCGCGCGACGCGAGCGAAGCACTCCGAGGCAGACTCGGTGCGGCCGCGTTGATACTCAATTTCGCCGAGCAAGAGCATCGAGCGAGCATTGATGGCGGGGTCAGATGATTGTTTGAGCACAGATCTGAGATCGCGCTCGGCAGCGCGCAGATCGGACAGTTCGCGATGCAGAACAGCACGCCAATAGCGCAGAGCGGCCGGTTTCATTGAGCGGCGCCAATTTCGCTCGAGTATCCGCAAAGAAACAGGGGCTTCGTCACTTGCCGTGCCGTACTGTGCAATTCGCAGCAGAAGCTGATCAATCAGAAGCGGGTCATCAGTGCGATTCAGAAGTTCCGTCATGCGCCGCGCGGCGGCCGCTGCGTCAGCGCAAAGTAAGATATTCAGGAATTCCCAGCGGCAATGTTCGGCGGTGAAAGCCGCATCGACCAAGAACTCGCCGGCGGTAGCAAGGTCGCCGCAGTCGATCGCGAGTTGCGCGCTGTCGAGTTTCGCGTCTCCGGCATACAGAGAAACGCAGCCGGGGCCGAAGAACCAGACCGCGAGGAGCGCACTAACGACGCTGCTTGGCGCTTTCAGTCTGGAAATAGAGGTTTTCGAGTATCTCAAACGCTTCATTGACGCGTCCCTGTTCGCGGTAGATGCGCGCCAGCCCCAGGTGCGCGGGGACAAATCCCGAATTGCTGTTGATGATTTGACGATAGATATCGAGCGCCTGCGCGCGATCGCCCTTCTTTTCGTGAAGCTCGGCCAGCGCCATGCCGGCGGCGACGTTATTGGGATCGCGCTCGAGGATGCTTTCATAGATGCCGCTGATCATGTTGAACTGTCCGAGATCGAACAGGCTGCGGCGCAGACGGTCGAAAACCTGATTGGCTTCGGTCGAGGATTTCTCGATGAAGTTCATCCAGGCCTTGATCGCGTCTTCGTTGCGCTCCTCGGTGATATACGAGTCGCCGACCTTGACCCAGATCTCGTGTCGCGTGTTGTCGAGATGATAAGCCGTCTTGTAAAGCGTACGCGCCTTGCGCCCTTTGCCGGCCTGTCCCAGTTGGTCGGCGAGCCGGATTTTGACATCGGCAAGGCGCGCGCGGAAGCGCTCTTGATCCTTGCGAAACAACCGTTCGGCAACATCCTCGGCCTCACTCCACTTTTCCATTTTGACCAAGAGATCGAGCAGGCGGGATCCGGACTTGAGATTGGTGGCGTCTTTGTCGAATTCGCGCAGCAACATCGAACTCGCTTTGTCGAATTGTCCGTCGGCGATGTAGTCATCGATCATGTGATGCTGCACGGCGGCGCGTTGAAACGGTGTGATGTCGGCGCGCATCAGCAAGTCGGCATGAAGCTGTAGCGCCTGCTTGGGTTTGCCGCGATCGGCCAGGATGCGCCCGAGACGAATGTAGGCGTCGATGTTGCGGGTATCTTGCGCGACAACGTCCTTCAACTTGTGGAACGCCGCAACTTGATCGCCTTCAAGCAACGACTGCAGCGCGGAGATATATAGACTGGAGTCTTTCTCGGCAGCGCGTTTTCGCCGACGAATCTGGACGGTAAACAGCCCAATCAGCAGCAGCACGAGCGCGACGCCGAGAATGTAGTATGCCATATTTAAGTCGAACATAATCTAAATGGAATCAATCTGGTCGATTTGGCGATTACGCAACGAAGTGATTTCCGCTTCCAGCCGCTTGATCAACCGCTTGTTGGCCGTGGATTCACTGGAGATGCGGAAGAAATAAGTTACGGCCAATACAAAGCTGGCGATCATTCCGGCGCCGAACGCGACCAACAGCACCCCCCAGAGCGGGGCATCGAGGTGTCGATAGTGAATCATCATTAGATCGAACGCGATATCCACCCGCTGCGCCGAATTGGCGATGAAGAAGGCGATCGCCACGATCAGGAAGATAATCATCAAGAACATTCTGACGGCCCACATGGCTGTTCTCCCGCTCTCGCCTACGGTTCGACGCTGCCGGCGCTATCTACCGGCGGCGCAAAACTAAAGGAGTTCATGAACGCGTCGAAATCATCGCGCAATTCGTCACGAAATTGGCTTTCACAAGCCATCTCAATATAAATCATGGCCCCGTTCTGCGGGACCAAGTAGATCGACCCGACGCGGTAGTCGCGCACTTGCTTCGGCGGTTCGATATCGGTGCCTTCGAGACGCACCGAGTACTCGCGGCGGATATCATAGCGCACGGCCGCAAGACCGCCGAACATCGTCGATATCGGATTGGTCATTTCTGCCGGATGCGGCGAGCCGCGCTGGAAGAAGATCGACTTGGAGAGAATTCGCTCGCGGAACTGATTTTTCACTCGACCGCTCTTGAGCGAGTCGAGAAACACCTCGGGCGCATCATTGGCCGAATCGGCGAAGACCATGATGATCGGCTGCAGCGCTTCTTCCGGCGCGCCTTGTAGTTTCAGCGGAATGCGCGGGTTTTTCTGAAGCATGATTAGGCGATCCGGCGCCGGTTCGTCTTTTAGTCCGGCGGCTTTCCAGTCCTTCGGTAGCGAACAACTAAAGCCAAAGGTGTTGTCGCGATAAAATCCGTCTTTCAGAACACCGACCTTTTCCTTCTTCGCCGAAGCCGTCGCCGCGAGCGCCGCTAACAGGGCGAGCGCGACGATGAAGACGAAGCGCAGTATTGGATTTGTCCGCATGGTCAAGATTCCCCGCAATAAGTCGTTCATGCAATTTATACGATTAAACACGTGGGGGTCAAGCATTTAATCTTTGAGCTATTTGAGCAGAACTACCTTGCGCACAACCTGAGCCGCCGGTGTCGCGACGACGACGAAATAGATACCGGATGCCACCGCGCGATTGGCGTCGTCGGTAGCATCCCAAGTGAGATGGAGTTGACGCTCGTCGCCGCGAAGTTCGCCACGT
Organism: uncultured Ignavibacteria bacterium; assembly: GCA_964617645.1. Lineage (GTDB taxonomy): Bacteria > Zixibacteria > MSB-5A5 > CAIYYT01 > CAIYYT01 > JADJGC01. The sequence continues at coordinate 37,916 of CAZTYE010000012.1, forward strand.
TTCACCGTGCGCCCGAGTACATCGAGCACGCGAAAATCGGCTGCGGTCCCGCCAACGCGGTTGTCAAGGACGATACCGGCCGTGGTGGAGGCATTGAACGGATTGGGATAAAATGGCGTCACGAACAGATCAGCAGATTGCGGTTTCAGATGCGGAGTTGAGCGCTGGTAGGCAATGAGTGCGGATGACGTGATCGCGAAGACATTGTCGCCGGCGATTTGGATTTCGTGAGTTCCTTGCGAAAATGGCAAGGCGTAGAAGATGCCGGTCTGTTCCGGATCGCTAAAGTCGCAATACTTGACGGCATCACGGTCGCTCGCCACAAAGAGAAGCTGAGCGGCCGGATCAAATGCGAGCGAGCGCGCTTCGCTAATCGCAGGCGGTGAATCCTCGAACCGAAGTTGCTTGGCCGCGGCATCAACTGCATAAGTGTTGACACCCGCCGCGTGCGCGACCACCAGATGCCGATTGTCCGTTAGCTCGATATCGCGAGCGCAAACACCGATTGCGGCTTTCCATGATTCACCGGTCTCACGCTGGATCACCGTGAGGGTGTCGCAATCACCGGAGGCGACGATCCACTCACTTGAGCCGCCAAAAGCCACAACTGGCCGGAGAAGCAGCTTCTCCCAACGCAGAGCGAGCGAGTTGATTGCTGGCGAGAATCTGAGAGCGATGATCCGGTCAGCGGTTACGAGTTCGATTGCGAGATGTTCACCACGGTCGCTCAGAACAATCTTCTGCACTGTGCCGCAAGTACTCCAAGACGCAATCAGGTCATACCAGTCATGGCGCGTGCGATCGTAAACTGTCAGTCCTGTGCTCGCGCCGATGAACAAGTAATCGTCGACTACCGCCAGCGCTGATGCGGCCGCGCCAATCTCCGAATATCGAGTAGTGAACAATCCGCTGGAAATCGACGCGCGGGATAGACCATCCGCGCCCGAGAATACAAGGTCTTCACCGTCAGCGGCAGACGCGCTGAGCGACAACTGCGGACGGTATACTTGGCGAACCAGAAGCCTCCCGGACCGAATCTCAACAATCGTCAATCTCCCTAACCGGTCGAGCACAACAACGTTTTCGGCGCCGTGCAGCGCCGCGACATCGAGTTGAAGCAACGAAACGCCGAGCGACAGAAGGTCGCTCACCTGATGATCAGCGAGCGAGACCAGCGCCAATTCGCCCCGGCTGCCTCCGGCGATTAGGAATTCTTCCAGCAACTGAACATTGGTCACGAGAAACGGCAGTTCAAGTTCCGTCGCGTGGCGCCCTTGGGGATTACTCGACAACGTGTGCAGAATCACGACTTGCGAATAGTCGCAGATCGCGAGCGAGCTATCGCGAAGAGAAGTGCCGAGCAGTTTTCGGTCTGCCGGTAGCGATTTTTGAAATTGGATTTCGCCGGCGGCGCGATGATAGACGTCCGCCCCGTTCAACACATCAAGACCGACGATCCAATCTTCGTTGACTTCGAGTGAGCGATAGTCTGCTCCCTGAGTAAGCCGGTCAAGGATGCGAGGAGCGGCTGGATTGCTAATATCCCGAATCGCGATTCCGGCGATTCCTTCGGCGGTGTACAAGCGGTCACCTTCAAGTTTCGCGGCGAAGACCGTGTCGGGAAGCCGCCCCGCAAAGAGTTCCTGTTCACCGGACGCGTCGCGCGAGTAAATGACCAATTGCTTCTCGTTATCGTACAGGCAAAGATGCCGTTCATCGGCCGCGAGTCCGGTGTAGAGCCGATCCAGTGGTTGCTGCGCTGTTGGATTAAGGAGTTGGCCAAGAAAGTTCGCATCGAGGCGCAGACAGGAGTAGTCTCCCAGCGCAAAGATATCGGAACCGGCGACACTCATGGCGCGAAGATCACCGAATTCGCGGCGGTCGACAAATCTGAACTCGTCGTGGCCAACCTCCGCACTTGTCGTCGCAGTAGTGACAACAGCCAGCAATGAGAGAAAGAAGCGTATCATCTGAGAAGTACCATCCGGCGGGTCTCCGTCGTATGCCCCATCTTGAAGCGATAAAAATACACACCCGAAGCCACATTCCGGCCCGAAGAGTCGCGTCCATCCCAGATTAGCGCGTGAGATCCGGCGGCGAGCCGACGATCCGCTAAGGTGATGACACACTGGCCGAGAAGGTTCAGAATTTCGAGAGTGATGTGCTCCGACTGCGGCAGCTCAATCTCAATGACCGTGTTTTGATTGAAGGGGTTCGGATAGTTCTGTGCCAGACGAAAAGACTGGGGCAGCGGCGGCGGTTCGGCGGATGGCCTCGCGACTATCGGCAACAGACCGGTATTGCGATTGTTGCCGAGAAACGTTCCCCAAACTACGGCATCGTCGGTTGCCAGCGTCGGCAAGTTCCAAGCGTAGAGCTTGCTGTCGGAGGCGCCGCAGTACATTTCGAGCAAGCCGTCCAGATCGAAGTCGCCGACGACCGGAGTTTGCGGCGCGTAGGTTACGAAGCCGGGATCAGCGTAGCTATACAGCGGCCAGCCGGCGGCAATCGAACCGTCGAGTTTCCAGGCGAAGAAGCGTTCCGGTTTGCCAAGGAAAAGCGAGCCACCGCGCGATACGATCTCAAGTTCGCCATCGTTATCGACGTCGAAAACCAAGGGATTCGAGAGCGAATTTGAAGTCGCCGCGAGAAATCCGTCGTTGCGCCCAAATTCGTTGCCAACAAATGAAGTGCCATCACCGCGCCAGACGAAGACTTCCCCGCCATCCAGCGCCGAAAACGCGCAGATTAGCTCCGGCAACGAGTCGTTGTCGAGATCAGCAGCCGCTGGATAGGAGGTCAACCACTGGACTTTGTCATCGAACAGCTTGGGCCAACCGGGCAGATCGGAGCCGTCGGCTTCAATGATGCGCACAGCCATTGACAGTTGCGTGCCATACCAGTGCGCGAAAGCGATTTCCGGTTCGCCGTCGCCGTCGAAGTCCGCCAAAACGCCACCGTAAATGACATCGCTGCGGAACAACCGCTCGCCGATATCGGGGAATAACGGCGCGCCATTCTTGCCCGAGTAAAGATAGATGCCGCCGTCACCGGCCAGCCGCGTATACAATGCGCCGACGTCCTGATAGCCGTCGTGATTGAAATCATAAGCGAAGAGATATGCAACCGCCGTCCCGCCAAAAACGCGGTAGCGGTTAGTCAGATCGCAGGTGGCGAACAACCCGGCCGTTGAACGAAAATACGACTCACCGCCGGCGCGCCAGCAGTAGATTTCGCCGGTTGAATTGACAAACAAAACCTCCGGCGACCCGTCGCCGTCGATGTCAGAAAGCAGCGGTGTCGGATAGGAGTTGAACTGCAGACCGGTGTTGACGCTCTTGGGCCAACCCGGCAGCGGTTCCCCGCGAGGCGTCATTATTGTGACTCCGGAATCAGAAACCGCGACGATCTCATCGCGTCCATCGCCATCGAAGTCGAAAACCGCAGGCGCTGACTGATACGATCCGCCTTCCGCAGTGACAAATTCGGAGACGCCAATGTCGAAATGATTGATGATCAAACCGCGGCGCGTACCGGTGATGATCTCCGGCGCTGGATCGTCATCGAGGTTGCCGACGACGGATGTCAGGTGCGGCCGTTCCGGCGGTGTGTAGGGATAGCCGGTTGCAAGGGCCGACTTCAGAGTAACACGGGTCGTGGCGGCGTATTCCCCACTCGCTGTCGTCATAATCAAGCGCAGGAATCCGTTGCCCGGCGGCAATTGACCGACCGTCCACTCGGTGAGACGCGCGTCAAACTGCAGCTTGGTGTCGAAGTGGATCAACGTCTCCTGCTTCGGATTCGATTCCGGCGCGTAGATCAATCGCCAATCTTGGAAGTCCGGCGCCGCGACGCTGCCGCGGATATCTACCGAAGCGAAGACGAGAGCGCTGTCGGCAGGCGCAGTGATCGCGACTATGGGGTGGTTCGTTACGCGAATGAAACGCCGGAACTCAATCTCCCCATCGACTTGCAGGCGCAATTCGGCATTGCCGTCATACGGCGAGCTATCCCAGACCGCCAGTTCCGTCCGAATGCGGTCCGCCGAACCGGTTGCAACGGGCAGCCATTCACCTTTGCCGATGCGGACTTCCAAAAGATATTCACTACTTCCCGCGCTCCACGCCGAGCCGCTGATTGTGATCGGCCCGGTAACAATTTGATTTGGATGCGGGGATTCGATCTCAGCGTAGTGCGAACTGAGCAGCGCCACGGAGCGAGCGAGATTGATCCGGCCCCAGCCGGAGAATGCGCTGAACGCACCTTGCGACTGGCCCGATGGATCCCGGATCTGATCGGCCCCGGCAATCAACAACGCTCGAACGCTGTCTCCCGAGAGATGCGGTGCGACCGACAGCAGAAACGCCGCTGCGCCGCTGACGTGGGGCGCCGCCATACTGGTGCCGTCGGCGAGATAGTAGTCCTGTGCAATAATGTGCACGAGCGGCTCGCCTTGCGTGCCGTAAAGATCGGTGCGGGCCGCGCGCAGCGAGAGGATGTCCTGCCCCGGAGCAGCCAGATCGAGCCAGTCACCAAAAGTTGAAAAGCGGGTGATCTGATCGTGCGCGTCGCTGGCGCCGACGGTGAGCGAGCGATCGAGCGCGGCCGGATAGAACGGAGTCGAGGCGCCACTATTACCCGCGGCTACGACGAACAACACTCCGCGCGAGACGGCATACTCGACCGCGTCCGCGAGAATCGATGAATAGTAAGGTGATCCCCAGGAGGCGTTGATGACGCGGGCGCCATGATCTACCGAATACACGATCGCCTGCGCGCTCACCGAGGCGAAAGCGTTGGGAAAGATTTTGAGGCACATGATCTCGACGTTTGGAGCCACGCCCTTGATACCGATATCGTTATCTGCGGCAGCGCCGACGATTCCAGCCACGTGCGAGCCGTGTCCGATGGTATCAACGGGATCCGAATCGGGCGAAAACGAAAAACCGGTAACGATGTCTCCGGAGAAGTCGAAGCCGACGGCGTCATCGACGTAGCCGTTTAAGTCATCATCTTTGCCCTCTTGACCGAATCGCTCGCTTTCGTTGCGCCAAATGTTTGCGGCGATGTCGGGGTGATAGTAGTCGACTCCGGTGTCAATTATTGCCACGATCACCCGGCTGTGGTCGACTGCCGCTCCCTGGGCCTCATCCCAGCCGATGTCGGCGCCCGGTAGACCGGTCAAAAGCGCGAGGGTGTCGTTTTCGAGTCCGGAACGGCGAATGATGCCATAGTATTCCTGGCCGCTGTTTGCCATTCCCCACTGGCGGTCGAACAATGGGTCGTAGAACAATTCCATGAGAAAGTCCGGCTCGACCGATTCAATGTCATCGTCTTGAGACAGAGAAGTCATGGCCTGTTTGAGTGTGACTGAGTCGGTGAAAGTGACGACGTAGTATTTTTCTCGCCAACCTTCATTCGAAGTTGATCTCTGACCAGCCGAGAAAACCGGACTAACTGCAACGGCTGCGAGGTTGGTTTTCAAGAACGACAGTTTTGCCGACGGGGCTGACTTGAACTTGACCACCAAACGATGAAAGTCCTGTGGCGCAGCATAACCAAGGCTTGCCACTGAGAGTAGTATTAGGAGCGTTGAGATCGAAAGCAGACGATTGTGCAAGGCCAGAATCCATTCCCGCATGTATACTGACACAATATCGATGACGCGTTGATTAGACGCAAGCGGGAGTCGGAATGCTCAATGATTCTGAATTGACGTTGATTTACTGGCGGCGTCGGGTTCAACGCCCGTCTTCAGGAAAGGGGGACAAGGTCGATCAGAACTTTTTCCGTGTCGACGAGCTCGCCGGCAGAGCAGTTAACAGCTTTGACTTCGGCTTTGAACGGCGCGACGAGCGGGTTTTCCATCTTCATCGCTTCGACAATGACCAGCTTCTGTTTGGGTTCGACCATGTCGCCGACGCTGACCAACACCTTTACTACCTTGCCGGGCATCGGCGCGGTGATATGCGATTTGCTGCCATGATCGCCGGCATCGGCGCCGGATGAGTCGCCATCCTTGCGGGACGGCAACGTGAAGACGTAGGATTGGGAATCGGTCAACACGTAAATTCGCTCGCCGTTCTTGATGCCCGTAACGCGGAAGAGTCTTTCGCCGTCGCGGAGGAGATACTCGCCGTCGTGGCTATCCACGATGTCGTAGACACGACTACTGCCGTCCCGAGTTAACGTGAGCTTGTTGCCGTCGCGGTCGGCTTTGAGTTCGATGATCTGGTCATCGCGGTTGAGCTTGAAGTCCATTCTACAACTCCCACGCTCCGATGGTCTGCCATGGTGAGATTGGTGTAGCTGCAGCGTCGGCTGCGGTAGATGACGGCTTTCTGGCCATCGCCGCCAGGGCCGCTCCGGCTAACGCCAAGTCAAGATCGCTATCGCTCTTTGGCTCCGACCATTCAGGAAGATGCTGATCAATGAAGCCGGTAAAGAGATTGCCGGCGCGATATTCCGGGTGGGCGAGGCAGTCGATCAGGAAGCGGACGTTGTTCTTGATGCCGATCAGCTTGTAATCGCGCAGAGCGAGGATCATACGCGCGGTCGATTCAACGCGGTCGCGACCAAACGTGATCACTTTCGAGAGGATCGGATCGTAATAGATCGGTACTTCGCAACCGGAGTAAACCCCGGAGTCGATGCGCAAGTTCGCGCCGGACGGCTCGCGCAGGTGAAGAATCTTGCCGGGTGAGGGCAGAAACCCCGTCGCCGGGTCTTCAGCGTAGACGCGGCACTCGGTAGCGTGGCCACGCACTTGGATTTGATCCTGCGTGAATGAGAGCTTTTCGCCGGCGGCAATGCGAATTTGTTCTTTGACGAGATCGATGCCGGTGACGGTTTCGGTAATGGGATGCTCAACCTGAATGCGAGTGTTGACCTCGAGGAAGTAGAAATGACCCGAATCGAACAGGAACTCGACCGTTCCAGCGGAGTAGTAGTTAGCCGCTTTGGCGGCAGCGACAGCGGCGGCGCCCATTTGTAGCCGCAATTCGGGAGTCAACGCCGGAGAGGGAAACTCTTCGATGATCTTCTGATGGCGGCGCTGGATCGAACATTCGCGCTCGTAAAGATGCACGATGTTGCCGTGCTGGTCGCCGATAACTTGCACTTCGATATGGCGCGGACGGGCGAGATACTTTTCCAGATAGACCGTACCGTCACCGAAGGCGGATTTAGCTTCGCGCTGGGCGGCTTCGACGGCATCGAGCAAATGCGCATCATCGTGGACAATTCGCATCCCCTTACCACCGCCACCGGCGGCGGCTTTGACGAGCACGGGATAGCCGATCGAATTGGCGAGTTTGCGAAAATCGTCTATGTTGCCGGATTTGACATCCCCGCCCGGAACCGTCGGCACTTTGGCGGCGAGCATCATTGCGCGCGCGCCGAGTTTGTTACCCAGCGATCTGATCGCGCTCGGTGGCGGGCCGATGAAGATGAGTCGGGCGTCGATGACGGCTTGCGCGAAATCAGCATTCTCAGCGAGAAAGCCGTAGCCGGGGTGAACCGAGTCACAGCCGGTTTTCTTGGCGGCAGCGATGATTTTGTCGATCACCAGATAGCTTTCGACCGCCGGCGCCGGACCGAGCAGCACGGCCTCGTCGGAGCGCAGAACATGCAGGGCGTCGCGGTCGGCTTCCGAGTAGACAGCGACGGTGGGGATATTCATCTCTCGCGCGGCGCGCATAACGCGCAGAGCGATTTCACCACGGTTAGCGACGAGGATTTTGTTAAGCATCGGTTTGTTCCGTCGAGCCGGAGTGGGCGCGGCACGCCGCGCCCCTACGCGAAAGATCTCCCCGACCGCATAGGGGCACCGCGTGCGGTGCCGAACTGGATAGCGCATGTGCGCGAGGTATCACGGTTCGATAACCCAATTCGGTTTGCGTTTGTTCAGGAACGCGTCCATTCCTTCCTGGCCTTCGGGCGATTGGCGCAGATCGGCGATCACGCGCGCCGTGTATTCCTTGAACTCATCCACCTCCTGCTGCGGCACGTTCTGCAGCAGGTCTTTGCAAACTTTGATCGCTTCCGGACCGGAAGACAACAATTGGTTCACGATACCATTCACCGTCGCGTCGAGAAGATCATCCGGCACGGCGCGATTGACGAGACCCGCAGTGAGTGCGCGTTCTGCGTCCATGCGTTCTCCGGTCAGGAAGAATTCGCGGGCGCGGCCCTCGCCGACGCGCTTGATAACATAAGGCGAAATGCACGCCGGGACGACACCGATCTTGACCTCGCTAAAGGAGAAGATCGCGCTTTGCGCGGCGACGGCGATATCGGTGACAGCGACGAATCCAGTGCCGCCGCCGATGGCCGCGCCATTGATCCGGCCGATCACCGGTTTCGGAAACGAATAAATCAAGTGGAACAGGTCGGCGAGGCGGCGAGCCTCATCGAGATTGTCCTCGTAAGCGGCGTCCTTGACCGAACGCATCCAGTTGAGATCGGCGCCGGCGCAAAACGATTTGCCGTCGCCGGTGAGAATAACGACGCGAATGTCTTGGTCGGTTTTCAGGCGCTTGAAGGCGAAAGTCATTTCATCGATGACCTGCGCATTAAATGCGTTGTGAACTTCCGGGCGGCAAAAGACCACGCGTCCGACCGGCCCGGCGGTTTCAACTCTGACTGTTTTGTTGCCATTCATGTCTGCGTCACCTCATGACGGGCGAATTGTCATGCGCCCCTGCGCGGCTTTGACCCTCTCCCCAAACCCCTCTCCCTGTTAGGGAGAGGGGCAAGGGGTGAGGGTGTCAAACATTTCTCTACATCCTAAACACGCCGAAGCGCGGTTCCTCAATTGGCCTGTTCAACGACGCCGCGATAGCGAGGCCCAGCAAATCGCGCGTCTTCTTGGGATCGACGATGCCGTCATCCCAGAGGTGCGCGGTCGAATAATAAGCCGACGATTCGGCCTCATACTTCGCCAATGTCGGCGCCTTGAATTCGGCCTCCAATTGCGGCGTGATTGTCACTCCCTGTTTCGCCAGTTGCGTTTTCTTGACGGTCCAGAGCACGTCAGCCGCCTGCTCGCCACCCATGACGCAGATTTTTCCGTTCGGCCACATCCACAGGAAATTTGGATCGTAACCGCGCCCGCACATTGCGTAGTTGCCTGCGCCGTACGAACCGCCGACGATGACCGTGAACTTCGGCACCTGCGCGTTGGCGACGGCATGCACTAATTTTGCGCCGTCGCGCGCGATACCGCCATGCTCGTATTTTTTGCCGACGATGAACCCGGTGATATTCTGCAGGAAAAGCAGCGGTAGCTTGCGCAGCGCGCAAAGTTCGATGAAGTGCGCGCCCTTAAGCGACGATTCACTGAACAGCACCCCATTGTTGCCGAGAATCCCCACCGGATAGCCGTGAATGCGAGCAAATCCGCACACCAGAGTCACGCCGTAGAGCGCCTTGAATTCCTGAAAACGGCTGCCATCGACAAGGCGCGCGATCACTTCGCGAACATCGAACGGCTTCTTGAGATCGGTCGGCACGATGCCGTAGAGTTCTTCCGGATCGTAGGCCGGTTCTTCCACCGGATGGCGATCCAGCTCGAATTTCTTGGTGCGGTCAAGCGCCTCGACGATGTTGCGGCAAATTTGAATCGCGTGATCGTCATTCTGCGCGTAGTGGTCGGCCGTGCCGGAGATGCGGCAATGGACATCCGCGCCGCCGAGGTCCTCGTCGGAGACTTCCTCACCGGTGGCGGCTTTCACCAGCGGCGGGCCGCCGATGAAAATCGTCCCCTGTTTGCGCACGATGATCGCCTCGTCCGACATCGCTGGCACATAGGCGCCGCCGGCGGTGCAGGAGCCCATCACGCAGGCGATTTGCGGAATCTTGAGCGCCGAGAGCGTCGCCTGATTATAGAAGATCTTGCCGAAGTGATCGCGGTCGGGAAATGTCCCCGACTGCTCGGGCAGGAAGATACCGCCGGAGTCGACCAAGTAGATGCACGGGAGATTGTTCTTGCGGGCGACCTCCTGCGCACGGACGTGTTTCTTGATCGTCATCGGGAAGTAAGTGCCGCCTTTGACGGTAGCGTCGTTGGCGACGACGACCACTTCCCGGCCATGCACGACGCCGATGCCGGTGACGATTCCCGCCGCCGGGGCTTCGTTGTCGTACATATCCCATGCCGCCAGCGGCGAGAGTTCGATGAACGGTGAATCGTCGTCGAAGAGTTTGGCGAGCCGTTCGCGGACGGTCAGCTTGCCGCGCGACTTGTGGCGTTCGATCGCCGCCGCAGGGCCACCGGGGCGTACCTTGTCGAGACGGCTGCGGAGTTCATCCAACAGCCGCCGATTGTCTTCGAGGTTGGTTTTGTACTCGTCCGATCTAACGTCGATCTTCGATTCGATCCGATACATCGACGCCTACATCACCGGCACAAGTTTGTAACCGTAGGCGAGCACGCCCTCATGGCCGTCGGTCTGAACGCGGCGGAACTCGATCTGCAATTCCATGCCGGTCTTGATCTCTTCATACGGCATGTCGACGATCTGCGCGGTCAGCTTGACGCCTTCCTTGGTTTCAAGCACACCGAGCGCGTAGGGCGCGATGTCTTTGAACTGGCTGGCAGGAGTATGGATGACCGTGTAGCTGAGAAGTTTGCCGCGCTCGGAGAGCGTGAACATCTCAAACTCGCGGCATCTGCATTCACGGCAAATCAGACGATGCGGGAAATACACGGCTCCGCATTTTTTGCATTTGCTCGCTTCCAAACGGTAGCGATGCGGAATTTCACGATGATACCGAGCCGGAAACATTACGCCACCTCCATGATATGCACGACCGAGGAGCCGCCGGAGCCGCCCATGTTTTGCGTCATGCCGACTTTCGCATTTTTGACCTGCCGCTTGCCGGCCTCGCCGCGAAGCTGGTAGGTGATCTCAATCGCCTGTGCCACGCCGGTCGCGCCAACCGGATGGCCTTTGGATTTGAGGCCGCCAGAGGGGTTGATCGGGAATTTGCCGTCGATGCGCGTCTCGCCGTTGGCGGCCGCCGCGGCGCCTTTGCCGCAGGCGAAGAAACCGAGCGATTCGCTCACGATGATCTCAGCGATCGAGAAGCAATCGTGCACTTCGGTAACATTGATATCGTGAATGCTCTTGCCCGCCATTTGCAGCGCTTTCATCGACGACATCTTGACCGCATCGAGCGAAGTGAAATCGCGGCGATCATGTAGCGCGATCGTGTCGCCCGCCATCGCCGAGCCGAGAATCTTCACGGCCGGTTTGTCGGACAACTTCTTGGCCATTTCAAGTGGGCAGAGAATCAACGCCGCCGCGCCATCGGTGATCGGCGAGCAATCGAGAATGCGGAGCGGATCGGCGACCATCACCGACTTGTTGACATCGTCGACGCTGATCTTCATCTGATACTGCGCGTTCGGATTGTTCAGACCGTTGTCGTGATTCTTAACGGGAACCGCCGACATCTGATCGCGAGTCGCGCCGAACTTTTCCATGTAGGCGCGCGCCATCAGAGCGTACAGGCCCGGAAAGGTCGCGCCGTTGTAAACTTCGTACTCTTGATCGGCTGCCGTCGCGAGCGCATAGGTCGCGCCGTCGCCGGATACGTCGGTCATCTTCTCGACACCGCCAACGAGGACGATATCGCTCAGGCCGGAGGCGACGTCAATAAATCCGGCGCGCAACGCGGCGCCGCCGGAAGCGCACGCCGATTCGACGCGGGTCGCGCCGAGATAGCGCTGGCCAAGGTAGTCGGCCATGATCGCGCCGATGTGTTCCTGCCCGACGAACAAGCCGCCGGACATACAGCCGATATACATATGATCGAGTTTGTCAACCTTCGTTTCGGCGAGCGCATTGAGAGCGGCTTCCACGAACAAGTCGCGGAACGACTTCTCCCATAGCTCGCCCCATTTCTGAAGGCCGACGCCGATGATGGCTACATCACGCATGTAATTCTCCCATTGCATTCATGATTGTCATTCCCGCGAAGGCGGGAATCCAGGTACTGGCGGGCGCATAGTTATGCGCCCCTACGCGGCGACATGTCATTCCGGCGAAAGCCGGAATCCAGGTTCTGGCGGGCGCATAGTTATGCGCCCCTACGCGGCGACATGTCATTCCGGCGAAAGCCGGAATCCAGGTTCTGGCGGGCGCATAGTTATGCGCCCCTACGCGGCGACCCGTCATTCCCGCGAAGGCGGGAATCCAGGTACTGTCGGGCGCATTGTTATGCGCCCCTGCGCGGCGAAATGTCATTCCGGCGAAAGCCGGAATCCAGCTTCCAGCGGGCGCATAGTTATGCGCCCCTGCGCGGCGACATGTCATTCCGGCGAAAGCCGGAATCCAGCTTCCAGCGGGCGCATGGTTATGCGCCCCTGCGCGGCGACATGTCATTCCGGCGAAAGCCGGAATCCAGTTTCCAGCGGGCGCATAGTTATGCGCCCCTACGCGGCGACATGTCATTCCGGCGAAAGCCGGAATCCAGCTTCCAGCGGGCGCGTAGTTATGCGC
>CAZTYE010000012.1:50521-111043 GCA_964617645.1 uncultured Ignavibacteria bacterium
ATGTCATTCCGGCGAAAGCCGGAATCCAGCTTCCAGCGGGCGCGTAGTTATGCGCCCCTGCGCGGAGATCCGGCAAGCCCGCGAACAGCGGGGACGGGGTGTATTTTCCGTTCCGACTACGCATTCTTGAGAATCTTCCGCCGGAACTTGGCGTAGGTGCCGTAGTCGACGTAATATTTCTTCTCGTCGAGCAGCGCAAACGTCTTGGTCGTGATCTCCTGCACTTCCTTGATCCGGTCTGTGACTTTCCAAACGAACCCGTCCGAGCCGGCGCCGGAACCGTACGACACCATGAAAATGTTGTCGCCCGGTTTGGCGTGGTCGAGAATCGCCGTGAGTCCGATCGGCGACGCGCCGGAGTAGGTGTTGCCAAGTCGCGGCGTCAAGCGGCCGATTTCCATTTGCTCTTTCTTGAAGCCGAGCATCTGGCCGACGCGATGTGGAAACTTGCCGTTCGGCTGATGAAACACCGCCCACTGGAAATCGGACGGCTTCATGCCGCACTTGGCGAGCAGATCATTCGCGGCGCCTTGCGTATGTTTGAAGTACGCCGGCTCGCCGGTGAAACGGCCGCCGTGCTGCGGATAAAATTCATGCTCGCGGCGCCAGAAATCGGCGGTGTCGGTCATGTATGAAGTCGTGTGTGTGCACTCGGCGATCAGATTCGTCGTGCCGAACACGAACGCCGCCGCGCCGGCGCCGGCAGAGTATTCGAGCGCATCGCCGGGCGCGCCTTGCGAGGTATCGGCGGCGATGCCCATGCCGTACTCGATCTCGCCGGCCTTGACCAGCGACATCGCGACAAACATGCCCTCGGTGCCGGCCTTGCAGGCGAATTCAAAATCGGCGACGCGGCAAAACGGCACCGCGCCGATCGCTTCGGCGACGACCGTGCCGGAAGGTTTGACGGCGTACGGATGCGACTCCGAGCCGATATACATGCAGCCGACTTGCTTGCCCTTGATGCCCGCGCGTTTGAGCGCGCGCTTGGCGGCTTCAACGGCGAGCGTGATCGTATCCTGATCCGGCGGCGGGACTGACTTTTCCCACAGCTCGAGACCTTTTTTGTATGACGGAGCATCCGCGCCCCAGGTCTTGGCGATTTCCTCGACCTTGATGCGATAGCGCGGGATGTGCGCTCCGTAACCGACAATTCCGACTTTTCGAGACATGTTTACCTCGTTGGTCTGTATGACAAGTTCAATTCCACTCGTGTTCGTAGGGGCGCAAAACTATGCGCCCGCTAGTTACCGCGTAGGGGCGCATAACTATGCGCCCGCTAGTTACCGCGTAGGGGCGCATAACTATGCGCCCGCTTCGTTCGCGCAGGGGCACGGCGAGCCGCGCCCGATTGTTGGGCGGGTCACCCCACGCCGAAATTACGCGCCGGCGCGGCGGAAACTTTGAGTTTAAGGGAATTGGAGGGGTTTGTCAATGGGGGGAGTGGGGGCTTCCGCCTCACGCCGATTGTCACGCGTTGGGCGGCTCACCCGCATCGGGGTACCAAATGACGCCGGAGAAGTTTGGGTGGATGGCAAACAACCCTATTCGCTTCTGGTCAGCGAAATGGCAGATTACGGTAACTGAGGCCATTGAAAAGACCATTTCTCTGACTCGTCTTTGGATCGTTTTCAGATCGAGTCTCATCGCCTGTTGGATTTCAACAAGTAGATTTAGTTCCGGGGCAAGCCCGTACCTCCTAAGTTGTGTCTCCACAAACTCAATGAAGTTATCGGTCTCAACGGCACCGGGTGAAACGAATCGCTTGACCTGAATCATCATTGGGCGAATTCGATCAGCTTCGTCAATAATGATCGTGTCGAAATTCTCGTCGTTGATGGCGATATCCTGTTCGAGGAAGTCTTGGAGACTTGCATGGTCGCGCTCACCCCAGGACGGAAATCCAACATAGTGAATTCGCCGGGATTGCGCCTTCAGGAACTTCGCGAGAATCCATGTCAAGTAGAGTTCATGTTTCTTGGTGCGCTGAACTTCTGCCCAAGTGAAATCGCGGATTACAGTATGAACTTGATCGAGCGTCCAGAAATTGCCGAACCACGGTCTGTTGTACTCCACAATGAAATCTCGTTCAGGATCAGATTCGGATCGCTGTGAGTCGCTGTGTCACATCCACAGACGATAAGTTACCCTCCCCCATCATCGCCGTCAATCGCTATCTTATGGAGAGATTAACAAGTTGTTCACGCCGATTCCACCGCCGCGCGGATTCGCGGTGGTCAGTGAACGTGAGCGCGGACGCTCACGGATGCCTGGGATACTGGCCTTCGCCGGTATGACGGCACGGGAGAGGCGGTATCACAAAGAACAACGACAGCGCGAGAATCGTCATTCCGGCGGATGCCGGAATCCAGCTTCGGTGATATCACCATTCTGTTGCGTGGGGATTCGCTTCGGCCACGAGCGAACCTGGATACCGGCTTTCGCAGGTATGACCACACGGGCGAAGCGAGAACATAATGGAGAACGTCAGAGCGAGAATCGTCATTCCGGCGGAAGCCGGAATCCAGCTTCGGGGCTATCACCATTCGACTTTGTGGGGATTCACTTCGGCCAAGGGCGAACCTGGATACCGGCTTTCGCAGGTATGACCACACGGGCGAAGCGAGAACATAATGGAGAACGTCAGAGCGAGAATCGTCATTCCGGCGGAAGCCGGAATCCAGGCTCATAAATCCTCATATAAATCGCGCCAGGACGGGTTGAAATTCTCGATCAATTCGAGTTTCCACGCTCGCTTCCACTCCTTCAACTGCTTCTCCCGAATGATCGCGCCGCGAATATCTGCGCAGACCTCGTAATACACGAGTTTGTGAACATGGTACTTCGATGTGAAGCCGCCGACGATTTCGTTCTGGTGTTGCCATACACGGCCATTGAGGTCGGAAGTCACGCCGATATAAAGTGTGCCGTTGCGTTTCGAGGCGAGGATGTATACGTAGCCCGGTTTCATGGCTGAGCGAAAATATGCGGCGGGCGACTCGGCGAGTCAACATCATTACCTGAAGCTGGATACCGGCTTTCGCCGGTATGACGGCGTGGGGGACGCCGGTGCCAAATCCACCATGCGTCGACCAAGAATCGTCATTCCGACGAAAGTCGGAATCCAGGTTCGTTGCCGTGACCACTTTCCTGGGTGAGGAATTGCATGGCTCTGAGTCAAACCTAGATACTGGCTTTCGCCGGTATGACAGGACGTGGGCCGGCTGCCCGAACCCTCTCCCCGTGCCCCTCTCCTGTCAGGGAGCGGGGTTGGGGTGAGGGTTCTTTGTGACCGGGCAGCGAGCGAAAGTAAAATATGGAAATTTATATTTTACTTTTAGGCCTTTACGGAAAATATAGAAATTCTTACTTTCCCGCGCGAGACCATGGATATCGCCAAATTCGACGCCGGGAAATGGCTGAAGGGCGCAGGCTACCTCTATTTCCTGCCCCAAACGATCAATCACCCGTGGACGATCTCCCATCCCAAGCTGAACCGCAAAGTCGAATCGGTGTCACAGCGGCTGGGCGAACTCAATTCGTTCGCCAAGTTCGTGCCCAACATCGATCTGTTCATCCAGTCGTATGTCATGAAGGAAGCGGTGACTTCCAGCCGCATCGAGGGCACGCGGACGAATATCGAACAGGCATTTGCGCTGGAACTCGATATCAACCCCGAACTGCGCGATGACTGGCGCGAAACAACTCAATATGTCGCAGCAATGAATTTCGCGCTCGGCAAATTGGAAAAACTCCCGCTCTCGAATCGCCTGCTGCGCGACACGCATGCTATTCTGCTCGCTCACGTTCGCGGCGCGACGAAAGCGCCGGGACAACTCCGCAAAACCCAAAATTGGATCGGCGGCGCAACTCCCGCCGATGCCGCCTTCGTGCCACCGGCGGCGGAGCATGTCGAAGAACTGATGTCGGATCTGGAGAAGTTTCTGCACAACGACGAGATTGCCGTTCCGCATATGGTGAAAATCGCGATCGCGCATTATCAATTCGAGACGATCCACCCCTTCCTCGACGGCAACGGCCGCATCGGCCGGCTGCTGACCACGCTCTATCTGGTCAGTGTCGGGATGTTGGAACGGCCCCTTCTCTATTCGTCCGACTACTTTGAAAAACATCGTAGCCAATACTTCGATAAGCTCATGCTTGCCCGCGAGAAGAACGACATGGTCGGATGGCTCATGTTCTTTCTGACGGCGGTTGAGAAAACCGCGATCGAGGCCGCTGCTGCACTGAGGGACATCATTGCCCTTCGCGACGGCATCATCGGCGTCAAAATACCAACTCTCGGTCGCAAGACGAAAAACGGCCAGCGTGTACTTGACCTGCTTTTCCAGCGACCAATTATCAGCGCCGGATTGTTAGGAGACGAACTGGAACTGTCACCCAAAACGGCAAATGAAATTCTTCGTGACTTCGTTGATCTCGGCATATTGCGGGAGACAACCGGCTACAAGCGCAATCGTCTGTTTTCGTTTCAGGAGTATTTGCAGATTCTCAAGCGCTGAGTCGGAGCACGTTCCGGCCTGAAACAGCGCTGCCGTGGGCTTGCGAGGAACAAGAAGCAGTCATTCCGACGATTTCCTCTTGGGAAATTCCTCTAAAGTTACCCGTTTCAGTTCCGATAACATCAAGGAACGCATATCACAGGACGCGCTACTATGGCCTTGAGAAAAGCGAAAATTCTGGTTGTCGACGACGAGCCCGAGATCACAGACATTCTCGAGGCGTTTCTCTCGAGTGCCGGGCATTCGGTTGTCGCCGAAAACTCCGCAGTGATGGGGCTGGAGCGCGCCAAGACCTTCAAGCCGGACATGATCTTCCTCGACATCATGATGCCGCAAATGGACGGCTATGAAATCTGCAACGAACTCAAAAAGGATCCGCAGACCGAGAATATCCCGGTGATTTTCCTGACCGGCAAGGATACTTCCGACGACCAGGGCCGGGGATTCAAGTCGGGCGCGGATATGTTCGTTAAGAAGCCGTTTGTCTGCGAACGGCTGCTCGAAATTGTCAATGTTGTGCTCCTTAGTTTCGCTAAGGTGTAGATTGTCTGCATCTTAACGGTTGCTGGAAGGACGGCTGTGTTGGTGGTAGCCGTCCTTTTTTTGTTGACAATTATTGTGCGGTGCACAATACTCAAGTGTATAATGCGAGGCACAACATAGTGCAACCCGATGACCCTCACCCCGGGCCCCTCGCCCGATCAGGGAGAGTGGTGTGGGCAGCGGGTGATTAGTCGAAAGTGGCATAGTGAGGACAATCAAACGCTACCCCAATCGCCTGCTCTACGACACAACTTCCAGCCGGTTTGTCAACGGCGACGACTTGCGAAACTACATTCGCTCCGGCGAGTCGTTCAGTATTGTCGACAGCCGCAGCGGCGAAGACCAGACGGCGGTCGTATTGGGACAGCTCTTTATCGATGAATTCAGCCGCAAGCAGAATCAAAAATCGGTAATCGAAACATTGCGAGGGTTCATCGCCCTCGGAGGAGATTTTCAGATGGATATTCTCAAGAAAACGGTGCTCGCCTCGATCGGCGCGTTCGAAATCACCAAGGCAAAGGCCGAGGAAATCGTCGACACGCTGATAAAGCAGGGTGAGGTCGCCAAATCGAAGCGGTCAGAAGCGATCCTCGAATTGCTCGACAAGGCAGAGCATTCAACAAAGGACTTTAAGGATCGCGTTTCGAAAGACATCGAGGAGGCGATTGACAAGCTCAAGGTCGCGCGCAAGAGAGACCTCGAAGAGTTGACCAAGAAGGTCGATGACCTGGCCGAGCAGTTGCGCAAGATGACCGAGAAGCTTCCGTAGGGCAAGTCCGCGCGACCCGAAGAAGACGATATCAACGGCGGAGACAGCCGCTTTTCGGTTGCGCCGATGGCCGGTTCTTGCTATCTATTCGAGCGGTGAATTATCTATTTCCGTGCGGAGGAGTGAATGTCCGGTCATTCTAAATGGTCGACAATCAAACGTAAAAAAGGCAAAGCCGACGCCGAACGCGGGCGTCTGTTCACGAAATTGATCAAAGAAATCACGGTCGCAGCCCGCGCCGGTGGCGGCGACGCCGACGGCAATCCGCGACTTCGGACCGCGATCTTAGCCGCCAAGGCGAACAGCATGCCGGCGGACAATATCAAGCGGGCCATCCAGAAGGGCACCGGCGAACTCGAAGGTTTTACCTACGAGGAAATCACGTATGAGGGCTACGGCCCCGGTGGCGTGGCGGTGATGGTGCAGGTGCTCACCGACAACAAAAATCGCACGGTTGCCGAAATGCGCCATCTGTTCAGCAAGTATGGCGGCAATCTTGGCGAGACCGGCTCGGTCGGCTGGATTTTCTCGAAGAAGGGTTTGATCGAAATCGATTCCGCTGCTGCCAGTGAAGATACCCTAATGGAGCTGGTGCTGGAGAACGGCGCGGACGACTTGTCCCCGGTCGATGGCGCGTTTGAGGTCTCGACGCCGCCCGATTCGTTTGAAAAGGTGCGCGCCGCCATCGAATCCAAAGGCATTCCGATGCTGACCGCCGAGCTGACCATGGTGCCGTCAACATCGGTGAAGCTCGGCGGCAAACACGCCGAGTCGATGATCAAACTCTACGAAGCGCTCGAAGACCACGACGACGTGCAGAAGACTTTTGCGAATTTCGATATCGACGACAAGATTCTGGAGCAGCTTTCCAATTCATGAAAATCCTCGGGATTGACCCGGGTCTGGCGGTTTGCGGATTCGGTGTGATCGAGGTCGGACAGCGCGGCGTCAGACTTGCCAATGCCGGGACGTTCACGACGACGACCGGCACGATGCCGGCGCGCCTGCAAGAGATTTTCACCAAGATGACCGACCTGCTCTCGTTGGAATCGCCCGATGAAGTTGCATTGGAAGAGGGCTTTTACGGGAAGAACGTCAAGGTCGCGATGAGCCTCGGACAGGCGCGCGGCGCGGTGCTTCTGGCCTGCAGTCTTAGAGATGTTCCTATTTTTGAATACTCTCCTCGCGAGGTCAAGCAGTCGGTCGTTGGTCGCGGCGCGGCGGCCAAGGAACAAGTCAATTACATGATCAAGGCTTTAATGGGGGTAAAGGAACTGCCGGGGCCGCACGATGTCTCCGATGCGCTGGCCGTAGCCTGGTGCCATCATCAGCGACGGGGGAAACGAATTTGATCTCGTCTCTGAGTGGTCGTCTGGCGGCCAAATGGCCGGATAAAGCCGAGGTCATCGTCGGCGGCGTTGGCTTCCGGGTACTGATCCCGCTCTCGACTTTTCAGGTTTTGCCGGAAGTGGGCAGCGAAGTCACGCTCTCGACTTCCCTGCAAGTGCGCGAGAACGCCATCGATCTCGTCGGTTTCGCTACAGCGGCCGAGCGTGAAGTGTTCGATTTACTCATTCAGGTTTCGGGAATCGGCGTAAAATTGGCGCTCACGATTCTGTCCGGCATCAAAGTCGACGATCTGCTGAGGTCGATCATGGAGGAAGACCGCTCGCTGCTGGCGACAATTTCCGGAATCGGGCCGAAAACATCGGGAAGATTAGTGCTTGAATTGAAAGACAAAGTTGCCAAGATTGTGGCGACGACCGGTATCGGTGCGGACCAAAAATTGAGCCATGTCGAAGAAGCCGTGCTTGCGCTCGAGGCGCTTGGTTACAGCCGGTATGAAGCACGCAAGGCGGTCGAAGCGGCGGTCAAACAGATCGGCTCGGACAAGAGTTCGGACGCCTTGATCCGCGCCGCGCTTAAGGTCGGGGTGCGAGCTTAAGCGCTAAACGCTCGTGGCACTGCTGCGTCGGTATCGGTGAGCGAGGGTGGCGTGTCCGCTAAGGTCCGAGCGGAAGCAGGAAAAGAATTAGAGGCAGATGCCGCCAGGTTTGGCGGCCGCGCAACAACATCAAAGGCCGCGTGTTTGCGGCAGCTGAAGGTTACGGCAACACTTTGAAAGAGCGAATCACTAACCCGGAAGTGATCCAGGGCGAACGCGAGTTTGACGCCTCGCTCCGGCCATTGCGATTCGAGGAATTCATCGGTCAAGGCAAAGTAGTCGACAACCTCAAAGTTTTCATTCAGGCCGCCAAGCAACGCGGCGAGGCGCTCGATCATGTGCTCTTTTATGGCCCGCCCGGCTTAGGGAAAACGACGCTGGCATACATCATCGCCAATGAACTGGGTGTCGCGATAAAGTCGACCTCCGGCCCGATATTAGAGAAGGCCGCTGACCTGGCGGGTATCCTGACAAATTTGGAAGAACGCGACGTGATCTTCATCGACGAGATTCACCGTATCAATCGCGTGGTCGAAGAGTATCTCTATCCGGCGATGGAAGACTTCACGCTCGATATCATGATCGACAAAGGCCCGGCGGCGCGGTCCGTGAAGCTTCCGCTACGGCCGTTCACCCTGATTGGCGCAACGACCCGCGCGGGGCTTCTGACCTCGCCAATGCGGGCGAGGTTTGGTGTAGTCGGACGGCTCGACTACTATTCCGCCGGCGACATCGCGCATGTCATATTGCGCTCGGCGCGGATTCTTCGCGTCGAAATCGACAACGGCGGCTGCGAGCAGATTGCCCGTCGCTCGCGCGGCACGCCGCGTATCGCTAATCGATTGCTGAGGCGTTTGCGCGATTTTGCGGAAGTCAATGGCGACGGACGGATCACGGAGTCGCTGGCACAGGAAAGCCTCGAACGGCTCGACGTCGACGAACTGGGGTTAGACGATATGGATAAGCGCATCCTCACCGTATTGATCGAAAAATTCCACGGCGGGCCGGTGGGACTGAGCACGCTGGCGGTGGCGGTCGGTGAGGAAGCTGAAACGCTTGAGGAAATATACGAACCGTTTCTGATTCAGGAAGGATTGCTGGAACGCACGCCGCGAGGACGCGCCGCGACCAATGCCGCGTTTACGCACCTGCGTTATGACGCCAAAACGTTTCGCCAGGGCCGCTTGCTGTAGCGGAGGCGCTGGGCGACCGAAGTATTCCGAGCTATCAAAGTTGTGGGTTATGGAGAAGATTGATTTCGAATTGCCCGAAGAATTAATCGCCCAGCATCCGCTGGAAAGGCGCGATCGCTGTCGCTTACTGCACTTGCACCGCGCCGGTGACACACTCGAGGAACACGCGTTCACTGATCTGACTTCCCTGCTGAAGTCCGGTGATCTTCTCGTTCTCAACGACACCAAAGTGGCGCGAGCACGCCTCTACGGTGTCGGCGGGCAGGCCGGACGCAAGATCGAGATGTTTCTCGTCGACAAGCTTAAAGACGACGAATGGGTCTGTCTGGTGCGTCCCGGAAAAAAAGCGCATGTCGGCGACAAGTTCTATTTCTCGGCGCGCGAGTACGCGGAGATCGTTGCCATTCTCGCGGATGGTTCACGGCACGTGCGCTTTCACGGCGCGAGCGCCGACGACTTGATGGAGCGATTTGGCCGCATGCCGCTTCCGCCGTATATCAAACGCGAAGACACTCCGGTTGACCGGCGCATGTATCAAACCGTCTATGCCCAGGAAGGATTCTCGATCGCGGCCCCGACGGCGGGATTGCATTTCACGGAAGAACTCCTCGAGGATCTCCAGACACAAGGCGTCGAAGTCGCGCGTATCCGGCTTGACGTCGGTCGCGGAACATTCAAGCCAATCGAGGCCAAGCACTATGAGAAACACGTTATGGACGCGGAGGAGTTCTGGATTTCGGATGCCGCCGCCAAGCAAGTGAATGATGCGCTCAAAGCGAATCGGCGCATCGTTGCGGTCGGTTCAACGGTTGTCCGTACTCTTGAAGGCTGTTATCGAAGCAACGGCAAAATCGTTGGCACGCACGATGAAACCGATATCTTTATCTTCCCTCCGTTCGAATTCAAGGTGGTCTCGGCGATGATCACGAACTTCCACCTCCCGCAATCGTCACTGCTGGCGATGGTTGCGGCATTCACTTCGCCGGAACAAATCCTCAGGGCCTACGGATACGCCATCGATAACCGATATCGTTTCTATTCTTATGGCGACGCGATGCTGATTACATGAACAACTACGCGATTATCACAGCCGCCGGCTCAGGCACGCGCCTCCCCGGCGCGGTTGCCAAGCAGTACCGCCCGATCGGCAACAAACCGCTGCTGGCATGGACCATAGCGAAGTTCGAGGAAGCGGCCTGCGTGGACGCGATTCACCTGGTGGTCAACGGCAATGATCTCAATTACACTTACGAGTCGGTAGTTGAGCGATTCAGTTTCAAGAAAGTCGAGCGCATTGTCGCCGGGGGTAAGACGCGGTTTGACTCGATTCTTTGCGGACTGCGATCCGTGCCGGAAAACGCCAATTTGGTGTTCATTCATGACGGCGTCCGCCCGCTGGTGACGCCCGCGGAGATTGAGCTTGTTGCCCGCGAAGCTGAGACTCACGACGCTGCGATTCTCGCCTTGCGGCAGTCAGAAACCCTCAAGCGTGTCGAAGACGGCTTCATCATCGCGACATTAGATCGTGACAAGATCTGGGTCGCGCAGACGCCGCAGGTTTTCAAATACGAGGCGATTATCTCCGCCTATATTCAGGCGCTCGAATCCAAGCGCGAATTCACCGACGATGCCGCCGTTTGCGAGGCGTTTGGAATCGGTGTGCGCGTTGTCGAAGGCTCACCACTCAACATCAAGATCACCACACCGGATGATTTGGAATTGGCGCGGCGGCTGCTAACGGCAGGGGCGTAGACGGTCTTCGTGGCATCGCGGGCAACAACTACGCAGCATGCAGTGGCATCAAGTCGGGCACGGCACGCCGTGCCGCTACGCGATTTGAATCGGCGATGACCTCAATCGTATCGTATGGGCGAGTGGCGTTCGCCCGAGGCGAGTAACTCCGGTTCGCAGTGCGACTACAAATCGTGGGCGCGAATTTATTCGCGCGATGCCGCGCAGTATCCTTCAATTCATCTCCAGTCGGCGCACTGCCGCAAGCTGCGACACCGTGCAAATCGCTTTTCGTCAACTTGAGTGTCCGGCTCTCTGCGATCAAGCCGGGATTTCAATCGCCTTCGCTTGCGCGACCAACTGACCACACGCGGCGGCAATGCGACGACCTTTCGGGAGGCGCACCGTCACCGCCGGGCATCTCGGGAACAGATACTCGCGGAATCGATTGATCGCTTCTTCAGTCGGCGTGCGGAAGTCCTGCGGTGCGAAGGCACGCGGCCGCTTGGGATCACGCGAGGTCTTTCCGCACACTGCGGCTACCCGGCCTTTGGGTACTTCCTTCAACGGCGCAATTGTTTCCCCCGAAGGATAGACAATGGGATTGTAAGGGATCAGGTTGATCTTGGAGGGCAGCACATTGGCAATGCACACGAGCTGCTTGGCGCACTCCATTGTGTCCGTGATTCCGGCGATCATGATGTACTCGAGTGTGACGCGATCGCCGGCTTGGTGAATGTAATCGCGACAGGCGCCGATTAGATCATCCAGCGGATTGTCTTTCGCGCTGGGAATCAGCCGTTCGCGCAATGCCTGATTCGGCGCATGCAGTGACAGCGCCAGACCCGATTTGAGTTTGTGCGCGGTCAGCTTGCGTAGTTCTTTGATGAGGCCGACGGTTGAAATTGTAAAGCGCCGCGCCGAAAATCCGAGCCCCAGTTCGGAACTGACCGTCTCGATGGTTTCGACGACGTTGTCCAGATTTAGCAGCGGTTCGCCCATGCCCATCATCACGACATTGCTCAACTCAATGTCGCCGGCGAGTTCTTTCGCCAGCATGAATTGTCCGATCATCTCGGCGGGGACGAGGTTGCGCTTGAATCCCAGAAGCCCAGTCGCGCAGAATTTGCAGCCGATCGTGCAACCGACCTGCGACGACATGCAGAGCGTGTAGCGTCCGCGGATCGGAATCAGCACCATCTCGACCGTTGATTTGTCGTAGAGCTGCACGAGAAATTTCCGAGTGCCGTCGACCGGGTCGCGTTGCTCGCGCGTAATCGACGGCAGCACAATTTTATGTTGGGCCGATAACAATTCCCGAAGCGGCTTGTTGAAGACGCTCATTTTGGCGAATTCGGATTCACGTTTCTGATAGAGCATCTGGAAGAGCTGTCGCCCGCGATATGATTTTTCGCCGTGCTTCACCAGCAGGCGTTCCATCGCCGTGAGCGAGAGGCCGAAAATATTGGTCGGTGCAATGGTTGACATGGCGCTCCAAACAACTATACTTACGCCGGTTCGCAACCGCTTTGTGGAGGAGATTTGAGCGAAGTCATAGCCGTTTCGGAATTAGTCGCACGCTTTGCGCGACTGAAGGAGTTTCTTTGACCTCGCCAAGAAAGCCGACCGCATAGCGGAATTGGAAAGGCAGACCCTCGCCGAGAACTTCTGGTCGAATCAGGCCAAAGCTCAGGGGATCCTTAAAGAAATCGCTCTCGAGAAAAAATGGCTTGCGGAAAGCTCCGCGCTGGAGCGGTCACTCGGCGATCTCGAAACCCTGTCGGAATTGGCGGGTTCCGACGCCGAACTGCGCAAGGAATTTGACGAGCAGTCGGATATCCTGCTTACCAAACTTGACGAATTTGAGACCAAGACACTGCTTTCGGAACGCGACGATCCCAATGACGCGATCCTCTCGATTCATCCCGGCGCCGGCGGCACCGAGTCACAGGATTGGGCGCAGATGCTCCTCCGCCTCTACACGCGCTGGTGCGAGCGACACGGCTATGAAGCCGATTTGATCGACTATCAAGACGGCGACGAGGCCGGAGTCAAATCAGCGACACTTGAAATCAGGGGTGAATACGCCTACGGCTACTTAAAATCAGAATCCGGCGTGCACCGCATGGTGCGCATCTCGCCATTCGACGCCAATCAGCGGCGGCATACGTCATTCGCGTCGGTTTTCGTGCTTCCGGAAGTGGGCGAAGATATCGAAATCGAAATCAAGCCGGAAGACATACGCACCGACACGTTTCGTGCTTCCGGCGCCGGCGGCCAGCATGTGAACAAGACTTCTTCGGCGGTGCGCATGACACACGTACCCACCGGCATCGTTGTGCAATGTCAAACCGAACGCTCGCAAATCAAGAACCGCGAGTCGGCGCTGAAAGTGCTCAAAGCCCGACTCTATCAACGCAAGCGCGAAGAGGAAGAAAAGAAGCTCGAAGCTTACACCAAGTCGAAAAAGAAGATCGAGTGGGGCTCGCAAATTCGCTCCTACGTGTTCCATCCCTACAACATGGTGAAGGATCATCGCACCTCGCATGAAACTTCCGACACGACGCGGGTGATGGATGGCGATATTGATGCATTCGTGGCTGCCTTTCTGAATTGGAAAGATCGGTAGCCGGAGGATTTTCCATGTCCGTTCTCACAAACTTTCGTGACAAGGCCCGTTGTCTCAAGCGGCGGGTGGTATATCCTGAGGGGGAAGAACCGCGTTCGATTTTGGCGGCCAAAGGCGTAACCGCCGAGGGAATCGCGCAGGTTGCGCTGATCGGCAACGACAGCAAGATTGCGGCGCTGGCGAAAGAGCATGGGCTCGATCTGGCCAAGGTATCGGTCGCCGATCCCAACACATCGAATCTGCGTGCCGACTTCGCGCACGAGCTGTTTCAACTGCGCAAGGCCAAAGGAATGACTGAGGCTGACGCCGACAAGACTATTCGCAATCCCCTCTACTGGGGCGCGATGTTGGTGCGCAAAGGCCTGGCCGACGGTTCGGTTGCCGGCGCGGTCAACACGACCGGCGACGTCATGCGCGCCGGAATCCAGGTTGTTGGACTGGCGCCGGGCATTACCGCCGTGTCCAGTTTCTTCATGATGGTGCTGCCGGAGTTTCTTGGCGAGAAGGAGAAGATATTCTTCTTCGCCGACAGCGCCGTGATTCCGCAACCGTCCGTTGAACAGCTCGCGGCGATCGCTGTGGCGACTTCCCGCTCGTATCGTATTTTGATGAACGATGAGCCGCGCGTGGCGATGCTATCGTTTTCGACCAAAGGCTCAGCCAAGCATGCCGACTGCGACAAGGTGCTCAAGGCCCTCGAACTCGCAATGCAGATCGAGCCAAAGTTGATCGTCGACGGTGAATTGCAGGTTGATGCCGCAATCATCCCCAAAGTGCAACAATCGAAGGCGCCGCAATCTCCCGTCGAAGGCAAGGCGAACGTTTTGATTTTCCCTGACCTCGACGCCGGGAATATCGCGTACAAGCTGGTGCAGCGCATGGCCAAGGCGGACGCTATCGGCCCGATCGTGCAGGGGCTTAATAGGCCCGTCAACGATCTGTCGCGCGGATGCACGGCTGAGGACATTATTAACGTCACTGCGATTGCAATGACCATGACCGGGATTTAGAGATGTAGCATGTGGGTCGGGAGCTTTGTGCTCCCGACTCCGATATAGTTGCGAGAGTCGGGTTCGCCGCGCAACGCCGAACCCGATGTCTCTTCTTGCTCCCAACGCATTCAGTCACTAAATTCGTACATATTTGTTGCCGCGAATCGCCGGCGCTGTTGCGAAGTCTGAGGAGAATCAATGCCGACTTATTGGTACCGTTGCCAGACCTGTCATCACGAGTTTGAAGAATTCCAAAAGATATCGGACCCGCCGGTGAAAGAATGCCCCAAATGCAACGGCATCGTCATGCGGGTGATAACCGGCGGCTCCGGTTTGGTGTTCAAGGGGAGCGGCTTCTACATCACCGATTACCGCAAAGAGTCGTATAAAAAGGATGCCAAGTCGGAATCGGGGTCGTCAAGTACGTCCTCCCCATCGGATTCCAAATCCTCTGGCTCGTCTTCAGGCAAGTCCGACTGAGCACTTCCCTCGCTATGTCATTGACGCAGACCCAGCGCCACCAGCTATCCGCTATCGTCGGCGCAGAAAACGTTCATGTTTCTGGCGAGTACTTTGAGAAGTGCTCGCATGACGCTTGCGATGTTTCGTTTCCGCCGCTGGCGGCGATCTCAATTACCGACGCCGCGCAGTTGCCCGGCTTGTTGCGCTGGTTGAAGAAGAATAAGATTGCGATTGTACCGCGCGGCGCCGGAACCGGCTATACCGGCGGCGCGGTCGCGGAATCTGGCGGTATTGTCGTTTCTTTTGACCGGCTCAATCGGATTCTCGAAATCGACTCCGCTAAGAAGACCGCGATCGTCGAGCCGGGAGTGATCACCCAACAATTGGCCGATGCTGCGCTGGCTCAGGGCCTGTTCTACCCCCCCGATCCGGCGAGCTTGAAAGAGTGCTCGCTGGGCGGCAATGTCGCCGAGTGCGCCGGCGGGTTGCGCTGCAAGAAGTATGGTTTGACCAAAGATTATGTGCTGGGGCTGGAGGGATACGATATCGACGGCGACCTGATCCGGACCGGCAGTTTCGCGCCGGAGTGCAGCTATGATTTGACCAGTATACTGATCGGATCCGAGGGAACGCTCGCCGTTATCTCCAAGATCGCGTTGCAACTGATCGACCCACCGTTAGCGCGAAAGTCGTTCTTTGCGACTTTCTCACGGCAAGTGGATGCCGCCGAAGTCGTCGCCAAAATCATGGCCTCCGGTGTGATCCCCGCCGTCTTAGAGTTTATCGACGGCGACGTCATCACGCGGACGCTCGAGTATCTCGGCTGGGAACAGTCGATTTCAGCCGCGGCGGCGCTGCTGATCGAAGTTGACGGCACTGCGGCAGAAGTCGAACGCGATGCGGCGGTCGTGGCGACTATCATTGCGTCGCAGCGTCCGCTTCAGTCCGACATGGCGGATACTGAGGAGCGGCGGGAGTATTTGTGGACGATGCGTCGCTCGGTCTCGCGGGCAAATCGCGCGAAGGCCAAGCTCTACATCTCGGAAGACATCGTCGTGCCGCCCTCGAGGCTGCCGACTTTGGTAGCGCAGCTTGCGGAACTGGGAAAGCTGCACCATTTGCATGTCAACTCATTTGGCCACGCCGGCGACGGAAACCTGCACGTGAATTTTCTGGCCGACGCCGACTCCCCCTCTGATCGGGCACGAATTCATGCGGCGTGTGTGGATTTGTTCAAAATGACGCTCGCGCTCGACGGTACGATCTCCGGTGAACACGGCATCGGCACCACCAAGAAGGACTTTCTGCCAATGGAAGTTTCACCGGAGACAATGCGACTACTGAGAGCAATCAAGTCCGCCTTTGATCGCCGCGGTTTAATGAACCCTCGAAAACTACTTTAGTCACGATCAGCATCACCAGTGAGTAACCACGCAAGCATGTGGCGAGTCGCGACCACAGGGTTGGGTTTAGAATAGCTCGCAACCGCCCACTGACATTACTGAGAAAGTTGTTGAGCATTTAGTATACATTACGGAGCAGTGAGCGCACGATTCGAGAAAGGAGTCAGGGTAGGATCGGAATCGAATTGCATCTCACGAACGTGATGAAGTTGTCCCTTCGATAGTGCACATCAATTACTGCGGACGCTATCGTATCCAGCCCGACAAGTACGTACAGCTCTTTTGCTGCAGGATCTGTATCGACCTTAGCCCAGCGAAATGAGCCATTTAAGCCAGTTACAGTAGCCAAGCTGTACTCGCGCCCGCTGTCCCTTAGAATGACTCTAGCGCCTACGATCCCGACGCCGTTTCGGTCGGTAACGACGCCCTGCACCGTTGGCGGGGCGAACCAAATGCGCTCAAGCATTACATATGTCGACACTACAAGAAAGATACACCAGCAAATCGAGAGCACCCAGTTGACAACTACCTTGCTACGGCGATCTGGATGTGGCTCGCCTAATATCTCGGGCTTTTCATCGTCCATTGAGCGATCTCCCCACCGGTCAGATTATAAGCGCAAGGATGCAAATCCCGCCGAAGACGAGTGTGCACAAGATCAGCCCGACATCAAGTACGGGAGACCTTGCAAATCTCGGTAAGCGAGATCTCAACAAGAGATAAACATGGATACCCGAAAGACCTAAGATTGCGCTTGCAGAGTAACTCATGATCTTTATCAGTGTAAGGGGTGGCGTAGTCCCCAGCAGGAATGCGGACGCAGTCGTAAAGGTAATAATAATCGCGTAGTACAGGCGTGATCGATCGCCTGCAGTCAATGTTCTGATCCGCGGACTGCAAGCCCAAAGGACATCGGTTACTTGTCGCCCGACGCAATCGACTACCGTAAACTGGGAGCTGAAAAGGACTGCAAATCCACACAATGCGAGTATCGTTGAATACCACTCGGAAATATGTCCGCCCGATTTCAGGGCATTAACCAATTCAGCAGAAGCTCCTTGGCCAGAGAGGGAACTGCCCGGCTCCAAGAAATACGTATACAGAGCTGTCGTCAGGAACATCGAGAGAAAACATGGAATCGTCCAGAAGATTGTGTGCTCCCGACTAAACTTAGCGAACCAAAGCTTCAGCCTTGACTGATTCTCCGCTGTGCTTGGGTCCGGCATTTCCAAGACTTCGTCTTGATTCTCGCCACCAGAATTTCGCCGCTTTCCGATCAATCCACCGATCGGAGGTTTCTTCGCAGCTGCACCATAGCCAGCATCTCTGTATTGATTTGTAATGAGCATGTTGAATATGCCGCCTGCCCCAGCATAACCAGCAAAGCCAGCGAGAAGCAGCCAATCGCTTTGCGAACTAAGATTAGCGGAATGAGGGCCGATTCCGAAGAAACCCAGGAAGACTCTCCAGATGTGCCCCACGGGAACCAGTAAGACTGCTGAGACGACGACGACTATAAGAATGAAACATACTAATACATAGTTGACTATCCGCATCGTGCTCGAAATCACACCGCCAAATACTACAATAGCGACGCACACCATGAGCGAGAGAATACCGATCTGATAAATCGCCGGCTGGTCTACCGCCTGCGGCATGACACCTTTGATGGCGAAAAAATACGATGCGGCGCAGCTCGCGACATAACCAGGCCACATGACTTGCATGAGCGCCATAAAGCCGTAGACAAACAACCAAATCCTAAAATCTGGTCCGGTTCTGATCAGCCCGACTTGGATAGTCTCCCCCGTGCAAAGTGTATATCTCATAACCGCGTTGTTAAAAAGGTGCTGCAATACAATCGAGACTGTTGCAATAAAGAGGATCCAAGTTCCAAACTTAACCGCAGAAGCCGGCCCCAAGAGCCATTCTCCGCTCCCAATCGATACGCCTGTCACAATTACGACGGGAGCTACACTTGCGATTGTCCTAGTTAATCCGATGGGACCCGGGGACGAGACTGAGTCGTTCGTTACTCTAATATCTTTCGGCTTCTGTAGCCATCTCGGAACTCTAGTTTGCGATTCGAGCATCACGAGATACCCCTTGCGACACCTCGATGAGTGTACGCTTCTATCTATTTTCAATCAGAATCAAAGCTGAGTGCTGAACTCTGTCAAGCGCAAACTTCACAAAAGTGCACTTGGGATGAGTTATCTTTGCCTGTTATGTGTTCGATACCGGAGCGAATGAGTGCGATTTACCGATTTGCCTTCCTTGCGAATGCCCCGACTTGAATTCCGTAAGACCAAGTGTCTTTCGCCTTATGATCTTTCTCCCCAAATCCCACTGATTTGCGATCGAGTATAGGGTAAAGCCAGATTGGCGCGATATCTTTGCCTTGCCTGCTCATTGTGGCCGGGCGTCAGTATGCCAATCCTCCATCACAGTCCGACGAGAGCTCTTACAACTCAGCCATCTCTGACGCAAGGGCCCGTCGACAGCCTCGCGCCGCCCGTGCAATTGAGTTCGTTCAAGTTACTGTAACAAAGACGAAGGGCCGGGGTGAATTCTCGCCTACCAATCTGGGCGCTTCAGACATTCGGACCTCATTGAAATCTCGATAGCCGGGGCAACTTGAGTTCAGAACGCGTCCGCCTCGCCGTAGAAGTAATAAACGCGGTCGAGAGCGTCTTGCAGCATGAGAGCTTCCTTGGCCTGCTTCTCCGGCGACTTGCGCGTCTTGCGATTCGGATTCTCGGCGCGGGCTTCCGGTACGCTGGTCAAAGTGGCTTCGACCTTTTCGACGAAAGTCGGCCACTCTCTGTGCAGCGGCTTGGAAGTGTCGTATATCATCTGGATTGTCTTAGTCGCCGATGTCGCCAGCATCGATTTGTCCATCTGATCGTAAAATGCTCGAGGCAACGGCAGCAAAATCGAAACGAACAAGAGACATCCAACAACCAGCCAGCCGCGCACGGCGCCGACTATCGCGCCGCCCCATTTGTCGCGGTCGCCAAGGCTCTGTACCGAGACGAGTTTCTCAAGAATCTTGGCGGCTAACTTAAAGAGCGCATAGATCAGCCCGAGAACCAGTATGTAGGAGATTACGGCAATCGTGATCGGCGATGCGTCCAGCGAATTGCCAATCTCGACGGCGACGAAATCGAGTTTGCCGGTAGTGATCACCAATGCTGCGAGCAGACCGATGAGGGCCATTAGCTCGCGCAGAAATCCCTTCTTTGTGCCGATGGCGATAAACCCGAGGACAAACAGTAAGGCAATAAGATTGAAAATCATGATTCCCTCCGCAGCGACGAAAGGCGTAACTCGGCCGTGCTCGTCGTTACAGGTTTAGAACTCCGCAACGGCAAAAATTGCGATTTGTTGCCGTGTCGATATCGACAACGCCACGACCGGCGGAGATCCGGTCGGGCGCCGAAATTCATGAAGTAATTGCCGACGCAACCGCGCAAAGCATTCAAACCGCGGTGCGGTCAACGACTGGCGAAATCTGCGAATGTTGAAAACGGCCGGCAAGGTTTTTTTCGGCCAAATGACGCCAGTTTGTTGGCTTAAGGTATCGGGGCGGTTCGTAAATTTCGGACTGGTTTATCGTCGATCCGCTCCGTCGCGTGCTTAACCGAACCAACAGCAAGCTGTGGGCGACCACGAGGTGTTCCATTCAAGCTGGGGCCGACCACATTCCAGCGAATGATACAACAAGCCGGACGCTGATTGACCGGCCAAGTTTGGCCTATAGTTTCCCTTGCCGACAGTACGTCCCCACCATATCATTGCTTGAAGTTTCATTGCTCGAAAGGAGTAATCGAGGATACATGATTAGGATACTCACCGTTACATTCGCCGCAAGCGCGCTGATTCTGGCTTCGTCATGCGCCAAGAAGGAAGCTCAGGAGCCGCAAACTTCCGGTAGCCAGTCGGGACAAGCGCAGCAGCAGCAAATGCCGGCCGCGAATCCACATGCCCAGCCGGGCGCCAATGATGCCGCCGGCCTGGCGTGGACAGTTCCCGACGGCTGGGCGCCGGGCGGTGCGCGCTCGATGCGCATCAATACATACTTGATTGACGCCGAAGACCCGAAGGCCGAATGCGCCGTGTTCTACTTTGGATCGACCCAGGGCGGTGATGTCGAGTCAAACATTGCGCGCTGGATCAATCAGGTTGTGCAGCCGGACGGAAGCGAATCCGCTGCGAAAGCCAAGCGTAGTACGTTGAAGACCGAATGCTGCGAGATCCTTACGGTCGAAGTGCCCGGAACTTACATGGCCTCAAGCGGCCCGATGATGCAAGTAACCGACGAGCGCGCCGACTACATCCTGATCGGAGGGATCGCGCCGGGTCCCGAGGGGAATGTGTTTTTCAAACTCACCGGACCGGCTGCCAAAGCTGAGAAGTTTCGCGCGTCATTCGAGACTCTGCTGAAATCGATCAGGAAAAGCTCTTAGACCGTCCCGAAGAATTGCGCAGAGAAACTCGGAGTCGAACTCTAAATTCGAATCGCGTTCTGGTGAGACTCAAGATCGGCCGTAACAGAGTAACAAGCTGGTTTTTGGGGCAGGCGGAACGCGCTCGTATTCGCGAATGGGGGAAAAGACTTTCGAGACTCTACTTGCGAATCGAGAACTTTTTTAACCGTCGCTCGTGGCGACCGCCTTCAAAGTCGGTAGCCAGCCATACTTTCACGATCTTGTCGGCCAGATCGGCGCTCACCCACTTTGATCCCAGGGCCAGCACGTTGGCATCATTGTGCTGGCGCGACAATACCGCCATCTCTTCGTTCACGGCAAAGGCGCCGCGGATTTCGGGCAGCTTGTTGACGACCATATTCACGCCGTTCCCGCTCCAACAAATCACGATTCCGCGCTCGACGTCGCGATTTGCTACGGCATGAGCGACGCGCATGGCATAATCGGGATAATCAGTCGATTGCTCCGAGTCGGTCCCGAAATCGGTTATCTCATGTCCGATTGCTTCGAGATGCGACCTGAGGTGTTCTTTGAGCGGAAATCCCTTATGATCCGCGCCGAGAGCTATCTTCATGCCTTAATCATAGAGGGCTATTGGCGGAAACGCAAGCCCGGAATCGTCATGATCCGGCGACATCATTTAAGCTCGGCTTGCGTCCCGTGTCAACAATCGAACCGGACGCTACTTGGTCGCTTGCGCTGTCGGCTTGCCGAGAACGATCGGCACCGAAAACCGCGTCTTGGCGGAATCGCTGCATTCAATCGTAATCGACTTCTCAAAACTGTCGCCCCGAAACTGCGGATCGACTTTTAATTTGATCGGCGCGCTGGCGCCGGGCGCGATTGCCGCAGCGGGCGCTGTTGCAGTAAGAAAGCCGCGAGGCATATCGACGATGCTGATCTGCACCGGTTGAGTCGAAACATTTCTCGCCGCAATGGTGACCTCTTTGGCGCGATCGGCTAACGGCCAATCGACATTCCAGGGAGAAAGCTGAAGCGGTTGCGCGGAATCCGGCGCAACATTGAATTTCGCTTTGAACCGCACCGAAAATGTGCCTCGCTCGTCATCGTTACACGTAACGCTGGTCGTCTTCTGCGACTCGCCGCGATATGATGGTGACGACGTGAATATGATCTCCAACTCGGTGGAGTCACCGGGAGCAATCACTTCCTTGGACAGCGGCGCCTTCGTACAACCGCAGCCCGGTTTGACGTTGGTGATCCGCAGCGAATCCGTCCCCGTAGATCGAATCACAAATGCGTGGCTCACCTTGCCGTTTTGCGGGATGACGCCAAAGTCGAATAACGTCGTGCTGATATCCAGCTTCGCCGCGCCAAACGAGACCCCCGCCATCAGAAGGCTGAGACCGACAATCTTCGCGTATCGTGTCACCATCGCTATCTCCTGTTCGACAATCTTTCAGGATATGATACGCATTATCGGCTTTAAGTTTCCCTACCGGCGCCTAAAGATTTTGCCGCCGGTGGGCAATAGAGTAGCGGTGTCGAGCGCGCGCTAATTGTGATTGACGCGGCGCCGGCGATTGCTGATAATGTATCCACATAAGCGATGTTCAATCACCGTCGTCACAGGAGGTAAAAAGTGAGACGAATTCTCGGATTACTCTTAGCCGGCTGCGCCATCATAGCGCTGGCAGCGCCGGCCATCGGCGCCGAGCAACCGAAAAGCGAGGGCGCTCCGCCGGCGATGCCGGAGATGGGGCCGCCGAAAGAAATAGCGGAACTCGATTGGCTGATGGGCACGTGGGATGCCGCTGTCAAATCGCGAATGGATCCCAGCGTCGAAAAGTGGGAAGAGTCCAAGGCCGTCGCGGTTTACTCCAAGACCGCCGGTGGCGCCGCCATAATGATGAACTATACCGGCGACATGATGGGAATGGCCTTTGAAGGCGTCATGCTGCAGTGTTACGACAAAGAAAACAAGACATGGCAGGTTACCTGGGTCGACAATACGGTAGGGCGCATTTCAATCTACACCGGAACCGTCGACAAGAACCAGTCGATGATGCAAGGCGAAGACATCTGGATGGGCCAGAGATTCATCAGCCGCATGTCGACGTGGAACCACAAACCCACGTCGTTCGACTGGAAAATGGAGTCGTCGCACGATGGCGGCAAGACCTGGTTTACAAACGTCACAGCGGTTTACACCAAGCGCACCAAGTAGCCTACCGCTCCTTGGTTGCCGTTTGGGGTTGAACAAACGTCTACATCCGCGCAAGGGCAGAGGTCGCTCTGCCCTTGTTCTGTGGTCTCCCTCCCGCGCTTGACACACCGCCGAATTCGCCCGTCTCATCCCGGGTCTTCAGATATCCGCCCGCGGATCCGCGTCCGCGATCTTCTTTCTAATTCGGTCGCCGCCAGCATAGCGGAGAAACGTAAACCCCGCCGCTCGATTTTTTGCCCCGGTCTGCTAATGACCGCCGGCTCGCCTGCGTACCACTATCAGCTTCGGACTACACGAATGACTGAGCAGATACACGGAATTCATCACATCACGGCAATTGCGGCTGATCCGCAGGCCACGATTGATTTCTATACCCGCGTCCTCGGAGTACGGCTGGTAAAATTGACCGTCAATTTTGACGACCCAGGGACATACCATCTGTACTTCGGGGATTCGGTGGGTTCACCGGGTTCGATATTGACTTTCTTCCCCTTCACCGACACTAACCGCGGGCGTGTCGGCAACGGCCAGGTGAGCGCCATCGCGTATGCGATTCCGCGAGGGTCTTTCGATTTTTGGTCGGAGCGGTTGGCGCGCTCCGGCGTGCGATTTGGAAATCCGCTTTCGCGCTTTGGCGATTTGGTCCTGAGTTTCGTCGATCCGGATGGACTTCCGCTCGAGCTTGTCGAACACGATCTTGCATCAAGCGAGGACTGGGCGGGCGGTCCGGCGCCGGCCGAGCACGCCATCACCCGCTTCGCCGGTGCGGCCATTTCGTTGGCCTCATCCGCCGAGACCGCAGGTCTGCTTGCGGATGTGCTGGGCTTTAAGACCATCGGCACCGACGGCGAGCGCCAGCGTTTTCTGGTCGGTCAAGGCCAACACGCGCAGACTGTCGACTTGCTGATCGATCGCGATGCACCGATCGGCCGCCTCGGCGCCGGTACCGTGCATCACATCGCCTGGCGCTGCAGTGAAATCGAACAACGCGAATGGCGCGAGCGAATTGAACGCGCAGGCCATCATGTCACGGCGATTCTTGACCGCAATTATTTTCGCTCGATCTATTTCCGCGAGCCTGGCGGTGTGCTGTTTGAACTTGCAACCGATGAGCCGGGGTTCACCGTCGATCAGGAGCTGGACGCGCTCGGGACGCGTCTCATGCTTCCAAAATGGCTGGAGCCGCAACGCGAGCAGATCGAGAGACGATTGCCGCCGCTGCGCCTTCCCGAGGCTGAGGCTCTGCGCCAATGATCACTTCAAAGCAGCTCGATTTCATTCACGAATACGTCGGCGCGCGCGACAGTGGCAATGACTATACGTTGCTTCTGCTCCACGGCACCGGGGGTACCCAATATGACTTGATCCCACTCGGCGAGCGACTGCTGCCGTCAGCGGCGCTGCTCAGTCCGCTCGGCAAGGTCTCCGAAAACGGCCATACCCGATTTTTTCGACGATTGTCCCCCGGGGTTTTTGACCTCGATGATCTTCGGTTTCGTACGCACGAATTGTCCGAATTCGTTGCCAATTCGGCTGCGGTTTACAAACTCAATCGCGACCGTATTATTGCGGCGGGATATTCCAACGGCGCGAACATGGTCGCCAGCTTGCTGCTACTTGCGCCGGAAACGCTGCGGGCCGGCGTGCTCTTTCGTCCGATGGTACCGCTCGTCCCTGAGCGTCTTCCTAATCTCGATGGTGTGCAGGTGCTGATCATGGGCGGTCGCCACGATGAGGTCGTCGCTCCGCAGGAGTCCGTACGGTTGGCGGAGCTGTTCCACCAGGCCAACGCCACCGTTTCGATCCACTGGTCGGATGCCGGCCACGGTCTTCAGTCGCAGGAGATCGCCCACGCCCGTGACTGGCTGGCCGGCAAGTTGGAACTGACGAAGTAATCGCCGCTCTTCGCGAAGCCATCGCATCGGATTCGCTTGTTGTTATCCACGTAGTCACTCCTTAGTGCAACTTGTCTGATCTCCATGGCGTATTCGTAGAGAAAGCGCACTCAGGCGCGGAGGTGATATCCATGCCGTTTTTGAAACTCGATGACTTGCCCGAACTGACGCTGGCAAAGGGCATATTCGCGCGCGTCGTCACTGCCGATTCCATGACCGTGGCGCATGTGCGGCTCGATGCCGGCGCGATCCTCCCCGAACACGCGCATGTCAACGAACAAGTTGTGAATGTGATTGCCGGGCACCTCGAACTCACGGTCGCCGGTCAGCGCTTCGACCTCGTCCCCGGCACGGCGATGGTGCTGCCTTCGACTATTCCGCACTCGGGACGTGCCGTAACTGACTGCCGGGTAATCGACGTCTTCCACCCGGTTCGTGAAGATTTTCGCAGCGCATCGTTTGCCGGGTACGTGGCATCGCGCGACTCGTAGCCCTCACCTCGCGGAAGATCGGCGACAAAGCGTTGCATGCGGCCCTCCGCTCCCGACGACGTACACTGCAGCAGCGGCATTAACCGCGAGCGCACGGACCCTACGGCCGCAGCTTCCAGCCCGCCATTTGCTCTTTGAACTGATAGTCGGTCATGTCCATTTTGAGCGGTGTTATCGAAATGTACCCTTGCCGCGTCGCCGAATAGTCCGATTGGTCAAAATCGCGCCACTCCGGCTCGCCGGCGATCCAGTAGTACTTCTTGCCGCGTGGGTCAATGTTCTCCACGATAATGTCGCGGTAGACACGCTTGCCCAGTCGCGTAATCTGTACGCCCCGGTACTTCCCGTTGGGCGGATTCGGCAGATTAACATTTAGGAGCGTGAAATCGGGAAGTCCCCTTTCGAGCACCTTGGCGGTCAACTTGCGCGCAAAGCGCGCCATCGCCGCGTAGTCGATGTTGTCGAACTCCACGGACGAAAATGCAATCGAAGGAATCCCTAAAATCGCGCCTTCGAATGCTGCCGACACCGTGCCGGAATAGGTCACATCGTCGCCCATGTTCGGTCCGCGATTGATGCCGGAGAGAATGATGTCCGGTTTGCGGTGGTTGAGAATACCATACATCGCCACCATCACGGCGTCGGTCGGTGTGCCGTCGACGCTATAGAAGTTATCGCGGAACTTTTTGAGGCGCAGCGGCCGCTGCAGTGTCAGCGAGTGTCCCGACGCCGATTGGTCGACATGCGGCGCGACGACCATTACAGCGCAGATTTTCGCGACTTCACGCGCGAGCCGTTCCAGGCCGTCGGCTTCGTATCCGTCGTCGTTAGTTATCAGCGCCAGCATTAGGCTATCCAAAATACCGATCTGGCCAGCATTTTCAAGAACCGAAACGTATCGAGCAGCGGCCGGATCGCGCTGGTCGATCCGTTGTAGATCGTGCGGATGGGCACGCCGCGTACCGCAAATCCCGCCCGCGCCGCGCGAATCAGGAATTCCGGCTCAAAGTCGTAATTCTGCGACCGCGGCTGCACGCGCTTCATCGCGGTCGCCGGGATCATGCGAAATCCGGATTGCGCATCGCGCAGCTGGTAGCCTGCGAAAATCGAAGCGGCAAACGATGACAGCGAATTCGACAGTTTTCGCTCGATCGGCATGGTGGTGTCGCGAACTCGTTCACCGATGAGAACGACGCCGGCGCCGTCATAGAAATCGAGGAAGGTCTGAATTTCGTCGGGGTCGTGCTGCAGATCGGCATCGAGAGTGATCGCAGCGTCGAAGCCGCCCACTAAGGCATACTTGAACCCGGATGCCAGTGCGGCGCCTTTACCGCGATTGTCGGCATGCTCGACGACTCGTGCGCCGTGCCGGCGGGCGATCTCGCCGGAGCCGTCAGTCGAGCCGTCATCAACGACTAAGACCTCAAGATGCGGATAAGTGGTGCGAATACGTTCGATGAGCACCGGCAACGATCGGGCGGCGTTGAATGCAGGAATTATGACAATGAACTTGGACATGGGCGAACGAAGCCGGTCTTCCTCCATTGCACTTATGCAGAAGCGCGGGCGGGAATTCCAGTGTTTTCTGCCGTGTCCGCCTTGATCGTCACGGCGACTGGAATTCCAACGGAAAACTCCGTATCTTGAGGGAACGGAGCGGTCATCATTCGTAGCCGCCCGACGAAGTACTTGTGAATTCAAGAAAGATCGATGCCAATATGACCGATCACGCAATACTTTTCGACTTCTGGCAGACTCTCTTCCTCGACGTAGGTGAGCGCGACGCCATGACGGCGCGCAAAAGCCTCCTCCGCTCATTTCTCGCCGACAATGGCTACGATGGCGCTTCCGACCTCGACGCCGCGTTTGACGCTGTGCGTCCGTGGTTCATGAACGTTTATCTCAACGAACGGCGCACGCCGCTCGTTGAAGAACGACTCGGCAAAGTGCTCGCTCATCTCGGAATCGCGTTGCCGGATCACCTTCTCCGCGAAGTGTCGGAGCGTTTTGGCGAGATGGGTATGATGCACGACCCGCAACTCGCGCCACATGCGCACGAGGTTCTCCACGAACTTTCGCGACGATTCCATCTCGGTATAGTCTCCGATACGGGTTACACACCCGGTCGTGTGCTACGCCGGCACATGGCTAAGCACGGCGTGCTCGACCGATTCAGCGCCTTCTCGTTTTCGGACGAGACCGGCCACGCCAAGCCCCATCCCCGACAGTTTCTCAATGTCCTCAACCAAGTCGGTGTTCCGCCGGAACGCGCGATTCATTGCGGCGACCTGCCCACGCACGACATTCGCGGCGCCAAGGCGCTGGGAATAACGGCGGTGCTATACACCGGCTGCCACTCGGAACCGGCCGGCGATCATGAGCCGGACTTTGTGATCAGCGACTGGCGCGAACTGCCGGCCGTTGTCGATCAAGTTTTTGGTTGAACAGTCCGAAGAATCACTTAGCATTGTATGAACAGAGCGTTAATGAAAGCTCGCCCCGAGCTGTCTTCCGACGCGGAACGTCCTGTGCATGGGGCGGCGCGCGAGACCAAATTGAAACAGAGTATTCGCTATCCCGACTTTGGTTTCGAATGGCATCACTTCCTCCGGCGTCCTTGGAAAGCCCGCTGGTGGTTACGGCCGCTTTCCCGTTACTACGGGGCGCAGTTTCGCCACTATCATGCGCTGCTGACCGAGTCTCTGGGCTGGTCAGCGGAACGACTGCATGAACACCAGTGGCGGCTCTTGAAGCAGCTAATTGACCACGCTTATCGCACCACGCCGTTCTATCGGCGCTACTTTGCCGAAAACAAAATCACGCCGGATGACATCCGCACACCCGCCGACTTTCGGCAGTTGCCATTGGTCGACCGCAATGTGCTGCGCGAGCGGTTGGCGGAGTTCCGCTCCACTGAGTTCGAACGCTACGGTGGTTTTGCGTCAAGAACGTCCGGGACAACCGCCCGGCTGTTGACATTTTATCGAACGCCGCAGGTCGAAGCCGTCCGCCGGGCCGCGCAATGGCGGCATTTCCACCATATGGGATATGATTATCGCCAGCCGCGCGTCTCACTCAATGTCCCGTTCGTCGGCGAAGAAGCCGACTTGCTCTACATCTACGATCCAATCGAAAACGTGGTCATGTTCAACGGCCGCTTCCTCGACGTTGAAACGGTCGACGCGATCGCCGAAGTCTGCGCTCGCTTCGAGCCGCGGATGTTCTACGGGCACCCGTCGGCGATGATTACTCTTGCTAAGCAGCTCGAGAAACGAAAGCTGCCGCCGCTCCGAGTGCCGATGGTATACACCTATTCAGAGGTCATCACGGACGCGATGCGCGCTGCGATTCGCGAGTACATCGGCCAAGAAACCTTTGACTACTACGGCAACCGCGAAAACTCAATCAGCGCCGCGCAATACCGATGCGGCAACTACCACATCAACGCGGAGTTCGTCTATCTCGAACTCGAGAAATCGACGGAGCAGTTCGAAGGACAGACCTTGTCCCACGTCGTCGGCACCAACCTGCACAATTACGCCATGCCGTTGCTGCGCTACGACTGCAGCGATCTTGCCATTGATCTCAAACCCTGCGACCGCTGTCGATTGCCGCAACCGGTGATCCGCTTCGTCGGCGGT
This sequence comes from uncultured Ignavibacteria bacterium, assembly GCA_964617645.1. Lineage (GTDB taxonomy): Bacteria > Zixibacteria > MSB-5A5 > CAIYYT01 > CAIYYT01 > JADJGC01. The sequence goes on from CAZTYE010000012.1 coordinate 79,417, forward strand.
CGCGAAAAGAACTTCCTCGTCTCGCGGCGTGGCCTCATCCACTGCCAATTCGATGACATCCTTTGGAAGCAGTCCGTGAACATGCCTGACGATCTGCAAGTCGAACAGATCGATCTTGAAAACGTCATTCTTCGCATCGTCCCCTCACAAAACTACGATCGGAATCGCGACGAGCAGCCGCTCATCGACTACTTGAAGGACTCCACAAAGAACCTCTTTCAGGTCAAAGTCGAGTATGTAGACGACATACCGCCGACCGCCGGCTTCAAGCGCCCCAAAGTGCTCTCCAGGCTCGGCCAGAACATAATCGACGCGTAAACTTACACTTCAACCACGTCTTAGCAACAACATATATCGCAATGATTTACGGTAATGTCGTGATGTAGTGCATCAGTGCTGCGCCCGACTCGACCTATATTTGCACAGGTACCAAAAAGCTCTTTACAGAATGTGCCGATCCATTATATTGGCGTGGGTTAAGGGTACTTTCGAGCAAACCGCTACTTCACGGAGCGTTATGTTGACACGCATAATCGGTCAATTCTCCCTCTTCGCGACTCTGCTGTTGTTCGCCGGATTCATCGGCGCAGCAGCCGAACCGATGGCGCCCTATGAGCTGAGTATTGAACAGATCGCTTCCGCTCGCATTGGCGACAACATCGAACTACGGCTGATCAACAATACTGGAAGTGAACTTTTCGGGAAATTTAAGATTGTCCTCGGTTACGATCCCAATCGCCTGACGCTCAAAACTGTAGAGCGCGGCTTCGTGCCCGCCTACTGCAACTGGGATGACTTCGGTTGGCAGTACGGTGATTGCGGAACCTGCGGCCTCAAGGTGGTCGAAATCTGGGGCGAAGCTGATGTATTGGCGATCCCCGGCGGCTCGACTTGCCTATCACCGGTTGGCGAGTTCGCCAAACTCAAGTTCAAGATCTCAACCGACACGTTAAATGCCGGCTTCTTCGCGGATCTGGCGTTTATCTGGATCGACTGCAACAGCAATACACTGGAGTCGGCGGCGCGCGATACGACGTTTCACGGTCGATTTGCATTTGACCAGGATGGCAACAGCATCACCGGCGCCGATCGCTACTACGGCGGTACTCTCCCGGGCTGCATCGTTCCCGGCGAACCGGTACAGATCAAGGCGATCAACACCACCAATGGTGGCGTTCAGATCAGTCCGAGTTTTGGTCGATTTGGCGATGCCAACGGCGATGGTCGCGTCAATCTCTCTGATGTAACTTACATGATCAATTACATCTTCGCCGACGGCAGCGTCCCCAAGGATTATCTCACGGGCGATTATGACGAGGACGGCATCGCCGGCATCGCTGACGCGGTATTCCTGTTGAACTACGTCTTCCAGATCTTGAGCGCAAATCAATAGCTTCCCTTGCGAGAAGCCTTATCGACGGCCACGCACCTGCGTGGCCGTATTCTTTTCTCTTAGCTGTCTGAGCAACGTCAACCGGTGTCGGATCATGCAGGTTTGCGGCCGAGTTGGACGGTCCAACTGAGCGCTTGCTCGAAATCAGTCAATTCCCTATCGTTTCGTCGATGAACATCGCGAAGCATCGCATCCCCGGATGGATAGCTACAGTCCTCTTGATGATCATTTCGTCATTCTGGATTTTCTGGAGTTTCGGTGAGCTGTACTACGAGGCTTGGGGGCTGCCGTTCCACATGCTGATTCGCTATCTGATCCCGGCCGGCGTGTGCTTCACGCTGACCGCGCTGACCATTTTCTGGCCGCGCGTCGGCGGGTCAGTCTTGGTGGTAATCGGTGTTGCGTTCGGCATCTGGTGGCTGAGGCTCCAAATTGCGCGCGGCAATACCGATCCGCTCGGCCTCGCTATAGTGTCGTTCTTCAGTCTCGGCTTGGCCGTTCTCGGTATACTCTTCTGGATTGATGCGCGACTGAGCAGGAAGCATCCGCTCGAGACCGAAGGGAGAAACTGGTTACGACGAAATCTCCGTACCATCGTCGCGACAGCGATTCCCATTGGCATCGCCGTCGGCGCGACGATCGGCAATCTGCCGATCTTGCTTACCCGTGAGGACGACGGCATCCGCACCGAGCGACTCATCGAGGGCAATGGCGTGCGATTGATCTGGGCGCCGGAAGGCCCCGGCTGGGCCAAAGGCGCCTCCGGTGCGGGCGCGAATCTTAACTGGAATGAGATCGCACTCTATGGACTGCCGCCGGTCGGTTTTGATCTCGATGCGAAAGGCGCAAAGCGCCACGCCACTCAGGCAGAGATGGATTCATTCTGCCTGTGTCGTTACCTGTCCGCCGATGGCAAGACGCTGATGGACACACCGCAAGGCATTTGGCGGCTGCCGACGACCGATGAACTGGTGCGCAGCCTTGTGCGCCACGGGCAAAACGCCGGCTGCACGTGGGACGGAAAGTCGAACTTCGCGCATTGCGAAGTCGTTCCGGACAAAGAGTCACCTTTGTGGGCGACCGACTACTGGCCAATCTATCTGTGGACGCACAACGAGTATGACTCTTTGTACGCGTACTTCGTCAACTATAACGGCCGCGCCGTGACTTATCAAAACAAGTGGTGGGGCAATCCGCGTCACGGATTCCGCTGTGTGCGCGAGCCGGATGATTCGCTCTCGCCGCCAGACACTCTGTGATCCATACATGCCCAAGCACGTTCTCTGCCAGATCGCTCAACAAGCGCTGCTCGAAAATCCAGCCGGCGAATTGCTCATTCTCTGCCGCCGCGACGGACACTGGCATTTTGCCGGCGGGCGCTTGAATGAGAACGAAAGTTGGGAAGATGGTCTTCGCCGCGAAGTCCGCGAAGAAACCGGCATCACTGAATTCGAGATTCGCCAGATCATGATGGTCGCCAACTGGACATGGCACGAGCGGCCGATGTACGGTGTGTACTTCGATTGCTTCACTGACTCGACCGAGATAAAGCTCAGCCGCGAACACGCGGCTTTCCGCTGGCTCAATCGCAACGATCATCTCGATGAGATCAAATGGTGGCATCCAAATCTGCGGATGCTCGCCGCGCAAATGTTACGACGAGAATGAGTCTCGGTTATCCCACGCGACATTAGCACAGTACGGGCAGTCATGACGAATCGACCATACTACAGCGGCAAACTCGGCGGCGATCGGTTGCGGCAATGCGATGAATTGGCTTCGCCACGCGTAAAGCAGTGCCTCGAAGCAGAAATTTCCTTTGTCGTTCGGCACCTCGATCCTGCCAATACCGTGCTGGAGCTTGGGTGCGGCTACGGGCGCGTCGCGCTGCCGCTCGCGCCTTTCGCTGACCGGGTCATCGGCATCGACACATCCTTCGAAAGCCTGCTGCTGGCAAGGCAGATCGACGTTGAGAGCCGATGTCGTTTTCTGCAAATGGATGCCTTGCGGCTCGGATTTGCCAACGAGGCGTTCGACATCGTGGTATGCGTGCAAAACGGGATCTGCGCGTTCGGCGTCGATCACGCGGAGTTAATGCGCGAAACTCTGCGCGTGACAAGACGCGGCGGCCGGGTTTTGTTCTCGACATATGCGGACCAATTCTGGCCGGATCGACTGAAATGGTTTGAGGCGCAGGCCGCGGCCGGACTGTTAGGCGCTATCGACCATGCCGCCTCGAGTGACGGTCAAATTGTCACGCTTGACGGTTTTCGCTCCGGAAGACTCACACCGGCGAATCTGCAGAATCTCTGCATGCAGGTCGGCAGCCGAGGACGAATCGAGGTCGTCGACGATTCAAGTGTCTTTTGCATCATGACCAAAGATTGAGTGCGGTAATTGCGGAGAGACGGACTTGCGCCATCGACCAATGATTCGATTGACTCGCAATCACTAATGCTTTATATCTCCCGCACGATGGAAGACAACTCTACAATAGTGGGCCGCGAAATCAAGGTACTTGACCGCGGTTTCGTCCGCCTTGTCGACTTCATGGGATCGGATGACGCGATTGTCGAAGCCGCCCGCGTGTCGTACGGTCGCGGCACCAAGAAACGCCGCGAGGACCGCGGGCTTATCCGCTATCTCATGCGTCATCAGCACACAACGCCCTTCGAGATGGTCGAATTCAAATTTCACGTCAAGCTGCCGATTTTTGTCGCGCGCCAGTGGATTCGCCACCGCACCGCTAATGTCAACGAATACTCCGGCCGCTACTCGGTGATGGAAGATGAATTCTACGTGCCTCGAAGCGGCGACATCAAACCGCAGTCGACGACAAACCGGCAGGGTCGCGAAGAGGGTGAAATCGATCCGGCGGTGCGGGATGCGTTCATCGCGTTCCTCAATACCTCCAATCGCCGCCTCTACGACGAGTACCTCAAGACCATCGATGCCGGCGTGGCGCGCGAAATCGCGCGAATTAACCTACCGCTGTCGCTTTACACGCAATGGTATTGGAAGATCGATCTGCACAATCTTTTCCACTTTCTCCGTCTGCGGCTCGATCCGACGGCGCAATTCGAGATCCGCGAGTACGCGCTCGCGATGGCGGAATTGGTGAAACCGGTCGTGCCGATGGCCTGGGAGGCCTTCTCCGACTACATGCTCAACGCCGCGCATTTTTCCGCTATCGAACTGAAGATTCTCTTTGGCAAGCTCGGGGACATCGACTTGTCCGATGACGCGCTCGAGGACGCCGGATTGTCCAAAGGCGAAGCGCGCGAATTCCGCGAGAAAATACAGCAGATTCGACAGAAGTAACGCGGCAGTTTAGTCTGTTACCGGTTGATTCTCGACTTCCTTGAGAGAGAGATGCTCCCGCTTCAAATGGTATAGTCCGGCAAGCGTGATCGTAAAGTATTGCGTCGCCCACATGACAATGCTGCAGGCCGCGGCTTTGTCGGCTTCCACGTTGTACAGGCTGAGTGACAACACCGTCAGGTATTGATATGGGCCGATAAAGCCCGGCGCGTTCGGCAGCATGATGCCGACAGAGACCACCGCCAGCACGACAAACGAGGCGTCGATTGGCAGGAAGCTCATGTCAAACGCCAGGAAGATGAAGTAATTCGACAGCGCCATGATGATCCACAGCAGCGCCGATTGCGCCGAGATCAGAAGCACCGAACGCACATCGGATAGCACTTGCAACCCCGAGGCAAATTTGATCAGAATATCCGAGCCGACTTCCTGAATTCGCGGCGGGAAAATGCGCAGCGGCCTGTTTAATAACCGCAGCGTGAAATCCGTTTTGACTTTCAGCATGATCAGGATGAACACGGCGAATAAAGTCACCGCCAGGAACAAAAATCCGGCGGTCTCGAGGTGCTCGAGATCTTCAGCCGCCGAGGCCGGGAACTCTTTGAAGAGGATGATGATGGTGAACAAGGCCAGTAACGTCAGCAGATCGAATACGCGTTCGACAAGCGTTGTCGCCATGGCCGCCGACCGGGAGACATCTTCGATCTTGCCCAGCGACAGCGGTCGCGCCAGCTCACCGAGCCGAGCCGGCAAGATGTTAGAAGCCATAAAACCGATCATCGTGGCGGCGTAGAGACCGCGAAATGAGCAGCGCTTCAGCGGCCGCACCATCACTCCCCACCGCCAGGCGCGCAGCGCCATTGACGCGAAGATCATCACAATGTTGGGGAGCAGCCACCAATAGTTGGCTTGCTTAATGGCTTCGACGACGCGCGCCCATTCGATTTTTTGGAAAAACAGATAGAGAAAGAGCGTGGCGATGAGAATGCCGAAAACGATGAGTAACTTCTTACCCATGGGTTCCCCACTCCGCAACCGTGCGCTCCATAGCCGCAAACGACAGACGCGCGCAGTTATCCCAGGTGAAGCGCGCCGCCCATCCAATCGCGCCCTGACACAGGCGTTGGTGAAGTTCGTTATCGGCAAGCATTTGCGCAAGCCGCTCGGCAAGCTGATCGACGTTGGCGTAATCGTACAACAACCCTGAGACTCCGTCCGACACCGAGTCCTTCAACCCGGGCACGTTCGCCGCCACAACCGGCGTGCCGCAGGCGTTGGCTTCAATGTTGGTAATCCCCCAGCCTTCTTTCGGCGACGGATAGACGGAGATGTGGGCACGCCGCAGAATCTCGATCTTGCGCTCCAGCGCCACGTAGCCGGTAAATTCCACGGCGTCAATCAGCCCAAGCCGCGCGGTTTGCGCCCGCAGCGCATCCGCGTAGTCTCCCCCGCCGACGATCATCAGACGAGCATTCGGGATGCGCCGCCGCAGCATTGGCATCGCGGCAATCAAATGTTGCACAGACTTGTATTTTTTCAGGCGGCCAAGATAGACAACTGTCGGTTGCTCGAATCGCGGCAGATCGAGTTTCGGGAAGTAAACATTGTGGTCGACGCCGCATTCGGCAACCGCGATCCGGTCACGGCGGATTCCGCGCCCAACCAGATCCTCCCGCGTCGAATCGCTGATCGCCAGGAAATGCGAATCGGAATAGATGGCGGGAATCGGTTGTTCCGCCAGATATACATAACTGGCCACAATCGGGTTCGTTTCCTGGTAGATGTTCTTTCCAAAGAGGTGCGGAATTACGGCCAAATGCGGCAGCTTGTAGAAGGCCGGGAGATAAAACGGGATCTTGTTGATGTCCTCGACAATCAGGTCATACTTCTGCTCGTCCAGGAGGTTCTTGACCAAAAACGGCGCGACAAAATTAAAATTGTGGCGCCCGCCACGACGAACGACACGGAATCCGTTGATCGATTGTCTCGACGCGGCGCCGGAGTAGGACGAGCATGCAAGAGTGACTTCATGGCCCCACTGAACAACGCGTTGAAGGATCTCCTCCAGATGAACTTCCGCGCCTCCCGCGAGCGGGTGGCTCAGATCCTGCCAATTGATTGCCAGAATTCGCAAGACTGCTCGATGCGCCTACCTACTGTTTCCGGGCACGTCAACTTGTCGCACCCGCACGCCGCTCTCGTGCTGCAGTTGCCGAACATCGCGCAGCGCCTCCTGCGCTTCGGTATCGCTCGGGTTCACGGCCAACCAACGATTGAGAGCGACTTCCATGCTGTCATAAAGCGAATCGCGATAATAGAAACTCAGCAACTGCCGATTGAGCTGCGAATAGGTCATCGACTCGGCCAGCTTGCGTTTGAGGATGTCGTAGGCCTTCTGCGGCCGACCCAGACGATAGTAGTCCTGCGCAATCGTTACCCAGATTTCTTCGGGGCTGTAATTCGGATTCGGCTGGCTCAGGATCTCGTCCACCCGGTGAAGCGAATCCATGTCGGCATAGAGCTGCGCGAGATAAACTCTGGTGCGCCATTCCGATGGAACAACTTCCAGCGACTTGTCGACCATCGACTTGGCGCGATCGTATTCGCCGCGCTTGCGCAGTTCTTCGGCGCCGAAGAGAAATCCGGCGGCGTAATTATTGGTCAGCCGCGCCGCATTCTCGTCCTTGAAAATCTCGGTATCGGCGACACCGCGGTAGCTGAATCTGTTCATGTACAGGTCGTAAGTCGTTTCCAGGTCAACCATATTGAATTCTTTCTCTCTCTTGACCCGATACATCATGCCCTTGAGCTCAAGATTCTGGTCGAGCGACTGGCCGCGATAGACCTGGTTTTCTTGCGATACCGTAGCGGCAAAGTGCACCGGCACGTTCCAGCGGTTGGTTTCGAGAATGTTGTCGATCAGCATGTCCTGGATGCGCACAATGCGGCCATCCTGCATCCGCATGGGCAGCAGGGCGTCGATTTGCGCGTCGGTCAGGCTGATCGGCACGTTCATTTCATTCTTCAACTGCTTTATATACCAATTGGTGTTGAGCAGCGACAGGTTGGCGATGCGGACATCTTTGCGGAAGCCGTAGACTTCCTGCAGGCACCAAACCGGAAATGTGTCGTTATCTCCGTTCGTGAAAACCACGGCATTGGAGTCAGCCGAAATCAACAGGTTGTGCGCATAGTCATAGGCGATGTAATTGTCCGAGCGGTCATTTCGGTAATAGTTCGCCTGCAGCGCCTGAATCGGCAACCAGAGCAGCGCCAACAGGGCATAAACTGCCTGCGGGAATCCTCGTCGTTCGGCGAATTGACGCACAACCTCCCAGAGCGCCACGAATCCCAAACCAATCGCCATACCAAAAAGTATGAAACCGGGTTGCCAGAAATAATCTCGATCGCGAACCTCGAGCGCGGCTTCATCGCCGGGTATCGCAAACGGCTTGGTGCCGTCGGCGAAGTTCATATACAAGACCAGCCCCACGGTCGCGGCCAGAATCATGAAGAAGATCGGCAGACCGTTGCGCCAGCGACGAACAACGATTTCGAACATCCCAAGCAGTCCCAGCGGAAATACTGTGATCAAGAACGTCTTGCCGCCGATCCCATACTGCTCCTGGAAGAACCCCCAGAATCCCATGCGCGGATGAGTGCCGAATTGATTGGCCCACGAGCCACGCCGCGTAAACATCCGCTCGACCATCGACATCGAACCATACTGTTTGCGTTCGAGAAAATCTTCGAATGTGCTCCAGGTCTGCGGCGCGTTTTCATTGATCGCTGGACGCTCGGCGGCGCGAACCATGATATAGAACTGAGCGCTCAACGCGATACCGGATGCGACCATGATCAGCATCGGCAGTTGGGCTGTCCGACGAGCAGAACGGGAGAGAAAGATCAGCAGCAATACAATAGTCCACGCAGCGCCGGCATACATGAACCAGATCAGCGATTTCACCGGCAACATCAGGATGATCATCGTAATCCAGAACAGCGGGTTGCGCCGCAGCCGCTCATCAAGCAGAAAGATCGCCAACGCGACAAAGGGCATGATCAAATAGACCGTCAGATGCACGGCGGTCGAAAGGACGCCAAGAAAGAAAATGTAGATCAGGTACTTGTCACCCTCGGCGGACAATCGCTTCTCGGCCCACTGCAAGGTGAGCCAGATCAGCGCCATCATCATCAACATCGAGACGCCGTAGACCTCGGCTTCCACCGCCGATCCCCAGTTCGTGTTGGAAAATGACATCAGTAATGCGCCGATCACCGCGCCCGCGTACATACCGACCTTGCGGAGTTGGGTCATTTCAGCGCCAAACCAGTCGCGAACCAACCGTACGATGATAAGGAAACCGAACAGCGAAGCAGCGGCGGTTGAAAACACGGAAATCAGGTTAATGCGATGAGAAATGTCCGACGCGATCGGCAGTATCGAGAAGATCCGCCCGATTAATACCCACAGGGGAGCGCCGGGGGGATGTGGAATGCCGAGAATGTATGAGCAGGCAATGAATTCGCCGCAGTCCCAAAACGGGATCGACCGCTGTACGGTCATTAGGTAGACAATCGTCGAAAAAAGGAAAACGAACAGCCCCAGTCCTAACTGCAGCTTATCAACTCTATTCCAAAAAGACTTCTGCTCAAGCTCTGCCAATGTTCCTCCTGACGGCCAACGCTGTGGGCTTCTCTGTATACCCGCCAGCGTCCAGCTTGGTCGATGCAAATTTGGCGCGGAATATATAAAGAACAGTCGATGACACCAAATGGAAAGTAGCGCCGGCGTAGACCGACGTCGGCCCTTCGTGCTGATTTTGTTGCTACCAAGTGCGGTTGCAAGACCGGGGATTCCGCTGAATCCGCGGCGAAACTTGTTTAACTGAATTTCAACTCGAAGTGGTTGGCCGAGTTCAAACCGAGCACGACGTTCCCGGGCCGCGGGCACAATCTTGTTGGTTTCCTGCTGTGGGCACGACTTGAGTCGTGCAATGCGCCGACGGCGAGTCTACGCCGTCACACTCGTAGCGCCGCCGTGATATTCGATCGTAGACGAACCCGAGGGACGATCGTCCGGCTTTCTAAGCGCGCTTCGTGCTTTCCACTTCCTCGATGTGCTTGAGCACGGCATCGAGTATCCCGTTGACGAAGCGCGACGATTCGTGCGACGAGTACTTCTTGGCCAGTTCGACGCCCTCGTTCACGGCGACTCGCGCCGGAATGTCGGGAAAGTAGAGCAATTCACAGATCGACAGCCGAAGAATATTTTTGTCAACCATCGCCATGCGTTCGATGCGCCAGTGCTCGGAGTGCTGTGAGATCTTTTGATCGAGTTCCTCCGTCTTGACCACGGTCATCTCGAACAGCCGGCGGGCAAAATGCTGCGCATCCTCGCCGAGTTCCGAACCGGCTATGAGGTGTTCGTTGATCGACTCGACTGACTGCCCCACCGATTCGATCGCATAGAGGCACTTCAACGCCAGTTCACGGGCTTTTTTTCGCTGTCCCATCGTTAGGTCAGTTGCGCATAGAGATTCGTCATCTCTATCGCCGACAAGGCCGCATCCCAACCCTTATTGCCACCCTTCGTGCCGGCCCGCTCGATCGCCTGCTCCAATGTATCGCAGGTGATCACTCCGTAGATCACCGGGACTCCCGACTGCAGCGATAGCTGCGCAACGCCCTTAGTGACTTCGGCCGCGATGTAATCAAAATGCGGAGTATCACCGCGCACGACCGCTCCGATACAGATGACGGCGTCATACTTCTTTCGTCCGGAGACCAGTTTCGCAGCCACATACGGCAACTCGAACGATCCGGGCACCCAATATTCGTCGATATTGCCTTCGGCGGCGCCATGCCTGACCAAGCAATCTCTGGCGCCTTCGAGCAGGCGCTCGGTCAGAAGCGAATTAAATCGCGCTACGCAAAGCGCGAATCGCTTACCTTGCGCGTTGAGTTCAGCTTTGTACACTTTTCCCATGCTACCCTCTACTGTATGAATCCCAAAATGTGTCCCAATTTGTCGCGCTTAGTCTCAAGATAGCGGACGTTGTGCTGGGTCGGCGGCACCTCGGACGATATTCGCTCGGTGACCTTTAGCCCGTATCCTTCAAGCCCGATGATTTTGCGCGGGTTGTTCGTAATCAGCCGGATCGTCGACAAGCCCAAATCGGCGAGGATTTGCGCGCCGATCCCGTAATCGCGCAAATCGTCCTTGAATCCTAAGTCACGGTTGGCTTCGACCGTGTCGCGTCCCTGGTCTTGGAGGCTGTAGGCCAGAATTTTGTTCGCCAGACCAATTCCGCGACCTTCTTGTCGCATATACAGAAGCACGCCGTTGCCTTCGCGTTCGAGCATGTCCATGGCCGCCGCCAATTGGTCTCCGCAATCGCAGCGACTGGAGTGAAAAACATCGCCCGTCAAACATTGCGAATGCACCCGCACCAACACGTTGGCGTGCCCCCGGACATCTCCCTTGACCAGCGCCACGTGATGGTGGTCGTCGATATCGGAACGATAAAGATGCAGGCGAAAATGGCCGTGGCGCGTCGGAAAATCGACATCGACCACACGATGCACGAGATTCTCATGTTTGTGACGATACGCGATCAGATCCTTGATCGTGATCAGTCTCAGACCCCAGCGGTCGGCGATTGCGCGCAGCTCGTTGACCCGCGCCATGCTGCCGTCCGGCGCCATGATCTCGCAGAGCACGCCGGCGTGCTTGAGTCCGGCCAAGCGCGAAAGATCAACCGAGGCTTCGCTATGACCGGCGCGCGCCAGCACTCCCCCGGGCAGAGCCTCGATCGGGAACACATGCCCCGGCCGCGCCAAATCATCGGCCCGGCATTCATCGTCGAGAAGTTGCCGAATCGTCTCGGCGCGATCGTACGCCGAAATTCCGGTGCTCGTGCCGCGCTTCGCGTCGACCGAAACCGTGAACCGGGTCCCCAAGAGCGCCGTGTTGTCGCCGGTCATCGGGCCGAGCTTGAGCCGCTCGACCGTCGGACGCGTTAACGTCACACAGAGCAACCCGCGCCCGTGCGTGATCATAAAATTGATTGCCTCCGGCGTTGCTTTCTCGGCGGCCATGATGAAATCGCCCTCATTTTCTCGATCCTCATCATCGACGACGATGATGATCTTGCCGGCCTTGATGTCGGCAATCGCGGCGGCCACGTCGTCGAAAATCGCGTCGTCACCGCGCTTCAGCGTCAGATCAGGCATCTCTTCCACTCCACTATCTCCAGCGATGTCAATATCCTAATTTTCTCATTCCGTCGAGCGTCAAACTCCCGGCGCGCTCGCTCAGGAGTCGCTCGACGTATTTCCCCAACAAATCAAATTCAAGGTTGACTACAGTGCCCGCTTTGAGGCGTTTCAACGTCGTTTCCTTCCAAGTGTGCGGAATAATGCTCACTCGAAAGCTCGATGATGTCACATCATATGCGGTCAGACTGACGCCATCGACAGCGACCGAGCCTTTGTTCACGACGAGCGGCGAAAGCTCCTTGGGAACTTCGATTTCGACAATCCAGCTTCCCGTGCCGTTCGCCACCGAGCGGCAACGTCCGACGGCGTCAACATGCCCTTGTACGAAATGTCCGCCGAGCCGGTCATTCGCTCGCAGCGCCAATTCGAGATTGACTTGATCTCCGCGGCGCAGCGCCGCCAGTGTCGTGCGGCTCAAAGTCTCGATCACCGCCTGTGCGCTGAACTCGCTGCTGCGGTTGTCAATCCCGGTCGCCGTCAAGCAGACACCGTTGATAGCGATCGAATCTCCGACAGCCACTTGCGTCGCGAGCGCCGTCTTAATGACCAGCTCGAGATTTCCGCCGCTGCGACGGGCGCCGGTCACCGAGCCGATGTCTTGTATTAATCCGGTAAACATCAGTCTATCTCCGGATAGCCTTCGATCCACTGGTCGCCACCAAAGAGTCCGGACGATTGGACGCGAAGACGCTGTGGGTGATCGACGGACAGCGGTGAAGTAAATTTCAGCGCCGCCTTGCCGCCGCCGAGTACTTTCGGCGCTACGACAAGAATGAACTTGTCGACCATTCGCCTCTCAATAAAGCTCGAAAACACCTGCGCGCCGCCTTCAACCAGCAGCGAAGCAATGCCGTTTTGCGCCGCGACTCTCAGCGCCGCTTCAAGATCGACCCTACCGTTGTCGTTGACGGAAACCTTCCAGCTCTGGCCCGGTGATGCCGTCGTGTTGCCTGTGAGCAGGATCGACTTCCCGTCCGGATTTGCCGCGAAGATCTCACCGCCGTCGAGCCTGCCGCTGCCGGAGAGGACGAGACGCATCGGGTCATTGCCGAGGCCGTGCGCGGTCAGCTGCGGATTGTCGCATCGCGCGGTGTTGGCGCCGATCAGCACGGCGTCGACTTGCGCCCGCAACTGGTGGACGCGATGGCGCGACGCTTCGGAGCTAATCCACTTCGAGCGGCCGCGTGTGTCCGCGATGTAGCCGTCAAGTGTCTGCGCAATCTTCACCGTCACGAACGGCAGCCCGGTGCGAATGAATTTGAGATAGACCTCGTTGAGCCGCGCCGCTTGCTCCGAGCACGGGCCTGTTTCGACCGCAATCCCCGCCGCGCGTAGGCGCGCAATTCCATTTCCGGCGACGACCGGGTTGGGATCAACCATCGCGATTATCACGCGCCGAATGCCGGCATCGATTATGGCATCGACGCATGGCGGCGTCTTGCCGTGATGGGCGCACGGCTCGAGATTGACGTACAGGTCGGCTCCGGTAACGGATTCGCCGGCGCGATTGAGCGCGTCGACCTCCGCATGGTCGGCCCCAAACTCGCGGTGGAAGCCCTCGCCGATCACGCGGCCATCCTTGACGATCACCGCGCCGACCAGGGGATTGGTGCGCGTGCGTCCGCGTCCCTGTTCTGCGAGCGCTAACGCGCGCAACATGTGCTCGACAACGACCATAAAAAATCCCGAAGTCGCCTTCGGGGGTAACCGCTGCCGAACATGGGCAGAATCGCCGATGTTCACACATTGGTGACAAGCCAACACCACCTTCAGCAGTGTCGCTTGCGGCCTTCTTCCATCCGGACTGTACCGTCGGCGCCGGAGTCTCACCGGCTCTGTTCCGATTTTGCGGAACTCGCGGGCTGTACCGCCGATCGAGGAATTTCACCTCACCCCGAAGGCAAATGTATTCTAACTGTTTTATACGCGGACTGTCAAGATCGTTCTCTCTATTTTTGCTCAGATGTCCTCGAGCTGAACACCATAGCGGCGTTCGAGTTCGAGAATGAACTGCAGTGAACCGTCATCTTGACCGCCCGCCTGTAAACGCGCCTTTAGTTCCTTAAGTCGCTGTACGCGTTCGAGTTCATGTTTTAGAAAGGCCGGATCAAAAGTGATGATTGAGCCGAATTCGGTTCCCATGACCTGGTCGTACAATGCAAACGGCGTGCGTGATATCGTAGTTCTCCGATTAAGCGCAATCTCCATGGAGAACCTAAATTCGTGACCGGGGCGTCCCCGCTGCCCGATGAGATGCGTCGCGCGGGCGGTTTCTCTGTCCACCAGACCGTAAACGTCAAGCAGCGACACTTTTGGACCAGCGGCGTACCCGAGATAACCGATGTTTCCCGCCGCGACAAGCATGGGATAATTCGTTCGTTCCTGATACTCTTTGAGACGTAAGCCCATTTGATACCACTTGTGCGCAACCGGATCCTCGGAAAGCGCCTTGTGCGGCGGATGATACAGATCGTAATACTGCCTCTCATCCGCGATATATCCGGTTTGCTTCGGCGGCATGAGCGGCCTCAACACCAGCGCAACAGCGGCAAGCGCCGCCACCACTGCAAGCGCAAGTCTCACTGCACGCTGCAGCGAAACTTCGTTGAGAAAGCCGTTAAACCAAATGAGCACGATCATGAACGGCGGCAGCAGAAAACGATACGCCATGAAATCGCCGCCGAGGCGGACGACATAGATTGTGAGAATCGCCGCCAGGAGCAGCATCACCCAGTTTTGTCGGCGTTGAAAGTAGTGCGCCCGCAGGCGGGTATTGACGAGCATCGCGATTAGCGAGCCGCCGAGGGCATACATCGCCACCAGTGAGTGGCGACCAAAGTGCAGAAAATAGACAATCCCCTGATTCCAATAGGCGCCCATTCCCTGTTTGGCAAAATAGGTATTGGGAAAAATCTCGCCGTAGTAGGTCCAACGGAAGAGGTGGTACCCGCCGGCAATCACGACTGTCGGCAATAGCAGCAAGATCAGCGCCCTGATTTCCCCTCGCTTGCCGCGTATCGCCTCTCTGATCGCGATACCGCCGTAAACGGCGATGAGCGGAGGAATCAACAGCGCGAGCTCGGGACGGGTCAAATACATGAGCGCCAGTAGCGCGCCGTGAAAAATCGGCTTCCCCAGAAGATCGTGCCGTTTATACGATACAAAGAACCACGCGATCAAGAACGCCACCAGCGGGAATTCCAAGCCACTGACGCAGAAATCGCGAAATCCGGAATGCATCAAGAGCAGTAGTGGCGCCAGCGGCAGCCAGAGACTTCGGCCGTTCGAGTCGCGATCCTGCCAGATAAGCACCGCCAGCGCCGCCAGCGCGAATATCAAACTTAGAACCAAAGCGGCCGCACGAATATCAACCCCAAGGAAGGCCGGTATGGCAATCAGAAACAACCAGAGCGGATGAGTAAATCCTTCGACCCGGTCGCCAACGTTGTAGACCAGGCCGTGTCCGTTGATCCAGTTGTCAATATAGCGAAACGTGATGTAGGCATCTTCGCACGCCCACAGACGGGAAATCAGCGCATAAATGCCGAGCCCAAACAAGAACCACTTGAGAATTGACGAAAATCTTTCTTCGTTAAACTGGCGCGGAGCCGAGAGCGCTCGTGTCATAGATTAGTGAAGATAGTGATCGCTGCGGTTGTCGACAAGGTGCAATGCGCAAAAACAGTCGATCAGATGAATCGCGACGCCGTCGTCGCCGTCCGGCGAGATCGTTGCTCTGAAATCCATCGAAGACTGGCCGCGGGCTGCCAATCACGAATTGAGTTACTGGGAGGAAACGATGACAAGAATTTGGTCGTGGGCAAACCGCGTAACCGTGCTACGGATTGCGCTGGTTTTCTACCTGGCGTTTCTGGTGTACGACAACAATCTCTATGCGCGCTTTGCTGCCGCGGCGTTGGCGATCCTGGTCATCGTCGGTGACTGGCTGGATGGATTTCTCGCGCGGCGCCTGCACGAATCGTCACAGCTCGGCAGCGTCCTCGACATCGCCGGCGATCGCATCATCGAAACCGTTCTCTGGATCGTCCTCGCTGATCTGGAACTCGTACCGGTCTGGATTCCAATTGCGGTGACCTCCCGTTCGATACTTACCGACTCCATTCGAAACTATCTGCTGAAGTTCGGCTACACCGCTTTCGGAAGCTCCACTATGATGCGCAGCACTGTCGGGAAATTCCTGACCGGCTCTCCGGTCATGCGCACGGGATATGCCCTGCTCAAGGCCTTCACATTCAGTTGGCTGCTCCTGATCTCGGCGCTCGCTCGGCTCGGCCATGAATTGCCCTATCTGACGGAACGATTCTACTCGGTCAGTTTCTTGATTGGCTATGTCGCGGCTATCGTGACGGCGATAGTGTGTATCGCGCGCGGGATTCCGCCGATTGTGGAGGGCGCTCAGTTGATTCGCAGCCTTGACGCAAAGTAGGCCTACCGATCATAAACGCGCTGCCCTTTCGCGCCGGTCTTTGGACGCGCCTCCGGAGCGTTTGCGCGGCGCGACCTGCGCTCGATGATTACCTTAACAGCAACCGCTCGGGTCGGAAGCGTTGCGCTTGATCGCGATGCGAAAGCCTTTGCCGCCGTACGGGTCATCGACAAAATCGATATAGATGTTGCCGCGCTGCGAAACTAATCGGTGTAGTCCCGGATCGATGTAGGCTTCGATGCCGTTCGATTCGAGCTTCTCCAGTGTCGATTGCGACTCTTCCAGAGCCATCCCCATCTGGGGACCGCCTCAGCCGGCGCCTTGAAGATAAAGAACAAGCGTCTTACCCTGCGCCGATTTCGAGGCCAAAATCGTCTTGAGCGGCTCGCGCGCAGAATCGGTGACAATCAACATGATATCAGTCCATCCTTCTCGATGTTTATCGGCAAAGCTTTCGCATTGACAAGCGCTGGTATCGGCGATCACCACATGTTGATCGTGAACCCGACTCCCAAGATTTGCTTGATACGGCCTTTCTTGCTAACTTCTTTGTCGTACAGAAATTGGTTGTACAGTAACACACTCATGATCTTGCTGACGCTGACTTTCAGCGAGTTCTCGAAATTGACGTCGATCGCCTGCCAATAGTCCTCGTTCTCCAGTCCTTTCAGCTTATCGGATTGCGACGAAAACAGCGCCTTATAGAGCGTCAACTTGCCGATGTACTTGACCCGCCTCCCGAGAGTCAACGACGCATCGGACACCGACTCCAGACCGCCGTCCGTGACGGTCTTTGTCCCGGTCGTCAGCTTTTCCATGTCCGTAATCTCGCGATTGATTAGCTGCCGCAGCGCCAAACCGAGGCGGCTGGAGGTCTCGTCTTTCTCTTTCTTGTACATGATTCGCGCCACACCGGCGGAGTAGGTCAGCTTAATCGGATTAAAGTAGCGTTTTCTTGCCAGTACCGATGCATCGAGAAACTGGCTTTCAAGGCGCACGGCGGCATAGGGATCCACCGCCAGATTCAATGGAAACGTCGCTACGTTCTCCCAGTCGATCAGATCGGTAACCTTCTTGGGCCTGCTCCACGTTTCGCTTTCTTCGTCCTGTGTTGAGCTTTGACCATAGGACAGCTTTAACGTCGATTTCAGATTGAACGTTGCGCTGAAGCGGCGTTCGGCTTTGACGCTGAGATTACTAACCCAGGCAAAAGTGCCGGCTTCGCCGCCCACCCAGGAATCGGAGTAGGCGGTTTGCGCGAGCTGCAGGTCAAAAACCATCGTCTTCTGCCATCTCAGTGCGATCAGTGAATCGACATTGGCTTGGACTGATGCGGTCGCCGCCGCGCCAAGCGCGATCATAGTCAGAACTATTCTCTGCATGTTGCAGTCCTCCTGATGTCGGGCGACGGTTGCAGCTTTCCGGCTGCAAGCCGCCCCGGTTCAATTTGCTCTGGTTAATGTACTGATTAAAGAGCGGACAACGACGGAAAACTGCGATCGGTGCTACCGCAGTTCATGCTGCAAGCGTTCCAGCGATTCGGTCTCACCCAGCAAGACGAGGATTTCATCGGGTTGAAAGACCTTTGTGCCGTCAGGCAAGAGGGTCGTCTTAGCAGGCACTAACTGGCGGATCAATACGACCAGCACATTGTAGTCCCGGCGAAGATTAAGTTCGGCCAGCGAGCGACCGACGAAACGATCGGGAACCGCAATCTCGACAAGCTGGAGGCCCTCCCCCAGTTCCATCTGCTCGATGACGTTTGGAAAACGCAGTTGGTTCGAGACGCGCAGCGCGGTATCGCGCTCCGGAAAGACAATGGAATCGGCGCCGATTAGTTCGACTATGCGGCCCTGATCGACGGAAATCGTCTTGACCATGATCTGCTTGACGCCCATTTCCTTGAGATAGAGCGTCGCCAATATCGAAACGTCGACGCTGGTGCCAAGGCTGACCACAACGACATCGCAGTTGGTCAGTTCGAGCTCCTCAAGCGTCTTGCGATCCGAAGCATCGCCAACGACGGCGTTCGTCACGTAGTCTTTAACGTCTTCGATTTTCTCGGGATCAGAATCGATGACGATGACATCATGGCCGTTCTTGGTCAAATCAAGAGCGAGATAGTAGCCGAAGCTTGACATACCGATTACGGCGAAGGATCGTTTGCTCATAAATCTTGCCTCAAATTCAATTTCATTTCGCGCCGATGCGCAAGCAGAATTCTTGCCGCCGTCACCCGATAATGACGCGCCCGTCGGGATAGCTGATGCGGCTCGCCTGCCGCTGGCGGCTGATCGCCAGCGCCAAAGTCAGGGGACCCACGCGACCGACAAACATCAGGACCACCAGAGTCAATTTCGACAGCGGCGCCAGTTTGGGCGTGATTCCGGTTGAAAGCCCGACGGTCCCAAACGCGGAAACCGCCTCGAAGAGCAACTCGACGAATTTGCCGCCGGTCGCCGCATGCGACTCGCCGCCCGTTTCGAAAACTTGCAGACACAAGGCGCCGAAAATCACAGCGACACTGGCAATAAACACGAACGTCACGGCCTCCGACTGGATCAGATTCGACAGTCGCCGCCCGAAAAAAACGACTTCGTCCTCTCGTCGCAGCCGTGTTCGCACCATCCCCATGAGCACCGCAAACGTCGATGTTTTGATGCCGCCACCGGTCGATCCGGGCGACGCGCCGATAAACATCAGAATCATAATGACGAATAGCGTCGCTCCGGACATCGCCCCAACCGGCAGCGTGCTAAAACCGGCGGTGCGTGGTGTCACCGATTGAAACAGGGAGCTGTAAATCCGCGTGGAGAGCGGCATATCTTTCTGGGCGTTGTTGTACTCCAAGAAACCGATCATCACGGCGCCGACCACGATGAGAATGAGCGAAGTGATGATCACAATCCGCGAATGCGTCGAAAACCGAAACGGCGCGCGCTGCCAGTAGCTGCTGCCGCGAACGATACGAGTGCGTTCGAGGAACAGCCGCAGCCGCGAGCGCAAGAATTGGAACAATTCCAAGAACGCGATGAATCCGATACCACCGAGAAAGATGAGCAACATGACCGTGATATTCACCGTCGCGTTGCCGACATAGGGCCCAAGACTCGAAGGATACAGGCCGAATCCGGCGTTGCAGAAAGCGGAGACCGAATGGAAGATCGACGACCAAATGGCATCATGGGTTGACAGGTCGCGCTCGAACTTCGAGTAGAGCAAGATCGCGCCGATGAGTTCGACGAGCACGCTGACGAGAATCACGGTAAAGAGCAGACCACGGGCCGTTGTGCCGTCGGTGCGCCCCAGCGCCGTTGTGAGCAGACTCGAATCACGCGTCGTGAGCCGTCGGCCAAGGATATAAAGCAGGAACGTCGAGAACGTCATGATGCCGATCCCGCCGATCTGGATACAAAAGAGTATCACTCCCTGACCCAGCGGCGTAAAGTACGAGCCGGTATCAACCACCGCCAATCCGGTGACGCAAGTCGCCGACGTGATCGTAAACAGGGCATCGATGAAGTCAATCCTGCCGCCAACGGTGCATCCCGGAAGCATCAGAACGAACGTCATCCCAAGGATAAACAACGCAAAACTGAGCGCGAGTGTCTTCTCCGGCTGCAGTCGCTTGAGCGGCTTGAAGGTAATCTCCAGCGGCCGTGTAATCTGTATTCGCGGCATATTCGGGAAAGCAGTTAAGTGCGTTGCTATTCCATTGGCAAGGGGAAATCAATCACCGGCTGTTCTTCAGCGGCATCGGAGTATCGGTGTCTTGGGCCGACGGCCCCGCACAGGAATCTCCGCGGAGCGCCTTCGCGGTATACCACGACATCGCGCGAGCAAGGCGGGAAAGGCGTGTTTCGGCGAGATCGTCCCCAACCGGACGCAGATTGCCACCGGAACCAATAGGCCAGAATTCTACCCGGCAAACCCGCTAACGAATCTGCCCTCTTTGTAAATCAACTCACCGTCGCCGTAGATTTCGCCGCCGTTACGCAATTCGCAAACCATGTCCCAGTGCAGGCCCGATTTATTAGTGCCGCCGGTTTCGTAGATCGCGTTGCCGACCGCCAAATGACAAGTGCCACCGATCTTCTCGTCAAAAAGCGTGTTCTTCGAGAATGTCTGAATGTGGTAGTTTGTGCCGATTGCGAACTCTCCAACCCGCTTGGCGCCTTCGTCCATGCTGAGCATCTTGCTGAGAAATTCGTGGTTCTTGCCCGCCGAATGTTCGACCACCACACCGTCCTTGAATGTGAGCCGGACATTTTCGACCTGTCGACCGCCATAACATGCCGGATAGGAGTAGGTGATAACGCCATTAGTGGAGTCCTCCAGCGGCGTTGTGAAGACTTCCCCGTCCGGGAAGTTTTCTTTGCCGTCGCAATTGATCCACTTTCGGCCGGCGACTTTCATCCGTAAATCGGTGTCCGCGCTCTTGACACGAATCTCCGAAAGCTGATTTAGGCACTTGCAAAGACGATCCTGCTCTGATGACATCTTGCGCCAGATACTGACCGGATCGTCCGTATCGCAATAGCCGGCGGCGTAAACGAAGTTCTCGAATTCTTCCAGTGACTTCTCCGCCTCCTGCGCATCGGCCTGCGCCGGAAAAAGCGTGCCGCACCAACGCAGCGAACCGTCGGCGACGCGCCGCATGAAGTGCTCCAAATACGGTTGGCGTGCCGCTTGCGCTTTGGCCTGACGCGCCGGATCAACATTGCTCATGTACTTGGTGTTTTCCGAGCACCAAATATTCAAGAATGCATCCATGACCTTAACTTCTTCGATGTCGAGTGGGTGCATATAGCCAAGGTCTTCCTCGGCAGACTCTTTGAAAAAGATCTCAGCGATGGCTTCATTGGTGATGCGCACATACGGATGTGCGCCCTTGTGCAGCGCCCGGCGGTAAACCTCTTTGATCAACGGCAGCGCGATTTGCGGGCCGCGAATCTGAAAGTAGTCACCTTTCTTGATGGCTAGCGAATAGTCGACCATGACTTCAGCGAGTTTGCCGATGCGGGGATCCATTAGAACCTTCCTTCTACAGGGAATAATTATCTGATGTCGTGCGGCAGCTTGTGCCGCGTCCGGCGCGTCTGCGCAGTTCGTCAGTGCTTGCGCTTGCCGGCGCAAGAATCGTAGAGCCATCGATACCAAACCTCCAGACCGATAGCCGATCGGCAGGATGTCTCGATGATCTTGATGTCGCCATTGATTTGCCGCGCGTGGCGGCGCGCGCGTTCGAGATCAAAATCGGAAGTTCCCAACAAGTCGATCTTGTTGATCACAACCACGCTCGACCGTCGATACATGGCCGGATACTTGAGCGGCTTGTCGTCGCCTTCCGTCGTCGACATCACCACGACCTTTGCGTCTTCTCCCAAGTCGTACGCGGCCGGACAAACAAGGTTGCCGACATTTTCGATGATCAGCAGATCCAGTCGACCGAGATCGATTGACTCCAATGCCGCGGTGACCATGCGCGCGTCGAGATGGCAGGCGCCGCCGGTGACAATCGGTTTGACTATCCGGCCGCCGGCAGCGGCGATGCGCTTGGCGTCGTTTTCCGTTTGCACGTCGCCGGCGATGACCGCCAGACGAATCTTGTCGTTAAGCGCCCTGACCGTATGTTCGATCAGCGATGTCTTACCCGATCCCGGCGAACTCACGAGATTGATCACAAATATGCCTTGCGCCTGCCAGCGCTCTCGATTGGCGAGGGCCAGGCGGTCATTCTCGGAGAGAACTTTCTGTTCGAGAGTAATCTTCTCAGTCACGACATCGCTCCTGATCGTTGGCGCAATGTAAGCGTAGGATGTGAAAAATCAATGGGATTGCAGCCAGTCGCGCAGTTTGCGAACTGCGATGGCGCGGTGAGAAATCGTGTTTTTCTCCGCCGCCGTCATTTCGGCGAAAGTTCTTCCGAACGGCGGATAGAGGAACACCGGATCGTAGCCGAATCCATTATCGCCCCGCATCGTTTCCGCGATCTGGCCGACAACCTCGCCGCGAAGACAAATCTCGCCACCCTGCCAGGCGAGCGCGATGACAGTAGCGAATACGGCACGGCGTCGCTCGGGGGCAACACCATTCAGCTCCGAAAGCAATTTGCGGTTGTTGTCGGCGAACGAACAATGCTCGCCGGCATAGCGTGCCGACATCACGCCCGGAGCGCCGTGCAGGAAATCAACTTCAAGGCCGGTATCATCGGCGACGGCGGGGATTCCGTAACGCGTGAAGATTGTCCGCGCCTTGCTTAAAGCGTTCTCTTCAAGCGTGTCGCCGGTCTCCGGAATCTCCGGAAAGTCGGAGAAGTTCGATTTCGTGAGGATTGCGATGCCGGTTCCGGTAAGGATGGCTCTGATTTCGGCAACCTTATGGGCGTTGTTGGTGGCGAGGACGATTTGCGTGAATTTCATAACTCGACGAACCGGAGTCGGAGATGAAGGGCCCGCCGGGAGCGTCTGAACACTGCGACGGGATTCCGGCTTTCGCCGGAATGACTCAAACGAAGAAGTCGGCTGTGGCAGAAGGTCGACATCAGTACTTCGTGATATCAACGCGCATGGCGTTGCGGACCGTATCGCCGAGGAAGTGGCGGGCGGTTTGCACAAATTGGTCCGGGACATCCGAAACATAGAACTTATGCTCACCGTCTGAGCTTTTGGGATTCAGATTGCCTGCTGCCGACAGTTGCCGGGCCACAACGCGCGCTGTTTCACGCGCCGAATCGATGAGCTGTACGGTCTCTCCCAAAACTTGTCGAATGACGCCCTTCAATAACGGATAGTGAGTGCAGCCGAGGATCAACGTATCAATTCCGTTATTTCGGAATGGCGCAAGATACTCCTCGGCAATCAAAAACGTCGCGCGCTTGTCAGTGTAACCTTCCTCGACCAACGGGACAAACAGCGGACATGCCATGCTGAAGACACGAATCTTGGCGTCGAGCTTCTCAATCGCGCGTGCGTAGGCGTTGGAGTGAATTGTGCCGGACGTGCCAATGACGCCAACGATGCCGTTGCGCGTGGTCGACACCGCGCTCACAGCGCCGGGATCGATCACGCCGACGATGTCGATGTCGCTGCCCTGCTTGATTGAATCGAGCGCCAGCGCCGAGGCAGTGTTGCATGCGGCGACGATCATCTTGACCTGCTGCTCGAGTAAAAAATTTACATCCTGCCGGGAAAACTGCGTAATGATCTCTTTCGAGCGACCGCCGTAGGGGTAGCGGCCGACGTCGCCGAAGTAAACGACGTCTTCCGACGGCAGAAGCTGAAATATCTCACGGGCAACGGTCAATCCGCCCAGCCCGGAATCAAAAACACCAATCGGACTATTGGGACCGGGCACTGGTTCCGACATCCTTCTCATAACTTTCGATGAAACGTATCGCGCCGTCAAAAATCGCCTTGGCGGCGCTTTGCCGAAACTGTTCTTGCGCCAGCAGCCGCTCCTCGACCTTGTTGGAAATAAAAGCGACCTCCACCAATACCGATGGCATTTCGACCTTGTTGAGCACGCGGAAACCGGCCTGGTTTACGCCGCGCGACCGGATGCTGAGATTTTGGCGCAATTGTTCCTGAATCAACTCGGCGAAGCGCTGCGACTGCGCGAGATACTCGGTTTGCAGAACGTCCATGAGGATAAAGTCGAGGTCGCTCTTTCCCTTCCTGGGCGCCAGCGGCAGGTCGACATCGAAATCAGAGTTCTCAAGCATTTCGGCGATGCGGGCGGCGTCGTTCTTCGCGGCAGCCAAGAAATAGGTTTCCGAGCCGGATGCGGCGCGATCCTCCGCGGAATTGGCATGGATCGAAATAAACAAGTCGCCGCGCTCATCGTTGGCGATCTTTGCCCGCTCTTCCAAACCAACCGTGGCGTCATCGCGACGGGTCATGATCGTCTTGAATCGCTTCGTCTTGGCAAAGAGCTCCTCCAAGCGCATGGCAATGTCCAGCGTGACTTCCTTTTCGCGCAATCCCGTCTTGCCGACCGCGCCCTCGTGCTCGCCGCCGTGGCCGGCGTCGATCACGATGATGTCGATCGGATTATAGCTGTCGTGGCGGGATTCGCCGGTGGTGTCTTCGTCTTCGACAGCCAGTCCGGTGCCCTCGAGAGAGATCTGAATGCGATGCGGATCGCCGGCATAATTGGTGTGATAGCTGCCGACATACTGGCGCATCTGGATCGAAACCTGTGCGGATCCGGCGAATTGAAACGCCCGCACGCCGATCACCTTTTCGGACTTGTGGTCCAGCCCGAAATTGCGCGAGTCGACGACGCCGTCCGGGATGGTGACATTGATCCAGTTTCCTTCGCTGACGAAAACCTCGTAGTTGAGTTTCTTCGTCAGGTTAATCTCGATGAGATCGCCGTTGATCTTCTCCTGTACACTCGCGCCGACGATGTTGAAGTTTTTGCCGATCGCGGTGATCGTGCGCCGCTTGGCGTCGAAGACGAGTACCCTTTCAAGCACGTCGGAAATCAGATAGACCATCTTATTCGCCGGCAAGTAAACGTCATTGTTGATCAGCCGGGCGGCGTGTACCAACTGATA
Organism: uncultured Ignavibacteria bacterium; assembly: GCA_964617645.1. GTDB lineage: Bacteria > Zixibacteria > MSB-5A5 > CAIYYT01 > CAIYYT01 > JADJGC01. The sequence continues at coordinate 104,419 of CAZTYE010000012.1, forward strand.
GGGCTGGTCATCGACCTTGCAGAACGAGTTCTCGATAATGAACTCAAGCTGGTGCCCCTGCAGCGTCACCTCCAGTTTCTGCTTCGAGATATCGAGACGCGCCTTGCCTTGCAGGGCTGCGAACAGATCGGTGGCGGAGAGGTAGTCGGTCTTTTCGACCTTGGTCAGTCGTATCGAACCGCCTTTGCCGATTCCCTTGAGCGCGACCGTCTCCGCTGCGGCCGGCGCCGACAGAAACAGCAGAGTCGCGAGCAGCCATGTCCAATAACGCATTTGCGCAGTTATACAGGCGGTCATTGGCGACGTTCCTTGATTCGGCGGTCGATTTCGCGCTTGGCCTCGCGATCGGAAATGGCCGAGCGCTTGTCATATGCTCTCTTGCCGCGCACAAGAGCTATTTCGACCTTGGCGACCTTCCCCTTGAAGTACAGCCGCAGCGGGACCAAAGTTAATCCGCGTTCGACCGAGCGGGCGTACAATTTGCGCAGCTCTTGCTTATGGATGAGCAATTTTCGGTCGCGCACCGGTTCATGGTTGAACAGGTTGCCGTGATCATACGGTGTAATATGGAGGTTATGAAGCCACAACTCCCCGTTTTCGATAGCGGCGTAGCTGTCGACCATCTGCACCTTGCCCAGCCGCAACGACTTCACTTCGGTGCCGACGAGGACAATTCCGACCTCATAAGTTTCGAGGATTTCGTAGTCATGGCGCGCTTTGCGATTTTGCGCGATGTTCTTGATACTGGGACCTTCCACACCGCAGATGATACGCCGCCTAAACCGGATCGGCAACGGATTTTGGGAACTGGGACCCCGCGGATTGTTTGCTTGACCCTGCCAGGCCGGTGCCGTATTGTGAACCCGATTTGATGCAGCAGAGGTTCTCGCGTCTTAGCTTTGAGATTATGCGTTCGGTTCTACTTACACTGCTGGCTCTCCTTTCCCTCACAACCCATTCCGGTGCGGCGACGCTCTCCGGAAAGGTCTACGACCGCTTTACGGATCAGACTCTTGCCGGCGCGCTGATCTCCATCGTTGGCACGACTTTAACGGCGACAACCGATTCGACGGGGCGGTTCGTCTTTGCGCAGATCGAAGGTGGTATCTACGATCTCGAAATCAGCCTCGCCGGATATTACACCGGCAACCAGCGCCGGGTGCGCCTCGGAACGCGGCAGGACTTAGAGGTAGAGATTCGGCTCAAACCCGTAACCAGCGAAGATCGTTCCAAGGGGATTTCCTCGGAATTCCGTACCGGCCGATTAGTCGGAAAGGCAACGCGCACCGGAACTGCCGAATCGATTCCCGGCGTGGTCGTGAAAATCCACGAGTTGGCGATGGGGGCGCAAACCGACGCCAACGGCCTTTACGTTATCGACAAAGTCAAGCCCGGTCGATATTCGGTCGAAGCGACGATCATTGGATTTAAGTTGGTTCGCCATTACGCCGTGGAGGTCTACGGCGGCGAAGACACCGAACTACACTTCCAGCTTGAGGAGACGGTGCTTCCGCTCGGAAGTGAAGTGATCGTCTTCGGCGAGCGCCCGCTGATGGATCCGACCGTGCCGGCGGCGATTCGCACGATCCGACCGCAGGAACTCAAACGCGGCACCGTGCGCGAATTATCGGAAATACTCAAGGAACTGCCCGGAGTAGTCGAGATCGACAAGGAACTACACATTCGCGGTGGACGCACTTACGAGACGCAGTATATGGTGGACGGCGTGTCCGTCACCGATCCGCTGATCCGTCGTGGATATGGCCTGGCGCTCAACGCTAACGCGGTCAACGAACTGAATCTCTATTCCGGTGGCGCGGATGCCGAATTCTCGCAGGCCACGTCCGGGGTCGTTGAGGTTATCACTCGTGAAGGTTCTGAGACGTATTCCGGCGCCCTCAACTATCGTAACGATCACCCGTTCGGATCGGCCGGATTTAACAGCGACTTGCTCGAAGCTTCAATTTCCGGTCCGGAGCCGTTAACCAGTGGCGCGCTCAAACGGCTGCGTCTTCCCGGCGAAACGTATTTCTTCTGGTCGGGAAATTTCTCGCTCAGCGACACTTATCTGCCCTATTCGCGGAATCTGTACTCGACGACTTTCAGCGGCTCAGCGCTGTCGCCTCGCTCGGACAACCAGTATTCGACGCTCTTCAAGCTGACATGGAAAGTCTCGCCGCTGGTGAAATTGTCGCTATCCCATGCTGCGGCGGCAACGATCAATCAGGATCGCAGTATTCTTGAAACTCGGTTGCGGACAATCGATTTCTCGTATGGCTATCCATTCGAGTATGCGCGCAATCTGGACAATTACAACACCTTCACCCAGAAATCAAACCAGCAAGTCGTGACTCTGGACTATCGTTTTTCGCCGTCACGCCAGATTCGATTGACCGCCTCGCGATTTTTCACGACGCTGCGTTCGCAGGTCGCCGGCAAGGACTGGGACGAGTACGTGCGACCGGTGGACAGTCGACCGGACACCATCATCGCCAATGAGGACAGCACGCTCTTCGAAGTTATCAAAGGCGACGGATTCTGGGACTCCGGCGACGGCGATAGCTGGTACGACCACTACATCGAAAACCTCGGCTGGAAGGGCACCTACGAAACGGATATCGAAACCAACTTCTCAATGAAAGTCGGTGTCGAGGGTGAGCATCAGACCGTGCAAGTTCTCGATATTTACAAGCCGTGGCTGGGTAACGCGGGATTCGGCCTCAACTATGATGCCTACAAAGCAAAACCGTCAACGTACGGCGCATTCCTGCAAAATTCGCTCAACCTTCAGGGAATGGTCTTTGACTTTGGATTTCGTTACGACCTCTGGTTTGTCGGCAAGTACGCTGAGGATGCGTTGGCCAACGACAGTGTTTCGGTTCTGAGTCAGGTGCTGCGGCAGCAGTTTGAAGATCGAACAACGGAGATTCTCGGCCGCCGCGCGCGCGGAGTGATTTCGCCGCGTTTCGGGTTCGCCAATTTGATTAGCCGTACGCTCACGTTGTTCGGATCGTATTCGCGATTCGCCCGCCGGCCGGCGCCGCAATATCTCTACGCGAAATTGTATACGCCGTCGCAGGGAGCGTATCAGCTCTTCGGCAATCCGGCGTTGGACTACGAGAAGGTGACCAATATTGAACTCGGAATCAAGTATCTGCCCAACGACAAGGCCGCGCTCGGGATCTCCGGATACATCAAGTACATCGGCGACTACATCGCGGCAACCGCCATCGCTCCCGATCCGCGCTTTCCCGACGAAACTTATTTCCTCTATTTCAATCTTGATTACGCGACCAGTCAGGGCGTCGAAATCGAGTACATTCACAAGTACTCGCCGTTTTTCGATCTGTCCTTAAGCGGAGCATTCAGCAAGGCACGGGGCGAGCGCTCGCTGCCCGCCGACATCCTGCGCGGATTGCGCGCCCGCTCGGAGGGCGAAATCTACAACGACGTTGCCTTCGATTGGGACAAACCCTGGCAATTCGTGATCAAGACCAACTTTAACGCACCGCAGGATCAACATCCGCGAGTGCTCGGATTGCGTCTTCCGCGAGACTGGAATCTGAACATCAAATTCTGGGCACAGGCCGGAAAGCGATACACGCCCTACCGCGAAACAACCGGTGAATTCGGCCAGATCGCCTATGTCGCAGCCGGCGAAGCGAACTCGAAACTCGGACCATGGTGGAATTCACTCGATCTCTCTTTCCAGAAGTACTTCCGCAGCGGGCGCTACACGATCACGATGTTCCTCGAAGGGACAAATCTTCTGGATCACAAGAACGTTACATTGATCAATCCGTTAAGCGGCAAGGAGTACCGTTCGGGCGACAAAATTCCGCGCGGCGGCAATTTGTTCGAATTGCCGGCTTACAACTACAAACTTCCGCTCTGGGAAAATCCAACGCGGTTTCTGGCGCCGCGCCAGTTGAAACTTGGCCTGGGGGTGGCGTTCTAATGTCCCGGCTCCGGAATTCGCTGTTGATTCTGACGCTGCTTGTGGCCGGCGCGCATTTCTTCGGCTGCGGTGAGAAGACGACCCTGCCGTCGGATCTGCCAAAGCCGGTCTACGGTGGCATCGATACGAATTACGTGTTTGTAACACCCATTTGGACGGAGGCCGGCGGTGTGGCGTTCAATCGGCCGCAGGATGTATACATCGGCTACGACCAGTTGGTTTATATATGTGATACCGACAATCATCGCGTGCTGAAGATGGAATTGGACGGCACTTTGATTGAATCGTATCCGGTGAAGCACCCGGTGTCGATTGCGCAGGACCGCGGTCTGGACTTACTGGTAGTCTGCGGCGAATACCGGGAGCTCATCGAGCATGACAGTACTGCCGACACCATAAACTACAGTAATGTCGTTTTCCGGCAGCGCTACCGCGGCAATCGACCATTCGAACTGGTTTATCGTGGCGAAAACAGCGGACCCGGCGACGTGGCATTTCTGCCGGGAGTCTACTACGGCATCGCGGCCTCGCCCTACCCAAACAAAGACTACTATGTTGCCGATTTTGCGAAGAACCGCATTTTGGAAATGACGTTCGTCGACGATTTGCGCAACTACATCTTGGAGACCGGTGTCGGACTAAATCTGACGCAGTATCCATGCGATCTCACTGTCTACGAGATTGCCGGCCAGGTATATCTGGCGCTGGCGCAAGGCGCGCCGAACGTGGGCGTACAGCTCTTCGGTCTGCCTGATTTTATCAACCAGTATCAGGAAGGCGATACCTTGCCGCCGTTAGTCAGGTTCACGGCGCGTTCGTTCAAAGATGTCGCGGTCGATGAGCTATTGAATTTCTATGTTCTTAACGACGAACCCGATCCACTGCTGGGGACGAGGTATTACCTCTACAAATACGACCGTCGCGGAGAGCTTCTGCTGGCCCTCGGCACGCTGGGCTCGGGCGAGCGCCAATTCAATCGCCCGAATGGCATCGCGTATCATAACGGCGTGCTCTATATAGCCGATACGTACAATAACCGCGTTGTGCGTTACACCCTGACCACCGAGATTCAGAATTAGCCGCATTCGGGTCGATTCTCGACCGCCAAGTTTCCGCTTGCGCCGACCGGCGCTGTTTCTATATTCGGAGCGCCAATGCCGAAGTGGTGGAATTGGTAGACGCGCTGCGTTCAGGGCGCAGTGGGCGTACGCCCGTGGGGGTTCGAGTCCCCCCTTCGGCATAAGAATATCTAACGCAGCAACACGATTTTTCGCGTGACTTGCTGCGTTTCTGTTTGGGCACGGATGAAATAGACACCGGAGGCGACCCGCTGTGAGAAAGCATCCCTGCCATCCCATTCACCTTGCCGATTGTTGAAGCTTAAACTTCTGATCCTCTGGCCAAGCAAATTCATTATATCGACGGCCACTAAACCACTCGATTGTCCTTGGAGTTCTATGTTGACGCTTTCGTTAAAGGGACTCGGATGTATCGCCATGTCGAACGGCACCTCTGAATTGTTCGAATCACGCTCATCGCGCGCACCAACACAATAGTATGCGAACGCGTTAATCACTGGCACATGGGATACCGTCGCGCCAACCGCGCTCAATTCCGTGCGCCATGTCGGAGGCACAAAGGCTGTGTCGATGAACAATGCACCCCAACAATACGGCTGATGCAGAATCCGAAAATAAAGTGTCGCAAACAGAGTCTCCTGCGGATTAGCAACTGCATTGTCGAGCGACGGCACTAATCCCGCCCACGAGAAAGCCAATGTTCGCTCGGACGTGTTCGCATAGGTGGCAAAGAAGAACCCACTTCCCTGCGGAAAAAGCGGGCCTTGAGCAACAGAACTCAGCTCATATGCCGGCTGGCTGTTGGAGTAAGTGAGAGCGACGCTGGCAAAGTCGATCGCCTCGTCAGCAATGAGAAACACCCCAACGGCTACGCTATCTCCCACATTGGTCGTAAAGTGGAGCACATTCAATCGAAGAGAATCCCTGATCCCCGGGTCCTGGGCGAATACTGTTCTCTCGATGCCACCGCCAGCAACAAGAAGTGCGAACACAAGTAGCGCTCGCGTACACAGTCCCGCAATACTCATTCCTATCCGGACTCACGCTTCCCCATACTCTAACGTAGCCATGGCGCTCCTGTTTAGCAACTGTTTTCTTGAACATGAGCCGAAATTGCTTAACTTCGTTTGCGAGAAGACGCACGATGCACGAACTGTCAATCGCGGACAATATCATTACGGCTGTCAAAGCAGCGATGCCGCAGCATGGACTGACGCAGATCAAGCGCATCGGCCTGCGGATCGGAGCGCTCGCGGGCGTTGATGCAGCGGCGTTGCGATTCGGTTATGCTGCGCTTACCGCAGAGACGGCGCTGGCCGAATCGGAATTGGCGATTGAGAATGTCGCCGCGGCGGCGGTCTGCCGGAAATGCAGCGCCAAATTTGCCGTGCCGGATTTCGTGTTCGTTTGCCCGAAGTGCGAATCATCGCAGTGCGATTTGATCGCCGGGCAGGAATTGGAAATCGCGTTTGTCGAGGGCGAGTGACGGCGGCGATAACTTCAGGCCGCATCGTTCGATTTTCGATTCGTGTATCTCGCTAAGTTTGTCCTTTCTGGAAAAAATAGGGCATAGCTCGAGCTAATCAGG
>CAZTYE010000013.1:0-89185 GCA_964617645.1 uncultured Ignavibacteria bacterium
TCGCCCTCGTACCTGACGTGTTCTTTGGCGGCCGCCATTGTCGTAAAAACGCGAACCGCGGCAGGACAAGGCGTCGAGATCAAATCCAAACTCCGGTGGCTTGCGACGCCGGTAACCGGATGCGAGAAGATCAACCGCAGTGCAATCGCTTCAGAACCGTCGTTCGGGATTTCCGGAAACGTGACGCTCACACTGGGCGCGGCGCGACGTGAAAGTCCGATCAGGCGCCTGATTAGCTCGAGCTATGCCCTATTTTTTCCAGAAAGGAAAACTTAGCGGGAAACACGAATCGATCAAGTCGGCCCGAAGCGCGGCTCAACCACCTTGACTGCCGAAGTTTTATTTGACCGGCACAATCCAGTCAGTAGATTTCGGGTAACATTTGAGGGGCGATTTCGTGCGGCGACGACGCGTAACGCCACGGAGGCCAGCATGCTGAGACAAATAGCCGGATTCACGATAGCGATTTCCCTCTTGGTGGCGATCAGCTCCGCAGCGGCCGTGGCCCAAACCGAACGGGTGATTCGTCGTGACAAGAGCCCGACTCGTATATACTCCTACGACCAACTGCCGCCGCGCCAACTGGTCGACTGCCCGACAGCCGCGACTATGCCGCGCGCCAGTTTTGACTTTCAGTTGCGCAACTCGGCCAACGGCTCGGTCGTTGCCCAGACAACGATCGGCCTGCACCGGCGTTTCATGCTCGGAGTGTCGTATGGCGGCGAGCAAGTTCTGGGCGACGGCAAGGCAGACTGGTACAACGATGTCGCGTTCCAGGTGAAATACCAGCTTATTTCCGAGACAGTCTATATGCCGGCGATCGCTTTCGGATTTGAGCGGCAGGGGTATGGCCGCCATTTCAACGATCTCGAACGTTTCCAGTACAAGTCCAAGGGCTTCTACGGGGTTGCCTCGAAAGGTTATCAAACCTATAAATGGGCGTCCGGATTGCATGCTGGAGTGTATTACTCTTTGGAGTCCGACGTTGACAACGACGATGACGTTTCGGTATTCTTCGGCGGCGACGTGCAGCTCCAAAACGATGTGCTGTTGGTCGCCGAATATGACTTGGCATTGTCGGACAACCGCGACAGCGAGCACTCCGGCAAGGGCTGGGGGTATCTGAATATCGGCCTGCGCTGGATATTCTCCGAGCGACTGGAGATCGGCTTTGATCTGGAGAACATTATTGACAACCGCAACGACACCAGCTCGCCGACGCGCGGAATTCGAATTACATATCTCGAGTTCTTCTAACGTCTATAGGTTAGCATGAATACTACCGCACGCGCTTCGGCGCGGACGTTTCTCCTCGGTTTGGTCGCGATCGCGACCGCTGCGATTGTTGCTGTCGGCTGCTACACGATCATCCGCCACCCGGCGATGAAGGCCGAGGTTGCCGATGTTGGCGGCTACGAGCACGCGCAAAGCGACAAGGACTGTCTCCGATGTCATCAGGACTACGGCAGCTATCCCTACGGGCATTACTATGAGTATTACCCGGACTACTACTGGCGCTACGAGCGCTGGGGGAGTTACAACGCCTATCCGTGGTGGTGGGACGATTTGTGGTACGGGTCTTCGGCAGGATCCCCGGTCAGCGTCGACACTGTCGATCAGATCGCGAAGCCGGAACGCCGCCGCGGGATTCCGCCGCCGTTCGTGACGGATTCGGGACGGGTGATGCCGCCATCATCCTGGGGCTCCGATCCGAATTCTCCGCCGCCGACAACCGGTGGCACAACAACTGGCGGCACTTCCACCGGCACGACGAATCCGCCCGGCAATACGAATAATCCGGCGAAGGAAGAGAAAAAGGACGAGAAGCCGCCGCGCCGTCGCGGAAAGTGAGAGAGGTAGCCGCCATGCGATTCACTATGTACTTAGGACTGCTCTCGCTGATACTGCTCGGATCGTCAACGGCTCGGGCGCAGGAAGGTTCGGTGATTACCGAAGTCTCGGCGGGCAGTTTCTTCCCGGTCGGCGGTCGCGCGCTCGGAATGGCGGAGGCAGTCATGGCATCCGTTCGGGACGGCACGGCGGTCGTCTACAACCCGGCGGCCCTGACGAAAATCAAGCGGCCGGAGTTTTACGCCTCGCTGTCGCACGAACGCGTCGGCAACGAGACGATCTGGAGTGATGTTATTCAGACCGTCGACGCTTCGAACAAGCTGAATCGAACTCGCCTCAATTCTTTGATTCTCTCGGTGCCCGTACCGACCTATCGCGGCGCGCTCACTGTTGCCTTCGGGATGAACCGCACGCGCTCGTTCGACCGGACCTTCACTTTCTGGCTTGGAGGAATCGACTCCTGGGAGTACGCGATCGAAGAAGAATCCGGCGGGCTTCGCGAATGGAGCGCTGCCGGCGCGGTCGCGATATCGCCGCGGATCTCCGTCGGCGCGACCGGTATTTTTTACCACGGCGGGCAGGACTATTTTTGGGATTACAGTAACGGCGGCATGGTCGGCGAACCGGTGCGCAACATCGACAACATCGAAGATACTTACAAAGGTTTCGGTCTGCGGCTCGGCGCGCTGATGGACGTTTCGTCGGCGCTGGCGCTCGCGTTGACGATTGACTCGCCGACGCGTTTCAACATCGAGCAGAGCTATACGCAGCGCACGATTGACGGCGGCGGCGACGAGACGATCAACGGCTTCTATGAGTACGATCTGACCCATCCGTTCAGCTTCAATGCCGGAATGGCGCTGCGCATCCAAACGATCATGGTCGAAGGCAATCTTGGCTACGTCGACTGGACACAACTGGAATATCACGGCGATGACGATCTCGAGGCGCTGAATCAAGACCTGAAAAACTCGTACGATGAATCACTCAATCTCCGCGTGGGCGCCGAGTGGATCGTGCCGCAATACGGCTTCGTGCTGCGCGCCGGATTCAAACATGATCCGCTGCCCTTTTCATCGTTTTATCCGGCCAATCGCGTCGAGTCCGATCGCAACACCTTCGGTTTCGGCGCCAGCTATTTGATTGATCGCGTCGCCATGCTCGACATCGGCTTCGCCCGCACCAATTACAAGCTGGCTAATGGGGACATGGGATTGCGCGAGCGCTACGTCACGACGCGTCTTCTGGCATCGGTCGCGTATCGCATATAGGTGTAGCGATCATCGAATCGGGGGGATTCCGCTTTCTGAAGATTCCGGATCAAAGGGGTCGACGTGGATCACGACGTGCGCCGGCGGGAACAAGTCCGCAATCTGCTGCTCGAGGCTGTCGGCGACATGATGCGCGTCGATCAGCGTCGTAGCGGCGGCGATAACGATGTGCATATCGACATGACGATGCGCGCCCGATTTGCGCGTGCGCATGTCGTGAAATGACAACACCCGCGGATCGGCGCGCAGAATCGCCTCGATGCGGGCGATGTCCGCGGCCGGAAGACTCGAGTCCATCAGGTGAGTGCCCGCCTGCCGCGTCAATCTCCAGCCGATTCGCAGAATCAATAGCGCGACGACGATCGCGATGATCGGGTCGATGATTGTCCAACCGGTCAGCCACACCAGAAGCAGTCCAATGGTTACGCCAATTGACGTATAGACATCGGTCGCCAAATGCTGGGCGTCGGTTTCGAGCGCCAGCGAGTCCTCTTCGCGGGCGACTTTAAACAGGTAGCGCGACACGAAAGTATTGAGCACGGCGGAAAAAGCCATGATGCCGGTCCCCAGCCCAAGGTGTTCCACTTCGCCGCCGGCGATGATCCGCTTGACGGCCTCGTAAATGATCCATACCGCTGCAAGTACAATCAACCCGGCTTCGATCGCTCCGGAAATGCTTTCGGCTTTGCCATGACCGTACGGGTGGTCATCATCCGGCGGTCGGGCCGCGATGCGTAGCGAGAAAAACGCCACCGCCGAGGCGAGCAGGTCGTTAGCCGAGTGGATCGCTTCCGACAAAATCGAAACGGACCCGGAAGCCAAACCGACTGCGACCTTTAACGCCACCAATAGTGAGTTGGAGACAACGGATACCAAGGCGGCAATCGAACTTCGGTTCAACATGATCGATTCGGCTCTACACTCACAATCAATTACTCAACTCGCGAAGATAACGCAAATTCTCGTCAGGAAACAAGCAGGAAGTGTCGACTTTTATCGACAATGGCGACGATTAAATGTATAATATCCGGCATGTGTGAGATGCAGACGCACGGCAAGACCCTTCTCTTCGGGACTGTTGAAGAGGTCCGCTGTGCACACAAAGCGCGGCGGCAGGAATCCCTTCCTGCCGTAACTAATGCGGTTAGGAAAGGATTCCTGACCACGCCGATCCTGGCTATCCAAGGCTCTTCGGCAGTCCTCTTCGTAGGGATCATCGCCGTTCTTGTGGGGCTGGCCTTGATGTTCGCGGACAAGATTCCGTTCTTGGGGCGGTTGCCGGGAGACTTCGTCGTCAGGAAGAAGAGCTTCGCGCTATACTTCCCCATTGTTACCTGCTTGCTGCTGAGCGGGGTGGCTTCGATCGTGTTGTATCTTTTCCGGCGATGAAGGTAAGATCGACTGTCGTGGTCCTGATGACGCTGCAATGGTCGCTGCTTGCGGCGTTTGGCACACTGCTGTTCATCCTTCCGACTCGGTCGTTTTTTCCCGCACAGAGCTGGGTAGGCGCGGGCCTGATAATCCTCGGATTTGTGATGTTTGTGCTCGCGATCATTGCCCATCGGTCGCGCAACCGCGACGTGATGATCCGCACGGTTCCGATTCCTCATGACAAAGCCGAATTAGTTAGCGGCGGGATCTACGGATTCGTTCGGCATCCGATGTACCTTGCGACAGTGCTCGCCGCCATCGGCGCCGCGATCGCGCGAGGTCAGGCTTGGCTGCTCGTATTCACAGCGGTCATAGCGATACACTTGTACGTCAAGTCGCGCTACGAAGAGCGGTTGCTGCGAGCGCGGTATCCCACTTACCGTGAATACATGAACCGAACCGGACGAATCATCCCTCGATTCCGACGCGTTCGCCGAAGAAATCGATCTTAACGCGAAAGTCAGTCGTTTTTTGATCGACGCAGCGGGCACCGGTGTACAAGGAGATTGAAGCGGCGCCGAAGTAATCCGCACCGCGACTGAAAGGGCTTGGTTGACATTGATGTGATTGATTACTTAGCGTCTAAGGGGTTGGCAATGGCAGGAGTGGAATCTTGCGCACGCTTTCTATGGCATTCTTAGAAACAAGAGATAGGCGGATGCTCTTATCCGCCGGGGAGTTTATATGAGAAAAGATCGGGGCGCGATCAGCTATGGCGTACTGTACGGGGTTATCGCCATTTTGAGTTTAGTCGTCGTAATCGGCGTCATCTACTTCAACACCGACCGCGGCGACGTGGTCAAGGTCGAAATGATTTCGCCGACCAACGAAGTGACACAAGCTACGAATTTCACGGTGGTGTTTTCGCGCGAACTGGCGCCCGATTCGGTCGTGGGACAAAGTTCCGACGCGGCGCTCATCAGCTTTCAACCGGAGCTTCCGGGCAAGTTCGAGTGGATAGCGCGCGACAAGTTGCGCTTCTATCCGGAAGTGGCGTTGGCGCCGTCGACGCGCTATACGGCCGAGATCAGCGGGAAGATCGCCGCTGAGCAGGGTTATCGCCTTGGCGGTAACCGCAAGTTCGAGTTCTACACAACGCCGCTGCGCGTCGAGTCGGCTCAACTCAATTATGAACTTCGCAGCGGCGATGACCAACAAGCGGACTTGATCGCGACTATTGACTTTAACTATCCGGTCGATCCGCCGGAAATCAAGCGCTTCGTTTCGATTCAGTACGAAGGCGGCCGAGCGCTAAATTACGACGCGCCCGTGCAAGCCGGACGGCAGATTGTGCTTCGTTCGACGGGCGTCAGCCGCGCGCCGACGGAGAAACAGCTCCAACTCCGCATTGGCAAGGGCTTGATGTGCATCGGCGGACAAATCGCCTTGGCGGACGATTTTGTCGCGCCGCTCACTCTGCCGGGGCGAACCGACCTGCGGGTTGAGAGTTTGCTGCCCGAGTCCGGAACCGAGGGCCAGCGCGGCGCGCGCATCGTATTCAATTTGCCGATCGACCCGGCGACGGCGGCGAGCTATGTCAGTATCCAGCCGGATACGAAATACAGCCTGCGCGTCGCGCATAATGCGATTTATTTACAGAGCGATTTCGACCTCAAGCAAACTTATCAAGTGCGTCTCGCGCCGGGGCTGCGCGCGGTCGACGGCGCGACGCTCAAGCGCGAATATCTCGGGACACTCGACTTGCAGCGCGCGGACATCCCGCCGCAGCTTTCGTTCGTCGGCGACGGCTATTATCTCTCCCGCACCGGGGAGTTCAAAGTCGGACTGGCGACAATCAATGTTGATCGGGTCGTACTGGAAGCGCAGCAGGTGTTCGCCAACAATCTGTGCTACCTGTTGACCGGAAACGATCTTGCCGAATCGGGACAGTGGCGCGATTGGGTTTACAATTTCGAAGGCGTTGGCCGGACGGTGAAAGAGTGGGAACTCAAGATTGCCGGCGCGAAAAATCAGGAAACGGTCACGCCGCTCAATGTCCGCGATCACTTCAGCGCCGAGCAGCGCGGCGTCTACCGCATCATCGCCCGCGAATACGAGCGGCGCTGGCAATCGGCGACGCGCTGGATCGTCGCGACCGATTTGGGAATCGTCGCCAAGCGGAGCCAGGGCGAACTCTGGGTGTGGGTCAATTCGCTGGCGACGCTCAAACCGATTGCCGGCGCGCAATTGACGCTGCTCAGCCGCAACAACCAGAAGTTAGCGGAAGTCAAGACCGACGCCGACGGGATCGCGATTTTCAAGAACTACGCGCCGAAGGAGAGCGGCCTCGATCCGTTTCTGCTAACGGCGAGCCTCGGCGATGATCTGTCGTTTCTCGAATTGACGCGGCGGCTGATTCCGACGACCGATTTCGATGTTGCCGGCGTACCGCCACTGCGCGGCGGGTATGAAGCTTTCGTTTACTTCGAGCGCGACATCTATCGACCGGGCGAAACGGTAAATCTCGCGGCCGTCGTTCGCGGCGTCAACGCCGCCACGCCGACACCATTTCCGATTCGCTTGCGGGTAACCGCGCCGGACGGAAAAATCATTGTCGAAGAACGGGCCATCTTAAACGAACAAGGCGCCGCTCAGTTTCGCGTACCGGTCGCCGATTACGCGCTGACCGGCCGCTATGCGGCGGAGATCCTGATCGGCGACAACGATCCGATCGGACGCGGGCTTTTCGCAATCGAGGAGTTTATTCCCGATCGCATGAAAGTGACACTTTCGACCGCACAGAAATCGATCAACACCGGCCACACGCTGGCGATCAAGATCGACGCCATCACGCTATTCGGACCGCCGGCGTCGGGCCGAAGCGTCTCGGGTAAGGTCGAGATCGAAGCGTTCGATTTTGCGCCCGACAAGCATAAGAGCTTTAGTTTTCGTGACGACACCAAGTCGTTTGCGACTCAGACTCATGAACTCGCGGCGGCGCAACTTGACGACAACGGGAGATTCGAGTATCGCTTCGCCGTTCCATCGCCGCTGGCGCCGCCATCGGCGCTGCGCGGTGTATTGTCCGCGACTGTCCTCGAACCCGGCGGGCGCGGTGTCACCGACTACGGTGGCGTTGAGATTCATGCGTATCCCGCTTACGTGGGGCTGCGTCCGGCGCAGGCCGGTTATGCCGAGCCGAATTCGCCGACACGATTCGATATTGTCGTCGTCGATCCCGCCGGCGAGCCGGTCGGCGGCCGTCAAGTCGAAGTTGTTCTGCAGCGTATCTACTGGAACAGTATCATGCGCTTCGACGAATCTCAGTGGCGCTATCGCTGGGTATCGGAACAAGTCGCGCAGGAAGTCGACCGCTTCACGGTTACCTCGTCCGCAACCAGCGGCGATTTCAGCGTGACGCCGCTTGACTACGGCAAATATCGGGTCATCGCTCGCGATCTCGCGGGCAGCGGTTCGGCGAGCTACGATTTCTACGCCTCGGGGTGGGGTTACGCGCCGTGGGCGCTCGATAATCCCGACCGCATCGAGATCGATCTCGACAAGTCAGAATATACCGCCGGCGAAACGGCGGTTGCACAAATTCGCTCGCCGTTCGCGGGAAAGCTCCTGCTCACGATCGAGCGCGATCAAGTTTACTCGCACCAGATCCTGACGCTCAAGGAGAACACGGCGACGATTCGCATCCCGATCAAGCGCGACTGGCAGCCGAACGTTTACGTGTCGGCGCTGCTCATTCGCTCGACTGACAAACTGGAACGCGACATGCCGGTGCGGGCGTTTGGAGTTGTGCCGCTTGCGGTGAACACGGAAAGTCAACGGCTGAAAATCAGCATCGACGCGCCGAACGAAATCCTGCCGCGACGGGAGCTGGCGGTGAACTTCCAAGTCAGCGGCGCGCACGCGGCGCCGTATGTCACGATCGCCGCCGTTGATGAAGGGATTTGTCAACTCACCGACTATCAAACTCCCGATCCGCACGGCTTCTTTTTCGCAAAGAGACAGCTTGGAGTTGAATCGTTTGATATTTACAGCCAGATTTTGCCGGAGGTGATTCTCGGCAAGTCGCCCGCCGGCGATATCGAAGCCAAGCGACGGCGGCAACTATCACCGACCAGCATGACACGCGTTCGGCCGGTGTCGTATTGGTCGGGATTGCTCAAGGCGAACGCCGACGGCTCCGGTCGCGTGACGATTCCCGTTCCGCAGTTCAGTGGCCAGTTGCGCGTGATGGTCGCGGCCATCGAGGGTAATCGCTTCGGCGCCGCGGATAAAAATATCTTCGTGCGTGAGCCGATTGTCTTGACGCCGACGTTTCCGCGCTTTGTCGGGCCGACTGATGCATTCGTCGTTCCGGTCAGCGTTTACAACGGCACCGGCAGCGACGGCCGTTTCGAAGTGCGGCTCAATATTGACGGCGCGGTGTCGCTGACCGGTGATGCGACACAACAGGTGGCTGTTGCGGCGGGGCGAGAACTGCCGGTGTTTTTCAGTCTCAGGGCCGGAATGGCGACGGGAGTTGCGAAGTTTACAGTCATGGCGAGCGGTAACGGAAAGTCGACGCAGCATCAAGAAGAGGTTCCGATTCGCCCGCCGGTGCCGATGGTCACGCTGGCCGGTATGGGATCAGTCAGCGCCGGCGCTCCGGTAACGATTAGCATGCCGGCAGAATTCGTTGACGGGACGACTGATTTCCGCCTGACAGTCGCGCCGTTTCCGGCGGTGCGGTTCGCGGGGAGTTTGCAGTATCTGCTGGGCTATCCGCACGGCTGCCTCGAGCAGAAGACCTCAAAGGTGTTTCCGCTGCTCTATTTCGATGATTTGGCGCGCATCGCCGAACCGAATCTCTTCCGGAAAAACAGCGTCGATTACTTCGTCGAGGCAGGAATCACGGCGCTTGCGCAGATGCAGCAGAGTTCCGGGGCGTTCGTCTACTGGCCGAGCGGCGGTTACCAGCACAATTGGAGTTCGGTGTACGCAACGCACTTTCTGGTTGAAGCGCGCCGCGCCGGATATACGGTGCCGGATCGCGTCTTCGACCGCGCTCTCGATGCACTCGAGCGCTTCGCCAGGCAGTATGACAATGCGAACGAGTCGCGACGAAACCAAGGCGAGCCGTTTGGCGACTACGATGATCCCTCGCCGCGGCTGCCGACGGCGGTGTACGCCAACTATGTGCTGGCGCTGGCCGGCAAGCCGGATCGATCGGCGTTATCGTACCTGAAAACGACGGCGCTGCCAAAACTTCCCAACGATTCCCGCTTTCTTTTGGCGACGGCACTGGCGCTCAGCGGTGATCGGGCTTCTGCTGTGAATCTGCTCCCGACGGCGCTCGCGCCGCGCGACACAACCGACCGTTGGCAAAGCGGCGGACACTTCAGTTCACCGGCGCGCACGCAGGCGATTCTGCTCGACGCGTATGCGACCATTGATCCGCAAAGTCCGATGATTCCGAAACTCGTGGAAAGCATCGTTGCATCCGCCAACAGTCATGGCGCGTGGAGCACGACGCAGGAAAACGCTTTCATCTTGTTGGCGCTGGGAAAGGTGTTCAAACGCGCGCAAGCGACCGACTATTCCGGCAGCGTGAAGCTTGGCGGTTCGACGCTCGGTGTCTTGTCGGCAAAGTCGCAGGACTTTGGCGACAAAGACTGGGGCGGCAAGACCATTGAATTGGCCATTACGGGCAGCGGCACGGCCTACTACTACTGGCGCGCCGACGGGTTGCCGTCGACACTGCGCGTGGATGAATCGGACAACACTTTGCAAGTCCGACGTCGCTATCTCGATCAGAGCGGCAATGCCATAAACCTTGACGCGCTGAAGCAGGGTGATCTGATCGTTGCCGAAGTGTCGATTAAGTCCATCGATCAGGACGTACAGAACGTCGCGATTGTCGATCTGCTGCCGTCGGGATTGGAAATCGAAAATCCGCGATTGCAGTCGCGCGCGGCCATTAAATGGATCGGCGAAAATCTCTATCAGCCGCGCTATCTTGATATCCGCGACGACCGGCTGATTGCTTACGGCGATCTGCGTGGCGGCCGGCAGGAGAAATTCTATTACGGCATTCGCGTGGTGAGCGAGGGGACGTTTATCCTTCCGCCCGTCACCGCCGAAGCGATGTACGCGCCGATGATTTCGTCGCGCGCGTCATCGGGACAAATTCGCGTCGGGAGGCCGTAATCGCCAATGCTTGATTTGGAACGCATCTGCAAATTGGTGCGAGTGGTTGCGGCGCTTCTGATCGTTACCGTGTTGTCGTTTATGGGCGCGGATCTGGCGTTTCCGCTGCCGAAAGATCGACTCTATCCGCCGTCATCGCAGCAAATACTCGACAAGGACGGGCGGATCCTGCGCGCCTTTCTGGCGCCCGACCAAATGTGGCGGCTGCGGGTGACGAGCGAGCAGACTTCATCACAGCTCAAGCTGGCAGTGTTGGCCTACGAGGATCGGCATTTCTACGTTCATCCGGGAATCAACCCGGCAGCGCTGCTGCGCGCCGCGTCGGCGAACATTCGCGCCGGACGAATCATCCAAGGCGGCTCGACAATCACCATGCAGGTGGCACGGCTGATCGAACCAAAAGAGCGCACGGTGGCGAGCAAGCTGATCGAAATGTTCCGGGCGCTGCAGCTTGAGCTGCACTTGACCAAAGACGAAATCCTCACCTGCTACTTCAATCTGGCGCCTTACGGCGGCAATATCGTCGGTATCGGCGCCGCGGCGCGTTCGTACTTTCAGAAGGCGCCGGATGCGCTCAGCCTCGGCGAAGCCGCGCTCCTTGCGGCGATACCGAACTCGCCCAACCGCTATCGACCGGATGTGAATCCGGAGGCGGCGGCGCAAGCGCGCGCCAAGATTCTGCGGATCATGCGTGACCGCGGAGCCATTACCGAGCAACAACGGGAAGAGGCGCAGCAGGAAACGATTCCGCGACGCCGCTTCGATCTGCCCTTTAGCGCGCCGCATTTCGCAGAGCTAATTCGCGAAGCCTACCCGGACCAGGAGATAGCGGGCACGACGCTGGATTCGCGGGTTCAGGAACTGGCCGAGCACGCGCTCGACCGCCAACTGGCGCAATTATCGCCGCTCGGAATTCATAGCGGCGCGGTAGTGGTGGTCGACAACCGATCCGGCACGCTTTTGGCCTTGGTGGGGTCGCAGGAATACTTCGACTCACTGCACTCCGGGCAAGTCAACGGCGCAACAGCGCCGCGTTCGCCGGGCTCGGCGCTCAAGCCGTTCGTATACGCGCTGGCGCTCGATCGGGGAGTAATATCGTCGCGAACCTTGATCTACGATGTACCCGTCGAATTCGCCGGCTACAAACCGGTGAACTACGACGAAACCTTCAACGGCGCCGTGGCCGCCGAAGACGCGCTGATCCGCTCGCTGAACGTGCCGGCAATCAACCTCGCTGCGCAAACCGGCGGGGAGAAGATTTTCGAAGAATTGAAGCGCTGCGGCCTGACAACGCTCAATCGCCCCTGGTCGCAATACGGCTTGCCGCTGGTGTTGGGCGGATGCGAAGTCAAGCTGCTCGAATTGACGAACCTCTACGCCGCGCTGGCGAACAGCGGACGATATCGCAGATTGCGTTTCCTAAAAAGCGACTCGGCAACCGGAGAACATGAACTCGTGGATACCGCTGCGGCATTCATCGTGAGTGAGATTCTGAGCCGCGTGCGGCGTCCGGAGCTGCCGTCGGCCTGGGAAGCCGCCACAAATGTTCCGAAGGTGGCGTGGAAGACGGGAACTTCATTGGGCAAGCGCGATGCCTGGTCAATCGGCTACAATCGTGATTATACGATCGGCGTCTGGATCGGCAATTTCAACGGGCGCGGCCACCCGCAACTGATCGGAGCCGAAGCGGCGGCGCCGGTTCTGTTTGATTTGTTCGAAACACTGGCCACCGGCGCCAGCGCCGGCTGGTTCGAACAGCCGCCGAATGTCGCGTGTCGACAGGTCTGCGCGTTATCGGGCATGCTTGCAACTGAATTTTGCACCGTCGTCGAGGACGAACCGGCGATTGTCGGGGTTGCGCCGAATCAACCCTGCTCGATGCACGAGGCCATCATCGTCGACCAAATTACGGGTCAGCGTTTGTGCAAACACTGTCGCGCCGGACATGCGACCCGGGAGCGAATCGCGGTGCGCTGGCCGACGGCGATTGCCACTTGGATGCAGCGCAACGGACGCGTGATCGACGCGATCCCGGCGCACAATCCGCAGTGCGGCGTGTTAGCCTCGGGAGACGGGCCGGTGATCGTATCGCCGATCGACGAATCGGATTTTCAACTGCGTCCGGAAGTGGCGCGGCGGTATCAGCGAATCCGGCTCGATGCCTCGGTGGCAAACGAGACGCGGACGATTTACTGGTTTCTCAATCAAAAACTGATTTACTCGGGAGCGCCGACGCAGCAGGTATTTTTCGATCCAACGCCGGGGAAACACGTGATCGTCTGCATGGACGATCGGGGACGTTCTTCGGAAGTCGAAGTATCGGTGCGGTAGCCGGGCGGCGTTGTTCGGTCAAGCGTTGGAGTCAAGCTCGCCGCGCGGCGTAAATTTGTAGCCGGCGCCGCGCATCGTGTGGATGTAGCGCGGGTTGGATTGATCCGGTTCAAAGATCTTTCGCAGCCGCAGAATGAAATTATCGATCGTGCGCGATGACGGGAAAACGTGGTATCCCCAGACGGCGTCGAGCAGCATGTCGCGTGTGACAACTTCGTTGGCGTGTTCGACGAGAAACTTCATCGTCATGCACTCTTTCTGGGAAAGCTCGACTTCCCCGCCGGTCCCTTTTGCGCGGTAAGTTTTGAAGTCGACCCAGTTGGCGTCGAAGGCAAAGCGCGATTTGTCAATCGCGATGGTCCCATACCAAACCTGACGGCGAAAGATCGCCGCAACGCGGAGGAGCAATTCCTGCAAGTTGAACGGTTTGGTAAGGTAGTCGTCGCCGCCGGAGAGAAACCCCTCAATGCGATCCGATTGCCGGTCACGCGCCGTCAAAAAGAGCACCGGTACCCGGCCGCCGGCATCGCGGATTTCTTTGCAAACCGTGAGACCATCTTTGCCGGGAATCATGATATCGAGAATCAGCAGATCGAACTGCCCTTTGTGATATGTTTCCAGCGCCACAATGCCGTCGCCCGCGACCGCGACCTCGTAGCCTTCGGCTTCAAGGTTGATTTGCAGTCCTTCGGCAATGTGCTCTTCGTCTTCGACGACCAAAATTCGCTTCATCGGCGCCTCACTAACGGCAGTTTGATAATAAACGTCGTGCCTTTGTCAAGCCCTTCCGAGCGAGCTTCGACTGCGCCTCCGTGTTCCGTGACAATTTGCCGGACGAGAAACAGCCCGATGCCGGTGCCTTTCACCGAGCGCGTGCTCTCCTCGCCGGTGCGATAAAAGCGGTCGAAGACTTTCTTGATCTCGTAGCGTTCGATGCCGATGCCCTGATCGGCGAAGGCGACTTCCACCGCGCGACCGATTCGGCGGGCGGTGATGGTCAGATGACGGCGATGCTCGGGCGAGTATTTGATGGCATTGTCGACGAGCGCCGTGACGACGCGCCGCAACGCGTGGTAGTCGGTGCGCACCGGCAACTCGGGACCGATCTCGGCGGAGATTTGCATTTGATAGCGGTCAAGATGCGGTTGCAGGTCTTCGATATATTCGCGCAGATCGGTCGCCAGATTGGTTTCGACGAGATTGGCATGGTGGCCGCGCGTCCCGATGCGACCGGCCTCCAGAACATTGTCGACCAGGCCTTCCAGCCGCGCGCAATCATCGAGCATCCGCGGGATGAACCCTTTCACTTTCTCCTGATCGAATTTCCCGGACGCCATCGTTTCGAGATAAAGTTTGATCGAAGCGAGCGGAATTTTCAGTTCATGCGTAACGGCATGGATGAAGTTCTCCTGTTGCATCTTAAGCTCTTCCGATTGGCGCAATGTGCGGTAGATCATGAACGCGCCGAAGAGCGTCAACAGCACGAAGAACGAGCCTTCCATCGTAAACATGAAGACACGCCGGCGACCGCGCTCCTCGACATCGGCGAGCACCTGCGGCTGGACGGAGAACATCTCCGGCGCGAACCAAGGCGACTCGTAGCGTCCGCGTCGCGCCGCCGCGAATTGCAGGTCGGCGTTGACGGTTGAGGTGAGTTGTGCCGGATAGGCGGCGTCGAGGAAGACGAGCGCACGATAGCTGGAGCGAACGTCGAGGTAGAATGTCGAGTCGACCGCGCCGGAAGTGATCAATAAACCGCCCTCAGGATCAAATAGCTGATAGCCAATGACAGCGGGGTCTTCGCGCAGCAGTTCAAAGGCGGCCTCGAGATGGCGGATGTTGTCGACCGACACGAACGATGCGGCTTCGCGCTCGAGACGGGCATATGAGCGATTAAGAATGGCGGCCGCGAGTTCGGCAGACGCCTGCGCCTGCCGTTCGTGAAACGCGAGTTGCTCCCTCGAGATCGTGACCTGAAAGTAGATCCACCAGACGATCTGCGCAACGGCGACAACGGCGATGGCGACGAAGAGCGCCAGCGCGAGACCGGTGGGTCGGGCCAATTTGCGTTTGATACGATCGATAGCGAACCTCAATCTTGGACGAATGTTGGGTTGGGCGCACTGCCGTGCGCCTCTACGCGACGTGGCCATGCTTCGGGCGCAAAGTATTGCGCCCCTACCGGCGCAACTTTGGGTTGGGCGCACTGCCGTGCGCCATTACGCAGCGCAGTCACGCCTCGGGCGCAAAGTATTGCGCCCCGACCGGCTCGGGGGATAGATATCCCTTCCGCTTACGCAATATATTATTCCCGATTAGAAACGAAAGTTGAACTGCAGAAAGAGCGGCGTTTGGCGGTTTGAGTCTGAGGTGACAAAGTCATCGCCGAGCGAGTACATCAGTTCAGCGATCAACCAGCCAACGAGAGCGCCGGCGGCGACATCGGAAAGATAATGCTGGTGCGCATGGATTCGCGACCACGCGACAAACGACGCCCACGAAAACAGCGCCGTTGGCGGCGCCCAATTCCAGTTGCGGAAGTCGCGGCAGTTCAAACGATCGCGCATGACTTGGCGCAACCGCAGATTGAGGTAGGCGGTCGCAAAAAACGCGCTGGAGGCATGGCCCGATATGAACGATTTGCGGGCATCATCATTGTTGAAGCCTTCCTCGTTTTGAACTTCCGGATGGAAATAGAGCATGGGCCGGGGTCGAGCGAATGCCCACTTGAACAAGCCGGTAACGCCTTTGGTGGCGATCAGGCCGCTGCTATATAATAGTATATCCTGCGCGGCGTCTTTTCCGGAACGTTGGGCCGGCCAGCGGAAATCCGCACCGACCAGAGCGACGCCGCAGAGCGCCGGCGTAATCGCGGATCCGAAAGAGCCATCGATGAAATTCGTCTTGCCCGCGTAGTAGCGACCGCCGAGCAGTTTCAGCGCCGAACGGTCGAAAAGCACGGGGCCGTTGATCAGCGCTTTCCGCTGGGGCGAGATCGACGGCGTCATTTCGTAGAGGGCGAGCGGAGCCATTGATGCCGCAAAAACGGCGACAGCTTCGCCGCCGGAAAGATAGTCGCGTTGCGTTGCCGCTCTTCCCGCCGCGGAACTGTCAGCCGCAAAAACGCTCAGCAGCAGAAGACAAATCAAGAAGACATGCTTGCCCAGAGAGGGGTGACGGCGCCCGCAAATCAATGTTCTATCCCGACGATTTCGAACTCGTTACGGTCCGCATGGTACCAAAGCCAGACGCGCGCCGATTTGCTCCAGCCTCCTTCGGAATGGCGACTCGAAATCTTAAACTCGAGCGGCTTCGGTGCCGCCGTTTGCGCGCCGATTGTGAAACGTGATTTGATGTTAGCGAGCGCCGAAGCTGCTAAGATCACGCTCGCGCTTGCCGCATCTCCATCGGCGATTGATTTGCCGTCGTGGCGCAGTGACCAGCGATATTTGTCGGCTCGCGCCGGAGTCCAGCCGTGATCCGCAGCCAAGTCGACGAAAACGATACGAATGCCCTTGGCGTCGGTCACGATCTCGAAATCTTCGAGCGGACTCACCTTGGAGAACCAATAGCGGCCAATCTTCTCGCGGCGCGCGATTAGAGTCTGCAACAGATAATCGGCGGCGGCGGGATCGGAGTATTCGCCGGTTTTGACCAGCGCCGCCAGACGATCATCCGACCACTCCATGACGATCTTCGCGCCCCAGTAGCCGTCACGATCGGTGAGGTTTTCGAATGCGGAATTCGGGACGATGGGATCGAATTTGTTCGGCGCGAAAATCTCCGACTCGAAGTAGCCGATGGATGCATGCTGAGCCGGTTTGGCGTCTTCCCAGCCCCATTTTTTGAGTCCGAATGTCAGCCACGAGACGACGACATCGCGCAGGTCAAAGATATTGGCGTAGCCTTGTCTTGGCCCTTTGGGGCGGTCGCCATTGGCGCCGAAGGTCGAGCCGAAATCGATGAGATAGTGCTTGAGGTAGTTTCGACCGCCATCGTTAACGTATAGATCGAGCGTGTTTTGATCTTTGGTGTCGTAGTGGTTTACGAATGAAGCGATGACGTAAAGACCCCGAAGTTCGCGTCGATGCTCGTGCGGGCACCAGTCGTTCGGGTCATCTTTGCGGCGACCGTCGTAAGAGAACGGTCCAACTACCTTGCCGGCGAGGACTTTGGACGCCAATGAACGAATACGGCCGTCCGGTTGATGCGCGACACGAGCAAGAATGTCGTCGAGGTCTTGGCGGGTGAACTCGCGCTTGACGCCTTCGCGGTCGGTAAACATCACGCCGGTCTGAATCTGCAGATTCTCCGGCCGCCAATGCACAATGGTTTCTTCGGGGACGTTGTATCCGCAGGCATAGAAAAAGCGCGCGCCCATGGCGGCGGCGCCGGTTGCCAGCTCCGGCGCAGACGGCGGGTCGAATTTGATTATATACTGCTCGCCGCGGGAATCCTTAATCCAGAAGCCCGGCGTTGCGCCTTGAACCTTGGGACGAAACACGAGCCACGGCTGTGAGGTGTCCGGGCCGCTGCCGGAGCCGGCGCCGCGCGTGATTTCCGCCGCTGTCATCGGCGATGTGCCGAGTCGATTGGTGAACCACGAAGAGTTGGCGACACCGTCGAAGCGGGTGATGTTGTAAGATTCTTTGGGCCGACCGACGAGCTTGCGGAAGCTGCGGTCGAGATCAGTGAGTTCTTCCCCCTGACGCCAGAACGTGTTGTCGATCGACTGCCAGGCAAGAACCGGATCGACCGCCGCCGGCTGCGCGATGGTGGCGGTGTCGTGTTCGTGAACGCGGTCAGGGCCGGGGCGATAGACGACATGATGCCGTGCGCAGCCGATCAGTCCGATTCCGACGGCAATGGTCAAAATCCGCAGAGCGATCACCAGTCGCCGCCCATCTCGAAGTAGACACGCCAACCTTCATCGGAACGCGCGACTTGCACGCTGAGCGCGACGCCGCTTTCATTCCAGAGCCGCAGGCCGGTCCCGTATCCTTCGTGCCAATTACGGAGAGTGAACTCGTCGCCGATGGCGGCAAAAACGCGGCCGGCTTCGGCAAAGATGAAGGCATCAATGACGTCCCAAATTGGATAACGGTACTCGAGGACCGCCTGAACGCGATCGTAGTCGACATATCTGCTGCTGACGAAGCCGCGCAGGTCGTCGCGGCCACCGAGGCGACTTTTGAGATAAAAGGGGATTGTCGCGAGCTCTTTGTCGGCATCCACCGATTCGGCGAGCAGTTTCAGCGCCAACACGCGCTTATGATAGAGATTGAGATACTGTGTTAGCTCCAGCGACGCGCGCGTGAACCGGACATCTTCGTCTTTCCCGATTCCGTCGGCGACGATCAACTCGACCAACTCGCGACCGCCGGCGGTTGGCTGTCCGCGCTCATTGCGCCAGTCGTGGTCGAAGCTCAGGCCGCCGGAAAGAACGCGGCTGCGACGGAGATCGGCAGGACGCAGGTCGAATTTCTCCAAGATGTCGTCGAGATCCCCGGTTAAGTCCGGCGTCTTGCCGCCGTAGATGTTCGTCGCGCGATACGCGGCGATAACGCCAACGGTGATGTTCTGAGCCAGCAGCCAGCGGTTCATGGCTTTGACCTCAAACCACTCCGTCGTGTACGCGACTTTGTCCGATTCGTGAGTGTCGTTGCCTAATCCGTAGAAATTTTCGCGCGGACGACGGCGATAAGTGATCTCCAAGTCCAGACCGCTGCGTGACGAAAACAGTTGCGGCGCTCGATAAGACAGGCCGTGCCGGTGATAGCTATGGGTCGAATAGGTGCTGATGATGCGCAAATGTCCCTGCGGCGAGAACGCCTGCGGCTTCACGAACTCGAAGCCGTAACGCAAACCGGGATTTGTGCCGTAGGAGACGGCGGGAATAATTCCCGACGGTGACTTGAACGAGAAAACACGCCGCGCCACGCGATATACGGCCGGATTGCGGTAGATCCCGTGCACGACCGCCCAGTTGAGGCCTTTGCCGACATAGAGCGGGACGCGAAGAACGGTCTCCGGAGCATCGAGCAGGTAATCGCCAAAGTTCTTGCGGGGCGCTTCGGGCCGTTGGGTCAACGCCGTATCGATGTCGGCTACTGCTGCAGGCTGCGCCGCCGCGACATTAGTTGCGAGGATGAAGCCGGCCAAGATAAATGTGGCCAAATTCAGTCCGAGATAGATAGTCGACTTCATGGTGTGGGGGAATATATTCGCGGCGTCGACCGGCGTCAAGTATCGGCTCGGAATAAATGGCTGTTGCCGCCGGCTGGTCATGCGGGTATTATTTCCGTAATCGAGTTGAGGTATGGCAGAGATCAGATTATTACTTGTCGAGCCCGATCCGGAGAGGCGCCGCCGAACGGCACAGCAGTTGCGCCGGCGCGAGTTCCAAGTTACGATGGCGCGATCCGGCGCGCAGGCGCTCACGCTCAGCCGCGCTTCGGTCTTCGACGCCGTCGTCGCGAATTTGAGCGCCGTCGCCGCTGAAGCGGATCAGGTAATCGAAGGACTTCGAGCAGCGCTGCCCCAGTCACCGATCTTGCTGCTGACTCCGCGAAAAGCCGAGTCTCGGGCGCTGGCGGCGATTGCGCGCGGCGCCTATCAGTTTCTCTTTTTGCCGGTCAGCATTGACAACTTGGAATTGACGATCCGGCTGGCGGTCGAACATCAGCGGTTGCGCCGGCGGCTGCAAACGCACTCGCGCGAGCTGGAACGGAAGACGGATTCGCTGGAACGCCGCACGGCGGAGCTCTCGCAAGCGCTGAGAGAGTTGGAGGCAAGCCGGGATGAATTGCAGGCGGTGTTCGACAGTTCGCATAGCCTGCTGCTTTTTGTCGACAACGCCGATTGCATCGTAAGCTGTAATCCGCGCGTACGCGAATACTTCGGTTTGTCGCCGGAAGATGTCGCGCACCGGCCGTTTACCGAATTCATCGGCAAGGTCGGCCGCCTGCTCCAAAATCCGGAAAATGCCGAGCGGGCGCTCAGCGACCCGGCATTCTACAAGGCCGACCAGATGTCGAATGACGACGCGCACGCGATGTTCCGGCGCGCCTGGGTGGTTGCCGAATCGCAGCGCGTGATCGCGCCCTGGGTCGTCGATGTCACGGCGCGCGACGGGCACAAGCTGGGGCGCTTTTGGGGATTTTCGGACATCACCGGCGTCAAACAAGCGGACGATCATATCCATGCGGTGATTGAGGCGGCGCCGATTCCGCTGATCATTACACGCTTTCCAGAGGGGACGATTCTGTTCGCGAACGAGCGGATGTCGTCGATTGTCGGATTGAAGCCGAAAGATCTCGTCGGGCGACGCGCGCCGGAGTTCTACGCCGACCCCAGCGAGCGCGAGAATCTTCTCAAGGAGTTGACGGCGACCGGCCGCGCGCAACAGGAAATGCGCGTGCGCCATGTTGACGGCAGCGAAATCTGGATGATCTTCATGGTCGCATTGGCGGAGATCAATCGCCAGAAGGTGATCATTGGCGGGCTCTACGACATTTCCGAGCGCAAGTCGATTGAAGAGCAATTGCGGCGGGAGCGCAACTTCGTGGCGGCGGTGATTAATACGGTCGACGCCCTGATCATCGTCCTCGACACCGAGGGCCGGATCGTGCAGTTCAACCGCGCCTGCGAGAGCATCAGCGGCTACGAAAGCTTCGAAACGCGGGGGCGTTTCGTTTGGGATTTCCTGTTGCCGCCCGAGGAAGTCGCGGCGGTGCAGGCGGCATTCGCCGATGTCCGGGCACAAACCCTGAGCGGCACATTTACGAATCACTGGCTGACACGCGACGGACGCAAGCGACTGATCGAATGGTCGAACACCGTCCTGAGCGACGCCGACGGCAAAATCGAATATGTGATCGGCACCGGCATCGACGTGACGGAAGAACGAGCGGCGCTCGAGGCACTGCGAGTTTCGGAAGAACGATTCCGCACGATCGTCGAAAATGCCAACGACATCATCTATCTGCTCGACGACGACGGCGTCTTCCGCTACGTTTCGCCAAATTGGACGCAGTGGCTCGGACACGAAGTCGCCGAGGTCGTCGGGCAACCTTTCTCGGATTTCGTTCATCCCGATGACCGGCAGCTCTGTCAAGAGTGCTTTATTCAGATACTGACGTCGCAGCGTCGTCTAAGCGGGATCGAACACCGCGTTCGACATAAGAACGGCAGCTATCGCTGGCACAACACGAGCGCGTCGCCGTTGCCGAGCGCAAGCGGTCGATCATCGCAGTATGTCGGGATTTCTCATGACGTCACCGAGCGCAAGAAGACGCAGGACGAACTGGCGGCGGCTTACAAAGACCTAAAAAGCACGCAGAGCCAATTGGTGCAGTCGGAGAAGATGGCCTCTTTGGGCATGCTGGTGGCGGGGATTGCCCACGAGATCAACACACCGATCGGCGCGGTGGCGAGCATGCACGATACGCTGGTACGCGCCGTCGACAAATTGACCCGCTCGCTGGACTGCATCGGCGAACAATCCGGCGCCGACACCGAGAGTATCGCCGAAACGCTGCGACTCATCGAAGACGCCAACCGCGTGATCGTCTCCGGCACCGAGCGCGTGGTGAATATCGTCCGGCGTTTGCGCAGTTTCGCGCGTTTGGATGAAGCGGAAATCAAGCGCATCGATATCCATGAGGGACTCGAAGACACGTTGACGCTCATCCACCATGAGATCAAACACAACATCAAGCTGGAACGGCGGTTCGGCGCGGTGCCGCGTCTGGCGTGCTACCCCGGACGATTGAATCAAGTTTTTCTCAATTTGCTGATCAATGCGAAACAGGCGATCGTGGACAAGGGCACGATCACGATCACGACCGGCACACAGGGCATATTTGCTTTCATCGAATTCGCGGATTCCGGCGTCGGCATCCCGCCGGAAAATCTACAGCGCATCTTCGATCCGGGATTCACGACGAAAGGCGTCGGGGTCGGCACCGGCTTAGGGCTGTCGATCTGCTATCAAATCGTGCGCGATCATCGCGGAACGATCGAAGTGGCAAGCGAGGTTGGCGTCGGGACGACGTTTCGCGTGTTGCTGCCGCTGAACCTTGACGAAATCCTCGGAGTGTCGGCGGGTTAGTCGGTTAGCCCGGCGCAACGCAAGCATGAAGCGATTCCTGCTAAAAACGTTCGATGTCCGGCCCGAAGAGCGTCGCCTGACATCGCTGTTGGCGGTCAACTACGCGTTACTGCTGGCAACCTTTTACCTGCTTAAACCGGCGCGCGACAGTTTATTCCTCGTCAAACTGACTCCCGACCAACTGCCGCTGGTGTTCATTCTTTCGGCGTTTGCGACGCTGCCGGTAGCCGCGCTGTATGCGCGCGCCGCGAGAAGGTTTGGGCCGGTGGCGTTGACGAACGGCACGACGATCTTCCTGATCGTCAACCTGGCGGCGCTTCGCTATCTGGTGACGGCCGGCGGCGAGTGGGTGTACTACGTGTTTTACGCCTGGGTCGGGATTTACGGGATTCTGGTTACGGCGCAATTCTGGCTTCTGGCAAACGCGCTCTATGACGCGACGCAGGCTAAGCGTTTGTTTTCGCTGCTCGGCGCGGCCGGAATCGTCGGCGCCTTTCTCGGCGGTGAGTTGACCGCGTTCTTAGTCGCGCGCCTGCATCTGGGGACGGAGAACTTGCTGTTGGCTACTATGGGACTCCTGACTTTGAGTGTCCTTGCCGTTGGCATGATCGCCCGCAGCCGCCGACACGAGTTGGCCCGAAGACAAAGCGCGCGCCAAACTCGAGAACCGACCGCATTGCCAATTATTGATGCGGCGCGCACCGTCGCACGATCGCGCTTGCTGGTGGCCATTGTCGCTTTGATCGCCGTTGCGGTGATGGTATCGACACTCATCGATTATGTCTTTAAAGATATCTGCTATCGGGAATTGGCGGGCGACAAGCAGAGCCTGACCGCATTTTTTGGCACATTCTATGGCCGCGTCAGCCTGATCGCGCTGGCGATTCAATTGCTGGCGACTTACCCGCTGCTCAGGCGGTTCGGCGTCGGCGGTGTGTTAGTTTTCATGCCGCTGGCGATTATCGGGGGTGACGCCGCGATCATGCTTACTCCGACGCTCATCGGAGCGATGCTGCTCAAAGGATCGGAAGGATCGCTGGAATACTCGCTCGATCGCGTCGGCCGTGAACTGCTTTTTCTGCCGGTGCCGATACAGGTCAAGGCGCGGGTCAAGATTCTTGTCGATATCTTCGCCGACCGATTCTTCCGCGGCGTGGCGGGAATCATTCTGTTGGTGCTGCTGGCAATCGCGGCGGCGACAACCGAGAACATCGCGCTGATAATCGGCGGATTGGCGCTAATCTGGGTGACGATCGGATTTTGGGTTCGCCGCGAATACATTGACTCGTTTCGCCACGCCATGGAGCGGCGCGAAATCGATCTTGAAGACCAACGATTGCGGATCGATGATGATGCCACGCTACAAACTCTCGTCGTTTCCCTTGCGAGCCTGAACGAACGCCAAGTCAGTTATGCGCTTGAGTTGCTCAAATCCGCGCGCAAGCCGGCGCTCGTCGCGGAAGTCGGTCCGCTGCTGAAACATCGCTCGCCGGAAGTTCGGCGCAGGGCGCTCGAACTGCTTCAGGAGTATCATGAACTGGTTGGCTGACATCAATGCGCTGCTCGACGACCCCGACCTCGGCGTGCGGCGCGAAGCGCTCCACCTTCTGTATCTCCGCGCGGGCAGCGAACGGATGCGGTTTGTGGAGGAGCAACTGAATCACTTTGACCCTCGACGGCAGACCGCCATGCTGGCGTGTATGGCCCGGCATCGGCTACCGGAATCCGAGAAGCTGCTCGACGAAGAGCGCCTCGAGACTTTCCTGGTGCGGCAGGATGCTGACGCCGAGGCCGGTCGCATCGAGGTGGCGCGAGTCATGGGCGTGCTCAGCGCCGAGCACTATCGTATTTTCCTCGCGCAACTGCTGGCGGATTCGTCGGTCAACGTCGTGCACGCCGCGATCGCGGCGGTTGGACATCGTCGCGATGCCGATTTTATTCCCACGCTTTACGACTTTCTCGCCAGTCCCCGGTCACGGAATGCCGCCAAGGAGGCGCTCGCCGAGTTCGGTACGCCGATTCTGCCGTTTTTGCGGGACGGACTGTTGTCGGCGCAAACGGCGCCGCGTCTGCGCGAACAAATTCCCAGCGTGATTTATCGCATCGTCGCGCCGGAGTCCGTGGCGCTACTCGTTGACTGCGCCGCCCAATTACCGCCGCCGCTACGCTGGCGCACAATCCGGGCCTTGAACAAGCTGCTGTCGACATCGAGTCGGCTGAAATTTCCCGCAACACGAATCGACAAGTTGATAGTTGCCGAATGCGAAGAGCTGTTTCGATACATCGAGATGTTGGCGATCCTTGCCGAAGGCGCCGACACGGAGGCGAATCGGCTCCTGATTCGGGCAATCGCCGAACGCAAGCGGCTCGGACGCGAGATGGCTTTCCGCCTGCTCGGGCTGCGTTTTGACCGGGTAGCAATCTACAACGCCTATCTCCGCATCAGCGACCCGCGTCACGACGCGCGCGCCGGAGCGCTGGAGTATCTGAGCAACGTCTTGCCCGCTCAGTATCGGTCGCAGCTTCTTGCCGTGATTGAGGAACATGCGCCGCAGGAGGCCTTGCGCCGCGCATCATTGTACTACGACCGCCGGATCCGGGACCGGGAGGCGCTGGTCGAGACGCTGCTCACGGGCCGTGATGACTGGCTCAAGGCCTGCGCGGTCAATACGCTCACGGCAACAGAGACGAGGGCGACAGTCGACCGGGTACGCACATTGTGCCAGGATCGCGACGCCGTCGTACGGGAAACGGCGCTTGCCGTCACCGCGGAAAATGGCTATCAATAGTTGCGCCCGGCGGGTACGCGGAGCAGAACGCAAGTGCTGACGACGATCGAAAAAGTGATACGACTTCAGGATGTCGACATCTTCGCCAACGTCGCCAGCGGCGATTTGGCTTACGTCGCGGCAATCGCGGAGGAAGTCAATATCGCCGCCGGAGCGCAGATTTTCGCGGTGGGTGACGCCGCCGATGCGATGTATCTGGTGCTTGAGGGCCGAGTGCGGTTGCATCGTGACGGCGAAGAGATCGCGCTGGCCGATGCCGGTGTCGCGTTCGGCACCTGGTCTTTGTTCGACGAAGAGCAGCGCGTCGTCGGCGCGACAGCGGTAATCGAAAGCCGGCTGTTGTGCATCACGCGCGAAGCGTTCGTCGATATTCTCGCCGATCACGGGGAACTGGCGCAAGCAATATTACGTACACTGTCACGACGGCTGCGGAACATCGTTGAGCGCGTTCACTGGGATCGTCCCGCCGGAAATTAACTCTTGCGACACTCGCGGCAAGGAATCGATGGAAATCGCCCGAGACAATAATGCGGCAGCGCGCAGCGCGACGGTGATGATCGTCGACGACGAAGAAATCGTCCTGTCGAGCTTGCGGGCAATGCTGCAGCTTGACACCGATTATCGCGTGTTGACTTATCGCTCGCCGGTCGAGGCGCTGGCATTCTTGCAGCGCCAGCCGGTAGACATCGTGATTTGCGATTTTCTGATGCCGGAAATGAACGGATTGCAGTTTCTCGGGCAACTAAAGAAGCTCTATCCGAACGTGCCGCGCATCCTGCTCACCGGTTATGCCGACAAAGGCAACGCGATACTGGCCATCAATGAGATCGGGCTGTACCAATACATCGAAAAGCCGTGGGATAACCATCACATCAAACTCGTGCTGCGCAACGGTCTGGCGACCAAAACGCTGGAAGACACTTTGCAACTCAAGCTGCGCGAGCTTGACGAAGTGTTGCGTTCACGCGACTTGATCGCTTCCCGCGAAGAGTCACTCCGGCAGGAGATGGATTTGGCGCGCCAGGTGCAGCAGAATCTGCTGCCGAAACCGATGAGCGCACGCACCGACTTGACGGTAGCCGCCAATTATCTGCCGGCACTGGAGATCGGGGGCGATTTTTATGATTGGCGCTGGATGGATGAGCATCGCTTGGCGGTATTGGTTGCCGACGCTACCGGGCACGGCGTGCAGGCGGCGTTATCAACGGCACTGCTCAAATTCGCTTTTGTGTCGCTGATTGACTCCGGTCGCGTTCTGCCGGAAATCGTGCGCGGCATGCACGAAATCCTCGATCGCGGGTTGCCGCCGAACACCTTCGTCGCCGCGGCTCTGGCGATCATCGATACGAATTCACGACGGGCCGAAATCGTCAATGCCGGACTCCCGCATCCGTTGATTTACCGGCGGAAAGCCGATTGCGTCGAACGCGTGCCGATCAGCGGCCTGTTCCTCGGGCTTGATCTTCCCGGGCATTTCAGCCCCGGCGAACCGGCGACGGTAACTCTTGGCGCCGGCGACCGACTTCTGTTATATTCAGACGGGCTGGCCGAGATCAGCGACGATCAGGGCCGGCTCTTTGGCGACGGTCCGCTGTCGGACGCCATCGCGCAACATTGCAGTCATCAGCTAAACGAGATGATCGAACGGCTGCCCGAAGTTGCCGCCCGCTTCGGCAGCTCACCGCATGAAGCCGACGACATCACACTTGTCGGCGTCGAAACGCTCTAAGAAGGAGAATCGCTGATCGTGGCAGATAAAAAGCAAGCGCCGAACGCCGAGCGCACGGAGGTAATCGTACTGGTGGACGATGAGGAAATGGTCCTCTCCAGTTTGTCGTCCTTTCTCCGCCTCGAAACCAACTACGTCGTCAAAACGTTCGTTTCCGCCAATCAGGCACTGGATTTCGTAAAGAACAACGAAGTCGATCTTGTGCTGTCTGACTATTTAATGCCCGAGATGGATGGAATCACGTTTTTGGCGCGCGTGCGCGATTTGCATCCACAGGTTCCCCGGATTATTCTCACCGGATATGCCGACAAAGAGAATGCGATCAAGGCGATCAATGAAGTGGGGTTATTCCAGTATCTCGAGAAGCCGTGGGACAACGACGATATCTTGATTGTGCTGCGCAACGGTCTGGAGCGCAACAAGCTGATGAAGAAGTTGCAGGAGAAGATCGACGAGATCAATCGAGCCTATGGCGAGCTGCAATTGCTGCAGAAGGAAATCGTCAAAGCATTTGTGTAATTCTCTTTCATAATTTTATAAACGATTGAGCCGTTCGCCGGTATCCATTCTGCCTATCCTGCGATGTGTCAGCGCACTCCTGTACCTTTTATCTACAAAGGAGTTAGGGTCGCAACCTAAAGTGTCACACTAATCAAGCATCCGCGTGGTTTTCTCCGCCATTCAAAGATTATTTTGAACCTAATAAAGCCTTAACCATTCCCGGTACCTTCCCCAGAAACTCGTAAGGGCGAGTTTCGAGAGCAAGTAAGGCAAGGACTAACACAGTTAGGGAAGGAAACGGGAAATGAGAAAGTTCGAGACGAACCAGCGATCTCGATCGCACGCCAGACGGTGGGTTGTTGCCGTCATCTATATTCTGATCTTGGGGCCGGCTTTAGAGACGGTATCAGCCCAGAATGTCCAGACTGGGCGCATCATCGGGAAGATCGTACAGAAAGAAACCGGTGAGGCCCTCATCGGTGCGGTCGTGACCGTCGAGAACACAAAACTCGGAGCGCAGTCCGACCTTGATGGAAACTACATCATCAACAACGTTCCGGTCGGTACGTACCGTCTGATCGCGCAGTCGGTTGGATTCACGCGGATCATTGTTGAGAACGCCGCTGTCACCGCCGGTCAAGCCATGAAGATGGACTTCGCCATGCAATCGGAGGCGATTGTCGGTGACGAAGTCGTCGTCGAAGCGTCGCGTCTCAAAGACTCCGAATCCTCACTGCTCAGCTTGCGGCAGCAGGCGCCCGCCGCGCAGGATGCGATCAGCTCCGAGGCGATCTCACGCGCCGGAGCCGGAGATGCTGCGGCGGCAATGACCCGAATTACAGGGGCATCGGTGGAAAGCGGCAAGTACGCGGTGATTCGCGGACTCTCCGGCCGCTATTCGAGCACATCTCTGAACGGCTCTCAGCTTCCATCGACTGATCCGGATCGTCCGGCGGTGCAAATGGACTTAATGCCGACGGGGTTGCTCGACAATATCGTCGTGCAGAAGACTTTCACGCCCGACCAGCCGGGTAATTTTTCCGGCGGTGCGGTCAATCTCAATACGAAGGACCTGCCAGAGAAGCTGAGCGTGAAGCTTTCCAGTTCGGTGTCTTACAATGATAACGTGACGTGGCGCGACGACGTCATCAGTCACAATGGTGCTTCGTCCGAAAAGTTTGGATACGACAACGGATTTCGCGATCCGCCGGCGATCATCGCGGACTCTTCTTTCCGGGTGCCGGGCTACTCGACGGTCCGGACAAGTCCCGAAGGCGCCCGCTATCTCGATCAGGCCGCCAAGTCGCTGAGCCGCGACTTCAGTTTCAACAAGAGGTCGATTCCGCTCAATCAGGGCTATTCCCTTTCGTTCGGCAATCTCTATCAAATGTTTGACCGCCCGCTCGGCGTGATCGGGTCGCTGACATACAATCGCAGCTACTCGTACACTCCGGACGGCGTATACCGGCGCTTCGAGACCAACGCTCAGGACGGAAAGCTGCTGGGTCTGGGGATCTTTCAGGACTACGCCGATGAAAAGGCGTCGGAAGAGGTTCTCTGGGGTGGACTATTCTCAGCCAATTTTGCGCCAAGCTCGAATCACAAGCTGCGCTTTACTTTCAATCGCAACCAACACGGCGAGAAGGTTTCCCGCCGTCTCGAGGGCCAGTACCGCACGTACACGGAATCAGAGTCGCAACTCTTGCGCAGCTACGCCTGGCAGTACACCGAGCGCTCGATGCAGGCGTTTCAGTACGGCGGCGATCACTCGTTGAACTTACCGGCTCTCAATCGTACGCGCTTGGAATGGAATGCCAGCTTTAGCACCAACCAACAGGACGATCCGGATCTCCGCTACTGGACGGATATTGCCAATTACGATGACACCGGCGCGTTCGTCGACGCCGGCATCGTGACCGGATTTCCATTCCCGACGCACTACTTCCGCTATCTGACCGAGAAAAATCGCGAACTCAAAGCGGACTGGTCGATTCCGCTCTCCCGGAGCGGCAGTTCGGTCAAGATTGGCTCGGCGCTAATCGAAAAGTCGCGCAATCAGGACAACTGGATGCTGCGCCTGAATCCGACGCAATCGCCGCAGTTTTTCTCGAGTTACAACGGCGATCCGGCGAGCATTTTAGTCGATGACAAGCTGGGCATCGTTGACTCGACATTCGATTCGTTCAGCAACAAGTGGACTTATCGCTTCGGCATCGTGCCCGAAAATCTTTCACGCAAAACCGACACTTACAGGGGTGAGCAGAATGTTGCCGCCCTCTACGGAATGTTCGATTGGAAGTTGTCTTCCAAGTTTGACGTGATTGCCGGCGCCCGCTGGGAAGAAACCGATCAGTGGGTCGAATCGTTAGATTCATCCTCACGGGATTTCCGGGGCGCCTATGAGGTTTCCGATTGGTTGCCGTCGGTAAACTTGGTCTACCATGCGTTGCCCAACATGAATTTGCGGGGCGCTTTCAGCATCACGACCGCGCGCCCGACGATTCGCGAGATGGCGCCGTTCTACAGCTTCGAATTCCTGACCGGCAACAACAACATCGGCAATCCGCGTTTGACCCGCACGCTGATTCGCAATTATGACTTGCGTTGGGAGTGGTTCACGCGACCGGGTGAAGTAATCGCGGTGAGCGGGTTCTTCAAGAACTTCACCGATCCGATCGAGCGGTTCAATATCTCGGATAACAGCGACGTGAGCTTTCTGAATGTGCCCAAGGCGCAGGTTTACGGCGCGGAAATTGAATTCCGTCGCCGCCTCGACCATACCGGCATCGGACTACTCAAGCACTTTCAAATCGGCGGCAACCTGACGCTGGTGCAGTCGGAAGTTGATATCGACCCCACCGAACTGGCCTACCGCGTTGGTCGCGGCCTGCTCGATTCGACCGAAACGAAACGCGCCTTTGGCGGTCAATCTCCCTACGTCGTCAACTTCGAGATCATCTACTCCAGTCCGAGCCGTTCGACAGAGATCGCGCTGCTCTACAATGTTTACGGCGATCGCTTGGCGGAGGTCGGTTACCGCGCGCCCGATGTTTACGAGCAGGAGCGCCACGTTTTGGATCTGACGTTGTCGCGGTCGTTGCTGGGCCTTCTGACCGCGAAGTTGACGGCCAAGAATCTGCTTAACGAAGATCGCTTCATGACGCAAGAAGCGGGCGGCACGCAGTACACCCGTTCGCTGGTGCGTGAAGGGCGATCGTTCTCACTGGGGCTGAGCTACTCGCTGTAACGGCGGGCGCCGAACAGAACCAGAGGAACACAGAGATGTTGATGACAGCAGAAACAAGATTCCATCGACTGGTTGAACGTTTATCATACATCGTAGCACGTTTTCGTCTTCCTGGATTCCGAACTTGCTTCGCTGAGCAGCTCGGCAAGAACATGGTGCCTCGGGCATCACACGTACTTAACCCATCTACTTTCCTACAGGCAAACAACCAAACCCAAAACATGCACCGATCCTTTAAGGAGGTAACCAGTGCAGCGTAAGTCTCTACTGTCTCTTCTGGTGTTGTTGATGATTTCGACCGCGGCGGCGTTCGGCCAGTGTCTGAGCGAGCCGGGGCGTACTTTGGTATTCGTGCCCGTCGGCGACATCGCAGTCAACACGCTTTGGACGAACAACAATGTCTATGTGCTGCAGGGCCCGACTTATGTCGTCAGCGGCGTCACGCTGACGATCGAGCCGGGAACTGTGATTAAGGGCATCACCGGCCTGCCGCCGGGTTCCGTCGCGGCGCTCGTTGTCGAACGCGGTGGCAAGATTATCGCGGACGGCACCGCCGCGCAGCCGATCATCTGGACGGCCTGCACCGACGATGTCAGTAACCCGAACGATCTTGGCCGTTCCGACCGCGGACTCTGGGGATCGCTGATCATTCTGGGTCGCGCGCCGATCAACGGCACCGTGACTCCGCCGGAAATCTGTCCGACGGCATTGATTGAAGGATTGCCGCCGTCAGCCAAGCACACCTACGGCGGATGCGATCCGACCGACAATTCCGGCATCATTCGCTACAATCAGTTCAAGCACGGCGGCTCGATCATCGGCGCCGCGAACGAAATCAACGGGCTGACTCTCGGCGGCGTCGGCTCCGGCACGACCATCGAGTACGTCGAAGTGTTCGCGAACCTCGACGACGGATTTGAGTGGTTCGGCGGCAACGTCAACTGCAAATACCTCGTCTCGGCTTTCAATGACGACGATGACTTTGACTGGGACCAGGGTTACCATGGCAAGCTTCAGTTCCTGTTCGCGATTAAGGATTCGACGAACGGCGACCGGCTGTTTGAGTCCGACGGTGACGACGGCAACGCCGACACGGATCCAACGGCTCGCCCGGTCGTCTATAATGTGACGTCGATTGGTCGCGGCCAGCTTCCGAGCTCACCGTCAAATGCCAATGCGGCATTCCACTTCAAGGAGAATTCCGGCGGTCATATTCGTAATGCGATCGTGGTCGACTGGCCACGTAACGGCGTCTTTATGGAAGACCAGTCTTCCCCGTCGTTCAGCTTGACCTATCCGGACTGCGCGATCTTGACGCAAAAAGACGTGGAATACCGCAGTCGCTGCTGGACAGGATCGTACAATACGAACTTCTCGCCGGCGGCACCGGCCTACGCGAACCCGATTTTCGCAGGCGGCGCGGGCATCGGTTCCGACTTGACCATGTACGGCGTGATCTTCTGGAACATTGGCCGCAACGCCAAGCTGCTTCCGAACGAACTCACTGCCGGTCAATCGTGGACCGAGAAGCGTCTCTTCACCGACTATCCGGCTTTGGCCGTCAGTTTGACGGGTCAAAGCTGGCGCAATGTGATCGATAACCCGCTGCTCTACGGCACAGACTTCGCGCGCTGCCGTTTTGCGGGCCAAAACGCGCTTGATCCGCGCCCGGCGCCGAATTCACCGGCGTTCACCGAAGCCCGTACCGATGCTCCGGCGGAAGATGCGTTCTTCTCGTCGGCGCCGTATGCGGGCGCGTTTGACGCGACCAATAACTGGTTGTGTGGCTGGACGAATATTGACGATCAGAATTATCTTCGTCCGTGCGCGCCGCGTGTGACTACTTGCCTTGATGAAACCGGCAAGACGACGATTTCGGTTCCGGCGGGAGACATCAATAGAAACGTCAATTGGACGAACGAGAACATCTACGTGCTTCAGGGGCCGGTTTACGTTACCGACTCCGCGCGCATCACGATCGAGCAGGGCACGATTATCAAAGGCGTAACCGGCCTGCCGCCGGGTTCGGTGGCGACGCTTACGATCGAGCGCAATGCGCAGATTTATGCTCTCGGCGATAGCTGTTGCCCGATCGTGTTCACGGCGCAAACCGACAACGTGAATAATGCGAATGATCTGACCCGGTCGGATCGCGGTCTCTGGGGTTCGCTGATCGTGCTCGGCAACGCGCCGATCAACGGCACTGTGACGCCACCCAATCTTTGCGCGACCAATTTCATTGAAGGTTTGACACCGTCGCCGAAGACCGAGTACGGCGGTTGCGACGCGTTCGATAACTCCGGCGTGATTAAGTGGATTCAGCTTAAGCACGGAGGCTCGATTATTGGCGCCGCGAACGAGATAAATGGTCTCACGTTGGGTGGAGTTGGTTCCGGAACCGAAGTGCACCATGTCGAAGTGTTCGCGAATCTTGACGACGGTTACGAGTGGTTCGGCGGCACGGTAAACTGTCGGTATCTGGTTTCGGCTTTCAATGATGACGACGATTTCGACTGGGACCAGGGTTACAGCGGCAAGCTGCAGTTTCTGTTCTCGATCAAGGACTCGACCAACGGCGACCGCGCCTTCGAGTCTGACGGCGACGACGGCAACGTCGACACCGAGCCGTACTCCCGTCCGATTGTCTACAACGTGACATCTTTTGGTCGCGGCGAGGTGTTCGCTACGGCGCCGTCAAACGAAGACGCCGCGCTGAAGTTCAAAGAGAATTCCGGCGGTCACATCCGCAATTCGATTTTCTACGAGTGGCCGCGCGGCGGCGTCGATATCGAAGACCAATCGAGCCCGTCGTTCAGCTTGGCCGCGATTCCCGATTGCGCGGTGCTGACGCAGATCGATTGCGAATATCATAGCCGCTGCGAGACCGCTACGTTCACTAACCCGAACTGGGTTGGTGGCTATAGCAACACCAATGCGGCGTACGCGAATAGCAATCTCTCGATCTACGGCACGTTGTGGTGCGCGATCAACGCGGCCGCGATCACCCCGAGTATCGTCGCACGCAGCCAGAGCTATACGGAACAGCGTCTCTTCACCGACTACCCGAGCATCGGCGGTTCGCTTGCCGGTGTGGCCGGTGGCAAGTGGGACAATCGCATAAGCGATCCGGTGTTCAAAGGCAACAAGCGCAATCTTAGCCGTTTCGCAGGCAACAACGCGCTCGATCCGCGCCCGGCGGCCGGAGAAGCAGCGTTTACGCTTCCGATCAAGGACGCCCCGGCGGAAGATTCGTGGTTCTACTCGGCTCCCTATGCTGGCGCCTTCAATGCCACCAATAATTGGATGCTTTGCTGGACCGCGCTTTGGCAGGCCGACTACCTCAACGAGAACGCGCCAGCGGCGTGCAGTGGGAAGTGCGGAGATGTCGACGGCAACGGCGCGTGGAGTATCGCGGATGCGGTATACATGATCAATTACATCTTTGCCGGCGGATCGGCGCCTTGCTCGACGCGCAATGGTGATGCCGACGGCAACGGCGCCTTGAGCATAG
Source organism: uncultured Ignavibacteria bacterium (assembly GCA_964617645.1). GTDB lineage: Bacteria > Zixibacteria > MSB-5A5 > CAIYYT01 > CAIYYT01 > JADJGC01. The sequence goes on from CAZTYE010000013.1 coordinate 33,918, forward strand.
CCGACGCCGTCTATCTGATCAATTACATCTTCGCGGGCGGCTCGGCTCCGGCGTGCCCCTGCGTCTAAACAAGCCCCTTACTTGTTAGTCCGAAAGCAAGCGACGGTTCTCCGGAACCGTCGTTTTGCCTTGGTGTTGGGTCGTTGCCGCCGAACACCAAAAATGCCCGCGAGATTTGCGTAAAATTTCACAAAGATTATCCGATATTTTTCAATAGTAAGATGGGAGTTTTTGTCATGTTTGTGCTTGACAAGGCTGCGCCCGTTGATTAATTATGCTCCGAGAGATGTTTACGTGCGTCGGTGATTGTGAAAAAAATCACAATTAAACTACCGGCGCGCTCCAAATAGACGAGGATTGCCGATGACGAATACTCGACGAGAATTGTTCAAATGGGCAGCCGTCGGCGCGGTAACCGCTGTTGCCGGGCGAGCCGAGGCCAAGGAAGAGGAATTCCCTCTCGATTGCGCGCAAACGTACGGCGTACTGGTTGATACGGTCGTCTGTATCGGCTGTCGCAAGTGCGAGTGGGCGTGCAACAACGAGCACAAACTCTCGAATACCGATCTCAAGACATTTGAAGATCGCACGGTTTTCCGAAAGCATCGCCGGCCGACGGACCAGTCGTATACGGTGGTCAATGAGTTCCGCAATCCGGCCACTCAAAAGCCGTACACGATGAAGGTCCAGTGCATGCACTGCAACCACCCGGCCTGCGTGTCCGCCTGTATCGTCGGCGCCTTGACCAAGAGCAATTCCGGCTCGGTGGATTATGATGCCTGGAAATGTATCGGCTGCCGGTATTGCATGGTAGCCTGCCCGTTTCAAGTGCCGGCATACGAGTACAGCGAGGCATTCAAGCCGCGGGTGATGAAATGCACCTTCTGCGCCCACCGCTTGGCCGAAGGCAAAAAGCCGGCGTGTGTGGGCATCTGCCCCAATGAGGCGTTGACGTTCGGGACCCGGCAGGAATTAATCGAAATCGCCAAAGAGCGGATCAAGATCAAGCCGGATGTTTACTATGACCATGTCTACGGCGAAACGGAGGTCGGCGGCACCAGCTGGATGTACCTGGCGCCGGTCGAGTTCAAGCACACCGAGCTGCCGACTTTGGGCGAGAAGCCGATTCCCAAGCTAACCGAGACGATTCAACACGGCATATTCAAGTCGTTCGTTCCGCCGCTGGCACTTTACGGCTTATTGGGGCTGGTCATGTACTCGCTGCGCGAGAAGGATGAGAAGGAGTCGCACAATGAGCACGCATGAAATTCCGGCCCCGATTCAGCGCGTTCCGTTTTTCACCAAGGGCACGATTATCCTCTCGATCTTGGCCGGACTCGGGATTTCCGCCTACATCTATAGATTGCTGTTCGGACTGGAAGCCGCGACCAACCTCGACGATCAATTCCCGTGGGGCATCTGGATTGCGATTGATGTCGCTTCGGGTGTGGCGCTGGCGGCCGGCGGATTTACCAGCGCGGCACTCGCCGACATTTTTCACAAAGACAAATACCACGTGATCACGCGGCCGGCGCTTTTGACGGCGATGCTGGGATACACGTTTGTCGTGATCGGCCTGCTTGCGGATCTGGGACGCTATTATAATGTGTGGCACCCGATGCTTCCGAGCATGTGGCAAGGCAATTCGGTGCTGTTCGAAGTCGGCATGTGCGTGATGGTTTATCTGACCGTGCTGTATGTCGAGTTCCTGCCGATCGTGGCGGAGCGATTTATCGGTCGTGTCAAACTCCCCGGAATATTGCGCGTTTTCAATAGTCTGGTCGACGGCTGGCTGCGAGTCTGCAAGCAGTTCCTCGGGCGATTCCTGTCGCTGTTCATCATTGCCGGTGTGGTGCTCTCGTGTTTGCATCAGTCGTCGCTGGGAACGTTGATGGTGATCGCGCCGACAAAAATGCATCCCCTCTGGTGGTCGCCGATCTCACCGCTGATGTTCCTGTTGTCGGCGATTGCCGTCGGTTTTCCGATGGTGATTTTTGAATCACTGGTGGCGTCGCGCTCGTTCAAACTCAAGCCGGAGATTCCGGTGCTTTCGTCGATCGCGGCCTACACGCCGATTCTTCTGGGGGTCTACCTCGCCGTGAAGATAGGCGATTTGACGATGCGCGATGCGTGGCCGTTCCTGTTCGAGGGTTCGCTGCAGTCGTTCATGTTCATGATCGAAATCGGCCTGGGCGTGATCGCGCCGCTGTTGATGCTCGCCAATCGCAAGCTGCGACAAACGGCGAAGGGGCTGTTCATCTCGGCGTCGCTGGTGATCTTTGGCGTGCTGCTCAATCGCATCAATGTCTTTCTTGTCGCCTACGAACCGCTGTATCCGCAAACGACATACTTCCCTTCGGTGTTCGAGATCATGGTGACGGTCGGACTGGTCTGCGCATTGGTGCTGGTGTATCGGTTCCTGGTGCTCCATTTCCCGGTGATTGCGCAACCGGCTCATGAAGTGAAGGCCGACAATCCGTCGCCGGCAATCGTAAAGACGGCTTAGGTGGAGGTGGATGAAGTGAAGAAATATACATCGATTGCATTCAATGTCCTCGTAGCGTTGTTGCTCAGCGGATCGATATTCGCGCAGAGTAAGCCGAAGGCGGTCAATTGCAGCGAGTGCCATACGTGCCCGTCCCCGACAGTGGCGAACCCGTGTTTGAAAGCTTGTCCACGAGCGCAGGCGGTTCACCAAGCAACCAAGCACGAAGTCGCCGATGCGCCGGACTCGATGCTGCTCGGCGACATCGCGGATTTGTATCAACCGGTGCATTTCAATCACAAGCTGCATGCGTCGATGGCGCAAATGGGCGGTGACTGCGCGACGTGCCATCACTTCAGCCCACCGGGAAGAATCCCGCCCTGCAAGGAGTGCCATAGCCCGTCCGGTGAATCGAGCGATCTGCGCAAGCCGAACCTCAAAGGCGCCTATCACCGCCAGTGCCTGGCCTGTCACCGCGAATGGAGCCATGAAACGCAGTGCGTGCTTTGTCATATTCCTTCGGAAGGCGGCGCGATTGCGCAGTCGGCCAAGGATCCGACGGATATCATCGGCACACCGCACCCGAAAATCGTCGCGCCGGATAAGCGGCTGTACACGACGCCGTACAAGCCGGGACCGATGGTGACTTTTTATCATGAAGAACACATTCAGCTTTTCAATCTGCGCTGCGTCGATTGTCACAAGCAGGAGAACTGCGGCTCGTGTCATGACATGAAGCGCGAAGTGAAAATCGCCAAGACGCAGGAAGAAGTGCACGCGATCTGCAACGATTGCCACAACAAGGACGCCTGCGCCAAGTGCCACGACACCAAGGAACGTTCGGCGTTTTCGCATGCCGACACCGGTTGGCCGCTCAGTCGTTTCCATCAGAAGCTTGAGTGCCGCGCGTGTCATCCGACGGGCAAGAAGATTGCGCGCTTGAACAATAACTGCTCCGGTTGTCACGGCGGTTGGAACCAGGCGAATTTCAAGCATGCAATTGTCGGTTTGCAGCTTGACGAAGTGCATATCGAGCTGGAGTGCAGCGACTGTCACGAAAACAAGAATTTCGCGGCGACGCCGAAGTGCGACGGTTGTCATGATGACGGCCGCACGCACAAGGATGCGCCGCCGGGCGAATTGATCCGCAAGTAGTAACTGACGATAACGACGCGAGTACGAGCCGCCGGGGATTGACTTTTCCGGCGGCTGCTTTTTTGTAAACCAAAATCGGCAGGGGGAAGTGATTCACACGATTTTTCGAAATAGCGATTGACAAATCGACGATAGTGACGTCATATTGTTAAGGTCAATCTTGGAGAGGAAAACTATGCGGGCGATACGAATTGTCGCTGTGACTCTGGCGTTGAGCCTTCTGGCAATCGCGCCGGGGAGTTTGGCCATCGAATTCGAGCACGTGGCGTCGATTCATTTGGGGAGTCGGTATCAGAAGATCGTCGAGCGAGACGGCTACTGGTACTTGGCGGGCGAATGGGGGCTGGAATGCTGGCGGTTCAATGAGCAAGGGGAGTTTATCCGGCTGTCAGAGGTTGCTACCCCGGGCATCGCGCAGTGGGTGGCTTTGGAAGGCGACTACGCTTATGTCGCCGACGGCTGGGAGGGGCTCACGATAGTGGATGTTTCGGACCCGAACAATCTGCGGTTTGTTAGCAACACACAACCGAGTGGATTCGATGGTGCAGACTACGCTGATGAAGTCTCCTACGTCTGTGTGAGCAATGGAACGGCTTACTTAAGTGGTAGACATGGGGTCATCGCGGTCGATGTGTCGAACCAAGTACTGCCGATCCCAGCGATTAGGTTGTCCTATCCAGATCCTGATGCCGATTTGATAAGCACAACGGGGATGACGCTGCGATTGGGACAGCACCTTTGGGTTGCTCGTGCCGATGCGCCATTTCACGGTGACACAACCTTTTTCGGCATCTATCAATATGATCTCGCAAACCCTAACTACCCCACCTATGTTGGCTACTATCCGACCGCATTCTACTCCCCGAGATTCTTAGCGGTTCAGGATTCGGTACTGTACGTAGCAGGCAATTGGGCTTTGCATTCGTACCGCTTGCTGCCAAACGGTGGGCTCGCTGCGCTTGATTCGCTAATTGATCTGCTCTTCATGATCAGCGACCCGCAGGACATTGCCATGGAAGACGGCACTCTCTATCTTGCCGGCCGGGGGAGCCCCACGACCGGTGGAATCGCCGTAGTTGACATTCTTGACCCCGCAAACCTGGCGATCCGAGAAATAAGTCGGCAGATGAAGAAATTCAATTGTCTTGCGAGTAATGGCTCAGAGGTGGTAGCCGGCAGATGGGATAACGATCTGCTGATCCTCAATCGAGGAATCGACGGCTTCTTGGATTCGACGCAGTTTATCGAGACGTCATCGCAAGCCCGCGACTTGGTCCAATCCGACGACTTCCTCTACGTCGCGGATAAAGAGAAAGGCGTTTTGTGCTTCGACCTGTCGACTCCGACCATTCCTCAGCAATGTGAAACACTCAACTTAACTTCTCCAGTTTGTATCGATTACATGGGTACACGCCTTCTCGTCGGCCACGAAACATCGTCATACCTCAAAGTCTACGATTGTTCAGAACCGTCAAACCCGAAGATCGTTGACTCATTGCTGCTCGAAACGGGCACTACGCCGTCGGCGCTGACCCATCGAGATAGCGTCTTGAGAATCTGTTCCGGAAGACTGCACACGGTCGTCAGTTCCGAGGGTGAGTATAAACAGCTCAATCCGGTATCGGCGCTTCAAGCGGTCGCAGTTGCAACAAACTCCGAATTTGTCGCTACACCTCGTTCACTTTTTGCGATCCAGCCCGATGTGAGCATCAGTCACGTCGCCGACTTTGGGAACGTAGGTTATCCAGTCACCGGGATTGCGCTCTGCGATAGCCTGATTTATACGGCGGATTGGTTCCAAGGACTGGGAGTGTTCCGTGTCAACGGCAGTTCGAACGTGGAATTCGTTTCGAGGTGGGACACTGTTTCGAGCTCCGGTTATCCGGGCAGCGCGAACGACGTTTGCATCTTCAGCGATAGCCTTTTGCTTCTTGCGCATGGCGAACTTGGGATCGAGATCATTGACGTTGCAGATCACACTAATCCGCGGCACACGGGCCGCCTGCCGACTTCGGCCTACGCGCAAGCGTTATCGCTCGGCCCAGAGTATCTTTGCGTCGGCGACTTGTTGGGTGTAGAGGTGTTTTCACACGACGGTCTCATCGCTGTCGATGATGCGGAGGATCCGCTCCCCAGAGAATTCAAACTGCATCAGAATTACCCAAATCCATTCAACTCTTCCACGGTATTGAGTTTCGATGTCTTTAGCGCGGCGGAGATAGAGCTTGAAATCTATAACACTTCGGGGCAAGCAGTGGGCCGGCTCGCTTCTGCGCCATACCGCCCAGGCAGCTATGAAGCGCAATGGAATGGGACCGACGGGCACGGAAAGGAGGTGGCCAGTGGTGTATACTATGCACGTTTGAGATCAAATCATCAGTTACAGACAGTAAAGCTCATCATAGTTCGTTAGGGGAGGTCACTATGTGGTGCCTAACTCGTGGCATCGGCTTGGTCTTGGCAGCATTGACGCCGGTGTTGAGCAGTGATGCTTCAGCCCAGACTGAGTCAAAACTGCTGCAAGGCAGAGCTTCTGTGTTATTCACGTTCGTTCCAGTAGTTCAAAGCGGGGCAAACAGCATAAGCGTCGGCGAGCCCTCGATCGATTCTCTGCTGCAAAAGTTTGGCGTACAGGATATGCGCGCGGTATTCGCGCGACCGGGTGATCCGAAACACCTTGCCGTTTATCAGCGTCTTGGCATGGATCGAGTTTTTGAAATTCGATTCGACTCAATGAATACAGTGACTTCAGTCGTTGAGGAGTTCGCCCTGAACCAACTGGTCGAGTTCGTGGAAGCGGTGGGAATTGTTGACGCCTACGACATATCACCGGGAGATGAGAATTTCGCCGATCAATGGTATCACTCGCAGCCGAATGATGTGGACCTGGACTCGCCGGGTGCATGGGCGTTCGATACGACAATGATTCTGACGAAAATCGCCGTGATTGACGCGGGGATAGACTCGCTGCATCCGGAATTGCGTCCGAATCTCTGGAAGAACCAAGGAGAATTCATTGGCAATCCGCCATTGCCAACGCAGGACGGGCTGGACAATGACGGAAACGGCTATGTCGACGACATATTTGGGTGGGATACAGGGGAGCTTGACGGTGATCCTGTACCGGGTTATCGTCGACTGGGCCAAGACTGCAGCCGGATTGACTGGTTTCACGCGCATGGATCGCGGATCGTTGGTCCGCTGATGTCGGTCGACAACAACTTCTTGGATATAATTGATCAGAATATTGTGGGTGTCATCTGGCACGGTTCGATCATAAACGTGAAGTGCCTATCGGACGCCGGTGCGGCCAGCGCCAATACATTAGCTGCGGGAATCCAATACGCTGCCGATGCCGGAGCGGAGATAGCGAGTATAAGCCGCGGCTATATTGGCTCGATAGGAACGCTTGGAATGGCTGTTAACTACGCCGACGCGCTCGGCGTTGTCATGGTCGCCGCTGTCTCATACGACACGTCCGCCGAAGGTTATCCGGCAGGCGACATTCCTTGATCAGCGTCGGCGCGATAAGCCCGAACGGAGCCATAGCGTTTGATCACATCGCATTTGACACTTCTGCAGTCGTGGCGCCTGGATCTGAAATACTGACAACAGAGGCCCCGGTTGATGTGTGCTTCGAGACCACACACACGGTGCGCGCTGGAACATCGTACGCTACTCCGATGGTCGCCGGTGTGGCTGGCATAGCGATGGGGCGACGTTGGATGCTGACGAATTCTCGGCCAACGGCGCACGACATTCGTCAGGTCATTTGGAATGCTATTGACGATCAGACTCACCCAACGGATCCGCACGGCTTCGATCCGCTTTATGGTCGCGGCCGAGTGAACTTCGAGAAGGCGATCTACGCGGTCAGTCGGGGCGATGTCGACGACAATGGCTCTTTGTCAATTGCGGATGCCGTCTACCTAAACAACTGGATTTGGGCGGGCGGTCCGGCTCCGAAGCCGAAGATCGGGGTCGGCGATTGCGATTGCAGCAGCAACGTGTCGATGAGCGATGTCGTCTATCTTGCCAATTACATCTTCTCCGGCGGACCGCCGCCGAAGATTTGCTTCAATTTCAATTATTAGGAACTCATTCACGAGTGCCGGGGCCGATGCACGTCTGTTTGTAGCGGCCCCGGTTCTGAATTGAGTTAGGGGGACAAAGCGCTGTCACCACTACGTTCTGTTCCGAAACAGGGATTGCCGGATGATCGCCGCAATTACCCGCCACGAAAATGTTCGCGCTGGCTTATCAAGTGGGTAAGCGCTACGGCACTTGGCGTCGATAAAGAATAGGTGATTACACGCATCAAAATCGGGTTGTTGACGCTGCTGGCGGGAATCGCGTTTTACTACTTTGGTCGGGGCTTGCCGGATGGGAGGGCGGATTTCGAGAAGGGGCATCCGCATGAAGAGGTCAATTGCGAGTTGTGCCACAAGTTCGACGGCAACATGCGCGGCTTTGGCGTGAGCGTGGCGCGCAACGCGATGTGCCTGACTTGTCACACGACGGCCAAGCTTCATGATGTCAAACTGCGTTCGTTCCACGCGGCGACGACACCCAATTGCAACGAGTGCCACAGTTTTCACGCGCCGAGCCGGGTGATTGCCAACGGCGACACGACGACGATGGCGATCGTGGCTGGCCTCGACGAGATTTGCGCGGACTGTCACAACAATCCGGGTCGGCCGGTGGTGTCGGTCGGTCATGAGGCGGCGGCGCGATTAATTCACGGATCGCTCGATCCGGCCTGGGTGGCGCAGCCGTCGCAATACTGTATGGCGTGTCACGACGCGGACGCCGCACCGCGTGGTGATGCCAATACCGGGCAGGTGACGCCGAGGATCCACACGGTCGGCGGCCACGCGATTGGAATTCCATTGATTCCCGGCTTTCAGCGGGCGGGTGCGGACAATAAGATCCGCGATCAGATACCCGAGTTCGTCCGTACGATCAACGGAAATATCGAGTGCCTGACCTGCCATTCACTGAGTTCGGGCAGCGCGTTCCTGCTGGTGACCGGGCACCAGAACGACTTGTGTAACGGCTGCCACAATGTCGATCCGAACATTCCAGAAACAAGGCCACCGGTCTTCACTCAGCGTTCAGCGAACGGCGACCGGGTGCGTCCGTAAAAACGACCACGATATCGACCTTTTCGATAGATTTTAATGTAGACCTTACTGGTCGATTCTGCATTTTGTAACCCACTGTCGGGCTGTCAGATAGTTTTCTCAAGATAGTAGACATTAACTTTCTTCAGGGGAATCGAAAATATCCCTTGACAAGCAGACTAATCTTGTTACCTTTTTCACAATCTTAGACGCGCCGCTTAGAGCTATGGCGTTGTGAGGCAATATGAAACGGATAATGACCGTACTTGTGATAGGGGCAATCTTCTGGGCGGCTACCGAATCCTTCGCCGGCGAAATTTCCAAAGACAGCACTTTTAGATCCGACACACTGACGGCGCCGCTTCCGGGCTGGAAAGTCGGAATCGACTCGACCAATATCAAGGATACAACCTCGTTTTTTGTTATCGAGACCCGACACAAGGTTTTCGGGAATTTCCGGCAGGTCGACACGGTCAGGTTTGGAAGGCAATTCGAGTTGGGTGAAGGCGAAGAAGTGGCGGTGGTGATGGCCTTCAATCCGCACTTGGCGATTTCGACGAAGGGCACGGCGATTGCGTTTTCGGACACGCTCTGGAATCCGGCGGCGCGAGTGCGCGTTCTCGACAAGAGCGGAAAGGTCATCCAAGAAGGCTGGGCGTTTCACTACACCGACGCGCCGCACTACCCGCGCAACCACCTGTTTGGATTTCGATTGCTGGCCTACAAAGTAGACTCACAGTTTATCATTCCCCCGGTTGAGAAGAAGTAGTTATCGGAGGCCTTCGTGCGACACGGACGATGCTTTGGGATCATTGCACACATCATTTTGGGGGTCGGCGCTTTTCTGGCATTTTCATCGTCCGCTCAGGCGGTCAAGACTTGCTACGATTGCCACCAGAATCTTAAAGCGGCCTTCGAAGCAAAAAAGGTCGTTCACAAGCCGGTAAAGGACAACGACTGCGAGTCGTGTCACAAACGTCATGGGTTCGCCAATACTCTAATTCTCGTCGACAATAGTTCGGAACTGTGTTTCACATGCCATGCGGACTTGAAAGAGAAATTCGCGGTTGGGACGAAGCACGCGCCGATGGAAGTCGGCAAATGCTGGGATTGCCACGAACCGCACGCCGCCGACAAGAAGGGGCTGCTTCGCAATTACGAAGGCGTGATCGACGATCCCGGCTCCTGCCTGGCGTGCCACGGCAAGGAACTGGAATCGGCGCTTGACGGAACAGTTCCCCATCCGCCGTTTACGAAACTGGATTGCGCGGCCTGTCATGATCCACATAACAGCGAGCACGCGGGATTGCTCAAGAAGGACGTCAGTGCGCTTTGCGCCGATTGCCACGATCCGAAGGACAAGAAGACGCTGGCGGCACATGAAGGCAAAGCGATCGCCGGCTTGGAGTGCGCCGAATGTCACAGCGGCCATTCGACGAACAGCGCGGGGCTGATGTCAGGAAATTCGCATGCGCCTTTTTCCGAAGGACAATGCGATGTTTGTCATGCGCCGGTGACCGATCCGGCGGCGATTCAGTTCACCGATGGCAAGAAACCGGGAGAACTTTGCGGCGAATGCCACAGCGAACAGGTCGACGCAACGGCGTTGGCGATTCCGCATGCCGCGGTGGAGAAGGTCAACTGCGATGCCTGCCACCAGCCGCATTCATCGCGGCACGGCAAGCTACTGAAGGAAAATCAGGCCAACTTGTGCGGCGAATGCCATGACGATCTTCTGACCGGCGACAAGATGGTTGCGCACGCGCCGGCGATTCTCGGAGACTGCTCCGGCTGTCATGAAGTTCACGGCTCGAATAAGGAGCATCTGCTCGCCGCAACGGATTCGAGTCTTTGCCTGGGATGCCATGGCGAATTCGCAGTAAAGCGGGATTCCGCCGAAGTCGTGCATCCCGCGATCGCCGACTGCAATGGTTGTCACGCTCCGCACGAGGGCCACACACAGGCGATCTTGCGCACTTCACCGGAAGACGCCTGCCGCAAATGCCATGAACCGTCGGGCGCGGATCGCGCGGCAGAGTCGGTCCACCCGCCGTATCTCAGATCGGATTGCAGCGCTTGTCATAATTCCCACTTCGGCGACGAGGCGCATCTCGTTAAGGCCGGTGGGAACAAACTTTGCGTCAATTGCCATCCGGAAATCGGGAATCGAACAACATTGGCGGTTCAGCACGCGCCGGCGCAGGAAGATTGCCAAACCTGCCACAGGCCCCACACCGCCGGAAGTGATTTTCTCTTGGCAGCGCCCGAGGGTGAGTTGTGCGGCCAGTGCCACGACCGGGCCGATTTTAATGGCAACAAGACTTTCGTGCATACGCCGGTACTGAAGGGCGATTGCAGCGGTTGCCACAATCCGCACGGCTCGATGAAGGAACATCTGGTCGCCGGTCGTGCGGTGCGGATGTATGTCAACGGGATTCCGATCAGTAAAACACCGGCCCTGGGTGACAAGATCGCCGACCTTTGCTTCACCTGCCACGATGACCTGAAAGAGAAATTCCGCCAAGGCGTACCGCATACGCCGGTCGAAAGCGGCGATTGCCAGGTATGCCATGATCCGCACGGCGGCGATGTCTACGGCATGCTAAAGGACGAGCCGGCCAAGGTTTGCGGGACATGCCATACGATCGACGCGGATTTGGCGACGAAACATGAAAACTACGATCTGACGGCCGCGAACTGCCTTGATTGTCACAATCCGCACACGGCTCCGGAAAAGGGACTGATGCGGGCGAACTTGCATCCGCCGTTCGCCGAAAAGTCTTGTGACGGCTGCCATGAGCGCGGTGCGGACGGCAAGGTTGTCATGGCGGGACCGGAAGCCGAGGTTTGCGGCACTTGTCACGAGGATTTGCTGGGCCTCGCGAGCAAGAAGTCGCAGCATGGGCCGTTTGCCGCCGGCGAATGCACGGCCTGCCATAGTCCTCATGCGGGCGACGACAAGAAGTTTCTGCTTCGCGCCGGTAATGATCTGTGCACTAACTGCCACTCCGACATTCATGAACTGGTGAATCAGCCGGTGCAGCACCGCCCGTTTGCGGATGGCGCCTGCGTTGACTGCCACGGACCGCATGCGACGGACAATCCGGTATTGACGGTCAAGGCGAAGGAAGGATTCTGCACGAGTTGTCACGAAGACATCAAGAAGGAGCTGGCTTCCGGCGAAGTCCACGCGCCGACAAAGACCGGCGATTGCACCCAATGCCATCTGCCCCACGCCGGCGCCGCACCAATGCTTCTGGCGAAAGACAAACAAGCACTCTGCTCGGGATGTCATGATTACACTTCGGTGGCCGTGAAAACAGCGCATGGCGGGTTCGACATTTCCGGCGCCGACTGCCAGAATTGCCATGTCGCGCACGCCACGAAGCGCGGTGTCAAGGGGCTGCTGCTGCCGAACGCGCACGAGCCGTTCCGCAGCGGCACGTGCGACCAGTGCCACGCCGGGCAAGCGCCTCTACCGCTGGTTGCCGAGACCAAGGAGTTGTGTCTGACCTGCCACGACGACTTTGCAAAGCAACTTGCGCAGGCCGTGGTGCATGCGCCGATCCTGAGCGGTGATTGCACCGGTTGTCACGGCCCGCACGTCGGCTTCGGTAAGTCACTTCAGGTTCGCGAAGGATTCAAGGCCTGTGTCACCTGTCACGACTCGCGTGAGTTTTCCGGCAGCGTCAAACATCCGGTGGCGTTCGAAGATTGCGGCAACTGTCATGATCCGCATGCGGCGCCGAATAAGGGACTTCTAAATACGACGGATATACAAGGCTTGTGTCTCGGCTGTCATGAAGACGCCAAGAAGTCGCATTTTCATCCGATGGGCGATAGTGTCATTGATCCGCGCACCAAGACGCCGGTGAACTGCGTCAGTTGCCACTCGGCACACTCATCCGACTGGCCATCGATGCTGGTTGCCGATAAAAACCGCAAGTTGTGTGTACTGTGCCACGACGTCAGCCACTAAATGGACTGAGGGAACTCTGATGATCAGGCACCGACTCTATGCTCCGATTCTTGCCGCGACGATCTTGTTCACTGCCGCATATGCGACGGCGTTGCAGCTCTACAAGAGCATCAAAGTACTCGACGGTGAGCGGCAATTGGTCAAGCCGACGCAGGTGGTTACGTCGCCCTCCGGCGCCCGCTATGCGGTTGTCGACCAGTTTGCCAACCGAATTTATGTCTTCGACATTCCCGATCAACTGGTCTGGGAAGTCGGCACGCTGACGCCGCTGGTGCTGCCGACGTCGGCGTGTTTTGACGGCGAAGACGCATTATTGTTCGCGGTGCAAAATCGCAATCAGGTTTATCGAACCCGCAGCGACGAACCGGACAAGTACGACAGCGTAACGACAATCAAGGACGGCGGAATCCGCAATATCGACGCCATCCGCCGGACGCCGGAGAACCAATATATCGTGCTTGATCGCAAGAATGGACGAGTCGCGCAATTCGATCACAAGTGGCGATTCGTGCGCGTAGTCGCCGATCAGGGCCAGGGTCGAGGCAAGCTGTGGGCGCCGGTTGAAGTGGCGGTTTTGCTCGGCGGTGGTTTGGCAATTTCGGATGCCGCGAATATGCCGCTGCAGATATTCTCCAGCCAGGGGAAATTCCTCAACTCTGCCGGCTGGAATAATCCGACGCAAGACCGTCAATGGAAGGGCGGCGCTGTCACGGTGGGATTGGACGAAACGATTTGGGTTGCCGATATGAGTGCGCGCCGGTGGCGGCGTTTCGACCGCGCCGGAGTGGAAGTCAGCAGTGAGAGCTTCACCCTGCCGCCGATGCATCCGCTGAGCGCGGCATTCACCGCCGATGGCCGGTTAATCGTGGTGGATGAGTTAGGGTCGCTGCACATCTTCGAACCATAATTACTGAGGATCTTGTGAAACGCATCGCGTCGTTGCTGATCGGAATCACTCTCTGGCCGCTCGTTAACGTGGTCGCGGGCGAATGGCACACCGAGGGCAACCTGCGCTGCGCGGATTGCCATCTATCGCATGCTTCGGGCGAAGAGATCGGCGCCTATGAGGGGCCCTACCTGATCCTGCTCAAGAAAGACTCGATCAACGAATTGTGCCTGTCTTGCCACGACGGCAGCGATCTGGCCGCGCCAGATGTGCTGACGCCGGTTGAGATGTACGCCGCGACGAGCGCCGGCGAGAGCACTGCGGGGCATCTGCAACTTCCCAGCTATGATCACGCTGGCGGGCACAATCTGGGTCTGATCGCGCCGACGCCGCTGCAGTCCGCCGGCAGCGCCATAGAACTCAGTTGCATCAGTTGTCACGCGGCGCACGGCAATGCCAATTACCGCAATCTGTCGGAAGATCCGGCACGCATCGGCAGCAATCTTTCCGTTGTTGACGGCATTCAAGTGTTCACCGATCAGAAGCCGTCGCGGCCGCCAAATTCGGTGTCAACGATTGCGGCTTATCAGCGCGACAATGTCGGTTACGTTTCCGGCCTCGACGAGTGGTGCACATCCTGTCACAATCAGTTGGAGAATAACGCACCGGCTTCAAGTCCTGCGCATTTTGCGGGTCACCCGTCCGGCGTGGCGCTCAATCAGTTTGTCAGCGAGTATCATGCGGATCCGCAACATTGGATCGGCGGAAGTGGCGAGGGATTTACGCTCGATGGGATTAGCCGGTTGCCGATCCTGTCGCCGAGCGCGACGAGTTTCATCGCCGCCCGCACGCCGCAGACATCCGATCGCGTGAGTTGTATCAGTTGCCACCGCGGACACGGCGGCGATCGGCGAAAGAATCTCCGGTGGCCGGCGGTTGAAGGCGGCGCCACCGCGATGGCCGGATGCCAACAGTGCCATAACAAGTAGTGAGCAGATGATGAGTCAGCGCACAACAGGTGTGAGTTTAGGAGTAGCGTCGCTGTTAATCGCGGGGGCAGCGTTGCTGCTCGCCGATGGCGGCCGGTTCCGCAATTCACCACACGGCTCTGCCGAAAGCGGCGTGTGGCGAACCGGAGATTATCCTCGCGGAAGCTGCCTGCAATGTCATGGCGCGCACCAAGGAGGCACGCCGGAACCGTTCGGACTATTCCAGCCCAATAGCAATGAACTCTGCCTCGGCGCCTCGATGGGCGGCTGCCATGCCGATCAACCGAGCGGTGCGACGGCGGGCTATCCGGCGCAAGAGACGGACCGGATGCCGATCGGATCGAGCGACGCCGGTTATTTCGAGTTCAATTCCGGCGGCACACGGATTCCCGGAGTCAGTAATCATGTCCGCTGGCCGGGTCGTCAGGTTTGGAAGGATCTCGCGTATTCACCGCATAATACCGACCCCGATATGCCGCTTAAGGATTTCTTCGGCGACGGCGACTGCGGAAATTGCCACAACATACACGGTGGCGCGGGATCGCACGATTTACTTGATACGACCTACAGCAGCATCGTAGGTTCGCAATTCGGCGCGTGGCCGGACAACTACGAATTGTGTTTCTCCTGCCACTCGCAATTCGGCCCGGTCGGGATGAACGAAAGCGGCAAACGCATTCGCGACTACTACGACCGCTCGATTAATCCGAGCAACCGCGCGGGCCATGGTATCGGCGACGGCGGCGGATACGTGCCGTCCGGCGCGCGGCTGTCGTGCTCGGATTGCCACAATCCGCATGGATCGCGTGGGAGTCAAGCAGGGGGTCCGAACGCGTTCTTGCTCAGCGATCAGCGCCCGGGCTGGCACGGACTCACCGATATTCGCAACGACAACGCTCAGGTTCGCCGATTTTGCTTCGGTTGCCATGTATCCTCCGATAACCAAGCGGGGGGAACTATCCATGGACTCAATCTGGAGCGGCTTCCCGACGAAGTCGCGGCGCATGAATTCATGGGCACGACACATTGCTACGACTGTCACGGACGCGACTATTCGACGTCGAACGGCTTCAATGTTCATAACCCAGCGGAGGGTGAATAATGTTGCGGGTCGTATTGGTGCCGGCGCTTCTGACCATTCTGGCCTGCGACGTTGACGCCGATCGGCTGTACGGGAATCTCAATTTGCTGGGAGAGCACTCGCGACAAGCCGGGGCCGTTGCTTTCAGCGACAACTCCTCGCAGGCAACGCTCACGCTTAACTACGAAGACGCTCTTTTCGTAAAAAACCGAATGCGGCTCGGACTTCAGGTTTCGCGACGCGACTATCCGAATTCGCCGCAGCGGGACCTGAGGCCGATTTTTACGCTCGACCTCAAGAGCTACGGTTATGCACTGAATCTGAGCTACTCCCCGTACCGGCGGCTGACGACAGACGCGATCGGCGCGAGCACGTACTATTTGTATTCGCGTGATTGGCGCTCCAACCTGGCCCTCAACTACGATCGCTACCCGCCCGTGAACATCACCTACAACCGGACGCGAAAATTCGACCGCCAGACCCAGCGCCGCTTCGATAGCTCCGGCGAGACGTTTTTGATCGACACCCGCCACGCGGTCGGTGGCGTTGCGGTGCGCGGGTCTTATGGCCGGGTAACGAGCGAGAATTTTCTGATCGGCGGCTCGAATTCGGTTTCGGAAAACGTCGCGGCGGCAGCGACTCTAACCAAGAATTACGACGGCATCGGCTACCTGAACGCGCTCTATTCGTACTATGCCTCGGAGATCGACCGCCGGTCGTTGGCGGTGCGCAATCGCACGGAGTTTTCGGCGCACACGATCAACGCCCTGTTGTCTTCCGACCGGTTTTATGGACTGACCGCGACGACTACCTATTCCGGGCGCTGGGCGGAGTCACAAACGAGCACAATTCGCGCCCAAAACGACAATCACAACGCTACGGCGCAGTTGTCGTTCCTGCCCCTATCGTATTTATCGTTCGATGTCGCGAAATCGTACCAAACCACCGAAGAAGGCGGCCCGCGGCAAACGGTAGAATTCGTCAGCATCTCCGGCTCCGCATCGCGTTATCTGCGGCAAGGCGTCGACACGCGGTTGGGCGCCACCCGGACGTTTTTCCAGAAATCAAACAAGTCGCTGGAGAGCGGCGAGGGCGGTTCGGGAGCTTATAATTACGACAACATCTATGCTTCAGTCGGACTGACGCCGCTGAATTATGTCCGTACCTATTTCGACGTCTCGGTAGCGCACGATTCAAAGCCGATCTTGAAAACCCAGCGGTATCAGGTCTTTCGTTCTTTGAATGCGCAGCTTCAACTCAGCCGCCGCATCGAGAGCCGCATCGGCTTTACCGCGGTTTATCAGGGCGCGAACTTGAATTTTGACCAGAGTATCTCGCGAAACTACAACCTCGGGCTGACGTGGATTCCAACCGGCAATCTTAGCCTGAACGCAAACTACATTCGGACGGAAAGCGCGACCGACATCGCGCTGAGCACCGATTCGTGGAACGGCTACGCGTCGTACTCATTCCGGCGCGCTTTCACGCTATTCGTCAACGGCGTTTGGCAGGAACAAAAGACGTCGGCGATATCGCCGGCGCTGCTACCGTCGGAAGTCAATCGCACTTCGCGGCCGCGGTCGATCAATAGCCAGATTCTGATTTACCTGACGCCGTCAATTACACTCACCGGCGGATACTTGTACTCCCTGGTTGAAGTGCTGGGCGGATCGTACACCTTGATCGAGTCCTATCAGTTATCCTTGAATTTTCGGATTTAGCAACGGATAAGAGTTATGAAATCACTGACCCGAATCACACTGCTTTTGACTTTGCTGCCGCTGCTGTCTTGCGGCAGTTATCGGGCGTACACCAATCCCGAAGCCGACTTTGGGTTCTACGAGCGCGTCGGTGTCATCCCCTTCGCCAATCTTACCAACGACCGCAATGCGTCGGAGAAGGTGACTTCGGCGTTCGTGATCGAGCTCCTCATCGGGGACGCGCTGGAAGTGGCGCCGATGGGCGACGTCTACAAGGCGGCGCGCGCGGTACTTAAAGACGAAAAGACGAATCTGCCCGATCAGTTGACGGGCGAGGAAGCGCGCGCCCTCGGCGAAGCGGCGCAAGTCCAGGCGCTCTTTGTCGGCGCGGTCCGCGATTACGGCATGGTGCGCTCGGGACAAGAGGAGTTTCCGCTGGTGTCGGTCAGCGTGCGCTTGATCGACTGCGGCACCGGCAAGGTGGTTTGGACGCACGAAGTGACGCGCAAGGGTGGGCCGAAATTCCCGATCTTCTCGTTCGGCGAGACGCATACGCTCGGTGACATGACCGCCAAGGTTTGCCGCGAGGTGGCACGAGATTTCCTCGGTAAGGTGCGATAGCCATGCGTTCGGCGGCGATTTTTGTTGTGGTAGCGGTTGTGGCGCTCGCGATGTTGGCCTGCAGCCCGGGAATGGTCAGCAAGCGCTCGGCACGAATCGAGCTGCCGCAGAAGCCCCGCGTGGCGGTGCTTCCCTTCGAGAATTATTCCGGTGAGGAAGGCGCCGCGACGCGCATTACGGATTACTTCGTTACGCTGATGACGGCCAGCCCGGACTTTGAACTGATCGAATTCGGCAGTTCATACGAGGCGATGCGCCGACTGCGGATCCGCTCATCGAATTCGATGTCGAGCGAGCAAATCGACAGCCTGGCGGCGATTCTGGGCGCCGACGTGCTGTTTTCAGGCACGGTGGTAGAATACAATACTGTCGACAACTCGTATCTCGGCAAAGTCCCGCGCGTGGCGTTCAACGCACGTGCCCTGGCGACGCGCGAACGGCGCACAGTTTGGTCGGCGGCGGTTAGCGGCCGCGGCGACAAAGGCGAGTTTCTTTTCGGAATTGGCGTAATTCGATCCGCGGAGAAGCTGTCGGAAAAGCTGGTTGAAGCGGCGGTAAGAGAGTTCGCGGATGAAATTCGCAATTGATCGCCGGCTGCTACTGCTCGCTATTCTGGTGGGAGTTACTCTCAGCAGTGTCGCGGTCCTTGCCGAACACCCGGCGCAGCGGATTTCGATAGCCGCGATCGGCGATCAAGACGCCACCGGCAAACAATTGCGCTCGCCGGTGTCGATTCACTTTGATCGCTACGGCAACGAGGTGTTTGTCGTCGACCCGGGCGGAAAAAAGGTGGTGATCTTCGACCCCGACCTCAACCCCCGCTTCGAGTTCCAGCATCGGGTGCCGTCGCTTCAGGGCGGACAACTCGAGCCGGGAGAACCCAAGCGTCTCGTGACCAATCGGCACGGCGAGATTCTCCTGATCGATAATGTCGCGGATTTCATCGACATCCTTGACTTCCGCGGCAGACCCGTTGATCGCATTTATCCCAATCGGCTCCTGGGCGACACGACGCTCAAAATTCGGGCAGACCTGATCGCTACGGATGAACGGGACAATGTTTATGTATCGATCGACGGAGACCTTCAGGCGGTGCTGGTGCTTGACGGCAATTTGCGGCTCAAGCGCCGCTTCGGGCAGAAAGGCGACCGGCCGGAAGACTTCAATACAGTAGTTGGGCTTTACGCCAGCGAGGGCAAAATCTACATCGCCGATGTATATGGCGAACCGGCAATTAAGGTCTACGACACCCTCGGTACTTACCTGTTTGGGTTTGCCCGCCATGAGATCGACCCCGGTGATCTTTCGATGGCGCAAGGCATTGCGGTGCACCGCGACACAGCCGGAATCCAGACGATTTGGGTCACCGATGCTCTGCGGCAAGTCATAAAAGTCTACTCAGACAGTGGAGTTTACATCGCGACCGTCGGTGGCTTTGGCGAAAAGCCAGGAGAGTTTATGTATCCTTCCGGAATCGCGGTGTCGGAGACCGGCTCGTTCTATATTGTGGAGCGTGGATCGGCCCGAATTCAGCGTTTCGACTACCGCTAAGTTAATGCCACTAACTTACTAAGCATTGCACGAAAATTGACCGCGAAAATCGATTTGGTACGAAGAATTTCCTTGACAAACAATACGAGATTGCTATCTTTTTCACAAACTTTTGAAGCGCTGAAAGCCTTCATATAAGGAACGAGCCGAATGCACCTGCGAAGAGCCAAATCGACAAACAGGATTTGTGAAGTTTTTCACAATCACGACAGTCTTTGGGGACAATCGGCCGAGTTAAAGATCGCCAGAACTCAGCCTCTATTTACATCTGATCAAAGTCAAATTAGCTCGAATGAACAATTGATGAAAGGAGTGATGCCAGATCACCGACGCGGATCGCGAGAATCTGCGATCACAAAAGACGGGCTGAACGTTCACAAGTACTTTCACCTTAATTCAACCACTAAGGTAGGTTCTACAATGAAGAAGCTCACCTTGCTTGCTTTTGCCATGGTGTTCGCGCTTGTTGTCGCGGCGATGGCGGGCGACTATCATTCCGGCGCGAATCTGAATTGCGCGGAATGTCATGTGATGCACTATAGCCAGACCCATGGCTACAACAGCAATGGCGGCGGGATCACCGTCGACCTGGGCAACGCAGGCCCGTATCATTACTTGCTGCGCAACGAAATCAACGATCTCTGCCTGACTTGCCACGATGGCCAAACATTCGCGCCGGACGTTTTTGAAGTCGGTACTGGCGCTCCGGCAAACGGCCGTCTCGCCGGCGCTCTGAATCGTGATAACGTTTCGCCGTACTTTGATGCTACCGGCCACACCCTCGGCTCGACCGACGATGCCCCGGGTGGCACTTGGGACAATCCGGACGGCCTTAACTGCACGAACTGCCACACCCAGCACGGCCGCGGCGGCTCGTGGGGTGGCGTGTCGTACAGCCTTTATCGCAATGCGAACATCTTCATCAACGGCACCCCGACAACCCCGCTGATGACCTATGCCATCGGGACCAATGATCTCACTCGCGACATCTTTGAGCGTTCGGCGACTTACGGCGGCACGCACTATGACTTGCTGAACGTCGACTACAATGAGCCGGATCCGACGCAGTCTGGATACGGTCGTTTCTGCGGCCAGTGCCACACCAATTTCCATGGAACCGTTGGTTCCGCGGAGATCGGCGGCACGGGTACGCCGGCCAGCGAATTCCTGCGTCACCCCACCGCCGGCGCCAATATTGGAGCGCTTGGTGGCGGGCACTCAAGCCTGACCCGCAAGTATGACGACATGCTCTATCGTCTCAAGGTCATGAGCCCGACCGGTAACTGGGGAACGTGGGGCGTTGCGTTCGGCGGAACCTCGACGGTCTCCAATGCTCCGACCGATCATACACCGTCTTGCATGACCTGCCACAAGGCGCACGGCACGACCCGCGCCTTTGGTCTGATCTGGGCCACGGGCACGACTCCGTACGGTGAAAACGGCGACGGCACCCGCTACGATCAGCAGTGCGGCCAGTGTCACGCGCAGGTCGCCTTCTAATTCAGAAGTCACGCCTGTTCATAGTCTGCAATTGAGAAGAGGAGCTTCGGCTCCTCTTCCGTTCTTGCTAATGCTAATCGGGAGCATTCAATGAAGCCGAATTCTTCAATTACTACTTTCCTCATGTTATTTGCTCTTACCTGCTGCTCAAGCTCATTCGCCTTCGATCCCAATGATGCGGCGGCAAACCTTCAGTACATTCATCCCGGAGCGACGATCAAGACGCCCGCGGCGGCATTCAAAGCCACCGGTCAAATGGACGTTCCGACATTTCATAGCGGTACGACTCTGTATTGCTCGCAGTGCCATGTCATGCACGCCAGTCAACAACATGCGCATGAAGGCGTGGGCGCAATCGATCCCTTCGGCCCCTACCCACGCACGTTCGACCCATCGCCGAAGCTGCTCAAAGCTCCGGATCCTGTTGCGCTCTGTTTGACCTGCCATGACAATGTGCCCGGCGTCCCGGATGTCGTCGGAGCAGACGTCAACGGCCTCGTTGAGCGTTCAGCGGGCTTGTTCGAGCTACCCGGCGAGCCAAACCCCAGAGGACACAAGCTCGACTACGGTCTTGATACGGATCCGGGGTTTGGTCTTTGCATGAGATGCCATTTTGGAGGAACGTTTGAGGATGCGGCAGTCTCCTGTATCGACTGTCACAATCCACACGGAAACGGTCGAGCGAGAAACCTTCAATGGGCGTCATACCCCGGCGGCGAGCCGCAGTTTGGATTGTACAACTCCGTCAATAGCGGTTTGGCCAAGTACGAACGCGGCAACGTGGCGTATGGTACAGACAACTCAGATTTGGCACGCGAAGTCACGAACATGTGCAATGACTGCCACCATGTGTTCACCGGTCAGTATTACAACGACCCGGACGCGGATGGTATTCACAACCTGCACCCGAGTTACGACTCGGAACGGTCAAATCCGAATAATATAGCGCAGGGCAACTCGGAAGGCACGACCAGCAGCCAGCATTGGATCGACGGCACGGGAACCGGCTATCAGGCTACGCCGCGGGTCAACTTCGTCAACTACCCGGCTACCGACTTCGCATCGGCGTCGACCGTGAATGCCGGCAGCAACGGAGTATTCTGCCTATCGTGTCACAAGGCTCACGGCGGGACAAGCTCGTTTGCTTTGCTATGGGATCCTGTTGGCAGTTTTAATGGAGAAGGATGCGATCAGTGCCATCTCAAGATGGGCGAATGACGGCGCCCGGTGGCAGGCGCTTCGGTTCTTGAAGCTATCATGCTAAGCCAGAAGCGTGCTGATAATTCCTTCGACTTGACCGGCAAGTAGTTTCCACGACATCTTCGTGTAGATGCAACTGAAGGTGTAACCGCGACCATTGAGGATCAGATAGGTAAATTGATTGAAGGTGATCGATTCATCGGCGGCAACAGACTTGTAGACCCACTCCCAGGCGCGGACACCGCTGGGCAGGGTCTTCACCTCGTTCTTTAGTGTCTCGACCATACCCATGGGGCTGGCGGTCGTAAGCTGGATGCGCTGCCGGGCGAATGATTCGAGGGTTTCCCCGGTGGCGACCGCCGGATCGATCAC
Organism: uncultured Ignavibacteria bacterium; assembly: GCA_964617645.1. Lineage (GTDB taxonomy): Bacteria > Zixibacteria > MSB-5A5 > CAIYYT01 > CAIYYT01 > JADJGC01. The sequence continues at coordinate 56,560 of CAZTYE010000013.1, forward strand.
CAGCCGCAGCATGTGCTTGATACCGTGCGATTCGGGTCCGGAGTAGACAAAGATCGATTGGTCGCTCCAACCGGCGGGGAGACTAAGTCGAAATTGATGATTGTTCGAACTCATATTCGTGTCCTCTCATCCGTTAGCGCACGCAGAAGATTCCATTGGGTCCGCCGACGTAGATTCGACCGGAGGCATCAACGATCGGCCGACAAGTCAAACGCGAGCGCAACGGGCGGTTGCGCAACATCTGACCGTCGGGTCCGACAAGAGTCAGATTCGAATCGACAGCAAGCAGTGACAATCCGCCGTCAAGCACGGTCAGGAGCGGCGAACCTGCCGCCGGAACGCTGAAATTCCACTTCTTTAGACCATTGTGAAAGTGAAGCAACTCCCTGCCCCAGACCAACCAGACGTTTCCACCGGGCGACGACGCCGGCGGCTGGTTCAGTGTTTGCTCGCCTTCGAGGCGGAATGTCCATATGTCATTGCCCTCAAGGCCAAGCGCTCGCAGGCGTAGGCCATCGTCATCTTTGTCGACGACGAGGATTTGGTTTTCGGCGTTGATCGAGAAGGAGCGCAGTTCACCGGTTTTGATTTCGCGGCCGCGATCGTAGCCCGCGACATCCGCCGGAATTACATCGAGCAGCGAGTCCGATCCGAGCACGACTGTGCCAAAATCGGGAGAAGTACAGACACCGCGCCCCACGCCTTGGCGTTGAAACACGAAGATCACTTCTTCAGTCTTGGGAAGGGCGCGACCATAGCAGATCGTTCCGGGAATATTCGCGGCGTGCGATCCGTGGCCGGGAATCGGGCTGGCGGTGTAGGCGTAGCGCAGTTCCGGTCCGGCGGATGTTGCCCAGTGCAACCGGGTTCGTTCGCCGAGATAGGGCAAATGAATAACCTCACTTCGCTTCCCGGCGAGACTTACCCACTGGGCCAGCCCCGACGGTTCGACAACAAGAACTCCCGCTGAGTCGATTTGAAAATCGACGAAGGGCATTATTTCGGTTTTCAGTACTTCGCTGCCGTCGGCGGCACGCAAAATCTGAATGAAGTCCGCATACCGAACCACGAGGAGGTCTCCGGCCAAAGCCAGATTCAACGGTACGCCAAGCGTCGGGATGGTCTTGTCGGCGGTCGGCCAAATCTGTTCGCCAAGAAGCCGGGTCGACGCCGGTATGAAGCTGGAACTTTGCAGATCACCGAAAGGATGCGGATTGATGAACTCGGCGTTAGACATGGTCGCCTTCCCGGTCTCCGGCTGTGATTGCGGCGCCGGCGCCTGCCCGCATGCCGAGCAGATCAATAGTAGCAGCGGCGCAATGATTCTGGAGAAAAAGCACTTCTTCCGCATGATTGACCACGAGAGTCCTTTCCGTTTCGGCGTCCATCATCTCCGGCTCACACAATTCTTTCCATCGTGAAGTTGTCGCCGGTTTGCGCGTTGACCCAATCACGAATATAGTCCAGAGCGACCAGATGATCCTGTCCGGAAGCGATGTGAAGCAGATATTCCTGAATCTGGGTCATCGTGGCGTTCCGATGAATGCGCAGCTTATCGGCGCCAATGAGCGGCGAATGGAACGTGATTCTTGAGTTGGTTCCGCTTGGCTGCGAGCGACGAAACTGGGTGCGATAGTTGTTCAAGTCGTCATTGTCGCCGTCGGCTTTGAATCCCGGCACAAAGTGAATGAAGATGCGTTGAATGCCGCGCGTGCCGCCGATCAAACGGTACTTGCCGCTGCGATCAAGCCAGGCGGCCTGAACCCGGGAGAGGATCGTCGCTTTCTCGCCTTCGGTCCAATTGCCGTCATCGTCGTCCCACTCGACTTCCATGAGCACGCCAATTGTCAGTACGGCTTGATACTCGAGATCATTCTGATTGAGATGAAAGCCGCGCCGCGAAGACAAGTCGGGGCCGACATGAAATAGACTGAGCCGGAGTTGTTTGTGGTCGACGCCGGGAATGTTGAAGTGCGCGTCGATGGCCATCGGCCGCGTCAGGTGCGTCGGCACCTGATGACTTCCCAGAGTCAGGCGACGCGAGTTATCCGGCTGAATCGTAAACACGCCGCGATGGTAAGTGAGATCAACGCCGCCGCGCACGAGGCGGGCATTGAATCGGCGCCCCGCCGGATGAAACGCCGCGATAGTTCCGGCGGCGATTTCCGCATTGAGCTTATAGAGGTAGTACCACAACTGGTGTAACCGCGGGGCGACATTGCCTTTCATCATCGAAGTCTTGTTGGCCTGCATCGAGTAGCATTCGAAGTCGCGGCGATAGCTGCCGAAGATGTGCCGTTGCGTGCCGCCGCCGGCAATCGGCTCGACGATCGCGAATTCGCGATAAAAATACTCGTCCGCATTGCCGATGGCGTGGCCGATCTCGTGTGCCAGCGTGAAAACGCCAATGGTATCGCCCAGTTCGGTGACCGTGGCGCCGACATCGCCGATGGTGCCGACGTCGTGATACGCCGAACGGTTCATGCGGAAAAACGAGTAGGTTCTTCCCCACTTGCGTCGTTGATGCTGATAGGCGGCGCCATAGGGGAATCCCGGCGCTTGATCGGCGCAGACGACGGCAAGAAAAATCGACTTGCCGCCGAGGGCATTCGCGCGCGCCGTGCTGACCGCGGCATTGTTGGTGATCGGTTCGGCGTCAACGTCGGGGTCCCAGTCAATATTATTGGGCGTGTTCGCGTCGCTGATGACAAAAGTCTCGCGCTCATCGAAGAAGAAGAAGAGATGGACACGCTCCGATACCGTATCCGGCGACGTTTCATCGAAGAAGAACTCTTTCAGATTCCAGCGATCCATGGCGTTGTACATGCCTTCATCGACGAATTTTAGTACGTCGCCGCCGGTAGGCTTGGGATCGACGTCCGCCGTGCCGGCGGGGCGCGTGTCGCGCAGGAAAGAAATCGAAATATACGGAATCAAGTAGGAGACCGGGTTTTCGGCGTCAAGTTCAAGGTGATGAAAGTAGTGCAGCTCATAGTCGCCCGAGAAAGAAAACTCCTGGTTGACTGCGTCTCCGCCCATAACCCACATCCGATGATAGTCGGCATCGGAACGAATCGCCGCGCGCGCGCCGACGACGAACAGCTTCTCCTGCCAACCCGGTTCTTCGACGGTTCGCTTGTGGCCGACGGGATAGAAACCGTCACGGAAGTGCACGAGGCGAGTTAGGTTTTGGTATTCCATTTGTTCGACGAAGAGATTGCGGTAGACGGTATTCCCGCCGATAGTCTCGCGCCGGAACGGAATGCGCGCGGTCTTTTGATCGCTGAAGTCGCGACAATAAAGGGCCAGATGATGGTTCGGCTTGCTGTAAAGCAACTTCGCCCGCGACTTCTCGGCCAGTTCCTTGTTGACGGGCGGCAGGCTGTGATCGCTGTCTTTGATATCCTGCGTGCCGCCGACGGCATCGAGAAGGACGATGTCGTCGAAACTGAACACCATCGGCGAGTCGGCATTGGACGCTTCCCCGCCAAACGGTTTCATCTGCAGCTCGCCGTCGATCATGTCTCTGAACCGCATACCGGAATCGTGATCGTGATCAAAGCGCGTCCAATAGTTGATCGACGACCACTTCGCCGGCAGATCGTAGTAGCGCTTCTGCTCGGTCAGCGGCATGCCCATCACCGTTTGCGCCGTTGCGTCGGCGATCTGCGCATCCTCACTGTCGACCGGCACGAAGAGCCACTTGTTCGGCATCTCGATCTCAAAGTGGATCGACGTGCGCGCCGCGTCGTCTTGAATCTTGAGTTGGTAAACGCCATCACGATAGCGTTTGCGCACCGCCGAAATTGGTCCGTTCTGGTCATAGACCTTGATGTCAAGCCCGTCGGGAACGGCTTTCACCGTTTCCGATAACCTGTCGAAGTAAACAAACTTGAGGTGGTAGGCGATTGCCGTTAGGTCGGCAGGATCGATATGCACGGGAATAAAGTGCAGGCTGTGCCAGATCGGACATTCCGCCGGCGTATGAACGCTCGTTGTTCGCGTGGGACAATTGATTTCCGGCGCTTGATTTTGGTTGAAGAATAGCAGTTCGACGCGGCGGTTTAACTGCGAGCGATAGTTGTCGCGGCCAACGTTGTCGAGAGGAAACGACTCACCACACGCCACGAATTTCTTCTCGTCATTCACCCAGCCGACCAGGGCACGATACCAGCCCATTTCGTCACGGGCGACACCGAGCACGCGCGCGAGTTCGTCGATGTAGAGATCGAATACGGCGCGCCACATTTCGATCGGCCACTTGTGCTGGCCGTGGTTGACGATTTGCGCCATGACATTGCCGGGAATCTGCTCGGAGCCGGCCGGGGCCAATCCGGCCAGCACCCAGAGGTTGTATTTTTCGATGAAGGCGTTTGTCGCATTGCGCGTGTTGTCGCCCCATTTGTCGTCAACACCAAGAGGATCACAATCCCAGCCCATGCGCGAATTGGCAAAGGTGAGAATTTGCTGATAGTCTTCGATCCGATGACGACCGGCGCTGAGAGCGGCCCATTCCTCGCGATTGCCTTCGATCAAGAGCTGGACACCCTGTGCCCGTAGCGCCGACAACTCGAAGTTCATTTGCGCGGCGCCGGAGGTATCGGTGTGGCCGGCAATCAGGAGCCGCTTCTCCCGGTCAAACTCGAATTGCCGATAAGCCAACGCCAGAGCGGCCAAACCCGAGGCTTGCTCCTGTTCCTGTTGCGTTTGAGCATCGGTAGCATCATCACCGACGCCTTGCGTGGAAGATCGCCCCTCCGGGCGCTCGGGCATCATGACGGCGCTGTCGAGATGGAATAACACATCTTCCATCTCGAGGATTTGGACTTCGATCTGCTCGTGAGTGTAGGTCGTCGGCGTTCCGGTCATGGTGCCGTAACGCGCCAGCCAATCGGAAAAAGTCCCGGTGATATCGTTAGTTTCGTCAGCCACGGATCAGCATCCTACTGCTTCCACTGTTCATCCTTGAGATCGAAATAGACGCGCACCCGGCCCGCCGGAACGTCGGTCTCTTTGGCATAGCCGGAACCGTCCAAGTTGCCGGATTTGATTTCGCCATTGGGGAGAAATAGCTGGTACTTCCGATTAGGGATGGCGTTGCCCTGCTTGTCTTTGAGGTAGATTTCGACGTCGTCGACCACGGTGAGCATATTCGAACGCTTATTGAAATTGTCCGCTTCGACCGTGAAATAATAGCTCGGCGACGAGTAACGCTTGAGCGCTTCCTTTTGCTCAATGATCTCGACCATGCGTTCATCAATCTCGATCTTCCACTCGCCTTGAATCTTGTCTCCGGACACGTCGGTCTCGATAATCTTGAGCTGACGATTGGAGAAGTTCGGGTCATGCATCCAGATTTCGATGCGGGCTTTCGTTCCGGCGGCGATTCCCGCGGTGTCGATATTCATTTTGACGGTTTCGCCGACTTTCGCCCGACTCTTCTCCCAAAGGGCGCTGACAATGCCAAAGACTGAAATCTCGTAGGCTCCGGGTTCGACGTTTTGCAGAGAGATACCACCGGCGGTCAGGCCGGAGCTTTCGTTCCCCTTGGGGTCTTTCATCTTGTACTTTGAGTCCGTGATCGGGAAATTCGCATTGTCAACTATCTTAACGTTGAGATAATGGCTGTCGTCCTGATCGCTGGAGCTTCCGCCTCCCGACTGGGCGGCGCCAATCTCCGTACCGCTGCTCTTGTTGGCCGAGCCGTCAACGTCTTTGCCTTCGCCCGATCCTTGTCCCGGCATGGCGGAGACGGCTCCTTCACCGATCAAAACGGTCGGGCAGCCCTTCGCGATTGTATCCGGCGGTCCGACGCAGACACACATATCGCCCATTCGCGCGGCCGGCATATTTCCGATCAGAACGCCCATCGAGCCTTTGGAAATTGGCCCGCCGACGTGCGGAATCGGCGGTGTCCCCGGGGTCTGCATCGGACAAGTGTGCATGTCACCCATGCGCGCCGCCGGTTGGCCTCCGATGAGAACCATAGGAAAGCCCATGACGATCGAGCCGCCGTGTACGGTCATGTCACCTTGTCGCGCTGCCGGTTGTCCCATAGTGGCCAGTCCTCATTGAAGTCTTACACGCTAACTGTCGGAATCGACCGGTCAGCGTTCGCAAGAATCGGGTAATCAAGTTGTGGCGGGAAATTTACCGGAAGTGCGCAGCGGAGTCAATAATCAAACCGCAGTGGCTACGGTTTGTACTTTTCAAGATTGGCGCCGCAAAGCGGGCAACTGCGGCGATCTTTCTGCTGCAGCCACTCATGGCCGGATCGGCAGCGCAGAATCGCCGTGTCGGGATCGATATAGTTGGTGTCCCAATCGGCAAGTACGGTGAATTTAAGATTGCCCTCGCTGATCCGCAGCGCCAGAGTCAGCGGGTCGATCTTCTTGACCATGTCGCCTTCGCAATCGAGACGAACCTCGAATTCTTCCTGGTGCACCTGCTTCTCGATCTTGCGCAGGTTATTGCGTTCGACCACCCTGGATTCGAGCAGGGCGATATTGTCGTGCTTGATCCCCATAAAGCGCAAAGAGCTTTCGGTTGTGATGCTATCAACGGTGAGCCGCCATTGAGCCATGACGATGTTGGGGCGGGCGGTCATTTCGACGCCGCCCTCGTAGCGCTTGCCAATGACAATCCGCTCAGCGGCTTCGCCGACATGAACGAATCCCAAGAACGAAAATCCGACGGCAATGATTGCGGCAATGGTCTTACGCACGAAGTTCACCAACACTTCCTTGACGGGCGCCTCCCTATACCATTGTCGGTCTAACGTGGTCGACATCGCTGCAATATAGCAAAGTTCGAACGAATCGCGCATGCCCTGAACAGGAGAGGTTTGGACTTACACAGAATCTCCGATTTGTGCGCAGGCACCACTGCTTAGGCGCGCAATGCAGGATTGAAGCGGGAAGGCGTCATAAGAATGCACCAGACATTTCCGAACGTCAGCCAATAAATCGCGACGAGTCGGACGCCGGCCGATGCTTTTGAGAGGAACCGAACAGCGTCGATTGGCCAGCGACCTAAGAGTATTGGCGCCGCCCGATAGTTTTCGCAAAAATCGTCGCTGTTCAGAAAAGGTGTCCGGTTTTGAAACATGTTTCATTGTTGTAATTGCCTGAACAACAACAGATTACAAATATGCGCCTCGATTGTACGCTCAGAAGTCAGAATTGGCAACGACCTTGCAATTACTCACCGCAGTTATGAATCGCTGGATATCAACAGGGCACTCCACAGAAGGTGCCGGTAAGGAGGAAAGCGTGAAGAAGGTGAGAAGCTCAAAGTGGTACCGCGTCGTCTTGGCGGCGATGCTGGTCGCGGCGGTAATGATGTTCGTTGGCTGTTCGAGCAACAAGATCGCTGACAATAATGATGACAAACTGCTGATCGAAGAGAACGACGAGTTTGCCCGTCCGCCGGCAACTTCCGGTAGCGCCGATGTCGCTCCGGCGCCGGGTGGCGACGATGTAAGCGGCAAGCCGTCCGAGAAGTAGAATCCGTTTCCGCGGCCGGCATCAGCAAGGTTGCCGGCCGCCCGTTTCGCTTGTTCGTTGACTTCCCTGAGCAGGAGGTTATCAGAGTAGTACACAAGGCTCCGGTGGATCGTCGGAGCCTTGTGCTTTCATCGCTCTTCGGTTCGCAAGCTGGTAACAGGTTTCCTCAAGCCCACTATGCCGGTGGGACACAGAGCTAACCTTCTGAACGAAATCAGCGGGAGATTAGGCGCGCGGCAAGCGGATGGCTGCGGTCGTTGAAACCAATCGCCTTAGCTTCGCGGATATCGTGGGCCAGAGCTACTGAAGGGCGGGCATCAGCCAGTCCGAAACCGTTGCCGGAGAGAATATCGCGATAGACGACCGTATGTAAGTCGGTAAAGCCCTCCGAAAATTCGATTTCCGAGCCGTCGATGGTGATTGACCGAAAGGTGCGCTGCCCTTTGGTGGCGACTTCAGCCGGCAAGTCGTTCTTGTCGATCGACAAAAACCAGCGGACGATCGCATTCTTAAGCTCGATGAATCCCGCCGCCTTCCAATTAGAAGCGTGATGCACTTCAGATTTTTGCACATCCCCGAATAGCCAGATGAGCAGGTCAAAGAAGTGAATGCCGATGTTCGTCACTAACCCGCCCGACCGGTCGATCTGACCTTTCCATGATACCAAGTACCAGCCGCCGCGAGATGTGATATAAGTCAGATCGATCTGGCGTTTGCGGTCGGCAGGAGTCTTCATGATCTCCGCCTTGAGCGCAACCAATGATGGGTGGACGCGAAGCTGAAGCACAGTGAAGACCCGATTTCCCGTCTCCTGCTCGATCTCTTGTAGCGCGTCGATGTTCCAAGGGTTGAGTACGACCGGTTTCTCGCAGATGGCGTCGGCGCCGACGCGCAGCGCGAAGCGCACATGGGCGTCATGAAGATAATTCGGCGAGCAAATCGTCACCCAGTCGACGCGCTTGTCATCGCCCGAGCGCCGCAGTTTTTCGACATGGCGGTCGAAGCGTTCGAACTCCGTGAAGAACTTGCAATCGTCGAAGTAACTGTCGAGGATGCCGACGGAATCGCTGGGGTCAACCGCCGCGACAAGGCGATTGCCGGTATCTTTGATGGCACGAAGATGGCGCGGGGCAATATAGCCGCCGACGCCGGTCATGGCAAAGTTCAGGGGCATGAACAGAAGCCTCGGTGCGAAACGAACCCGATCATCGGCATAATCATATCAAAATCTCCGCGGCGGTCAATCTAATACTCCATCCAGTTGCGTTCGACGTTGGCGATGATGCCAATGAGCATCCAACTGACGAGAAGCGACGAACCGCCGTAACTGACGAATGGCAGCGGTACGCCGGCCACCGGCAGAATGCCGACCACCATACCGATATTGACGAACATCTGAAAGGCGAGCGCCGCCGTGGCGCCGACGACAATCAGTTGCATAAAGTCCGAACGCGCCTTCATGGCGGTCATCACGCCGCGCGCAAAAAGAAACGCGAACAGGCCGATGATTATCATCGCCCCCAGCATGCCGAATTCCTCCGCGCCGACCGAGAAGATGAAATCGGTGTGCCGCAGCGGCAAATAGTCGAGCTTGTTCTGGCTCCCCGACATGTAGCCCTTGCCCAACAGTCCGCCCGAGCCGATTGCGACCTTCGATTGAATAATCTGATAACCGGCGCCCAGCGGATCTTGTCCGGGATCGAGGAAGATCTTGATGCGCATCTGCTGGTAGTCATGCAATTGGTTCCAGGCGATCGAACTCCCGGCGCCGACGATGAGATTCAGCGTTACCAGCAGGATAGTAAACGCCGGCGAACGGCGGACAATGATGATCGCCGCGACAATCAAGAGCGCGAAAAATACGATCCACGCCCACATGCTCGAGGAGGCGATCATGCTGATCAGCGGCGTGAAAAACAACAAGAGGTACCGCGCCGGTAATCCGGCCCAGAACATCATAGCCGAGAACACGACAGTGAAGATCATCGCCGATCCGAGGTCGGGCTGACGCAGCACCAAGAATGTGATGAAGCCGCACATCAAGCAGGCGGTGATAATCTTGCGCAGACTCGATATCGGGCGGCGGCTGTAACTCAAATAGCGGGCGAGCGCAAAAATGAAGGCGACCTTGGCGACTTCGGAAGGTTGGAAACTGAAGAAACCGAGATGATACCAGCGCGTCGCGCCGAACATTGATGCGCCGGCGACGATCAAACCCAAGAGCAGGACACAGGCGACGGCGTAATAGACATAGGCGAACGCCTCATGGAATCGCAGCGGGATTTTCATCGCCGCGACAAAAATGACGATCCCGAGGAACAGCCAAATGACCTGCTTGATCCAGTCATCGGCTAAGCGCGGGTCGCTGGCGACATGATTGGCCGAGTACACCAGCACGACGGAGATCACCGTCAACAGCAGGGCGGCCAAAAAGATGGTGAGGCTGCCTCTATTGAATAGATCGAGGCTGATATTCTTCAAAGTAAACCAAATCCTCGAAACGGGCCGGCGCCGGCGGCGCCAAGAATCCACGCTTCTGTAACTGGCGAACGAATACTTCCCGGACAATCGGAGCCGCCGCAACGGAACCATGACCAGCCTGCTCGACGATTACGCATCCGCAGATAACCGGATCATCGTAAGGCACGAAGCCGCAAAACCAGGCATGCTCGTTGCCGTGGGGATTTTGCGCCGTTCCGGTCTTGCCGCCCATCGGAATTCCGGGGATTCGCGTGCGCGTCGCCGTCCCGGCGCCGCCTTCAACGACCCGGCGGGCGCCTTCGCGGATAATCGCCAGTGTGCGCTGCGAGAACGGAAGCTGGCGCACGACCTCCGGTTGGGTCATTGTGATTTCGCCATTCGGCGACTTGATATAGCGGGTCAGATGAGGCTTCATCACGATCCCGTTGTTCGCGACGCCGGCGTAGAATTGCGCCAAACCCAACGGCGTGGTGAGCACTTCCCCCTGACCGATCCCCAGGTTAAGGAGCACAGCCTTTGTCCACCCGCTCTTGCCGAAGACGCGGTTGTACCACGCTTCATCGGGAAACGAACTGGGTTTTTCGGCGGGAATGTCGATACCGGTGACTTCGCCGAAACCGCAAGCATGCGCATATTTGCTAAAATTGTCGAGGCCGAGCTTCAGGCCAACCTGATAGAAATAGGTGTCGCAAGAGACCTCAATGGCGCCATAGACATCCTGGCTGCCGTGACCGGATTTCTTGTGGCACTTGAAAAAGCGATTGCCAAACTGGAAGCCGCCATAGCACGGGCGAAAGTGCGAATGGGGTTCGATAAGGCCCAGCTCGAGCGCTGCGCCCGCCGTGACGAGCTTCCAGGTCGATCCCGGCGGGTAGAGACCGCGAATCGTGCGATCGAGCAGCGGTTTGCGCTCGTCGGTTGACAGCCTCTGATATTCGTCACGCGGCACGAAACCGGAAAAGAGGTTGGCGTCGTAATTGGGCTTTGATACCATTGCGAGGACCTCGCCGGTCTTGGGGTCGAGGAAAACCCCGGCTCCGGCGAGCGAGTCAGCGAACAGCGAATCGCAGAGCAATTGCAGGTCGAGATCGAGAGAAAGCCCCAGTTCGCTTCCGGGTACCGGATCTTTGTTCGGGCGCGACTCGAGCGCACCGAGAATACGTCCCGATGCCGTGACCTCCAGATAGTCGACGCCATCGATGCCGCGCAACGGCTGATCATAGGTCTTCTCGACGCCGGCGCGACCGATCATCGATCCGATACGATATTGCAGCTTGGTCTCGGCCTCGTTGACTTCACCGGTGTAGCCGAGAAGATGCGCTGCGACCTGACCGTAGGGATAGACTCGAGCGTGATCGAGCTGGTACATGACGCCGGGAAAGAGTTCGTTGGACTCCTCAATCACGCAAATCGAAGCAAAGTCGAGGTCTTTGCGTACCGGTATCGGCTCAAACTTGCGAAATCGCCGCTCGCGAATCTTCTTGGCGACCGTCTCGGTTTCCATCGCAATCAGCGGTGCGAGCTCCTCCGAAAGGCGATGAATATTGCGAATCTCGTTGGGGATTACAGAAACGGTGTAGGCGGGGCGGTCCTGCGCCAGCGGGCGACCTTCGCGATCGACGATTTTGCCGCGCATCGCGGTGCGCGGGATCAGGCGGATGCGGTTTTCTTCCGACATCTGGAAATAGTAAGCGTAGTCGATGACCTGCAGGTGAATCAGCTTGCCGACCAGCAAAACAAAGGCCAGCGCAATCAGGACGAGGATGATGCGACCACGCGTGATCTTGGAGACTTGATCAATCAAGACGCCGCCTTCGAATATCGATCGAGAATTCGAGATCGAAAACCAAGAACACGATAAATCCTACTGCTGCGGTGTACAGCAACGTCGGCAGCGAGGTTTCGAGATAAACTCGCGCCACGATTCCGAGATCGAAACCGTTGGCGACAAGCTGGTAGATGAGCTGGTAGACGGCCTCGGCTCCCAACAATACATAGAATCGGCTGGAGAGCTGATCGAGATTAAGGTGTTGGCGCAACTCGTAGGCGATTGCGGCAAGCGCGAAACGGATCGCGGCGCTGATCCCGAAGAGTTCGGGCAGGAGCGCATCGGCAATCAGGCTGAGCAACATGATAACCGGAAAGGCGACCGGAAAGTCCTCGCGCCAGACGACCAGGAGGATGATGATCAGGGCGAAGTCCGGGACGATGCCGAAGATGGCCACGGCGTTTGCCAGAATCGTCTGCGCCCCGGCCATCAAGTAGCAAAGCAAGATGTAGAGAAGGACTTTAGTAACCACCGGTGCTCCCGATGGGTTCCATCACCATCACGACATCGAGCGAGCCAAAATCCACAAACGGTCGAACTCGTACCTGCATGAAAAACGCCGAGCGCGGCGCTTCCACGGTGTCGACAATCCCGATTTGCAGCCCCTCGGGGAAGACGCCGCCCAAACCGGAAGAGACCAAAGTGTCGCCGGTGGTGACGTCGGCATCGAGCGAGACATCGTCGAGATAGAGGCCGCGTCCCGACTGCCACTTCACGATTCCCAGCGCCTGCGAGCGCGTGTTGCGGGCGGCGACCCGACAGTTGGGGCCGGTCAGCAGCGAGACGGTCGCCGAATTTTCGGTGCTGGCCGAGGTTTTGCCGACCACGCCGAGTTCGTCGACAACGGCCAGCGACGGTGCGAGATAGCGGTTGGCGCGAATGATCGCCGTCGAAAGCCGACGTCCCTGCTCATAGGCGACAACATCGGCGGGGATAAGCCGGTAGTCGCTGCGCTGAAGGTAATCGAGCATGTTGCGGAAGCGCTCGACTTCGATGCGCTCGAGTTCATGGCGATCGAGATCGAATTTCAAGCGAACGACCTCGGATTTCAGCGCTTCGTTTTCTTCCTGAACATGAAGCAACGTCTGAACTTTGTTGGAAATTCCGAGAAACGGCGAGTAGAAGATCTGTTGCAGCAGCCCGGCGACGAGATTACGTTCGCCGGTCAGCAATACCGACAACAAGAGCGGAATGACGATGCCCGAGGCCGTCAGCAACAGCTTGCGGTTGCGGTAGATTCGACCAGAGGTCCATTTCATTGCCGCTATTCAATAGAATCGAGAATCTGCAACAGCTCGCCGGGGCTCTTGACCGTCATGACTCGCTCGCGGTTCTTTTCCGGCTTCATGAGATACGACAAATGCGCCATCACTTTGAGATGCGCGCCGATAGCATCCTCGGGCGCTGCGATCAGGAAGAACAGGTGCACCGGCTCCCGGTCCATCGCTTCAAACTCGACGCCGGCATCGGAGCGGCCGAAGGCGATCACGATGCCCTTGCTGGCTTTGGTCTTGGCGTGCGGAAATGCGACGCCGTAGCCGACACCGGTCGTGACGAGATTCTCGCGGGTGAGAATATCTTTGAGAAGCTGTGCTTTGTCTTTGACCAGTTTCGATTTGGCCGCCAGCTCAACCAGCTCTTCGATCACGGCGGTCTTGGTGGTCGCCTGCAAGTCGAAAGAGATCAATTGTTCTTCGCAGAATTTCGAAAGCTTCATCTCAACGTGACTCCTTAGTGCTCGCACTTAGATCGCTTCACCGGCGTCCTCGAGCAACACGGGAATACCGGAGCGAATCGGATAACGCACGCGGCAACCGTCACAACGGAGCGCCGGCATTTGCGCTTCCAACGTTAGTCGACCTTTGCAGCGAGGGCAAGCGAGAATTTCAAGAAACTGCGGGTCAAACGGCGTACCGGAATCAGATTTCATCATAGATTCCGATATTGCGGAACTTCTCGAGCCGCCGCCGGAGAAGCTCCTCGGCGGGAAGATGCTTGAGGTCGGTCAATTCGAAGATCAGTTCGTTCTTGACGATCTGCGCCGCCAACTGGTGGTTGCGATGCGCACCACCGGTGGGTTCGGGAAGAATCTTATCGATGACTTTCAATTGCATCAAGTCGGTGGCCGATAGTCTGAGCGCCTCGGCGGCGTCCGGCGCTTTGGCGGAGTCACGCCAGAGAATCGCGGCGCAGCCCTCCGGAGAGATAACCGAATACCAAGCGTTTTCCAACATCAATAGCCGGTCACCGATACCGATGCCCAGCGCTCCGCCCGACGCGCCTTCGCCGATGATGGTAATGATAATGGGCACCGGCAGCTTGAACATTTCGAGAATGTTACGGGCAATCGCTTCGGCTTGACCGCGCTCTTCAGCCTCGACTCCCGGGAAAGCGCCGGGCGTGTCGATGAAGATAAAAATGGGACGCCCAAAGCGCGCCGCCGTTTTCATCAGACGCAGGGCCTTGCGATACCCTTCGGGGTGCATCATGCCGAAATTGCGCTCAAGCTTCTGTTTGGTGTCGCGACCCTTCTGTTGCCCGACGATGAACACTTTCTCGCCGTCGAGTTTCCCGAAGCCGCAGACGACCGCTTTGTCATCGGCATAACCACGATCGCCGTGGAGCTCGATGAAGTCGGTGAAAATGAGTTGAATAAAATCGAAAGAATACGGGCGCTTGGGGTGGCGCGCGAGCTGGACGCGCTGCCAGCGGGTGAGTTTTGAGAAGATCTCGGACTGGAGCTTTTCGAGTTTGCGCTCCAGCGCCACGATTTCGGAATTCAATTCGACGCCGCCACCGGTGTTGAATTCCTTCATTTCGCGAATCTTCTTCTCCAGCTCAACGATCGGCTTCTCAAATTCCAAGTAGAATCCTCCCGCAGCCACGACTACCTCGCTTCCCTACGATATAGAAGCAGAAACCAGCCCGCCACTATGAGCATGAATGCCACCAATATAGAGAATACGACGCGGCGGTCAAATAAAAACAAAGTAAACGCAAACACTTGCAGCACAAGGGCTACGCTCCAAAAAATCAGCACCGTGCGCGTCTTGCCGATTCCCCAACGCACGAGCAAATGGAAGATGTGCCCCAGATCGCCACGCGTCAGGTGCTTGCCGGTGAGTACCCGGCGAAACGGCGTGATAAACAAGTCGATCAGCGGAACCCCGAGCGTCAGCAGCGGGACGAACATCGCGACCACCGTGTAGCTCTTGATTGGACAGTAGATCGCTGCCATCGCGAAGATGAAGCCGAGGGACTGACTGCCGGAGTCGCCCAAGAAGACCGACGCCTTGGGAAAGTTGTAACGCAAGAATCCGAGAGTCACGGCAATTGTAATCAGCGCAATGGTGGCGACGACGGCGATCTTTAGCGCAATGGCGGTGTAGAGCAAACCCAGCGCCGCAATCACTGCCAGACCGCCGGCGAGGCCATTGAGGCCATCCATGAAGTTCATGGCGTTGACGATCATTAAGACCCAGATGATAGTCAAGAGCAGCGATAGCGGCCAGGCAAGAGGAAACGACCCGACGAAGGGCACATAAATGGTGTCAATGTGGAGTTGGCCAAGCCAGAGGATGACGGCAGCAACGGTCTGGATGAGTAACTTGTAGCGCGCCCAGAGCGGCCGGAAGTCGTCGTAAACACCACCGGCGAAGACGACAAGGTGCGCCAAGAACATCGGCAGGATTCGGTCGCCCAGCTCAGATCGAAGCTGCGGCATCAGGAGCAGACAAGTTCCGAAGGCAATCCAGAAACCGCCGAAAATCGCCCAGCCGCCGACGAACGGAGTTGGTTGCTCGTGCTGCTTGCGGCCCCGCGGGACATCGACCCAGACATAGTGAAACGCCAGAGAACGCAGCATTGGAATCGAGCACAAGACAACGAGAAACGCGCCGGCGGCGATGAAGGAGATCGTTGCGTTCACCAAAGTCCACCCTTGCCGCGCAACAAGAGACTGCTCGCCACCAAAGCGAAGTTGCCGCAGAGCTGAATTGCGAGCCAGAAGTTCGCGAGATGGCGCTTTGGGTAATGCTTGCGGAAGTACTTCCAAATGGATCGGTGATGGTGGAATTTCATCTTGATCAAGTGATGGCGCGTGGAAGCTCCCCACTCATGCACGACCGTCATGTCGCCGAGAAACGTAAGGGCACGACCGGCGTCATGCAGCCGCTTGCAGAGATCGGTATCCTCGACGTACATAAAGAAGCGCTGATCGAAGCGGTTGAGCCGCTCGAAGTCTTCGGTTCGAATGAGGAAGAACGTCGCCGCCATCGCTTCGACCGGCTTGCGGTTTTCATCGGCTTCGATCGTGTAATCTGCGTTGCCGCGGATGAATGCGCCGCGCGAACTGCGGAGATTCGAGTAGGTCGGAAACAGGCGGATCGATGAATGCGTGCTGCCGTCGGGAAACACCGTGCGCGGCGAGCACGCGGCCACTTCAGAGTGTTCTTGCAAGTACTTGATCATTCGAGGAATCACATTACTCGTGAGGTGGACATCGGAGTTGGCCAGCAGGAGCAGCGGTTGTTTGCAGGTCGCCGCGGCGCGATTGACGGCGGCGCCGAAACCCAGGTTGATCGGCGACTCGACAACGCGGATGAACGTGCTTCCGGTAGCGACGAATTTCCCGTCCGAACGGCAGCCGTTGTTGACCACGACGACTTCATAGTCGACGGAAGTCGTGTGCTCCTTGATCGACGCGATCAATCGTTCGACAAGACGGGGCGTGTTGTAGTTGACGACAATAATCGCCAGCGTCGGTAGCGCATCACTCATCGACCGAAACCGAAGAGGCGTTTCAGCCGGAACGGGATGGCTTTGACGCCGAGATAGAGTACCATCCAGACGGCTTCATAGATGATTTTCTTGGAGAATTTTGAATGTCCGGCCTCGCGCTCGACAAAGATTATTGGAAACTCGCGGATCTTGAATCCCTTCATCCATGCGCGATGGCTGACCTCGATCTGGAACGAATAGCCGTTGGAGCGGACAGAATCAAGATCGAGCGCCTCGAGGACATGGCGGCGGAAGCACTTGAATCCGCCGGTGGCGTCGCGCACCGGCAAGCCGGTAACGACCAGCGAATAGAGATTGGCGAAGTACGAGATCGCCCAGCGCGTCTTGGGCCAATTCTCGACGCCACCGCCCGGTATGTAGCGCGAGCCCAGCGAAAGATCGCACCCTTGAATGTTCTTCAGATGATCGGCGAGATACTTGGGTTGATGCGAAAAGTCGGCGTCCATTTCAAAAATGTAGTCATACTCGTTCTTTGTGCCGTAATGGAAGCCCGCTATGTAAGCGCGGCCCAGACCTTCTTTTTTCTCGCGGTGCAATACCTTTACGCGGGGATTCGCCGCCGCGAGACGATCGGCGATTTGGCCGGTGCCGTCGGGCGAATTATCGTCGATGATCAGGACTTCGAGGCGCGGATCAACCGCGACGATTTGCGCCGTGATCTTCTCGACATTATCCTTTTCGTTGTAGGTCGGCAGCAAGACCAGCGCGCGTTCGCTCAAACCTCAGATCCTTTGGATTTCCGTTCCACCACCACACATGCCGCCAGCGCCAGCAACGAGCCAATAAAGGTAAACACCGTCACCGATCGGCCGGTTTCGAATCTCGGCCAATCATAGTAGATCTCGACTTCGCTGACACCGGCATCGAGCGACACCGCTCTGAAGGTGTGATTCGCCAAGTGCAGTTTCCTGTCTCCACCATTGACTTTTACTTTCCAGGCCGGGAAATAGTTCTCGGAGATAAAGAGGATCCCCGGAGCGGCGAGTGAAGCCTTGTAGACTTGTTTTTCCATGCCGCGTTCGACAATTTCGATCGTCTCGTTCGCGTCGGCTGGCGGCGCTGTCGGACGATATTCGGGCTCATCGTAGAGAATCACCCGGGATCGGAACGGAAACGCTGCGTTGAGCAACGTATCAAGATCGCTTTGATCTCTGGCGCCGATCGTATAATCGTGATAAACAACGGCGCGCGGCAGCACTTCCGGAAGCTCATATACTGCAACCTCATTGTCGTAGAATTTCCTGATTCCATTGGCTTCCGGGAATGCCGTGCCGCGGTCGAGCACAATATAGCGGGTGTTGGTCAATTGCAGCGTTCGCAAATTCAGGCCCTGCTCAGAGAAGAGATTCTTATAAGCAAGCCCGCCCACGAATTCGTCAAACGACTTCAGTTGAGCGCCGTGGTAGCCAACGATTTGCTCAACGCCGCTCATCGCGAAATAGTTCTTGGAGGAGAAAGATCGCCGTGTGAGATCCATGATTCGGAACGGCGCCTCTTCGAGTTTAAAACGTGCCACAACCGGCAGACCCGGAAAATACTGGCTGAAATTGGCGATTTCGATGAAGCGGAAATCGACCCGCCAGAGATCGACGAGCGATGCAAAGGTGAAAATCACGAGCGCGATCCGCCCAAAGCTTCCTTGCGTAAAGCCGCGAATCAGCCAGACGACCAGCCAGAAAAGCCCGGCGATGAGCCATAAACTGATCTTGATTGTCGGGAGCGTGCCGACCATCGTTTGCGCGTTGTCGGGGGAGATTCCGGAGTAGAAAATCGAGGTGTAGACCCGCATCATCGACTCGCCGGAAATGGTAAACAACAGCGCTTTGGCGGTAATTACGCCCGCAATGATCATTAGCCACTTATTGAGAGACGCCGTGGTCGCTCCCTTTTTCTCACTGCGCAACCGCGCCAGCGCGTCGATGCCGTAAGCCGCGAGCATGCAGAACGCAAACGAAAACAAAAACATGATCATCGACGGTGCGCGCATCTTCTTGACGTTGGGCACAAGCTCGTAGAAGATGCGGAACAGCGGCGTCGTGTCGCCTAAAGCATATATCAGCGCCAAGATACCAAGCCCGAGCAAGAACCAGGTTTCGCGATTGCGCCAGAGGATGACGGCCAAAATCCCGAAGAAGAACGGAAAGAACCCGGCGTACTCGGTATTGTCCTTGAAAGCATTTCGGCCCCAGTAGCCGCCTTCATCCTTGCGGTCGTCGACGCCGTGGAACAGCGGAATGAACTGGCCGATGGCTTCCTCCCAGTGCATCGACCACGAGGTCGCCCACTCGTATCCGCCGCGACCTTCGGAGCCCTCGCCGGCGCGCGGTGAAAACTCGACGATGTACTTGTAACTCGGCCACATCTGGATTGCCGAGCCAAACAGCCCGATCACCACCGCTAAGACGAACATCGCCGTTGACAAAGTGATCTTGATGACGCCAATCTTGTCCTTGAACATGAACACAACGCGATACAGGAAGAACAGTCCCAACGCCCAGAGGCTGAAGTAAGCCATTTGCGGATGCGGCGTCAGAATGATGAACGCGATGGTCAGACCAAGGCCGAGAAACCACTTGAGTTGGCGTGTCCCCATACCGCGATTGAGGAAGTGAAAGGCCAGAGGGAATAGCGCCGTGACAAACATTTTACCGTCGTGCCCCGGGGCAACCAACGAGATTAGATAACCGGAGAACATGTACGAGACGCCGGCGAACGCCGATGCCAGACGCGACAGACCGAATCCACGAGCGCAGGTGTAAGCGAAGAGTCCCGCAAGATAGACATGGAGCACCAAACCCCAGCCCATCGGCTTGTAGATCTCCTGCACCGGCCAGAGTTCTTTGAGAATGAAAGTCGGCAAATAAAAGATATCGCCGTGAAAAGCGTCAACCGGCGGCAAACCGCCGAACAGGAACGGATTCCAGACCGGCGGATTCAGCGGCAGCCAGGCGCCGATCTGCTGAAAGTGATCGGTAACATAGGTGCGCCAGAACACGCCCGCCTGAATCGTATCGGAACCGTAGAGCATCTGCCCGGCCCCGGAAAACACGAACTTGTGAAACAGAATCAAGGTGAAGAGCAGCGTCGCGCCGGCATAGAACCAGAAAAAGTTCTTGTTGTCTTCAAGCTGCCGAAGAAAGTCCGGCCGCGCTTCCGACCGTTCTGATTGCGTTTTTCGTTTTACCATTTCCGCTCACGATTTCGTCGGCGTAGCCGTATCACACACCCTACAATATTTGCGGCGCCCAGGCGCAATGGTGCAGGGCTAAGTACCCATACAGCGTGGGACTTTGCGGCCAACTGTTCCTTTGCTCGCTGTTCCACCCGCTGAAGTGGGTTGGATTCAGTGCCGAGCGACCAGCCGTTGCTCACTATTTCACCCGCCACGCCAGTAGTGTACAGATCACTTCTCCAACCATTGACCACAAACGCGCGCCGATAACAGCAATACCAGCGCGGTCAGCACCGATGATCGGCGCGAGCAGTATGATCAATGCCGCCTCGCGGGCGCCGATACCGGCGGGAAGCACGATCGCCCAGTATCCGACCAGATACGCTAATGTCCATGCGCCAATGATCTCGATCAATCCAAAATCGTATCCGGGCAGGATCGATTTGAGGAAGAGATAGAAACTGACGCCGTACAAATTCCAGGTGACAAAGTAAAAGAACAGCACCTGCAAACCCAGCTTTTTCTCGAGGCGAAACTCCACCGGTGTCTGGCGCAACAAACGCACCGCAAAATTGATACAGGCACGAAACCAAGCCGGTTTTAGAAAAACGACGATAAACGCCAACATGGTACCAACGGCGATCCAAGCGAACGCGATGTAGTTGTGATACTTCGCTGCCGTCTCCAACATGAACAGGTAAACTACAACAATCAAGAGGCCCGGCGGCGTCGCGAACAATTGGCTTAAGAGAAACGAAACGGTAGCCTCTTCCTTTGAGATGCCCTGTTTTCCGGCCAGATAGATCATGCCGAAGAGCTGCCAGATGCGTCCCGGCAGATAGCGACCCAGTTGAGCCAGATAGGCAATTTTGAAGGCTTTGTTGTAAGAGATCGTTTTGCCGAAAAATCCGACCAACGTCGACCAGATAGCGGATTGGGCATAGAGCACGACCTGCATAAGCAGCAGCGATGCCGCGAGCAGCCAGTAGTTGATCGTCCAATCCGCGAGGCGGAACTTGCTCACCGAATCGGCGAAGATCGGCGCCATGTACCACGCCAGAGCAGCAATGAAGAGGAACTGCAGAGTGTGGCGAACAAGTCTTGACTTGAGCATAGTATTGCGCCGGTGGTCAGATACGAAGCGAACCGCAGTAAGTCAAGATTCAAACGAGCAACCGACCGGCGCTCAAGACTGAGCCGTCAGGAAAAGGTCCTGACGGCTCGGCGAGATTAGATGCGGCCGACCGGCCGACGAAGGGCTCAAGTCAACGGTTCGAAACCGGCGTTACTTAGCCGGATAGGCCTTCTGGCGATACTTTTCGTAGAGCGCCTTATGCCGATTGTTCAAACCGACGACGCGGCCCTCGATCCACGCATGCGTGACGCGGTTAGTGATTGGATCAAGGACGTCGCCATCGGAAACGATGAGCGTAGCCTTCTTGCCGACTTCAAGAGAACCAACAGCTTGGTCAACACCGAGGATCTCGGCGCTGGTCAATGTCAGCGCACGCAATGCCGTTGCCGGATCAAGCCCGAAAGCCACAGCTTGTGCGGCTTGAAACGGCAGAGATCGCGATGCCCATCCGGAATAGCTGTATGAGAAGCAAAACTTGACCCCGGCATCGGCAAGCAATTTGGGCATCTTGTAGCCGATATCGTAGTCATCGTCCTCTCGCGGCGGTGTGCGGTGCGTTCGACCGAGAATCACCGGCACATTATTGGTTTTTAACAGCGCCGCCGCGCGATAGGCCTCATTGCCGCCGACAACTACCAACCGAACGTCAAACTCTTTGGCGAAGTGTACTGCTTCTTCGATCTGACGGACGTCATCGGCATTGACGAATACCGGCATTGTCTTGTCAAACACACCGGTCATCGCGTCCCAGCGCAAATCGGTCGCCGTCAGTGTGCCGGCTTTCTTGGCGTCATAGTATGCCCGCGCTGTGCGGAACGCAGCGCGCAGATTCTCCCGCTGTTCGGCCATCTGCTTTTTCTGCTCTTCCGGGGTCTGTTCCATCCACCACGCCGTGCTGATCGCCGCCTGCGGCCAATTGATGTGCAACCCGACTTCCAGCTTCTCGGCGGCATCTTCCTTGGTCCAACCATCGAGATTCATCAGCGAAGAGCGACCGCTAATCACGCCGCCGCGCGGCGCCACCAAGGCGAGCAAGACGCCGTTCGAACGAACCGTCGGCCCCAGCTCGGAATCGGTGTTGTAGGCGATATGCGCGATCACTTCGGGCGTAACATCTCCAACCTCGTTCATGTCATTAGTCGCCCGCACCGCGCCGATCTCGGTAAGACCGAGCGTTGAAGCGGCGTCGATGAGGCCCGGATAAACGCGTTTTCCGGCGGCGTTGATCACCTCGGCGTTTGGCGGCGCCGTCAAGTTCTTGCCGATTTGAACAATACGGCCGTTCTCGAAGAGCAGATCGGTTTGGGTTTGCACGCCACCGGCGACGGTGTAAAGGTCACCACCTCTGAGCAATATCGGGTGATCTTGCTTCTTGCCGGGCACGAAGGGATTGGCAAGCAATACCGTCGACAAAAGAATGATAAACCCCGCAAGCGAGTAGGAAGTTATTCTCTTCATTGCATGGCCTCCCAAATGTCGAACGTGTCTTCGCAGTGCCAGTCTCTTTCGGGTTGCTTGTAGCCGCTATTGTCATCCGATCGCTCGCCTCCGCCATGCTTGAGCACCTTCTGGATCAGCGCGTTTTTCTCGGCGGCGATTTCGGCTCGAAGTTTCAAATCCTTCTCCAGGCTGAAATAATTTCGCCCATCGACCCAAGTCTGCTCGACTTTGCTGTAGGTTGACAAGGGCGGTCCGCTCCAGATTACGAAATCGGCTTCTTTGCCGACCTTGATCGAGCCGACACGGTCATCGACTTTCAATTGTATCGCCGGATTGATCGTCACCATCTTGAGCGCTTCTTCCGGCTTGGTGTTGCCGTAGAGGACTGTCTTGCCTGCTTCCTGATTGAGGCGACGCGCCATCTCGGCATCATCGGAGTTGATTCCCGTCACCACGCCTTTCTCCGCCATCAGCGATGCGTTGTAAGCGATCGCTTCGTAGACCTCGAACTTGTACGCCCACCAGTCGGCGAAGGAATTGCCGCAAGCGCCGTGTTCGCGCATTTCATCGGCGACTTTGTAGCCGTCGAGAACGTGCGTGAAGGTGCCAATCCTAAATCCGAATTGTTCGGCCAGACGCATGAGCATGAGGATTTCGTGATAGACATAAGAGTGGCAATGGATGAAGCGCTTCGAGTTCAGGATTTCCAGTGCCGTCTCGAGGCGAATGTCGTAGCGCGGTGGAACCGTCCTTTGTTTGTCGGCGCTGGACAGCGTGCCGTACTTGCGCCACGCGGCCTCGTATTCGCGTGCCGTCGTGAATTCGTCTTTGATTATTGTCTCGACGCCCAGTCGCGTCTGCGGGTAACGAACCGTCATGCGATCGCCCCAATTGGACTGTTTGACATTCTCGCCGAGCGCGAATTTGATCGTCGGCGGCGCGTCGTACTTGAGATCGTCCGCACCGACGCCCCAGCGATGTTTGATTACCTGCGCTTGGCCGCCGATGGGGTTTGCCGAACCGTGAAGAAGCTGGGACATCGTTACACCGCCCGCCAGCGTGCGGTAAATGCTGATATCTTCCGGGTTGAGAACGTCGCCGATACGCACTTCAGCCGATACCGCGTGCGTGCCCTCGTTGACGCCGCGCGAAATGGCGATGTGCGAGTGCTCGTCGATGATTCCTGCCGTCACATGCTTTCCGGCGGCATCGATGACGCGCGCTCCCGCCGGCGCCGCAAGGCCTCTGCCGATCTGCGCAAACTTGCCGTTCGTAACCAGTAGATCAGTGTTCTCCAGAATTCCTTCGCTCTCCGATGTCCAAATCGTGGCGTTCTTGATTAATACATTTTCGACGGCGGGAAGCGAACTCGGGCCATAGGCGCGATTGGGGAAGGTCAATTTGGCAATCAGGGTAGTGTCGTCGTCATCTTCTCGGTCGCCGTCCTGTTCCGACGGCTTTGCGCCGCCACGGCCCTTCTTCTTGAGCGTATCGGCTTTTTCGTCGTACATCGCGACGAAGGCGGCCTTCCAGTCAATGAGGTTTCCGGAAGGCAAAGCCACATCGCCGATAAAGTCATTGCCGCTACGCCGACCCGAAAATCGATAGACGCCGGATTCGAGAGTATCGAGCTTGAGAGTAAACTGCAGCAGGTTCCCGTCGGTGTTGAGGTCGTCGAGTTTGGTCTCTTTGTCGCCCAACTTGATGTTCGCCGACGGCCGTGTGACTTTGCCGGTTACACTGAGGTCGAAGCTCTTGTTGTCCCAACTGAGCTTGTAGTCGCCTCGAATGTCATGACGCGGGTAATCCTGCAGCTTGTTATCCTTGCCGGCGACGTAAACGTTGAAAATCATCGCGTCCTCGGCAAGCGGATCCTTGTCGCAGACGATGAAGTTGGCGAACTTCCCTTTCTCCAGCGTCCCGACATACTTATCGACACCGCACAAACGAGCCGGCACGGTCGTCAGCGCCGCCAATGCCGTCGTCTTGGGTAGACCGCGCTTGATCGCCGCGCGCACTTTCTTGAGCATTGCGCTCCGGTCCCTGAGTTTTGCCGACGTGAACGCAAATTCAATCTGATTCTCGGCGACGATTTTCGGATTCAGCGGCGCCCATTCCCAATGACGCAGATCCGCGAGCGAAACATCAAGGGCGTCGTTCGGCGTCTTGACATAGGGAGGCTTCGGGAAATTCACGGGGAGGATCAACGAAGCGCCGGTGGCCTTTACGTCTTTGATGATCCCGTATTCATATCCACTGCCGAGATAAACGTGTTTCAGCACGAATTCTCTGGCGATCTTGTCGGCGCGCAGCAACGACAAGTCATCATCGGGATCGAAAACGATGCTGGAGCCTTTGGCCGCCGCAATCGCCGCCACCGAGCGATTGAATTCCGGCATCGTCTGACTCGGATTCTTGGCAAATGCCGCCTGCGCCTTGGTATACCATTCGGCATCGTACCATGCCTGGCGGATCAACGCGATCGAGCCCATCTGCGAACTTGGATAGTCTTGCTTCGAGGTGCCTTTATCAAACGACATAAATTGCGCCGCGGTTGGATTCAAGATCAGGTCGTTGGCCGCACCGTCTCCGAGCAGCGCGACGAACCCGCGGCCGCGAAAGATGCCGTCGAGTCTGCACGATTGCGCGACGGCGAAGCCGGCTTTCATTAGTTCTTTGGATTCTGCGGCATCGGGCTTGAAGGACTCGACCCAGTTGTGTTCGGCGCGAATCGCGTCGTTCCAGGCATCGGCGCCCTGCCGCTCGGCATAGTAATTCGGTCCGTCGCCACCCCATTGGCGACGCGCGCGTTGGGGCTTCTCGACTCCGTAATTGGAATATGGCTCGATGAATGCCGGATAGATGATGCGCCCGGAAAGGTCAATCACTTGAGCATCCCTGGGAACGACAACCGCCGGGCCGATATCCACCACTCGACCGTCCTTTATGACAAGCGTACCGTTAGGATAAGAAACCGTCGGCGCGGCGACAATTTGCGCGTTAGTAAACGCGATGTAAGTTGGGCTTTTGTCACGAATGCCCTGCGAGGGATTGGTCGACTGGAAAGAGTCGGCGGCGAAAGCCGCGGCCCCGACGATCAGCGCGGCTGCTGACAGAATGAGCCAACGCTTCAGAGATTGGATCATGAAAATACCTCTTAGAAATCGAGAAGCCGGACGTCTCGGAACGTTTTGAATAACGCGAAGATTAATCAAAAGATCAGTCGAGAGCAATCACAATTGTGCGTCACCGGTTACATTAACTCAGCGACGGTGCTGGAAGGCGTCGCGAAGGTCAGCGGTGCTCAAACCTCGAACTGGTTGAGGCAAAAGTAGGAACGTACACGGCCATCTGGCTGTTTTTCCGAGAAGACCTGATAGCCCTTCTTGGTCACGGCATCCAACAATGGCGCCGGAACGAACGGCGTAATCAATTCGTACACTTCCCCAGCTTCGAGCTGCTGCAGTTCGCTCATCACCCGGCCGAGCGGATGTTCGCCCGCTTCGAGCATCGGAATCGCATCGAGCGACATCGCGACCTTGCCCGACTTGAGCCAATCGGGTCGACCGCTGGCGGCGTTCGATTTATCACTGCTCCGCCATTGCACTTCGATGCCGAGTTCTGAGCGCAGCGTGTTAATCAAATCGCCCAGCGGCACCTCGCCGATTTTGGCCACCTGCTGCAGCGTGGCGATTTTCGCAATCGTTTTCCGCAGCAGCGGATTTTTGAGCTTGGCGTAGGCCGGGGATAACTTCATCAACGGCGCTTCCAATTGCGGATAGCGGTCGAGCAGCGGTCCGATTCGAGTATCGGGAGTAATAGTCAAGTTTTCTTGTTCGCTTGCCATGATTTCACCTTTAGTCCTTTGCGTACGAGAGTAGACGCTGCTCGCCATTAAGCGCGCGTTTTTCGGTCAGGTCCTGGCTCACTTCAAGCGTGCCGAGATATTCGCCCTGCTTGTCGCGCAGCGCGAAATATTCGATGTGAATAAAGCGGCCTTTAAGTTCAATCCAAAACGGGGCGCGATTGGCGCGCCCGGAACGAAAATCGTCGATGATCTTTTGCACAATATGCACGCTATGCGGCGGATGGCAGAGTTGCACTTTGCGCCCCAAAATGGCGCGGTTGCGGTCGAAAATTCGTTCACGGCCTTGCGTGAAGTACCTCACCGTATCGTCCTTGTCGACGAAGGTCAAATCGAACGGAATGGTATTGAGTATCGCGTTCAGTTCGGTCGTAGTGAGGCTGCCGGACGGAAGCTGAACCTTGCCGTCGGCGGCAGCGTGCTCGACCGGTTGCGGTTCAACGCCGCTCGGTTGCCATTCTTCAGTCGGATCGTAGAGGCAATAGCCAATCTCAAGACTCTGTTGATAGACCTGCCACCATTCGGCCTCAGTGAGCGTGTCGAGGCACATGGGAAAGAGGATGTTCTCCTCCTTGAAGATCATGTCGGCGATGGCTTCCGACGCCGGATGGTAAACGAGATCGATCAAGGTGCGGGCTTCGTCGATGGTGGCACCAGCCGTGTGCTCGAACGTCTCAACCGCAGCGCGGAGTTTCTCGCGAATTTCGTCGTCCTTTCCCCACATGACTTTCGGCGGGCCTTCGATGCCGTGTTTCTCGAGAAACGGGAAAACGAGGTTCTCTTTGCGTCGATAGTGCTTATCGATGTCGGTGAGCGCATGAAAGTGCCGTTGCGCCTGCAGGAGCGCCTCATTGGCGGCAGCCTGGTCGGAACTTGCGTTGAGAATGGAGAATTGCCGGCCGAGACCTTCGAGTTCCCAAGTGATGGCACGATTTTCTTTGATGAACGTGTCGACCGGATGTCCCGCCGGCGGAACTTTGGCGTGAGATGTGTCGAGAGCGCCTTTCATCGCCTGCGAGTGCAAATCGCACATCTTGAGAATTTCAGTGAGCGGCAGACCCTCTTCGAGTAGCTCTTTCTCGACGGCGACGACTTCCTCGTATGGCACCTGCCCGAGCAGCTTGAGAAGTTGCGCCCGAACTGCGTCGGCGGTTTCGCCCTCGTGAAGTCGCAATATCAGATGTTTGAGCACGCCCTTTCGCTGTTGGGCATTGTTGATTAGTTCACTCATATTGATTTTCCTCGATTCCTAACGTTGATTCTGATTGCCCATATCTCTGAGTCCTTGCGTATCGGTCGGATGACCATAGCCGTGCAAGTTTTGTTGATGGCGCAAGTACTCTTGAGTAGTGACTTGATTGCGCCAGTAGCCGGTCAGCAATGCGGCGCCGGTGACAAGTAAGAATATCGCGACGGTCGCGATTCCGACCCAGCGTTTGTTGACCTTTCGTCTTGTGACCAATGACTTGACTTCGAGCGTATCGGCGACGGGGCAAACATCCACGCACTCCATGCAGGAGGTGCACTCGTCGGAGAGGACGGTATTGATCTTGTCAACTTTGATGAACGACGGACACTTGAGCGCGCACTTGCCGCAGTCGATGCAACTGGTAGGATTACGCTTGATCTTGTGCGGCGACAGAAGTCCGAGGACACCCAGCAGTGCGCCGTAAGGGCACAAGTTGCGACACCAGAATCCGCGAAATGGAATCGACAGCAAGATCAGCGCGCCGATTACGATCAATGAGAACTGCGATATCTGCGCAAAAAAGTAATACATTTTGATGTCGGAAACGATGTTATATGGGCTGTCGAGAAACGCCCGGAGCGCCAATTCGCTCATCGCGAAGAAGATGGCGTAGAGAAAGAACGCCAGCAGCAGATACTTGAGACTGCGCAGAGGCCAGTCGAGCCACCGCGGCATGGCGATCTTGCGACGGAAGATCTTTTGTCCGAGGTCGCCAAGCGTTTCCGAAATCAATCCGACCGGACAAAGCCACGAGCAGAAGGCTTTGCCAAAGACCAGTGACATCAGAACGATCGCGATCAGGATGAAGAGGCCTGCGGGATGTGCCGGATGAATCTCGCCCGAGTGCACAAAGTAGTACAGGCTCATCAACGATGAAATCGGCAGGAACCCTTCGACACCCGGAGGACGTTCTACGAATGTCGCTGCGCCGCCCGATTCGAGATACTTGACGAAGAAGTGCATCTCCACGCCGATCCAAACGCAGAGCAGCGCGAACGCGATCTGTACGGTGAGACGCCAAGGTTGGAGCGATTTCTGCCGGTTCTTCGTCACCTTGGGTTTCGTTGATGTCAATTGCTCGATATTCATAGACTCATCATTTCATTTCGAATGGTGGGCGCATTGTCATGCGCTCCGACGCGATCCAGGGGCAAGACTAACCTTGCCCCTGAAGGGCGCGATCACAAGTCACCTACTTATGGGCGGCGCGAAGCACCTCGGCTTCGTGCTTGATCTCCGTCAAATCCTGTTGCATCTCGCTCCAGCCGTACCAGAGGGCGTAATCCGGGTTGTTATGGAATGTCCCCTGAAAGGCGCGCATGCGGTGTTTGAGGAACATCACTAACAAGCGATTCTCAATCGGCGTCGGCGCATCATGGAAGGTCAACAGATCCGGGAAGGCGTGCGCGTAGCTCGCCGGTTTCGGAATTACATTGTCCTGATAAAGACCGGCGATGATGCGGATCGCTTCGGCCATCAGCTTGTCGGCCTGGCGAATCATCTGGTCGCCCTTTTCCAACTCCGCTTTGGCGAAGTTCGACGAGTGGCAATCGGAGCAGACCTTGATCATCTTGTCGCGCTGCGCTTGCCAATCTTCCTGAGTCAGGCGCGCGACATTGGCGGCCTTGACTACATCCAGACGCGCCGTCGGCTGGCCGTTCGGGTCAAGAACGCCTAACCCCTGCAGGATTGTCGCCCGGTCAGCTGCCCAGTCCTTGTCTTCCGGCATTGGTAAGCGCACTGCAAGAAAACCCCACGCGGTGTTGACCTCATGATTGCCATCCGGCATGTGGCAGGTTTGACAAGTTGGGGCCGATGAATTTTCATGTAAAACGCCGTCGCGTTTCAGACCGTAGCGAACGCCGTGCTTGGACGACGAGTACATTTCCCATTGCGGGTGATCGAATCCCATGTGGCAGGTCTGGCAGGCTTCCGGCTGCTTGGCTTCCTCGACCGAGAATGTATGTCGCGTATGGCAAGCGTCACAGGAAGCGCGCCCGAATCCGGACCCTTCGGCGTCGAGCTTCTTAATGTCGTCTTCAGATTTGAGACCGATCTTGTGGCAACCGCCGCAGCCTTTCATGCCGTCGATCAGTTCCATCGGCTGCCAGTGGATCGTCGGCATGGCGTTCATGGCGGCCCAGGCCATTGAGTGTTTGCCCTTAGAGAACTGCGCGACCTGATCGGCGTGACATTGCTCACAGGTTTGCGGCGTGGGAATTTTCACTTTGGCGACATCTGTCGCCGATTTGTGCTCTTCACCGTGACAGACCGTGCAGTCGATGCCGTTCTGCGCGTGCTTGCTGGTCTGCCAGTCGTGGACGATTCCCGGCGTCTCTTGCTTGTGACAATTGATGCACTCCTGCGCCGAAGCCGGCATTGTCGCGGTAAAAGCGACCAGCGCGATCAACCAACCAAAACAATGCTTCATGAAACCCTCCCGATAGTTTGTGAAAACAAGTTGCCAAACACTCATCCGACCAGAATCCGTCTCTGCCCCGTTCATTGGCAGGATCGGAAAATGGCCTGAATGAGTCTTTGATTTAGGTCAAGGGACGTCAGATTTTTTCACCGTCGGCGGCGGCTTCAAGGCGGGGTTGATCGCGGATGACGATCGTGCTGCCGTCGACGGCAATTATCTCTAAGTCTCTTAGTTTCTTGAGATTACGGGAGAGCGTTTCGCTGATCGTCCCAAGCTCGGTTGCGAGCGCGGCTTTGGAAATCGACAATCTCACTGTCGGTGATTTGGCGCGGCGCGATTGTTTGAGAAGGTACGCCGCCAATCGTGCCGAAACTTCGCGCAGCGAGAGGTCTTCCAGTTTGCCGGCGAATTCGCGCAGCCAACGGGAGAGCCCGGCGATAATCTTCAGCGAGATGTTCGGGAAGTGCGTGATAAGCTGCAGAAAAGGTTCTTTGGGGATAAACACGACCTCCGAGTCATCCATCGCCATGCAGTTGGCCGGAAATGTCTGGCCGCGAAAAATCGCGGCTTCGGCGAACATCTGCCCCGGTGTGATGACGTGAAGCGTTAGTTCTTTGCCATCCGGCGCCGATTTGTAAATGCGCACGCGCCCGGAAAGCAGAACGAAGAAGCCCGTTGCCGGGTCGCCTTCGAAAAAGAGCACGGCGTCGGCATCCACGCGCCGTAGTTGTACGATCTCCGCGAGCGCCGCGAATTCGCTCGGGTCCAATTCCTGAAAGAAGTAGCTGCGCTTGAGAAGCTCCTTATCCATGGCCACAACTAAAAGCGCGATTCGGTTGGCGCACAAGTGAAATCGGATGTCACGCACCGACCCCCACCCCTGCCCCTCTCCCTGTGAGGGAGAAGGGATCGGGGAGAGGGTGAATGGCTTTGACGCTTGAAGCCAGTCCCCCAACTTCGCCTTGACCTCGACTTCAAAGTCTGTTAAACTGTTCCTCTTATGGCGGGAAATCCTCCATACATGGGTAGAAGTGTATCTGGTTCAATCTATACAGGAGTTATGATTCATGAGCAGTAAAGTGCGGGTCGGCATTATCGGCGTCGGCAATTGCGCCTCGTCGTTCGTTCAGGGCGTCGAGTATTACAAGAACGCCAAGGACACCGACTTCATCCCGGGACTGATGCATGTCAACCTCGGCGGCATCCATATCCGCGACATCGAGTTTTCCTGCGCGATCGATATTGACGCCAACAAAGTCGGCAAGGACTTAGCCGACGCGATTTTCACTAAGCCGAACAATACCTACAAGTTCTCGAGCGTGCCGAAGACCGGTGTCAAGGTTCTGCGCGGAATGACGCACGACGGGCTGGGATATTACCTTTCCAAGATTATCAAAAAAGCCCCCGGTGATGCCGTCGATGTCGCCAAGGCGCTCAAAGATACCGGCACGGATGTAGTGGTCAACTATCTGCCCGTCGGCTCGGAAGAAGCCACGAAGTGGTATGTCGAGCAAGTCTTGGAAGCCGGTTGCGGGTTTGTCAACTGCATCCCCGTATTCATTGCCCGCGAGAAGTACTGGCGCGCCCGTTTCGAGAAAAAAGGCCTGCCGATTATCGGCGATGATATCAAATCGCAGGTCGGCGCGACGATCACGCATCGCGTGATGACCCGCCTGTTCCGCGAGCGCGGGGTCAAACTTGAGCGCACCAGCCAGCTTAATGTCGGCGGCAATACCGATTTCCTCAATATGCTCGAGCGCAGCCGCCTCGAGTCCAAGAAGATTTCCAAAACCAACGCCGTCACCAGCCAGCTCGATTACGAACTCGGCGAGGATAACGTGCATATCGGCCCGTCCGATTATGTGGCGTGGCTCTCCGACCGCAAGTGGGCGTATATCCGCATGGAAGGCCGCACTTTCGGCGACGTGCCGCTCAATCTCGAAATGAAGCTGGAAGTCTGGGATTCGCCGAACTCGGCGGGCGTGGTGATCGACGCTGTGCGCTGCTGCAAGCTGGCGATCGAGAACAAGATTTCCTCCGCGCTGGAAGCGCCGTCTTCCTATTTCATGAAGTCGCCGCCGGTGCAGTATTTCGATGACGACGCCCGCAAGGCGACCGACCAATTCATCCTGACGCATGCGCGCAAACAGCCGACGACGGCGCGCCTGAAAGTCGCCGCCAAACGCCCCGCCTCGAGAAAGGTGGCGAAGCGGCGGTAGGGTGAGCCGCGATAGGAATACTGACCGCGCTTCAGCGAAGCGCGCGCAATGCGCCGTCAGGACTCCTGTTCTGACGGGTTGGAGATTCGGTCAGGATAGGAATCCTGACCGCGCTTCAGCGAAGCGCGCGCAACGCGCCGTCAGGACTCCGTCCTGACGGATTTTCAAACTCGGTCGGGATGGGAATCCCGACCACGCACGGGCGCAGGACGAAGATTGCGCCGTCAGGACTCCTGTCCTGACGGGTTGGAGATTCGGTCAGGATAGGAATCCTGACCGCGCTTCAGCGAAGCGCGCGCAACGCGCCGTCGGAACTCCTGTCCTGACGGGTTGGAAATTCGGTCGGGATAGGAATCCTGACCGCGCTTCAGCGAAGCGCGCGCAACGCGCCGTCAGGACTCCGTCCTGACGGGTTGGAAGTTCGGTCAGGATAGGAATCCTGACCGCGCTTCAGTGAAGCGCGCGCAACGCGCCGTCGGGACTCCTGTCCTGACGGGTTGGAAATTCGGT
>CAZTYE010000013.1:89285-99940 GCA_964617645.1 uncultured Ignavibacteria bacterium
GAAGCGCGCGCAACGCGCCGTCGGGACTCCTGTCCTGACGGGTTGGAAATTCGGTCGGGATGGGAATCCCGACCACGCACGGGGCGCAGATCGAAGATTGCGCCGTCAGGACTCCTGTCCTGACGGTGCTGGCGAGGTCGAATAATATGAGAAGTCGGAATCGAGACGTTTACGATGTGCACGGCGGATTGCACTTCGTAACCTCTACTGTCGTTGGTTTCATTCCTGTCTTCGAAGTCTCGCAAGCGCGAGACGTTTTCGTGGATTGCCTTCGATTCGGCCAAGAACGCGGAGATTACCGACTGATCGCTTGGGTCGTAATGCCTAATCACTTTCATTTGATTCTGAATCGAAACCAAGAGAAGTCAATCTCGCTGATAATTGGGAACTTGAAACGATACACGTCAAGAAACATACGGGATCAGCTTATCCGATTGGGACTGCATGGATTGATCGAACGCCTGCGAAACGCCGCGGAGACAGAACCTTCGCCTGACGCAGTCCTTTGGAAGCCGCGCTTCGACTCTCTTGTGCTCATAAACGAGGAGACTATCCGTCAGAAAATCGAATACATACACTTTAATCCCGTGCGCGCCGGGCTGTGCTTGAGCGCCGAAGAGTGGCAATATTCAAGCGCGAGAGCCTATGCTGGTTCTGGAGATCAATTGGTAGATTTGGATGTTGGGTGGCTCTCTCTTGGATACTAAACGATTTCACACACGTAACATCGAAGTGCAGCGGTCAGGAAGGGAATCCTGACCGCGCAGGAATCGCGGAACGATGATTGCGCCGTCAGGACTCTGTCCTGACGGTCTGTCAGATTAATAGGTCACGCCCTCTTGGGGCGTGACTTCAACTTGGAATTGTCAAGCCCCGAGAGGGCTTGACCTACGAACGGAAAGCATGAGGTTCTTGATGAAGCGCTTGAGCATACTGGCTGTCGCTCTCTTTGTGGCCTTGGCGATGGCCTGCAATAAATCATCGCCCGAAAATCCGAGTTCGAAATCTCCGGCGACACAGGCTGCCCCGGCTACTGTTCAATCACAGCAGGTCACCCCTGACCCGGCGGCCAACCCAACCACGGCTCAGCCCGTGATTGCCAACCAGTCCACAACGGCGACCGGCATGAACCCTCCGCACGGACAGCCGGGTCATCGCTGCGATATCCCCGTTGGCGCGCCACTCAATTCGCCCGCCGGTCCGCGTGCCACGCCGCCGGCCGGCTCACAGCCGACTGTCCAGGCGCAGCCGACCGTAACAGCGACTGCACCCGGCATGAATCCGCCGCATGGTCAGCCGGGTCATCGCTGCGATATCCCCGTTGGCGCGCCACTCAATTCTGCACCGACAAGACCGAAGTAAGTTTTGGCTCGACCGCGGCGTGTCGCATAAGAAACCCGCCCCTCATGCGCGTATGTCAAGCCCAAGAGGGCTTGACCTACGCAGCTCGGACACGTCAAGCTCCAAGTGAGCTTGTCTTACGAAGATTTGGTTTGAAAATGCCATGCCCCAAGGGGGCGCGACGACACCTTCGACTCTGCCCCGGAGATAGTACCCTCCCTCGATACGCCTTGAGCCGGCTTAAGCCGCAAGGGGATGGGTTATCGCTACCGCTGCAGCATGTCATCTTCGATGTTCGGCTCGGGCGAGCGAAAGACCAAAGAGGTCAGGATGCTTGAAACCACCGCATAAATAACCAGCGCGCCGTAAATCGCATCGCTGATCGCAAATTCGTCGCGCAGAATCTGGGCAAGCACGAGGGTGAAGATCAAAGTCGGCAGCATGGGGACCGCTACTCTCAGCGCCTTGCGAATCGGCTCGGCGAGCGCAAACCGTCGATGCGCGACGACGACAATAACGCGCGCAGGGATGGCGAGAAAGATAAAGACCGTCGCGATCATCCAGGCGCTCGGGCCAAAATCGCCGGCGGACAAGGTCGCGCCGCTCTTGAAGAAGTAGAACGGGACGAAGAAGGAAGCGAACAGCTCAATGGAATGGAGCAAGCGATCGGACTCCTGGTTGGGGAACATCGACTTATATCGGGTAGTCACCATTCCCACGACGAAGGCGCCGACGAGGTAGTAGACGCCGATGATGCGCGTAACGGTGGCACAGACGATGGCCAACATGATGACAAAGGCAAATTCCGAGTTGCGCGCGTACGGAGCGATTTTCTTTGCGAAGAATTTGAAGAACATCGGAATCAGTAGCGTTAGAATCAGAACGACGGCGACCGAAATCAGAAAGGTTGTGATCGATGCCGATTGCAGGGTGAAGAACATTCCCACCAACGCCAGCAATTCGGCAGAGATGGCTTTGGTCTTGACCCAATTCTGCTCTTCCGCAGCGAGGCCAAAGGTGTGAAGGGAGTCAAGGATAAATCCGGTGGACGGCGTTACTAACGCGAGCGCAAGTAAGATTGCCGGGCGGATTTCGAGCGCCAATAAGTGGTACAGCAGCATGACCGCGACAAAAAGCAGCGCGATCATGAAGATCAGGTGCTGGATCAGGATGCGGGAGTCACGACGGAGATCAGCGATGTTGACATCAAACCCCGCGTGCAGGAACAACGCTACGATGCCCAAGGTTGCGAGCAGAGAAATGGTTTGGTCGTGGTGAAAAAGGTTGAGCACCATGCCGGCGATCATCCCGAGGCCGAAGTTGGTGATCGCCGACGGGACCCGAAACCGCTGGAGGAATTTGGGCACGACGAAGAGGCAAAAGATGAGAAGGACATACGCCAACTCGGGAGACTTTAGCAAGTTTAGCATCTTCTCCATAGCTAAGCACTGTACGGCGCCTGGGAATAATCCTTCAATATCCGATCACGCGCCCTGACTGTCCCAACGTCGCGGTGTCGAGTTGAACTCCGATGCTTTTTACTGCATCCATTTAGTCTACTGTCGCTGTTTACGCAAGCGCTTTGCCTTGAGTTGGAGCGCCGGGGCCGAGTTAAGAACCGACAATCGGCATGAGTAGAAGTGAGGCCAACCCACAAGGTCCGATGCTGCGAACGACCACGCTATATCTTGAGTGTTCGATCGGTCTGTCGCAGTATAAAGGACCATTGAAGAAGTCTCTCCGTCGGTCACTATGAACGAAGTGAAGAGTCGAGTGTCATTGCGCCCTATACGCGAACCGGTTTCAGCCGGCGTCGAAGATGGGAATTACGATCAAGCCCGCTTGCAGAAGTCGCCGGCGTTGGAATGAAGGGAGTCGCTTCCTGATTGCCGGCTAATCACGGTCTACGACAAGCCGACTTTGCGTTTGAGCTTGGAGAGTTCCTGGCTGGTGAGGTAGCGCCATTTGCCGGGTTCGAGGGTGCCGAGATTGATTTCGTCGAAGCGAACACGGGTGAGCGTGATCACCGGGAAGCCGACGATCTTGCACATCTGGCGAATTTCGCGCTTGCGGCCTTCCTGCAGTTCGACCGCGACTATCGTGCTGCGTTCGTCTTGATCAAGAATCTTGACTTTGGCGCGCGCGACATGGCCGTCCTCGAGGGCGATGCCGCCGTGAAAATGGCGCAGATCGTCGTTTTGCATTTTGCCGCGGACGCGGACGCGGTAGAGTTTCTTGACGCCGTATTTGGGGTGCGCCAGACGGAACGCAAGTTCTCCGTCATCGGTCAGCAGCAGCAGGCCGTCCGAGTCGAGGTCGAGCCGGCCAACCGGGTAAACGCGCTGTTTGATGCCTCTAAGCAATCCCTGAATCGTCTTGCGCCCGAAGTCATCCTTTAAGGTAACGATGTATCCCCTTGGCTTATTGAGAGCTACATACACGTGCTCAGGCGCGCGCTCGATAAGCTTGCCGTTGACTTTGACATCGTCGATGAGTTCGTTGATGACCGTCCCGAGCTTGGTGATGACTTCCCCATTGACTGAAACTTTGCCGTCAACGATCAATTGGTCGGCGGCACGTCGCGAGGCAACACCGCAAAGCGAGAGATAACGATTCAGGCGCAAGATTATGATCCGGACTGATCTGGGTCTTCGGCGGAGTCGTCATCGGCGAGCAGTGGCTCGTCTGCGAAATCGGCTCCCTCGGCGATCGCTATGCCCGGCAGCGCTTCGACATCGGTCGTCTCGTCGTCGTCCGTTTCCGACGCTGAAATCAACTGCAGCTCAGGTTGACCATCGGGATGCGATTTCGGTTTCGCCAATTCAGTGAGACGCGGCAGTTCGGCGAGGCTGTTGATACCGAAGTATTCAAGGAATTTTGCGCTCGTCCCGTAGAGCAGCGGTTTGCCGACTTTATCGGCTCGCCCGGCGGGTTTGATCAGCTTGCGTTCAAGCAAAGTCGCCACCACGCCGTCGGCGGCAACGCCGCGAATCTGTTCGATTTCGCCTTTGGTGATCGGCTGCTTGTAGGCGATGATGGCCAGAGTTTCGAGACCGGCCGGAGTCAAGCGCCGGTCACGTTGGACAGAAAAATACTTCTCGACCTGCACGGCGTAATCGGGAATCAGGTAGTACTGAAAGCCGCCGGCGATCTCGCGAATGCGGAAACTGTGGGCGCCGGCTGCGTATCGTTCATTGAGCTTGTCGACGATGCCTTTGACGCCGCCTTTATGGCGCGAACCGATTGCTTTCTTGAGTTCGTTTAGCGGCACCGGACGCGGCGACGAAAACAGAATCGCTTCGATCAGGCAGACTTCTTCTTCAGTATAACCCAGCGGCTTAGATTCTTCGGACATAGATCTCCCCAAAATGCTGATGCTGCCGGGCCGCGATGCGCTGTAGTTTCACAAGCTCGAGCAACGCCAGAAATGTAACGACATAGTAGATGCGGCGCTGGTTTTCGAGCACGAGTTCGGTCAAAGTGGTTTCTTCCCGTGTTTCCAGGATGCCGAGGATGTACTCGACCTGATCTTCAATCGACAACTCGAAATTCTCGACGCCGTGCGTGACCTGCTCGGTGGCAGTCTTCATGATGTCGGAAAAGGCGCGCACGAGATCATAGAGCGTGGCGTCAATCGTGAATGTCTCCTGCACCTCCGGGCTGAGATAGCTGAAATCGCCGCGACGCAGCACCTGCCGTTCGCGAACTTCCATCAGCGCCATTTTCTCGGACGCCTCCTTGAAGCGCTTGTACTCGATCAGCGCGAGAATCAATTGTTCGCGCGGATCGTCCTCGTCGCCGTCAATATCGGAGTGCTTGGGCATGAGCAAACGCGCCTTGATGCGTATCAGCGTGGCCGCCATCAGGAGATATTCGCCGGCAACTTCGAGATTAAGCAGCTTCATCATCTTAATGTACTCGAGATACTGGCCGGTGATGCGAGCGATGGGAATGTCATAGATGTCGATCTCTTCATTGCGAATCAAATAGAGCAAGAGATCAAGCGGCCCTTCGAAACC
The DNA here is from genome assembly GCA_964617645.1 of uncultured Ignavibacteria bacterium. Classification (GTDB taxonomy): domain Bacteria; phylum Zixibacteria; class MSB-5A5; order CAIYYT01; family CAIYYT01; genus JADJGC01. Next base: position 94,646 of record CAZTYE010000013.1, read on the forward strand.
TTCGATTTTAACCGGGAATGAGTCCGATTCCGCAATCGGTTGGATGTCGTCAAAGAAATTGTCGTCGCTCATCGCAGATGCATTTTCTCGCGGACAATGGCCATCGTTTCCTGCGCCCGGACGCGGGCCCGTTTGGCGCCGTCTTCAAGCACGTCATTCACGAACGCCGGGTGCTTCTCAAGTTCCCGACGACGGGCGCGAATAGGTTCTAACGCTTTGTTAATCGAATCGGCAAGATGTTTTTTGTCGGCGACGCAACCAAGCTCGCCCGATTTGCAGGTGCGCTCGATGATCTCGACATCGGCAACGGGAGTGTACAACTGATGCAGCATGTAGACCGGACAGATTTCGGGACGGCCGGGATCGCCCTTGCGCAGCTTCTGCGGATCGGTGAACATCTTCTTGATCTTATCGGAGGTCTCTTCCGGCGTTTCGGCGATGGTGATTTCATTGCCGTAGGATTTGCTCATCTTTTGTCCGTCGATGCCGGGCACTACCGGAACTTTGGTGAGCAGCGCTTCCGGATCGGGAAAGACTTCACCAAAGATGAAGTTGAATCGACGCCCAACTTCGCGGGTCAGCTCGATGTGCGGCAGTTGATCCTTCCCCACCGGCACGTAATCGGCGCGGTAGAGAAGAATGTCGGCGGCCTGCAGCAGCGGATAGCCGAGGAAGCCGTAGCTGTCGAGGCCGAGTTTGTCGGCCTTCTCTTTGTAAGATGGCACACGTTCGAGCCAAGAAGTGGGTGTGATCATCGAAAAGAGCAAGTGCAACTCTGAATGCTCTTTGACTTGCGACTGGATGAAGATCGCGCACTTGCGCGGATCAAGTCCGGCGGCGAGATAGTCGATTGCCATCTGCACGATCTTGTCGTCGAGGTCGGCGGTCTTCTCGTAGTCGGCGGTGAGGGCATGCCAGTCGACGATGCAGCAATACATGTGGTAGTCGTTTTGCAGGCGCACCCAATTGGCAAGAGCGCCTTCAAGATTGCCGAGATGCAAGCGGCCGGTGGGCTGCATGCCGGAGAGAATAATCTTCTGGGACATCAACGCTTCGCTCATCCGACGAAAAGATATTTGTTCCAGACTTCATCGCCCTTGCGGATCAGTTGGGTGATGAATGTGAGATGACTGGGCCGGCGCGGACGGTTGCGCAGCTTCATCCCGGCTTCCTCGGGCGTGCGATTGCCCTTCTTGTTGTTACACCGTTCGCAGGCGCAGACCAGGTTCTCCCAGGTGTCGGCGCCTTTGCGAAGTTTGGGAATCACATGATCGACCGTCATGTTGCCGGAGGTGGCGCCGCAATACTGACACATGTTGTTATCGCGCTTGATGATGTTTTTCCGGTTGAGCATTACCTGCCGGTACGGCACGCGCGTGTACAATTCAAGGCGAACGATTGAAGGTTCCTCAATCGAGCGCGTGACCGAGCGTACGCGCCGCCCGCGACGCGCTTCGACAAGGGACGCTTTGCCCAGATAAACCATGACGATAGCTCGCTTAACACTGGTCGTGATCAGCGGTTCGTAGTTCTGGTTGACGACTAAAACAGGGTCAGAAAGCATAGCTGCGAAACCAAGTTAGCCTGTAAGTTAGGCTGTAATCTCACAGAGTCAAACTAAAATCTTGTGAAGTGATTGCGTTTTGCGCGGGTTGTGTTGGATGTGGGTCGCGGACAATGGCGCATCCTTGGCGTGGTGATGAGGGCGCTATTGCGGCACGGTGAAGTCGTAGGAGCGGCTTTAGCCGCAATCTTCTGCCCAGCGAATGTCGCGACTAAAGTCGCTCCAACGGACTGCATCACACCGGTGTTAGTGATCGAGAACTTCAGCGCCACGAGCTTATTGCTTGCGAACTCATTCATCCTTGCCGGACTTCGCCGGCACGGTGATTGTCGCTGTGCCGACCGATGTGATTCGCAGTGGGCGATTAATGATCAGCGGTCCGGAAGATTCCGGAAATTGACCTTCGCGCAGAAAGATAACACTTCCGTTCGGCACCGCGTTTATCGCTTCACTCAGCCGGGCATACGGGAATCCACAACTGCCAGTGCGGATTACGCCGGCGTCGCTCTTGACATAAACCATTTCAGTGGTGATACACGGCTCGCTGATGAGTGGCGGCTCAGTAACGCCGCGCGCGCGCATCTCATTAAACTCGTCGGCTGTGATGCATGGGCCGGAGTCTTCGGAATTCACCGCATTCCAATCGATAGCTGCCTGCTTTGCAAGCATCGCGAAGATCGTCGCCCATTCGTTGTAGTCGTTGGAGATGTTGCGCGTGCCGTCGTTTAGACACCAGAAGGAGCCAACGGTATCGTTGAGATCGCGCGCCACGACGCCGCCTATGAATCCGTTGCAGTCCCAGTCGACGGGCCGGAGAAATGTGCCGAAAGTTTCGTTGAGCGAGTTCTCGTCGATGGTGCACATCTCGCCATGCGAATAGTCGACATTCTTGAAAGTGTGAAAATTGCGATGCACCAAGCCGAGGAGTTCCATGTTTTCCTTCACGCCCGAGAGCTGAAAGCGGTAATTCATGATGCTCGGGAAGTTCGTCTTGTAATTGTCGTCTTCGCTGCAGGCCGGACTACCGCAGTGCTTGAGGCCGAGATTGTGTCCCAACTCATGCGCCAAGGTTGCCGCTTTTTGGTAGAGCGTTCCTACCTGTCCGTCAAAGGACCCCAGCGTGACGACGAAGTCATCGCCGGGTAGCTCGGCACGGCCGCTGCTTCCCGAAGTAACGCAATCGGAACCGGCATGATCATGGCCAAAGACACAGTAGTGCCAGTTGGGAACGAACTGATGATCGTCATGGTCCTGCTTGATCCTGAGAAACCCATTGTCTGCCGTATTGCCCCAAAAGGAAAAAGGAAACTCGGGTTCAGCGCAGAGCGTCTGAACGTGGGGGATTTCGTCATCAACTTCGATGTTCGCAGTGATGCCCTGACAGGCGAACATCTGTACGACGGCGGCGATGACCTCCGGCTCGGGCTGGTGCGAATGGAGAAGCGTCCCGTCTTGCATGCGGAGTACCATGTAGTCGATTTCGATGTTGATGACGGCGCCGGCAGTTGACGTCAGGAGCGCGAATGTGAGCGCCATGAGAACTGCGCTATATTTAAGAGTCATGGCTTTCATAATCAATTTCCCTCTCACCGTTTAGTTGAGATTGACCAGTAAGAGAACGAGACCCTCGCCGGATTCAAGGCCGGTCATAGCCTTGCCGAGCACAGCGCCAAAGGATCGATCGCGGTCGGAAGCGCGCATGGCAACGCCGGGGAGATTCGATGAAGTCAGCAGGTCGCCCGGCTTGATCGCGCCATTCCCGGCTGAGGCGCGCACGAAAACGCGGCCGGTGAGAGCGACATTCTGGCCAGAATCGAGGACGCGATCCTGCTTGAGAGTTAGGCCGGGGTTCACTCCACCGGCACCGGAAACAACGCCGGCGATGCGGGTGTCGTACGGCTGGTCGCTGATCTTGAGCTTGCCGGGATGCCGGTCATCGATGACGACGACGGTGCCTTCCGGCAGAATTGCCTCTCCGGTGACTTCGAATGGTTCGGCCAGATCGGCGCCACCGGTGATTTCGAGCGTGCCGGTGCGGGTCAGGCCACTGACATATGCGCCGCCGCTGACTTGAATCTCTGGCGTGATCAGCTTGTTGTTGCAGCGGATCGCGCCGATCACATCGATTTCATAATCCGGATTCAAAGTGCCGATGCCCAGCCTTCCATTGTTGTTGATCACCGCGCGCGTGACGTTGCCGTTGGTGCGGAATTCGAGGCGATTGCCGCTTCCGTTATACATCACTGAAGCGTCGACGTTATTGAGGTTGTCGCCGAAGAGGACTCCGCGCTCCGCGGTGGACGGCGCGAGAATTGACAAGTAGGCGTTCGTGTTATTCTCGAATACGGCGACCGAGTTGGCATCGGCGCTAACATCTCCGGCGCTCGCCTTGTGGACGTGCAGGGTCTGGTCCGGATTGAGAGTGCCAATCCCTACCAACCCCGCCGGGGTGATGCGCATGCGATCGAGTTCACCGGCTCCCGCGGGTGCCGTGCGGAAGTTGATGCCCGCGCCAAAAAACGCGCCCGGCTCCGACCGACCGATGAGATAGAGATCGTTGACAAAGCCGTCAATGCGAAACGTATTCTGCGTACTGCCGCCGGAGTTTTCGATGTAGAGATTCTGCGACACCGAAAACGCGCTGGGAACATTACCGATGAAGACGTCGCCGGCAGCAACCTGGAGTCTCGCCGCGGGAGTCGCCGTGCCGATCCCGACATTGCCGTTGGCGTCGAGGCTCATACGGCTGGCGTTACCGTTGGTGCGGAGATCCATTCGATTGTTGGCGCCGTTGTAAATCACACCGGCGTCGATGTTGTTCAGGTTATCGCCAAAAATGATTCCACGTTCCGCGAATGACGGTGTTAGTATGGTGAGATAGGCGTTGGCGTCATCCTCAAAGACGGCGATCGAACTGGCGTCCGCATCGGTGTTACCCGAGCTGCCCTTCAACACGTGAAGAGGTTGCTCCGGGAAGGCCGTTCCCAGCCCCAAATTACCGATGATTTGCCCGCCGCTTGCGCCATCGACGGTTCCGACGCGGTACGAATACGGAGCCGACACCAGACGACTGCGCGGACTCATCTCGGGATCAGTTCCGACTTTAATCGCCAGATAACGATCGGGGCCGGAGAACACGAGCGGACTGAGTGGTTGTATCTGCCCAAGCAGGACAGTGAAATGACCGTTCTGCGTGGTGTGGACGTCCTGGATTTCCGACCAAATCGCCACGCCTCCTGCCGGGACGACGTATATCGCAAACGTCACCGATACGACACTGCCGTCAGGCAGCGCTTGATTCGCGGCGTTGGTCAGGCGCCCCTGATAGGAAACCAGCAGTGGAACATCGGCGTTGGCGGTAGTCGACAGGAAAGCGAGCGCAAGCAAAAGAGTTGCTAAGCGATGAGATGACATGAGAGCCTCCGGATGCATGGGTGCAGTAAAGAACGTTTCCGCAAGTGGAACTTGGACTATTTAGACATAATATAACTCGAATGACAAAACTGGCAACAATTTTCTGAAGCGGTGAAATAGGAATTCCGTGGTCGTGGTGTGCGACAGACTTCTCTCGTGGCGTGGACCGCGTAACGGACGGTGTTCGACCAGATGTCGCAATCGAGGTCGCTCCTACTGCACTGGTTCTCGCCGCTCCTCCCTTTGTAGGGACCGTTGAAAGAGCCCTATAGGCTGTCACCCTGAGCGAAGCGAAGGGTCTGTGAGTATTGTGGCAC
>CAZTYE010000014.1:0-58768 GCA_964617645.1 uncultured Ignavibacteria bacterium
CTTAATCTCAAACGTTTTCACAATAGGGGCTGACGATGAGTCGGCAGTTCGGCTTAGTATTTCTCAGTTTGTTTTTGATCTTCGGGGCGATCTTTTGTTCCGCCACAGTTGAAGGGCGCGTCCTGTACGTTTCCTATGACGGCAGCAACACCCCACCGCATACGTCGTGGGCGACGGCCGCTTATCGTATTTCTTTTGCCGCCGACTACTGCCTCCCCGGCGACACGATTCGTGTCGGGCCGGGGGTGTTTTTCGACCCGCAGACAATTCAACTCAATCAGGGAGTGACTCTGATTGGGGCGGGTCCCGACTCGTCGATATTGCGCAATTACGGTAGCCCGCAGGTGCAAATCGAAGTGGACAGCAGTGTTAACCTCAAAGTATCGGGCATTAGGTTCATCAGCAAACCTTCAAGGGACTTGGCCACTGAGGGAATCTTGTACGGCGGATGGCCGTGTTCCTTGGTCGTCCAGAACTGTGCGTTCGACAGTATAGAGCTCGCAATCGTATCGATCGCTGGGTATTTAGAAGTCAGCCATTGTCATTTCTATGATTGCGCTCAAAACACGTTTCATAGCGTAGTCAATCCGACGTGGGGCAGCGGTAATGTTGAAGTCATCAACTGTACGTTCGAAAACAAACGCGAACTCTATGGAAGTCAAGCCTCAGTTTACATTGACTGGCCGTTTCGTGGCGGAAGTTTTCGTCTTGCCGGAAACGTCTTCAAGGGTTATCAGGAATCGATTAAGCTCTTTAGCTTGTCCGGCCAAGTTATCATCGAAAACAACATTTGTATTAACAATGCCTTTCACGATTTGCCGGGAGTCTACATGCCAGCAGAGTATCTCTCGCTGGTAAGTCCTTCTGTCATTGTCCGGAACAACTATTTCGAAGGGGACCACCCCGACTCGGCGTACTATGGCAAATTCCCGCTCGTCGAATTCTGGGGGTTTCAGGAAGCCGATTTCTACAATAATATCGCCACCGGAGTTCAGCGCGTCTACGGCATTGAATTTAGTGATCCACTGGACTCGTCGAAATACTTCTCCTTTCGAAACTCGCACAATCTCTTCTGGCTGAATCAGGGTCTGCCGACCGGGATCGTCATACACGACGGAGAGAAGGATTCGCTCGGCTTTGAGTCGTTAATACGGCAGACCGATACGAGCATGCTGTGGATCGGGGACAACCTCAATCGCGATCCAATGTTCGTCGATACCATCGACTACTTACTTGCTGCGGGATCACCTTGCATCGATGCCGGTCGGCCGGGTGTCCTCGATCTGGATGGCAGCCGCTCTGATATCGGCCCGTTCGGCGGGAGCGCCGGGAAACTCTACGCCTATCAGGATTTCGCGCCAGCGACGCCGGAGAGCTTCTCCGGTACCGCCAAATCCACCGGAGCTACCTTGCAGTGGCTAAGAAACACCGAATCCGATCTGAAGTATCTCGCGCTCTTCAAGTCGACTTCCGGATCAGTTCCCATCGACTCGGCGCACGTGATCGCTTACTTTCATCAATTCAACGATTCGCTGCTGCGCAAAACTCCCGATGACTGTACGTTCTTGAGTTACACCGATACGAGCTACAGCGCCGTCACCGGCGGCCGTTATACCATCGTTGCGGTCGACAGCATCGGCTTGGTTTCACAGCCTGCAGCAGAGGTCGTATTTATCGGCACTGACGTGGACGACCAACAAGATCCGCCGCTGCCACAGACGGCATCGTTGGAACAGAACTACCCGAACCCCTTTAACGCCACAACCGCGATAGTTTACAGTTTGCCAAACATTGGCGCGCAGCCGGCAACGGTACGCTTGGAGATCTTCAATTTGCTCGGTCAACTGGTGAGAGTCCTTGTCGACGAGTCACAGTTTCCGGGCCAACACATCGCCTATTGGGACGGCCGCGATCGCACCGGAAGGGAGGTGGCTTCTGGAACGTATCTCTACAAGTTAACCGTCGGCGGGATCGAGTTCGTCAAATCCAAGAAACTGGTACTTCTGAAATAGAGGCTGACCTTGTAGCTCAAGCCGTCTTGGTAGGTCAAGCCGTCATGCGGCTTGGGCTCTCAGTTGAGAAGGGCGAATTGTGTTGTCGTCGCAAGATTCTCTTGCTCGCCTCTCGTCAACCATCGTAAAATCCACTATGGCGAATTCGTTTCGCGTCATTCTTGTTGTCACAGTCACGGCGATTTTCGTTATCGGTTGCGGCCGGTCTGAATCCAAGATTCCGCAGAGCGAATGGGAAAAACTGGTCGCGATTCGCGGCGAAGCCCGCGATTTTCTGCGCGAAATCACGCTCGATAACTACAACGCAGCCACCGGCGCCGCCCCGTCCGAGCGCGACGCGATCTACGCGCGTTACGGCAAGTTGTGGGGCGATGACAACCTCAAGCGCTTGCAGCGCATCGAGGACAGTTTCACGCTGGAGGCTGACGAAGCAAAGGCGCGCCGTCTGCGGATGTTCCTGCTGCAGTCGCGTATCGACGCCGCCGAGCTTTCCGAAACCGCCTATCTCGAAGAGATCGCGACTCAAGAGAAGGTAAAAATCGACGGCCGGGACTATAGCCCGTCGCAGATTGCTGCTGAGTTGGCGACGAATCCAAATCACGATGACCGTTCGCGATTCTACGATGCCATCGGGCAAGTTCGCGCAATCGAGAATGCCGTGCTTGGTCGTATGCTTGATCAGCGCGATTCGATCGCGATGGCGTGGGGCTACGGAAGTTTGGTATCGATGATCGAGGATGCGCTGGACGTCGATTACGCCACGCTCGGCGCGGCCGCTGAGCGGTTCCTGCGCGATTCCGACTCGCTCTATCGAGAGCTTGCCGCCGACTGGGTGCCGAGATTATCCGGCGTGCCGCTTGACCGGTGGCGCGGCGCCGATCTCAGCTACTCTTTCGGCGCCGATCCGTTTCGGCAGCAGTTCAGTCGCGATTCGGTGGTGATTGTGTTCGCGCGCTGGTTGAATGAAATAGGAATCGAACCTGATACACTCCGGGAAATCGAAGTGCAGATCATGCCCCTCGGGACGGCGCGGTCGCAGACTTATGTTATCTCTCTGCCAACGGACATCCGCGTCGTGGTTGCCGACCGCGGTGGTAGTCGACTCTACAGCGAGTACTTCCACGAGATGGGCCACGCTTTGCATGCGCTGTTTACGACCGAACGCGAGCTTGAGTACACGCAACTCGGGTCAAGCGCCATTTGTGAAGCAGCGGCGTTCATGATCGAAGGCGTACTCGACGAGCCCGACTTTGTAAAGCGAAAGTTCCATTTCACCGCCATTGAACTTGCGGAGTACTTGCGCTGGCGGGCATTCACAAAACTCGGCGGTCTGCGCCGCTCTTGTGCGGATGTTGTTTTCGAACAAGCGCTCTACTCTGAAGCCGATAGCCTTGCGACGTTTTATCAGCAGATTCAGGAGCCGGCGCTGGGATACGCATGGTCGGCGACCGACTCCGCAGACTACTTGCGTCGACTTATCGAGACTCCGGCGACCGAGTACGTTCGCGGCTGGTGGCTGGCGTCGATGCTGCGTGAACGCCTGTTCGAGAAAAACGGTGAAGAATACTGGAATGCACCAGAGACTGGCGCCGTCTTCAAGTCGCTCTGGGCTTCCGGCCGCCGCCGCACTGCCGATCAGGTCGCGCTCGATTACGATCTCGGGCCACTTGATGGCGCGGCGACGTTGCGCCACTTGATCGAACTTGCGCGATAGTCCCAGCCAACGGATTCTTCCTCCGAGGCGGAAATTTATTTCCTGACAGTTAGAGCATCTTTTCTGAGCATCCCCGACCACCAGTTCTTGAAGTCGTAATCCCGCAAGCGTTTGCGCGAACTACTGCAATTTTGGCACGCCCGTTGCAAAACGTGAACGCGGCAGAAAAGCGCTTTGGCGCATCTGGAGGAAAATATCATGGCCGAAAAAGAACCAGAACAAGCACCGGCGGAACAACCGACTCCCAAGGCGAAAGCTCCGAGCAAGTTTCCGGTCGCTCCGGTTGCGGGCGGCGCGATTGTGTTTGTTCTCTTTGTCATCATCTTCTCGTTCCAATTCGGCGTGTTCAGTTCCTCCAATGTTAAACCGAGCGCGACTCCGGCTACGGACTCTACCGCAATCGCAGATGGCGAGACGGACGAGGAATCCGAACCGGGAGACGAGGTCGATCCTTACGAAGCGCTCTTTGACGGCTACGGCGGTTACTCGCTGGAAGGTGATGCCAAACCCGACAGCATAATCAAACGCGACTCACTGGCGAGGCAGAAGTGGTACGAAGAGCAGAAAGCCGAAATCGACCGTAAGCTAACGCAGCTTCAGCTTGAGACCAAGCAGTACGAGGATCTCAAGTCGCAGGTTGCGGCGCTGCTCGACCGCAAGAAATCGCAGGAGGACGCCAACATCACGTCGATGGCCAAGCTTTACGAAGGAATGCCGACCGAAGATCTGGCGAAGATCCTGGCCAATCTTGACGACGCGCAGGTCAGCTTGCTGATCAGCCGAATGAAAAAACAGAAGGCTGCGGAACTGCTCGGCAAGTTGCCGCCGGAGCGGGCCGCCAAAATCACGCAGTACATTATTTCGATGAACAACTAAGCGCATGAATCAAGTGCTCGACATATTTGCCATCTCAGCACAGCCGCAGCAGGCGGCCAACAATGCGACACCGACGACGTCCGCGCCGAGCACCGCCTTGTTTGGGTCGCTGCTCGCCGAGGCGTTGCAGCCGGCGATGGCGACACCGGTCGATCCGCTTACCGGAATTCCGATTGGGGATGCTGAAATGACGGCGATGTCATTAGTCGAAGCATTGCCCTCTGCTGAAGAGTCGACGGCTACTTCCGCTCTATCGACTCAATCGACGCCAGGTCCAGTTCTTGTGGATGAGACTTCAATCTCGCAAGCGCAAGATTTGCTCACTGCGCAACTCCTTGGCTTACTCGGAGGCGTGGAATCCTCAACCAATGGATACGATAGCAACACGCCGTCGCGGATGATACCAGCAACGCATGATCTCTTGCCTGAATCGTCGATTCCGCCCGCGCTTCTGAGTCCGCAACAGATTGCGGCATTCGCCAAGTCCGAAGTACTCAAAGTTCAGATCCCGTCATTGCAGACCGATGCGAGCAGCGAATCGATGCTCCCGCAGGCGGCGTCGCGTCCGAATTTGCCGACAACCATCGCATTCGTTGATACGCCAGTGGCAACTATCGACAAACTTACGGCACTGCTGGCGAGCCAGCGGCGCGGCGACGTGATTGTCGAATCGGTCGAAGTTAACGCCGGGAAAATTCCTGAGCAGCCCGGCACGTTTGGCGTCGAAATGGTTGGCGGAAAGAATTCGATACTGAGCAAGAATGCCGCTACGATCAAGATTGACCACTTCAGCGGACAGCTCGACTACGATGTCCGCATTAGCGAACTGCATAACAAGACTGTGGTCAGGCCGGAAATGTTTGCGTCCAATTCGGAAGGCCACATTTCCGGCAGCGGTCTTGTTGAACGAGCGGCACTGCCGCTGGCGATCATGCCGACGCGCCTTACGAACGCCCCTTCGCGCACGTCGCAAACCGTGCAGCCCACTGAGGATCGTGAACTTCCCGTGAGTTCGGAGTTTGAGGCTTCAGTGGAAATTGAAGCCGATCCGTCACTGATCAAGCCCGTCAATCAGCAGGGCGCATTGTCGCCGATCATTGATGCCGACGATTTCCATGGCTTTGCCAAAGATCACTCACTTACCGGTGGATTGGTCGATTCGATGCCGAAAATACCGAAGAGCGAACTCGACGCCAAAACCGCCGAACTCCACAGCCAGCGCGTCGAGTTACCCGAGTCGGTCAAGTTGCAGACCTCGATCAAGCGCCTGCATATTGAAGCCCTGCTCAAACGCGGGGAAATCAAAATTCAGCTTCAACCGGAACATCTGGGAACGCTAAAGATCAAACTGGTTTCGGCACACAATGAGTTGACGGCGCGATTGGAAACGTCGTCCGATGATGCGCGCCGCGCCGTTGAAATCAGCCTGCCGCAATTGCGTGAAAACTTCGAGCGCGCCGGTCTGAAGCTCAGTCACATTGAAATCATCAGCAATAACGATAATCTCGCGCGCCAGTCGCAGGAATTTGCGCGCAATCTCAAACAGCCGCGCAAGCCGCAGACGACGAAGGTCGCTGCCGCCGCGGCCGCCACTCCGATTGTCGGCACGTTGACGACCGGCGGCGGAATCGGAAACCGCCCCGGGCTCAATTTGTTGGCGTAAGGGAGCATGACTATGGATCCGCAATCTGTCAGTTCGATTTTCGCGTCTCAGCAGCCGACGACACCGGCGCCGAAGAGCGATGTGCTCGGCAAAGAGGATTTCCTCAAGATGCTGACCGCGCAGATGAAGTTTCAAAATCCGCTCGATCCGCTCAAGGACAACGAGTTCATCGCACAGATGACGCAGTTTTCATCTCTCGAACAACTCCAGAACATGAACGAATCGCTGACTAACAGTTCGCAGTGGAATATGCTGCTGTCGCAAACGATCAACAACACGATGGCGACATCGCTGATCGGCAAGACGATCACCGCGGACGCCGCGGGCACGACGATCACCAGCGACGGCGCTTCACCGATCACGTTCACGAGCGCCGAATTTGCGCTCAATGGCACGATCATGATCTACAACAGCGCCGGCGAACTGGTGCGCTCGCTGCCGGTGTCGCAACTCAGCGCCGGCGAACATGCGATCGAGTGGAATGGCAAAGACAATCAAGGCAACGACCTTCCGGCGGGAAGCTATCGCGTCGACGTTTCGCTGCGCTCCACGAACGGCAGCGAAGTCGCCGCGCAGACATTCATGCGCGGATTGGTCGAAGGTGTCGAATACATCGATGGACAGGCGTATCTGCTGGTCAACGGCGGCATGATTCCGCTGGCGCAGGTGCGTCACGTTTCCGGAGGATGACGATGAATCAGAGTTTGCCGCACGTTCAGTCGATCCGGTCGATCCCGTTCGAGCCGCCGGTTGCCGGTAAGCAACCGCAGCGTTCGCAGACGACCGTCGAAGGCTTGACCTTCTCCAGGCATCTCAATGAACGCTTGGAACGCCGTCAACTGGAACTGTCGCCCGACAAAGTTACGCGCTTGTCGAACGCCGTCGAACGCGCATCGAGCAAAGGCTCGCGCGACTCGGTCGTGCTACTCGACGATCTGGCGCTGTTGGTCAACGTGCCATCGCGCACGGTGCTCACCGCCGTGGCGACGACCAGGCTGAAAGACGGTGTGTTCACCAACATTGACTCAGTGGTTTTGGGATAACAAATGTTTAGCGCAGGCCGGACCTCCGTTCGAGGAAGCCTGCGATATGGAGGTTAAGGATCTATGTTAGCATCACTCTTCGCCGGCGTCGCCGGTCTGAGAAACCATCAGGTTCGCATGAACGTGATCGGTAACAACATCTCGAATATCAATACCGTCGGCTACAAAGCCGGTCGGTCGATCTTTCAGGAAGCGCTCGTGCAGACGCTGCGCGGCGCCGGTCGTCCGTCGGCGGTTTCCGGCGGCACCAACCCGGTGCAGCTCGGTCTGGGCATGAATGTCGCTTCGATCGATAATCTGTTCACGCAGGGCGGACTGGAATTGACCGGCCAGATCACCGACATGGCGATCCAGGGCAACGGCTTTTTCATCCTTTCCGACGGGAATTCGAAATTCTACTCGCGCGCCGGGGCGTTCGGATTTGACGCGAACTCATTCCTCGTCAATCCGTCGAACGGTCTTTACGTGCAAGGTAAGATGGCGGATACTTCCGGGCAGATTCCGTCGACCGCGACAGTCGGGAACATCAAGCTCCCGTTCGGCCAACAGGATCCCGCCAAAGTCACGACGCGCATTGAATTCGGCAACAATCTCGATGCCAGTGCAACTCGTTCCGAGGCGATGATCACCGACGGCAACATACCGACCAACGGTATCAGCTTGGTGACCGGCACGGCGCGTGACGGCGCCGGCGGCACGCATGTTGTGACCGTTGCCGGCAGTCAGGCGACGTTCTCGACCGCGACCGGAAACAATATTCCCGGGACGAATCTGACGGGCTCCGAGTCGCTCGGCAGTCTTGGCGTGACTTCGGCGAGCCTGACTCTGGCCATCGATGGCAATTCGCCGATCACCATTTCCGGCCTGACGACCAACTCGACCATCAACGAATTGATTGCGGCGATCAATGTGATCGACGGTGTAAATGCGACGTTGCAAGGCGGCGAAGTGCGACTCGAGCGCACCAAAGCCGGAGCGGCGTACGACGTCACGACGAATACCGCTGTCGCCGGCGACATCACCAATCGCGTCTTCGGCGCGGCGGCGGGCGCTGCTTTCGCGGCGAACAACGGAACCGACCACACTTTCACGGCCAGCGACAGTTTTACACCTTCGGTTGGCGGCGCCGCGGTGGTCTCGAGTCTGGGCATCTATGTCAACCCGACTTCGGGATTGGCGACCGGTGTCGAGGGACTCGGCGGCGGCGGAATCACGGTTAGTTCCGGGGACGCCGGACTGACGGCGGGCGCTGCGTCGATTTCGACCAAGGACACCGCCAAGGCGACTTCGCTCACCGTTTACGACTCGCTCGGCGGTACGCACACGCTGATGACCAACTTCATCAAGTCGCACGAGCCGAATAAGTGGTACTGGGAAGTTTCCCTGCAAGGCGGCGAGATCATTCAATCGGGCGGCACCGGAACGGTGACGTTTAACTCCGATGGTTCGCTGCTGCGCTGGGCCTACGACGGCGGCGCCGATTCACTTACCTTTGATCCCAACAACGGCGCCGGCATCGCCGATATCGATTTGTATGCCGGCACTTCGGGACAATACGACGGCCTGACCGGATTCTCCGGGACCGAAACCGTGGCGGCGATTAATCAAGACGGCTACGGCATGGGCATTCTCGACAAGATCTCGATCGACCCGACCGGCTTGATCATCGGCATTTTCACCAACGGCGTCTCGCGCAATCTGGCGCAGATTACGTTGGCGGATTTTAACAACGAGGCCGGCCTCATCAAGTCCGGCGAATCGCTGTACCAGACCTCGGCAAACTCCGGTGAAGGTGTCGAGGGCACGGCGGGTGAGACAGTGTCGGCGACGATCTCATCGGGCGCGCTCGAATCGGCCAATGTCGATCTGGCGCAGGAATTCACGAACATGATTATCGCGCAGCGCGGCTTCCAGTCGAACGCGCGGGTGATCACGACCTCCGACAACATGCTCGACGACCTGGTCAACCTGAAGCGGTAGTGATAAGCTGAGGCGACTATGATAAAAGTGACGCGCCTGAACGGACAATCGATCGTCGTCAACGCCGACATGATCGAGTTCGTCGAGGAAATCCCCGACACGATCATCAGCCTGACGACCGGCAAGAAGATCATGGTGCGGGAAAATTCCGAAGAAATCATCGAAAAAGTCGTCGGTTACAAACGGGCCACCGGAAACGGTGCGCCCGTTGTGACCGTGCGCACGGATGAGAGAGTGTAACGATGGCAGATACCAAAGAGAAAGCGGAACCGACCGTCGCGGCGGCGGCTCCGGCGAAAAAACTGGCGCTACCCGGAAACCTCACGGAGCTGTTGACCAAGGTGGCCGTCTTTGGGGTCATCGCGCTCGTGGCGATTGTCGCCGCGTATTTCGTGACGCTCAAGGTGCTCAAGCCAATGCTCGCATCGGACGTACCGACAGAATCGCAAGTAACTCCGGCCAAGGCCGAGACGGCGAAGCCGGAACCAAAGGCGGAAGAAAGCGAACACGGCGAGGAAGCAGGCGGAGCGACCGAGTTCTATACGATCGAGAGTATCGTTGTCAACCCGGCCGAGACCGGCGGCACGCGCTATCTTTCGTGCTCGGTGAGCTTTGAGATATTGCCCAGCAACAAGAAAGTCTTCGAAGAGAAGGCGGTTCGAATCAAGGACCTGCTGATCACGATATTGTCATCGAAGACGGTCGACGAGTTGGCGGACATCAAGGCGCGCAATGACATGCGGCGTCAAATTCTCGGTGTCGTCAACCGGTTTGTAGCTCCAGCAAAGGCCGAAGCCGTGTATCTAACGGACTTCGTCCTGCAGTAGCGAGAGGTTAGCACGTGGCGAAAATTCTTTCGCAAGACGAGATCGATGCTCTATTATCGACAGTAAGCTCGCCAACGGAATCCCAGGGCGGCGTCGGATCGGTTGAAGATTCGATGCGCTCAATCGTTGCCTACGATTTCAAGCATCCCAATCGCGTCTCGAAGGACCAGATTCGCACGCTCGAGAGTCTGCACGACAATTTTGCCGGCCACCTCGGCTCGACGTTGTCGGCGATTCAGCGCGCGATGGTCGATATCGAACTGGTCTCAGTAGATCAAATAACATATTCCGAGTTGATCATGTCGTTGGTGAACCCCTCGAATGTGTTCACTGTCACGATGGATCCACTGGAAGGCCGCTGCCTGATCGATTTTAATCCGACGCTCGCGTTTCTGTTCATCGACCGGATGTTCGGCGGCGTCGGGCGCATTCTCGAAAGCGAGCGCGAGTTGACCGGTATCGAACGCGCCGTGCTGGCCAAGATCGCCCGCAATGTTTTCAAAGAGCTTGAACGAACTTGGGCATCGGTCGCGAAGCTGCAAATCAAACAGCACTCGTTCGAGACTAATCCGCAGTTTGTTCAGATCGTCCCGCCGGGTGAGACCGTCATCGTGATCGGATTTCAGGTCAAGATGCTCGGGAACTCGGGCCTGTTGACAATCTGCTATCCGTACGTCACCCTCGAACCGATCATGAAAGACCTGGTCGGCAATTCCTGGGTGGATCAATCGAAGAAGAGCGACTTCGAGGAGAATCGCCAGCTGAATACGGAGAATCTCCACGAAGTGACCACCGATATCACCGCGCAACTGGGCACGGCAACACTGACGATTCGCGACTTCCTGAGTCTGAAGGTCGGCGACGTGGTGCAGCTTGACCAACGGACGACTGATCCGTTGGAGATCTATGTGCGCGGCCGCAGGAAATTTCACGCTCGGCCCGGCGTTGTCGGCAAGAAAATCGGATTTCAAGTCGTCGGTCCGGCGGAAGAATAGGAGCACCAGCAATGGCGGATCAGAATCTCAACACTCAAGTTCCCGGCGGTGATCCCGACGATCCGGGCATCGGCTTTCAGGGCAATCTTGCGCCCGGCGGCGAACAGCGCCCACCGCAGACGCTGCCGGCCGACGAGCTGGCTTCAGCGGGAGCGGTCGACCAAGAAGTTGAGCGTGTCATGATGGAAGAAATGGCGCGCGCCGAGGCCGAGCAGGCCACACTCGCCCAGATGGATCGTCCGACGGTGCAGTCGGTCGAATTCGACCGGTTTCAACGCACCGACGCGGCCGGAGCGCCGCGCAACATCGCGATCCTCATGGATGTCAAATTGCCGGTCGCTATTGAGTTGGGGCGCACCGAAATGTCGATTCGCGAAATTCTCGAACTGGGATCCGGATCGGTTGTCGAGTTATCGAAACTGGCCGGCGAGCCGGTCGACTTGCTGGTCAATAACAAGATCATCGCGCGCGGCGAAGTCGTTGTTGTCGACGAAAACTTCGGCCTGCGCGTTACGAGTTTGATTTCGCCGGAAGACCGACTTAAGAGTTTATAAGATGAAACGAACACTGCTCAGCATTGGATCGCTGATGATGTTCGGTTTCGCGTCGGTACTGGCTCAGGAAGAGCCGAAGCCCGACTTTTCAACCGACATCGGCCCCACGCTCCTGCAACTCGCCGGAGCGATGCTTCTGATTATCATTATCATTTACGCCTCCGTCTGGCTGATGAAACGCTACACCGTCGGCAAAACACCGGCCGGAGGCGAACTGATCAAGATCGTTGACCGTCGCTATCTCAATCCGAAACAGTCGATCTATGTCCTGAAAGTTGGCGAAAAGCACATCCTGATCGGCGCAACGGAAGCCGGCATCAACAAACTTTGCGATGTCGAGCTGCCGCCGCCGGCGACACTACCGGGAACGCCGCAGAAGTCGGAGGGCACGCGTTTCACGCAGTTTCTTAAGCAGGCGAAAGAATCGCTCATGCCGCGACAGGCCACTGCCGAGTCGGAGGCTTCGCGATGAGTCCGCGCCTGATCGTCGTTCTCAGTGTAATCGCCGTGTTGTTGCTGGCCGGATCGTCGGTAGCGCAGTCGATGCCGTCGATCTCGATCCAGGTTGGTCAGAACGGCGACGGCAAAAATCTCTCGACCACGCTGCAAATCGTAATTTTGCTCACGGTGCTGGCTCTGGCGCCGTCGATCTTGGTGATGACGACTTCGTTCATTCGCATTGTCATTGTGATGTCGTTTCTCCGGCAGGCGCTTGGCACCAACCAGTTGCCGCCGTCGCAGCTCATCATGGGCATTTCACTGGTGATGACGATTTTTGTCATGTCGCCGGTAGCGACCAAGATTAACAACGAGGCATTTCAGCCGTATCTCAAAGGCGAAATCACACAGGCCGAACTCTACGATCGCGGCATCGAACCGCTGCGCGAATTCATGCTCAAACAAACCCGTGAAAAAGATCTCGCCTTGTTCGTGAAGTACGCCGGTTTGGAAAAGCCGGCGACACCGGCGGATATTCCAACGCATGTCGTCGTCCCGAGTTTCATTCTCTCCGAACTGCGCACGGCGTTTACGATCGCATTCGTAATCTTTATTCCGTTTCTGGTGATTGACATGGTCGTTGCTTCGGTCTTGATGTCGATGGGCATGATGATGTTGCCGCCTATTCTGGTAGCCTTGCCATTCAAGATATTGCTCTTTGTCATGGTCGACGGCTGGTACCTGATTGTCAAGTCGCTGCTCGAGTCATTTAAGGTCGCGGGAGGTTAGCGCATGACTCCGGAATATGTCATCGCGCTCGGCAAGGAGGCGATCATGCTCACACTCACGGTGTCGGCGCCGATGCTGATCCTTGGCCTGATCGTCGGGTTAGCCATCGCAATATTTCAAGCCGTCACTCAGATTCACGAGATGACTCTGACCTTTGTGCCCAAGATCATCGCAGTCGGATTGGCGATGCTGGTTTGCTTTCCGTGGATCATCAACATGCTGGTGGGTTTTACGACCCGACTTTTTGAGTCGATACCGACGCTGGTAGGGTAGCGGAGAGTTTTTCCTTCCTTCTGGAAAAGAACTCCGCTCTGCGTCTCGAAGGGGTGTGCGCCCGACAGTCTTAATCATTGATTTTCAACGTCTTAGCGGAATGTTTCGCTGCGGCACAAAGCTTGCATTCAGGAATGCCGATGAGGAGAACTCTAACTCGTGCCTGAGCAAGCGATCTTCGGACTCACACTCGACAATATCACAACCTTTCTGCTCACGACTTTTCGTGTCGCGGGCGTGATGATCGCCGCGCCGCTGTTTGGCCAGAGCCATATCCCGGCGCAGGTCAAGGTGATGCTCGCGCTCATGTTCGGGTACTTCCTCTTTCCGCTCGTCAGCACGCAAACACTTGCCCTCGATCCGGGGCTTCTGCCGCTGGTGATGATGGGGTTGCGCGAACTGGTATTCGGACTGATCATCGGCTTTCTGTTTCAGCTCGTCTTCCTCGGCGTGCAGTATGGCGGCGGCTTGCTCGGTTATCAAATCGGCTACGCACTCGTTAACGTGATCGATCCGACGACTTCGGAAAACGTGCCGATCATCGGCCAATTCAAGATGATCATCGCGACACTGATCTTTTTCATCATTGACGGCCACCACACGATTCTGCAGGCGTTGTTCGAGTCGTACTCCGTGGTGCCGCTCGGTCACGTGGCGTTCCGGCCACCGGCGATCGAGGAAGTCCTCAAGCTCTCCGGTTCGGTTTTTGCGATCGGCATCAAAGTCGCGGCCCCGGTGCTGGTGACTCTGTTTATCACCGACATCGTGCTCGGCATCGTTGCGCGCACGATGCCGCAACTCAATTTGCTCATTGTTGGCTTTCAGGTGAAGATCGGCGTCGGGCTATTGATGCTGGTGATCAGCCTGCCGATTTTCAATTTCCTGTTCGCCAAAATCTTTAACCAAGTCAGCCTTGAAAGTCTCTCGATCATGAAAGGCTTCGCACGGTAGGTTGTTATGGCGGACGAATCCTTCCAGGAAAAAACCGAACAACCATCGCCAAAACGAATTCGCGAAGCTCGCGAAAAGGGACAGGTCGCGCGCTCGATGGAGCTATCCTCGGTGGCGATCATGTTCGCCGCGCTCGGCAGCGTGCTCGCGCTGGGTTCGGCGATGACGGCGTCCAGCCGCGAGATGTTTGTCTGGCTGTTCTCGCAGTCGGCACACTTAGACCTGAATGCGGCGTCCGTGCCCGGCTTCTTCAATCAAGTTGGCTGGAGCTTTGTCAAGATTTGCGGACCGATTATCATTTTGATGGCGATCGTCGCATTTGGCATTTCCTACGTGCAGGTCGGCGGCCTGTTCGCGCCGGGCGCGCTGGAACCGAAACTCGACAAGCTCAATTTCGTCTCCGGTCTTAAGAAACTCGTCAGCCTGCGGTCGGCCTTCACCGGCGCGCGCGATATCATCAAGCTGATCATCATTGCTGTCATCGCCTTCTACGCGGTTAAGGCCGAGTTACCGTTCATCGCCACCTTTGCCGACATGTCGGTGTCCGAGATCGGCATGGCGATGACGGGTATCACGGTCAAGGTCGCATTCAAAATTCTGCTCGCGTTGCTCGTCATCGCGATTCTCGACTACGCTTACCAGAAGTGGGATTACATCAAGGGTCTGCGGATGTCGATTCAGGATCTTAAGGAAGAACTGAAATCCACCGAAGGCAATCCGCTCATCAAAGGTCGCATTCGCGCTATCCAGCGGGAACAAGCCAGGAAGCGCATGATGCAGGATGTGCCCAAGGCCGATGTTGTGATCACCAACCCGACGCATTTGGCCGTCGCGCTCAAATACGATTCCGAAACGATGGAAGCGCCGACGGTTATTGCCAAAGGCGAGCGCCTGATCGCACAAGCGATCAAGAAGATCGCGCTGGAAGCAGGCGTGCCGGTGGTCGAAAACAAGCCGCTGGCGCAGGCGCTGTTCAAGACCGTCGAGATCGGGATGCAAGTGCCCGCCGATTTGTATCGCGCTGTCGCCGAGATTCTCGCCTATGTATACAGCCTGAAGGGAAAGAGTAGCGAATAGCGATGCGGCGTTTGTGGCAGAATACGGACATCGCACTGGCTATCGGCGTGGTCGGCATCGTTGCCGTCCTGATTCTGCCGATTCCGACACCGTTCCTCGATCTGCTGCTCGCGGCGAACATCTCGCTGTCGCTGGTGATCTTGCTGTCGACGTTGTACATCAAGCGGCCGCTCGAATTTTCGGTGTTCCCGGGGATGCTTTTGGTAGTCACGCTGTTTCGGCTTTCGCTGAACGTCGCCTCGACGCGCCTCATCCTCGGCGAAGGTTTCGCCGGCGAAGTTATCGAGTCCTTCGGCAATTTCGTCGTTAAGGGCAACTACGTCGTCGGCTTCATTATCTTCATCATTCTGGTCATCATTCAGTTCGTCGTCATCACCAAAGGCGCCGGCCGCATTTCGGAAGTCGCCGCGCGCTTTACGTTGGACGCCATGCCGGGCAAGCAAATGGCGATCGACGCCGACCTCAACGCCGGACTGATCAGCGAAGACGACGCCCGCAAGCGCCGCCAGGAAATCACCAAAGAAGCCGATTTCTATGGAGCGATGGACGGCGCGAGCAAGTTCGTTCGTGGCGACGCCATCGCCGGTATCCTGATCACACTGATCAATGTCATTGGTGGTTTCATCATCGGCATGGTGCAGCAAGGAATGCCGATCGGCGAAGCGCTGCGCCGGTACACGCTTCTTTCGGTGGGCGACGGTCTCGTCACCCAGATTCCGGCGCTGATCGTCGCGACCGCCTCCGGTATTCTCGTCACGCGCGCCGCCGGCGACTCCAATTTTGGCAATGAGATGGCCGCGCAAATGACGCTTCAGCCGAAGGCGCTGGCGATCACCTCCGGATTACTCTTCACGCTGGGCATTGTTCCCGGAATGCCGTTTCTGCCGTTTACCGTGTTCGCCGTCATCGGCGGCACAGCGGCTTACCTGACGATGCAATCCGCCAAGCGCAAGGAAGCCGCCGCCGCGGCCGCCGAAGTCAAGATCGAGCCCGAGCACAAACGGACGCCGACCGAGCAGGCGGAAGAGTCGCTGCACCTCGACACGCTCGAAGTTGAAATCGGTTATGGACTCATTCCGTTGGTCGATACCCAGCAGGGCGGCGATTTGCTCGAGCGCATCTCAACACTGCGCAAACAAATCGCTCAGGAATTGGGCGTGATCGTTCCACCGATACGAATTCGCGACAACGTGCAGTTGCGCCCGAATCTCTACGAGGTGCGGCTAAAGGGCAATCGCATCGCCGCCAATGAACTGATGATTGACCATCTGCTGGCGATTAATCCCGGACACATCGAGGACGACATCGAGGGGTTCGTTACCAAAGAGCCGGCATTCGGCATGCGCGCCAAGTGGATCATCCAAAACTACAAAGAGCTGGCTGAAATGCGCGGCTACACCGTGGTCGAGCCCGCCGCCGTCATGGCGACGCACCTCACCGAAATCGTCCGTTCGCATTGCTCGGAAATTTTCACTCGTCAGGATGTCAAGAATTTGGTCGAGCGCGTCAAGAAGGAGACTCCCGCTGCGGTCGAGGGCGTGGTCGAGGAGATCGTCTCAATCGCCATGCTGCAAAAGGTGCTTCAGAATCTGCTCGCCGAGCGGATCAGCATTCGCGACATGGTAACGATCCTCGAAGCGCTCGCCGACTACGCGCAGCAGACGAAAGACCCCGACGTGCTCACCGAGTATGTCCGCATGGCGCTGCGCCGCAATATCACGCAAAGCTTCGCCGCGGACAATAATCAGATGACCGTCTTCACGCTCGAACCGCGCACCGAGAAATATCTGGCTGAAAACGTGCAGGCGACCAAGCAAGGACTGATGCTGGTGATCCCGCCGGCAACCGGCGAAGTGCTCACGCTGCGCGTCAATAAGGCTACCGAAAGAATGCAACAAAACGGACTCACGCCGATCCTGCTGGTCAGCCCGAATGTCCGCATGGCGCTCCAACGCTACTTGCGCGGCGCCGTTCCGGGCCTGGTTGTGCTCTCGTATTCCGAGATTCTACCGCAAATCGACGTGTTTTCCAAAGAAGCCGTGAGTGTGTACGATGCAGATTAAGAATTTCCAGGCCCCGACGATTCAGGACGCGCTCGATTTGGTGCGCCGCGACTTCGGCAAAGAAGCTGTTATTCTCAAGACCGATGTCGTTCGCGAAGCCGGCCGACGCATGTTTTCCGTCACGGCCGCCAAGGATTTCCAAACCGAACCGCTGATTACGGCCGCGAAGACGAACACGGCCACACCCGTGCCGCAAGCTGTCGATCCGAATTCGAGCATCAACGGCTCGCGTCTTGAAGCCGCGCTGCTCGATGTCGTTCTTCCGGAGCTGCTCAAGGGTGAGCTAAAAATGTATTATCTCGCCCTTCGCGCCCATGATGTCGAAGCGGAAATCGCCCTCGATATCTGCCGCCAGCTTCAGAAAACCGGCAATCATTCCCGTGACGCACTCGCCGCGATTCTCAGCGCCATTGCGCCACAGGCCATCGACCTACCGGAGGACGCCACGAATCTGGTCTTCGTCGGACCGTGCGGCTCCGGGAAAAGCTCGCTGCTCGCCAAGTATGCGACCGACTTCGTCTTTCAGCGCAAAGAAAAAGTAACTCTGCAAACGCTCGACAACTTCCGCCCCGGCGCCGAGGAAGAGATCAGCAATCTCACCGACATTTTGGAACTTGCGTGCGGCAGCGCAGGTCACAAATCCAAGGGAACGCGTTCACGTCATCTCATCGATACAACCGGCCTCGTTGTCGGCGAGCAAAGCACGCGTGATACTCTTACTGCTGAATTGGATCAGGTAGCTCAACGCTTCACGATTCTCGTGCTGCCCCTAACGACCGGCTGGAATCAACTGCGGCGCAGCATCGATTTCTTCACGCCGCTCCGGATCGACGCGGTTGCCTTCACGCAGCTCGACGCGGCGGATAGCTGCGGCGCGCTGATCAATCTATCGACGGGAAGTTACCCGCCGCTGCTGTGCCTGAGCGATTCGCGCCTTCCGACAAGCATGATCACTGAGTTCGATATCAAGAATTACCTCGCGAAGTTTATCGGAGGCGTTGATGCGTAATGCTTCACGCTTGCGCAATCCGCGCGCCTTCTATCTCACGATCTGCTCCGGGAAAGGCGGAGTCGGGAAGAGCACCATCGCGGTGATGCTCGCGGCGCGTTTCGCCGAATGCGGCCTGCGCTGCTTGCTCATCGACGCCGACACCGGACTCGGCGACCTGACGACGTTTACGAACGCGATCACGCGCCGCGGATTTGAGCGGCTGCTGCTCGGCGAAAGCCGGCTCGACGATGCCGTCACGAAGATCAGTCCAAATCTTTGGCTTATCGGCACGCAGCCCGGTCACCCGGCAATCGAGGGCATAAGCGCCGAAGGGCTCGGAATTTGTCGCGAGATTGACGGACTCTTCGATTTCGTGATCATCGATACTCCGTCAAGTCTCGCGCCACTCACCCTGAATTTGGTTGCCGGCGCCGACCTGCATCTCGTCGTAACCACTCCGAAGATTCCCTCGGTCGCCGATTCATACATCCAGGTCAAGCAGGCGCGAGAACTCGACTCGCGGTCGACCGCGGTGATTGTCAACCGCGCCGACTCCGAGACCGAAGGCGAACAGGCGGCGATCAAGTTTGCCGAATTGATCGAGAAGTTTCTGGGCAAGGCGATCACGTCGCTTGGCGTGTTCACGGAGAGCGCACTTCTCGCGCGGGCGTCGGAAAACCAGTCACTGGTCAGCTTTTCCGCAGCCGACGCCGCCACTGTGAGAAAATTGGACAGAATCACTAAGACTATAACCGAGCAGGATATGCGACGCTTGCGCCGCGATGCTTCGCTCTGGGATCGGTTGGCCGCGCAGTTGCGCATAAATTCGCCATCTGCCTTTGCCGATACCGCAGTGATAGCGTGAGTCCCGCTCATTAAAGAAAGTAAAAAGATCATGTTAGCGATATTAGAGGAGACGCGAACTATGAACGTCGCAGATGAATGGCGGAGCTATCGCAGCAACGGCGACCCGGAAATTCGTCAACGCCTGTTGGCGCATTATCTTCCGCTCGTACGCAACGTCGCCGGCCGCCTGGCCATGGGATTTCCGAAGACCGTTGAGCTTCACGATCTGGTCAATACCGGGGTGATTGGCCTGATCGAGGCCTTCGCCAATTTCGATCCGTCCCGCGGCATAAAGTTCGAGACCTATGCCGTGCCGCGAATTCGCGGCGCGATCCTCGACGAACTGCGCTCGCTCGATTGGGTACCGCGTTCCACGCGCGCCAAGTCGCGCGAGATGGACCGGGCGCATCAGGAGCTGGAGCGCCGTTTCGGCCGCAAACCGTCGCACGTCGAAATCGCCAAGCACATGAACATCACGATCGATGAATTCGGCTCGGCGCTCTCCGATGTCAGCGGCGCCACGCTGTTATCGCTCGACGAAATGATCTATCGCGAAGAGGACAACCGCCAAATCGCCCGCGTCGAGACCATTGAGGGCCCGGCCGAAATGTCGGTGCTCGGCGAGATCGAGGAGATGGAATTGCGCGCCTACCTCGGCGTCGCGATTGCCAATCTGACCGAGCAAGAGCGGCTGGTAATCGCGCTCTATTATTACGAAGAATTGACGCTGAAGGAGATCGGCGAAGTGATGCAGATCTCCGAGTCGCGCGTGTCGCAGATTCACACCAAGGCTGTGAACAAGCTGCGTAATCTGGTACACGAGAAGTTTGCGCTGTAGGAGCTGATGTCGTGGTTAAGCCGATTGCCATTGTCGACAACCTCGCGAAAACGCCGCTGGCGGAGCGGGTGAATCAGCTTCAGAAAGCCGCACCCGACACCGACCAACGACAGGCGCAGCAAGTGGTGCAAGAGCAGCACGCGCAACGTCGGCAGCAGGCGGTGCAGCCCGAGGCGACCGACCAGGCCATCATCCATCGCGACCCGAAAAAACAGCCGCAGCAAGAGCAGAAGCGCGACAAGGACAAAGACAAAGATAAGCAGGAGCAACCCAGCGGCCTCGATGTGACCGCGTGAGATAGGAGATCGGACAATGGATACATGGATGGTAGCGCGATTGATCGTGGATGGAGCCTTCGCGGTGAGCATCGTCACCGTGCTGGCGGTATTTCTCTATCGCCGTGAGAAGAAGCTTCGCGCCCTAATCGCGCAGCACGTGCTCAATCAGGTCGCGGCGCCGGTAGATTCGCCGCCGATTTTTGAGACAGCGCCCGCCGTGACAGTGCCGTCCTCCGTAGTCGGGCGCGGTGCCCGACCGACGCTGATGGCGCAATACGACGCGCAAACTCGGCCACAGCCGGCAACGCGGATGCCGAAGAAGATGACCCGCGCCGAGAAGTATCTCGAAGCGGTCCGCATGTATCGCAGCGGCAGTCGCCGCGACGAAATCGAACGCACGCTCGGCATCAGCTTCATGGAGCTGGAATTGCTGGGGCAGGTAAAGTAGCAACGGATTTGGAGAAATAGGCAGGCAAATATGGCCATGGAATCCCCCTTCTTCTTGACGAAAGTCGAATGCCCGATCTGCAAGACGATCAATGAATTCGAGAATATCAAGGTCGGCGCTTATGTCGAGGAAGACCACGACACCGATTTTTGTCCGCGCGGCCGCCAGTGGCGCAATCCGAAATACGAAGTCTACAATCCGCTGCTCTTCTTCATGGCGACCTGCGAGAACTGCTTCTACACCCGCGAGTTCAATCAGGCGTTCAAGGACTGGAAAAACGACACCGCGTTCCGGACGTACCGGCTCAAGCACATTCAGGGACGTCACCTTGAAGCGCTCGCAGTCGACGGCTCGACACTCAAGATGATGGGCGTATCCCGCAATTCGCAGCTAAATCCTTTCGGAACGGCTGTCACCAAGATACTGATCGGGATCTACGACGAACTGCTCAGCGAG
This sequence comes from uncultured Ignavibacteria bacterium, assembly GCA_964617645.1. GTDB lineage: Bacteria > Zixibacteria > MSB-5A5 > CAIYYT01 > CAIYYT01 > JADJGC01. The sequence goes on from CAZTYE010000014.1 coordinate 21,113, forward strand.
CATCCGAAGAAGCTCGACATCGGCCGCTTTTATCTGCGCATCGCCTGGCTCTACCGCGAACATTACGGCCAGAGCGCCAAGCCGCTCGACGAAACGGCGCATGCCGCCTACGACATCGAAAAGGCATACAACAAACTCAAACAAGCGCGCGACTACTTCGCCAACAACGTCAATTCGGTCAGCCAGATCGTCGAGAAACTTCTGTCCAAGCAACCCGGCGGCGCGCCCGGTGGCGAATTTCTGTCGCTTCAAGAAGGATTCAAGGCCCGAATGCAGCAATTGAACGAGCTTCAGCAGCAGATAAACAGCGCGATGACCGGCTTGCAGACCACGGTCGAACAAAACTTGCGCGTCAGCCGCGACGCGGTGCAGAGCAAGAGCAACGGGCAAATCGCTTACTCCGGCTTTGCATCGTATGAAGATTTCCTGCGCGAAGTCAAGTCGCGATGGGAGTATGCGCCGCTGAACGAAGGCGAAGCGCTGCTGTACGCGATCGAGTTTTACAAAAGCGCGCTGGAAGACGGCCACGAAATTCAGCCCGGCAACCAGCAAATCCAAGCGATGTACTTGATCGCCGAATTATCGCGTCGCGTCGGACGCAACAGCGAGGCCAAGCTTTACTTCAATAACACGATCAAAGCCGGACAACAATATGTCTTTGACAATCGCGGCGACCAGACGCGCACCGCTCTGGCGCGCAAGATCGTCGATCTCGCCGTCGCGCAGGGCAAGCTCAACCTTTCGGCCGAGCAGGGCGCCTGAGATGACGAGGTCAGCGCACCATACGCTCCAGGTTGGCGGAATGCTTGATCTTCGGAAAGAGATCGAACTAACCTTCGAGCATCGCGGCCGGACCGGGGGCTGTTGCACACTCCTTGAAGACATCTCGCCCGACTACCCGCTGATCCCTCGCGAGTACCGGACATTTACCGAGCGCCAGCGCACGCTGCCGCTCAATTTCATTATCACCCAGCAAGTCGCTTTGAAAAGACGCGGATTGTTATAAACGACAGGAGCAAGAGATGAGCAAGAAGACCACGACCGCTAAGGACGACCGCATCGTCATCAAGCAACCGCTGCAACTCTACCGCGAGAAGAAACGCCGTTACGTGCGCCTCGAGATCGCCGCGCCGGTGATCTATTCGGTGATCGATCTTGATCGACCGTTAAGCGACGCGCACACCAACCAGCAGAACGGCCAAATTCTCAACATCTCCGGCGGCGGGATTCTGATGGTCTGCGAACAGTCGCTGGCCGAAGGCGCCTATGTGACGATGAGTCTCGAACTGACTGGTTCCGACTTATTGACGGGGATCGCCGGGAAGGTAAAACGCGTCGACGAAGACGGCGAAGGCGGATACTTGGTCGGCGTCGAATTTTGCACGGACGAAGAAATTGCCGAGCGGTTCGGCGATGCCAACATCGGCAGCGTGATTGCGACATTCGACAGCAAGGTCAAGCGTTTCCTGATGCGCTACATTTTCGCGCGCAAGGTGGAGGAGCGACTTTCCGCGAGCAAGGACGATGATCAAGGCGCTGTATAAGTTATTGCTGCCGGCGGTGCTGATGCTCACGGCGACGGCGCTGGGACAAAAGTCCTTAGCAGTCATCGTCGATGTCGCGAAAAGCAGTTGGCCGGACAGCCAATTGGAGTCAACGATTCGCTCGGAGATTGCCGCCGCGAACGGATTCCAAATCAGCGAGCCGAGCATTGTTGTCCGGCTCCGCGAGGAAATTGGCGACGAGTTCGACAAAGATCGCGTCGCCGCCGCCGGTCTTAAGTGCGACCAGCGTTTCGTGCTGTGGTGCCGGATCGTTGAAGAACAACTGCGCGTCGAAAAGGCGTTTGCCTTCCCGATACTGTTCAAGCAACGCCGGGTTACGGCCCGACTGACTGTCGAGTACCGTATTGTCGACTGTTATCGCGGCCGCATTGTTGGCGGTGACCGTTTGGTAGTCAAGCAGCACGGTCCGTCATCGCTGCAAATCGCCGATTTCACCGACGCCGACCCCAATCTGTACCTGAGCTATACGGAGCGAAAGGACTTGTTCGACCGGCTCGAGCAAAAGGCGGTAGCCGCAATCGTTGGGGAAACTCAGACGCTGGCGCAACTAAGATAGAAACGCGACAACAGGCATGGACCGCCGCGATGTTTACTGAAAGCACCCGGAAATACGACCCGCTCCCGATTTTCGACCAGCTTCCGTTCGCTACATTTATCACCGATGCCAATGCAGTCTTGTATCGCAACGGTGTCTGCGCGCAATTGCTCGGATTGCCGCGCAATAGCGATATCGGGTCGCTGTCGCTGAGCGAGTTCGAGAGTCTCCTCGACCTTGAGTTGCGCGCCACAATCCACCATCTGCTCGCCACGCAGCAACCGGCGGAAATCGCGCCGTTCACGTTCACCGATCCGGCCGGCAGTCTGTTGACGCTGGCGATTTCACTTTCCGTTATTGCAGATCATGATCAATGGCGCGTTCTCGGGATCATTTACGACGTCACGGAATCAAGTGAGGCGACGGCCCGACTCGAACGCCACGTCCGCGAACTCAAGATCATTGAAGAAATCTCACGGGCGTTGCACTCGACGATGAAGCGTGACGATATTCTGCGCATGATCCTCGCAGCGGCGACCTGCAAGGAAGGACTTGGATTCAATCGCGCCTTTCTGTTCGTGCGATCGCGCGAGAACAACCACTTGATCGGCAAATTGGCGATTGGGCCTTCCAGCGCCGAAGAAGCCGGTCACATCTGGGCGGGTCTGGGAGCCACTCCGCATTCGCTGTTCGAGATCCTGCAGAACTACCTGAGCAACGTCGACCAGTACGACATCGAAGCCAACCGCCGCATTCGCGCCGTCAGCGCGGATCTCGATCGCGAACCGCTGTTCGTCGGCGTAATGGAATCCTGCGAGTGGCTCAATGTCTCCGATCACGAGTTCCTGGCGACCCAGCAATCGCAATGCCTGCAAACTCTGGGCATTTCGCGCTGTGCGATCGTGCCGTTGGTCTCGCGCGGTCAGGCGTTTGGCGTGATCGTCGCCGACAATCTGATCACCGGCCGCCCGATCGACGACGCCACGGTGCGACTGCTGCAAGTTTTCGCCGCGCACGCCTCGACTGCCATCGAGCACGCGCAACTGTTCGAGGACCTCGAACAGAAAGCAACCAGCCTGGAAGCGGCGCAGCGAATGATCCAACGCGTGCAGAAACAAATCAACGCGATTGAACGAAGCTCGCTGCTGGCGCAACTCACCTACAAAATCGCGCATGAATTGCGCAACCCGCTCACCATCATCGGCGGCTTTGCCGGGCTGATCAAAGCCCGTCTCGATCCAGCCGATAAAATAAATGAGCATGCGCAAATCATTATCGACGAGACGCTGCGCCTGGAGGGCGCCATGACCGACGTGCTGAATTTCTCCAAATCCTTCGCGGAAGAAAAAAGCGTCGTCGACCTTGCCGAAATTGCGCGCGGCGCCGTCGACGTGCTTGCGCAGCAACGTCCACAGCGCACGGTAGTGCTGGCGCCGAGTGTGCACGAAGTCGGGCTGATGGTGCGGCTGAATCAGGATCAATCGGTGCAGACGCTGTATGACTTGCTGTATCATCTCGATCAGGCGCTGCCGCCGGAATTTCAGTTGCGACTGCGCGTCGAGTCGGAGGCGGGGATGCACCGCGTCGTGATTCAGCCGTACAGCGCGACAACCGATCCGCCCGTCGCGCGGCAGATGCTCTCGGACATCTTCACTAACGAGCTGCAGGGCGGCCCATTGCGCATCATGTTGGCATTTGAATCAATTCGATACAACGGTGGCGAACCCGGAATCGCGTTTAAGGATGACGCGGGCGCGTACGTGTATGTCGCCTATCCCGCGCTGGAGGAGGAATATGTCTAAAACCGTCATGTGCGTTGACGACGAAGCCAATTTGCTCAAGTTGTACGAGCAGATCCTTTGTGACGAGGGCTACCAAGTAATCACCGCCCGTTCCGGCCGCGAGGCGCTCGATTTGGTGCGCGCGGTGCCGATCGATCTGGTCGTGCTCGACATCAAGATGGGCAATGAAAACGGGCTTGACGTGCTCGCCGAAATCAAGCGCAAAGATCCGCTGCTGCCGGTAGTGCTGCACTCGGCCTTCAACACTTACAAGGCCGACTTCAAGAGCTGGCTGGCGAACGAGTACTTGGTAAAAACTCCCGACCTGCGTGAACTCAAAGCCAAGATTGGACGACTTCTCGATGACCGGACATCCTCGTGAAAACGAACTGTCAACGTTGATTGAACGCGTCACCCTGCTTGCGGATGAAATCAAGCTGGTCAACCTCAATCTGACCGTCGCCAACGCGCGCCTGCGCCTGACGGACAGCGCTTTTCAGGCCGTGGGCGGCAGTTTCCGGCAGTTAATCGACACGGCGACGGATGCGCACGAAGCCGCTGAACTGGCGCTCAAACGCGCCCGGGGGACGACACTCAGCGACGAGGAGAAGCACAAGATTCAGAGGGAGCTCGACTCGAATCTGGAGCGCATTCAACAGGCGGCGGAGTCGATCATTAACACCGTACTTGCGATCAAGAAGGGACAGCGACTCGACCGCCGAGCCTGAGCCGAATCGTTTCACTAAGAACCACGCAGCGGGAGCTCGTAATCGCACCGAATTCTGCCCATAAACTCCATTTCCAATAGAGCCGATACCATAATGAAAGACGGGAGTTTGATGCCAATGGATGATTTCGAAGAAATCCGGGTACTGGTTGTGGATGGCGATGAAGCCGTTCGCAATCTGATGGTTAAGATTTTGGAAAAGGCAGGTTATCAAGTTCTCACCTCAAGTCGCGGCAAGCAAGCAATGGAGATCGTCGCCAATGACGGCGTGGACGTTGTGCTTGCCGACGTCAAGATAGCGGACGGAAACGGCTACGACCTTCTGCGAGAGATGAAAGCCAAGTGGCCGCAGGTGGCAGTAATCATGATGACCGCGTTCGCGGATTCCTACACGATCAAGGATGCGCTGTTAGCGGGCGCGGACGAATACGTCACCAAGCCGTTCAAGAGCTACGAAGTCACGACGGTGATCGAGCGCGCCTATTGGCGGATGCGCGCGCAACGGAATCAGTCGTCCGGCGCTCAACCGTAGCGGGAAATACGAAACGAGGGCTGCGATGTCTCGGGACATCAGGTATCTAAAAGCGCCGAAAGGAATGATCCTCTCAACTCCGGCTGACGGCAGCCAGGTCGCGCTGCAAATCGTGTCGTCGGAAATGGGCGAACACTTTCCGACTTTTGACGAAATCAAACAAGTCCTGCTCGAACACCAAATCAATTTCGGCGTCGATGATGACGCCATTACCGCCCTTGTCCAGGCCGAAACTATCGACACGCTCACCGTGATCGCCAGAGGGATTCCACCGCAACACGGGGACGACGCCGCTTTGGAATATCACTTCGAAATCAACGCCAGCCGATCGCCGAAAGTCGACGAGCATGGGCGGATCGATTACAAGAATCTGGATTACATCCAAAACGCCCGCGCCGGACAAGTGCTCGTGAGCAAGACACCGCCGACAGCGGGGCAACCGGGGAAGTCGGTGTTTGGGACGGAAATTGCCGCCAAACCCGGGCGCGACCGTAAGCTGGGGCAGGGAAGCAACACCGATGTGAGCGCCGACGGATTAACGCTGGTGGCTAAGATCGACGGCACGATCTCGTACAAGTTCGGCGTCGTCAGCGTGCTGCCGAGTCAGGACATCCGCGAATCGGTCGATTCCACGACCGGCAACATCAATTGCGTCGGATCACTCAAGGTTGGCAAGAACATCAACAGCGACTTCCGCGTCGAGGTCGAGCAAAACCTCGAAGTCAATGGCAATGTCGAAGACGCAGTAGTCCAGGTCGGCGGCAGCGCAATCATTCGCGGCGGATTTGGCGGCGGCGGCAAAGGCAAGCTGCTCGCCGGAGCCGATGTGACTGTGAAATATGTTGAAAATCAGAAAGTTCGCGCCGGCGGCAATATCTACATCGGAGGCGAGTGCCACAATGCCGACGTCTACGCGGAAGATTCCGTAATCATGCAGGGCAGACCCGGCGCCATCGTCGGCGGCACGGTCGCCGCCAAGCATCTTGTCCGCGCCGCAGTGCTCGGAAACCGGGCCGGTGTCGCAACTCATATCCGCGTCGCGTATGACATGAAAACCGTTGAACGCCTCCGGGAAGTTGGCCACGAGCTTGAGCGCCTGCGCGGCGACGAACGACGCATCAAAGAAGCGATGGTTGTGCTTTACAAGCTGGAAATGGCCGGGAAACTACCGCCCGACAAAAAACAAGCGCTCGATCAGTTCACTCTCTTCATCAAAGATCTTCCCAACCTCATCAGCGAACTCGAGGACGAGCGCGAGTCGCTCAAGCGACAACTCCAAGAGCTTGCCGGCGCGCGCGTGATCGTCGATGATCGCGTCTATCCCGGCGTCATTGTCCACTTCGGCCCTATCTACAAAGAAATCGACGAAGAGCTGCGCGGCCCGTTCGTGCTTGAGAAAGTCGGAGATACAATCACCAAATCGCCATTCGATGCCGGCCGTGAACGCCAGCTCGACGAAGAATGGAAACGCAAAAAAGCAGAACTGAAAGGGGCCGCAGTCGGCACCGCCGAAATTGATTCTCCCGCGCCGGCGGCTACCGGAGCATAGCCTGCATTCCCAGGGTCAAAGAGGGTCGGTGCGTCTCATGGCACGACCGCGACCGTTCAACTCGGGGCAGCGAACAGAATCAAATCGCGGGTTTGATTTGACCGTTTGACGCGCTATTCTTCGCTCATGCCGGTCAAATCATATGGCATTCAGGTGCAAACGCAAGGAAGCGGCGACATCGTCAATCTAACTCCACGTGTCGCCGAAGCGGCGCGCGAGTCGGGAATCAGCGATGGCGCGGTGCTCACCTTCATACCGGGGTCCACCGCGGGGATCACGTCGATCGAATACGAGCCGGGATTGGTGAAGGACATCCCTGAGCTATTCGAAAAACTGATTCCGTCCGACAAAGAATATCATCACGACGCAACTTGGGGGGACGGGAACGGATTTTCCCATCTCCGGGCGGCATTGGTGGGAGCATCGTTTGTGTGCCCGTTGATCAGCGGCAAGCTAATTCTCGGGACGTGGCAGCAAATAGTATTGCTGGAGTTCGATAACCGCGCCCGGCGACGGGAGATATTGGTGCAGGTCATGGGCGAATGAGCAGAACATCGTTTAGGCGTTGAACGGGGGATGAGGGAAGCGCAGCGCGGTTGGCGAGACGGGAACTTCTGCCGCGCGGCGTTTGTTTGACAATCGACTGACCGGGCGCAGACGATGCGACTGCGGAGTTGGCGAATAGGCTATATCGAAATGAGTAATTGGCTAAGTATCTTGGTTCTAATCGCTGCCATCGCATTCTATGCCTACTGGCTCAGGCGGGGAGGGGGCTGACAGTAAACGAATTAATGGCTGCGTGACAGCCGGAGTTGTCGCCAGAAATGCGTAACTCACAGAATATAATTCTGTGATTCGCAGTCAGCTCAATTCTCTCATAAATCATTATCTAACTTGCGAATAAATGTAAATTGTTCATGAAAAACCGTTGACAAATCCTCTGATTATTGTATAAGTATGTGGTGATTGTTCAATGAAAGCGTGTTTTTGCAGCACATAATACGTTTGAGCGAGGTGACGGCTTATGACGATGAATACGACGGAAATCGAGGCGATCGAGAAGATGGGTTATTCCACCATTGACGACAAAGACGTCTTCGCTCTCGAGGATCGCTTCGGAGCGCATCATTACACACGACTGAATACTGTCATTCGCCGCACGGAAGGCGCCTGGCTTTACGCCCAGGATGGACGCAAAATTCTCGATTGTCTTTCGGCATACTCAGCCGCTAATCCAGGACATAACCATCCGGAGATTGTGCAGGCATTGGTCAACGCGTTGCGGCAAGGCTACGGCTCTGTGATTTCCAACGTGGTTTACACCGACACGCGCGCGCTATTCCTGAAGAAGCTCTGTGAACTTGTTCCGCAACTTGGTCCCCGATTTGGCGCTGCCGGCAATAAAGCGCTGTGCAAGAATGGCGGCGTTGAGTCTGTTGAGACCGCGATTAAGCTGGCTCGCCACTACGGATATAAGGCCAAGGGAATTCCGGACGGCAAGCAAGAAATCATTGTTTTTAGCTCCAACTTTCATGGCCGGATGGTCACGGTGATTTCGTTCTCCGATACTCCGAAGTACAAAGAGGGATTTGGCCCGTTGACGCCGGGATTTAGGACCGCTCATTTCGGCGATCTGAATGATGTCAAGCGCCTCGTGAATGAAAACACCTGCGGTATTTTGGCCGAGCCGATGCAAGGCGAAGGCGGTATGTACGTACCACCGGCCGGATTTTTGACCGGTTTGCGCGAGATCGCCGATCAGAATAATCTGTTGCTGATTTTCGACGAAATCCAGGTTGGCTTGGGACGCACCGGACGCGACTTCTGTTTCCAACATGAAGACGTCACTCCTGACGCAATCATATTGGGCAAGGCGATTTCCGGCGGCTTGATTCCGCTTTCGGCGATGGTCACGAATGCAAAGTTGATGGACATGGTGTTCCATCCCGGTTCCGACGGATCGACCTACGGCGGCTATTCGCTCGCTATGGCGGCGGGTATCGCAGCGCTTGATGTATTCAAGAAGGAACGCCTGTCCGAGCGCTCGGCGAAGACCGGCGCTTACTTGCGCGCTAAAGTTGAAGCGATTGCCAAACGCTCGACGCACGTCAAAGAGGTGCGCGGTCGCGGGCTGTTCATCGGCATTGAAGTCAAAGACGGCGATGCGATGAAGTTCTGCCGCAAGCTGCTTGACTTGGATTTGCTCGCCAACGACAGCCACGGACACACGATTCGAATCAGCCCGCCGCTGGTGATTACCGAGGCGGAATGCGACTACATCGCGGATCGCTTGGAGAAAGTGCTGATCGACTAAGAAAACCCACCCTATTCAGCGTCTGAGACGGGTCTGCGATTTCCGCAGGCCCGTTTTACTTTGCGAGCGAGATCCAATCACAGGAAACGGGCAGTCAACGGAGCGATGAGGGCTGTCGGCAGGAATCGATACAAGTAGAGACCGGGCACACGGGTACGCTGAAGATACTTAGCTCTTCAGTTTAACTACAGTGACTCCCCACGAGCCTTCATTCCATTCGCCGAGCTGGAAGGACTCGACCATTTTGTTTTTGGAAAGATATTCGCGCACCAAACGCCGCAGCGCACCGGTTCCCTTGCCGTGGACGATGCGGATGTACGGAGCGTGCGTTAGCGCGATTTCATCAAAGTACTTATCCAGCCGGTCGCGAGCCTCTTCCACCGTCAACCCGCGCAGGGAGAGTTCAAGCGAGACATCACCCTGATCATGATATGGTTGATAGCTTACGCCATCCGGCAACTCCGGGTTGGCGGCGCCACGTTCCAGTTTGCGCAGATCGGCAAGCTCCATCGTATAGAGCACTTTGCCGACTCGGACTTTGGCTTTCTTCCGGTCAGGGAAAATTTCGATTAACTCGCCGTCGGTCTGCAGTCTCTCGACAAAGACCTTGTCGCCTTCGTCCGGGGGCGCGCCGCGATCGACTTTCGGCTCAATCGGCGCCCGATGCATCAACTCGGTACGTAGATCTTCGAGCGATTTGCGCGACTGCCGGACATCCTCGCGCGAGACTTTCTCGCTCTTAAGCGTGGCGAGAAGTTCTTCGATCTTGCGGCGTGTAGATTCGACAAGCTGTTCAGCTTCCGCGAACCCTTCCTTAAAAAGTTGCTTCTCACGGGCGGCAATCTTTTCGCGCGCTTCCTGATTCGACTTAAGCAAGGCGTCGGCGTCCTTCAGTTTTCGCTCTAATTCTGATCGCTCGCTACTTGCGGCCATTAGTTCGGCTTCCAAGCGCGCGATCAGGTCTGCCAGCGACCGCTCCTGCGAGCCGATGAGCGCCTGTGCACGTTTGAGAATTTCCTCCGGCATTCCGAGTCGGGAAGCGACCTCGACCGCGTAGCTCGATCCGGGCAGCCCGGTACGAAAACGATATGTCGGTCTCAACGTCGCGCGATCGAATTCCATGGAAGCATTCTCGACTTTGGGGTTGCCGACGGCAATCGCCTTGAGCGCCGAGTAGTGCGTGGTCACAATGCAGCGCGCATTTCGGGCGCAAACGTGTTCGATCACGGCTTCGGCGAGCGCCGCGCCCTCCTTGGGATCAGTGCCGACTCCGATCTCATCGAACAGCAGCAGACTGTGTTCGTCACAGTCCGTGACCGCTGCCGTGATGCGCGAGATATGCGCCGAGTAAGTGGAAAGCGACAGCTCGATTGACTGCTCATCGCCGATGTCGGCGGCGACGCGCCGGAAAACGCCAACCTCCGACTTGGAGTCAACGGGAATGAGCAGACCCGCCTGCGTCATCAACGTCAGCAGCCCAACAGTTTTGAGCGCAACGGTTTTGCCGCCCGTGTTTGGGCCGGTAATGATGATCACCGTGCGGTCATATCCCAGCTCAACGCTGAGCGGAATAACATCGCTGCGTTTTTTTGCGGCCAGCAAGAGCAGTGGATGGTATGCCGCCTGCAGGCTCACCTGCGGCCGATTTTTCAATATCGGCATCACTGCGCCAAGTTCGGAGGCCAACGTCGCCTTGGCGTGAATGAAATCCAGCCGTGAATACAAATTCCAATTCTCGCTGAATTCGTCGCCGTGCGCACGCGCCAATTCCGTCAATTCCAGCAGAATGCGCTCGATTTCTTGCGCCTCGTCAATAAGCAGTTGCTTGAGCTTGTTGTTCAGTTCTATGGCTTCGGTTGGCTCGACGTACAAGGTTGCGCCGGAACGCGAGCGGTCATGGACCACCGCGGTTTTGGGGTTGAATTCCGAATCCAGGATCGAAATCACATAGCGCCCGTCACGCACAGTGATGATGTCATCAAGCCGGTCGGCACGGTGAGTTTTTTCGCCGAGAATACGCTGTAATCTTGTCATGATCTGCGCGCGTGATCCCGCTTTCTCCGCGCGGATCCGCCGCAGCCGGTCCGACGCCGAATCCCGAATCTCACCTCCGACATCGATGGCCTTGTCGATCCGCAAGATGACATCATTCAGCGGTCGGAGTTGTTCGAGATACTTGCACACGCGTGGGTACTTCTCGACCTTGTGGATGCGATATTGAAACAGCGCCGACACCGTCTTCTGGAAGTCGGATAGCCGCTTGAGTTGCTCCGCATCGAGAATCGACCCTTCGATCCGCAGTTTGCCGATCAGCTTTTCGAGCCCGTCCTGGCGCTCAAGGGGAATGGCTTCTTCGAATTCTCGGATCTCTTTCATCTCGAAAGTTTCCAACAAGGCCGGCTCGATGAGCAGGAGGTCCACGAGCGGACGCAGTTGTCCCGCCAGCGCTATCCCACCGTCGGTCAGACAGCGCTTGGTGACTTCCTGCCGGATACGCGGGAACTCGAGCGCATCGAGTGTGCCGGAGTCGAACTGATTCACAAGCTCCAAAATAGAGATCGTCGCGCAACCCGCAATTCTTTTGGTGGGGCTTCGGCGGCATTAATCTTGACATTCGCCGCGATTGTTGTTAAGATCAACAATTCCAATTGTCGCAGTCCAGGGAAGGGACTTGAAAATTCACCGAATTCGACGATAACTCTCAAGTACAACAAGAGATTGCATGAATAGATTTTCCATCACTATTGCCAGCCTGATTGCCTTGATTTCGATTGTGAGCGGTTGCGGCGGTTATGAAGCGGAGAGCAAACGCTACGAGGTCGAGAAGGCGTTCTTTCAGGCGACGAAGACGGTCGAGAACTATCAGGTCAAGCCGGAGATGCGCGGCCGCGAAGATTATCTCAAATTAGTCGACGCCTATGTCGCCGTCTATGCCCGGTTCCGCGAGCTATTTCCCAATCTCAATGTTCGCGACAGTCTTGGTTTGGCCGAGCAGGAAGCGGCGTTCTTTGCCGGTCGGGCGATGACCGGCGCCGGTGCGCTGCTGATTCTGGGTGACCAGGACGACTCGGCGGCGGCGATTTTTCAGAAGATCATCGACTCACCCCATTTTCTCCGCCAACATCGATTCGACGCGATGCTTGCCCAGGGGCGCCTCGCCGAACGCCAAGGTCGCTGGTTAGACGCTGAAGACCTCTTTATGGAATTGGTGCGCGAATACTATCCTCCGGTTGAGCGGGGCGTTTACCCGAAGGAAGACGTGATCATTCTCCCGAGCGTGATTGCGCAACATTATCGTGCGATCAATGACGAAGCTTCCGCGATGGCGCGCGCCGGCGTGGCGATAAACTACTACAAAGCGATGGTCGACACGCTGCCGAAAATTCCGCTGACATTGATGGCGACGCGCCTCTTGGCCGAGATGTATACATTCGTCGGCGAATACCAGCGCTCGGCCAATTTGCTCTTGACCGTAGTCGACTCTACCGGCCGCTTGTTCGATCCGGCGAAGATCATGATCGCCGATCTCTACCTGACACGACTGAATCGGCAGGACGAAGCGCTGCGCATGTACGACGAAATCATCGCTGATGGCCGCGATTCGGTAACCGTCGCCACGGCCTACGCCAAACTCGCGAGCATCGCCTTCGGTCGCGAACAATGGCAACAAGGGCGTAATTACGCCGATCAGCTCAAAGAGCGATTTCCGCGCATGGTAAATCTATTGGCGGATGTTCAGGCGATGAAAGCGGCAAGTTTCGAGGCGGAAAACAACCACGAACGCGCGCGGCAAGAATACACGCGCTTGCTGGCCGAGTATCCGTCGACAACGCAAGCGCTGAAGATTCTCGTTTACATGCCGGAGTACATGGAGCGCATCGGACAGACGCAATTGCAGCAAGAATGGACGAAGCGCGCCGAAGACGATCTGCGGAAAATCATGAACGACAATCGCAATCGACGCATCGGTGTCGAAGCGGCGTCGTTTCTCGGCACGTACCTGATCAAATTGAAACGCTATGAAGAAGCGATCAATCAGTTCGACTACGTGCGCCGTCAGTATCCGCGCTCGCCGGAAGCCGCCTTAGCCCTGGTCAAAATCGGTATGCTCTACGCCGAGCAGCTCAATAATCGTGAGAAGGCGCTTGAAGCGCTGCGCGAATTCCTGAAACAATACCCCGGATCGAGTGTAAGAAGCTCGGTCGAGGAAGAAATAAAGAAATTGGAGAAGAGAGGATGACCGCCACCATTGCAGGGAGGAATCGCATGTCGAGAGCGAAAGTCCTATTGTTTGTCTTAGCTATCGTTGTTTGTTTGTCCGCGCTGTTGATCGCACAGGGCAAGCCCCGCGATCCATTTGGGCGCGTCGACAAAGTCGACGTCGTCGTTTCCCAGGTCAAGCCGAACCACTATGCCGTCGAGTTGAATTGGGAGAACGACCAGAAACTCACCGCCTTTGCGTTTCCGCTGGTTGTGCGCGGCAAGGGTTTCCACATGCACTATGATTCGGTCCGGTGGAGCGAACGAACCGAGTATTTCGCCGTCAAGTCCGTCAGGCCGCTCGACTCGTTGCAGCAAGTTCTCGTCGGGTTCTTTGCGACACTCGGTGACACCAAGCCGCCGCTTACCGAAGCGAAGGGACGCCTGGCGACTCTGTTTTTCACCGCTGAAGGCGCCAAGGGCGCAACCGATGTCTGCGCCGTGACGGTCGACACGACCTTTATTCCGCCGTCAAACAGCCTTTTCGGAGTGACGCCGGATGGGTCCGGCAATGTCCTGCCTGCTTTTACGGTCATCCGGGCTGCTGCCGACGGAAAGCCAGCAGCGTGTAAGTAGTTGTTATTTGGTAACTTAAGTATCTACAACAGGCCCCTGATATTCAGGGGCCTTTTTGTTTGCCGATCCGACAGTAGCGAGATATCATTAACTTGTTGTATTGTAATGCATTAGATGATTGTGAGTAAAGAGAGAGACCAGCGGTGTCGGCATTGCGGACAGTTGAGATTGTCTCTCAAAGTAAAATGGACAATTAGAGGCTATTTTGAACGCTAATATATTGTGTAGCATGATATTAGGTAATATTCGCCTCTGTCCGTGTAGTGGCACGGCAATTGCTTAGATGGTCGACAGAATAACTATAACCGTATTCGGAGGATTAATGAAGAAAACAGTTTTTACCTTGGCGCTGGCGAGCATGATGCTTTTCGCTTTCGCCTCAGCCGGAGCTTGGAACCTCTACGATTTCGGCGACAACTACTTCGACGAGCACAATAACACGTCCGATATCGGCGGCGCCGGCTACCCGGGTCAGGGTGACCCGTACCAGCCGAATCCGGGTCAGACCGGTCTGGGCGGCGAGAGATTCGATATCGAAGGTCTTAACTGCAAGATCGAAAACGGCTACATGTACGTCTCCTTGACTCGCAGCTATGGCGACGGCGCGTACTCTTCGATTTGGAACTACACTTACGGCGCCGGTGACTTGTTCTTCGGCTTCGGCAGCGACGACCGTTCGTACGCCCTGCGTCATTACAACGGCAGCAACAGCGATTGGGGTCTCTGGAAAGTCGATAGCTACCTTGAGATTCCGGTTGTCCCAGGTGGTTTCGGCAACAATGCCGCGATCCGCAATTCAGTTGGTCCGTGGCGCGTTAATCAGGGGCACCTCCTGAGAACGACTGAAACTGACTGGACGAGTGAATCTGCCTCTTGGGACTTTTTGCCCGATTTCGAGCCGAATCCGTTGATCCCGGCCAATCCAAGCCAGACCAATGGTGACACTTGGGTTTATGAGTGGTGCTTTGATCTGAATCTGTTCGATATCGATCCGTCGACTATCGGCCAGATCAACTTCACGACGACTCTTGAGTGCGGCAACGACGTGCTCAAAGAGACCTGCGCGGTCGTTCCGGAGCCGGGAACCATGATCCTGCTGGGCATGGGTCTTCTGGGCTCGGGCGCTTACCTGCGTCGCCGCAAGTAAATCGCTTCGACAGATCAGTATGAGTTTTAAGGCCCCGCTCTCGGCGGGGCCTTTTCTATTCCCGCAAGAACGTGGACTGTCGCGGTTGCGGACAGTTCGGTCAATGATCCAATCCTGACAGTCTTCGTTGAAATGGCATTATCAATCCAACCTCTTGTAAGTCAACAGTAACGAGTGATTGCCAAAAAGATCGATAAGGCGGCATTCGGTTTGCATGCTCTGAAAGCGAAACATAAATCTTTCTCGGAGGTACGATGAAAAGAATCCTGATTGTTCTTGCCGTCTTGGCGCTGGCCTTCTGCGCCGCACCGGCTCATGCATGGCTTATCTACGATTTCGGCGACAATTACTTCGATGAGCACAATAACACAGCCGATATCGGCGGCGCCGGTTATCCGGGTCAACCGAATCCGTACCAGCCCAGCCCGGGCACAACGGGCTTGGGCGGGGAGCGCTTTGACCTTGAAGGCCTCAATTGCACCATCGACAACGGTAATCTCTATGTCTCATTGACCCGCAGCTTCGGCGATGGCGCCTACTCCTCGATTTGGAACTATACCTACGGAGCCGGCGACCTGTTTTTCGGCTTCGGCAATGATGACCGCTCATATGCCTTGAAGCATTTCAACGGTCAGAATTTCAATGACTGGGGTCTTTGGGAAGTCGACAGCTATCTTGAGATTCCGGTTGTTCCGGGTGGTTTCGGCAGCAATGCTGCGATTCGGAATTCGGTCGGTCCGTGGCGTGTCGACCAAGGTACGCGCGTCATGATCGCCGAGGCAGCTTCGTGGAGCTTCCTGCCGGACTTTGAGCCGAATCCTCTGATTCCGGCCAATCCGAGCCAAACCAACGGCGACACGTGGGTTTACGAGTGGTGTATTGATTTGGGCGCGTTCAGCGCTGAAGAACTGGCAATGGGCCAGATCAACTTCACGACGACGATGGAATGCGGCAACGATGTCTTGAAAGAGAGCTGCAACATCATTCCCGAGCCGAGCACGATGATTTTGCTGGGTCTCGGTTTAATGGGCACGGGCGCCTATTTGCGTCGACGTCGATAAAATACCAAACCGCGAAGATCAGTAACGTGAAAGAGCCACGCTGTGAAGCGTGGCTCTTTGTCTTGGCCCTGCGGCAACCCGGTTACCCTTCGAAGTTCTCGTCGTAGTCCTTCGGACTGCTTAGCCGCACTCGTTTCTCGATGTGTGGAATCATGAAATTATCGAGCTCGCGCTTGAGCTTCTCTGTCAGCTCCCCTGACTCATAGAGTTTCACCAGGCGCGCCGGCGTTAGTTGCGAAACTTCCCGCCATAATGGAGTGCTTTTCAAAAACTCCTCAAGACCTTCCCGAAGCGGTCGTTCATCCTTGCTCTCCCGCGATGGCGGCCGGTACGTCTCCGCGATCTTGACTGACAGATATCCGGTCGAACCATAGACTTTGGTAATCATGAACTGCTCCGAGAAGCGGTAGATCTCCTCCTTGAGTTGATCCAGTTCGATGCCGATTTCCTTGATCTTGCGATTGTGCTCCGCTTTCTGCGAGTTGAGTTCCGCGAATCGGTCGGCCAGTTTGACGCCGTCGTCCGCTTTGAACTCGGCCGGAGGCAAGTCGCGGACTTGCGCGAGATGCTTCTTGGCCGGGCAGATATCGAAGTAATCGCACCAATCGCAGAGCGCCGATTCGTGCGGCGGGAAATCATCCTCGGCCATTGCCTTCTCGGCAAGTTGGATCGTCTTGACGGTTTCCGTCTTGAGGCGCTCGAGGTCGGAGCGATCGCGGCGCGAACGAACTTCCTCGTTAAACAGCAGGTAGTGCCAAATCAGCTCGACTTCTTTGGCTTGCGGGAACATCCGCTGCAAGCCGATCTGGTAGAGCGCCAACTGGCGGTCGTTGTCGGCCTGCTCCTGAGTCGGTAGCCTGCGCTTGGTTTTGTAGTCGCGAATCTGCCAGCGGCCGTCGGGAGTTTTGGAGATACGGTCAATAAATCCGCGCATCCGGTAGCGATCGCCGTCATCCAGCGTCAAGCTCACGTGTTCTTCCAGCGCGATTGTAATATCACCATCGAACGGTTGGTAGCGATCCCAATAGTCGCTCAGCGCTTTCTGACCCTGACGGTAGTAATCGTCGAGCGTGTACTGGCGATTGACGATGAAGATTTCATCGTGCTTCTCCTTTTCCCAGAGGTCGTGGAAGCGCCGGAGGATCTCGTCCCGCGTCCAGATTTTGCCCATCTGTACGCCTTTGTGCAGCGCTTCGAGGACTTCGTGCACGCGCGAGCCGAGGAATGCCTCAACCGAGTCCCGCTTCGGCACTTCGACCTTGTCGATGTAACGATATTTGAACTGCAGCGCGCAGTTTTCGAAGTTTTCCAGTCGCGAGTGCGACCAGATCATGTCCTTGTCCGGCATATTACAGTTTCCCCGATCGTAGTATGGCGATGACCAACCAGACACCCAAAATCCCGGCCGTGACAAAGCCAATCAATCCCAGTACCGGCATGCCCCAGAGCGTAACCGCAGATTCGCGCGTCATCACGAGCGAAGAGCCGACGATTATCGCGGCGATGATCATCGCAAACGCCAGCCGGTTGGAAGCCTTTTCCAATTCGAGTATCAGACGCTCGAGGCCCTTGTGCTCGAGCGCAATCGACAGTTCGCCGCGCCGCAGATTACGCGCGATACGCCGAACTTCAAACGGCATATTGACCGCGAGCTCGCGCAGGTCACTGAGGTAGTTGCCGAATTCGCGAACGACTTGTCGCGGGCGAAACTTCCGCGACGCCAGTTTCTGAATGGCCGGCATCAATTCAGCGGCAAAGTTGTATTCGGGATAGAGTTGGCGCGCCACTTCCTCATAGGTTCCCAGCGCCTTGCCCAGCATCGCAAGCTCCGGCGGGAACTTGACCTGATGCGCGGTTACGATGCGCAGGACGTCGGCCAAAAACGTACGCATGTTAATCTTGGCGAGCGAGATTCCGTGGTAACGATGAAGGAAGAGCGATAGGTCGCTTTCCAGCGCCGGTGAGCGGGCATCGTCACGCAGCAGTTCGTAATTCTGCAGCACGCGCACAACGCGGCGGGTATCGTCATTACCGGCGGCGAGCAACAAGTCCGAAATCAGATCGAGCGAGGATCGCGAGAGCTTGCCCATCATACCGAAATCGACCGGCGCGACACGATTACCCGGCAGGGCAAAGAGATTGCCCGGATGCGGGTCGGCATGGAAGAAGCCGTGCTCGAATATCTGTTTGGCGACGATCTGCCCGCCGACCTTGACCAATTCTGCGGGGTCGATACCGGCGGCACGCAGGCGCTCAATGTCCGAAATCTTGATGCCGTCGATAAAACTGAGCGTCAACACGCGAGTCGTACAGAAATCCCAGAAGATTTCCGGCAACACGATGCGCGGATCGTCGGCGAAGTTACGCGCATAAATCTCCAGATTGCGCGCCTCGAAGGCGAAGTCAACTTCATGGCGCGCCGATTTCCAGACTTCATCAACGATCGCGACCGGATCGAATTGTCGCGCTTCCGGCACGTAGCGCGCGAGCAGGCCGGCCAGATCGCGCAAAATCGCCAGGTCTTTCTCGATGATCTCGGAGACGTTGGGCCGTTGTATCTTAACAGCGACTTCGGCGCCGGACTGTAACTGCGCCCGATGAACTTGTGACAGGGATGCCGACGCAATTGGGGAATCGTCGAAACGAATAAACAAATCAGCGATGCTCTTGCCCAGTTCGCGTTCGATGATGCTGCGAGCCTCGGCAGAATCGAACGGCGCGACTTGATCCTGCAGTTTGGCGAGGGCCAGCGTCAGTTCGGCGGGAATGAGGAAAGGCCGCGTCGAGAGAATTTGGCCGAACTTAACAAACGTTGGCCCAAGCTCCTCGAGCGCCATCACGATGCGCTCCGCCCAATTGGCGGCGGCGATTTCGTGCTGCCGGGCGAACAACTTGTAGCGGCCGATGCGCAAGTAGCCGATGATGTTCATCCGGTCGAGGACTTCGCCGAAACCATACTTGATCAGCACCGCGACGATTTCGCGGTAACGACCCAGATGGCGGACGGTTCTGTGCAGGTCGAGTTGCGGCATAGTTATTGATTCGCTGCCAGGATTTGCGCGCCAATTACCGGCGCAGCACTGGCCTTCAGTCTATGCGAAATTGTGGAGCAAGACAATCACAAAAAGCGCCGAATTCGTGCCCCGAATCGGCTGATTAGAGGAAATTTAGGGCAACGCCTGCAGAGATGGTGGTGAAATCAGTATCCGGGTTTGAGCGGACCTTCTGGAATTTGCCCTCGACGAACAAGTCCAGCGGCAGCAGACCAAGGTCGAGCTTGCCCCCGACCACGATGTGATATCCCCAGTGCGTTTTGTCCGAGGGGATCGTGATCGTCACATCTTCGAATTCGCCGAGCGGTCCGTCGTACGAGTAAGACATCTTGTGCGTCGCGAGTCCGCCGCCGATAAACGGTTTGAGAACGGGGAAGTCGAAAACGAACTTCCCGGTAGCATGCACGATCCAGTCCTTGGTCTCAGCCTCGACAATCTGGTCGAAAAGCGAAATCTCCCTCTTGTCGGCGAAGCGTTCGATACCGAATTCGAGATCAAAATAGCGCCGGCCCAATTTAGCGAACGCGCCCATGAACTTGAAATCATCGAACTTGAGATCGGAAATCTTGACTGAAGGATTGTCATATTCGGTCACCTGCCCCAGTTTGAAGCCGAATCCGATGCCCGTAACAGCGGCCGCCGGCGCAGCAAGCGCCGCCAAGAGCGCGACGATGAGGATGGTGAAATGGCGAGCCACAACTGCAATAAATTCTGCTCAATGATTCCGGCAAGCGTAAACATGCTCAAGGCGAAACGCGCAAAATCAAGCACAGAGAATCTTCCGTTACCACGCCATAAGCACTTCTGTAGATCGCAGGATCAACTAACGAGTCCGGTAATAATTCCTTGTGAATGACGATGTGCGATACACCGGCTTGCTGCAACTGGCGCTGCTGCCGCGCCAGATTCGAGAGTTCGAGCGTGTCGACCAGAGACTTGCCGATCTGCCGTGTGGCGGCGCCCTCGACGATTGGA
The DNA here is from genome assembly GCA_964617645.1 of uncultured Ignavibacteria bacterium. GTDB lineage: Bacteria > Zixibacteria > MSB-5A5 > CAIYYT01 > CAIYYT01 > JADJGC01. The sequence continues at coordinate 41,188 of CAZTYE010000014.1, forward strand.
ATACGATGCTGCGTCTGCTGCATCATAAAGCGCATGCTATTGACGTAGCCGTGCGGCAGATTGAGAATCGCCGTCGGCGCATGATCGGCTTGAAGCGCCAAGAGCGCCGGCGGAGTTACTACGCCGGTCTTGTTGTGGTTGATCGCAAAGTAGTCGATCACCAACAACGTAGCGGTCCCAATGCCGAGCAAAATGCGGTATTGTCGCCGCTCCAGACGTTTCCAGATCAGCGCGACAGCGACGCTGACAATAACCGCCCAGAAAAGATACACGTACACCATGAAACGCGCCGGCGCTCGTAAATTGGAGAGAAACGGGATGTAAGCGATAACCGTATAAGGCAGCGCCAGCGGCAATGACTTTCCAAACAAGTGTAGTTGCGGTCCGAGAGCGAGCGACAGAAACGCCAAAAGAGCGATCCACCAGCGTGAAGCCAAGCGCCAAAGCGGCTTGCCGGCCAACGCGACAATGATTATCGCGGACAGCCCGAGATAGGCAGTAGCTTCCCAATCGTTGCCCGTATAGGACTCATTTGTCGCTTTGATTGCCGAGGCACTCGCCGACCAGTGGTACGATGAAGGCACCACAAGGCCGGCGAGGTCGGCGACATAGGTATTTCGGCCGCCGACGTCGGTCTCCGGATGGTCCAGGCCGAGCTTGATCATCGGAACCAACCAGGGCGAAAGTACAACTATCGTCGCGCCGATAATCAGCGCCGATCGTCCGAGATAATCTCCCAGAAACCACCGGCGATTTCGGATCGCTAAATACAAGTAGCCGCATGCGATGAAGTATCCCGCCATGATCAGGTAGGTCCAGTCGCAGAGCGCGTTGAGCAGAAAGGACAACGCAGCCAACGCCAGGTCGCGCATTCGGCGAAAGCGGATGCAATCCCAAAATGCGAGAACAAAAAAGGGAATAAACTGGATCGAATTGATGTGAAGATGATGTTGCGTGCGCGCAAAGTGATTCGGGCTGAAAGCAAACATGAAGCCGCCGATCAAGGCGATCCACGAATTGCCGGTTACGCGGCGAACCAGCAGGAATGCGCCGAGCCCGGCGATGGGGTAACCGTGCAGCACGATGAAATTAAACGTGGCCACCGGATCAAGTATCAATCGCGCGATGGCGGCGACGCCGAGGTTGTAAAACGACCAGGCGAAGTAATAGAGTGAAGAGCCTTCGGGAAAGTAAATGAAATTGGAGAACGTGAGGCCATGTTCTCCCCGGAGCGACTGGTCGAGCGCCCACCAGAGGCTCCAGTAGCCGGCCATGTTGTCTTCCGGCGGCCCGATCAGCGCCGAATTGAAGGTCGCCAGATTCGGCGCGAAGTAGATCGCGGTCAAGGCGGCGTACAGCGCGAACGCGATATAGCTATCGAAGCGAAAACGCTCAGGCACGATCCGGTCGGCGCCGGACTCGTCGGTGCGCAATTGGCGAATGCCGAACCGGATAAGCAACATCCAAAATGCGATGGTTAGCGGCAGCCCGACGCACAAGTACTGCCAGAAAATCAGATCGGCGCGCGCCAGATAGTAATCAACGGTGTGGCGTGTGTGATCGATGAACGGCGCCACCGGCTGCCCCGCCTCGCTCGCAGCAAACGCCGAGCGAATCAAATCATGGGCGAATAGCGAGTAGAAAACCGCCAGCGTTCCCAGCGCGACCAGGAGCCACATCATCCATCGCGCAAAACGTGAACGCATCGAATTCATATGTGGAATATTGAGAGTTCAGCTCAGATTCGCAGCGAGAATTTGTCGAGTTTGCCGGCGCTGACTGCGACCAATCGTCCGCGATCTAAGGCGATCCAAGCAGCCGCTGATAATAGGCTTGATGGTTTTCGATCATGGCGGAAACCGAAAAGCGCGCCTCAAACGTGCGCCGGGCATTCTCGCCAAGCGCCTGACGCAATTGCGAATCGCGCAGCAAGCGCACGAGAATCTCCGCCATCCTCCGCGAGTCGCCCACCGGAATCAAGAAACCATTCTTGGTGTCTTCGACCACCTCGCGGTTGCCGCCAACGTCAGTCGCCACGACCGGAAGTCCGGCGCGCATATACTCCAGTATTGAATTGGAGAAGCCCTCGGATGATGATGCCAGCACGCCGATTGAGGCTTGGACAAGCGCATCGTGAACGTCGTTGCGGCTGCCCGGCAGCGAGAACACTGCGGCTAACTCCAGATCGCGAATTCGCGCTTCGAGCGCCGCACGTTCGGATCCCTCGCCGATCACCACAAACCGGGAGTCGGGGAAATCGCGATGTACGACACTGGCCGCTTCCACGAATGTGCCAATCGACTTGACTGGACGCAGATTCGCGACCATCGCGATCGTGAAGGGAGTTTTGCCCTCCTTCGCGGGCAGCGGTAGAATTGGTACGCCGTTGTAGATGACATCAAAGCTGCTTCGGTCGATCTTCTCAATCCCTGATATCGCATCCGCTACCGCTTCGGAGTTCGCCAACCAGCGCGTGGGATAGCGGTTCGCATACCGCAAAAAGAGACGTTCCTTCCAGCCGTAGCCATAACCGAGATTGCGCCGTGACGAGATCACCGCGGGAATCTCCGCCAGTTGGGCCGCGCGACCGCCGACGAGATGACCTTCGGTGAAGAAGGTCTGAACGACTCGCGCCTGGCGTTCACGAAGCAGGCGCGCGAGAAAGCGCTCACAACGCCACATTCGCGGCGTGAACATACGATTGAGATGCAGGCAGTGAGTTTCGCAGGCGAACTGCCCGGCGCGAACATACTCGCAATCCTGAAGACTTATCAGTAGTGGCGTAAAGCGCCGACGGTTCAAATTCTCGATAATGGTTAGCAAACTGCGCTCGGTTCCGGCGCGTCCGTTGCCCATCGAGCCGATGACGTATGCGACAACTATCGGTGAGTCAGGCATTGCACTATCACCCGCATCACTTTCGACCGCGTACCATGCTGACCAGAAAGCCAAACCCCAGCGCGAAGTGAATCGTAAAGTAGATCGGCGGCAGCAGTAGATAGAGGGAAGCACGCCTTGCTTTGGCGGCAATCGTTGCCGATGAGAGAATCACGGCCACCAGATAGATCACGGCAACAACTGTCGCCGCCACCGCAATCTTGAATGAGAGCAGCCACATGAGCGGATAAAGCAAAACCGCCAGGGCGAAAGCTGTCGTCACCAGAGTTCCGGCGCCGAGAGTGGAGCGATGTTTGCGAAACAGTTTCCAGCGGCCATAGCCGTAGCGATAGAGTTGACGAAACAACCCGGGAAATGAGCGCCGCGCCGCGTACTCGACCGTCAATTTTGGGGAAATGAACGCCTTGAGTCCAGCCTGATCGACGCGCGTGTTGAATTCGACATCCTCGCATGCATCGAACGACTCATCAAAATAACCGACCTTGTCGAAAACCTCGCGGCGATACATCGCTCCCGCTGATGCCGCCTTGACGGCACGAGCTTGGTCCGAATAGATCGTCGAATCCAGCCCGTGGCCGAGATGCGACGCGCGCGCCAGCGCTACGGCCAACTGGAACCGTGTTTGCGGCTGCAGTGTCAGCGGTTGGGGGCGGCAGAGGGCATCAGCGCCGGTTTCCGAAAATATCACGACCATATCGCTGATCAGGGTTTGTGATGGAATGTGACAATGCCCGTCAACAAAGAGCAAGTATTTTCCCCGAGCGGCTCGGGCGCCGATACTGCGCGCGGCGGATGATAAGCGGCGCGGATTCTCGATAACGGAAAAGCTTGGGAATACTCGTCCGGCGTCCGTGGCTTCAGTGACGGTTCTGTCGGACGACTGTCCATCGACGACAAAAATTTCGAGCTTGTCTTTGGGAAAATCCTGTGCCGCTAAATCGCCGAGGACACGGCGAATATAGCGCTCTTCATTGCGCACCGGCAGAATGACCGAGACGAGGATCTCGCTACCAGCAGATGCCATGATAGTTGTCGCCGAGAGACGACGGATTTTCGACGATGCGCGCCAGATCGACGACAATCCGGTCCTTGGCGGCCTTCAGCGCGCCAACGTACTCCGGATCGTCGTTGCCGACGATAATGACATCCGAATTGTATACCACTTCCTCGATCGACGACGCGAACAGTTTTTCGATATGCGGAATTTCCTTGTCGATATAGGCTTTGTTCGATCCAAACAGCCGCGCGAGGTTCACATTGCGATCATAGATACGCAACTCGTAACCCTTGCCGATCAGACGTTCGGCGAGAAGAACCAGCGCCGACTCGCGCAAATCGTCGGTGCCGCCCTTGAAAGCCAGCCCGAGGAAACCGACGCGCTTGGTCTTGAACGAGGTTACGATCTTGAATCCTTCTTCGAGTTGTTGCTCGTTCGACCTGGGAATGGAGGCAACCAGAGGCGCCGGATAGTCAACGCGCTTGGCCTGATACAACAAACCGCGCACGTCTTTCGGCAGGCACGAGCCGCCGTAGGCGAATCCCGGCCGCAGATACATCGTCGAAATGTTCTGTTTGGTGTCGAGCATCATCAGGCGCATCACGTCGTAACCGTCGATTCCCATTTTGCGCGCCAGCGTGCCGATTTCGTTGCCGAAGCAAACCTTGAGCGCGTGCCAGACGTTGCAAACATACTTCACCATTTCGGCGGTGCGGATCGTCGTCACTTCGAAAGGCGCCTTAAGAAAGGCGAACATCTTCTTGACAATCTCGGCGGCGCCTTCCGACTGGACGCCAATCACGGTAAACGGCGGATTGTAGAAGTCATCCACCGACGAGGCCTCGCGCAGGAATTCCGGATTGAAGCACACATCAAAGTCGAGATACACGCGTTTGCCGGACGACTCTTCGAGTATCGGGATTACGACGTCCTCGGTAGTGCCGGGCGGGATTGTCGAGCGAAAAATCAGCGTGTGGAATTCCTTCTTGTTCTTAAGGACCTGCCCAATCTTTTCCGAGACGCGTTTGACGTAGGTTAAGTCCACGTCGCCGTTGTCCAGCGACGGCGTGCCGACGCAAATCATCGATACTTCGGTGTCGTTGATCGCCGCTCGCGCGTCCATTGTCGCTTTGAGCTTGCCGCTCTTGACGACATCGGCCATGATCTCGCCGATCTTCGCCTCGACAATTGGGCTTTTGCCGGCGTTGATCATCTCTATCTTCTCTTTGGAGACATCGACGCCAATTACATCGTGGCCCTCTTTGGCCAAACACGCTGCTGTTACTGCGCCCACATATCCCATTCCAAATATGGAGATCTTCATGAAGTGCCTCGAAGTTTAAACTCTCACGGCCGCGCGCCGCTGCGCGGTCTGCGCCAGCGCCTGCTCCAAAATGCCGGCCGCCTGCGACCAACCGTAGTGCTCCGTTACCAACCGGTAACCGGCATCGGCAATGGTATGCCGTTTTTTATCGTCTCGCAACAGCTCGTTTACGGCTGCGGCAAAGGCGACTTCGCCATCCGCGATTACGATGTGCTTGCCGTCGACCAGCGGCAAGCCTTCCGCGCCGATACTGGTCGAGATTACGCATTTGCGCATGGCTAACGCTTCGTAAATTTTGATCCGGGTACCGCCGCCGACTCGCAGCGGCACAATGTAGATCTGCCCGGAAGCGACATGCGGCCGTACGTCGTCGACAGTGCCCGTGACGATGATCGAGTTATCAACCTCAGCTTCAGCGCGGATATCGTCACCTGGCCGGCGGCCGACGACAGATAAACTGACTTGTGAAGAGGATTGGCGAATCAACGGATAGATCGAATTCTTGAACCACCAGAAACCGTCGATATTGGGCATCCAATCCATCGAGCCGCAGAAAACAAGCCGCCCGCGGATCTCGCCGTCGCGAGGCTGGAAGTATTCGATGTCGACACCGGTCGGAATTGTCACATAGTCGCGCAATCCGAATTCACTCTTCAGCAACTCGCCGTCAGCGTCCGAGACCGTTAAGACCAAATCGAAGCGGCGGCAAGCCGCACCCTCAAATCGCGCCAGTCGTTCTTTTTCGTGCGCGAAGTAGAGCCTCTTAACCGGATTCGTCTCGACATCATGATAACGCCGCCAGATCACCGTCTCGACATTGTGTTGGAACAACGCCACGGGAAGATTCTTCACATATTCGGCGCACCAAGCCATTTCGAGGAAATCGCAAAGCACGATGTCAAAGTGCTCGGGCGTCGCCCAACGACGCAGGGCGGCGATCATCTCCGGTGTGATATACTTGTTTACGATATATGGCCGCGCCGAGCCGATCTTGCTCAGCACCCGGGCATAAAAACCGGCGCCGTGTTTGTGCTCTTCGGCGCGAACGACCGACTCGAACCCGATGCCGGCCGCGCGCAGCTCGTCGACGAACTGCTGTCCATGATTCGGCGGAATGTAACTGAGAAATGTCACCTTGGCGCGTTTGGCAAGCTCGAAGAGCAGGTGGCGCGTGCGGATCTTGCCGCCCGTGTCCGCCGGCAGCGGGAAATCCGACTTGATCCACAGCGCTCTCATGCTGCGACCCGGATCGAATCGAGAGCCTGCCCGCGAATGAAGATCGCGTGCCAGAGCTCGATATTCAGCAGCGTCCAGATCTGATCGGCATAGTTGTATTTGCCGTCGCGGTGCATATCGAGATATCGTGCAATTGTCTTGCGATCGAACATCGCGGCGCAGAAGCTGTCATCGCCAAGCAGCAGACGCCGCGCGACTTCGTGATACTCATTTGCAAACCACCGGCGGATCGGCACGGGAAAGCCGGCTTTCGGACGGTGCAGTATTTCCCGCGGGATCTGGTCGCCGAAAGTCAGGCGCAGTATTCGTTTCGTGTTGAAGCCTTTGATCTTGAGGTGATCGGGCAGCGAGAACGCGAATTCCACCAGATGATGATCCAGAAATGGTACGCGCGACTCGATCGATGCCGCCATCGACATCTGGTCCTGCTTCATCAGCAGTTCGAGCAGGTACGTTTTAATGTCGGCGTAAAGAATCCTGCTCAAAAGCGAACTGCCGCTGGAATTTTGAAAGTGCCGAAAATAGCCGGCATAAACATCGCGAATGCCGAAGCCGCTCCAAGCATCGGGCCTTAGCAGTTCGCCAAGGAGCGAGCGTGAGAATGTGGAATAGTTGTCGAGAAAAATCGTCTCAAGATCACTATCAAGATACAACACCGTCCGAACAGCTTTGTTTCGATAGGGAAATTTGTACGGCAGGGCGTCGAGCAACGGCCGAAAAAGTCCGTTCCGCAACGAACGCGGCAACAATGCCGACAGCATACGCTCCGCTCTGAGATTGTAAAGCGTCTGATAGTACCGCTCGTAGCCGCCGAACAGCTCGTCCGAACCTTCGCCGGTCAGCACAACTTTGACGTGTTTGCTCGCCAATTCGGAAACTTTGTACAAGGCGACCGATGACGGATGGGCAATCGGCTCGTCCTCGTGAAAGATCATTCGCGGCCAGAGGGCGAAAAAGTCTTCGGTGCTCATCGTCACTTCGTGCTGGTCGGCATTGACGTGCTGCGCGGCCAGGCGAGCGTAACTTAGCTCGTTGGCTTCGCGTTCTTTGAAGGCGACACTGAAGGTGGCAATGCGCCGCTCGACCATTCTTGACATTCGCTCGGAGATAATCGTGGAATCGATGCCGCCGGAGAGGAACATCCCCAGTGGCACGTCGGCCATAAGACGTAGATTGATCGAGTGATCCATCAATTCACCGAGCCGCCGCGCCGCATCGCTCTCGGTGATCGACGGGTCAATCTGAATGTGACCGCAGTCCCAATAGCGCACGATACTGATCGTGCCGCGATGATACTCGAGGTAGTGTCCGGGCTCAAGCTTGCGAATTCCCTCAAACATCGTCGTGTCGTCGGTAGTGTACTTGAGCGCCAGAATCTGAAGCAGGGCGTGTTGATTCACTTCGCGACTGACCTCGGGAACTTGCAGTATCGTCTTTATCTCGGAGCCGAAAGCGAAGAAGTCGGGCGTATCGATGTAATAGAGCGGTTTTACGCCCAGGCGGTCGCGGACGAGCAGTGTTTTGTCGCTCCGCTGGTCGTGAGTCGCGAATGCGAACATCCCCCGCAATTTGTGAATTCCCGCCGGCCCCCATGCATCGATCGCATTGATAATCGTTTCGGTGTCTGAACGTGTCTTGTAGCGGAACCCGAGCTTCTCCAGCTCCGGCCGCACCTCGGCGTGATTATAGATCTCGCCGTTGAAGACGATCCACATCGATTCGTCGTGGTTGGCCATCGGTTGGTGACCCAAGGCGAGATCGACGATGGACAAGCGCCGAAAACCAAATCCCAGATTGTTGTGAATGTAGTACCCGTGATCATCAGGCCCGCGATGCGTGATGATATCCGTCATACGCCGCAACAACTGAGGATCGACGCGCCTGCTGGGATCTTTGTAGATAATGCCGCAGATTCCGCACATAATACTGTTACGCGAGCGGTTTCATTTCGACGACTTCGTATTTCAGGCTCGCCGCCGGCCTCGGTGTTACGCCCGGCGGCACCCGTAGCGCGACGGTGTCTTCGCTGATGACAATATCGGCAAAAGGAATGGCGAACGGAGTTTCAAAAACAGTCAATCCATCGCGCACGAGCCGCGACACGCCGCTCAGCATGGCGTAAATCGCTCCTTCCGTGCTGCGTACGATCAATCCGAATTCAGCGTCGGTGTACAATCCCTCGTAGGGCTTGCTCATGGGGCGGAAAATGTTTAAGAGCAACGCGTCCGTTGGCCGCTGCATGAGTCCGAATTCGCGCGATTCGACTTCGCAATGAGGAGCCAACGAAGTCGTTGGCTGCGCCTCAAACACCAATCCCAACGAATGCGTGGTCGCCTTCGGCAGCCGCAATGTCAGGGCGCGGGCGTCGTCACGCCGGTTGTAATCTGGCGAATAGAAGGTGTCGGCTATGGCCGCTTCCACCGGTGCGCTGCCCAGATGCAGGCGTAACTGACGCTCTTGGCCGAGGAAGGCAAAGCACTGCTCGAGGATTTCGATCTTACCGGGAGTAATCCAGGTCCAAAACGGCACGCGCGCTTCATTGGAGCTGATTTGATCCCGAATCAACCAGCCATGCTCGTTGACATCGAGAATCTGCCGGCGAAACTCGGCGCGCAGGCCGCTCGGATGTTTCAGGGTATACACTGCTGCCGTGTAAGCCGCGCGACCGCCGGAGTAGCAATCGACCACCCGACATTCCGGTTTGACCTGCCAGCCGAACACGTCATTCGGATCAAAAAACTCGGCGTCTTCCAATCGCGGTCCATTGTGCGCTGCGGCGCTGCGAAGATGATTGCGCCATTCGGGGTTCAGCGTGTAACAGAGAGTTCCCGGGTCAATGATTAGCGATTCGCCGCCGACGGTCATATTCACATGCAGGTGGTCGGCGTGAGAATGTGGGCAATCGAGATAACCGAAGGGTCCGGCCTGAAGGTTCATTTGCAAACCGTGGCTCTGGCCAACGACGATGCCGGATTTGGGTAGATGGATCAGCCGGTAGTTCTTGACAGGTTCGCCGGTCTTGGGCAACTCGTCGATACCCAGTAACCAGAAGGTATCAGCAAAAGATACGACGTCCTGCATCTCGCGACGAAGCGCGACTTTCGCTGCTTGCAGGATATTGCCGTAGCAGTGAGACGGTAGGCGCGACAAAAACAGCAACCGACCGCCGTCGTCATCGCCAAAATGCGGCCACGTCCCATCGTCCAATCGCAAGTATTCCAGTGCATCGATCATAATGCGGAAAAAGGCATAGCACGAGGGCGCAATCTGTAGATTGTTTCGCTCCGCCAGCAACAGGTAGCAGAGAACGAACTCGACGCAATAGGCGTGGTACGACATCGATCCCTCGGCGTGGAGGCCGTCGCGACGAATCTGGCGCCGGATCTCGCGTTCAAAGATTGTGCGGCCAGTCTTCTGCCAGCGCCCGGCATTTCGGAACTCCGGGAAGAGCGTGCCAAGCAGAAACAATCCGAACGCTTCCCCCAGCAAATGAGTGTTCGGCGCGAAGTAGCGCGAGAGATGATCAGACAGAAAACGTCCGCAGATATGAAGCAGGCGATACACGTCACGCGCGCCCTGTTCAGTCAGGCTTGGCGATTCGCGAAAGAAGTAGACGCCCCACGCCAGCGAGTTTGCGCGAAACGCAAACTCCAGAGCCGAACAGAAGTTCATGCCGCTGTAGTCGCGGTTGCGCCGATTCCAATGGTTGAGCAAGTCGAAGAAGTGCGCTGCGTAGCGCTCGTCTGCCGTCAGATGGTACGCCTGCCCCAACTCGTAGACCCATTGCATTCGCGATATTTCCCAAACCACCTTCGAGTCGCCGACTTCCTCGGGGTTGAGATAGTCGATGTCGCCGTAAAAACTGTCCGGCGCTTCGATGTTGAGAAAAGGATCCGTGTGCCACTGAGGCGGATCCCCGAACGGATACCAGCCGGATTGGAACAACTGGAATTCGTTCATCAGCACATGATTGGCGACGTTGAGTCGCCCTTCGTGCCAATCGTCACCGAGTTTTTCCGGCAGCGATTTGAATTTCTCGATCTTGTCAAAACCGTTGAAAAAGTTCTTTGGCGACTTCTCGCGCAGCGGCGTCAGCAAGTCGAGCGAGCCGTCTTGACGACGGTAAGTGTCAACAAACCTCGCCGAGAAGCACGACGCTTGCCGGTCGTCGGCGAAGTAATCCAGACCAGCTTCAAAGTGGCGCCGCTCGGCGCGCCGTGCCCATTCTTCACGCGCCCGCCAATAGAGCTCGACCCACTGGCCGGTTGCGAATTTAACGGCGGCCTTGCGCGCTTTACTCACGGTCGCCCCAGCAAATCAAGATATTGATCCGCCCACTGCTGTCGAACTTCCGGCCAGCTAAACCTCTCTGCATCCAGCCGCGCTGCGGCGGCCAATCGCGAACGCAGTTCATAGTTGCCGGCAATCTCTGAGAGAGCCGCCGCCAGCGCGTCGACATCACGCGTCAGGCACACCAGTCCGTTTTCGCGATCGCGCACGATGTAGGGAATGCCGCCGGCGTTGGTCGTAACTACCGGCAAGCCGCAGTAAAACGCCTCAACGATGGCGACCGGCATATTGTCGATCACCGAAGCGTTCAGAAAAATGTCGGCGGCGTCGAACAGCTCCGGCATTCGATCGCGCTCGACGCGACCCGTCAGCGTCACGCCTTCGATCTTGTCAGCATCGATCCACCGGCGCAGCCGCTCTTCATCCGAACCGTAACCGGTTACAGTCAACTCGGCCTGCGGATACGATTGGCGAAACTTGAGGAACGCCCGAATAGCGGTCTCGTTATCATACAACGGCTCCAGATTACGCGGCACCAACACGCGCGGGCGAATCTCCTTTCGTTCGCGAAATCGGAATCGCTCCAGATCGGAAATGTTGAAGATCGCCTCGGCGCGAAACCCGAATCTTCCAAATACATCCACGAGATATCCCGACGGCACGATGATCTTGCTGGCGCGGCGAATGATCCAGAATATCGACTTTCCCCAGCGCGTGAGATGATCCTCGGCTTCGCCGGATCGATAATTGAGAATGCACTTCTTTCCGAAAAGTCGTGATATCAGTATTGCCGGCGTCGGCGCAAGTATGAACGACCAATACGAGGCGCTGAAAATGTGAATCACATCGTAACGCGGAACTCGCATTAACAGCCCGCAAACATAGAAGATCGAAACGATTACTGTGCGTACATACTTGATCTTGGTCAAGTAGTGCAACGGCCAGAACGGCCGCGGATTGTGCGGCTGAAATCCGACATCAACGCCCTCAGCACGAAAATTCCGCAGCAGCAAATCGGCTTGCACCGCCTGACCGCCGAGAATCTCCAGCGACGGCGCCACGATCAACACGCGAACGCCGCGGAGCCGGTCAGCGAGGCTGGCCGGACGGGTGGTCGACGCATTCGCTGATGACATAACGATACTTTCCCGATCTGTCGTAAGGCAGGGCGTCGACGGCGTGGGTTTCCACCGTCACCGTCGCGCCCATGAGTTTGGTCAATTTCTCTTGGAAGAGACGGCGCTGCTCTGCCGTGACCTCTTCTCCCCGCAAGTGGTGCAACGTAAACCGCTGCGGTTCGTGCTGCACGATTTGTGTTTGGATCCGGATTCCGGATGTTCGCAGCGCCATGATCGCCGCTGCGCCGCCGATCAACTCGCCGTCCGGACGGCGGAGCAAGTCAACGATTCGGCCGCCGACTTCCAGCAGCCGCCGCCACTGCGATTCACTTCCGGCGCCGCTTGTCGAAATCCTCACCATGTCTCCGGTGCGATAGCGAATCAAAGGAAACGCGCGATTGCAGAGGTCTGTGAGAACCAACTCGCCGAGACTCCCTTCGGGTAGAACCCGACCCTCGGCATCGATCACCTCGAGAAGGTAGTTTGGCTCGAAGACTACCATGCCATGACCGTCGTCGATCTCCGATGCCAGCGTTCCGAACTCCCGCGCGCCGTAGCGCTCGCAGGTTGTGGTAGCGAAAACTTCGCGGAACAGCTCACGCTGCCAGGGATACAGCGGCTCGGCCGTAACGGCGCAGTAGGGGACAGTAGTCATCGCTATGTTCTCCGACTTTGCCAACTCCGCCAGCGCCGCGAGCATATTTGGATATGCGATGATCAAGCGTGGTTGGTACTTGTTGAGCAACCATAAGAAATCAAGTTTCTCCATGCGCGAGGAATCAAAGGCATAAAAGTGAATTGCCCGATCGGTTAGAAAATTAGCCAGCCGCGCCTTGATACGATTTAATTGGGCGACGTCGAGCGGCGAGCCCCAGACCCAGGCGCGCTTCGTCCCCGGGTAGACGCCGATTTTGGAGTTGAAAAAGTAATCCTGTGCGCGGCGCATCGCCGTGACTTCCGCATCGCGGAAGAAAGTCAGCGGCTGTCCGGTCGATCCGCCGGTGGATGACTCCGTAAGTTCAGACCGCACGAAACCCGTCGAGAGCACGCGCTCCATGTTTGCATTGAGGTCGGTTTTCCGGATCAACGGCAAACGCGCCAGGTCAGCGATTGACATTATGACCTTTAGGTCGACGCCGTGTTTTTGCCAGCACTCGCGATAGAACGCCGATGTCGCTGCCGTGTGCCGCAATATTTCGCTCAGCCGCCTGTGCTGCAATTCCTGCAACTCCGCTCGCCCGGTACGCCAGAGACGGTCATAATCGCGCAGGTGCCGGAGAATGTTCGCTTGTCCTTTGTAAGCCAGCCACAACGGATGGCCGATGTGCCTGACGAATCCCTCAATCAATCCCATTAGTCTTACGCCGTCCCGATTTCGCAGATCGAAAACCGGTATTTTCCCGAACTCTCTTTGGGAATTTGATCCACGAACTGATACTCAATCTGCACCGCGGCGCCAAAAAAGTGCCGCACCTTGTCGGCGATCAGGTCGCGTGATTTCTGATCAAAGCTGGAGTCGACGACCAAGCGAAAGATCAGTCGCCGCAATTCCCGCTGCACAATCTGCGCCTGCCGAACGCCGGGTACTTTGGCAGCGAGATAGATTGTCATCGCCGCGCCCGATACACGCCGGCCGTCGGGCGCCAAAAGAAAATCCGTCACTCGTCCCGCCACCATCTGCATCTTGGGCAAAGTCACACCGCAGGGGCAATCACTCGGTGTCGCCGGCGAACCCATGTCGCCGATTTGATAGCGAATTAACGGAAACGCCAAATTGCCGAGCACCGTCACGATGATTTCTCCCGATTCGCCCGCCGATACATCACGATCATTCGCGACAAATTCGAGGTGCAAGTACTCGGCGCCAATATGCAGACCATCGTGCGCCGTGCACTCGGACGCAATCACCGAAGTCTCCCGCGAACCGTAGCGGTCGAACACTTTCGTCCCGAAGTAGTTTTCGATCAATGCCCGTGTCTCGGTTGTGAGTACTTCGGCGGAGGTGATAATTGACTTCGGCGGCGGCAATGCGATCTTCTGCGCCTTCATAAAGTCGACCACGTGCGCCAGCGAGTTGGCATAAGCAAGTATCACTCGGGGCCGAAATCGCTGAAACGCTTTGGCGAATGCCTGTAGCTTCTGTTCGTCGAAACTCGAGCTGTCACAGATCAACTGCCGGTCGATCAGCGCGTTGCGCATCCGGGCGCGTAGCGACTGCAACGCCGACAAGTCCGTTTGATGCCCCCAAATCAGCGCCATCTTATCGCCGATCCGAAATCCCGCCCAGCCGTTGTGGCGAAACGTCGCTGCCTGGCGTTCCTCCCAGCGCTCACGCTCGTGATAGAACACCAGCGGCGACCCGGTCGAGCCACCGGTGCGATTCTCGATCAAGCGATTCCGGTCGAACGCGTCCGAGAACATCTGCTCGCGATTCGATTGAATGTCCGCTTTCGTCAGAATCGGTATCCGCCGCAAATCTGTGAAGTCCTTGACCGTTGTCCCCGAGAATCCGGCCTCGCCGAAGCGCTGGCGATAAAACGGGACATGGGCCGCGGCATGTTCGAGAACTCGCCGCAGCCGCCCCAGCCGCAATTCGTGCAGCAATTCCGGACGTAACCGCTCGCTCTGGCGCAGTTCTCGCAACAGCGCCAACTCCCGACTGCCGCGAAGGCGTGTCAGGCACGGGTAGATCAGATGTTCAACTACGGCTTGATACATAGACCCCGGCAATGCTTGAGCGCAAGCCCAGACATTATACTCCTTAAGTATATCGGCAGAAGTAAGTTAGACAGTCGAGTATCTACTGCAAACGACAAATTTAACGATTCAGATCTGAACAGTTTTCAGGCGCGCCAACCGAATTTGATGGCGTCTTTTGGGCAGGTGTCGAGGCATTCGCCGCAGGAAGTGCAATCAGGCAGGCCGACCCGGTCGCCTTTCAGCAGCGGCGCAATCGTCGGGCACGGCGACTTGATAACGCACACGCCGCAATCGTTGCACAAACCGCGATTCACGCGCACTTTCAGCGGCGCGAGTTTTTCGAGCAGCCAACTTAGCGCGCCGATCGGGCAGACCGAATAGCAGAATGGGCGATAAAGCATCAGGCTGGCGATGATGAGAATGCTCATCATGACGATGAACATCGAATCGATGTTGTTCCAATGCAGAAATTCGAAATAGTTGATCGGGGTATAAACGCTATAGGAAGAGTACGCCTTCCACAACGGCGTTCCGGCCATGCCGGTTTCTTCGCCAAGCGCCGCGAGATGATCCTTCACCGCGAAGAAAGTGAGCACGAACATCACAAGCAGCACCAGGCGCAAGCCATTGAACGCCGCAAAATTGAATTGTTTCCGGCGCCACTTGAACGGAATCTTGTTGATCAGTTCCTGAAATGCTCCGAGCGGACAAACCCAGCCGCAAAATAGCTTTCGTCCCAAAAGGCTCGGCACGAAGATCACGAGGAAAAACGCCAGCATCCCCAGAAACCAAGTGCCGTGCGTGAACCGGAACATAAACAGCTTGGTCGTGGCGCACATCGGACTCGGGTGCAACGGGTAGAAGTAGTCCATCCCGAACAGCACAAACATGAAGAGCAGCCCGATCACGCGCACCCAAATATTGATCCGCCGCAGGAACAGCAAAATTAAGCCGACCAGCATCAGCGTCATCATCAGGATGTACTTGGGAATGAAAACGATGTCCCAGATTGTGGGGGACGCTTCGGTCGCGGCGGCCGTCGCCGTATCGCCGCTTTCCCCCGCATCCTGGGCGAGCGCCGGCAGAAACAATGCAAAGATCAACAGTATCAGCGCGACGAAGAAGATCGCGCGGGCTGAACGCGCCGAATTCATGCGCCCAACATAGTGTAATCGGTCGGAATGTCAACAACGATATTGAGCAAATGTGCGACGTTGAATTTCTATCGCGATATCAATGCGCCGCTGTCGCCGGAGTCGTCCGCGACTGAACTGATGTTCCGCCGTCATTCGCGAGGTGCGCTCGCGTAAGGATCAGCAGCGCCACCGTCAGACCGGCGCAATAATACCAATGTCCGCGGAATAGCGAATGCGCGAAGATTGCCGTGATAAACAGCGCCCCCATCGAGCAGGTGATGGAATAAGAAAGCCAGGTAATCAACGGGTTGGGCCGCTTTGACTCTCGGATCTGCTTTCGCAGCCGGAAATTCGACCGCAGAATCGTGAAGATAAATCCGCCGAATGTGATCAAACCGACCAGCCCGGTTTCGGCGATGATTTGAACGTACATTGAATGCGGCCGCAGCCACGAGCGATGACTCGAATACTTTCCGGAGGCATAGGCAACGGGGAAGACGTGCACGCCGATCCCCGTGAAGGGATTGGAGACAAACATCCCCACTCCGGCTTCCCACGCATGAATACGGCCCTCGGACGATGCATCAATTTTGTCCGCGAAGATCGAGGCGTAGCGCTCCTGATACTGCGCCGGCAGCGCGAACCAACCGGCGACCAACAGAAGCACAGCGCCGACCGCGAAAGCAATTTTCTTCTTGGTCACCAACCACAGCATAAATCCGGTTGCGACCAGGCCGATGACACCGGCGCGCGAGCCGGTAATCGCGATGGTCAGGATCGACATCGCCGCAAAGAAGATCGGTATCAACTTCAGCCAGTAATGCTTGATCCAGTTGACGGCGAAGAGCATAAACGGAATGCCCAGCATTAGCGTTGTCGCCAGCGAGTTGGGGTCGGTTCCGGCCAGCCCTTCTGCGCGTTCGATGCCTTGCGCGACAATGAGCGTGCCGGAGAAATACGCCAGCGATGAGCTGATCGCGTTGTAGCCGCCCGCGACCAGAAACATCCAGACAAAGCCCTTAAGCCGCATCTCCGTGTTGAGCAAATTGATCATCAACACGAAGTACACGAATGTCCACACGAAGTCGGTCAAGAACGACACCGAAGCGCCCGTCCAAACCGAAAGCGGGACGGATGCCACCAGCGCGCCAAAGAAGAACACGAACCAGCGCGTAATCGGCTCTTGCCAGAAGATGAACTTTTCATGCCGGTATTTCTTGTGGATAACCGTCGAAACCAGCAACGCGGCCGAGATCAGACGCGGCGGCCGCAGCGCCGCAACCGCCGGGAATAGCGTCTCCGGCTGTACTACCACGACCGCATAATAAACGAGTAGGCCGAAATAGGGGTACAGCGCGATGAGTGTCGCGACAAACAGCGCGAGCACGACACCGATAATGATCAGCGCCGGCGCGAGCAAGGCGGTTACGCCGATGGCCACCGCAAGAACGCCGTATAAAAAGATCCCGATCGCGCGGCCCGTGATAATCTGGGGCGTCGGCGTCGAAACGGAGTATCCTTGAGCCTGCGGTTCGGTCACCATACTTCTCTTAAACTAATCGGAATCACCCGGTTCCACCAATAGGATTTCTCTCGAATGTCTCCATTTCAAGTACACAATCATACAGCCACCCTGAAATCCATTGCCGGCCCCGAAGACCAAACCGTCTTGCGGCTTGACACATCCTTGGCTGCTCCGCGTAGAGGCGCAAAGCCGAAGGTCCTGCGCGTCGCGGGACAATGCGACTTCCGCTTTTCGGTTTGACCGCGTAGGAGCGCTTCGCGCCGTGCCTTGCCCTTGTCATCCGTGCCCCACCGGAAGGGACAGTTGAAAAAGCCCTATAGGCTGTCACCCTGAACGAAGTGAAGGGTCTGTTTTCGT
>CAZTYE010000015.1:0-54048 GCA_964617645.1 uncultured Ignavibacteria bacterium
GGTCAGTCGCGGAAGTGCCGAAGTTCAGAGTCGCGTTTTCATTCACCGATTGCGGACCGATAGCGGCCAGCACCGGAGCACGGTTGACGTTATTGACTGTGATTGCGACGATTTCCGAGTCGGCGAGTGTGCCGTCGGAGGCGATGAAGGTCACGTTGAAGACACCGGATTGCGTGAAATCGGGATTAAACGTGAATGTCCCCGTACCGTTGCCGTTGTCAACGTAGTTGGCATTCAACGGCACGTTGACAGCGGTCATGGTTAGAGCTTGCAGATCTGGGTCAGTCGCGGAAGCGCCAAAGTTCAGAGTCGCGTTTTCATTCACCGATTGCGGGCCGATGGCGGCCAGCACCGGAGGCCGGTTGACGTTATTGACTGTGATTGCGACGATCTCCGAGTCGGCGAGTGTGCCGTCGGAGGCGATGAAAGTCACGTTGAAGACACCGGATTGCGTGAAATCGGGATTAAACGTGAATGTCCCCGTACCGTTGCCGTTGTCAACGTAGTTGGCATTCAACGGCACGTTGACAGCGGTCATGGTTAGAGCTTGCAGATCTGGGTCAGTCGCGGAAGCGCCAAAGTTCAGAGTCGCGTTTTCATTCACCGATTGCGGGCCGATGGCGGCCAGCACCGGAGCACGGTTGACGTTATTGACTGTGATCGCTACGATTTCCGAGTCGGCGAGTGTGCCGTCAGAGGCGATGAAAGTTACATTGAATACACCGGACTGAGTGAAATCGGGATTGAAGGTGAATGTCCCCGTACCGTTGCCGTTGTCGATGTAAGTCGCATTCAGCGGCACATTCACTGCCGTCATGGTCAGAGCCTGGAGATCAGGGTCAGTCGCGGAAGTGCCGAAGTTCAGAGTCGCGTTTTCATTCACCGATTGCGGACCGATAGCGGCCAGCACCGGAGGCCGGTTGACGTTATTGACTGTGATTGCGACGATCTCCGAGTCGGCGAGTGTGCCGTCGGAGGCGATGAAAGTCACGTTGAAGACACCGGATTGCGTGAAATCGGGATTAAACGTGAATGTCCCCGTACCGTTGCCGTTGTCAACGTAGTTGGCATTCAACGGCACGTTGACAGCGGTCATGGTTAGAGCTTGCAGATCTGGGTCAGTCGCGGAAGCGCCAAAGTTCAGAGTCGCGTTTTCATTCACCGATTGCGGGCCGATGGCGGCCAGCACCGGAGCACGGTTGACGTTATTGACTGTGATCGCTACGATTTCCGAGTCGGCGAGTGTGCCGTCGGAGGCGATGAAGGTCACGTTGAAGACACCGGACTGAGTGAAATCAGGATTGAACGTTAATGTCCCCGTACCATTGCCATTGTCAACGTAGTTGGCATTCAACGGCACGTTGACAGCGGTCATGGTTAGAGCTTGCAGATCTGGGTCAGTCGCGGAAGCGCCTAAGTTCAGAGTCGCGTTTTCATTCACCGATTGCGGACCGATAGCGGCCAGCACCGGAGGCCGGTTGACGTTGTTGACTGTGATCGCGACGATCTCCGAATCGGCGAGTGTGCCGTCAGAAGCGATGAAGGTCACGTTGAATACACCGGATTGAGTGAAGTCAGGATTGAACGTGAATGTCCCCGTACCGTTGCCGTTGTCAACGTAGTTGGCATTCAACGGCACGTTGACAGCGGTCATGGTTAGAGCTTGCAGATCTGGGTCAGTCGCGGAAGCGCCAAAGTTCAGAGTCGCGTTTTCATTCACCGATTGCGGGCCGATGGCGGCCAGCACCGGAGCACGGTTGACGTTGTTGACCGTGATTGCGACGATCTCCGAATCGGCGAGTGTGCCGTCAGAAGCGATGAAGGTCACGTTGAATACACCGGATTGAGTGAAGTCAGGATTGAAGGTGAAGGTGCCGGTACCATCCAAGTTGTCAACAAAGCTGGCATTGATCGGTAGGTTTTCGGCAGTCATGATCGGAATCGTCGCGTCGCCGTCCGTTGCGGTGGCGGCGAAACTCAGCGTTGCGCCTTCGTCGACCGACTGCGCGCCGATCGGCGCGAGCACCGGGGCGACTTGCGCCAGGGCGGTCGAGCTGTCGAGCCAGGCCGGCAGAAGCAGCATCAACGCCAGCCACAGCCACCGTCGATTGCTCCGCGCGAATCGTGCTTTATGTGTAAACGTCATGTACACTCCCATGATCCTTCAAAGTCCGTGATCGTTTCTGCCTGCTTACCGGAACCGGCGAGAGAACTCAAGACCGGTAATCGGGGTGAACGTGTCTGCGGAAGTGTACTTCCCGCTCACCCCGACCGGATTGGCTTTAGTTACTTCAACAGCACCATCTTTCTCGTCACCGCGTTATCGCCGACTTTCAGGCGATAGAAATAGACTCCGGACGAGACCTTTTCGCCGCGGTTGTTGACGCCGTACCACTTGAACTCGTGGAAACCGGCGGGGAGATTTTGGTCTATCAATGTATAGATCGGCTGCCCAAGGATATTGTAGATGGTGAGATTGGCGAGTTTCCCTTCCGCGCCCGGACTCAGCACGAACTCGATAACTGTTTCAGGATTAAACGGGTTCGGGTAGTTTTGGCGCAGCTCGAAATCGGCCGGGAGCACCGCGCGTCCCAGACCTTTAACCGGTATCGCGGTCGCCGCCGGGTCGGTCATAACGGCTTCCTTCAGCTTGAAATCGGCTTCCGCGATTTCGCTTCCCGACTTGAGTTCAACGGGAATCTCGAACAAGCGTCCGCCGCCCGGCGCCATGTAAACATCGACATCGTTGGGGTACAGCAGGAGCAAAAGGCGTCCGTTGCCGTCGTCGGAATAGTCCATCCGTAGCGGACTGGCAATATCGACCTTGCGCGGTGTGCGCACTTGTATTTTTGACGGGTCGTAGTGCACGGCCACCTGCACGCCCGCGATGTCGGTCGGCAGATAGGCATTAAGCTCGATCGTGCCGCCACCGTCGCCGGACAGTCGGTTAACGGTGAGTTCCGCTTCATCGCCGTTCCAGATATAGCCGGGCGCCGGCGGAGTGCCACCGAAGACCTGATTAATGATTGCTTGCAGGTCAACCACATCCACAAAGCCGTTGCGATCCATGTCCGCCGCGGTGAATTGGCGAAGATTCAATTCGATCTCGCCGATGATGTAGCCGACGACGACGACCATGTCGGCGATATCGACACGACCATCGCCGTTGACATCGCCGCCCGGGTCGACGACGAAGATGCCGTTGGTGTCGGCTTCCAGAGTAATCGACGGCTGGAACGGATCGGGGCTGATCGCTTCGTAGGAGTTCTCAAAGAGGATCTTGTGTTTGCCGATCGGCGCGCTGCCGCGCACGGTGACCCACATATTGAGCAATGTCGAGTTGATGCCCGGTTGGATTTTCTCGTTGTTGAGGCCGAAAGCGACGACGCGCACCCGGCCGGGGGTGTCACCGATGTTGTCGTAGACCGTGAAATTGTCTAATCGAGTTGTCGTTACGAGCGAGTCGATGATCAGCACATTCGACGGGTACACGAAGTCGAACTGCACGCCGTAAACGTCCCGTGTCGACGAGAGGTCGACGGGAATACTGATTCCGGCGAGGCCCGGTGTACCGCCAGCAATCGGACCGATCAGCGGTTGCGAGCGCGAGAAGATCTTGTCGCCGACAGGCGTCAACCCGGTGACGTTAATGGTGACCGACCTGGGCGTCGCGAAGTCCAGTGAATCGTCACGGCAGTTGAATGTGACGACAAAGGCCCCGACTTGCGACGCATTTGGCGTCCAATTGAATGTCCCGGTAACGGACGTATTGCCGACGACTTGACCGGCGGTGCCGAAAGTCGCCCCCGTGGGCAATCCCGAGGCCGACAACACGAGCTGCTGGCCGATATTGACGTCGGAGGCGGACACGGCGAAGCTTAATGGTGTTCCCGTGTTGATATTGAAGACATTCGGGTTAATTGCAGCGATGGTCGGCGGCGTGTTCTGACCGCCCGGGATAACCGTGCCGGTGTCGATATCGACGGTGCCGGACACGAGTGTTGGGTAAATCGTCTGCAGTCCGCTGCCGCTGGAATACTGGCATCGTCGCGGATCAGCCGAGACGTCGTTGGGGTTGTAAATCCGCACTTGCGTTTGCGATCCGTAGGGCGCATAGGGCTTGATCTGGACTTGGAACTGCAGGATATTGCCCTGACCAATGGGCAGCGCGGTAAACGTACCAACAAACAGCATCGCCGCGTTAATCGAGTCACCGACACGGAAGTCCTGAACAAAGTCGAACAATCCCGAAGTTGTTCCGCGGTCGATGAAGTTGTAATTCGGGAAAAGCGTTGTCGTGTCGTTTCCCGGCAACGAGTCGATGTTGACCGAATCGATGACGCCCAAGTAGCGAAGCCGGGTCGTGTCAATCGACAAAAACGCCACAAAGCCGCCGAGGTCGGTGGTGTTGTTGCTTATCGCCAGCTTGATGTTGAGAATGTCACCCGGCTTGCCTTTGGCATTTACCACTTTGAAAGTGTCCGCCGCCGAGACGGTCGGTTGTGCCTGAGTCGCCGGAGTTAACACCAGACCGATCAGCAGCGCCAGGAGCGCCAAGATCACAATTCGTTTGGTCATGGCAGTACCTCTTGAGTAAAGCATTAATTCAAAATCAGGAAACCGCGGCCGCTCGTGGCCGCGAGCATTTGTCGTAGCTCGTAATTCCGTTCTCATCATCAAGCTCATTTCAGTAGCACCATTTTCTTGGTGGCGCCGAAATTCCCCGCGTTCAGGCGGTAGAAATAGATTCCCGACGGCAGCGGCGCGCCTCCACCGCTGTCAAACGTCACCCGATGATGACCCGCCGGCAGAGCGCCCTGGAAGGGAATCGCAACCGTCTCGCCGAGAACATTAAAAACGCGCAACTCAACGTGTGACGGCTCCGGCAGCGCAAAGGCGATCTCAGTTGACGGGTTGAAGGGATTCGGGAAATTCTGTGACAGCTCGAATTCCAGCGGCAGCACAACTGCGCCGCGATTGCTGGCCGCGATCGACTGGCCGGATGATGCGATGAATTCCGTCTCGATCAATTCGCACGACGGCGCAGTAATCGCCAGTAATTCGCCGGAAGCGACACTGATGTCGCGGCCATCGCGGCTGAGCAGAAGCGCCACGATCGTGCCACCAGCGGTGTGCGTGGTGAAACTCCAGCGATCATCATTCTGCGCCGATATCGCCTGGTCACCGTCGCTCACGGCGGAGAAGACGAATCGCGCCGCAGCGAAACTCGCGGCGGTATTTAGCGTCAAGCGCGAGCCACTGTCACCTCGTGTCAACGAATAGCTGACTTCGGCGCTTGGTTCATCGACGAGATTCTTGCTCGAACCGCCGGATACAATCTGAATGAGACGCACCAGATCGGAAAGCGTGCCTGGTGTGCCGTCCTGGTTGACATCCGAGTTTTGCAGTCGCGGACCGTCCAGCGGATAAGCGACCGGGTTGATAAAGTAGTTCGAGAAGTACACGATGTCGCCGATTTCGAAGGCAATGCCGTTGAGATTGATGTCGCCGATTTTGCCGTTGTATTTCTGAATGAGGACACCACCCGGCGAGTACAGGGTCTGGGCACGGACGATCGCCGCGCCGGTGTTATCGAACGCGATGTTCTCATCCGCGCCGATTTGGCTAATGAAGGTGAATTCCATCCCGGTGAAGAGTCCGGCGAAATTCGTGTTCGACGAAATCAAGAAGCGGATGAAGGCCACCGGGCCTGTGCCTTCGGCAAGCAGGTTGGAAGGCGGATTCGTCGTGCTCGAACGGGCATTGATGAAAACCTTGTCGGCGCCGGTCGTTACCTGATACTGCGGCCAATTAGCGGCGCGAGTTCCGGTTTTCGTTGTCGAGAGGTAGGCCAATGCCGAGTTGTCGAAACCGATGGTGACGTTGAAACCGGAGATATCGACACGGTTACGCAAGGAAATGGCAACCGTAACGATTTCGCCGCCGAACGCCTGTTCATTGGAAATCGACAGCTCAATGGGCATCGTCGGGAGCAGAGTGAAATTCACCTGCTGCGAGCTCTCGCCGCCCGATTCGTCCTTGGCCGTGAGCGTAAACGCATAATCGCCGGAGTCGGCGATATCGGAAGACCAAGTCAGAAGACCGGGGTTGGAAGTCGATAATTGCGCGCCACTCGGCAAGCCGGTCGCGCTGAAGGAGACCGCTTCGAAGTCGGGATCAACGGCGGCAAAGGGCAGTAGCAGTGTATCGCCGGCGCCGGCCGAGGAGCCGGCAGCGGCCGTAATCACCGGCAGACGATTGTTGTTGGTCACGGTAATTGGCACGTCGATCGAACTGCGCTTGACGCCGTCGGTGGCAAAGATCGTGATAACGTAGGGCGAGCCGGTGCAAGAGCCGTTACCGACATACGGTACTTTCCATGTCAACGAGCCGCTACCGTTGCCGTTGTCTTCGAACTGCGCTCCTGGGCTGAGGCGGCCGGCGTAGAGCTTGACCGGGGCGCGTTCCGGATCATGCGCGGAAAACGGAATTGTCAGGGTCGTGCCTTCGGAGACCGTTCGCGCTGTAACCGGAACGAAGACCGGCGCCTGATCGGCGGCCGTAATCGTGATTTTTCCGGCGCCGAAATGCGGGTAGATGACGCCACCGTTGCTCGGGCTCAATTCGAGGTGTGCGGCCGGCGGGACGAAGGTCGAATCGATCTGCGCGATGACGTCCTGAGTCAAACCGCTTTTGACAGTGAAGAAAAGCTCGACGATCGGGCCGCGACCGGCCATGATCGGGGCATCGCCCAGGGCAACGCCTCCGGCCAAGATCGTGCCGGCTGCGGCGTCGTGCGTGGCGCTG
This sequence comes from uncultured Ignavibacteria bacterium, assembly GCA_964617645.1. Taxonomy (GTDB): domain Bacteria; phylum Zixibacteria; class MSB-5A5; order CAIYYT01; family CAIYYT01; genus JADJGC01. The sequence goes on from CAZTYE010000015.1 coordinate 6,808, forward strand.
CGAAAACCCCAGTTGATGACGCGCGAGTTGTTGAAACTTGCCGAATCGTAGATTAACAAGTCCTTCGGGTATTGCAGAGGAATGGCATAACCGCCCAGCGCTTCGTCATTGACGATTAGTACCGATACTGAGAACTTGGCGCCCGGAGCGGTCACAGAGGAGCCGACGATTACGGAATCGACCGACCCGTACGGATCGGACTGAGCATGCGCTGCGGTCGAGAAAGTCAGAAAGGCGCTCAGAAGCACGGGGACGGCGACGAATCCGGAGGTGATTCGCACGACTGGGCAAAAAATGAACAGCATACGTCTCAGCATATTCCGAACATTGCTGCGCAATGAACATGCCAAGGCGCCGGAGCTCGTTTCGATTTTGACCCGTCGGGGCATGGTACCAGTTCTTCTGTGCGCCGCTCTATAAGCGGCTGGTAAACAAAGATTTAATTAGGGGTAGCGCCGTCTGGGACGGCGGGAAGTACTCACTCATAGCTCGGTGAGGAGGTACGGCCTCTCGCCGTGTTTGCATACCTTCCCGGATTGCACTGCAAACGCTTGCAACCAAGTTCTCCAGCCGACGTTACCCCAGAAACAAAAACGGCTTGGCTTACGAACCGCATTCGCCTTAGTGCCAAGCGTATTCACTAATCGAACTGTTGTCCGTAGGCCGTTAGAACTTGGTCGAGTCAATCCTCCTCTCGGTTCATCAGAAATCGGGTGGGGAGGAATTACCCTCCCCATCCCGAAAAAAGACTAACTGATGAATTACTTCATCAGCACCATCTTCTTGGTCGCGGTGAACGCACCAGCGGTCGCCTTGTAGAAGTAGATACCAGAAGCGACGTTGGTAGCATCCCAATCAACCGACACGTTGCCAACGCCACGGCCGTTGAAGCTCTGGACGAGCTGTCCGGCGACGTTGTAGATGTCGATCTTCCAGTCAGACACGGTCGGCAGATCCAGACCGATCTTCGTGGCCGGGTTGAACGGGTTCGGGACGTTCTGCTGCAGAGCGAACTCGGTCGGCAGGACGTTCTTGTTCACGCGAGTATTCAGCAGGTTGCCGTTGTAGTCGGCGACTTGAACGTCGACCAGCTCGGCATTGCCGTTGATGGTGAACAGGTTGTTCGAACCGGCTTCAAGACGATTGGTCATGTTGTCGATACCGGCAAATACCAGCACCTTCACCAGGCCATCGCTCTCGGCGCTTTCAACCTTCATCGAGGTCGTGCTGTTGATGCTGTAGGCGCCGTTCACGCGGAACGTAGCATACACACCACCCAGTTCGACGGTCGACTGAGTCGAGAACGAGCCGTCGAAGCTAACCGTCGCGTTGTTGGCGAACGGCGAAAGCTTCGGGAACGGCAGTTCGTCGCCGACGATTACGCGCAGCAAGAAGACCAGGTCGCCCACGGACAACGGAATACCATCGGCATTCGCGTCGGACGCGGCAATCTGAGCTTCACGGAACTGCGGGTTCGGATCGAGGGCAGAGAGGCCATACAGGAAGTAGTTCGTGTACAAGACCGCGTCAGCGATTTCGTACGCGATACCGTTCAAGTTGACGTCGCCGCGGGCGTCGATCGAGTCGGCGCACACGATGTCAATGCCACCGTTCCAGAACAGGATGAAGCGGACGGGTTCGTACTTTTCACTGACGTCGCAGGCCGCGCAAGCGCCACCGTAGGCGATCGCGAAGTAGCAGCTCATGTCAGTGATGTTGTAGTTCGGATCCAGAAGCGGATTGGTGTTCTCGAAATCAAACACCTGATCCGAAATCCAAAGGGTGTCACCACCGATGTTCGAGATGCCGTTGTCACCGCAATCCAGCCAGGCAAAGCGGATCGGGATGTACATACACTCGAAGGTACGGTCGTTGGTAACATAGAACTTCAGGCTGACAAGCTCAGAACCCGGAGCCACATCGAAGCAGTCCGGATGATTGGCGCCATTGTTGACGTCAGCAATCGCGACGACGCGAAGCATACCGCTCGGGCACGGGCCACCGCAGTTGCCCACCGCGCCATAGCGATAGGTGAAGTATTCCCAACCACAACCCGCCGGGCCAAGGGCCGCGCCGAGTTCGGCCGAGAAGAAGCTGATCGCCGAAGCGTCGTAAGCGATGAGGAAGTCGAAACCGCCCATCTTCTCCGAGCCGGCCATCTTCAGGATCGAAACGTACTCAAAGTTACCCTGGATGGTATTGTGGGTCTTCTCGATTTTGATCACAAACGGCTCAGTCGCCAACACTTCCACTTGGAAAGTGCAGCTCGCCTGACCACCGCAAGGATCGGTAACCGTGGCCGTGAAGCTGTGGATACCAACGTCGGCGTTGGTGGTCACCCAGCTAAACAGACCCGTGCCGCTGATGCTCGGGGCATTAACCACGGCATCGTTGGCAACGATTGACCAAACCGCGGCGTCGCAAGGATCCGCATCGGTCGAATTGAAATCGTAGGCGATCGGATTGCCCTTGCCAACCTTGAGGGCCTGGGCGCCGGCGCAGTTAGTGATCACTGGATTGTTGTTGGTCCAGGTAATCGTGAAGTTGTAGTCGACAGCGCTGCCGCAGGCGTTGGTCGCCGTGACGGTCACGTCAGTCGTGCCGCAGGTCGAAATCGGAGTAACCGAAAGTTCGCCAGTGCTCGCGTTGATCGTGCCAGCGGAAGTCGAGAACACAACCGGATTGGCTGCCGGGGTGTTGCCACCTTCGGTAGCGTCGAAATTAAACGTGTAGGTCAAGCAGTGATTGCGATTGACCGGTCCGCCCGGCGTGGCCGTAAAGGTCGGGGGCAGACACGGAATCTCAAACACTACGAAGCAGGCCGCCGGAGCGTTGCCGCTACCGTCGTCCGGATTGCCCTGGAAGTTCGGGTTGGTGGGCGGATTCGCACTGGCCCACTCCCAGCCACCAGCCGGCGGGAAGAAGATGTTATCCACGCAGAACTGATCGTTCGGCGGGGTCGGGACAGCCCAAGCCGTCGCGTCAAACGTGAAGGAATAGACGCGCGTCGGGGCCGCGATCAACGGGAGTCCGCCACCAAGAGCGCCACCCCCAACCAGCACGCGGTTGAGCGCCGCGTTGATCTGGGTAGCGTCGACCGACCAATCCGGAAGGTTGAAAGCGCCAAGATAGGCGGCTTCAACGGTCAGGTACTTGGTCGGAGGGGCAGACGGCTTGTTACCATTGGCCAAGAAGGTAATGGTTTCGCCGGTATTGGTCGTGAATTCGTAACCCTGGGTCATACCAGTAATCTGTGCGTAGTTATTGGTATACCAGAATTCCACGACGTTGTTGTAACCGATGGCAACTTTGTTATCATCGATAGCATTGCCACCGGAATTCAGTCTCACCTCGACGTTGTTCTGAGCGAACGCCGTCAGGGAAAGAAGAAGCATAAACGAAGTAAGAAGTAAACAAATGCGCTTCATTGTTTGCTCCTAACAATTGCTGCTGAAAGCAAGTTCAAGGTTAACTCTCACCTTAAACTGTAGATGCTAAACGTATCGGCAGGAGACGACCTGACAAGGCAGGGGCTGCTGTCGATTGAGTTTAATCAGAGAAAAGCACTTCAGGGCCGCTCTGATCAACCTCGTTGGTGGTTGAACGTTTAAGCCTCTTCTCCTAAACTCCGTCTCACCTCCTTTCACTCTTCAAATTTCGCTTCGATTTTATCATCACTATTCTTCCTCGAGATTAACTTCCCGCAAGAATCCGGTTAGGGCCGCAGCTAACAGGCGGGCGTCGGTCCGCCGGCAAAGATGTAATTGATCAAAAAGACCGCATCGGCAATCGACACGGCGCTGTTGCCATCGGCGTCGCCACGGCAAAGCGGATTCGGCGCCGCGCCGCCGGCGAAGATGTAATTAATCAGATAGACGGCGTCGGCAATGGAGAACGCACCGTTGCCATCGGCATCGCCGCATTTGCAACAGGCGAACGATACGTCGCCGTCGATATAGAGCGCCTTGGTCGTGTCAAACCAGCAGTCCGTGCGTGGCGCGAATGTGGTGTCAAACCAGTTGACGCAGGTTTGCCCCACCCACTCGGCGCAATTGCTTAATTCCATGGCCTGATAAGTCGAACAGGAATAACCGATAATGTTGGCCCGCGGATCGGAGAAAATCGTCAGAGATCGATTGATCAGCAGCACGACCTTGGCGCTGTCGCAGAGCGAGTCGCCGAGCGTGCCCTTGGTTTGAAGGTAGGTGCGAAACCAAATACCGGAACCCGGCGGAACCGGCGGTTTCGCCGGAAGAGAGCCGTTATCGGCCGTTCCGACGACGTTGAGAACGGCGCCGATCGTGTCGTCGAGAATACGGGCCTGAACGAACTCCCACCCCTTGATGCGGGTGCCGATCGTGTCGATCTTGGCGAAGTAAATGCCGCCGGCCGAGACCGAGTCGGTCTTAAACTTAACCAGGGACGGTTCCGAGATATTGATCCACATCTGGAACCCGGCGATCGAGTCGTTGATATTGGTAACATAGATCGGGATCACGAGCTGATTATTGGAGAGGGCAGTCGTGATAGTATCGACCTGGCAAACGAGGCGAATCACCTGAGGGGCGGTATTCGCGGTTTCGCCAATCGACAACGCAATCGCGAGCGGAACGATGAAAAGCATCGCGATTGAGAAGTAGCGCCATGTCCTGGCCATTAAGCAACCTCCTTGCGAGATGGAACACTGCAGAGCCGTCAATTACTTAATCGGTAGCTGTTTGGCCTCAGTGCAGTCTCCGTCGCATGAATCTCGGTTGGTGGCGTTGCCTTCTCGAATAGCTGGTAAGAACCTTGCTTAAACGTTCCACTCTGCAGCGAATCGAAAGAGAGGACCGGATGTCGCTGCGAGCTTGAACCAACTGTAGTAAAAGGTCGTCGGTCAAAGGAAAGTTAACATATGGACCAAAATTGTCAAGACGAAAGCCTGACTGGAAGATTCAGAATTCGTATGACGACTTTGACTTAAGACCTTGTGTTCACTTCGGGCGGAATATACGTGCGCGGTGGTTGTCTGTCAACTGGATTTTCGAATATACGCGGAGTTTTTTGGGGAGACAGGCGTTGTAGCGGGGATTGCGGATTCGCCAAGCCCGATTTCTAAAATTGTTGACTAACAATAGATTAATGAACTGCCTCTCCGAGCGACTCCGGAAGTAAGCTGAGAAAATTGTCTAATTTTTAGGCAAAAAAAGAGGCCGAAGATTAGGCGCCAAATCTGAGAGGGGGGCAGGAAACTCAAATTTGGTACTACGCCCTACTTCAGCCTTCAATCAGCTTAACGCCCAAGCTATAGTTTGGTTCCAGAAAAGCAAGAAAAATTTCGTCAAAATGAAACATTGGCTGTATGTCGACTCAGCCTCTGCGCCATTCCGCCGATATTCTCCAATAGCACAAGGGATTAAAGAAATTCCACAGCCAGCCATGATGAAAGTAGTCGCGCCAAAGTCGCTCTCGATGCTCGAGAAAATAACATCCACGATCGGCGAACTCCCGGCATCCCCGGCAATCGTCTCGGCCGTCATGGGGCTGACCGCCGATTTGAATTCCAAAGTGGAGGATCTAGGCAAAGTTTTGGCCGCCGATCCGTCGCTGACCGCGAAGGTGCTTAAGCTTTCCAATTCGTCATTCTATGGCCGCTCGCGCGCGGTAAGCTCGCTGAAGGAGGCCATTCTGATCCTCGGTTTCTATACGCTGCGGTCGATCGTCATGGCGACGTCGACGCACTCGCTCTACTTTCGCAAAGACAACATCCAATTCAGCCAGAAACTCTGGGATCATTCGCTCGGATGCGCCCTGGCCGCGCGCCTGGCGGGGCGGCTGCTCGATCATCCGAAAGTCGAAGAAATCTTCATCGGCGGCTTGCTTCACGATATCGGCAAGATCATTCTCGGACAGAAGCTACCCGATGTTTACGACCGGCTGGTGCGCGAAATCGAAGAAAAGCATCTGGAGTTTCACGATGCCGAACTCGCCAAGTTGGGCTTCACGCATGTCGATGTCGGTGCGGTCGTGCTCGACCGCTGGAACTTTCCGGCAGAGTTGATCACCGGGATCAGGAACCACCATCAGAAGTTCGAACCCAACAATGGTGGGCCGGCGCCGATCGGAGCCGTTATCAGCCTGGCAAATCACTTGAGCAAGCGGCTCGCAATCGGTTTCGCCGACCAGCGTTTGTCCGACGAAATCACGGCCGGATGCGCGGAGCGGCTGGGTATCAGCGCTGAGGATACGAGCCAGTTGGCGACAGAGCTGCAGGCCCGCTTCGTCGAAGAAAAGCAACTTTTCGGAGAATATTGATCATGACCCTGCTTGGCCGTCACGAAACATTGCGCCGCATCGACGAGTTTGACGGAATGCCGTCCGTGCCGCAAATCATCCTGCGGGTTCGAGAGATATCCGAGAATCCGAAATCGTCGGTCGCCGACCTGGCAAACATCGTGCTGTCCGACCACGCTTTGACAGCGCGGATTCTCAAGATCGCCAACTCGGCGTTTTATGCCGAGTATGCGAACAAGGTATCGACCATCACGCAGGCAATTACGCTGATGGGATTTCGCACGGTGCAAAACGTCGTCATTTCGCTGGCGTTGTTCGACGCGATGGGCAAGATGGGCCACCACAAGTTCGATTTCCGCCGTTTCTGGGCGCACTCGCTGGCCACCGGCGTGATCGCCAAGATGGTGGCTACAGCGGCACACTACAAGGTGCCGGAAGAAGCCTTTATCGCGGGGTTCATGCATAACGTCGGCATGGCGGTGCTTGCGGTCGTTTTCCCGGAAGAATATGATATCGTCTTAAAGAAGCTGGAGCGAGGCGAAGAGCAGATCGCCGCTGAGAAATCGGTGTACGGGATCGACCACTGCGAAGTCGGAGGTTGGCTGGCGCGCAGGTGGAATCTGCCACCGCTGCTTTCGCGGCCGATTCTCGAACATCACCGCCGCGGATTGCCGTCGCGGCAACGTCACAACGTCCCGCTGGTGGATTTTATCTATATAGCCGACATCGGCTATGACGCCGCGTTTCACGGCAGCGAAGAACGCCGCCGACAATATCTGAAGGCCGGCGCCGACTTGGCCGGAATCGCGGAAGAAGTGTTGGTCAAAATTCTTGAAGGCGCGCCGGATCTGATCCGCGGCATTGCGTCCGAACTCGAGATTTCGCTTCTGCCGCCGGAGCCGGCGCTGCAGCAAAAGGAAGTGCTGCAACGGGAGTCCGCAGAAATGATACAGCAACTGCAGCAACGAAATCGAGAGTTAGCCGTGATACAGGAGGCCGGAGACGCGATTCGCGCCGCCACCGGAGAAGATGAAATCGTGCAGACAACACTGGAAGAAGTTTTCCGGGGTGTCGGTTTGGGACGGGCCTTGCTACTGGCGATCGACTACGACGCGCGCCAGGCGCGAGGCAAAATCGGTTTTGGGGTCAATTCACAGCAAGCAGTACAAGATTTGGCGATACCGTTGGGCGAAGGGGTCGTCGGACGCTGCGTGACCAACCGCGGCATTGAGAACATCCTGGACGTCGAGTCGGAAATCTACGCCGATATGCTCTTGCCGGAAGAGCGCGAGCAGTTGGGCGCCGGTGCGTTCGCGGTTCTGCCGCTGACGATCGCCGATAAAGTGGAAATGGTGATGATCGTCAACAACGCCGACCCCGTCGAGCCGGTCGATGACGATCGCTTGCGCACTATCGCCAGCCTCCTCAATCAGGCAGCCTTGGCCATCGAGCGATTGCGCTTGAAGAAGCAATTAGCCGATGTGCAGGGCGCGCACGTCAATCAGTTGATCGGTACGGCTTTGAAGTAGCAGCTTTGGCTTCGCCTGAGCGCCACTCGTAGTTAAGAAAACTCCAACTCATCTCGGTCGACTTGCCGACCCTGGCAAAACCTACCTTCTCGAACAACTTTTGGGAAGCGAAGTTGTCCTCCAAAACTCGCGCGCGGATGCAGTTAACGCCCTTTTCGCGATTCAGATAATCGATTAGCAACCTGAGTGCGCCGGCGGCGATTCCCTGTCGCCAGCGAGCGACAACGCCGACAATGATGCCGACCTCGCATGACGCGATTGATGGCTGGAGGTCGAAGTAGTTCACCAGCCCCAGCGGTGCGGCCGTCGGGTCGCAGATCGTCAGCACACCAGAAGCGCCGTCGGACGTCAGATAATGGCGAAACTTAAGTTGGTAGTAGTCATCGCGGCTTAGCATTGGATCCCACCAGGGGTTAGCGAGATAGCGTTGGATCCGCTCATCGCGGTACCAGTTGAAGTAGGCGTCGAAATCGGAGGCTGCCACCCGACGCAACGCGCACAACTCCGACTGTCGAACGTAATTCGTCGAAGAAAGAGTCACGACAGGAATCTGACAACTCAAGCGTTGTGGATCAACATTAAACACGCTCTGGGCACCGGTCCGGGGCGAACTGCGATTCCGACACCGGATTCTGATCCCGGCCGATTGCGAGCACAATGGCGGTGCGAGTTTTGTCTTGACGATCCGGCAACATCCCTCTTAATTCGCGCCATGATCAAGCTAATTGTGGGGCTGGGCAATCCGGGAAAGGGCTACTTGCTCACCCGCCATAACGCCGGGTTTTTGGTTGTCGACCGGCTGGTGGAAAAGCGCAAAGGCAAGTACGCCGAGCAAAAACCGGACTATCACCTGGCGACGATTCGCATCGCGAGTCTGCACGTCCGGATCGCCAAACCACAGACGTTTATGAATCTGTCGGGTCGTGCCGTTAAAGGGCTGATGAATGCATATGACGTGCTTCCGTCCGAGCTGCTGGTTGTGACCGATGATTTTGCGCTGCCGTTCGGCAAGCTGCGCCTACGCCTCGCGGGGTCAGATGGCGGTCATAACGGGCTGACTTCGATTATCGAACACGTTGGCACCGAGGATTTTCCGCGCCTGCGGTTCGGGATCGGTCCGCTGCCGGAAAACAAATCGGCCGAGGAGTTCGTGCTGGAAAACTTCTCGAAAACAGAGCTTGACCAGCTTGACGCGTTTGTTAAATTGGGCGGCGATTGTCTGGAGTCGGTCTTTTACGATGGACTGACTCTGGCCATGAATAAGTTTAACAATTAGTTCCCTTGTCCCTGCTCCCTATGCGATGTCTGGGGAGCCTATGGTTTTGGTCTTCGAAACGTAGTCCGGAGGGAGGATTCTTTGCGACTCTACGAGACCACATTTATTACCGACTCCGGCTTGCCCGAAGCCGAGATCGAATCCGAGATCAAGAAGGTCGAGGATCAGATCACGGCTGCCGGTGGCGAGCTGGTCGAGACCCAGCGCTGGGGCGTGCGTCGGATGGCGTACGAAATCATGAAGCGCCGTCAGGGTTACTACGCACATTTCTTGTACAAAGCGCCGATGAGCTTGCCGGCGCAAATCGACTCAGCATTTCGCGTCAATGAGCGGATCATGCGCCATCTGACCGTACAATCGCAGGTCGATCTTGAAGAACGCGCGCGTCTGATCGCGGAAGGCCGTTACGGGCAGACAGAGACGCCGAGTTTTGAATTACCGACCGAGGCGCCGCGGCGTCGCGATCGCAACGTGGAGGGTGACTAACAATGGCGGAGTTTGATCGCAAGCGTCGGAAACCGTGTCGCCTCTGCGAGGCCAAGATCCAGGCTGTCGACTACAAAGACGAGAAGCTACTACGCCGATTCATGCTGGAACGCGGCAAGATAGTCCCGAGACGAGTTTCGGGCAACTGCGCCCGTCATCAACGATTGTTGGTGGTCGCCATTAAACGCGCCCGGATTCTGGCGCTCATGCCGTTTACGGCGGAGAGCTTCCGTTAAGAGGCCGGGATGGCCGAATCGGCACGGCCGAATTGGATATTCGCTTGTAGCGGGATCGTCGCGGTATCGTTTCCGGCCGGAATACTCATTCCGATCGCGAATCTGCTTTTGATCCCCGGAATCGGCGCGCTCTACCTGTTGTGGTTTTCGCGCGCCTATGTTCCCTTCGCGATCGGTTCGATTGTGGCCGCCGCGGCAATCTTGCTCTTGGGCTCGAGCGTTCACCTAACGGTATTTCTGGTAATGATGATGATTCCCGGATTGACGATAGCGGCGCTGCGACGCGACGGTCGCGGAATGGCCTTGTCTCTGGCGGCGGCGTTTGTGTTGCCGGTGGCGTTTTTCGCGACAGTCACGCAGGCGATGCCGCTACTCGTTGAGAGCTTCTCCGACCAACTGCGAGCAATGACCAGCCAGCCGGGAATGGCGATGTTTTATTCCCAGCAAGATCTGGACATGGTCGCGAGCTATTTCGGCAGCCTGGCCGATAAGGCGCCATACTATGTTCCCGCCCTGATCGCTTGCTCGTTGGGATTGATCTATCTACTGGGGACGCTGCTGGGTGAGACTTTCGTGAGGCGCAACCAGATTTACTCGTTTCGAATTCCGCCGTTTTCGCTGTGGAAGCTGGACGAGTGGATGATCATTCCCCTGGGCATCGCGGTGGTTATGATCCTGACTTCGGAAGCAACCTTGCTTTTGATCGGCTGGAACGCGCTGTTGGCGCTGTTTGTCATATTCACAGTCGTGGGTCTCGGATTCGTCGAGTACGGGATGAAGATCAAGAATTTCCCGGTCGCGGCTCGCATCGCCGTTTACATCTTGTTGTTTTTGGCGCAAATCGTCGCCGCGATTGTGCTGCCGCTTCTGGCACTTTTTGATGCCCGGTTTGACTTTCGGAAAATCAGGGCAAAACAGCTTGGATGATACGTACAATCTAATAGTCTGGAGTGAACAATGAAGGTTATTCTCAAAGAAGAGATCGAGTCGCTCGGTAAAGTCGGCGACGTGGTAGAAGTCAAGGCCGGTTACGGTCGTAACTACTTGTTGCCGCGGAATCTGGCCATCGCGGCGTCGCGGGGCAACCTGCGCGCCATCAGTGATCTGAAAGCACAGCAGGAACTGCGGTTAGCGAAAGTCCGCCGCGCGGCCGAGTCGATTAAGCAGCGAATCGAAAAAGCCTCCTGCACGGCCGAGGTTCTGGTCGGTGAAGAAGACAAAGTATTCGGTTCCGTGACTTCCCAGGATATTGCCGATCTGCTGGCCGGCCAAGGAATCGAGGTCGACCGCAAGAAGATCGTGCTCGATGAGCCGCTTAAGCAGTTAGGCGTCTACACCGTGCCGGTCAAGATCGCAGCCGACGTCATCGCCAATGTGAAGGTTTGGGTCGTAAAGAAGGCCGAATGACCGCTGAAATGCTCCGCGCCAAGATTCACGGCCTTGCGCTGGATTCGACATCCAAATCGCCGGTTGTGATTCTCTCCACCGAAGACGCCGAACGGGTATTGCCCATTTGGATCGGCCACTTCGAGGCGTGGGCAATCGCGATGGAGCTGTCGCAAATCAAATCGAAGCGGCCGCTGACGCACGATCTCATGGCGTTGATCATCGGCGAGATGGAGGGAACGGTGACGCGCATTGAAGTCACCGAGTTGCGCGAGCAAACGTTCTACGCCAAAATTCACATCCAGACAAACGGCGAGACGTTGCAGATCGATGCCCGTCCTTCCGACTCGATTGCGCTGGCACTCAAGACTGAAGCGCCGATTTTTGTTAATGCCGAGCTCTTCGACATCAAGAAGGAAGCGGGTATGCCGGAGAAGATTAACGATCCGCAATCCTTGAAAGAGCGACTGCGCAATATCAATCCGGAAGATTTCGGCAAGTACTCTTTATAGCGACGATGACGATTGCCGCAAGAAACATTGTTCACATCGACGGCGGGTTTCAGGACGATTCTGAAACCCGTCTTGTTTGGGAAGCCGCGTGATTGACCCCCAACCGCAAACAGCCGGAGCGACCGCCGAAACGAAGTACCGTCAACTTCTCGAGCTGATCCGCAGTTACCGGCGAGTGATCGTGGCCCTTTCGGGCGGACTCGATTCGTCGTTCCTGCTTTACGCCTGTGTCCAGGCGCTCGGCACGGGCAGCACGTCGGCGGCCATCGGCGTTTCCGACGCACTACCGGCCGTCGAGCGCGACAGCGCCCGTAACTTCGCCTTCGCACTGGGGCTGCCTGAGTCCAGCGTGATTCTAATCCAGACTCGTGAAATCGATGATCCGAACTATGCATCCAACCCCGCGAATCGCTGTTTTTACTGCAAGTCTGAACTTTATGACCGCCTCAGCGAGTTAGCCGCCCGTCGACATCAGGAAGTTATCTGCGACGGCGCCAACGCATCCGATATCGGAGATCACCGCCCGGGAATGGTTGCCGCACGAGAGCGATCGGTCAGATCGCCGCTGCTTGCGGTTGGCCTAACCAAGGATGAGATTCGCGCACTTTCGCAAGCCGCCGGCCTGTCGATTTGGGACAAACCACAGTCGGCCTGTCTGGCATCGCGCATCCCTTACGGATCGCCGGTCACACCGGAGAAACTCAAGCAGATTGAGGCCGCCGAGGATTATCTGAAGTCCCTTGGCTTCCGGCAGCTTCGGGTTCGCCACCACGGTCAGGTCGCGCGGATCGAACTTGCAGTCGAGGATATGATGCGGTTGATCGTGGACGGTAGGCGGGAAGAAGTGACGCGGAAATTCCGCGAGATTGGTTTTTTGTTTACGACATTGGACCTGACCGGATTTAGCTCGGGGAGTATGAACCTCATGCTGAAAGGCAACACCGATGAATCAGGAAACTCCGCGTAATGTAGCGATGAGGGTCGTAGTCGACGGCCAGGAACGTCTGATCACTTTCGAGGAGCTGACGCTTTCCAACAACCTGGCGCAGGAAGCGCTGGTGAGCTTGCTCATTAAGAAGGGCGTCATTGTCGGGCAGGAGCTGCTCGACGAGATCACTCGCGTCCGCAAGGAGCGTTACCGTCAGGATGACGGCAAGTAGGTGAACAAGCCGTGACCGATACACCGCCGATCAACCATGGACAACATCCGGCCGCGGCGCCGATCGAAGATCGGGTGTTGCTCAGTTGGGTGAGCCTCCCGGCGAAATCGCGCCCGACCGCAGCCATTCTGGTGGGCCTGTTTCTCGTGGTCTTGGTTATTGTCGTCTATATGATGACTTTTTCCGCAATGTTCACTGCGATCGCGGCGGTGATCTTGTGGGGTTCGCTTTCGCAGTTCTATGTGCGCACCAATTTCGAGCTCACTGAGCGGTTCGCGCGGGTGAAGTACATCGTCAACAAAGTGGAACGCGAGTGGTCGCAATTTCGCTCATACTACCCCGACAAGAACGGCGTTTTACTGTCGCCGTTTGCCCGGCCGTCGCGCCTGGAGAACTTTCGCGGGCTGTACATTCGATTTGCCGGCAACAAGGATGAAGTTCTGGCGATCGTCAAGTCGAAGATCGTCATCCCGAAGGATCTCGCGGCATGAGCTTGTTTCCCCTCAGTCACTCCTCGGAAGAGCAGAAGCCGCCATCCGGATTTACCGATGAGGAGCTTCAGCTACTCGACAAAGTAGCGCGCAAAGTGATCCAGTGGAAAATGGCGGTGCCCGCGATCATGACCTTGGAATCCTTCAAGCCGCTGAATTTCATCAGCGCGCAAGCGATGGTGTTCTTTGAGCCGATTGTAACGGCAATTTTTAATCTGAAGGAGTACGACCAGTTTCGGCAGATGCTCGAACGGCGTGAGACGATCGAGAAGCTTCTGCAGCGCATCGAACACTTTGATTCAATTGCCTATCGGAAAGAGAAGTTCTTCAAGAAACTCAAGAAGGACTTTCTCAAACAGCAATCACTCGGATATCGCCTAAAATCATCGATTATCGGATTTCGCGTTCCGAAACATCTGGAGGCGGAGTGGAAAGCCAAAATCGACGCCATCGATGCCGAAGCCGAGTCGGCGAATCCGGACCAGGGCGGGAATTCCCAGTGAGATATGCACGCGCCACGGCCGCGGCGACCAGGACCTACGCTGAACGATTTCCTGAGATACGCTATCTTCAGCTCGGCGATACCGGGCTTGAGGTTTCCGGCGCCGGATTCGGCGCCTACCGGATCGATACCAGTTTTCCGCATCACCGGCAAGCCCTGCGCAAGGCGTTGTTGTCCGGCATCAATCTCGTCGATACCAGCGCTAATTACACCGGCGGTGGATCGGAGTTGCTGATCGGTTCGGTGGTTGAAGACCTGGAAAACGAGGGCGCGCTGTTGCGGAATGAAATCGTCATCGTAAGCAAAGCCGGTTACCTGCAGGGCCGAGTCTATAATCTCAGCCAAAACCTCAAGAAGGACGGGCGCGCTTACCCCGATCTGGTCGAGTACGCACCGAATCTTGAGCATTGCGTCCATCCGGCATTTTTGGAAGACCAACTGACGGCGTCGCTGGGTCGGCTCAATTGCGGCGCGGTCGATGTCTTTCTGTTGCACAATCCCGAGTACTACCTGATGTGGGCGCAGAAACAAGCCATCGACGCGGTGACAGCGCAATCCGAGTACTATCGTCGCATCCGGGTCGCATTCGAGCATCTCGAAAAGGAGGTTGGCAGAGGGCGGATCGGCAGCTACGGGATCAGTTCCAATACATTTCCGGTGCCAGAGTCGGATTACGATCACACGTCGCTCGAGCGAGTCATCAAGATCGCCAATGAGATCTCGCCGCTGCATAACTTCAAAGTCGTGCAGATGCCGTTCAACCTGATCGAGCACGGCGCCGCCACCTCTCGGACGGCCAATGGATTCACGGCGCTGGAATTAGCACACCGTCACAATCTGGGAGTGCTGGTAAACCGCCCGTTGAACGCCATATTCAACAGCGGTTTGGTACGGTTGTCGGAGGAAAACGGTCAGGCAAACGAACTACGACAAACGCTCGCCCAACTTGACAAGGATTGGGAGGCGCCGACTCTGAGTCAAGCCGCCGTCCGGGCGCTTCGGAGTACGACGGGAGTCCATTCGGTGCTTGTCGGAATGCGCGAAGAAAGCTACGTCGCCGACATCGTGGCCGAACTAACCCGACAATGCCCCATTCGCGATCGCCGAGAATCGTGGGGGCGACTCGCGAATTCGATCTTCCGGCCGTCATAATCCGGCAACCTTGTTCGTCATAAACTCGTGGGCAAAGGGCATCACCTTGCGACCGCAGATCCGATCTTGGAGAGGCTATGAATTTCGATAGAGTCAGCGTCGCCATCATCCAATCGTCCGCCGTGTATCTGGATGCCGGCGCCAGCTTGCAAAAGATCGCAAGCCTCATCGCCGAAGCCGCGGCGCTCGGCGCCAAGCTCCTAGTCTGTGGCGAGACGTGGCTGCCCGGTTATCCGGCGTGGCTCGATTATTGTCCGAGTATCGGCCTTTGGGGGCACAGCCCGACCAAGGACGTATTTGCGCGGCTATCTGCCAACAGCATCACCATGCCCGGTCCGGAATGCATGCGACTCTCAGGGCTGGCACAGAAGCACAAAATGGTAGTTGTCATCGGCGTCAACGAGCGCGTCAACGCCGGCCCCGGCAACGGGACGCTGTACAACTCCCTTCTGACTTTCGACGCCGACGGCAAGTTGCTGACACATCGCCGCAAGCTCATGCCGACATTTACCGAGCGACTTGTCTGGGGACACGGCGATGGCAAAGACCTTGAGGCTGCCGACACGTCAATCGGGCGAGTTGGCGGTCTGATTTGCTGGGAACACTGGATGCCGCTGGCACGACAAGCGATGCACGACTCTGGTGAACAAATCCACGCCGCGGTCTGGCCAACCGCACACGAGCTGCACCAGTTGGCCAGCCGTCATTACGCCGTTGAGGGACGCTGTTTCGTTCTGGCCGCGGGGCTATTGATGAAGAATTCCGAACTACCCGCGGAGTTGGACATCCCGACCGAGGCTAAGGCCAATCCGGACGGCTGGCTGCTGCGCGGCGGCAGCGCGATTATCGCGCCGGACGGACGATACATTATCGAACCTGTTTTCGATCGTGAAGAGATTCTGGTTGCCGAGATTGATCTCAACGAAATCCGTCGCGAGCGCTTGACATTGGACGTGTCCGGACATTACGCACGGCCGGATGTATTTGAGTTAACCGTCAACCGCCGCCGTCCCGGTGAAAAGTCCGCTTAGGTATTGTGATATTCGCCGATTCAAAGGAGTTAGTTGATGCGCAGTGTATTCGTTGTCGCGACATTTCTGAGCTGCACGTTGCTCTCGCTGGCAGCGCCGCAATCGCAGCCACTCAGGGAACTCGTCTGGATGGCCGGGCTCTGGAAATCGAACATGGGGAAATCTCCGTCCTTTGAGCAGTGGACGAAGATCAACGACTCGCTGTTCACGGCGCGCAGTTTCGTCGTCAAAGGAACCGATACGACGATATTGGAACACGTCCGGCTGGCGGCGATGGATAGCGGAATCTTCTATATCGCACATCCGCGACAGAATCCGGCGCCAACGTGGTTTCGGCTAATCCAGAAGGACTCCGCCGGTTGGGTCTTTGAAAACCCGCAGCACGACTTCCCGACCCGGGTCATATACCGTCAGATCACGCCCGACTCCATGCACGCCCGGATCGAGGGTTTGCGTAAGGGGCAGCCGGCCAAGGTGGATTTCGTGTTTGAGCGCGTAAAGTAAGGTAGGCGACCGAGAACAATCTGATTATAATTACCGGCGCCGAGTCAATATCGGCGCCGGTAAATGTTTATGGCCGAAGCGAAGAAACGAAAACCGTCGCGGAAAACCGCAAAGCCTGCCAAGGGGATGATTTCTCAGGGCACACGCTGGGTCGTCTACATCGTTGTCGCCGCCGTAGCCGTGTTCATGACATTGACGATGACCCGCGACGGAAGTGCGCCGCTTCCGAAAGCGTCGAAGCTCGATAATCTTCCAACAACGCCCCTGCGCGAAGAATTTCTCAAGGAAGGCCTCCTCACGTTTTTTGCCCCCAACGGCGAACGGGTGACGATGATCGATATTGAAATCGCCGAGGCCGCCGATGAACGCAACCGCGGCTTGATGTTTCGCGAACAGATGGCGGAGAATCAGGGAATGCTCTTTATCTTTCCGGTGGAATTCATGCAGTCGTTCTGGATGAAAAATACCCTTCTCTCTCTCGACATGATCTTTGTCAATGACAACCGCGAAATCGTGACGATCCAGCGGAATACAACGCCGCTCGACGAGGGCAGCTACAAAAGCAGCGCACCGGCGCGGTATGTGGTCGAAGTGAACGCCGGATTCGCCGACCGGCACGGCATCCGCGAAGGATATCGAATCAATTGGCTGCGCACCGATTGACAATTGACTTTCTTGATTACAGCTACCGACGACTCCGCTGAACGCGTGACGCAGCCGCCGGATCGAAACTAATGCACATCCCTTCCCGAGCCCGGCTAACTCGGCAATTCGCCTGACGCGCAAGCTCCGGCTTAGCGGCACGAAGATCAAACGCCTCCGGAAGATGCGTTAGCAGAATTTTTCTCACGCGGTTTACGCGGCCAAGAATTCCGAGCTGCGAAAGATCAATGTGCATTGCCTCGATGACGAGCAAGTCGGTGTCGGCGAGGACAGGTTCAAGATCGGAAAGCGAGCCGAGATCGGCAGAGTAAATGACCTTGTTCCCGTTGCTGAGGATGCTAAACGAGTAGCACTCCATCGTATTGGCGAGACGTGCCGAACGGAGAAACTTCTCATGACCGCGAAGATGCTGATTGGCAATCGGAGTGACTTGCAGTCCCTTCATCTCAAAAGCAAAGCGCTTGCTGAGAGGATGAAGCTCCACCTCAAAACCGAGCTTGTGCGGAAACAAGTAGGTAAGATTGAGAAGCCGCTTGAGGCCGGAAATTGATTCTGCCGGAGCGATGACGTCCAGTCGCTCGCGTCGCTCCAGAATGTAGCAGGTTTGAATCAGCAGAGGCAGACCCATGACATGATCGGCGTGCAGATGGGAAATGAATACTGTCTCGATGGCATTAATATCGATCTGGCAACGTCGCAGCGCCTGGGTGGCGCCTTCCCCGCAATCAAAGAGAATCAGATGGCCCCGGTGATCGAGCAGGTAAGCTGAGCAAGCGTGGCGTGGATGTGGGAACCCCG
This sequence comes from uncultured Ignavibacteria bacterium, assembly GCA_964617645.1. Lineage (GTDB taxonomy): Bacteria > Zixibacteria > MSB-5A5 > CAIYYT01 > CAIYYT01 > JADJGC01. Next base: position 24,810 of record CAZTYE010000015.1, read on the forward strand.
GCGAACAGCCGATGACGGTCCAACTGGTCATGCGGTGAAATCAGCCCTCGAATACTTCGCCGAAAATGCGAATGGCGTCTTCGATGTCTTCGCGGTTGACATCAAGATGCGTGACACAACGGATCCGCCCGTGCCCGAAGGCCACGACCAAGAGGCCCTTTTCTTTCAAGGCGGCAACGACATCGGCGACCGGCCGTCCTGAGCCTTCGATGTTCATGACGACGATGTTTGTTTGCACGCTGTCGAGGTCGATGTAGATTCCTTCGATTTCGGATAATGTCTCGGCGAGATACCAAGCGTTTTCATGATCTTCGCTCAAACGGCTGATGTTGTGTTCCAGAGCAAAGATCGCAGCGGCCGCGACGACTCCCACCTGACGCATCCCACCACCGAACATCTTGCGTACCCGTCGGGCTTGCGCGATGAAATCACGCTCGCCGACAATCGCCGATCCGATTGGCGCGCCGAGACCTTTGGAGAAACAGACATTCAGCGTATCGGTGAATTGCGCATAATCGGCGACGGGCAGGCCGGTGGCAATGTGGGCATTCCAGATGCGACAGCCGTCCAAGTGTAGCGCGACGCGATGTTCATCGGCCAATTGCCGCAGTGACTGCATGATGTCGATGGGAAGCACCGTGCCGCCGGCGCGATTGTGAGTATTCTCAATGGCGATCACCGAAGTTCGTGGCGAGTGCAGGTCGCCGGCACGAATTAGCGGCGCGACGTCCGCGGCGGTGAAAATGCCGCGCACGCCGCGGAGTACATGAAACAGCAAACCACTAACGGCCGCTCCCGCCGCCACTTCGTAGTTGAAGATGTGGCAGCCTTCTTCACAAATGACTTCATCTCCCGGCTGCGTCAACGCGCGCAACGCGACCTGATTGCCCATGGTGCCCGTGGGCACAAAGAGAGCGGCTTCCTTGCCGCACAGATCGGAGACCATGCGCTCCAGACGAATGACGGTCGGGTCATCGCCGAACACGTCGTCGCCGACTTCGGCCTCCGCCATTGCGCGCCGCATGCCGTCTGACGGGCGGGTGACCGTGTCGGATCTGAGGTCGATGTATCGCATGCGTTCCTAAAATCGGAATGTTGTACAAACTCGGTCAAGGGATTTTGCAACCGGTCTTTGCCGATTGGAGTCTGCCACCTAAAGCCACTGGGGCCACCAAATGACCATCATGATGTACATCACCAGTCCGGAAATGAGCGGCACGGTGAGATTGTCGTCGCGATAAATCGAGACGGACTCGACGAGCGCCGCGACGACCGCGCCAACGATTCCGACGACATATGGCACTTTCGGAACAGTCACGATGATCAGCACCGCTACTGCAAGAAAGCCGAGAGCGCCTTCGATCGACTTGGAGCCGCGAATCTTATGATCACCGAACTTTCTTCCGACGAGGGCGGACGCGACGTCGCCGAGAATCTCGAAAGTGATCGCGGTCGCCGCGATCCAGCGCGGGAAGAATAGTATTGTCAGCGCGCCGGCAAGAAGAATGTAGAAGGCGCCGGTGAAGTTACCGTTGCGCTCCTTCGGGCGAATCATGCCGCCAAGAAAGCGCTCGATCGCCAGCCACGGCCGCTTGCGTCGCAGGCGAAAGTACTCGAAAACTGCGACAACAACAAATGCGCCGCTAAGAACACTAAAGGCCCACCAGCGCGGAAGAATGATATAAGCGGTCGGAATCAGCAGCGCGATGAAATGCGTCGCCTTGCGCCAAGCTTCTTGCGAATATGAGATGTCGTGATGCTCAGTTGGCACCGGCGGCACGCGCATTCTGGATCGAGTCGGAAATCGCCTGATAGCGCTCGCGTTGCTCGAGCTCCAGTTGATTGTAGACATCGTCGTAACGCACGACCTTGACGCCCTTGAGAACGCTCGCTTCGAATTTTTCCCGGGCTTCGCGGTAGGCCTCGTCACGCATTCGTCGCCGCACTTCGTTCTTGGCGCCGGCGAAGTCGGTCTGCAGTTTTCGATCCACTACGCGGACGAAATGGTAGCCCCAGGGAGTCTTGATCGGATCCGACACTTGGCCAACCGGCATGAGCCAGGCGCGGTCATACAAATCGGGATCGATATCGTTGCGGGAAATCCAACCAAGCTCAAATGCCGCCTGCTTGAGGTCTTGCTCGCCGGGGTAGTACTTCATGGCGACTTCGTTGAAGTCGGTGCCGGAACGGATATCGCGCCAAGCCTCCATCGCCTGTCCCGAGTCGGCAATAACGATCTGCTCGATTTTGATCGGTTTGTCAGAGCGGAAATCGCTCTCATGTTTTTTGTAGTACTCTTCGAGCTGCTCTTCCGTGAACTTGAGATCGCCCGGGACGCGGTCGCGGAACCGGCGCCCGACAAGCTCGTTGCGACGGAAATTGGCCATGGCCGTGCGCATGGTATCGCGGTCAAAGTAGCCGAGTTGCCGCGCCACGGAACTGAGGACAAAGGGGCTTGACCGGCTGATTAACAGATTGCGGCGGTCATCGGCCGAGACGGAGTCGACGCGGCGACCGGTGCGGACCATCATTTCGAGTTCGCGAAGAAAGCCCGCTTCCATCGTGTCGGTACCGTTGACGATCCCGACCCAATCGTGAGTGTCGTAGTCGCCGACCTTGCGATTGAGGATATCCTCATTCCATTCGTATTTCGCCAATTTGAACACGCTGTCGACGAAGATCGATCCCAGTCGCGTTTCTTCCTCGCGCTGGAGCTGGGCGCGAATCTGCTGGCGAAGCGAACTATCGAGCGGCGTGATGCTTTCGGAGACCGCGGAGTCGACGCGCAGAATGTGCCAGCCGTAGATCGACCGAAAAGGTCGGCTCAGGGCGCCGACAGCGAGGCTAAATGCCTGATTGGAAAACTCGTCAACCATCTCTTCGCGCCGGAACCAGCCGGAACTTCCGCGACGAGCTTTCGAGGAAGTATCGTGCGAGTACGCGGACGCAAGCTCAGCGAGGTCGGCGCCGCCTTTGACCTGCGCATAGTAATCGTCAATTGCTTGCTTTGATTTTGTCGCGAGGGTTGCCTTATCCCAAGTACCCGCAGCGAATCCCGCTGCCTCCCAAGCTTTCGGATTCTCCGAAATCAGAAGGTGAGTCACCCAACGGAGCGCGGCATTCGTGAACTGGGCAATATTGGCGTTATAGAAACTGTCAATTTGCGCGTCGGAGACGTTGACTCGAGGCGTGATCAGTTCCGACCACATGTAGGTCATCAACAGATCATGCAGCCGCCCCTTGGCGAGTCGATGGATTTCGGCGGGATCGTAATCGTCGTAATCATCAATACTTTCGAAGGCCGCTTTGCGCAGCACGATTTCTTTCCAGGCGTTCTCTTTGGACGGAGCAACACCGTAGCCGGGAGCGGTCATTTGATACCACTCGAACATTATTTCTTGAACGGTTACATACTGCTTTCCAACTGACCCGACGATAGTGCCGGCGTGTATCGGGCCCTCTTGCTGAACCCGGGGGGCTTCATCTTGGCAGCCACAGAGCGCCAAAGCGGCCAACATTATTGCCGTTGGGACGATCGAGCCCAAACGTTGCATGATCATTCCTCCAATAAGCCCAAAGCTGAGAGACTTCCCCCTATCAAAGCGCGATATTCAACGAAATCCGGTAGGAATTGTCAAGGTCGTTATGGTTCATGAACGCGCCGTCAAGCCGAAGACGCTGATAGTTAACACCGACACCGAGAGTCAAACGGTCAATGTCCGAGCCGCCTCGAAAGAAGATCAGATTCTGATAGCCGATTTCTGCGCCAAAATGCGAATCAAGCGACGCCCCGCCGACAGAAATCTGCGCGGATTGATCTCGTCCCTCGAAGAGCAAGTCGGCATCGGCGAGGACTCGAATACTGAACTGGTCGGCGCGTAGCAAAGATGATCCGCCGAAGCGGACAGCCGGTAGAATGGATTCCGTAGTGCCGTTGTCATAGGCCAGAAAGGTTGAGGTGAGATTAGTGATCGAGGCACCGAATGCAATAGTCTCGGCGAGTCCGTACTGGAATCCGGCATCGACACCCAGTCCCCAGGCCGAGTTGCCCGCCAGCGACCGGATGATGACCTTGGCGGTTGCGCCCAGTCGAAATCGCTCCGACCAGCGCAAGCCGGCGCCGACGATTGCCATGTAGTCGTAATGCCCTTCCTCGGAAATCACTTTTGGCCCGCCGGTAATCGGATCACGTTCGGTTAGGACGATACCGCCGCCGCCGACGCGATAGAGCGCCAAACCGCCACTACCGGATCGACTTCCCAGGTGAATTGGCCGAGTGTATCCGATGAAGTCGTGATTGACTAACGACCCGAAGGTCTCGGAATGCAGCAGGGTAACCTGCTGAGTCGCCAGTTGGGCAATTCCGGCGGGATTGTAGTACAGGCCGGAAGGATCGTTGGCGAGCGCAACGTATGCGCCACCCATTCCCATGGGGCGGGCCTGCGCCCCGAGAGTGAACGACTCGCCGGCGTACTTGGCGGCGGCGAGGCGCGAACTCGTGGGACCGATAAGCGCAAGTGCAATCAACAATGAAATGCCCCAATTCGTCGAGGAAGATGTAATACCCCCAGAATTTCCGACATACCGACACCGGCCGCTAAGCCGGCACTTTGTCGCGCAAAAAACAACTGAACGCTCTGGGGCGTCAGTCTGCTGAAAATCGCGTGTCCTCTTCTTCCAGTGCATCATCTTCGGCTCAGTTCGACCTTGCGATTTGCGCTCCGGCATTGCCGGCGACAACGAAAGTGATACATTTAATGACAACAAGCGGTTGAAGGCAACAAAAAGGGCGGCTGATCGGATCAACCGCCCTCATTCTTGGATCAGGCGCGTCGGTTTACGACTCGCTTGATTCCTTGGTGTCTTTCTTGATGCAAGCCGACGAGTTTGCGCACTTGGTCTTGCAGACATCATCACCGGCGTTAGCGCCAAAGATGGCCTTCATTTCCGCCGAGCAATCCTGCTTCATCGACGCGACGAAACCGGCTTTGGTGATCGTACCGGTCAGATCTTCAGTCTTGACCTTTTCCGGATGGAAGACGATTGTCGCCATCTTCTTGTCGAGGCTGGTCTCAACCGCGCACACGCCGTCCATGCTGCCGATCGCCTTGTTGATGGCGGTCACGCAACCGTTGCAGGTCATCTTGTCGACATTGACAAACGCTACCATCGCGCTACCGCACTTGACGGCTTCGGCAATCGGAAGCGACGGATGGCCGTTGGGGAGAGTCGCCGAAGCGGTCGTGGTGCCGGCTTTGCCCATGCAAGCAGCTTTCTCAGCCGCCGTGCAGGAAGCGCCAGCCTTGGTTGCGCCATCGGCCTTGGTGCCGCAGGAAGCGCCGGCTTTGGTCGCATCCGTCTTCGATCCACACGAGGCGCCGACCTTGGTCACGGTCGCATCGTTCGAAGTGGCGTTAGCGGTTGTGACGGAAGCCTTCTCGGCCTTCTTGGCGCCGTCGCAGGCAAAAACGGCCGGAGCGGCCAATGCCATCGCCAGCACGGCGAGCATACAGATGAAGGCGAATTTTCTCATGGTTCATTCCTCCTGTTGTCTTGAGAATTGTGGGTCTATCTTCTCTATTTCAATTTTCTTCTACAGTTATACAAACCACTACAAATATGGTTCGATCTTACTCGCCCAGAAACTGGATTCTTTATATCCTACAATCTTTTCGACGACTTCGCCGTTTCGATTGACCAATATTGCCACCGGAATTCCGCTACCGATATTCCAATTCTTGGCTACTTCCTGATTCCCCATTAGTACGCGGTAAGGGATCATGTAAGTTTGCGCAAACGACGCAACCGAATCCGGGCTCACGCGGTCCAGCGAGATGCCGACTACCTCAAAGCCCTTGCCGGAGTAGCGATTATGTAAGTCGACCAGGTGCGGAATCGATCGCCGACACGGCGGACACCACGTGGCCCAGAAATCGACCAGTACGACCTTGCCTTTGAATTCTGCGAAATCCACCGTCCCGCCGCGAACATCCGCCAGCGCAAATCCGGGCGCCTTGCCCCCAACCTTCGAAGTCCCGGAACTGGTGCCGCAACCTACGACCAAAGCGAAGAGTATCAGTCCTAAAGCTACCGTTGTTATAAGCCTGAACATTACTGGGTACCAACCTTGCTCGGATTAACGGCAGACGCCGAAGCCTCACGCTCCTGATATCCCCGCAGAACACCGTTCTTCATGGTCAGAAACTGATTCGGCACGTAGAACCACTCTTCCGTTGGACCGGAGTTACTTGCGGTCTTGGCGATCTTGGTCGGTTCGCCCCAGGTCTTTTTCACCTGATGTGAGGTCATTCCGAGCTTGATCTTGTTGTTGGGCCTCACTGTTTCGAGTTTCTTTTGTTGAGTCAGATACTCAGTGAAGGCCATATCGTCATTGAAGTTGTTGCCGACGTAATCGAGAATCGTGCGCATCGCGTTGACGTCAATAAACCCAGGAGCGGGAGCGATTCGCTTGCCATCGGGTTCGAGAAACCAAGTCGTGGGATATCCGCTAACGCCATACTGGATTGTGAGGCCGCGTTCTGTGATCTGACCGCCGTCGATATTCAGTGTGCCGTAAGAATCACCATCCACTTTTGCGGCGACAAAATTCGATTTGATCATTCTGACGACGGCTGAATCGATGTACGTCGAAGCCTTCATTTTCTTGCACCAGCCACACCACGACGTCGTGAAGTTGACGATCACATGTTTGTTCTGTTTTTTGGCGAGGCTGAGCGCATCATCGTACTTGACCCAATTGATGAGATCGCCGGGATCAGCGACAACAACGCCGGTCGTCAGCACAAAGGTCGAAAACACGAATGAGAAAACTCTCAGGAACCGTGAGCGAATTGTCATGCAGTCATCATTTCGTTATCGAGTCGCAGCCGTAATCGACAGTCGTTGCATCCACCAGCGACGTTAACTATTCTAACCCTCTCCGATTGTTCCAGTTCCCGCCATTTACGACAACTTACGGAAGCTCACGTTGTCGCGGCCGAGCAGTTGTTCCAGTTCCGTAATCATTGTAGTATCGGGAAGAACACGCAATTTGCGAGGCGATAATGTAAACAATTGGTCGCCGGATATGAGGTTCATTTGGACACGAACCGGGCCGGGGCTTTTTGCCAGCACTAAGCCGATGTCATTTAGCAGCTTAAGTTCAGCGTTGCCGTTTACGAACAATTCGAGCATCGCCGGGCGGGAGTTGAAAAGACCTTCGAGGGGAACGATTTCGGAAGCGATCAGCTTGGGGCGTTCGTTTTCTCTCGTAGACACCCGTCCCCGGCAAAGCAAGCGGGCATCGGACTGGATCGTCGCCCTGCAACGTTCGAAAACGTCGGCAAATACAATGACTTCGATTACGCCGTAGAAGTCTTCGAGCGTGATAAATGCATACTGCCGCTGCGATTTGTCGTAGTTAATTTTCAAATTTTGGATAATGCCGCCGATCGAGACATCGCTTCCGTCCTGGCGCTCGACGATTTCATCGGAATTGACGTTGGCGAAAGCCGCCAGCTCAAGACGGTAGTTTTCGAGCGGATGTCCGGAAACGTAAAACCCCAACGTTTCTTTCTCCCGTTGCAGGAGCGTCGCGCGATTCCACTCATCGAGGCGCGGTAACGGCGGCTCCTGCACCGTTGTGTCGGCGCCACCGAGGCTGAACATATCGACCTGATGGATTGCTTCCTTCTTTTGAATCGACTGACCGAAACTCAGCGCTTGTTCGACAGCTTCGAATTTCTGCGCGCGGGTTCCGGCCAGCGAGTCCAAAGCGCCGGCGGTAATCAACGATTCGAGCATGCGGCGATTGAGCGCGTTAAGCTCGACGCGTGAGCACAGATCGAAAATCGTTGTGAAGCGTTCCGCCGCGCCACGCGCTCGAATAATCGCTTCGACGGCGCCGAGGCCGACATTCTTGACCGCCGTCAGCGCAAAACGGATGTTATTACCGACGACCGTGAAGCAGGCCGCCGATTCATTGACGTCGGGTGGCAGGACCTTGATGCCCATTCGCCGACAGTCTTCCATCAGCACGATGATGCGATCGGTCGAGTCCATCTCCGACGTCAGGTTGGCCGCCATGAACTCGTGCGGATAATGAGCCTTGAGATAGGCCGTTTGATACGCCAGCAATGCGTAACCGACGGAGTGCGACTTATTAAACCCATAGCCGGCGAACTTCTCGATCAGATCGAAAACGACTTCCGCAATCTTCTTGTCAATGCCCCGTGCCACTGAACCGGCGGTGAAAGCCTCTTTTTGTTCGGCCATCAAATGGGCGATCTTCTTGCCCATCGCCTTGCGTAAAATGTCGGCGCTCCCGAGCGAATAGCCGGCCATCTCGGACGCGATCTTGATCGCCTGCTCCTGAAACACAATCACGCCGTAAGTGTCCTTGAGGATCGATTCAAGCAGCGGGTGTTCGTAGGCGACTTTCTCGCGACCGTGTTTGCGGTCGATGTAGAGATCGACAACGCCGCCCTTGAGCGGCCCGGGTCGATAGAGCGCGTTCATCGCGGCCAGATCATTGAGATTCTCCGGCTTGAGTTTGCGCAAGTACTCCCGCATTCCGGAGGATTCGAACTGAAAGATGCCAATCGTGTGCCCGCCGGCGAAGAGTTTGAACACCGCCGGGTCGTCGAGCGGAATTTGATCGACGTCGATTTCGACGCCGCGGTTTTTCGCAATCATCGCGACAGCATCGTCGATCACCGTCAAAGTACGCAGGCCGAGAAAGTCCATTTTGAGCAAGCCGATTTCCTCGACGGCTTTCATGTCCCACTGGGTAGTGACTTCGTCCTTGCTGCCCTTGTGAAGCGGGACATAGTCAGTGAGTTTGGACGGCGCGATCACGACTCCGGCGGCGTGTGTCGAAGCATGTCGCGTGAGTCCTTCGAGAATCTTCGAGTGCTCGAGCAACTTGGCGACCCGGGCGTCGACATTGGCCATTTCGCTTAGCCGTGGTTCAAGTTGCAGCGCCTTTTCAATAGTCATGTCGAGGGCGAACGGGATGAGCTTGGCGATCTTGTCGACTTCGCCGTAGGGGATCCCGAGCGTACGGCCGACATCACGGACCACGCCGCGCGCGGCCATTGTCCCGAAGGTGATTATCTGTCCGACGTTGTCCTGACCGTATTTCTGGATGACGTACTGAATGATTTTGTCGCGCCCCCGGTCGGAAAAATCGATATCGATATCGGGCATGCTGATGCGCTCGGGATTCAAGAAGCGCTCGAACAGCAGATCATACTTGACCGGATCGATATTGGTGATTCCGAGAACGTAGGATACAATCGATCCGGCGGCCGAGCCGCGCCCCGGGCCGACGGAAACTCCGATTTCCCTCGCCTGCCGGGTGAAATCTTGTACGATCAAAAAGTAGCCGGCATAGCCCATTTGTTTGATCACGCTCAATTCATAGTCGAGTCGCGCTTTGATATCGGCGGTGGCGCCGGGGTAGCGGGACTTGAGGCCCTGCTCAGCCAGATCAGTAAGGTAGTCGTCGGCGCTACGGTAATTCTTCGGCAGCGGAAATTCCGGCAGATGATTCTTTTTGAGATCAATCTCAACGTTGCAGGCCTCGGCGATGCGCAGTGTGTTCTCGATTGCTCCGGGATACTTGCCGAAGCGCTGCTTCATCTCGTCGACCGATTTTACGTAGAGTTGATCAGTGTTGTAACGCATGCGATCGACATCATTGACCTGCTTTCCGGTCTGGATGCAGAGAAGCACATCGTGCGCTTCCGCGTGCTCACGCCGGAGGTAATGGCAGTCGTTGGTAGCCACAAGGTTGAAACCGCAGTCCTTGGCCAGCTTCAGAAGCAGCGGCCGGACCTTGTCCTCGTCGTCGATGGCATGATCCTGCACTTCGATGTAGAAGTTCTCTTTACCGAAGATGTCGGCAAACTCAAATGCCGCGCGCCGGGCCTCTTCGTGGTTGCCATTGCGGAGGTGGAAGGCAACTTCGCCCTGTAAGCACGCGGAGGTGCAAATCAGGCCGTCGGCGTGATCTTTGAGCGACTGCTTGTCGATGCGCGGACGATGATAAAAGCCCTCGAGATAGCCGATGGTCGAGAGTTGGATCAGATTCTGGTAGCCATTTCGGTTTTTCGCCAGCAGCAATAAGTGGTTGCCGCCGTCTGGATAGCCCGCGACCGATTGTTTGTGCTCGCGCGAGCGCGGCGCGACATACGCCTCGGAGCCGATTATCGGTTTGATTCCCTCAGCTTTGGCTTTGTTGTAGAACTCAATAACGCCGAACATATTGCCGTGATCGGTAATTGCGAGGGCGGGAAACTCAAGTTCCTTGGCCAGTTTGACAAATTCGTCGATCCGGCAGGCGCCGTCGAGGAGCGAATACTGGGTGTGATTGTGAAGATGAACGAAATCGGCGCTTGGCATCGGCGATTCTCTATCCTACCCAGTTGTACACCGGTTTGCGTCGAGTCAGCTTGAAGTAGAGCCAGCCGAAAGCAAATCCGCCGACGTGCGCAAACCAGGCGACGCCGCCACCGCCGGATCCGAGAGAGGGTAGTCCGTTGATGAACTGCAAGACGAACCAGAAGATCAGCAGGATCATCGCCGGGATGCGCACCATCTGGATAAAGAATCCCAGAAAGATCAACGTCTTGATTTGCGCACGCGGATAGACCGCCAAGTACGCACCGAGTATACCGGCAATCGCGCCGGAGGCGCCGATCAAGGGAACCTCGGAATTGGGGTCGAGCGCCGTATGCAGCGCGACCGCGGCGATCCCCGCGAGGATGTAAAAGATAATGAAGTGCACCTTGCCGAGCACGTCTTCGACATTGTTGCCGAAGATCCAAAGATAGAGCATGTTGCCAATGAGGTGCATGAAACTACCGTGCATGAACATGCTGGTAATCACGGATAAGCCGAACGGAATCGCCAACTGCGGATAGACCTGTGTAAACTGCGTATACTCGACCGGGATATACGCCCACTTGTAGACGAAGATCTCCTGAGTTTGCGGATCGAGCATCAATTGGTAAAGGAATACGAGAACATTAATGCCGATGAAGGCGACGGTGATAATCGGGAATGATCGGGTCGGAACTTCATCCTTGAGCGGGAACATGACATGGCAATATAGGCGTTTCCCGGTTGAGATTCAAGGAGTGATCGGCAGCACGGTTAGGGGTCGGCGGCGATCAAAAAGCGGTTGCAAAATCGACTTGCACTGTCTATCCTTCGTGTCCAAACCTACGGACTGAAGCGACGAAATCCAAAGCTCGAATCGGAGACTGCCAATGACGGATCGCCACAGCGACGACATGACCTCGCCTCATATCATGCTCACCGCCGGTACACAGGTACTGCAATATCGAATCGTCGAGAAGATCGGTGCCGGCGGGATGGGTGAAGTCTACCTTGCCGAAGATACCCGGCTTGACCGTCGCGTGGCGCTCAAGTTCATGCCGCCACAATTGGCGGCGAATAGCGATTTGGTCGCTCGCTTCAAACGCGAAGCACAGGCCGCCGCTAAGCTCGATCATCCCAATATCGTAACGATCTACGAGGTCGGCGAGTTCGACCGCCGGCCGTTCTTTGCCATGCAGTATGTCGAAGGACGATCGCTCGGCGATGTGGCGCACGAAACCACGGTTTCGTTGAGCCGAGTCATCGAGTTGGGAATCCAGACGTTGGAGGGGTTGCAGAAGGCGCATCAAGCCGGCATCATTCATCGCGACATCAAGTCGGCCAATATTTTGGTCGACTCCGAGCAGCGGCCGAAGATCCTCGACTTCGGTCTGGCTACGATTCAGGGCGGCGAGAAACTGACGAAAGTAGGCTCGACGATTGGCACGGTTGCTTACATGTCGCCGGAACAAGCGCAGGGGCAGCCGGTCGATCATCGTTCCGACCTGTTTTCATTTGGTATTGTGCTTTATGAGCTAATTGCGGCGCGAACGCCGTTCAAGCGCGACACCGATGCCGCAACGCTCAAGGCGATAACCGAGGATGCTGCCGAACCACTGGCACGCTATCGCGCCAAGGTGCCCGACGACTTGCAGCGGATCGTAAACAAGTTGCTGGAGCGCAACCCGTCGTTGCGTTATCAGAGCGCGGCCGACGCAATTGCCGATCTCCGGCGCTTGGCGATCAGCAATAGCTCAGGCGCGATCAAGCCGGTAACGCGACAATCGAACAAGGCGACGATCGGCGTCATCGCCGTTGCCGCGATAGCAGTGGTGGCGATCGGAATTTGGGCGCTGAAGACGCAGGCGCCGAACGCACAAGCGCCGGAAGCGGAGTTGAAGCTCACGCCGCTCACCAGCAACGGTCGCGTCTATTCATCGGCCATTTCGCCCGACGGCAAGTATCTGGCCTATGCGGAAAACATCGGTGGAAAACAGAATCTCTGGATGCGACAAGTCGCGACCTCCTCAAACGTTCAGATATTACCGCCATCGGACCTTCAGCCTACTGGATTGATCTTCAGCCCAGACGGAAACTACCTGTACTACTTGGCGATTGATAAGTCCGGCGGCCGTTCGCTTTTCCAGATCGCCTCCTTGGGCGGCACACCCAAATTGATCCTCTCCGACGTCCAATCGCGAGTCACATTTTCACCCGATGGGAAGAAGATCGCATTTTCGCGCGTCTACGGCAGTACCGGAGATTTTGCAGTGATGATCGCCGACATCGACGGCGCCAATGAGCGGCGCCTGACGGGTGGAAAGGGAGCAATCTGGTTCGGTGGCTCGCCATCGTGGTCACCCGATGGAAAGCTCATAGCCATAAGCAAAGGAATGTGGGAACCGGCCTTTCATCACGAAGTCGTGGCGCTTCAGGCAGAAGATGGAGCCGAAGTTTGGTCGACGAAAGGCGACTGGTTGTCGGCCTTTGACCCGATTTGGGACAAAGATGGTCGCAGCCTGCTGTTTCTCGCGACGGATCGACGCCGCCCGGGCTCGGCGCAAATCGTGCGCACCACCTATCCCGGCGGCACTGTGACCGCGATCACTCGCGATCTGGCTTCGTATTCCTCGCTAACCATGACCGCCGATAATTTGGGCATGTGCGCAATTTACAACGAGACGAGCTTCGGCATTCACATCTCCGCGGGAGCAGACTTGGGCGTTTCTGCCAAAGTGATCACCACCGGTAGAATCGATGGAGCAGGTGGGATTTGTTGGCCAACCGACGACCGGATCATATACGTTTCGCAGTCGGCAGAAGGGATCGACTTAATGACAATTAACGCCGATGGTAGTGACGCCAGAAGGCTTCTCGGCGGATCCCCAGCCGTCTACTTGCCGGCAGTTACAGCAGACGGACGTTATCTCCTCTATGTCTCGACTGCCGCCGGAATACCGAATATCTGGCGCGCCGACATCGATGGCCTGAATGCGAAACAACTGACTTTGGGCAGCGAGGATTACAATCCCTCACCAACTCCGGACGGCAAGTGGGTCGTTTTCAATACCTGGAAGAACGGCCCCAATCAGTTGGCGCGCGTCGCAATCGACGGCGGTCCATTGGACATTTTGACTGTCGGAAACGGAGGCGGCGCTGAGGTGTCGCCGGACGGTAACTGGATCGTATATCTTCAACAACCACAAGGCGAAACAGGGCGTATCGTCTTGCGACCGATTGACCGTGATGAGGTTATCAAGTCCTTCCCGATGCAACCGACCATGACTGGCGAACTCAGTTGGGCACCCGACAGTCGCCGCGTGTTTTTCGTCGATACACGCGAGGACGTTTCCAACATCTGGAGTATCGACATCAATAGTGGCGAGAGAAGGCAGGTTACCAACTTCAAAACCGAGCGCATCAACAGCTTTGCCTGGTCAAAGGACATGAAAAGGCTGGCACTGTCGCGAGGAAATGAAAGATCGGACGCGTTGCTAATGACGGGGTTCGCAAGGTAGGTCTCAGTTTGTGGACCGAGAAATTAGACGGGCGGGAATCGACGACTCCCGCCCGATGTGTTGGATTCTGCTATGATTACTTCTGCCCGACGATGCCGATGGACAGCAGCGCGAAGTTCTCGCCGCGGCCGTACTCGTATTCGTTGACAAACTTGGTGCCGACTTGGTCGAAACCAACCTCGCGAACTACTCGGAAGTACTCGTCAAGATCAAGCGCTCCGGCGACGCAACCGGCCCACTCAAGCGCCGATTTGCGCACATCATCCGGCATGTCACCGCGCGTCGCCATATCGGCGATGGCGAACCAACCGCCGGGCTTAAGGACGCGGCGGATTTCGCGATAGGCCTGCGACTTGTCGGGAACGAGATTGATTACACAGTTGGAGATCACGAGATCGAACGAGTTGTCGGGAAACGGCATCGATTCGATCTCACCTTTGACGAAACTGACGTTTTTGTAACCGCCGATTTCGGCATTGGCGCGCGCCTTAGCAAGCATGTCGTCGGTCATGTCGAGGCCGGTGACGTGTCCGGACTCACCGACCTGCTTTGCCGCAAGAAAGACGTCGATTCCAGCGCCCGAGCCGAGATCGAGCAACTTCCAGCCGGGTTGAATTTCGATTAAGCTGAGCGGATTGCCGCAGCCGAGACCGAGCGCGGCGCCCTCGGGCAGTGACTTAAGCTCGGATTCATTGTAACCATGCGACAGGTCAATCACCTGAGTTCCGGACGGGCCGCAACAAGAAGTAGAACTGGGTCCGCAACATGAGTTGCCGCCACGGGCGATCTCGGCATAGTGTTCGCGCACTGTCTCTTTGATTTTCTGACTGTCCGACATATGACACTCCTTCGTATCGCAATTTTCATTTCGTCATTTGACGAAATATCGAATTCAGTTAATTAAACGCCGGCGCACCGCCCAAGTTTCAATTTTCTCGCAGATTTTTCTATCGGCCCGAGCGTTTTCTACCAGCGTACCAGATTCAACATGTCGGAGACACGGAGCGGCTCGCCGATCTTGAAGCCCTGCCCATACTTAACCCCGATCATCGAACCATAGCTTCGCGCCATTGATTCGAGCGCAAAAATGTAGTCGCGATGTTTTATTTTTTCGGGATTGAGGAATTGCGATTCGTGGGCCTTGAGGGCCGCCATCCAACCCTCGAATTGATCGGTAATATCAACGACGAAAGTCGGCGGTACGTCGTACGGCAAGAAGTAATGGAACAACGCCGGCACCGAAAATGGTTCGCCCTTGACCGGTAGTTTCTTGAAAGTAGCATAATAACAGGCGTTGGCCACGATGTTCCCCGCCGCCAGATGGTCGGCATGCGAGGCGCGTTTACCGTGGCCGCCACTGGTCCACGGAGCCAGCAGAATCTTCGGGCGATATTTGCGAATCAATTCGGCGACGACGTTGCGAAACGCGGGCGCATCGACCAATCGCGTGTCGCCAAAATCGAGGGTCTCGAGCAGATCAGCGCGAAGTATTTTCGCGGCGTTGAGTGCCTCTTTGGCGCGAATCTCCGGCGTGCCGCCGGTCCCCATTTCACCTTTGGTAAGATAGATAATGCCAACCCGGTGGCCAGCCTCGGCCATTTTGAGCAAGACGCCGCCGGTGCCGACTTCGACATCGTCGGGATGTGCGCCAATGGAGATGAGATCGTATTCGGTTTGCATGGTCTTTAGCCCCGAAAGGAAACTGCCGAGCCGGTTACCCGACTCGGCAGATTATTCGCTTAGTAGTTGCCGTCGCGGTCGCGCAGATAGCGGTCGTGGAACTTGAGGATTCCAGCGAGGCGATCATACAAGTAACCGCGTGAGCGATTGTCGCCGGTGCTATAACCGCCAAATTCGACATCGGTGTGTTCGATGTCCAGATCGTGGAGCTTCTCCACAAAAGCGACGGTCTGCTGATTGAAGAAGAACAAATCGTTGTCGGACGACTCGAAGTAGAGATTCTGCTCGCGCAGCGCGTTGGCGTAGGTCGGATTATCCAGCCAGCCGGCGAGGTCGTTGTCGAGCCAGCGCTGCCAGGTGGACGGCACGATCTGTCCCTGGTAGTTGAACGGCAGATCAATTTCGAGACGGCCAAACCTGGTGGCATTCGAAAATGTCCCCGGCGAAAACGTGGCCGCCATCGAGTAGAGCAAAACCATATACTTCTTGCCTTGCGCCCGAAATCCGAGAGTGTCGGTGTCGAAGAAGCCGGCCTCTGTAGTAATACTGGATTCCTGCAGATAGCTCTGGAAGAGAGAAGAAAAATTGCCATCGGCAAATGACAACGGCGCGTCGATCGCCGAGAGCGAGTTGTAAACATCGGGATATTTCATCGCGACCCGCACGGCCCCGTAGCCGCCGGAAGAATGTCCGCTAATGGCGCGCGATTCCTTGAATTGGAGTGTGCGCAATCCGGACGTTTGATCGGCATATTCGACCAATTCCGGTCCCATCATGGTTTCCCACTGCCCGGCGAGATTGTTGTCGGCAAAGAAGGAACCACCGTAGAATATTGCGGCATCCGGCATGACAATAAACAGTGGCTTGATCTCGCCATTGGCGATTAACTCGCTGGCGATCGCCGCGAGCGCGCTGGCTTCATAGTAAAACTCGTTGCCAAACTGATGATAGAACGATGGCTCACCGTCGAATCCCGGCAAGAGGTAGAGAACCGGGAAACGCGGGCCAACCGTCGAGAAATCGTAACCCGGCGGGTTGAAAACCGCGATGCGGCGGCTGGGGAAGACGTTCCACTTGGCCGCGCTGCCAGTAATTCCATCGTACTGGTGTGTCGCTGTCGAAATCAGTCCTTGAAGCGGAGTCTCCGGAATCGTCGGATTGTCTCGGCGTACGCAACCAGCGGCCAGCGACAGGATCGCGACCAGACTACCAAGAATGATCGTAACTTTTTTCATCGCTGCACCTCACCTAAAATCGATATGTCAGCGCCCAAGTGGAATTGAAGCTATTGCGCTTCCACTCGCCGCCGAAGTTGTCCCAGTAGCCGTCGCTGTTCTGATCCGTAAGATCCGAGATTTCGCGGGAACCGCCAAGGATCGCCTCAAATGCGCCGTCAAACCAGACGAATTGCGTTAGTTTGAAAGTCGCGCCGAGGTTGAAATGATGGCTGGCCGCCGGGTCGATGACCAGCGAATTGAAAGTCTCGTCCGGTATCGGCGTGTCATCGTACATATAGCCCACGCGCCCGACCCACTTCTCGTTCATCGTCCGCTGCATGCCGAGGCTTAGACGAAACGAGTTGTCCCAGTCGAACGGATAGGTTACGTCTTGCAAAAGACCGATCCAGGAGGCGCTGGCGTTGGGATTGTTCGATTCAAACAACTTGCGCTCGGAGATCTTGATTTTCCAATCATCGAATTGCGACCACATCATATACGCGAAGTCAGCGGCGATAATCGTTCGTTCATTCGCTTGATAGGCGAATCCCAATCCGAACTCGGCGGGAAGCTTCATCTCCATTTCGAAATTGCTGGCTACTTTCCACTCCAGACCGTCGCGGTAGGTAGTGTAGATGTCGCGTTGTTCCGGAATCTGATTGGCCAATGGGTCGTTGTAGAGACTGGCAATGCCGAGGTTCTTCGGGAAATAAACCCGCTCGATCGACTCGCCGTCAATTGTCATCTTTGAGCCGGAGGCGAAGTTGGCGCCCAGTGTCAGTTTTTCGCCGGCTTTATACTGCACTCCGACATTCGCGCCGACTCCAAATCCATAGCCGTCGATTGATGTCGAGCCGGGGATCTTGTCGTACGGTCGGATGCTGGCGGGATACGGATACGGATTATCAAGCAGGCGAACCTGGTCGACCCAAACATCACCACGGTGAATTTGTACGCCGACGCCGACGCCTAACTTATCACTGACCTTGTACGCCAACGTCGGCTGCATGGTCACCACGTCGAGATTGGAACGATGGTTATCAGGAGCCATGGTGCGCGCAGCGTTGTAGGCCGGCGACAAATGAAAGAGGTTCATTACGTTGTTGTGGTCAAACGCCTGATACACCGCGCCACCGAGAACCAGGCGACCCTGCGCTGATGGACGCAAAAACAAGGAGACGATCCCCATCGCGTAGATGTTATCCTTGTTAGGATAGCGTGTCTGTCCGTCAAGATAGCCGAATCCGAAACCGCCCTGTTGGAAATTCGGCGTCACTTCCGGACGCGGACCCGAGAATTCCGCGTTGACCTCAAGCAAGTTGCGCTCAAGAAACGCCAATCCACCGGGGTTGTAGTAGGCGCCATGACCGTCATGCGACAGTCCCCGGTACGCGCCACCCATGGCTTTGGCGCGCGCGCCCACTCCAGAATACTGCCACCCGCCGGCCATCACCACCCCGCTGGCGAGGACCACAACTATCAACGTCAGCCATGGTACCCTGCTTGATTTCATCATCGTCTCCATGAATTAGTTGAGAATGTCACAATTAGAACATCCGGAAGGGGTCGCGCTTACTCTGCAAGTTCTTCGCAAAACGACGCTTCCGCCTTCCTTCCCATCTCCCAAGACGCAAGAAGTCAGCAACCTGCGCAAAATAGATTTCGCATATTATCTGCCCCTCTCGCCGATGTCAATGGAAATTTGGACAGTCGCTTAGGAGAGACTAATGCGGTCTACGAAATCGTACTTGACAGAATTGGTCGGGATTCCTAAATTTCCGACAGACATTTACAGGTTTATCCATCCGCGGTCCGCCGCAACGCGGGCCGCCGTTTGAAAAATGCCCTTCCGAGGAGGACCCTATGGGCAAATGCATCCATCGCTCTGTCTTGGTGAGTATCTTTGTTGCCTGCTGCGCGTTGACACCAGCCGCGGCTCAGCAGCAGTCCGCGCGGGCAGATTCGGTGATTCTGATCCAATCGCTTTACCGGAATCTTAGCACTCTGAACGGTCAGACGGTCAAAGTGATTGGCTTCTATACATCCCCGCAGGATCCAAAACTACTGACCTGCTATCTCGATTACCTCAATCGACGACCACTGCCCCCGGAGCAACTGGTCTTCATCGATTCGCCGAGTCCGAACCCGATTGGCTGGCATGGTGGCTTGATTGCAATCTTGGGAACGGTCTCGTTCGTGCCCAACCCGTCTCCGCGTTACGGCGTCGATACGGCGTTAATTACGATTACCGGCAATGTCTTCACCTACTATCTCCCGGGAAACTTCGACCCGCCACCGCTTGGGATATCTGAACCGGAGACTGAGCAGCCGAGGTCGCCTGATCTGGCCTGTGACCCGTGCAAGTTCGCGATTCTGATGAGCGGCGGAGTCAGCGCGGCCGACAACAATCCGGGATTCTGGGAGGACATAGAAGCGCTCTACAAGTATAAGACCGATCCCGCGGGCGGCAATTATTGTCCTGAGAACGTCGAAGTGCTCTACTATGATGGCAATTCCGGTGACGGTGCGGCGATCCATGACAGCTTGGTGGACCCCTGTACTGAGGCCAATATTCAAGCCGCTCACAACGCGATCGCCAAGAAGATCGCCGACTGCGAGCGCGCCGGCAAAAAGGCGACCGTTCAGAAAATGGTCTCGAATCACGGCGAAGACGGGCTGGGATTCAACACGAATAACGGCACAGATCACGTATCGCCCACGGAGTTGCGTGACTGGCAGCAGGTATTGATCGACTCATGTTGTGATTTTCTATTCGACGAGTTCACTCAGTGCTATGGCGGCGACATGGTCGACGGCCTTAAAGGACTCGACGACAAGAATAAAACGGAGATCCACGGCAATTCCGCCGCCGGTGGCGGCAGCTGTGGCTGGGGCGATGAAAGCGGAAGTCCATATCTGATGGAGAAGATCAAGCAACTCCGAGATAGCGCCGACTATGAGGACGCCGTCAGGAGCGCCAAGGGTCGTTACGAAAGCTGGCTTGACACGCTGCGCGATGAGGCGGACAGCATGCTGGCGCTGATTGATAGCATTCGTAACTCGCTCCCGCCTGGCGATCCGGACCTTCCGGAGCTTGATTCGATTCGGCAGGAATGGCAAGATCTACTGGACGATCTGACCGATTCCCTTAACGATCCCCCGCCGAGTTTTGTGCGCTACATATTTAAAGAATATTGTGAATGGAAGAAGATCGTCGTGCAGCCGGGAGGACAATTCAAACTCACCTTCAAGGGGACCGGAGGATGCGGAAATGTCTCGGTCTATTGTGAGTTGCCGGATGGCACGAAGAGGCGAATAAAAGTCTGGAACTGGAATCTCCCAGGGAGTAACGGCTACACAGCGGGTAACAATGAACGCGTCTTCAACGCCGATCCGACGGGCAATGGTATTTATTGGATTCACAACGACAACGGCGAATTCTCGGTTACTGTTGAACCGTTGAAGACTCAGACGCTGCCGGAATCGCCATCGAATCAATCGTTCTTTGCCGGCTTTTCCGCCGGCGGACGCGACAGCTCTGCGGGTGAATTTCGCACGATCATCTCGCCAACACTATTCGTGCCCAACGCGGATGCGCTGAATTTTGACCTGACCAATTTGCCGACTCAGATCGGAAATTGCGGCGTCGGAATCTTCGGGTTCTCGTTTACGGCCGCGCCGAATCCCTATTGGGCAGATATGGAACTTTGGATCCGCTTTGCGAATGTCTTAAACCCCGGATTCCTTCAGTACCAGTGTCCGACGGCGGAAATCGCCAGCGGCGGCGGACCGGTGGACAACGACGATTCGGAAGTGGTGTTCCCCCTGGGAGCGATCGCTCCGGGAATGGGACAGATGCAATTGTTCTCCAGCCCCGGAATGTGCCTCACAATCGACTGTTGGGGACTACGCTCTCGGGTTCCGACATTCCCTGAATACATCTGCGGCGACGCCGACGGCAATAGCGCAGTGTCGATTGCGGACGTGGTATTCTTGATCAATTACATATTCGCCGGCGGTCCCGCTCCGAATCCGCTGCAGTCAGGCGACGCCGACTGCAGTGGCGGCATTAGCATCGCAGACGCCGTTTACATCATTAACTACATCTTTAGCGGCGGCGCACCGCCATGTGCGATGTGTAAGTAATCCGAAGTCGAGACAATCAACCGACCGCAGAGACGGAAGAACCGTCTCTGCGGTTTCTTTTTGTGCGCTTCCGCCGCCGGCTCTTGACTTCAAACGCTATATGCCGCAGTATTCCCGCAAGAAGCAATCTTCGAGGTGAATTATGACCGAACAGAATTACGAGAATCATGTCCGGAACGTCTTCGGATATCACGTCGTGCTGTTTGCGATCACGGTGCTATCATTGATTGGAGCGATTGTCAATGTGGTCAAGTCCGTCGGTGACCACGGCAATCTCTACTCGGCGTCCTTGATACTGGTCGCATGGGTGGCGATCTGGATGACCGGACTCTATGCCCGCATATTCGCGCTCAAGGCACAAGATCGGGCCATTCGCGCGGAGGAGAATTTCCGGCACTACATTCTCACCGGCAAACCACTCGATCCAAGGCTGACGATGCGGCAGATTGTGGGATTACGATTTGCCGCGGATGAGGAGTTTGTCGAACTGACCAGACGCGCGATCGCCGAAGGCTTGAGTGAGAAGCAGATCAAGGTGGCGATCAAGAATTGGAAGGCCGATTTATACCGGGTGTGACGCTGCACGGGCAGGATTCGTTCGCCGTCAGAAAGTGACTCCTGACGGCGTGAGTCGCTCTGCGACCGCAGCGAAGCGCTTCCCTACCTTCGCTTCAACTCCTCGGCCCAGTTCTGTACGACGACGATGTGGCTGACCGCCTGTGCAGAATGCGCGACGCAAACGATAAATTTCTGCGCGTCGGCTGTCATATCCCAACGGAATTGCGGGATGTCCGCTACTGGGTAGGGCTGCGTAAAGAGTCTCACCGGCTTGCCGACTTCAAACTCGACGCCAGCGGTATTGACCTGCACCGCCTTAAATTCATAGGCATTGTTGACATAGACCAGTTCTTTACCGTCCGACCGCCAGCGCGCAATCCGGCCAAAGTCGGAAGTGACCTGCCACTTGCCTCCGGCAGGTCCGAGGTCACGCACGAAGATTTCCACTTGCCCGGTTTCATTGCTGGCGTAGGCGATGTAGCGCCCATTGGGCGATAAGACGCCGTTCATTTCCGCCTTGGGGGTCTTGATCAAGATGTTTGCACTTGCGGAATCACCATAGGTGATTTTGGCGATGTCCCAGTTCGGCGGTGCAACGCTCACCAACAAAGCGGTCGCGTCTGAGTTCCAGCCTGACGGCCCGGTGTTTCCCGCGGCGTTCCCATAGAGAAATCGCGGTTCACCAATGCCGTTGGCCAGTCGTTCCCAAATCTCAAAACGACCGCTTTGGTCGGAGGCATAGATAATCCGAGTGCCGTCCGGTGACCAAATCGGCCAGACTTCCGATTGCCCCTCGAAAGTCAGACGCGATGAGACCCCACGGCGGAGGTCGCGCACCCAAATATCGCCGGTTTGCGCTCGTTCGTCGACGAGTCCATAGGCGAGCCGGTTACCGTCGGGAGAGAGGGCGACATCTTGATAGGCTCCCAACTCCCCTTCCTGCCCCAGCGGTTTGCCGTCGCGGGCTATCCAAACAAGTTTCCGATCCGATGTGCTTCCCGCTCCGAGACGATAGGTCAAGAGACCATTGTCTGATGTATTGAAGTGCAGTTCACCGGCATTCCCTCCGACGTTTTCCGCAATCGGTACGTCTTCGCCGGTAACTTCGAGCCGGTCAAGATCGAAGGGGCGAGCATAGAGCACGCCGTCGCGGGCGTGAAGAATGTAGCCTTCGGGAGCGTAGACGACTCGTCCATTTACGCGCCCGAGCTCTTTTTCAAGGCTTCCGTCAAGGGTGGCGACCACTAAGCGATAGCCTTGACGTTGAACAGTGAGTGAATCGCTGGCGTAATAGAGAAAGTGCTCGCCATCCGGAAGAAACCACGGCCAAGCATGGAAGCTGTCGCCAAGATCATGACGCAGTCGTGTCGCTGTCGTCGGTTTGCCTCCGGCAGCCGGAATTTTCTGCAAAGAATCACCCTGTCCACCGTCAAACAGGATGATCCCCGCGGCGCCCCAAGTGCCATCCGAGCCGCCATTGGCCTCACCAATAAGTTGTACCGGCCCGCCCTGCGCCGAGACTTTCTTGAGTTGATTGCCTTCGAAAAATGCTAGAAACTTGCTGTCAGGCGACCAGAAGTGCCGTCCTGCACCCGAGGTGCCGGGCAGCGCAACGGCTTGCAGTGAATTAATGGGGCGCACATAGAGACTCGTAACACTCGAAGTATCACGTCCGCGATACGCAAGCATCATGCCATCGGGCGAGATCATCGGCCAGAAAACCGAGACAATATCAGAAGCAGGCGAGATTTGGAACTTCGTAACGCGGACCTCCGGCTTCGGTTGCGAGAACCAGAGCCAAGCCAACACGATTGCCGCCAGACTGGTAACCGAAGCGACAATCCATGATGCATGCAATTGACGCTTGCGCTGCGCAGCAACCGGCGCCGGAATGCCAAATTGCGATCCGCCTTCGGCTATCCATTGCAGCGTGCGTTTGAGATCGCCGCATGATTGCCAACGCTGATCGGGATCTTTGGCGAGGCATTGTTTGATTGCGCGTTCAAGCATCGGCGGCGTAAGCGGCATCAGTTCACTCAATGGTCGAGGCTCCTTCGTAAGGATCGATGCAATCAAACTCGCCTGACTCGACGCCTGAAAGGCACGCTGGCCGGTGGCCATTTCATAGAGCAGCGTGCCGAAGGCAAAGATATCGCTCCGATTGTCGGTTTCCTTGCCCTCCAGTTGCTCCGGAGACATGTATTGAATGGTGCCGATGATTGTGCCCTCGCCGGTGAGAGGCGTCGAACGGGTGATGCCGCTGACGCCTTCGACGACGCCGTCGTGTACTTGCAGCTTAGCCAGACCGAAATCGAGGAGCTTAGCGCCGTTTCTGGTGATGATGACATTCTGCGGCTTGAGATCCCGATGCACCAATCCCTGGCGGTGCGCCTGTTCGAGCGCATCCGCGATTTGAATCGAGTAGCGCAAGAGCTCGTCCTGATTCAAAGCGCCGTTCTTCAGCTTGTCGGAAAGCGTCTGGCCTTCGAGATACTCGAGAACCAAGTAATCGGTCCCGTTTTCGCGGCCGATGTCGAAAAGCGTGCAGATGTGCGGGTGATTCAGGCTTGAAATCGCCTTGGCTTCACGCTCAAATCGTTGGCGCAGAGCCGGATTGTCGGCATAGATGGCCGGCAGGACCTTGATTGCCACAATACGGTCGAGACGCGAATCATGCGCTCTGAAAACTTCGCCCATGCCGCCGGCGCCGGCGCGTTCGAGAATATTATAGGGGCCGATTTTTTGTCCGGGGGTAAGAGACATGATCACTCCGCATCAGGTTCAGGGTTGGACGTCAATCGCAATCGGATTTGTGTTTGCCGCGAATGTCGATCTTTTCGATCTATAAAGCAAGAGGTTTTGGCGCCGCGGCTTTAGTCGTGTCGGGCCGCGATCCCATGATCGATCCGTTTAGTCCCTTATGGCGTTTCGCGGGTCGAAAAAATCGTTTTGACGCTCCAGCAAATCGACATAAATTGCGTAATTATTTGGTATTTTCGTTTACCTGAGAAAGGTAGGACATAGTTGGATATTAAGGAAATTCTACAGCAAGTAGAAACATACGACAAAGTCGGCAAGTACATCGCCGACCGCACCAAGCCGCTCAAAGAGTACTCGGGGCTGACGGCCAAGGATCTTGAGTACATTTTCGATATCATGATCAAATCCCGGCGCATTCTCATCGAGGAGAAACTGCTGACGCGCCGCGGCGAGAATTTCTTTTTTATCGGCTCATCCGGCAAAGAGCTGATCGACGCCTGTACCGGTTTCCTGCTGCGCCCGGACGACCCGTTTCTCGGCTATTATCGCAACATGACTTTCGACCTCACCCGTGGCATCAGTGTCCGTCAGAAGATGCTGGAAGCCATTGGCGATCCGCGTTCGGAATCCTCCGGCGGCCAAATTCAGCAGCATCACGCGGCGCATCCGAAGGAATCGATTTTGCCGCAGGCGTCGCCGACTGGCGCGCATGCGATCGAGGCTGCCGGACTGGGCGAGGCCATCAAGAATCCAACGCCGATTTCGCAGCAATCGCGGTACCCGGGCGGTCGCTGGCCGAAGGACGCGATCGTGTTTACGGCCATCGGTGAGGGATCAACTTCAGAGTCCGAATTCGCGCGCGCCGTTTTCTATTCGGTCTTCGACAAGACGCGAAACATCTTCGCGATTTACAACTGCGGCTGGGCAATCTCGGTAGCGGTCGAAGAGCAATTCCCCGAAGGCGATCCGACTTCGCCGTTCGAGGGGTATCAGCGATTTGGCCTCAGGATCGACCAGTTTGACGGCACGGAAATCAAGACGGTGCTCAAGCACATGAAGGAAAACATCGAGTACTGCCGCTCCGGACAGGGGCCGGTGCTGCTCAATGTTAAGGTAGTCCGCGAAGAAAGCCATTCCGGGTCGGACGATCAATCGTTTTACATGGCCCTGGCCGAACAGAAGTGGCACTACACCAACGATCCGATTCTCAAGGCAGCGAAGGTGCTGATCGAAGACGGAGTGCTGACTGCTGATCAGATCAAGCGGATGTGGGATAAGTACAACACCGAGGTCTCGGAAGCATCGGTAGAAGTCGTCAAGAGCCGCAATCTCAAGACGCGCGAATACGTGCTCAGCCTCGTGCATGAGTACGACTTCGACAAGGCGCGTGAACGCTGGCTGAAAATCGTCAACAGCTACAAAGGCGACCGCAAGAAAGAATACAAGAAGTTCGCCGAGACCGGTGCGCGGCCTTCGCCGGAATTGCCCGAAGACCTCGGACCGATGACTTTTCGGCGAGCGATGAACTACGCGCTGTTTGACGCCTTTATTCTGACGCCGGATGTGGTGCTCTTCGGGTTAGATGTCGCCGATTTCTCCGGCAAGATGAAGTTCAATCTGGAAGAGCAAAAGATGCTCAAGGGCAAAGGCGGGGTATTCCTCGTTTCCCAGGGATTGCAGCGCGCTTTCGGCGATCATCGCGTCTATAACACGCCGTTGGATGAAGCGGGCATTCTCGGAAAGGCGTCTGGTCACGCCTATCAGGGCCGGAAGGCGCTCCCCGAAATCCAGTTTATCGACTATATGTCGCCGGCCTATCAGCACCTCAAAGATCGAATCTGCACGCTCAGCCAGCGGTCGAAGAAGCAGGAAAAGGCGGATATGGTGATCCGCTGCTCCTATGGCGGCTACAAGCAAGGCGCCGGTTCGTTCTGGCATTCGGAAGCGAATCTCGGAACGTTCCTGAACATTCCCGGTCTCTTGGTTGCTTGTCCGTCGAACGCCGAGGACGCCGTTGGGCTGTTCCGCACGGCGGTAGGTTGCGTCGATCCGGTGCTATTCTGTGAATCGGTAGCGCTGTACAATCGCCGCGATTGGGATGGGGTACCGCTGGAACGGCCGTATCCGACGCTGGATTACATGATCCCGTTTGGCTTGGCCAAAGTCTATCGCGAGCAGGATTCGGATCTGGCGCTGATCTCCTACGGCATTACGCTGCCGATGTGCCTAAAGGCCGCCGAATTGTTGGCCGAGAAGGGCATCAATTGCCGCGTCGTCGATCTGCGCACGCTGCGCCCGATGGACGAAGCCGCCATACGCCAGGCGGCGATGGACTGCGGTCGAGTCTTGATCGTCTCGGAAGACCGATTCCTTGGCGGCGCCGGCCCGACGATTTCGGCGGTGATCACGGGTTCCGATGCTTTCGGTTATCTGGATGCGCCGATCGGCATGATAACGCCGATCGACTCGCGCGTGGCTTATGGGCCGGACGGCGATCGGGCGTGTTTGCCGCAGCTTGAACAAATCGTTGCCGAGGCCGAACGCCTGATGAAGTGGTAATTCGCGAGCCTAAAGCGCACGCTCTCGGCCGAAAACAGACAGAAACGGGACGCATGCTTGTGCGTCCCGCTTTCTTTGCAGTCTCTTCGGACAGCGGCTAATCCGCTTTGCCGTTGATCGATAGGAACAGAACGATATCCGTCACGCGAATATTGAAGGGCGTGTTGGCGGCAATGAAGTAGACTTGAAATTTCTCCGAAAAGATGATGCTCTTTGCGTCATCGAAATTCTCAAGATAATCATACGATTCTTGCCACTCGATTTCCCGCGTCTCGCCGGCGGGAACGACAATGCCATCCAGTACTTTGATCGCTTCCTGCTGTACTTCGGAGATAGTCAGTAACGAATCGTTGTCGTTTTTGGGGTCGTACAGGTAGAGCTGTCCGGTTGCCGGTGAATTGGCGTTGTTGGTGATACGACAGGCAAAACCCATATCGTCGATTCCGGCGATGTCGTCGCGATGTTCCTGCCAGTCGCTATTTGTCGTAAGATCGACACGTTCGTAGTCAAGGTTGGTCTCGGTCTGGGCGTCAAAGTCATCAATGTACTCGACCACCATAACGTTGCCGGTAGTGATGCAACTGGAGCCCATAATCAAGGTCACCGCGAGTAAACCCAACGCCAGTTTGAGGGATGTGATTAAGTACTTCTTCATGGCCATTTACTCCGTGAATCCGAAATAGTAGTTTAGTCCGGCGGTAACGATGCCGTTTTTGCGCGACGATTTCAGATCGTTGATCGAATTGGCATCGTCTTCATACGGGAAGATGAACGCCTTGCCGCGCAGATCGAGCGATATTTTGTCGCTGAACGAAAATTCGAAACCCAATCCCACCCAGTAAGTCCCCTTGCTCAGATCGGGGATGCCTTTCTTTTCGAATTTCGACGAAGACAATCCGACGATACCGTAAACGCCAAGTCCCTTGTAGCCAAGCACGCTACCCAGAACCAGATCGACACCGAAGCTGTTGTACTTGCCGCCTTCGTGCGTCATCTTCTTGTTCCAATTGCCTTCGACATCGTACTCGGCGTCACCGTTTTCGATCATCATGAAATTCGGTTCGATACCAATGAAGCCGGTGAGGGGGATGCGGGCCTTGGCGCCCCAAGCAAAACCCGATTTGGTGTCTTCCTGCGCGATCGGCAAATTTAGTCCGCCGAAGCCGCCGACTGAGAAACGAAATGCGTTCGCAGCCGGCACAAGCAGCAGGAGAGATAGCGCTACGAGAAGCACAGTCGCCCTGGATTTCATTTAACCTCCATGCTCAGAAATTGGGTGTTTGGTACTTATACGCACGGACAGGATATTTCGCTGCGCTTTTCGCGGCAACAAGAATTTCTGAATCGCGGCCTAATCCCCTTGCGTACAAGAGCCGTGACGATTAAGCTGAAATGCGATTGAGGAAACAGTACTCAATGAACACGGAGGATAGAGTGAAGAAGATTGTTGCATTTGCCCTGGTGGTTCTCGCCGCGGCGGCCTTGCCGGCGATGGCGGAAATGACCGCCGAGGAGATTATCGCCAAGCATCTCGAGGCGACCGGTGGCACGGCGAATTTCGCCAAGATCAAGTCGATTGAAATGCGCGGATCGATGTTTGCGCAAGGGATGCCGCTTGAGATGAAGATGGTCATCGTGCCGCCAGCTAAGGGTTATATGGAAATCGGCATGAACAATACGCCGATGATGCGCGGTGGTTCGAATGGCGTTGATGCCTGGCAATCCGGTCCCATGGGAACGGTCGCCCTGGAAGGTGACGCCAAGGCTTCGGCGTTGAAGCAGACCGATATCTTCTCGCTGGTTGACTATGCGAAGAAGGGCACCAAAGTCAAGTTGCTCGGCAAGGACATGGTGAAAGGCGCGGAGGCCTATCGCGTCGAAGTGATCGACAAGGACAATGACACCACCGAGATGTTTATCGACGCGACGACATTTTATCTGGTTCGGGAGAAGTCGAGCGGCGGATCGCAGTCCTATTCGAATTACAAGAAGGTAGCCGACTTGATCGTAGTGCCGTACAAACGTCAAGCGCAGGCTCCGGAAGGTAGTGTGATGATCACCATCGATACGGTGATCGTAAATCCGCAAACGCCGGATTCGCTGTTCATCATGCCGGCGAATGCAATACCGATGTCAAAGATGCCGAAACCCGGTGGCGCTCCGGGCGGTGGCGGCGGGCAATAGCGGGCTTCCAGTCCGATCATTCTCTGATTAGAACGGCCGTCAGACAATCTGACGGCCGTTCTTGCTTATGGTTTGCGTCTCCTGCAATGTTGTCGGGCTCGTCGCGAAGACGAAAGTGATCGCCAATAATACCATTGTGCGCATCCTGCGCTCCTCCCCTGATTTCTTTCGGATTGATCCGAATTGTCCAACCGCTCGAGATCGGCGGCGGATAGATCGCGTCCAGTACCTCAT
>CAZTYE010000016.1:0-47431 GCA_964617645.1 uncultured Ignavibacteria bacterium
TTGACTGGATTCCGGCTTTCGCCGGAATGACGGTGTGGAGAATCTTCGATGAAAAGCACAATTCCCGTTCCACGCTGAGAGTGTGTGACGACCCCTTTGGCAAAGGTGAGTTTAGCGGCGGCGAAGACGCCCCTCCGAGAGCAACGATGTCGGGTTCCGTGCTCGCTGCGCTCACTGGGAACCCGACCTACGGAACTGACAGCGAGAGGGGAATCCCACCGTTCCGGGACTGTTGAAAAACCGTATTCATGTCATTCTGAGCGCAGCGAAGAATCTGTTTGCCGTTGTGCCAGAAGGAAAACAGACCCTTCACTTCGTTCAGGGTGACAGCCTATAGGGCTTTTTCTACAGTCTCTTCCGGTGGGGCACGGATGACAAGGGCAAGGCACGGAGCGAAGCGCTCCTACGCGACGGGCAGTGTGGCGCGTGGGAGCACATGGCCGAAGGTCCTGCGCTTTGCTGGATGATGCGCCCGCGAGTGACACACCCCGCCATCCCGCACCGATGGTGCGGGACAGCACCCCTCTCAAGAGGGGAATTGGGGCGGCTGCGCCGCCGATGAATGCGCCGTTGGCGCATTGCGCGACCGCAGGTCGCGCCCACGATTGTCACGCCTGCGGCGTGATGTCAGGAGCACAGGGCTCCTGACCTACTTGACTGGATTCCGGCTTTCGCCGGAATGACGGTGTGGAGGATCTTCGATGAAAGAGACAACCCCCGCTCCACGCTGAGAGTGTGGGACGCACCCCCTTGGTAAGGGGAATTCGCAGCGGCGGAGACGCCTCTCCGAGAGCAACGATGTCGGGTTCCGCGCTCGCTGCGCTCACTGGGAACCCGACCTACGGAACTGTAGCTGAATGCTACGAATTTACGGAGTTGGGGAGGGAAAATGACCCTCACCCCTGACCCTCTCCCTGACAGGGAGAGGGGAATGTTCGCGGCTGCGTCGTGATGTCAGGAGCGCGAGGCTCCTGACCTACTTGGCTGTGAGTATTGTGGCACAAGGTCAAACAGATTCTTCGCTGCGCTCAGAATGACATGAATACGGTTTTCGACAGTCCCTTCGATGGGAATGACGGGATTGGGTGAATTCCGTTCTTCGTCAAAGGCGGGACTTCGACTTTCGCGGGTATGACGGTAAGAAAACGGTCGGTGGAGCGACTACAGTGGTTTGTACACCAGCGCTTTGGTCGGGCAGAATTTGGCGCACGCGGGATCGCCGCCGCAGAGGTCGCATTTGACGACGACGTCTTGCTGCGAGTCGAAAAGCGAACAACCGAAGGGGCAAGCTGCGACGCAGGCCATGCAGCGGACGCAGACGCTTTCGTCAATTTCGTAGGCGCCGGTTCTGGGATTCAACTTGATGGCGTCGACGAGGCATGACTTCACGCATGCCGGGTCTTCGCATTGAAGGCACACCACCGGCACCCACATCTCTTTATGGCCGGCGTCGAGCGGATAGATGCGGCTGCGGCCGGGCTTGCCGTCGCGCAGATGTGAGAATGAGCACGCCAGCTCGCAGGTGCGGCAGCCGATGCAGAGATGCGAGATGACCTGATATTGCATCTTCATGACTGCGGCTCCCGATTCCAGGCGACGATTTTGCCGAAGTTGAGCGCGGTTTCGCGGCGGTGTGATTCATCGTTAAGATTGAAGTAAGTTTCCGGGATCGCGCGATTCTTGTTCAAGTAGGCTGCGAATTCTCTGGTGATCGTTGGCGCGCCGGTGCGGGCATCTTTGAGCAGCTCGAATTCGCGTTTCCAGATCGTGCGCCTGTAGCCGGCGTCCTCATACTTGATGTAGTTCGTCGGACAATTCAAGGCGCAGGCAAGGCAGCCGACACAGTCGGGCGGCGCTTCATTGAGCGGCGGTGCGATTTCGCGGCCGTGACCGCGATTGACGGCGGAGATTGCCTTGAAGCCCATGCGGTCGCAGATGCGCACACAGATGCCGCAGAGGATACAGTCATTCGGTTCCGGAACGGTTTGATACGACGTCTGCGTAACGCCGTATTCGGCGGCCATGTCGACGATCTTCGGGGTAAACGGATGCCGCGCCAGATAGAGATCGAGAAGGGTCCTGCGCAGTTCGATCACCTGCGGCGCGTGAGTCTGAATAATCAGCCCCTCGGTTGCGGGATATAGGCAGGAGACGACGTAGTCTTTCCAGCCTTTCCATTCCGGCTTGGTAATCTCGACGGTGCAGAGACGGCAGCCGCCGTAGGGTTCGACGGCATCGTGGTGGCAGAGCGCGGGGATGTCGATTTTCTCACGACGCAAGACCGCAAGCAGGTATTCGCCGGATTCGGCGCGGACTAATTTGCCATTGATGGTCATGGTCACGGTGCTCATCTATGCCACCTCGATTGCGTCATAACGACAGACGGCTTCGCAGGCGCCGCACTTGGTGCAGCGCTCCTGATGAATGAAGTGCGGCTCTTTTTTCTTGCCGGTGATCGCGTTGTAGGCGCAGGCTGTGATGCAGGCCAAACAACCGGTGCATTTCTCTTCGATCACGGTGTAGGTAATCAGTTCGCGGCAAACGCCGGCCGGGCAGCGTTTTTGCTCGATGTGCGCGAGCCATTCGTCGCGGAAATAGCGCAGCGTCGAGAGCACCGGATTGGGTCCCGACTTGCCCAGTCCGCACAGTGAGCCGAGCACGACCATGTCCGAGAGTTTTTCCAGTTTGGCCAGATCGTCATAGGTGGCTTTGCCTTCGCAAACTTTGATCGTCAACTCGTGCAGTTGATACAGTCCTTCGCGGCAGGGCACGCACTTGCCGCAGGACTCCTTGACGAGGAAATTCAGGAAATAGCGCGCGACATCGACCATACAGGTTTTGTTGTCCATGACGATCATGCCGCCGGAGCCCATCATCGAGCCGGCTTCGGTGAGCGAGTCGAAATCTACGGGCAAATCGAGTTTGTCGGCGGGCAGACAGCCGCCGGAGGGTCCGCCAGTTTGGACGGCCTTGAACGGGCGATCTTCGAGAATACCGCCGCCGATGTCGTAGATGATGGTGCGCAGGGTCGTGCCCATGGCGACTTCGATGAGACCGGTATTGCGCACCTTGCCGACCAGCGAGAAGGCCTTTGTGCCGGAGTTGTTCTTGCGGCCAATGGAGGTGAACCACTCGGCGCCCTTGTCGATGATTAGCGGAACGTTGGCAAAGGTCTCGACATTGTTGAGCACCGTCGGTTGATCGTAGAGGCCTTTGATGACCGAGCGGATGTACTTGGCGCGCGGCTCGCCGACTTCGCCGGCAACGGAGCGCATGAGCGCCGAGGACTCGCCGCAGACGAACGCGCCGGCGCCGCGGGCGATCTTGATGCGGAAGGAGAAATCGGTACCGAGGATGTTTTCTCCAAGCAGGCCGTATTCGAGGCAGTCATCGATGGCTTTCTGGAGATGAATCACCGCGAGCGGGTATTCCTCGCGGACGTAAATGTAGCCTTGTTTGGCGCCGACGGCGTATGCGGCGATCATCATGCCTTCGAGTACGCAATGCGGGTCACCTTCCATAATCGAGCGATCCATGAACGCGCCGGGGTCGCCCTCGTCGCCGTTGCAGATGACATAGCGAGTGTCCGACTCGACCGATTTGCAGGTTTTCCATTTGCGACCGGCGGGAAAGCCGCCGCCGCCGCGACCGCGCAGGTTGGCTTTGTCGACTTCGGTGATGACATCATCGGAAGTCATCTTGGTGATCGCCTTAGCGAACGCAGCATAGCCGCCGGCGGCGATCGCTTCTTTGATCGAATGGGCGGCGATCTTGCCGAGATTGCGCAGCGCGAGACGATGCTGGTGTTTGAAGAAACCGACATCGTTGTATCGCTCGATCTTTTTCTGCGCGACCGGATCGGTATAGAGACGATCTTCGATGATCTCCGTGCCTTCAATCGATTTGGCGATGATGTCGGGGATGTCTTTCGGTTTGACCTTGATATAGAAAGTGCCCTGCGGCTCGATCACGACCAACGGTCCTTGTTCGCAGAAACCGTGGCAACCGGTTTCTTTGACGGCCTCGACTGAAAAATCGCGGATGTCGCGCTCTTTGAGAGCGTTGTGGAATGCTTCAACGAGCCTGGCGGCGCCATTGGCCAAGCAGCCGGTGCCGCAGCAGACAATGACTTTCTTTTTGTGTTTCGATTCGGCGTGCTGGTAGAGCTGCCGGAGTTCTTCGAGATGATTGGCCGAGGTGATTTTCACGGCGTTATCCCTTCACCAGCTTCTTGGCGCCCGAAACCTTCACCGAGCCGTGATACTGCTCGTTGACGATGACGACCGGCGCCATGGCGCAGGCGCCGACGCAGGCGACGACCTCGAGGGAGAACTTCATATCGGACGTTGTTTGACCGGCCTTGATCTTGAGTTCGTTCTCGATCTGGTCTTGAATCAGCTTCGCGCCGCGAATGTGGCAAGCAGTGCCGACGCAGATGCGGACGACTTTTTCGCCTTTGGGATTCAGAGAGAAGGCATTATAGAAAGTCGCGACCGAGAAGACCTTGCTGAGCGGCACGTGCAGATAGTCGGCGGTCTGCTTGAGCGCTTCGCACGGCAGGTAGCGATACTCGCGTTGAATGTCTTGCAGCAGCATGATTAGCTGTGCGCCGTCGGGCTGATGTTTGGCGAAAATCTCGGGCAGTTTGCTGAAGTCGTGGTTCATGCTTGGACCTTGCCTGCCAGCGCCGACTTGGCGAATTGATAGCCTTCTTCCACGACGCGCAGATTGAGTTCGAGAAGCTCTTTCTTCTTCGCCATCTTCTCTTTGACGATTTCCAGCAGCGAATCAAACTTGACAATCTCGGTTGCGGCGACGAAGGCGCCGACCATGACCATGTTGACGGCTTTGACATTGCCGGCTTTGAGGGCGATGTCATTGGCCGGGATCAGTATCTCGGTGACGTCGCTGCGGCCGGAGACGATGTCGATCAGCGATTGATTGATGATGATCAGTCCGCCCGACTTGGTCATCGGACCAAACTTCTCGAGTGACGGACGGTTAAAGACCACGATGCCTCTCGGCGCGTTGACGATCGGCGAGCCGATTCGACCGTCGCTGATCACAACTGTGCAGTTGGCGGTGCCGCCACGCATCTCCGGGCCGTAGCTGGGAATCCAGGCGACTTGCTTACCTTCATGAATGCCGGTGTAGGCCAGGATCTGGCCAGCCGTCAGGACGCCCTGACCGCCGAAACCCGCGAAAATCACTTCGTACTGCGACAAGACTATACCTCAATCACCGGATCAGGTTTCTTGAAGACGCCGAGCGGATAGTAGGGCGACATGTTCGTCTGCACCCACTTGGTCGATTCGCAAGGCGTGAGACCCCAGTTAGTCGGGCAGGTGGAAAGCACTTCGACGAGCGAGAAGCAGCGCCGGTCAACCTGATTTTGGAATGCTCTGCGGATCGCTTTCTTGGCGCGGACGATGTTCTGCGGAGTATGCACGGCGACGCGCTCAATGTATCCCGGTGTGCGCAAGGTTGAGAGCAACTCGCAGATGCGCATCGGCCAGCCGGCCTCTTCGACATTGCGGCCATAGGGAGAAGTCGCCGTAATCTGTCCCGGCATGGTGGTTGGGGCCATTTGGCCACCGGTCATGCCGTAGATAGCGTTGTTGACGAAGATCGTCGTGAATTTCTCGCCGCGATTGGCGGCATGTACGATCTCGCTCAGGCCGATCGAGGCCAGATCGCCGTCGCCTTGATAAGTGAAGACGATCAACTCAGGGCTTACGCGTTTGAGTCCGGTCGCGAGCGCCGGCGCGCGGCCGTGAGGTGACTCCAGAAAGTCGACGCGGAAGTAGTTGTAGATGAGCACGGAGCAACCGACCGGCGCAACGCCGACGGTACGACCGCGGATACCGAGCTCATCGATGGTCTCCGCAACGAGACGATGAATGACGCCGTGCGTACAGCCGGGGCAATAGTGCGTGACGACATCGGAGAAAGACTCCGGTCGTTTGAAGGTGATAGTGGTTGCTGTTTCGCTCATTGCACTCACCTCACTTCGCTTTGGCCTTGACGTCGCCCAATAGCATGAAAATGTGCTCGCGGACTTCCTCCGGAGCCGGGACGATGCCGCCCGTGCGGCCAAAGAAATGCACCGGCTTGGCGCCAAGGACAGCTTTTTCGACGTCTTCGACCATCTGGCCCATGCTCATCTCGACGGTGAGAACTTGCTCGATATTCTTCTTAGCGGCTTCTTCGCGGATGGCGATTTCGGGGAACGGATAGAGCGTGATCGGCCGCAGCAGGCCGATGCTGAGCCCTTCGCCTTCGAGTTCATCGATGACGGTTTGGCAGATGCGCGCCATCGTGCCGTAAGCCACGAGCAGCAGGCGATTCTTGTCGGAGATTTTGTAGCGCTCGAAGCGAATCTCGTTGGCGACGATCTGCCGATACTTGGCGTGCAAGATGATCGAGTTTTCTTCGAGTTTGTAAGGATCGAGGAACAGAGATTTACAGATGATCGCCGGGCGCTTTTCGGCGCCGACGATAGCCCAGTCTTTCGCGGGCAGCGATTCTTCTTGGTACTTGTCAGGAAACTCCACCGGCTCCATCATCTGGCCAATCATGCCATCGCCGAGGATCATGACGGGATTGCGGTACTTGTCGCCGAGATGAAAACCGAGCATGGTCAGATCGACGGCTTCTTGAACCGTGGACGGAGCCAACACAATCACGCGGTAGTCGCCATGACCGCCGCCTTTGGTGGCTTGAAAATAGTCGGATTGTGCGGGGAGAATACCGCCGAGCCCCGGACCGCCGCGCATGATGTTGATCAGCAGTACCGGCAAATGAGCGCCGGCCATATAGGAGATCGCTTCCTGCATCAGGCTGATACCGGGCGATGACGACGATGTAAAGACGCGCTTGCCGGTCGACGCGGCGCCGAAGAGCATGTTGCCGACGGCGACTTCGGACTCGGCTTGCACGAAAACGCCGCCGACTTCGGGAAGACGCTTGGCGAGATACTCGCCGACTTCCGACTGCGGGGTGATCGGATAGGCGAAATAGTGAATGGCGCCGGCGCGAATCGCGGCCTCGGCGATGGCTTCGTTGCCTTTCATGAGAATGCGGGTCATGGGTCTATCTCGCCTCAGTACTCGTAAAACACGAAACGCGTGCCGTGCATCTTGACGGTGATCGCGGCGTCCGGACAAACCAAGGCGCAGATCTGGCAGCCGATGCACCGTGAGGGATCGTGCATCATGGCGTAGAAATAGCCGCGCTTGGTGATGTCCTTGGACATCGACAGAATTTGCTGCGGGCAAGCTTTGACGCAGAGTTCGCAGCCTTTGCAGTAGTTCTTGTCGATCAGAATGCCGGGCATCGGGTCTCCGATTATTTGGGCACGGTACGCCGTGCCCCAACGCGATCATGAACTTGTCACCCTCTCCCCTTGCCCCTCTACCTTGAAGGGAGAGGGGTTGGGGGTGAGTGTTTGTCAATTCGCTGGCACGGTACGCCGTGCCCTACGCGTTGTCGTGGCGGGCGTGGACGGCCGCCGCGCAGTGTATATCTGCGGGCGCAACATGTTGCGCCCCTACGTGAACTCCTTAGTCCGGCGCGAACCGGAAATTTCAGGCGCCGCGAACGGCGTCGTTCGGCGTCTCCCAGGGCTTGAGCATCCGCCGCGATAACGAAAACAACGGCACACCGGCGGCTCGCGGATCAATCTTATCGATCACCTCATCCATCCCCGCCGCAAACACGACCGGTATGCCAATAACTTCAGAAACTTGCTTCGCGTGCTTGATTCCATCGAGTATCGTCTGCGGCGTCGTCTCGCCGATCAAATGCGTGTTCGAGACGATGCCGGTGAAGCGCAAACGCGAGGAACCGGCAATCGCGGACATCATCTTGATCGCGCCCTCAACGGTCGCCGTAAACGGGCGATGGGCGTTGAGCACCATCAAAAACTGATAGGCGTTGGCGGCGAACGCATCGCTCAGGCTGCCCAAGACCCGGGCGCCGAGATCGTCGCCACCGACGTCGATAACGATTTTGCCGTCGGCTTCGTTTTCGATTGCCGCGCGAATCTGCGGGACGATGATCGGCAGATCGGCGTGACAATGTTCGCCAACGGGCATGATCGCCCGGACGCCAATGCGTTCCATTTCGACGGCCGCTTGCCGCGAACGAAAGTAAGGGTTGACAATGTCGAGATCGATGATACTGACCGGCTGCGCCGAGTTTTGAATGAGTTGAATGGCGAAGTTGACCGCGACCTCAGTCTTGCCGGAGCCATAAGCGCCGGCGAAGATGACGATCCGCTCGGTGAACGAAGGAAGAGGTCGGTCAATCATAGTAAGCGCTCACTCTACGTGACTTTTTTCACAAAGTCACACTTCCATAGTCTACCTTATCGGACAGAATTAGTCAAGTAATAATCCCTGCAAGAGCAATAATTTTGGGGAATTCTGCCAATGGCTGCTGTTTGGCTGAAGAAACTCGTTTAATCGCATGTCCGTGAACCAATTAGCCTGCCCGATCGGAAGTCGGTTTCCAAGTGACTGATTTCACAAACATGCGGTGGATGATAGGCGCCCCGCCGGCACAAGTCAAGCGGTTTTCAGCTGATTCGCCGCACAGCGTTCGAACGCTTCTCCGGCTGATCGCTCCGGGATTGCCGACTAAGTTTCTTCCGCGAGCACGCCTGCCGCGCGCATGAGGTGCTTAAGCATCAGAATCTGGCCGTAGTGCCCCGAAAAGTGCTCGAGCACATGATAGAGCGTCCAAGAGCGCGAAACCTGTCGTTTGCCGCGCAAATAGGTACTGTCAAGCTCACCGTCACGCCAGTTTTTCAGTTCGGAATGAACGATCCGCCGGGTACGATCGATCATCTCAAGGTAATCGGCTGCGGTTTTGCCTTTGATTGTCAGGGGGTGAGTCGCATCCGGTTTCAGCGGCAATCCGTCGTCGTCAAAATGGATGCCGATTTGTGCTTTCATCATATTGTCGCCGTCCGGCTCCGGCGGGATTTCTTTGACGGCGACGGCGATCCAGAAAAATTCGGCGATGGCGATGTGGGCCAGCAGCATGCCGACGGTGTTAACGCCCGGTTGCGGTTGCCATTCGAGTTGAGCGACCGTCAAATTTTTGACTTTTTCGCGCAGCAAACTCAGTTGATCATCAAGCTGCGCGAGAAACAGTCCGACTTGACGCTGCGAGTGTGGATCAAATCCGGTCGGAAACGGAAGTGTGCGGTTGTCCATTGAGTCCTCGTGTTCACGTTGACCGGCAATTTAAACGTCGAGCAATCTACTGCGCAATCAGATTGTTTGCGGAACCTTGGCGGAGTGGCCAGCCAGCGGCTTACACGCCGCTAAAAACATCGGTGCTCAAGTATTTAAGACCCGAATCGACCATCAGCGTAACGATAGTGTTGTCCGGGCCGAGCCGTTCACCGAGACGAATCGCGGCAATGACATTGGCGCCCGACGATGTGCCCGCAAAGAGCGCTTCTTCGCGCGCCAATCGCCGTGCCA
The DNA here is from genome assembly GCA_964617645.1 of uncultured Ignavibacteria bacterium. GTDB lineage: Bacteria > Zixibacteria > MSB-5A5 > CAIYYT01 > CAIYYT01 > JADJGC01. The sequence continues at coordinate 9,495 of CAZTYE010000016.1, forward strand.
TCGCTTTAGCTTCACCGGTGCCGACGGGGATGATTTCATCAATCAGGCCAGGCTCCCACAATGGCGGCGTGTAACCGATACCGACCCCTTCGATTTTGTGCGGCCCCGGTCCCGCGCCGGAGAGCACCGCCGACTCGGCCGGTTCGACGATCGCGATTTTGATTTTCGGGTTATGGCGCTTGAGAATCGTCGCCACACCGCGCGACGACGCGGCCGTTCCGACGCTGTGAACGAAGGCGTCGAGTCGACCGGCGGTTTGGCTCCAGATTTCCTCTGCCAGCGGGAAGTAGCCGGCGATACTGTCGGCGTTGTGCAGTTGATTTGTCCAGAATGTGCGTGGCTCGCGGCTGATTTCGCTCGCCGCCGCGATCATGTCGAGGATCAGCTTCTTGGTGGTACGGCCGCCTTCACTCGGCACCAGCGTTAATTTTGCGCCAAGCGCCGCCATGTGCTTGAGTTTATCCGGGCTGAAGGCATCCGAGGATACGATATGAAGGCGATAACCCCGCGCTACCGCCACCAGCGCCAATGAGATGCCGGTGCTGCCGCCGGTATATTCCACGATCGTGTCGCCCGGATTCAGTCGACCGTCCTGCTCGGCAGCGGAGATCATTGCCAATGCGGCGCGATCTTTCAAACTGCCCGTCGGGTTCTCCCATTCGAGTTTCGCGAGGATCGTTGCACAACCGGGTGGCACGACCCGGTGCAGGCGCACCAGCGAAGTGTTGCCGATGGCATCGAGAATGTGGGGATTAACTTGCAAGCTGATTCACCGCGCTTTCTGGCAATCCCGCCCTCCTGAGAATCTATGTGCGGGACTTCGCTGCGGCAAGGGATCACTTGATCCGTTCGCGAAGTTGCCTTCGGCCGCGCACCGCGGCCGCATTACGCCGATTCGCGCGCCAGCCGTTCGAACTTGTCCATCGCGGCATTAGCGATGAGGTTAACGGCGCCGTCGATCGAGACCCAGTCGGTGTTAATCACCAGATCGTACTGCGAGGCGTCGTCAATACTCTTGCCGACCAATTTGCGAACGAAGACGGAGCGCTCGTGGTCCGAGGACTCGATGTCGCGGCGAGCGGCGTCGGCGGTCAGTCGTTCGCGTTCGACGAGATTGCTGATGCGAGTTTCCGGAGCGGCGATGATGCGACAGTGAAAACCGCGGCCGCCGCCGATGATGAAATTGGCACCGCGGCCAACGACGACCACGCCGCCGAGCCGACTGATCGAGAAGATGATTTCGAGCAAGGCGCGGGCATAATCGCTCTGATCGATCGACTGGCCGGTGACAATCGATTCAAACCACAGTTCCATCTGCGAGCGCGAGTGCTCGTCGAGCGTCTCCACGATGCGGCGTTTGTAGCCGGTGGTTGCGCAAATGCGGTCAATAATATCACGATCGAGCAGCGTGTAGTTAAACCGCTGCGCGAGACGCTCGGCTATGATAGTACCGCCGGCGCCGCGGTGCCGGGAGACGGTGATAAGCGGCTTGGGGATAAAGCGCGTCCGGCCGACGTGGGAGTGGTTGTCCTCCAGCGATTTCTGAAGTTCCCAGCGGCGGATCTGGCGATCGATAATCAATTCGATGGAGGTCATAGCGGAATCCTCCTGCTTGCGGAAGACAATATAGGGGAGCAAACGCTCAATGTCAACTATTATGGCGATTTTAGTGAGGATTTATGAGGGGGGCGAATCGAAGTCAAAACTGCCGCCGGAAGCTCTCGGCGGTGATCTCGTGATCGACATCGGAAAAGTGGCTGTTTTCCGACCTGGGTTTCCTGACCCGGAGTTCATCTTTGCCGATTAGACGGGAGAAGAGAGCAATCGGAGTTAGCACCAGATAGAAGATAATCGCGATGACGATCGGCGAAATGACGAACGCGACCGCAACGGTGATCGCCATCCAGAGCAGATAAAGCCAGCGGCCGAGCCGAGGGACGAAGAAGCACGAAATCGCCAAGGCGACCCCGACAATGGCGATGATCCATGCCGTGTTCGTCTTGCCCGCCGCCAGTGCGACGACGGCCAGAAGAACCGCGAGAATCGCGAGTGTGATCGAAAAGTAGCGAACATCGGACGGCTGCGGATGCCAGTTAGTCTTGGCTAACATACTCAATCGACTCCAAACCGGGCGCGATATTCGGCGGCGCCGGCAAACGGCGGTTGATCGGATTTCAGGAGAACGAAATCTTCCAACACCAGCATGTCCATATCAGTGAACATGAAGCAGCGATAAGCCTCTTCCGGCGTGTTTACAATCGGTTCGCCGCGAATGTTGAAACTCGTATTGACGATCAAGCCGCAACCGGTGAGGTCTTTGAAGGCCTTGATGACGTCATAGAAGCGGCCGTTACGATCCTTGGTCACAGTTTGCAAGCGACCGGAGTAGTCCACGTGCGTTACTGCGGGAATTGTCGACTTGACCCAGCGCAGTCGATCAATGCCGCTGAGCTTGCTGTCTTCCGGGGACGGCTGGCGGCGCAGATGCGACCTGACCGGCTCGACCAGCAGCATGTAGGGACTGCTGATTGCCTCTTCAAAGTACTCGCCCACGTCTTCCTCCAGAACCGCCGGCGCAAACGGCCGGAAACCTTCGCGGAATTTGATTTTGAGATTCAGCTTGGACTGCATCTCCGGAGAGCGGGCGTCGGCCAGAATACTGCGCGCGCCCAGCGCCCGTGGACCGAATTCCATTCGTCCGTGAAAGTATCCAACGACATTCCCGGCACTGATTGCGTTCGCTACGTGCACGGCGACTTGCCGAGGCTCGTAAGTCGTGTAGTACGCGCCGACCTTGTCGAGAAAGTCCCGAATTTCCGTATTCGAATATCGCGGGCCGAGATAACTTCCCTGCTGGGAGTCTTGCGGCAAGCAAGAACGCGGATGGCCGCCGTAAATGTGCCATGCCGCCAACGCCGCGCCGAGCGCACCGCCGGCATCGCCGGCTGCCGGCTGAATCCAGATTTCGTCAAAAATGCGCCGACGCCGAATCAAGCCGTTGGCCACGGAATTGAGCGCGCAACCGCCGGCAAGACAGAGACGGCTTTCGCCGCTCAGCTCACGCGCGGATTGCGCCAGGCGGAGCATGACGCGATTGGTGACTTCCTGAATCGACGCGGCCAGATCAAGCTGTTCCACATTGAAGGAAGCGTCGGGCGCCTTTGGCTCCATGCCGAACAACTTATGAAACCGCTTCGAAGTCATGCGTAGACCGTGGCAGTAGTCGAAGTAATCCATGTTCAGCCAAAATGAACCGTCGCCTTTGAGGTCGATCAATTCACTGAGGATGACGTCAACGTATTTCGGCTCGCCATACGGCGCGAGGCCCATGAGTTTGTATTCGCCGGAATTGACGGCGAATCCGAGGTAGTACGTAAATGCCGAATACAGAAGTCCGAGCGAGTGCGGAAAGCGAATCTCTTTCTTGAGTTCGATGCGATGGCCGATCCCGCGGCCGATCGTGGTCGTGCTCCACTCGCCGACGCCGTCAATAGTGAGAATTGCGGCGCTTGCGAACGGCGACGGGAAAAACGCGGACGCGGCATGCGAGAGGTGGTGTTGCGAAAACAGGATTTTGCCTTTGAATTCCCGGCCCAAACCGCGCTTGATCTCACGCGGAATGTGGAGTTTCTGGTGCAACCACAGGGGCAAGGCCTTTGAAAAGGAGCGTATTCCGCGTGGCGCAAAGGCGAGATACGTTTCCATCAGGCGCTCGAAGGTCAACAACGGCTTGTCGTAATAGCACACCAAGTCGAGATCGGCGGCAGTGATTTTGGCTTCGCGGAGGCAGTACGCCACGGCACCGGCCGGAAAACAAGCATCGTGCTTGACCCGGCTAAAACGCTCCTCGTGGGCTGCGGCGATGATTTTGCCGTCCCGAATCAGGCAGGCGGCAGAATCGTGGTAGAAAGCCGATATTCCGAGGATGTTCATCGGGAGATAATACGCGGAAAGCGCGGATTTGGAAAGAGCGACGGCAGCCGCATCTTCTCAGCGCCGGAGGTTGAATTTCAGACTTAGATTGTTACGCAGTGCTCGACGACCTCGTCGAGAACATCGAAGTTGACCGGTTTGGCGATGAATTTCTCGATCCCGGCATCGCGAAACCGCGACACCAGGCTGTCGGTCGCGTAGGCGCTAACCATCACCACCGGAATGCGAGGGATGTGCTGGTGAATCCAGTTGGCCAGAGTCAAACCGTCGCCATCGGGCATCCTGAGGTCGGTGATGACCAGATCGACGGGATGATTCTGCAGATGGACAAAGGCTTGCTTTAGAGTCGCGAAGGCGGCTACCTCGTTATCGTGCTCTTGCAGCCGCTGGGTCAAGGTCGACAAAAACTCCTCATTGTCGTCGATCACCACGACCCGGCGACGCCGCACGGCGGCCAGGAGCTTGCCAATTTCGCGTTCGATCGTGCCAATGCGGAAGGGCTTGGCGAGGAAGCCATCGGCGCCATTGGTAAACGCTTGCTGTTTGACGGTGTCGGTGCAGATGCCGGTGATCAACATAACCGGCAAGCGCCGATTCAACCGCTTGATTTCCTGTAGCAGCTCGATGCCGGACATGTGCGGCATGTTGATATCGGAAATCACGAGGTCGAACGATTCTTCCTTGAGCAACTTGAGCGCGGCTGTCGCCGATTGTGCATCCTTGGCCTCGTAGCCGATTGAGCTCAGCGTATCAACCAGTAGTTCGGTCAGAGCCGGGTCGTCATCGACAACAAGTACACGTGAAGACATAGTCAGACTTTTGCCTTGAACATTTGGAGATCCCACCCGTGCAGCAGCACGCTTGCGTCTATTGTCTTATCGGCAGGCGGCGGCGATTCTTGTTGCCCCAAAGTTGCAGCGCCTTAGATTTCCGCTGTGAGCCAAGTCACCCTGCGCGCGTTGCGAAAGTCCTTCGGGGCAAACGCGATTATCCCCAACATCGATCTCGATGTCCCTGCCGGAAAGCTGACGGTATTGCTCGGGCCGTCGGGTTGCGGAAAATCGACTTTACTGCGCCTTATCACCGGTTTGGAAACACCGGATTCCGGAACGATTTGGTTGGGAGAGCGGGACATCACCGGGCTGGCGCCGCGCGAGCGGAATATGGCGATGGTGTTTCAGAATTATGCACTCTACCCGCACCTGACGGTGCGCGAAAATCTGGCATTTCCGCTGCAAGTCGCCAAGGTGGATCGGCGGATGATCGACGACAAGGTCGCTGCGACGGCCGATCTGCTGGGGATCAAACCGCTATTGGATCGCCTGCCGAGGACGCTTTCGGGCGGCGAAAGGCAACGGACCGCCGTCGGCCGCGCGATCATTCGCGACCCGGTTCTCTTCCTCTTTGACGAGCCGCTTTCGAATCTGGATTTTCAATTGCGCAACCAGATGCGCGGTGAGCTGCGGTCGCTGCAGCAACGACTGGGCAAGACGGCGATATATGTAACACACGATCAAACCGAAGCGATGACGATGGCCGACCAATTGGTAGTGCTCAACAAAGGGGAGATCATGCAGATCGGCGCCCCGGAAGAGATTTACGACCGACCGGCGAACTTGTTCGTTGCCGGATTTATCGGATCTCCCCCGCTAAACCAGCTGCAGGTGAAAGCCGCCGCCAAGAAGCTCAGCACCATTCCGGACGGCATCGAGCTCATCCCCAACATTGATATTGCCGACGGTGAGTATACTCTCGGCGTACGGCCCGACCATCTGCTGGCTGCCGGCGCCGAAGCGAACATTCCGCTGCTCGTTGAACGAATCGAGTATCACGGCGCGGCCAGTTATGCGTTGGGCAGAATCGGCGGGCAGTTCGTCATGGCGCGATTTGGTAGTGACGTATCGTTGTCCGCAAAGTCGGTGGCAGTAGCTTTGAATCCAAAACGTATTCACTTGTTCGACCAGCGCCAGCAGCGCGTCGATGCGACTCAGTTACGGTGAACGCCGGAGCGCTACCGACGACTTAGTTGGTGACCCAGACGGCGAGAATAATAACAACAACGACGAGAAAGATGAAGAAGGCCAGTGGGCTAATCAGCCGCCTTCTTTTTTTTTTGTCACCGGCGCTCTTGAAGCGGGTGGTTTCTTCGGCGGGTGGGCTGCTCGCGGGCGACGATTCAACCGGTGGGAAGAGCTGATCGGCGACCTCGCCGATTTCCGAAATGTGCGCATCATCGCCCCAATCGACCGTCAAGCGGCGCACTTCCTCAAAATCTTCATTGGTGACGACTTCCATGACGCGGGCGGCGCAAACCGTGACATTGTCTTGCCCGCCGTTGTCGTTAGCATGTACGATTAGACTCTGCACGAGGGCATCCATGTCCCCGGAGTTTTCATCCGCCAACCGCAGGATGTCGCTGTCGGCGACCATGCCGGTAAGACCGTCGGAACAAATGATGAAGATGTCGTTCGGCAGCACTCGAATTTGCGAGATGTCGACGCGAATGGCGGATTTCGTGCCCAGGGCGCGCGTAATCACGTTCTTGTTGACCTGGAGCTCGGCCTCTTCTTCGGAGATGTTGTACTTCTCCATCAACTCGCTGACCCAGGAGTGGTCGATGGTGATGCGCCGAATATTGCCGTTGCGCACGAGATAGGCGCGGCTGTCGCCGACGTGGCAGACGGAGATAACGCCGCCCGTGAATTGACAGGCCACCACCGTTGTGCCCATTCCGGTTTGCCCCGGCACGGCGCGACCGTGATGGACAATGCGATGGTTGGCGACGGCAATGGCGCCGACCAGCAGCTTGCCTTCGGGCGTGATTTCTTCCGGGAAAACGAGCCCCGGGCGTTGAAACTTGGCGAGATCAAAATCGGCGAAGAGACTCTTGATCGTTTCGATACCGATCTGCGACGCGACCTCACCGGCGGCATGACCGCCCATACCGTCGCAAACGAGCATCAGATTGTGCTCGCTATCGATGGCATAATTGTCTTCGTTGTGATTGCGCACCCGGCCGACATCAGTCGCACCGGCGTAGACGATTTTCAGCAACCTCTTGTACTCCCGCTACCCACGATTGAGCATCCAAATGATGATCGCGATCAGCGCGACAATCAACAACGCCAAGCCGATGACGATCGGCGTATACCGGCTCTTGCCCTTGTCGGCGCTGAAGTTCTCCTGCCCTTGAAAACAGAGCCGAAACTTGATTTCTCCTGCCGGCGCCGGGATCGAGATAATATCCTCCGGCGCGATGAATTCGCGCTGATTCGGCTCCAGCGCATTACGATTGACAAACGTTCGCAAGCGGCTCTTGCGGTCGGTAATATAGAGACCTTCATCGGTTGAGGTAATGACAAAATGCTCGCGCGAAACGGATTTGTCGAGCTCACCGCTCTCGGAGCGGTCGATGACCAAGTCGCAGAGGCTGTTATCACGACCGACAACGAACTCCCTGGTGTCGATTTCCCTGACCTGTCCTTTGTATTGACCGGACAAGCCGACGAGCGAGTAGACCGGGGTGATGCGGTGCTTGCGCGGGGCCTGATGATCCGGCTGCGGCTGAACCACCGGTGGCGCGGATGGCGCCGGGCTCGGCCGGGGCGCCGTATCTCGCGCTGACGGTCGCGGCACGGGAGCCGGTGCCGGCGGCGGTGGTGCATGCTTCTGCGCTTGCTCCGCCATCGCCGCTGAATCGATAATCACCGTCGGCCGCTCACCACGGGGGTGCTGCGGCGCCGGCGGTTCCGGCCGAGGCGGCGGCATCGGAGGCATCGTCGAGGTGGGCGGCATCGGTTGAGAGACCGGCGGGGCCTCAGCGAGCGGCGCCGGCGATTTTGACGCATCGATCGTTGGCGGATATGAGGTAATCACGATGTAGTCGAGAAACGTCAGCTTGTCGCCATCTTGCAAGAGTTGACGACGCGACACCGGAGCGCCGTTAACGGCGAACACCAATGTCTCGTGTCGCGGCTCAAATTCGTAACCACGGTGGGTCTTGGACAGGAAAAAGAGGTCGCCTTCGAAGTCGGGCGCTTCGATTTGCAGATCCATCATGTCGCCGGCGCCGACGCGCGCGATGCTACCGTCGAAGTCGAAGACCTTGTAATTGGCGCCGCCCTTGAGAATTACGAAACGCGCCATGTTACTTCCTCTTGGTCTTGATCGTCACGACGTATGATTGGCCGGCCTTGAGCTCTTTCGACTCGTCTTCCTTCTTGTACTGGTCGTGTGTGGCGATAAACTTGTACTTGAGCGGTTCCAGTTGCGCTGTGACGCGGCCATTGACATCAGTGCGGCCAAGCTCTTTCGTTTCTTTGTCTTTCTTCTTGTATTCGACGGTTACCGTGGCGCCGGTGACCGGACTGCCTTTGTCGTCGACGACATAAACGTTCACGGAGGCGGCGTTGGCCAGATCCGGCTTCTTTTCGACGACTTGTTCCTCGACCGGTTTTGAGGCCTCTTTGCGGCGCATGATGGCGGTGAATTCCCGGGCGCTGGGAGTGATGAGCGTGTCCAAATCGTGATAGCCATTGGCTGACAGAACGATCCGGCAGTCGATTCCGGGTACTTTAAGGCTCGCCGGCGTCGACTCGGAACTGGCTTGCGATTTTCCGTCGTAGATCAATTGTCGAATCCGCGCGCTCACCGATTGGTCTGTCTTCTCGGCATCTCGGGCCTGTACGTTGACGCGCCGCACGAGATACTGCACGTAACGCGGCCCCCGCTTGGTCAACGCCGGAATCTCGATCATCTGGCTCTCCAACCCGTCTTTGCTGAGTTGCAGCATGACTCGGTCGTCACCAAAATCATATTGCAGCGGCGTTGCGCCAATCTCCATGTCGGTTGAGACGATTTTCACCGTCGCGCCCGGTGGCTGTGTAACCAGTAGCACTTTTGGGCGGTCAGTCAACGAAGCCGAGAACTCGATACCACCGTCCGAGCGCCGGCGAATATCGATGTCTTTGATCGACAAGCTGGCAAAATCAGCCAACGCCACCGGACCCGAAGCAATCTGCTTCTTGCCCGGAAGCTCGACCGTGAACGAAACGGTATCATTCGCGGCGGCAGCAAACCGATAAGGCGTCACCCGATCGAGGTCTTGCCCGTTAACGGTGACTTTAGCTCCGGCGGGATCGGAAGTGATTTCGACGACAGTTTTCATGACGAACGGCCCCTGTTCCAAGCGCCCGAAATCAAGCACGATGTTCGAGTCGGGGCAACAGGGGTGCTTCAGGGTGAGCAACTCACCTTCCTGAGCAGTGATCGGGACCGGAGAGTAGCCCAGCAGCGAGTCGGCTGAGTAGACCGCCACACCCTCGGGGAAAGTAGTCAGCGTTCCGGACTTAAGTTCCCGCTTGTCCGGGTCGGCAGCCGTGCCACCATCACCGGAAGTGAGCTTCATTATGAGAATGACGCCGACCGCCAGCACAAGAATGGCGGCCACGACACCAAGAATCAAGACCGCCTTGCTGCCGCCCATGCCGCTGCGACCGGCGCGCTTGATCTTCTCGCCGACCGGCATCGCGCCGATTCGCGTTTCCTGTCCCGAACGCGCGCGACGATCATCGTCGCGATCATTCCGTGATGACTCCACCATGGCTTGCGTCCCTTCCTCAAGATCAGACCGTTCCAATGCGCGGGTGCGAACCCGCTCCAATACGCCTGCCGGATATCGTTCCAATTTAGGAGATTCCGTCACTTTTTCAACAAGTTCTCGCAGCCTTTTTTCGGGGTGCGCCCCGGCCTCGCGGAGCAGCGATTCACAGCGGTCGGCCAGTTGCGCTGCCGTTACCAATCGCTGATTACGCTGGAGGTGCAGGCAGCCTTCGATCAATTTCGCAATTCGGTCATCGATATCGCCGCTCGTCAGTTCGCTCAAGTCATAATTCCCGCGCAGAATAGCGGCCATCAGTTCGGAAACCGACGATTGCGGGAAAAGTGTTTTGCCGGTGAACAAACCGAAGGCAATCACGCCGAGCGAGAAGAGATCGGCGCGCTGGTCAACGGCGCCACCCTGAATCTGTTCCGGCGCCAGATAAGCGACCTGTTCCGGGGCCTTGACCTGCGAAGGCGGAAACTGGAAATCGTGAAGGCGTACACCGTCGGCTGTAAGCTGGACGGTCTGCGGATTGAGGCCCAGATGGTAGAGTCTCTGAGATTGCGCCGTTTGCCGGTCGTGCGCCTCATGGGTCGCCGCCAGAGACCGGGCGATGCCCCCGATTACGAATAGCGCGCCTTCGGGAGTGAGATCAAAATTGTCGAAGCGAGAAGAGAATGAGCGCAGACTCGCGCCGGGTTGCGTGTCAAAGACGGTGAAGACCGTGCCATCCTCAGCGCGCCGCAGCGCCACAATCTGCTCGGCATTGGGCGCCGGCGACTGCGCCAATGCCAGTTGCGCCCGGAGATACTGCCGAATTTCGACGTCAGTCGGGCTGTGGCGATGGACTTCGACAACGCGCAATTGCCGGTTCAGTTCTTTATCCTGAGCGCGGTGCTCGCGACCCCAGGGATACTCGGCGATCTGGCCGATCAGCTCAAAGCGATTATCGATGATCTTCATGAGTTGATATATGCCTCCCCGGAAGTTAGATCCGCCTCTGCAATTGACCGGTTCGGCAAGACGATTTACGCGTGACGTTGCTGTTTGGCAACAGTTTTATCGCACAAGTAAGACGGCCTTGCCGATTGATTATCGACAAGGCCGCTCAACAACAAAAGAGGGCTAAGGGATAGAGTTACTTGAGAAGTGTCATCTTGCGGGTGATACTCTTTTCACCGGCGGTTAGACGATAGAAATAGACTCCGGATGGCGACTGCCGGCCGTTGGCGTCGATACCGTGCCAGACATAGTCGTACGAACCGACCGGAAGTTGGCCGGAGGCCAGAGTATTCACGCGCCGACCGAGAATGTCGAACACATCGAGAGAGACGACCGCGTCCTTCTCCAGGACGAAGCTGATCTTGGTCTCGGGATTAAAGGGATTGGGAAAATTCTGGTCGAGCGAAAACTCGCCGGGCAGCACGAAGTCGTTAGCATCAACGTCGGTTTGGTGATCGACCGTCGTAGTGATCTTCTTGATAAAGTTCTCGGACGGAGAGAACTTTGATTCGGCGGTCACGGTCAACGTGTCCTCGGTTCCCACCGGCAGGCCATTGGGGATGGCCACGGAAATCTCGTATGTCTTATGCTCGCCGGGGCCGATGAAATCGCCGAACGGGCCGGTGCTGCCGCCGGTGATCACCCAGCCCAGAGAGCTGAAGAAATCCAGCGTAATCAGGTCGACACCATTACCGTTGTTGTAGACATCAATCGTGTAGATTTTGGTAGTACCCGCCTCTCCGAGGCCGCCATCGGGACCGGTGATCGTGATGTCAAACACGGTGGCGTCGGTCGTGGCCAGGGCCATGGTCACGATCGGACCCAAACCGCCCCAGACATCGGATCCCGGACCCAGTTTGATCGCCGTCTTACTGCCGATCTTGAACACTACGATGTCGCCGACAATGCAGCCTTCGTCAACGCCCGCCGTAAAGAGATCATCACCATAAACGGACATCGTGTATTTGCCGGCTGTCGTTACGGTTTTTTGGCCGCAGAGCACGTTTTGCGGATCGTAAGCTTGAACAACCGTGCCCGGCGGCACCAATTCACCATTGTGCGTCACGAAGGTGCTTCCAAAATCTGTCCAAACGTTCGTCGGGATCGGCTGACCCAAAACCGTGACGCTCATCAACGTAAGCGCCATCAGCATGATCAGTGTGCGTGTCAATCTCATCATTTCAATCCCTCGTGTTGTTGTCGGAGCCATAATATCTGTTCGTGCCAGTATCGCAAATCATTTTACGAGCATCATCTTGCGCGTCGCGGCGAACTCGCCGGCGCTGACGCGATAGAAGTAAATCCCGGAGGCTGCGGTACGACCATAGAGGTCATCGCCCAGCCAACTCACCAAATAGTTACCCGCCGGCATGAATCTGTCGACCAGCGTGTTGATTCGTTCGCCCAACAAGTTGAAAATCTCAACCTTGACGTTACCCGCTGCCGGCAACGAGAATTCGATCATCGTCGACGGATTGAACGGATTCGGGAAATTCTGCTTCAGGACGAAGTCACGCGGCAGCGCGTCGTTTAACTTGGTCACCGACGTCAGGTTATTCAGGCGGACATTTTCGCCGAAACCGGTCAGTTCGATCAGCTCGGTCGCCGGCTCGCCGTTAACCGAAATCGCGACGCGACCGCCGTACTCGGCGCCTTCATCGGCCGCTGTCGACTTGTCGTCGAGGTAGATCGGCGTGAAGTTGAGATGACCGTCGCTCGCGACGAGGGCCACACCGCACAGAACGCCGTCGTCATCGAAGACTTCGAGCAGCGAGCCTGCCGTTAGCAGTTGGCCGTCGATGCGCAAGCCGTCACCATAGATATTGACCCACTCCCGGGTTGGATTGAGCAAGTTTGAAAGCGGCGCCGGTTTATCGACCGTAGGAATCAAAGTCACGATCCGCGGATCGGGACCCGGATAGACCAGCGTCGCCGGCGCAGTGGTTTTAAGCCAATAGCCAAAATTCTGTTCGAGGACTTCCAATGTGGCGAGTTCCGGATTCGCCGGATCATAAGAGAGTCCGCCGTTGTCGTAGCCCAAGACAACCACCAGCTCGTCGATTACCGACTGCAAACCGATTTCCGGTTCGAGGCCGGATTCCGGCAGATAACTCACCAGATTCCAGTTGGATTCGAGGTCAATTGGGAAGGCCGGAGCAACCGGCGCACCGGTGATGCAAAGAGTCGTGTCGCAATCCATTTTGAACCAGTAGCCGTGCAAATGATCGGCGCTTTGCAACGTCGAAAACTGCGGCAACTCAGGATCGTACGTCATCGCGCCGGCTTCGAAACTCAGGATGCGAACGACGCAGCCTTTGATATTGGCAATCAAGGATTCGATGTTGTCAGACGGCGTATCCAGATTCCACGAGATCAGGTTCCAGCCTTCATGCAGCGCTATACAGCGCGTTTGGAATCCCGGTTCCTCAGCAATTTCGAGAGTAATATACGCCGTCACGGACTTTGGTTCAGCGTTGGCATCGGAAACTACCAGCGAATCGCTGTAGACGCCGATTCCCAGGCCGGTCACATTGGGACCCAAGATGACATTGCTGGGGGCCGTGCCATTGTTCGCCGAGAGATCCAGCCACGTCGGCTGATAGCTGACCGACCAATTGAGCGGATCGACGCCGAGGTTGGTGATGCTCAGATTTTGAGTGGGCGGATTCACGCCGACGTAGGTTGAGAAAGTGAATGTCGTTGGATCGAGGTGAATGATCGGTCGTTGCGTAACGACGTGAATAATGCCCTTGATGAAAAGGTCATCGATGCGGTTGCGCTCGACATCGAGAATCATATAAGTCAAATTGGGCCCGATAAATGTCGAATCGAGGAAGATGTCGTGGGTTGGCGCGTTTTGACCGATCTTGAGGTGAACCGTCGCCAGCAGACCGTCGCCGGGCGGCAATGGAGTTCCGGAATCGGCGTCGAAGTCGACGAACAGCTTGCGGGTGCTTTGCGACCAGCCGACGGTGATCTTGCCAAGCCCGTCGATTCGCGAACCGACAGTCGACACGGAGTCGAGGCGAACCCACATCGGCGGCTCAAAAGCCAGAGGCGCACAGACGAAGTCGACCGGTTCACCGTTCTTGATGTAGATCGGATAGGCGAGCAACTCCCCGTTGGCAGCCTGAATTTCCGGCATGTAAACGTAGTTCAGCGGCGTCTGAGAGTAGCCCGTCGCGCCGATGGTCAAGACCATTGTCGCGATCAGGACCCCGAACGCGCGTCGTCCCAGAGTCGGTATCATTTCGAATGTCCTCCTAAAACCGAACATAGTATTCCAAACCAGAGCCACACTCCAATTCCCATAGCCCGCTGTCGGGCAGCCATTCCATTGTGCGTGATCAGTCCTATACTTGGCGAGTAGTTCTTGACAAACTACCTAAGGGGCAATAGCGACGGACATGCGTCGGTATACTTAGCCGCTGCAATATAATCCAAGGGTCAAATGAGTCAAGCGAAAACGCGTGTCAAAGTGGAGCGCAAATGTCTAATTCTTAAACAGTTACGGCGAAACAGCGCCGCCTCAGTATTGGCGCCTGCCAAGCATCGATTGACAAAAGCGATTATCCGCTATTGATTTAGCCGCCCAAAGAAATGTTGGGCGCCGCCGATATCATTAGAATAAGGAAGTTTAGTGTGCAGATTTCGCGGTATCTGAAACCGGAATTGATTAAGCTGGAGATGGAGACCGAGTTCCCCGCCGTCGAGGAGGGTGAACCGGATAGCCTGACCGCTAAGCAGCGCGACAGCCGGACCGAGAGCCTTCTTGGCGAGTGCGTCGAGCTGCTCGACAAATCCGGCAAGGTTGGGAACCCCAAGAAGCTGCTAACTGACCTTTTCAACCGCGAAAAGAAGGCCTCCACAGCGCTCGGCAAGGGCATCGCCATCCCGCATGTGCGCACGATGCAGGCCAAGGAACTGGTAATCGCGATTCTCCGCTCACCTACCGGGTACGAATTCGACAGCCCGGACGGCAAGCCGGTTCACGTTTTCGTGGCGATGGCCGCGCCACCCTACGACGATTCGCTTTATCTGAAGGTCTTCAAAGCGCTGGCGCAACTCTTCAGCTACGATGGTTTTTACGAACGGATCATGACGGCCGAGGCGCCGTACGACATTATCCGCGCAGTCAAGGAAATCGAATAACAGACTCCATCGCGCAAGCTGATGATGACGGGGACGCAGCTTGCTGCGTCCCCGTTTTCACTGTAGTGCTCAAATCATCGCAAGGGCGGACCGCAGATCCCCAGCCAGTCGGCGCATGAGCATGGCGCCGCGCCGCCGGAGAAGATGTAGTTGATCATGTAGACCGCGTCAGCGATCGACACACTGCAATTGCAGTTGGCATCGCCCGAGCAAATCGGATAAGGCGCCGGAGCCGCGCCACCGGCAAAGATGTAGTTAATCAGGTAAACCACATCGGCGATCGATATCGCACCATTGTTGTCGGCATCACCCGGCCGACAGTCACACGCCGCCGGGCAGATAATCACCGCGTACTCCAACACCGTTACAATTTGGCCGCCGGTATACGGCTGCGACGGGATGTCGCCATTGTTGATCATCGCAAACTGGTTGATGTCGGAAGCGGTCATCGGATAATCGCGCAGCAAGGTCCGGAACGGAGCCGCAGCGCAACTTGGCGTCAGTGTTCCCAGACTGTACTTGTCGTGATCGATCGTTCCGTGAGGACCGGATACGAATGCGGCGTCGTTGTGAACTGCGGAACCGTGCGCTGAACCGGCCGGCGGCTCGCCTTCGTTGTAATCGAGCCACGGATCGGAGATACAAATCGCGGTCTCGGTAGTGCAGACGCCGGCGACGGTAACATAGTGTCCACCGACGCGATGGCAGCCCGCGGGATCCGCGGCGTTGATCTCCCAGAAACCGAGCAAGAGGATCACATCCTGACTGCGTTTGACCTCGGCGCGCACCGTGTCGATTAACTGTGGATTGTCAAGCGGGAGTAGACGAACGGTGTATTGGCTCGCAAGTCCGGTCTTGTTTAGCCAACTCGTCGTTCCGATCACGAGGTTGTGGATGAATGTGCCGCCGCCCATCACCAGATTCGTGCCACAATATTTCGCCAGTGAATCGACGAGCGGGATAACATTCATCGGATCGTGATCGTCCCAGAACGGCGGCATCGTAGCGTAGGTCCGCACCAGCGGATAATTGTCGATTACCGCCGGCGGCGGCGCCTGATTGACTTCGTTCTTGGAATCGAACCACCACAGGCAATTGGCCAGTGCGACCGGGCCGCAGTGCGTCCAGCGCAGGAGCGGATCAATCCAACCGTTTTGCTTCTGATCAAAGTCCGGCATGCCAACCGGCGCATAGTCCGGGTATGGCGCCTTGTAGAATTCGCAAACGTCGCGGCCGCCGGTGATCACGAATGATAAGTCAAGCGAGGTCTGCCCCAGACAGTCATGCATGATATGGCCGTTTTCGATCGTGAAATTGAAGCCCTGAACATCCACCGACACCCATTCCGGGCAATAGCCGATCGGTAACAGCCCGTCCCAAACGATTGGCTGCCCCGGCGCGACCGGGCCTGAGTAAATGACGCTGCGGCCGATGTATGCGGCTTCATCTTCTCCGGGCAACGGCGGTCGACGGTCACCCGGTGGATTGCCGGTTTGCGACCAGACATCCGTAGACCAATTGAGCGCGACGGTCAACTGCGACGGCGCCATGGGTTGAACCGGAAAGATCGTCATGTCAATGTGGATGAGTTTCTGATTTTGTAGTTTTAGCGGCTCGTCGTAAAACCAGATGTTCCACCAACCGGAAGGATAGAGATACCAACCGTTTCCATAGGCGCCGCTACCACTGCCTCCGAGAAAGTTGCCGACGGGATCAATCGAAATGTTGAACGCGTTGGTCGCTGGTCCCGGTTCCGGCTCGAACAGCTCTTGCCAGTTAAGCGCGCCCCAGAGCGCCCAAACGGCGTCATCGTTGAAGTGATTGTCCGTCGATTTCCATCCCCATTGTGCAGTCGTTGGGCCGACAACGATTGCGGAGATATTTAGCCAGTAGATTGTCCCGGCGACTTGATGGAACCACAGTTCGCGCGGCAGAAATACATTGTACTGATAGTAGAAATCGTGATCGTTGTTGACCGTAAGCCCGGCCTGTGGATCGTACCAGCCCTCCAAGGTCGGTGGATCGATCGGTTGTACGATCCACTGCGAAACCGTTTGTTCCCAAAGTGTCGCACCGGGCATGCTGTAGCCGGTGGGGCTTTGATTCGCCGGAATGTCGGCATGGATGCTAAGCACGAAACTCTGGATCTGACCCTCGATGCCGCCCTTCCAAGCCCCCCAAAAATGGACATCTTTGACCCAGCCGGTTTCGGAGCATTGCCAGTCGTCAGCCAGGACCAAAGGCTGTGTCGCATTCACCGCCCATCCCGATTCATCGGGAAGTTGCGGAAAGTGCATCTTGTGGCCGTCGGTTGGATCCCAGTCGGCAAGTGCGACGGTGGGAAGTAACCAGATCAGCACGACAAACAGGCCGGAGCGGAGATTTCGCATGAGTAACCTCCCGCGAAAAGTGATTGGAAAATTGCCGACCCGACCTGCGGAGAAGACCGCGTGGTTTAGTCTGATCCGGACATCGGATCGCCGGTTGCTGATAGTTCGGGCGTCGAGCAAATCGACGGAAATGTGGAATTTTGATGACAGCGCTTCGCCATCATCGATTGGAAAACCTCAGGGTAGCAGATTTCGCGGGTGCAAAAACAAGTGACGGTCTACCCTGCCCCAAGTAAAGATTACGGCATTAGATCGAGTCTGTCAAGCGACAATTGACATCTATGTCGACGATCAAATTGGTCGACATTCGTGCTCTTACGCCGGGTAATTCGTGCACAGCCATCGACGTCGACAGAGATCGTCAATAATCTAAGTAAATGGAAATCAACAGCTTACGGAGTTGCGCAATTTAAATAGCAATTTTCCTATCGGAATTAGCGTATTTCAATTGCCGGAGTCGAGAAAGGGTTAAAAGAAAATCGATGATTACCAACCGTTCGTATTACGGGCTAAGTGCACTCGTGTACTTAGCGGTCCGCTCACGGGGGCGTTACATCGGGATTCGTGAAATCGCGGAGCAGCAAAACCTACCGGTGCGATTTCTCGAATCGGTTTTTTCACGGCTGCGCAACGCCGAGATTCTAAAATCCACGCGCGGCGCCGGTGGCGGGTATCTGCTGTCGCGTCATCCGGATGAAATCTCACTTGAAGAGGTCATCTGTGTTTGCGAGGGAATTTCCGAATTCAGCCTGCCGACCGTGGTCACCGAACGCATTGGCGACGACAATCCAATCAGCGCCGCGCTGCTAAAGCTGATGAGCGAACAATTTCTGATATTACAACAAAACCTGCGCGCCATTCGTTTGGCGGAGCTGATTCGAAGATCGGGGCTTTCAGCCGAGATGTATTATATTTGAGATAACAGCCACAGGAGCAAAACATGCGCATCGCCAACAATATCACCGAACTGATCGGCAACACGCCGCTCGTGTACTTGGACCGCGTCGGCGCCGGATTGCCCGGCCGGGTCGTGGGAAAATTGGAGTCATTTAATCCCTGCTCGTCGGTCAAAGACCGAATCGGGCTGGCGATGATCGAGGCCGCCGAGCGCGCCGGCCAGATCACGCCGGATACCATCATCGTCGAGCCGACTTCCGGGAATACCGGAATCGCACTGGCCTTTGTCTGCGCGATGAAGAACTACAAGCTGATGCTGTTCATGCCGGAGACGATGTCGCTCGAGCGGCGCAATTTGCTTAAGGCATTCGGCGCGGAACTGGTGTTGACGCCCGGCCCGGAGGGTATGCCCGGCGCGGTTAAGCGCGCGGAGGAATTTGCCGCGAGTCATCCGAAGTATTTCATGCCGCAGCAATTCAAGAATCCGGCCAACCCGGAAATTCATGCGCGCACGACCGCTGAAGAGATTTGGCGCGATACGGATGGTCAGGTCGATGTGATCGTCTCGGCGATTGGCACCGGCGGAACAATCACCGGCTGCGCTCGAGTTCTCAAGCCGCGCAAGCCGGGATTGAAGATTATCGCGGTCGAACCGGCGGCATCGCCGGTGTTGACCAAGGGTATCAAAGGGCCGCATCCGATACAGGGAATCGGCGCCGGATTCAAGCCCGACATCCTCGAACTCGAGTGGGCGGATGAAATCCTAACGGTCGAAAACGACGAAGCGATCAAGACGACGCGTGATGTCGTGCGCAAGGAAGGAATCCTGTTAGGGATATCCGCCGGAGCGAATGTCGCGATTGCTTTGAAAATTGCCGCGCGGCCGGAGAATGCGGGCAAGCTGATCGTGACGTTTATCTGCGACACCGGCGAACGATATCTGACCACGCCGACCTACGCCGAATTGACGCCATCATTCACGAGCTGAGAGCGCTTGTTCTGGGGACTGCGTGTAAAGCGTATACAGTGAATCGCAGCGGCTCGACAATTCCTCATCAGGACGGGCGACATACGTGCGACCGCGCTGGGTCAGAGTTGGGGTGGTCCAGCGTTGTTGAATTCGTGAAGGGAGAGTGAATCTTCAACTTGGTGTTCGACTTGTCTCGGTACTATCGAATTGCTGAGAATCAACCGGAGTATTCTGTAGAGCTGTCAGCGGTTTCTTGGCGGATTTCGCCAGGAGTGCTCAGGAGTCTGTGCGGCGAACAACCAACACGCTGTAGCTGCTTTGATCGACGTGGATCGTGACGTAAGCGCTATCCAGTGAATCGACCATCTGAAGTTGAAAGACGTTCTGCGAGTGTGACTTGACGGTTAGACCGGCGGTTGAAGAAAAACAATCGGCAGGCAAGAATTTCACCAGCTTGTTATAGCGCACTCCTTGTAACCTGGTAACCCCAAACAATGTCTCTCGACCGGCGTCGTACATAATCTTTGCCCGGCCCGACTTGAGCGCCTCGAGCGACAGCATCTGATGCGTGTCGGGGGGCGTATCGCTTCGGGCCAGATGAGGCCCTTAGGGTCATAGGTAGCGATGGTGTCGACGAATCTAATCTTAGACTTTCCCAGTGTGGTCGTGTCGGATTGCGGCATTCCCGGAAGGCCAATGGCGAAATCCTTTGACCTTATCCCTGATCGAAACTCATAACTGATAGGTGACAAGGCGTAGGCGCTGGCGTAAACGTAGCCTGCAAAATACTCCTTACAAGATTGCGTCACTCGCAGCTTGAGTCTTAGTTCGATCCTATCACCTTTGTTCAGCAAGCCCTGCCATTTAGTATCGCCAGAGTCGACCACACAACAAGGTGGGACACTGATTTTAATCAGGTCCGGCTCGTTATACATCCGTTGCAGCTCGCCGGTCATTTTGACTTGGAATGACAAATAGAAAGGCTCATTCATGATGATCGAATCCGGTAAGATGAGTTTAGGAGCGGCTGGGACCGGATTCTCAACTATTGACGGCGGCGTTGCCGCGGCTGACGGAGCGAGTAACAATAACCAAGGCACACAAACTGCCACAGCGGCCCCCAACACTTTCAATCTGGTTCGCATTTCGATTTCCTCCTTCCTTGAGGTTGTACAAATGTGGGCTGCAATTCAACGTCGCAAGCCGCCGACAATTTTGGAAGTGCAACTCATGACGTCGAATCGACGCACCTTTCTTCGGTTGTTCGTTCCAGTTATCTCTCTATATGGATAATAGTAGCCAGAAGTTGATTTTTTTGGCAATGATAAAGACTCATTAAGTGGGACTGGATTCAGGTGTCAGGGACTGTTGAAAAAGTCCGTTATGCGCTCGACGCGCGGCGGCAGGAATCCGTTTCTGCCACAAGGGAAGCGGTCAGGAAAGGATTCCTGACCGCGCCAAGCTGTGCAGCGCAAGGTTTTTCAACAGTCCCTTACGCCGGAATAGCGATTGTCTTGGCTGGCGGCGCTGACAATCGGTCGCGCCGGGCGGCCTACTTCGCGGTCAGGTGATAGGCGCGGGAATCGAGAGTCGAGAGGGTGAAATACAGGCCTTCGCGGAGTTCGTCGGCAGTGGTGATGATTTCTTCGTTGGTGAAGATATCGACGAGGCGGAGCTTGTTGCCCTTGACGCCGTAGGCCTTGAGATCAACCTGCAGGACAACTTTGGTTGGCGCCGGTTTGGCGCGGCGGAAGATTTGATTCGGCATCGAATTGAGGATGTAGAGCATCGAGCTTTTCTCGCCCTTGTGAAAGAACACACGCACATTGGGATGCGAGGTCTGGATTGGGAATTTCACGCCGAGATCGGCGAGCAAATTCTGCAGGAAGTTAACCTTCATGTGATTTCCCTGTGACGAGATATCGAAGGTCAACAACACGACGGCGCCTTTAAATTTGTTGATCACCAGCCCGACATTCTTCTTGGTGTAGGTCGCGAGGCGTTTGGACTTGCGCGCGGTGGAATTGATCGAGCCAAAAACGTAACTCGGAAATTTGTCTTTGCTGGTGACGATCGTGCCGATCTTGCCGAGCCCTTGGGTCTTGCAGTTGATCGCGTTGGCAAGAATCTGGCAGTTTTTCATTTCGGCGTCGAAGCGCGGCAACAGCCCGATGAGGATCAGATTCGTGCCGGTGCGCGCCTTTTCGACCAGAAATTCCTGCTTCTCTTCGTCCATGATTTCGGTGATCGGGACGATGAGGTTCTTGATGCCCTCGAACGAGGCCGGGCTGTCGAGATCGGGGATGATGAAATCCTGCTTGAGGCGATCGAGATCGCGGCCGATTTCGGGCAACGTGAATTCGGTCAGCGTCTGAACGTAGTGATACGGGCCGGGGTCTTCCATTAGAGCCAGCCAGTTGTTGAGCCGGTAGGCGGCCATGCCGATGTTGGTCGGCGAGGTGAACCCGCCGATATCGACCTGCGCGAGCGCGTGCATGTAGCGGCGAATGACCTCGAACGATTCCTGAATCGTGCCGTCGGCGGCCAGCGGAGAATCATACCATTGATCGGTCTCGACAAACTTGTACTGATTGACGCCTTTAATGCCGCCGGCCAATGACAGGGTCAGAACATACTTGGTGGCTTCCGCCGTGATCGGAAAATGCTTCTTGGTAGTCGCCGCGTCAGTCGTGTGATTGCCGACCGCAATCGACGACGCCCAGGGGAACTCCGAATTGGCGCGCAAATAACGGATGCGCTGCAGCATGCTGGTCGATGAAGTATCCCAGGTAATCTGCAAAGTCGGGAAAACTTCGCCGTCGACCGAAACAATCGGAGTGAGCGGCGCCTGGAAACTGCGATGGAACGCGAGAGTCTGATAAAAAAGCGGCTCGCACTGGAAGCTCTTGTACAGATCGATCATGTGCGTCGCGTTTTCTTTGATCAAGTATTCTTTGAAGCGGAACCAGTCCATCGCCTTGGTGAAACTGACGTCCTTGGCGATAATGAAGTCCTTCGGCGGCTTGACTGACTCAAACTCAGAGTTCGACTCGCCGTAGGCCGAGTTCAGCGTGCGAATGTCGCCGTAACGCTTTTCGAGAAACTGCGGATACAAGACGCTGGCGACATGCGGGTTGTAGTCGGATTTCCACGGATACGGGTCGCCGCCGAAATACGTGCCCGGGTCGAGCTCGAGCAGGAACAACGGACCGCGCGGATAAATGTAGTTCTTGATGATTTCGGTCAGGCCGTTGAGGTAGTGCTTGACGAAATTTTGCATCCGCGGATGCATCAATGACGGATAGGCAAACTCCGGAAGGCCGGTAGCATGTTGGGTCTGCGTGATTGCGCCGCTGGAGTCGAGCGCGCAGGTCTCGGGGTACTTGCTCAGAAACGGCGGAAGTCCGCCGGTCGGCAACTCCGCAAAAACTATCGGACCGGGTTTGAGGATGATCTTGAACCCAAACTCGCGTGCCAGTTCGATAAAGACGATCAGGTCTTTGGACTGATCCGAAAATCCGGAGAAGTCGAACTCGCGGCTGGAATCTTCATGGAGCGACCACGGAATGACGGTAGAAATTATCCGAAAACCGGCGCGACGGATTCGTTCGAAGCAGATCGACCAATAGCGTTTGTTTACCCTAAAGTACTGTATTTCAACAGCATAGGGGAGGTACTCCTCTTTGCCGATCGTAAACTTATGTCCAGTAACCGCTATCATGGCCCAAAAATAGACGGCAATATTAACACATGAACATGGCCAAGTCAATCAAATAATAGCCAATCGTGAATAATCTCACAATCCGATGAATGCCTTAAAGTTATCTTGAACTGCCGCGCTTTAGGCCAAAGAAAGACCCTCTGCAACGGTTTGCAGAGGGTCGGGGACTCCAAGAATCTTAAGGGAGATTTACTTCATCAGCATCATTTTCTTGGTGGCCGTGAAGTTACCCGCTTTCATGCGATAGAGATAGACGCCCGAGGCAACCTGGTTGCCGTTCTCGTTGGTGCCATCCCACTCAACGCGCTTATAACCGGCGTTGAGGTAGCCGTCGTAGATCGTCGCGACGTGCTGACCAAGCGTATTGAACACTTCGATTTTGACTTCTGATGCCTTCGGCAAGGCAAAGTCGATGGACGTGCTGGGATTAAACGGGTTCGGTGTGTTTTGGCTCAAACCGAATTCGGTTGGTAGCACCGGCTCGCTGTATTCATACACCGGAACGCCGACTTCGCAACTGACAAACTTCGGGCAGACCTGAACCGCGGATCCGGAAAGTACGACAATGAAAGTGCCTGCCGGTGGGAAGAACGTCGAGTCGACAGCGACGCGACCCGAGACGGCGGCGGGCTGAATCTTGTAGTACATCTTGTAAACATGCTGCCGATTGGGGGAAGCCGCGATCTTTGCGATACCGAAATTGATAACGCCAAGCCCGACGATGTTCTGCCCGGTGCTCTGTGTATTCAGCAATTGGACGAAGCCAGCTCCGGCAAGGCCCGAATTCAAATATGCCGAAGACCACTCGACATTGTCATTGGCCCATTTGAACCCCAAAGTGAAGGATTGGAGATCATCATCGGTCCAAACGTATACATCAACCGCGATTGAGTCGCCGGGAGTGACATTCGCTGTCGCGCCGCAGACGATAATCACGGTGTCCGGAATGTTCGGGTCAGTGCCGCAGAGTTCCGGCTGAGCAGAAGCAATTTGAGTCATCAGCGCCAGCGCGAAAAGCGCAACCAGCACCATAAATCTGCGTTTCATTTTACCTCCTACGAAGGTCACAATCCATTTTCCGATCTTCAGAGACTACCGACATCTCTCCGTAACTACCGTGTCATCGGTCTGTCATAAACGCCGGCAGTGCGTCAAAAGCAAAGACGACAAGTCTGCGCTATATATCCAGTCAAAAATACCAAGTCAAATAAATTTTTGCCACAAAAAACAGCGACCGAAATCGTGAAATTCCGGTCGCTGCAGGGAGCATTTACGGCCCCGGCGGCGGGCCGCCACCGAAGATGAAATTGATCAGGAATACGGCGTCGGCAATGCTAATTGCGCCGCTGGAATCGGCGTCACCGTTGTAGAGAGCCGGCGCCGGTCCACCGGCAAACACGTAGTTGATCAAGAAGACCGGATCGGCAATTGTCAGTTGAAAATTGCCGTCGGCATCGCCGCGAACGCCACCGTTGACCTGCAAGGTGCCCGACGTTATGGTAGGAACATAAGCACCCGCCGAAGTCACGGCCGAAAAAACGAAGGAATCAAATCTCGTGGTATCAACCAAAGTGAAGCCCGAAACCGGTGGCGGAGAGTTGTAGACGAAGTTGATGCGGAGAAGCGTGCCATCGCCGGCCGGTAGTGGTGGCGTGCCGCCGCCGATATCGGCCACCATGCGAATGTGCATTTTGTAGCTGCCCGGATCAGCCATCTGAACCTGCACCAGTTCGAAATGCTCGGCGCGCATTCCGGCGGAGCTGATCGACTCAAGATCGATGTTCATGTTGCCGGGAAAGTGAATCGGGAGGTCGAGCGACTTGATTGGAGCGATATTGCGCAACCGAATCTCGCAGTACAAAGGATCGAGCCGACCGCCGACGAAATCGACGAACTCCAGCGTATCCGCATGCACAATGACGTAGTCCGACATGGTAGTCGACGCCGTATCGGAGCTGCCGATGGCGACGACCGTCACGTCATAGGTTCCGAGGTCGGCGTAATTGTGTGAAGCCAAAGCCGAAAGCGACGAGTCGCCGTCACCAAAGTACCAGCGCCACTCGTTCACCGCAAACGGCGCCGCCGCCGAGAAATCAATGCTGTGCGGCGCGGTGCCGACGCGATTGGCGGCATCGATCTGTACTTCGTAAACCTGTTCCAGAGCCTTACGCGCATTAATCCGGCCCGAGCCAAGCATTCCGATAAAGCCGCCGTTTTGGGCGTCAATGTTGTCAACATTGCCCAGGATAATATCCGTTACTTGTTGGCGGCTCAAGCCCGCGTTGCGTGAACGAATTAGTCCCGCCAGCCCGGCGACATGCGGTGAAGCCATCGAGGTGCCGCTGAGGTAGGCGTAGGTTGGGACACCGTGAGCGGAGTAAGTCGAGTTGATACTTGAACCCGGCGCGGCGACATCAACCCAGGAGCCGTAATTCGAAAACGACGACTTGGCTCCGGAGGACGACAGCGACGCAACCGAAATGACATCGGACCGGGTCGACAGATAGCCGGCGGCCGTGTTGTTGCTGTTGCCTGCCGAATTGCAGACGATCATACCGGCATTCGTAGCGTTGCTAAGCGCGGTGGCGATTCCGCCGGAATTTGATGAGCCCCAACTGCAGTTGACCGCGTCGACGCCGATTTGCGTGGCGTAATTGAAGGCCTGCGCCGCGAAATCCATCCGCACGTATCCGCGCTCAACGCCATTGCCATCATCCTGCGACCAACCGATTCGCAGCGGGACAATTCGGCAGCCGCGCTGGGTCGGCGACCAGCCACCGGCTACACCGGAAACACCGGTGCCGTTGTTGGTAATCGCCGCCATGGTGCCGGCGGTGTGAGTTCCATGGCCATTGAAGTCCATGGGGTCGTTGTCCGGCGTATCGCCGTCTTCCCCCGGCCAGGCGCCAATGACTTCCACCCAGTCGTAACCGCGAATATCGTCGATGTAGCCATTGTTATCGTCGTCCATGCCCTCGATTCCGTTCTGCTCGGCCCAGTTGATCCAGATATTGCCATTGAGGTACGGTGACTGTCCGCCGAGATCGGCATGATCCCATTGCACGCCGGAATCCATTGCGCCGACGAGAATCGAGGAATCGCCCACTTCGATGTCCCAGCCTTCGGGAGCATCGATGTCCCGATCGTTGCCTTGATTGAGCCCCCACAGCGTGCCGTACGACGGGTCATTGGGAGTTGCCATTAGCGGGTGCACCCCCACTTTCTCCACACGCACGACTTCCGGCAGACTCGCGAACTGATCCGCCGCCCGATCAAGATCGGCATTCGGATCGAAGGTGATCCGATAGTAACCCGACAGGTCGATGTCGCCGCGAGCGAGCGATTTTTGCGTTTGAACGAACATGCGCTCAAGACCGGTAGCTCTCAAAGTCGACATCAATTCATCAATCGCCGCATTGCCCGAGCGAACCTTGCCTTGCGTTCCAGTGACGAAGCCGGATTTGGCGAGTGAAGTCGAAAACTCGACAACCAGTACTCCCGGAGCGTAATACCAGTCGTCTTTGAACGACTCATCGGCATTCACCACGGCCAGCAAGGTTGCGCTGCTGAGAATTGTCAGGATGATGGCGGCCGACAGGAAGTCCCTGAGGCCAAAGGTGATTCCGCGGGATCGATTCATGCGTGATACCTCAATGTAAAACCCTCTGAAGCAAACTTGAATCCGATTCAGCACTCGTGAATGATACGCAGTCGGCACGAGCTTTGTCGGCGACGACTCGTCGACACAGTTGTTCCGGAGGCTGCCGACGCCGCCCAAAACGATCCGGCCGGGACCTGCCCGGCCGGAGTCGAAAAACGAGATCAGTCAGACGCAGAGCGCGATGGCGTCGCTAATTACAGTTCGGTGGCGGTCCACCGGCGAAGATGTAGTTAATCAAGTACACCGCGTCGGCGATACTCGTCTGCCCATTGCCATCGGGGTCGCCGCCCGGCTGGGTCGCCGGCGCCGGACCGCCGCCAAAGATGTAGTTTACGATGTAGACCGCATCGGAGACGGATATCTGGCTGTTGTTGTCGGCATCGCCGCACATGCCGAGAATGACATTAAGCGCTACATCCATCGTGTCGGCGGCGCCTCCCGATGTCGCGAAGAATCTCACATTAAATGTCTGATTCCCTTGCGCCAGCGTCGGCGCAAAGGTGTAGCTGCCGCGACCGTTTGCCGAGTCGACGAATACGCCGTTGACCGGCAGCGTCGGGTTGCCGACATGACTCAAAACCGGCGTCGGCGAATCGGGATCGGACGAACGCAACCAGAGGCGCAACGTCTGTAAGTTCGCGACAATCTGGTAGCTTGGATTGAGGTCGACGAATTTCGGCGGTTGCGGGCCGGCCTCGATCACCGTGAGCACGACGATTTCGGAATCGGCCAAGACCGTCGCGTTTTCCTTGACGCGGAAGGTCACGTTGTAAGTGCCAGCGGCCGTGAAGCCCGGTGTATAGAGTAGTCGCGACTGCGCCTGCCCGGACGGTTGACCACCCAGCGCCGTAAGCGTAGCCCCGGCCGGCAAGCCGGAGGATGAGATCGTGACCGGCAAGCCGTCAGGGTCCGAACCGGTAATCACAACATCGAGCGTGTTGCCTTCAACGACCGAGAGATTGCCGATCGCATTGAGGATCGGCGGCACGGAGACGTTGTTGACGGTTATCGTCCATGGCGACTTGACGTAAACAGTCGGGTAGTTTTGGTCGATGGCCAGCATCATGACACGATAGGTGCCCGCTTGCTGGAAATTCGGCTGGAACAGAAAGACGCCGGTATCGCCGACGTCGGTGACTGTCATGTTGATCGGCAGGTTCGACGCGAAGAGGATGGTCGTGTCCGTCCCGCTAACCGTAAACGGCTTCGCGGTCATGATCGGATCGGTGTTGTCGCCGTCGAGGGAATAGAAGCGGAACGTCTGGGTAGCGCCTTCGGCGATCGTTCCCGCGCAACTTGACGGATTGGTGCAGGCGAAGAATGGTTCGTAGAGAATTGGATTCGGGATGACGTTGAAGTCGACAACCTTCACGATCACCCGAGACGAATCGACGATTCCATTATCGGTTCCATCCGTCGCGTAGAATGTCAGCGGATAGTTGCCAACATCCAGGTTCAGCGTCTGCCACGAGAAGGTTCCGGTACCGTCGCCGTTGTCGACAAAGGTCGAAGGATTGATTCCCACCGGCAGAGCGGAAGACGACAAGACCGGCAGAACAGAGTCGGCATCCGTCGTGGATATCGCGATCGAGATGCTGTTTCCTTCCGTGACGCTGGTCGAATCACCATCGTTCAAAGTCGTAGTACCGCGCCTGACGGTCAACACCGGCGGCTGATTGCCCGCGTCGAGCACTTCCATCACCACCAACTCGGTGTCGGAGCGTGCGCCGTCGGTAGCGATGAAGTAAAGATCGTAGATTCCCGCTTCAACAAATTGGGGAGTAAAGCGGAACGAACCCGCGCCGTTACCCGAATCAACAAACACCGCGTTGACCGGCGGCGGCACAATGTCGCTCAGGCTAAGCGACGGGATCGTGCCGTCCGGGTCGGTGGCGCTGATTCGGAAGCTCAGTAGTTGCCCCTCGGTCGTGCGCTGCGTATCGGCCGGCACCGTGAGAATCGGCGGCTGCGGCACGTTGGTGACCTGAATCAGCACGACTTCGTTGTCGGTCTTATTGCCGTCGGAGGCAATGATCTTGACGGAATACAGACCGGATTGCGTGAAGTTTGGCGTAAAGCGGAAGCTACCCGCACCGTTGCCCGAATCGATCAAGGCCGCATTCGTTGGGATGCTCTGCGCGGTGAAGAACGGAATCGTGCCGTCCGGATCGGTCGCGGAAATTCTGAATTCGAGAAGTTGACCTTCGGGCACCGACTTTGGCCCGATAGCGGCGAGCACCGGCGCCTGATTGGCAACCAGTACGGTAATCGTCGCCGTGTCGCGCGAAGAGAGCGATGGTGTTTCATCGTCGGATACGAGGACGATGAAGCGATGAATCCCGGTGTCGGTAATGGCCGGTTTCCAGCGCAACGACCCGCGGTTGTTGGCCGAATCGGCGAAGACGGCGGCGGCGGGTTTCTGGAGCGCGAAGAGGAAAAGCCGTCCGCCGTTCGGATCGGTCGAGTCGGTGGCAACGACGTGGAACTTCACGGAATCGCCCGGCAGCGCCGTGACATCGGCCAGCGGCGGCGAAATCTTCGGAGCGCGATTGATATCGAGCGTCGTGATTTGCACTTTCTCCTGCGCGATTGCGCCGCCGTCGTCAACCGCGAAGAAGGTCGCGGTATCCACTCCGGCGTCGAAGAAATCCGGCGAATAGGTAAATGTGCCGCGCCCATTGCCGGAATCGACGAAGACGTAGTTGTTCATCAGCGTGCTGACTAACAGGCTCGGCGGACTGGTTTCGTCGGAAGCCGAGATCGCGATCGTCAACACATTGCCTTCGGCAATTTGCCTGACACCAATCGAATCGAGCACCGGCGGGATATTGCCGGATTCGCCAACCGTAATCTGAACTATCTCGGTGTCGGCGGCGACGCCATCGCCGGCGACAAAGGTTACATTGTAGACTCCCGCCTGATTGAAGTTCGGCGCAAAAACAAACGAGCCGGCGCCATTCGCCGAATCGACGAATGCGGAGTTGGCGGGAAGGCCGGACGCCGATAAAGTCGGAATCGTCGCGTCGGCGTCAGTAGCGCTGACGCGGAACGAGAGGATGTTGCCTTCGATTACCGAGCGATTGCCGATCGTCGCAAGAACCGGAATCTGGTTTCCGGCGTCGAGCACGGAAATGGCTACGATTTCGGTGTCGGCCAGAGTGCCGTCGGAGGCAATGATATTGACGTTGTAATTGCCGGCTTGAGTGAAGCCCGGTGTCCAGTTAAATGTGCCGGTGCCGTTGAGATTGTTCACAAATGTCGCACCGCTCGGCAGACCAGTGGCGGTCAGTGTCGGAATCGTCGCATCGGGATCGGTAGCGGTCGCGCCGAAGGTCAGGAGAAGACCTTCGGTTGTGTTCTGCGGCGCGATCGCCGTGAGCGACGGCGCGCGATTAACATTGTTGACCGTGATGATTACGATCTCGGAGTCTTCCAGAACACCGTCGGTCGCGATGAAAGTCACATTGAACAGCCCGGCCTGATTGAAATCAGGAGCAAAGTTGAAGGTGCCGGTGCCGTTGTTGTTGTCGACGAATGTAGCATTTGCCGGCACGTTGATCGCAATCAGCGCCGGGATCGTGGCGTCGGCATCGGTGGCGCTGATATTGAAGTTCAGGATCGCGCCTTCATTGACGTTGCGCGGCCCAATAGCAGCGAGTACCGGCGTCTGGTTGCCGACTTCGTTGACGGTAATCTGCACGAGCTCCGAATCGGCGAGCACGCCGTCGGAAGCTACAAAAGTAACGTTGTACAATCCGGATTGCGTGAGTCCCGGTGTCCAGTTGAATGTACCGGTGCCGTTGCCATTGTTGACAAAGGTCGCCCCGGCCGGGAGGTTGACGGCGGAGAGCGTCGGCGTCGTAGCATCGGGATCAGTCGCGGTCGCATTGAAATTGAGATTGTTGCCTTCGGTTACGATCTGGGCGCCGATCGCTGCGAGCACCGGAGCGCGCTCGACGATCTGCACGCGAACCGTGTCGGGAGTTGAGTTCACGATGCCGTCATTAATGATCAGGCGGAAGAAATAGTCGCCGTTGGCGGTTGCCGTAAATGTCGGCTGCGCAACTGTCGTGTCGGAGAGTGTCACGCTCGGGCCGGCGACCTGCGCCCAACGATAGCGGAGCGAATCGCCGTTGGCGTCGGATGAGCCGGTTCCATTGAGAGTAATCAAAGTGTTCTTGAATTGACCGAGTTGATCGGGGCCGGCGTTCGCGACCGGCGCTATATTCGCAAAGTATGACCAGCCGTTGAGCAATGTGCCGGACAACGCCGCGGCCGTGTTGGTGACGACGACACTAACGGTGCCGGTACCGGCAGGGGATGTCGCGGTAATCGTACCGGCGTTAACAACCGTGATGGCCGTGGCCGGATTGGCTCCGAAAAGCACGGTCACTCCCGCGGCGTCAAATCCGTTACCGCGAATCGTAACGGAGGTGCCGCCGACGCTCGGACCCGTGTTGGGAGTAATGGAATTGACCAACGGGGCGGTGAGCACAGCGGAACTGCCATTAACCGGGACCGACGGCGCCGAGTAGTTGGCGCTGACATTTTGCGCGATCACCAGATATGTGTAGGACGACACGCCATCAACGGTATTGTCGACGAAAAACGTATCGCTCACACCGGGATTGGCGAGGCTTCCCGCGACGTTGTCGAGACGGAAGAATGAACCGTTGCTGGCCGCCGGACGGCGATAAACGTGGTAGGTCAATCCGACCGAACCCGACCAGGATATGATCATCCTGCTCGCAGAAATACCGCGGGCGTTGACGTTCGTTGGTCGAGCCGGCACGATCCCCGGCGCCAACAAGATGTCTTCTTGCTGGAACGAGTTGTTCGGAATCGGTTTGGCCAGATGGAAAGTTTCCCCGTTGACCGTGTTGAAGAAGTAATAGTCGTAGGGGTTGCCGGCTGCTTCAGTCAGATAATTCTGGAAATCATCAAACCAATTGCCGCTTTGATATCCGGCGCCGTCCGAGGATTGGATGCGAATCTCCTCGTCGGTATCGTCAAGAAATCCAAAAAACAGAATGTCGCCGTCCGCCGGGGTGGTGAGATTCGAATTCTGCACCGTACCGAAAATCGAACCCTGCGCAAACGCTGATGCCGTCGGGAGCAGCAGCAATACGGCGGCCACCAGAGCCAGCAGAGAACTCCCATTCCCTGCTCTCGCTCGACGGTTCTGGAATTTCAACCGCACTGTAACCTCCAGTATGTAAAGAAAAAGAATATTCATAGCTATTGCGGGAAGGTCCCGTTCGCTTTGGCGTTAGCCTGATAGACACGACCCGCTCGCACCGTGAAGTTCGTGCCGAACCCCGCCGCAAAGCGTGACCGGTACGACTGCGAACTCGGCAAGAATTCGTTCAGCGTATTCAACAGCGTCGGGATGTTGTTGATCAGATCTTGTGCCACGAGCCAGACGCCGTCGTATTCGAACGGCATCATCAGCAGCGCGTAGTCGGTCGTTGGCGTTGTGGCAATTGGGTAAGTCACTGATCCCGCCGCCGGAACCCTTCCGGCAATCGACCAGACGAAATTGACCTTGGCGTTGACCTGAAAAACGCTTCCCGGCTGAACGGTGAAATTGGTTCCAAATCCGGCCGCGAAACGCGCTTGATAGCTCTGTGACGACGGAATGAAATTGTTGAGCGTGTTGACCGTCGTAGTGCCACCCATCGAGTTGATGACATCCTGCGCAGTCGCCAATCCGGTATTGGTAAACGGCAGACCGACCAAGTTGAAGTCGGTCGTGGCCGTGGTGATGATCTGATAGTCATATTCGCCGACACGATTCGAAACATTCGAGCGGCGTGCGATCTGATCGACGACGATAACGGCGTAGAAGTAGTTTATCGCCGTATCGCCGACGACATTAGCGCCGCCAATGTTATTGTCGTCGAATTGTCCGACTAAGGCGCCAACTGTGCCGATCGATTCAGCCGGAGACGGAGTGAAGTACGCCCGTGTGCCGCGATAGATCACGTAGCGGTCAACCAGTGTTGGCGTGCCGAGCGAGTCGGTCGTAACCGGTGTCCAAGTCAAGCGAATGGCGTCGCCCACGATATTGGCCATTAGCGTCGTAATTCGCGCCGGCGGCACATTACCGCCCTGATCGACGACGGTGATGGCAACCAGTTCGGAGTCGGCGAGGAAGCCATCGGAAGCGACAAACAGCACATTGTAGACGCCCGACTGCGTATACGTCGGCGCAAAGTTGAAGGTGCCGGAGCCGTTACCGTTGTCAACAAAGGTGGCGTTCAATGGCAGGCCTGTAGCCGTCAGAGTTGGAGTGGTCAGGTCCGGGTCAGTCGCTGTCGCGTTGAAATTCAGTATCGCGCCTTCATTGACATTGCGCGGACCGATGCCGGCAAGCACCGGCGGCAGATTCGTGTTAGTCACTGTAATGGCGACGACCTCAGTGTCAGCCAGGGACCCGTCCGATGCGACGAAAGTGACATTGTAGACACCGGACTGGGTGTAACTCGGAGTGAAATCAAAAGTCGCGGTGCCATTGCCGTTGTCGACGTAGGTAGCACCCAGCGGCAATCCGGTCGCCGTCAGCGCCGGAATCGCGCCGTCGGGATCGGTAGCGCTGGTTCCGAAATTGAGCGTCGCGCCCTCCGCGACATTCTTCGGGCCGATCGCCGCCAATACCGGCGGCCGATTAAACTCGGTAACGGTGATCTGAACGACTTCCGTGTCGGCGAGCACGCCGTCCGAAGCAACGAAGGTCACGTTGTAAACTCCCGACTGCGTGAAGTCCGGGGTGAAGTTGAATGTGCCGCTGCCGTTGCCATTGTCAATAAACGTAGCATTGAGCGGAACGCCGGATGCGGTCAGTGTTGGCGTTGTCAAGTCGGGATCCGTGGCCGTGACGTTGAAGTTCAGATTCACGCCTTCAGGAACCGACTTGGGACCAATGGCTGCCAAGACCGGCGCGAGATTGACATTATTGACTGTGATCTGCACCACTTCGGTATCGGCGAGAAGGCCGTCAGATGCGATGATGTTGACATTATAGACGCCTGATTGCGCGAAGTCGGGAGTCCAGTTGAACGCACCGGTACCGTTGCCGCCGTCGATGAAGCTCGCTCCGACGGGCATATTTGTCGCTGTAAGCGCCGGAGTCGTCTGATCGGGGTCGGCAGCGAGCGCTCCGAATGATAGGTTGGCGCCTTCGTCGACCGTTTTCGGCGAAATCGCGAGCAGCACCGGCCGTTGGTTGCCGGCATCATTAACGGTAATTGCGACGACTTCGGAGTCGGCGAGCACGCCGTCCGACGCGATAAAAGTCACATTGTAGATACCGGCTTGAATGAAGGTCGGCGTCCAGGTGAATGTACCGGTGGCGTTGCCGTTGTCGGTATACGTAGCGCCACTTGGGAGATTCACGGCGGTGAGGGCCGGAATCGTCAGATCCGGATCGGTGGCGGAAGTGCCGAAGGCCAACAATTGGTTTTCCGTGACCGAGCGCGGCCCAATCGCGGCCAATATCGGCGCCTGATTACCAGCTTCGGTAACGGTTATGGCGACCGATTCGGAATCCGCGAGCGTTCCGTCAGAGGCAATGACAGTGACGTTGTAGACGCCGGACTGAGTGAATGTTGGTATCCAGTTGAAGGTACCACTGCCATTGGCGTTGTCGACGAACGTTGCGCCAGAAGGCAGGCCAACGGCGCTGAGCGTCGGCGTGGTGGCATCGGCATCGGTAGCGGTTGCATTGAAGTTCAAGGTTGCACCTTCAGCAACCGAACGCGGGCCGATGGCGGCGAGCACGGGGCGCTGATTGCCCGCTTCATTGACGGTGATCGCGACGACTTCGGAGTCGGCGAGCACGCCGTCCGAGGCGATAAAGGTCACATTGTAAACACCAGCTTGGATAAATGTCGGCGTCCAGTTGAATGTGCCGGAGCCGTTGGCATTATCGACAAACGCTGCGCCAGTCGGCAAACCGACAGCACTCAGTGTCGGCGTAGTCGCATCAGGATCGGTGGCGGTCGCGTTGAAATTCAGATTCACGCCTTCGGTGACGCTGCGCGCACCGATCGCGGCGAGAACCGGTCGTTGATTACCGGCTTCATTAACGGTAATTGCCACGACTTCGGAGTCGGCGAGCGTGCCATCAGAGGCAATGAAAGTCACATTGTAGATACCGGCTTGAATGAAGGTCGGCGTCCAAGTGAATGTACCGGTGCCGTTGCCGTTATCGACGTAAGTGGCTCCGCTTGGCAGACCGGATGCGGTCATAGTCGGGGTCGTGTTGTCCGGATCGGTCGCGGAAGTGCCGAAGGTCAAGAGTTGGCCTTCAGTAACCGATTGTGGACCGATAGCGACCAGCACCGGACGTTGATTGCCGGCGTCAGTGACCGTAATCGCGACCACCTCGGAATCGGCAAGCGTGCCGTCAGAAGCAATGAAAGTGACGTTGTAGACACCGGACTGCGTAAATGTTGGTATCCAGTTGAAGGTACCACTGCCATTAGCGTTATCGACGAACGTTGCGCCAGAAGGCAGGCCAACGGCGCTGAGTGTGGGCGTGGTGGCATCGGCATCGGTAGCGGTTGCATTGAAGTTCAAGGTTGCACCTTCAGCAACCGAACGCGGGCCGATGGCGGCGAGCACGGGGCGCTGATTGCCCGCTTCATTGACGGTGATCGCGACGACTTCGGAGTCGGCGAGCACGCCGTCCGAGGCGATAAAGGTCACATTGTAAACACCAGCTTGGATAAATGTCGGCGTCCAGTTGAATGTGCCGGAGCCGTTGGCATTATCGACAAACGCTGCGCCAGTCGGCAAACCGACAGCACTCAGTGTCGGCGTAGTCGCATCAGGATCGGTGGCGGTCGCGTTGAAATTCAGATTCACGCCTTCGGTGACGCTGCGCGCACCGATCGCGGCGAGAACCGGTCGTTGATTACCGGCTTCATTAACGGTAATTGCGACGACTTCGGAGTCGGCCAAAAGGCCGTCAGAGGCAATGAAAGTCACATTGTAGATACCGGCTTGAATGAATGTCGGCGTCCAAGTGAATGTACCGGTGCCGTTGGTATTGTCGATATACGTCGCGCCAGTCGGCAATCCAACCGCGATCAAGGTTGGTGTCGAGAGATCGGGATCGGTCGCGGAGGTTCCAAAGCTCAGGAGCTGCCCCTCGGTTATCGACTTCGCTCCGATCGCTGCAAGGACCGGCGGCAGATTCGTGCCCGTGACCGTGATGGCAACGGTTTCGGAGTCGGCGAGGTTTCCATCCGAGGCGATGAATGTAACGTTATAAACACCAGCTTGTGTAAAGTTTGGGCTGAAGCTAAACGAGCCGGTACCATTGCCATTGTCGATGTAATTCGCGTTGAGGGGCACGTTGGTCGCGGTCATGGCAAGCGGCTGGGCATCGGGGTCGGATGCCGAGGTGCCGAAATTGAGCGTACCGCCTTCGGCGACGGAGCGCGGGCCAATAACGGCCAGTACCGGAGCGCGATTGGTATTGGTGACGGTTATCTGAACAATCTCGGAATCGGCCAATTGACCGTCAAAGGCGACAAAGGTGACGCTGTAGATTGCCGCCTGATTGAAATTCGGCGAGAAATTGAATGTTGCCGTGCCATTGCCGTTATCGCTGAGAGTAGCGTTGGCGGGCATGCCGAAGGCCAAGAACGCCGGGAATGTCTGGTCAGGATCGGTCGCCGACAGGCCGAAGGTTAGCAACGATCCCTCGCCGATGGTCTTGTTGCCGATTGTAGCCAGAACCGGCCGCTGATTGCCGGCCTCGTTGACAGTGATCGTGACGATTTCCGAGTCGGCGAGAACACCATCGGTTGCAATGAAAGTCACGACATAGTTGGCGGCTTGTACGAAATTGGGATTGAAAACGAAAGTCGCAGTGCCGTTGCCATTGTTGGTGAATGTGGCGTTTGCCGGAACATTGACCGCGCTAAATGTCGGGGTCGTCTGATCCGGATCGGTCGCCGCGATATTGAACGTTAGATTTTGGCCTTCGGTGACACTCCGCGGTCCGATCGTCGCCAACACCGGGCGCTGGTTACCGGCCTCGTTTACGGTGATGACGACCAATTCGGTGTCGGCCAGAGCGCCATCCGATGTGATAAAGCGAACGTTGTAAGTGCCGGCTTGAACGAAATTCGGCGCGAAATTGAATGTGCCGGTGCCGTTGCCGTTATCGACAAATGTCGCATTGGTCGGGAGATTCTGCGCTATTAGCGTCGGTATCGTCAGATCGGGATCCGTGGCCGAAATGTTGAAGTTCAGAATCTGACCTTCGGTGACACTTCGCGGCCCTATCGTCGCCAGCACCGGCGGAAGATTGACGTTGTTGACTGTGATCGCGACGATTTCCGAGTCGGCGAGTGTGCCGTCAGAGGTGATGAAGGTTACGTTGAAAACACCGGATTGAGTGAAGTCAGGATTAAACGTGAATGTCCCCGTACCGTTGCCGTTGTCAACGTAGTTGGCATTCAACGGCACGTTGACAGCGGTCATGGTTAGAGCTTGCAGATCTGGGTCAGTCGCGGAAGCGCCGAAGTTCAGAGTCGCGTTTTCATTCACCGATTGCGGGCCGATAGCGGCCAGCACCGGAGGCCGGTTGACGTTGTTGACTGTGATCGCGACAACTTCCGAGTCGGCGAGTGTGCCGTCGGAGGCGATGAAAGTTACATTGAATACACCGGACTGAGTGAAATCAGGATTAAACGTGAATGTCCCCGTACCGTTGCCATTGTCAACGTAGTTGGCATTCAACGGCACGTTGACAGCGGTCATGGTTAGAGCTTGCAGATCTGGGTCAGTCGCGGAAGCGCCGAAGTTCAGAGTCGCGTTTTCATTCACCGATTGCGGGCCGATAGCGGCCAGCACCGGAGGCCGGTTGACGTTGTTGACTGTGATCGCGACAACTTCCGAGTCGGCGAGTGTGCCGTCGGAGGCGATGAAGGTAACATTGAAAACACCGGACTGAGTGAAATCAGGATTGAACGTGAATGTGCCGGTACCATTGCCGTTGTCGATGTAAGTCGCATTCAGCGGCACGTTGAGTGCCGTCATGGTTAGAGCTTGCAGATCTGGGTCAGTCGCGGAAGCGCCGAAGTTGAGCGTCGCGTTCTCATTCACTGATTGCGGACCGATGGCGGCCAGCACCGGAGGCCGGTTGACGTTGTTGACCGTGATCGCGACAACTTCCGAGTCGGCGAGTGTGCCGTCGGAGGCGATGAAAGTTACATTGAATACACCGGACTGAGTGAAATCAGGATTAAACGTGAATGTCCCCGTACCGTTGCCATTGTCAACGTAGTTGGCATTCAACGGCACGTTGACAGCGGTCATGGTTAGAGCTTGCAGATCTGGGTCAGTCGCGGAAGCGCCGAAGTTCAGAGTCGCGTTTTCATTCACCGATTGCGGGCCGATAGCGGCCAGCACCGGCGGAAGATTGACGTTATTGACTGTGATCGCTACGATTTCCGAGTCGGCGAGTGTGCCGTCGGAAGCAATGAAGGTAACATTGAAAACACCGGACTGAGTGAAATCGGGATTAAAGGTGAACGAGCCCGTACCGTTGCCGTTGTCGATGTAAGTCGCATTCAGCGGCACATTCACTGCCG
>CAZTYE010000017.1:0-39395 GCA_964617645.1 uncultured Ignavibacteria bacterium
GCCGGTGTAGCTCAGTTGGTAGAGCAGCTGATTTGTAATCAGCTGGTCGGGGGTTCGAATCCCTTCACCGGCTCATAATTCCAATGAAAAATCATCCCGCGTAAGGTTGACTGTTGACAGACAGGCTCCGACAAATTATGTTATGAGCACTTTTGCAACACCTAACCTGACTCGCTGTCGGCGCGCATGCGCGAAAGCATGAAGGGCAGTCGCTTACGAAGGCTGTCGACGCGATTAGCTGGTTTGGCACAACGCGGTTGACGACAAGGAGTCATGGATGAACAGAGTGATGTCTCCCCCCCGCATCACGGTGCTCTTAGCGGCGCTGGCGATCAGCGCCGGCCTGCAGGTTATCCCGGCTTGGGCCGCGAGTTACACTGCAGCCGACGTCAAGACAACTTTCCCCAAAGTGCAGCCGCGGGTGATCCAAAACATTCCGGAACAAACAGTCACTTACAATGAGTTTGTCCAATCGGAGCCGGTGGGCCGACAGTTGCTCAGCGCGCAGCGGTGGCGGCATCCCTCGGTGGCGGCAAACGGCTCTGGTGTAATGGCGCGGATGTATGAGTACTACGACGGCGTCTTATTCGACTCGTCCTATATGTACATCAACGGTTCGGCGAACTTCGGCACGTCATGGGCAGGCTGCTGTTTCCTTGATTTGCGCGGCGGCAGTTATCCGTCGATTGATTACTATGGCGGCGGCACTCAGATGTACGGCACGTTCGTGCCACCGTCATCCTTCCAGCAAGGCGCGGCTTTTATGCTCGCCAGCATTCCTGATCCCAACAATCCAGGTACCTGGAGCGTGAGCTTTTTCAGCCTGGCCGGATTAGGCTGGGTAAATATGAAAGCGGTCGATATTGCATCGGACAATTCGCAACAGTCTTGGAACTGGGGATTTCAGTCGGCAATCCTGTCTCGAACCTTCGATCCGGCGGTAAACAATATCTCGGTCGTTTTTGGCCGGCACAACAATCTGCCGTTCGGCAGCTTTTTCGTGTCGCCGCAAAATTGCCAAACGACGGCCGCAGCAATTGACCGGTCCAACGGAAAGACCTACGCCGCCTACGACTACATCGACTCGACGGATCTGCAATACAAACTGTTCTTCCGCCAAGATGTGCTGAACAACTGGTCGCTGCCGACGGTCACGGCGATCAAAGAAATGACCGACAACGATCTCAATCTGCGCTACCCGGACATCTCCGTTGACTCCGGCTACATTGTGGTAGTCGCGGCGGTCTATGACGCCGGTTCACCGAACAATCACGACATCATTGCATTTCGCTCTATCGACGGTTCCGGCGCGATCAATTCGCTCTCGATCGTGACAACGATTGCGGGGACGACGGATTCGGAGAATTTTCCGACACTGACCGATATTAAAGGCGATACGGTCGGCTGCGTTTTCGTGCGCAACAATGCCTTGTTTGCAACCTGGTCGTTCGATCGGGGCATTACGTGGTCGCCGCCGGGCCAGGTGAGCGCGCCGGGCGATTCGATCGTCGATGAGTATCGCACGACGCATTTCAACGTCGGGATTCAGGGAAAGGCCTTCGCCCAGAAACATGTGGTCGGCAATCCGAACATCCAGATTGAATTGACTCAATATGACGTCGGCCTTCCGGATTCCGACATCGACGGCGTTCCCGATATTATCGACAATTGTCCTTTTGGTCCGAACCCGGGGCAGGAGGACGTCGATGGCGATGGCATCGGCGATGTCTGCGACTTTTGTCCGAATGACGCGCAGAACGACTCCGACGGCGACGGCATTTGCGGCGATGTCGACAATTGCCCGACGGTATTCAACGCCGCGCAGACCGATGGTGACAGCGACGGCGTTGGCGATGACTGCGATAATTGCCCCTCGATGGCCAACACTAATCAGATGAACGCCGACAATGACGCTTTCGGTGACGTCTGTGACTCTTGTACCGATACCGACGGCGACGGCCGCGGTAATCCGGGATTCCCGGCCAATACCTGTCCGAGCGATAACTGCCCATACATTGCCAATCCCGGTCAGGAGGATACGGACAGTGACGGGATCGGCGATCTTTGCGATGTCTGCGGTGATGCCGACGGCAACGGCGTGATTTCGATAGCGGACGTTGTCTTCCTGATCAACTACATATTTGGTGGCGGCTTGCCGCCGGTGCCGTTGCTCATTGGCGACGCCAATTGTAGCGGCAATGTTTCGGTGGCGGATGCCGTCTATGTGCTTAACTACATTTTCGACAGCGGACCGCCGCCGTGTCCGAGTTGTTAGCGTCGAATTTACGCGGGCGGGTTGCGACAACTCGCCCGAGTTATTTTCGTCCGCCGATCCGGTACCATTCGCGATTCTGATATTGCGATTGGCGCTTGGCGCGGCTAAATTTACTCAACGGTCGATCGTTTCGAAGGATACTTCGCTTGGCTCGCGTAATTCAGACCATTCTCATCGCATTGGCGCTTGGGTTGCCCACCAGACCGGGTTTCACCGTCACGGATTGGAGCCGCGCGACTCAGGAGGATATCGCTGCTCATGCCGCCGCGCGCCGGTTGTTCATCGCGCAGCATTCAGATGCCGGTCATGCCACCGCCGACAAGGTAGTGCAACAGCCGCAACTGGACGGCAATCAGGCGGACTTTGATGTTCTCCATTATGCGATTCATGTAAATCCGAACTTCTCCACGGAATCAATAGTGGCCGCGGTCGACTACCGGGTCAAGTCACTGGTCGCCGCGCTGAATCGCGTTGATCTGAACTTGCGCAGCGAACTGATCGTCGATTCCGCGAAAGCGGGGACGACGAGTTTGACGTTTACCCACATCGCGAATTTACTGTCAGTCAACCTTCCCGCTGCTTATTCAACGAACCAAGAGGTCTCGCTCTCAGTGTATTATCACGGCGTGCCATACTATGACGGTTCGGCGGGCTTGCGCTTTTCGTCGCAGTTTGGCACCGACTTGTGCTGGACCAAGGCCACGCCGTTTCGCTCGCGTTATTGGTGGCCGTGCAAGGATTTCCCGGAAGACAAGGCCGACTCGCTCGACTTGTATTTGGAAATGCCGGATACCTATGATGTTGCCACCAACGGTCTGAGACTGAGCCAAACGAATCTGGGCGGTGGACGGAAGCTCGAACATTGGAAACATCGTTACCCGATCTGTACGTACAACGTGGCGTTTTGCATCTCGCAGTACTCGAAACAGATCAGCGATTGGGTATATGACACCGACACCATTCCGTTTTACTGCTATAGCTTGCCCGGCAATGGTATTGCGCTGTCGAATTTTTGCTTCTACGGACCACAGGCGTTGACCGCGCTCAGTGATCGCTTTGGCGTGTATCCGTTCATGAATGAGAAAATGGGTCATGCCGATTTTGGCTGGACCGGCGCGATGGAACACCAGACGTTTTGCATGTACGCGACGAACTTCCATGATGAGTGGGTGATCGCGCACGAGAGCGGTCATCAGTGGTGGGGCGATATGATTACCTGCCGCACTTTTAATCATATCTGGTTGAACGAAGGCTTTGCCACCTATTCGGAGCCGCTGTATTTCGAGGCAACGCAGGGGACCGCCGCCTACCACAACTACATGCAGACCTTGCGCTACACCGGCGCGGGCTCGATCTACGTTGAGATCCTCACGCCCGCCGAGATTTATAACAGCAGTCTGTCGTACGACAAGGGCGCTTGGGTTCTCCATATGCTGCGCGGCGTTTACGGCGATTCGGCCTTCTTTCGCGGTATTCGCGACTTCGGCAATTCGGGATTTCGCTACGGCGCCGCCACGACCGAGGACTTTATCGACGAGTTTTCCGCCAGCGTGGGCGAGGACGTCTCGTGGTTTATTAACGAATGGATTTACGGAGAGGGCTGTCCGCACTATCGCTTTGCCTTCGATTGCCGCAGCAACGACACCGGCTGGTTCGATTTCACCATGTGGATCGAGCAAATTCAGAGTTACCCGACGACATTCAGCATGCCGATCCGGATGCGACTGACTTCTGCGAGCGGCAGCCGCGACACTTCGGTCTGGAACGATGGACGCTTCGCGATGTATCAGACGGTCGTGCATGATTCGATTACGCAGGTTCAACTTGACCCGCAGCAGTGGATTTTACGTGACGTCACACAAGTACCGTTCGGTATCAAAGTTGTTACGCGCACGTTGCCCGAGGGGGAGCTGGGGGTGCCATACTCGACGACGCTGTCGGCGGTCGGGGGTGAGCCGCCGTACCAATGGCAGTTTTTTGGCGGCGATTTGCCGTTTGGAACGGTCTTCGATCCGCAGACGGCGACGGTCAGCGGCATCCCGAGCTTTGTCGCGGATTTCTACTTCACGATCGTGTGTCTCGATTCGAATCTGCCGCCGAATTCCGACACGATCGGTTTTGTAATCAGAGTGAACCCGGCGCCGGGGTTGTGCGGGGATGCCGACGGCAGCGTTTCGATTTCGATCGCCGATGCCGTGTTTCTCATCACCTACATATTTGGCGGCGGGCCGGCTCCGGAGCCCGCCACTACCGGTGATGCCGACTGCAGTGGCGCCCTTTCGATTGCCGACGCTGTTTATCTGATCACCTACATCTTCGCTGGCGGACCGGCGCCGTGCGCCGCTTGTCCCTGAGTCGTCGATTTCGCCTTGATTTTTGCTGGCGATTCGCTATCTTGCGCTCAGTAACTCTTTAGGTCTTTCACTCCGAATCCACATTTGCTCCGCAGAGATGCGGTGAGACAAACAAAGGCAACGTTTGCACTTCAACTCGATTAAGAGGCCGACGGCGTGACGCGCGAATTTTCCCGAGGTTATTTGCTCATCCGGCTGCTTGTCGGGGGTTATCTCGCGCTTGCGTCCGCCGATGTTACTGCAGCGGATCGCTTCACTCCCACTGATCCCGACCCGCTCATTGAAGACTCGGTTCGTGGAAATTCGGCGGCTGTCGTCATGCCACGGTCGCCTTTCGTTTATCCGCAAAGCGCTGTTCAGATCGGCTCAACGTGGGCCGACATGCAGCAGAACGGCTCGATGGGGCGGCAGATTGTCGTGGGCGGTGGCTGGGTGCATCATTCCTGGTATTACATACCGATGGCCGCCGGCGCTGATCGCAACACGAGCTACGCCGCACGGCAACTGGGCGGAGCCGGATCGGTCGCGGTCGCGGCCATTGACCCGGCGACCGCCGGTGGCGGCTTTTGCGCTATTGACTATGATCCCACTGCCGGCGGCGCAGCGGCAGTCGCCTATCATCAATTGTCCGGTCAGATTACGAAAGTTGCGCGCGACTTCACGCTCGCCTTTGGGAGTTTCGCGATCTTCGGTTTCACACCCGCGGGCGTGAATTGTCAGGGAGTGCTCTCGGGCGCCGGCGCCAGCGAGGGACCCTATTTTTGGCCGAAGATTGCTACCGACGTGAATCTATCCGGTCAGTCGATCGCGCACGTCGTCTCGACTGAGTATAACGCTGCGGAAGAGAAGTACTCGCTGGTTTACTATCGAAGCAATTCGGGAATCACCGGCCCGTCGGGGACTTGCGCGACTTGGCTGGACTCGGTTACCGTAGTCGGCGCCGTCGTAGTGCAGGATCCAAGTTCGAATCGGGTAGCGGTTGTTTATCCCCGCCCGACCGACTGGGCGCACGCGGATGCGATCCAGCAACGCAACAATGATGTCGCCTACCGTGTTTCAGCGAATCAGGGTGGT
Source organism: uncultured Ignavibacteria bacterium (assembly GCA_964617645.1). Lineage (GTDB taxonomy): Bacteria > Zixibacteria > MSB-5A5 > CAIYYT01 > CAIYYT01 > JADJGC01. The sequence continues at coordinate 5,704 of CAZTYE010000017.1, forward strand.
TCATGGGGACCAATCCAGTTTGCTGTCAACTATGCCGGATCGGATTTGGAGCGGGCATACACCGACTTGTCGGCGTTGTACACCTACGACGGCTGTCTACACGTTTTGTGGACGGCGGCGTACTTCGACTCGGCGCTGGTCAAGATCGGACTGCAAGACGCCAGGCTCTATCACTGGGATGACTGCAGCCAGTGCCGAACGCTTCTCTATGACGCCCACAATTCGGAGCCCGAATGTCGGCGCGGAATTTGGAACAAGAATATCTCGAAAATGAATCTCAGCGCCTGTCAGGTCGGGACTGAGACAAGGCTCTATGCGAGTTATACGCGATTTCTCGGTGACAACGCGGAAAACGAACCCTGGCACGACTGCTCCGTGGCCGGATTCGCCAACGGGGAAATCTTCGCTCAAGTCTCAGTCAACAATGGCGCCACCTGGGGACCGCCGGTCAACCTGACGAACACCGCCTCCGACAACTGTGACGCCGGCGATTGCTTATCCGAGCATTGGTCGTCAGCGGCGATGTATGTTTCCGATTCACTGCGCCTGCAGTACATCCTCGATCGCGATCCGGGGGCTGCGGTTTACAGCGAGGGAAGCTGGACGTTTAACGCCGTAATGAATCTGTCTTACCCATGTTTTGGTACCGTCAGCTACAGCAACCTGGACGCCGACCCGGCCGAATTTCGCTATCCGTTCCATGCTTTGCCGGCGGCGACGCTGGATACGTTCCTGATCATGAGCAATTCCGGAAACATCGCCGCCAATTACACGAGATCCGTGCACAATATCAGCGGTTCCGGCTGGTTGGGATTTCCCTACGATCCGCCGGCCGCCGCCGTGCCGGTTGGCTGCATTTACTTCGATACACTGCTGATGCGCATCACCGCTCCGGCAGTCGAAGGGTTTTATCAGGCTGAAGTTTCGTTCACCTACTTCGATGGCAGCGCCAATCAGATTCTGGTTGTGCCGGTGGACCTGCATGTATTCAACGAATTCTATCTGCCGCAGGAGGCCAAGCTGCGGACCTCAGTGTCGCGATTGATCGTAAATCAGGCCGGGCGCGCGGCGAACAATCGAACCGGAAGCCAGTTTACTTTTTTCAGTAATGGACTGAGTTACCTTCGCGATGCGTCGCTGATTCTTGGCACCGAGGCCACGAAGTTGAGTTGGTTGATCTATGAAGGAATGGGCGCGAATCCCGGCCCCGGCAATCCGTATGGGCCGCTCTACGCGCTTTCGAACATCGTTGTCGATTCGACATCCTTTGCCGCCTATCGTTATGCGGCGGGGATCGGCTGTAATCGCGACTCGACTCTGGCCTTCCGGGCGCGCTACTATGCGCCCAAGGATGCGGCGAATTCGGAGTATTATTTGCTCAGAGTCGATGTCTTCAATGGTCCGAAGTCACAGGGAATACCGATCCAAAACGTCTGCGTCGCCTTCGCCGCCGACTGGGACCTGCCTGCCGAGGATGGATTCAGCAATAGCTCCGGCGGCGATGACGCACATCAATTTGTCTATCAACGCGGGTCGGGGGGAGCGAACAATCAGAGATATGCGCTGCTGGGCGCGATTCGTGTCGACGGCGAGTCGGCGCCGGGAGGATTCGTTTGGAATAATGCGACCACCGTCGTGCCGTCGCGCACCTATCGTGCAGACTCGCTGTGGACCGCGATCGATTCGACTCGGAAATTCGAAGGCACGCCGGAAATCGGCGATCTCAATTCCGTAGTCGTCGCCGGGCGGCATGAATCGATCGGCAGCGCCGCCGACACCCTCAAGTACGTCTTCGTGTTGGGCGGACAATTGTCGGGCAGTGTTAATGCGCTGGGCACGCTCATGGACAAAGCGCGGTTTTTCAACTGCATCTACGTCTCACCGGAGCAGTTGGCCTGTCCGGAATTCGTTTGCGGCGACGCCGACGCCAACCTCGCCGTTTCGATCGCCGATGTCGTATATCTGATCAACTACATTTTCGCCGGCGGACCGTCGCCGCTGCCGCTGCTGGCCGGTGATGTCGATTGCACGAACTCCGTCTCGATCGCCGACGCCGTGTACATTATCAACTACATCTTCGGCGGCGGCTCGGCGCCGTGCGCCAATTGCCCGTAACTCCGGACTAAACTTATTACGCCGGCCGTCGATAACAAACTGTGATGCGTTCATTCACAGTCTGTGCCTTGCTGGTTTTGACGCTGGCGTTTCCGGCGCGCGGCTCGCAGCCATGGGATTCTGATCGCACCGGGTCGGTTTACCTCGGCGGGCGGCTCGGCGTTTCGTTTCCGGTTGGCGCATTGGCCGACGCCAACTATGATTTGATCGCGTCGAGCTGGCGCAAAGAGGGGATTTCGGTTACCGGCGAGTTTGGTTACTTCATCACCAATTCGACCATTGGCGGGCTGGAAATCGCCTACACCAATTTCCGTCCGCGCGACCTGGCCGCATTCCACGGCAAGGACGATTCGCGCGTGCGCATTCGCCGCTTTGGATTGTTCGTCATGTATAATCTCGTCGGCGAAGGCCGCTATCGGCCATTCATGAAACTTGGGCTGGGGCTGTTCGAGGCGTCACGCATCTCGATGCCGCAATACGGCACCGATCCGGTCGAATATCGCGATTACTCGCTGGGAGCAAAGCCGGTTTACTCGGTCGGTTTTGGCCTGCATACGGAACTGACGCACCGAATGTCGCTGCAAATGACGGTCGAAGCCGTCTCGCTCAATTCTTTCAGCGCAGCCTGGGAGTCGGCCGGCAAGACGATTGGGCCGCTTCACAAAAACATGCTTTATTTTCCCGTGTATCTCGGACTGCTTTATCATCTCGGTTCGGAATAGCCGCAACCGATCAGCGCTTCTGAAATCCAAGTTTCGCAAAATTCGAGTGGCAAAAATCCGCTGCCGCCCGTATCTTGATTCAGTAAAAGGAAAGCAACGAAGTGGCGCTCCTCACCGTCACCGCCTGCATCCGTCTGAAAGAAGACCGAGCCCATGCCACGCGAGTATCAGTTTGCTGAAATCGCCGTCGATCGCGACGTGCTCGAACAGTTTAGTCAGGAGATGTCGGCGTACTACGAAGACGGCGCCGCGACGGACAAACGGCTGAGTTACGCCGCTTATAAGCGCAAGCTCATCTGGCATATCCGTCACAGCCTCTCGGATCGCCAGCGCCAGACTTTGCTTCTCATCTTGTCGGGAAAGACCGAACGTGAAACGGCGACCATTTTAGGCGTTACTCAACAGGTCGTTCACATTTACAAGCTGCGCGCGATCAAACACTTGCACGCCAAGTTCAAGATTTAGCTGTATGTCAAACGGCTATTAAGTGGAAGGTTCACCCTCACGCCGAACCGCCATTCCTGTCTCTTAAGACGCAACTTCCGTATCAGGCCTCACCAGAGCACCGGCCATGTTATGGGTGCTGACTTCGGGTAACGTCTGATTGGAGGTATCACATGCCGCGTCGCAAGAAGAACGAGCAGTTTGCTCCCATCCTGGAAAAGGATGTCTGGCATCCGTACGAGTTGCAGTCTCTCGTAACACGCAGGTTCATCGTGATCGTGGACAAGATCCTGAAGGGCGAATACGCGATGCTGGATACGTCGCATTGCGCCCGCACGATCGAGATCTAAGCAGATCGCCACACGGATGTGAGCAACTGCACGGCTCTACGGGGTCGAGAGCCTGCTCGTGAGCTTATCTCCTCCGGGTGGACTTTCCATGACTGAACGAGTTGCGGGGTCAAGGAAGCTTGACCCCGCAGTTCTTTTGTTCCCGCGCGAATCTCGCCGTTGAGATTACGGCGCCGCGGTAAGGCGAACCGATCGGGCCGATATAGGGTCAAGCGTCACCCACGGTTCAATCTTCGGGCGGCCAGCGTACAATTATGTCATTGTGGCGTATGTATTTTGAGGCCGATTGCCCGATAATTAGGATAGGGCAGCGAATGTATGAAATTCGGTAAGCCGTTGACCGCTCTTGACTTGACAAGATGAGCGGCGGGATGTATATTGGATTGATACGAGCTATTACTGCCATACTGCAGTTGTCTTGATCTGAGGATTGGAAAATTGCGCGCCTTGATTGCCGCCGCTCTCTTTTCTTTCTCGCTGCTTACGCTCAAAGCCGGAGCGCATGATGCAGTTCCGGAATCGGCCGTGTCGATCGCTCTGGATCGAGATGTGGCAGCCGGAATATTGACCACGGAATTGGCAACAGTCTACCGCGCGCTTGCAGTGGTAGCCCCCGATTCGCTTCCGGTGCAATATCGATTTCCGATTGCGGGCATATCAAAGTGTCCGACTGAGGCTCTGGTCGCGGCGAGCCAAGTCATCAACTCGAATCCCGACGAGTACGGGCAGTTTGCGCGTCAGCTCTTGGCGCGACCGCAAACGGCATTTTACATCGAATCGCCGCTGGGATACTTTCGCATCCACTTCGATACCACCGGCGTCGACAAGGTCAACACGACTGATTTTAATGCTAATAACATTCCCGACTTTGTGGAGCGAGCCGCCAATCTGGCGGATTCGGTTTGGCTGGATGAGGTAGTCACCATGGGGCATCTGCCGCCGCCCTCCGACGGCTTACTCGGGGGCAACGGCCAATACGATATCTATTTTCAGCAAGTGCCTTACTACGGCTATACCAGTCCCGAGACGGCCGGACCACAACCGTGGAACGATTACTCGTCCCATATCGTTGTCAACAGCACTTTTGGTCCGTCGTTTCCGCCCAACAACGACCCGGAAGGCGATATCATCGGAGCGTTGAAAGTGACGATCGCGCACGAATTCTATCATGCGGTACAATTCGGTTACGACGCGACCGAGTTCAGCTTTTTCATGGAGCAGTCGTCCACGTGGATCGAGGACGTGGTCTATCCGGTGGTTAACGACAACTACAACTACCTGCCGGTTTTCTATTCCGACCCCCAGATTGGCCTTCAAGCCGGTGGTGATCACCGCTACTCCGCATTCATCTGGCCAAAGTTTTTGGAGGAACGCTTCGGCGTCTCCGTAATTCGCGAGATGTGGTCGAAGTGCCGGTTCGACAATGCGATCGGCGCTTGGGGCGAAGTCGTCGACTCGGCGGGCAGCGCGCTTGACAAGGAGTTTACCCGGTTTACGGTATGGAATTACTTCACGGGCGACCGGGATATCGGTCAGCACTTCGCGTCGGGCGCCGACTATCCGCAGGTCGAGATGATGACCTACCACTATACTTTGCCCGATTCGGGAAATTTCTCCAGTGCGCCACCAGAGCCGTACGGGAGTAATTACATCGTCGTCGAAAACCTCAACGGCTACGAAGGCATGCTCGTTTTCGATTTCGCCGGGCTGTCGGCAACCACCTGGGGAGTCGGTGTTATCTGGGACTTCGGCGGCGGCCAGTACAAAGACACCATCGTCGTGCCAATGCCGGTTGGTTCGGGGAAGATCTCAATTCCGAAGTTTCAGGACGTCCTGCGCGTTATCTTCGTTCCGGGGGTCGCGGCGCACTTCGGCACGGCATTCAACTACACTTATCATCTGTATTGGCGCGTCGCCGGCGATATCAACGGCGACAATAACGTGTCGATCGCGGACGCGGTCTTCATGATAAATTGGATTTTTGCATACCAACCCGGCCCCAACCCGATTTCCGCCGGTGACGTGAATTGTGACGGAAGCTCGTCGATCGCCGACGCTGTCCATATCATCAACTTTATCTTCGGCGGCGGTTCACCGCCGTGTCCGTACTGATTTCCAGTAGCGATAGGAGAGCTACGACCATGACCCGAATAGCCATCTCGCGAATCATCGGCTTCACAGTTTGTTTCGTTTTGTTCACGCTAAGCGCGTCGGCCGCAAACCGGTCGGCATTTCAACTCATTGAGGATGCCTACCGTTCCGGCGCGATCGACGCAGAACAACGGACAATTTACTTGGTGATGGCGGTTAAACGACCCAGCGAATTGCCTGTGGAGTTTCGGTCGACGAGTCCCGAGCTTTCGAAGTGCGCGACCGAAGTGTTGCTCGAAGCGCAGCGGATATTGCCCGAACTCAGCGCCGACAATCAGACACTGCTGAAGAGCTTACTACTGGCCCGGCCAAGCGCCACGGCGAGCTACAATAGTCCGGGCGGATGGTTCAAAATCCACTACAACACTACAGGTTCGAACGCGATTCCCACAGCGGATGTGTCACCCGCTAACGGGATACCCGACTACGCCGAATGGTTGGCGGCATACGCCGACAGCTCATGGCGCACCGAGATTAACAATCTCGACCACCGCGTTCCGCCCTCTGATGGCGTCGCCGGCGGCGATTCGCGGTACGACATCTACACCGAGGAAATGGGATTCTACGGCTACACGCAGTCCGAAGGCGCCGGGCCAGAGCCGTGGAATGATGCGATCAGCTACATCTCGGTACATCGCAATTTCTCCGGGTTCCCGGCGAATGACGATCCTGACGGCGACCAGAAGGGCGCCGCGAAAGCCACGATCGCTCATGAATTCTACCACGCCGTGCAATTCGCCTATGACATCGGCGAACAGCTCTGGTGGATGGAGGCGTCCGCGACCTGGATGGAAGACGTCGTATTTGATCCGGTGAACGACAACTACAACTATTTGGGTACGTTCTTCACGACACCCGATCAGTCGCTCCATTCAACGACTAATGGCCGCCAGTACTCGGAATTCATCTGGCCCAAATACCTGGATGAAAACTACGGACCGAAAACGATGACCGACATCTGGGAGTTGCTCATCAGCACAACGGCCTACAGCGGAATGAGCACGGCGCTGACGGGCTTGGGGAAGAATCTCAGCCAGGAAGTCGCGCGCTTCGGGAACTGGAACTACATCACGAGCAATCGAAACGACGGCCTGCACTTCGAGGAAGCCGTCCGGTACCCGTTGATATCACTGGTTCGGACGCATACATCGTACCCGGTCTCCGGGCAGGGGCCGGTGGCGACGAAGTTTCCCGATGCCTATGGCGCCAATTACGTGCGCTTCAATATTCCCGTCGATGCCAGCAGTTTTGTAGTCGATTTCAATGGCGACAACACGGTGCCGTGGATCGTAAATTTCCTGGCCTATGATAGCCTTCCGGTTACCCAGTACACCGAGTTTGCCATGACTCTTGACGGCAGCGGCGACGGTTCGTTTACGTTGAATTCAGCCAATACCTACAAGGCGTTGATCATGGTGATCATCAACGCCAGTCAGTCGCTCAACGATCGCAGCTACAGCTACGGCGCGACCTATGCAACCCTGCCGCTGTTCAGTGTTGCAGTGGATGCGGTTAGCGACGACAGTCTGTACTCGAATACAACCGCTGTCGTTTCGTTCGTCTTGCGCAATACCGGGAGCCAAAGTGAGACTTTTGATATCGACGCCGCTAACGACCTCGGTTGGCCGATAACACCATTCGCAAACAACGTCGATCTTGATCCGGCCGAATCAACGAGCGTGAATGTGCAAGTAACCGCGCCGGCGGGTACGATGCCGACCGTCACCAACCTGGTTTATCTGACGGCGACTTCCCAAGTCGCGTCCGGTGTTTCCGCTACGGATTCGCTCACCGTCGAGGTCTTTCTCCAGCGCGGCGACGCCGATAATTCAGGCGTGTTCAGCATCAACGATGCCGTCTTTCTCATCAACTACATCTTTGCCTCCGGTCCGACGCCGGTGCCGCTTCTCTTGGCGGGAGATGCGAATTGCGACGGCGCTGTGAGTATCGCGGACGCCGTATACTTGCTCACCTATATTTTCGGCGGTGGTCCGACGCCGCCCTGCAATCCGCTGTAGTCGAAGACGGAAGAGCGTGATTTCAACACCGGTAGGAATCATCCTGCCGGTGTCTTTCTTGTTTGAGGGACTGTTGAAAAGAGTCCTATAGGCTGTCACCCTGAGCGAAGTGAAGGGTCTGTGAGTATTGTGGCACAAGGTCAAACAGATTCTTCGCTGCGCTCAGAATGACATGGATACGGTTTTTCAACAGTCGCTTGAGTGGGGCACGCGCCGCGGCGATTCCTTGTACGCCAATTTTAGTTGACGAGGCTACCGGCGCCACGTTACTTCACTGGCTGGCTTGTGCAACTCCTCACGAATTGGATGAACGCGATTTAAATGGATCTCAAGAAGGTCGGTAAGTACGATATTCTCAGCAAGCTCGGCGAAGGCGGCTTCGGCGCCGTTTACCTGGCGCATCACACCAAGCTGCAGAAACAAGTGGCGCTCAAAGTGTTGCACCCGCAGGTGGCCTCCGACGAGATGCTCGCCGCCTACTTCGAGCGGGAGGCGCTGGCCTTGGCCCGGCTCGAGCATCAGAACATCGTTCGCGTCTACGATTACGACCAGATCGACGGCTACAATTTCATAGTTATGGAGTACGTCGACGGCACCAACCTCGACCGCGTCCTGCGGGATCGCGACTGTCTGCCGGGAGGCGAAGCGGTGCCGCTGTTCGTGCAGCTTCTGGCGGCGCTTGGATATGCCCATCAAAACGGCATCGTGCATCGCGACATCAAGCCCTCGAATATCATGTTGACTAAATCGGGACAGGTCAAGATCACCGATTTCGGCATCGCGAAAGTCGCCGGTTCCGCAAAGCTCACTCGCACGGGTACCGGCGCCGGCTCGCTGTTGTACATGTCTCCGGAGCAGATTCGCGGAAAAGACATCGATAATCGCAGCGATCTCTATTCCGTAGGTGTCACGCTCTTTCAAACTGTGACTTCGCACACGCCATTCGAAGCCGACACCGACTACGAAATCATGAGCGGGCATCTGGAGAAAGAGCCGCCGCCGCCGACGCGATTCAAAGGCGACTTGCCCAAGCCGCTGGAGATGATCATTCTCAAGTCGCTGGAGAAGAAGCCGGACAAACGCTATCAATCCGCAGAAGAGATGGCGAACGCGCTTAGGCAGACCGCTCCGCAGCCGACAACCGGTAGTGAACACACAGTGCGGACCGATTCAGCCCCGTTTCAGGCAACGCGACCAACGCCGGTACTGATTCATAAAGAACGCGAGGACGACAAACCGGCGAAAAAATCGAAACCGAAATGGACGTATGCGCTAATTCCCGTTGTTGTCGCGGTGATCGCGGGAATCGCCTGGGTGGTCTGGCCGACGGGAGAGCCGGAGAAGCCCCAGTCGATGTCGTTTCCGGATTCGCTGCGCGCGGCTTCCGACGCTTATGCGAAGCGGGACTTCGCGCAGGCCGACTCTCTATATTCAGCGCTTGCGACATCGGCAACGGCAACTGAAGCACAGCGGCAGCAATTCAAACTTGAGCTGGCCGCCAGCAAACTCATGCTTCAGGAAATACCACGCGCTACCGAGTTGCTGCGCTTGCTTTATCAGGAGAATCCGAATCTGACCTTTGCCGCCGAACGCTATCCCGTCGCTCTCGAGAAGATTTGGAATGGATTCAAGGAGATACCGGCAACGGCGGGTTTGCGGCTTACTTTGACGAATTTCGAGACGTTTCAGCCGGTGCTGGTTGACTTCGCCGGGAAAAGCCAGCCTTACTCAGGCCAGGCTCTCACAATCTCGAATTTACCGGCAGGGGAGTATCTTCTGCGGATTAGCGGTAAAGAGATGAAGGAAGTCAGACAACAGATAGTGCTGGACTCCACGATCAGGTCGAAAGACATTGCTTTGCAAGGAGTTGTGGAACAACTGGCGCAGGGAAAATTCACATTAACGATCGAGAATCACTCGATTTTTGAACCGGTTCGGGTGACATTCGACGGTAACACTGTACAATACACTGGACAGCCGCTGGTCTTTGCGGATCTCAAGGCTGGTTCTTATGAAATCGGAATCAACACCGATGTCGGACGCCTGACGGATATTGTCAATGTTTCGGGAGCTGACGCCTTCAAGGTGATAAGCCTGGCCAATAAGGAGTATCGACTGAGCGTCAGCGCCAGAGAAGGCGAAGACGGTCCGGGTGTCGCAGCGCAGGTTGTGATCGATGGTCGCAAGATTGAAGACGGCCAGACGCCATTTGCGGACAAGTTCCTGGCCGGACCGCACAAGATCTGGGTTGAACATCCGGACTATGTCACGCAAGGAAAACCGCGCTATGTCAATCTGGATTCGGACCATATCGAGCGGTTCACGCTGCGCCGGAAGTAGACGACAATAGCGAAAAATCTATTGCGATTGAAGTTTGATAAGTGATGTTTTCAGAAAGGAAGGTCGGTATGACGATCCAAAAACTAACGCTGATTGCGATGCTGCTGCTTTTGATCGGCGCGGTCGCGACAGCGGGCGTCAAGGAAGATTACAAGAAGATCGAAGACTTGTACTTTGATGCGCAATTCGATCAGGTCGTATTGAAAGCCGGTGAGCTATTGGCGAATCCGGCATTGACGACTGCCGATTCGGTGAAGATCGTCAAGCTGCTCGCCAAAGCGGCCGCGCAGGCCAAGCAGCCGGATATGGCGCAGAAGTATCTGGCCATTCTGGTCAAAATGGACCCGACCGTTGAAATCAATCCCGACGCTGAACCGCAACTGGTAGCGCGAACCTGGATAAAGTTCGTGAACGACACAGGTTTCAAGACTGGCCAGTCACAGCGACCGGTTACGGTCTATGCGGCCGACTTCAACAACGGCTCGATCGTTAACGCCGACAAGTACAAGAGCGCCGGAATCGGCGTGGCGTCGCTGATCAACAGCCAGTTGACGCAGTCGGGCGTTGTCAATGTGCCGTCCCGCGAGAATTTCAACATGATCTTCGACGAACTCAAGATGTCGCAGACGGATCTCGGTGATCAGAAGAGCCGGTTGCAGGTCGGCAAGTTGGTCGGCGTACAGAACTTTATCTTCGGCACGTTTATGAAAATGGAAGGCAATAAGGTGCGGGTGATCGCCCGCATCATCGATACGGAGACGTCGCTACCGAAAAAGGTTGTCGATGTCGAAGGCAAAGAAGGCAAGATCGGTCAGATGATCGCGCAGGTTTCGGATTCGATTATGGCATATTTCAATGTTTTGGCCGATGCCAAGAAGGCCTCGCTGAAGGTACCGGATGTCAGTTTGGCGGCGACACTGTTCTATAGCCAGGGACTGGCGTACAAGGAATCCGGCAATCTCGAAGAGGCGAACAAGTACTTTGCGCAGGCGCTGGAAGCGTCGCCGAACTTCGTACTGGCGTCCGAGCAAAAGCAACGCGTCGAATTAGAGATCAAGTCCGGCAGCCAGTAGGCTGCGGCGGTTCAATAGATCAGTAGGTCTGGTTCGCAGCGCAACGCCGAACCCGACTTTGAGAGTTGAATGGAGTTCATGAAGAACGGATTTCTTCAAGCCATCGGAGTGGCGATCGTATCGTTCATCGTTGCCGGCTGTGCCGCCAGCACGCAAAACACCGGTGCGCGGGTTCTTTCCCGGGGCGACTACGAGAAAGCGCTTTCGATTTATCAGGGGCAGACTTCCAAGAACCCCACCGATGCCGCTGCCTGGCAGGCGCTCGGCATTGCTTACTATCATCTTGACAGCTTGATCGCCGCCGACAAGGCGCTCGCCGAATCGGCCCGTTTGCGGAGCGATGACGCCAGAACGACCTTGTATCAGGGGCTCACGGCAGAACGCAGGGAAGACTTCGATCGCGCGCGCCAGCTGTATCGTCGGTTCGTGGCCCGCGGCGGTAGTCAACCAGTCGACCGGGAGATTCGCCAGCGGCTACGTTTTCTTGAGGACGAAAGATTACGCAAGTCGGTATCGAGAGCCATTGCCAGCGAGAAGAGCATCAATGTCGAGAAGATTCCGGAGAACACGGCTGCGATTGTGCAGTTCGATGCCGATTCATTACCGCCCGAGTATCGCCCGCTGGGACGCGGTATCGCCGAGTTGATTTACGGCGATTTGGCCAAAGTCAGCCAACTCACGCTGGTTGAGCGTTTGGAGTTATCGCAATTGCGCAAAGAGCTGGATCTCAGCCAATCGCAATTCGCCGACAAGTACCATTCGCCGCGAATCGGGCGATTGGTCGGCGCCGCACGGGTCATCGCCGGATCGCTGAGCTCCCGCGCGGATCGGCAGATTGTCATTGATGCGGGCGTGATTGATGTCGGCCCGGGTATGGCCAAATATCCGCCGCGTCAGGAAGGTGCGATCAACGATTTCTTCCGGCTGCAGAAGAAGCTGAGCCTTGATCTGATAAAATCGCTGGGCTACGAAATCACGCCGGAACTCAGGAACGCCATCGACAAACCGGCGACGGAGTCGATGCTGGCGCTGGTGGCCTATTCGCGCGGACTGGAGCACGTCGACCAGGGGCGCTACGCGCTGGCGGAGGCCGAGTTTCGCGCGGCGGTGAAGGAAGATCCGAACTTCGGCGCGGCTAAAGAAGCGTTGACCGAATTCGAGGGGCTTTCCGACTACAATGGCAAGCTCAATCCGATCGGATCGATTGCCCTGGGTGGCGAGTTGTCGATAGCGGGCGAGGAAAAGCCGCCTGTGGATCGCAACCAAGTTATCGACCGTCTGCGGGAAACGACAAACGGAGTTGCGCCGGAGAATCAAAATCCAACGGTCACACCGCGCAACACGCGCGGGACAATTGTCGTGAGAGGAAGAGCCGATTGATCAATCGCTATCGGAGACTCGCATACATCATCATAGCTATCGGCCTGCTTACCACCTCAGTGGCGTGGGGCCAGATGGTTTACGGCCAGAAAGCCACGCTGGCGGCGCGCGTCATATATCAAAGTTGGAAACTGACGAGCGCCGGCGCCGAAACGAATCTCACGCAGTCGGCGTTTCCGTTCGGCGCGTACTATCCGATCCGCGACAACTGGGAAGTGCGCTTTAATGCCGCCGTCAGCCGTTCAAACCTTGATGACGGCCGGATTGACACGAAACTAACGGCGTTTTCCGGTTCTTCGATTCGAGTTTATCGATCGCTGGCCACCGACCGGGTGTTTGTTTCCGCCGGAATATTGTTGCCGTCAGGCGCGGACAAGCTCGATACGGCCGAAGTGTTGCTCAATGAGCTGATTTCCGACGACTATCTCTCGACTCCGGTCAAGCAAGTTGTCCAAGGGCTCGGTTTTGTCAGCCAAATCGGCTTCGCGAGCGAAGTGAATCCGTGGTTGGTGCTTGGCGCATCGCTGAGTTACAACCTCAACGGAACGTTTACCTATGTAGAAGCCGGCGGCGACTACAATCCCGGAGATGAGGTATCGCTTCAGGGGTCGGCAACGGCCACGTCGGGGGAGACAGAGGTCGATTTCGATTTGTCATATCGGCATTATATGTCGGACAAGGCGCAAGATCGCGAAGTCTTCAAGGCCGGCGGCGTGATTTCCGCGCTCGTCGCGGCGCGTCATAGTTTTGAGCGGTTCAGTATTGGCGGCACGGTCGGGCACATCATAAGAAAGAAGAACTCGGTGCTGTTTGGAAGTTCGCTGCAGGCTGAGAATCAAAACTCCAATAGCGACAAGACGGTGCTCAGCGGCGGCGTCACCTACAAGATTTCGCCGCAGGTGGCGGCCGCGGTGCTGTTCGGCTACCGTGCTTTGAGCGCCAACGATTACGAGGCGAGTTCGACGAACTTCTTCGGCAAGTCCGATGTGGCGTCCTATGGATTCTCCCTTGAGTACAACGCGCCGCAGAGTAGATACTCGGCATTTGGGCGGCTGATGATCAGCAATGGCAAGGCCAACAAGAGCGCGCCGGAAGACCTCGAAATCGACGTTGCCGGAACGGAGTTCAGTTTCGGCGGGAGGTTGTCGTTCTGATGTGGCGCGGAGCACAAGTTGCGCTCTCGATCATGTCTGTAGCGCTGTTAGTCGGTTGCGCAGGAAGCGGGACGAATCCGCAGTCGTCGGCGATTGCCATTTCGGCGTTGATGAAGGATCTCGGGCTGGGCACGCAAGTGACGCGGGTGCAGCTTCAGGTAACCGGCGACGGCTTTGAGCCGATTACCGCAGACGGTGCGCTGGCGCATGGCGAAGTTCGCTTCGAGGTGGAGGTGCCGTTTGGGGAGAATCGGATCGTGCAACTGAGTGCGTTCAATTCGGCATCCGTGCTGCTCTATCGCGGCGCTGACACCGTGGATGTTATCTCCGGCCAAGTGACCGAGGTCACGGTCAACATGCTGCCGCAAGTGGCAATGGTGAAGGTGACGCCGCTGTTTCGCGAGATTAACAGCGCCCAGAATGCCGTCTTTGCCGTAAATGTATTTAACGTTGACTCGCTTTTTGGCGTCAGCTTCCGCGTGGATTTCGATTCGCTGCTGCTGAGCGTGGTTGATGCGGACCCGGGTAATGTCTTTGCGGGTCAAAGCCCGCTGTTTCTGCGTGTGCAAAGAAGCGGTTATGTCGCGCTCGCCATTAGCCTCAAGGGCAACCAACAACCGCAGGGAATTTCCGTCGACGGGTCGCTGGCAACGTTTGAGGTGCAACCGCTGGGTGTGGGCACGAGCGCGCTGACCATCAACCCCGAAACAATCGAATTGATAGACTGGCAGGGAAATAGCTTGCCGCATAGCGAGAGTTTGTACATCGAGAATGGCGAGGTGCAAATTGTCGCTCCGTAAACTGCTCACGATAGGCGGCGTTTGCTTTCTCTGGCTTACCGGGGTGAGCTTCGGGCTGATGCGCTGGGTGGCTCCCAACGGAACGGATGCCGTCGGCGGCGGATTCGGGACGGAGGCGAGTCCGTATCGGACGATCCAATTCGCGATCAACAATCAAGCATTCAATCAATCGGACACAGTGATGGTGAAAGCCGGCACGTATCGTGAGGCTTTGACGTTTTCATTTGACCCGGTCGTGGTCATTGCGCATCGCGGCCCCGATTCGACAACGATTGACGGTGAAAGCGTGCGCTTGCCCGTATTTTTCAGCTATGAGATCGACCAGCGGACGATTCTACAAGGTTTCACGGTCACACGCGGCAATCCCAGCGGGATCAAAGCCGAGGGATTTGTCGGGCTTTCGTCATCACCGCAGATCATCGGCTGTCGAATCCTGCAGAACGGTTCGCAAACCTCAACGCAGCCCGGCGCCGGAATTCAGTTGATCAATTCACGCGCCACGATTCGTAATTGCACGATCGAGGAAAATTACACGAGCCGCCCCGGTGGTGGGATCTGGGCTTCGCAATCAGCGCCGCGCATTGTCGCCAACGACTTTATCAACAATCGTTCTTTCGATTCGACCGGCGGCGCGCTGCATTTCGTCAACGCCTTCGAGGACTCCGCGTTCGCGCTTATTCAGAACAACATCTTTCGGGGTAACCGCAGTCGCCAGGATGGCGGCGGCGTGTTTCTGACGAACGGGCATGATGCGCAAGTCCTCAATAATCTCTTCATCGCGGGAACCGCAGAAATCGGGCAGGGTGGTGGGCTGGCGTTTCGATTTGATAGTTCACCGACAGTGCGTAACAACATTTTCTACCAAAATAGCGGCGCGGGTATCGACTGCAACGGCGGAACTTCGGGCGACTTCTACGATAACTGCTTCGTCGGCAACTTACCCGACGACTTGCCGGCCGGCGGTTGTTTTCTTGATACCTCCAATATAACCGGTGTTGATCCGCAATTCAGAAACGTCGCGGCCGGCGATTTTCATTTGCGCGCCACCTCGCCGTTGATCGACGCGGGAAGCGGGCTTCCATGGTGGGCGGAGTTCGTCGACAAGGACGGTAACATTCGTTATCTCGGCGCTGCCATCGACATCGGCCCGTTCGAGCAGTGTGCGCTCAAGCCGATTTTGAGTTGGACACCGCTGGCGCCCTGTTTCGGCGAAGCGATAACGTTCGCATATCCGAACACCGGATACTTCGAGTGGGCGATTTATGACTACGGCGACGGCGATCGCGATTCGATTGCCTACATCAGCGAAGAAATGCCGCCGACCAAGTCTTATGCGGCGCCGGGTGATTACGTGATCACACTGACCTTGGTCTGCCCGTTCGATACGGCCATGATCAAAGACACGATCACGATCCGGCCCAAGACTTCGGTCGGCGTGGCTGCGAACGACTCGACCGTGTGCGTCGGCACGATTGTCAGTTTCTCAGCCGTGACAACCGGCAATCCCTTCGCATTTTTGTGGCGATTCGGTGACGGGAACACTTCGACGCTGGCCAATCCCACGCATACCTACACCTCACCGGGCGTGTACACCGCACGATTGACGGCGTACAACGAGTGCGGCGGCGATTCCGCCGCGGTGACGATCACTGTTCTGGCGCAGCCGGGCGTGTCGTTCACGGCGAATCCAACTTCCGGCTCGGCGCCCGTGCTGGTAAACTTCACGGGCAGCTTCACGCAACCGGTCACACAATGGAACTGGGACTTTGGCGACGACAGCACGGCGACAGTGCAAAGCCCGGCCCACAGCTACTTCACGGCGGGCAGGTACACCGTGCGCGCCGAGGCGACGAATGAGTGCGGCACGGGGACCAGCATCCAGACCAATCTGATTACTATCTCCGGATTTGACCTCCAGCTCGTCAGCGCCGACACGATCAGCAATCCGTTGCGCCGGGTATACACATTTGTGTGTGATACGTTGGTTAGCAATTACACCAAGCAGATCAACGTCTCTGCGTTCATCACGCCCGCCACTCCGCGCCGTGGTTCGGTGTCGGCAACGATTTCCAAATCGCCGGTCAGCGCGCGTGAACAATTTACGGTGACGCTAAACTTGACACCGGATTTGGCCCGGGGAGATTATCAGCTTCGCGTCCGCGCCGCAGCCCTGCAGAACCTGCCTACAGACGAATTGACGATCGGTTTCTTCTCGAATCCGAATCCGATCGCCCTCATAACACCGTTATCCATGACATTCGGACCGATCACGGAAGATTCGAGCGACGTTGATACACTGGTCATAACTAATCGGACGCAAGGATTCAGCGGGCTGAGTTTGCTGGTACAAGATGTTACACCGCTGGATCCGCGCCTACAAACGCTGGTGAGTACTATCAATGTGACTCTTCTTCCCGGCGCTTCCTTACGAGTGCCGATCCAGTACACACCGTTGGGTGTCGAGTCCTTTGAGTCAAGCATACTCGTCTTCGCCAATGATCCGGTGAGTGACGGCTTTGTCGTTCCGCTGACGGCGAGCGCGACTGCCGAGCGCAAAGCGCCCAGGGTGGCTGCGACAACGCCGGCCGCCGAAACCGAGGATGTGCTGCTGCTCTCAGACATAGTCATCGACATTTCCGAGCCGTTGGGGACCTTGTCCATCGATACCAGTCGGATTTTCGTTAGCTCGCGGAAATCCGGACAGGCGATCAGCGGCGAGTTGACCGGTCAGAACGACAATGCGCGAATTCTATTCAATCCGGATGATCGTTTTCTTGGCTACGACACAATCGAGGTTCGATTGCGTGGATCGGTGAGTGACCGGGCGGGAAACACGCTGGATGGGAATGGCAACGGCGTGCAAGAGGGCGCGCCGACCGATGATTTCGTCTTTCGGTTTTTCACAGGTCCGGCCGTGTATCCCGGAGACTGCAACAATGACGGCGTCGTCAATGAAATTGATGTTCTGCCGCTGGGTGTGTTTTTCGGCAGCGCCGGTCCGATTCGCAACATCTTCGGTGAGGGGAGTATTTTCGGCCCCAAGCAGGCAATCCCGTGGGACGATCCCCGCATTACGTATGCCGACGCCAACGGCGACGGCACGGTGACCGAGTCGGACTTACTCACAATCACTCAGAATTGGGGTGGGATGCACAATCAGGGTCGGCCAACGCTTGGTGCTCACTTCGATCTACGGCCGTACGCCGATAATTTCGCGGCTCTCCAGCCGGTGCTGCTGAGCCTTGCCGGTTCGGAAGGCGGTGACCGCCTTCTCACTGTCGTCAACGCCATCGTTGGGGCGCCGTCGTTGCCGATGCATTTCGCCTTGTTTCAGAATACACCGAATCCGTTCAATCCACTCACTACCATCGGCTACGCATTGGCTGAGGCAACAACTGTGCGCCTGACCGTGCACAACATCCTCGGTCAGACGGTGTGTGTGCTTGTGGACTCCGATCAAAGCGCCGGCTTTCAAACCGCATTCTGGGACGGTACCGATGATCACGGCAAGCCGGTTTCCTCGGGAGTGTACTTCTATCGCCTCGAAGCGGGCAGTTTCGTTGAGATTCGCAAGATGATCAAGCTGCAGTGAGCGAACCCCAATCAAGACTCAAAAGTTATTGCGCAGAAGCCCCAAATCACCTTAAATCTCACTCGACGAGTCACATTCTGAGAGAATCGATGGCGAACAGAAAGATCGTTCCACAACCATATCCCAGAGACAAGAGAGGGTTACTGGACTCGACTCGCTTGCAGGTGCACCAGCGCGAAATCAGCTCGGAGACCTTGTCCCGCATAGTGGAAGAGGCCATTGACTACGCAGATGCGAAGGCTAGCCAAGACCTCTTCGGAACACCACACCAAAAGGGAAAGAGCGCGGCAACAGCGTCTATGCGTCGTCAAGGAAGGGAACTCCTCAATTATTTCAGGAAGTACTGTGTCGATCCCGCTCAGACCGCTCTTGACTGCGCTGGGCGCCACTTTGAGGAAATCGCAAAGGAGCAAGCATTCAATCGACTTGTTCAGAAGAAGCGAATGAACAGTGGATGGCGATACCAGTACATTGCGAAGGACACTGCTCGCCAGACGGGTCGTTTCGAGGCCGTGTCAGACATCGGCGGAAGGGAATCCGATTTTACTGCAGTCATTTCAGTCAATGAAACATCGGAGTATCTGGCAATCTATGTTTCTGTGAAAAACCGTGCGAATACCATGGGCGGACAGGATTGGCCAAAGGCCATCAAGGCTCTTGAGCAGGTAGCTATCGATGATCGAAATCGGGCCGGTGCCTACATTTGCGTTTGGGGTATAGCAATTGAACGCGGCGACAGAATCATGAAGGCGGTTGCGGGCGGGAATACCCCGCACTCTGTCAACACCGAAGTGTGGATGGCAGACTTCTTCTGGCCATTCTTCTCCGGCTTAACCTTTGATGCTATTGCCAGATCAGTGCTAACCGTACTGAAGCGTCGCCGATCGAGAACGAAAACAACACGGAACCTAGTTCCAAAGGAAGTCTTGCGTGGCTTCGGCGAGGCATGCAGAGAATATGGAATTGTTGACGAAAAAGGCTTGTTCAGTGATGAACTGAACTTGGTAGATTTTCTCTGCGGCAAGGTGAAGCGCAAGTCAAATCGGATGACTAACAGGAATTGAGCGTGCTCAAACTCAAGGTTATCGAAGGTGACTCTCGGGATGTACTGAGACGACTTCCGCCCGGGCGATTCAATTTGATTGTCACATCGCCTCCTTACGCGGACGCTCGCAGAAACCACTACGATAGTATCCGTCCCGCTCTGTATCCAGAATTCATGAAAAGCTTTCACGAGGCTTTCTGGAGAATTCTCGCTGACGACGGATCGTTCGTCCTCAATATCAAAGACAAAGTCGTCAATGGAACGCGGGACCGTTTCGTATGGCACACAGTCGAAGCACTCCAGACACTGGGATGGAGGTGTGTGGATGACTACATCTGGGTTAAACCAAACGCCATGCCAGGGAAGTGGTCAAATCGACTTCGTGACGAATGGGAGTATTGTTTCCATCTGACGAAATCAAAGAATTTTGCCATGTATCAGGATGCCGTTCGCCGCCCTATCGGCAAGTGGGCTGAAGCAAGACTCCGCAATCTAACGGGCAAGAGTGCGCAGCGGCATGATTCGGAGAACGGGAGTGGTTTTGGTCGCGACCTACGGCGATGGTTGAATGTCGACAGCGTGTTGCCGGGTAACACAATCACGGTGCCTCTTGTCGGCAAGAATGTCGGCCATCCAGCTGTATTCCCAATTGCGCTACCCGAGTTCTTCATCAAGCTCTTCACGAAGGAGGGTGATTGGGTATTAGATCCGTTTGCCGGCAGTGGGAGCACGGGCGTCGCCGCCAGGAATCTGCGTCGGAACGTCGTGTTAATTGACCGCAAGCCGGAGTACATCGAACTCATGCGCCGTCGGTTGGAACTCGAGATTGAACGCAGACCAGCTAGTCATGTTGACGCACTCTTTGACGCCGTTGATCGATCGGCCTCTGAAGATCATTGCCAGTAAGTCATGGTACGCGAGTGCCATACTGTAACTCCTTGCATAAATTTTAGTTGATTTCTTCCGGATAAAACGGATATAGTCCAGCGGGTATCGCGAAATGCCCGTGAGCGAGTTTTTGGTATCATGTACGCGCAGGGAAGCGCGCCAATTCGGCGAATGGAGCATGCCGTAGTTGGGAGAAACCTCAATACCATAATCCGGATTGGGGGGATTTATGGGAGAAGGTATTCGGGCGAAAATTCTGATTTGCGTCGATTGCAAAGAAGAATTCGCCTTCACAGCGAGCGCTCAAGAGTATTTCGCGGAGAAGGGCTACACCGAGGACCCGAAGCGTTGCCGTACTTGCTATGCGGAATACAAACGCAAGCAACGACGCAACGGCGAGACTCGCGTCCGAACGAACGGCTTGCCGGTCGACGATGAGTTCGAAGAGCCGGCTTTCAAGTTTCCGGACAGCGATGTGATGGAGTCGGGGAACGGTGATCGATCCGAAAACGAATAGGGGATCCGGAAGGAGCAACCGGATCCCCGATTCGCTGCAATGGGGAACCTTACTTCAAGAGCACCATTTTGCGAGTCAGCGACGTGCCGTCAGTCACTAACTTGTAAAGGTACACGCCCGAGGCCAGACTTTGGCCGTTGTCTTGCGCCTGCCAGGTCAGCGTGTGCGTCCCGGCCGGCAGAAAACCATCCACCACCTCTTCGACCTTCTCGCCGAGCAGGTTGTAAATGGTGAGGTTCACGCGGCCACCTTCCGGCAGCGCGAACGTAATCTGCGTTGTGGGATTGAACGGATTCGGCCAATTCTGTGCAAGGCTGTATGCCTGCGGCAGAGCGGCATCGTAGCTATAGTCATCGACGTCGGCAATCAAACTCACGGCCAGATCGGCTGTCATTGTCGATGCCGACACGGAGATGTTAGTGACCGAGACGAGCGTATTTTGGTCGTTATAGTCGTTGGAACTCGGTGTTGACAGCCCGGTGAAAGAGGTCTTGTTGGTCGAGCCGGGGAAAGGATCACCGGAGTCGCCGTTGTCGAGGTCTTTCTCCAGTTCCCAAAGCCCGTCCGCTTGCTCAAGCGCGACGCGATAGTGCCCCGAGCTCGTGTGACCGGGATACCACTCGTTGGCATTGTCGGTATTGTTGGCCGTCGCCATCGCTTCGTCGATATGCCAAATGAGGAGCCCCGATGCCGGGATCTGCGCATCATAACCGGTCTTCTGTCGGTTTTCGATCAGGAAATACTGCTGACCGGTGGTTCCGTTCGTCCAGAGGCGGAAGATGGCGCCGCTGGCGTTCTGTTCGACGTTGGGAATCGACTGGTTGATTTGATTGGCCACGACATTGGTGGCTGACGCAAAGCCGGCCTGGACTCTGCACCAAGCGTCCGGGTGCGCCGGTGTGTTTCCCAACGCGCCGTTCCAAGAACCGCCCGCCATCAGCGACCAGCGCCCGACGCCGTTTGACGTGTAGTCGATGTCGTACAAATCGGGATAATCAAAAAACGCGTGCCCCATTTCGTGCGCAAAGACGCCGCAAGTCATATCGCCCGGGACTTGCCAGTATTCCGGCATCATCGCGTAGGCTGATAACCACTTGCCATCGCGCAAGCGCTGGGGAATGCCCCAGGCGTGCGACCAGATATCGTTGACGCTGCCGGTGAATTCGGCGCCGGGGCCGGTGTGGACCAGCATTACGGCATCGACGTAGCCATCGTTGTTGTTGTCGTAGTTCGAGAAGTCGACAACCGGATTGATCAAATCGATGATGTCTTCAAACAGCTTCTGCGAATTCTGCGGATAGCTGCCGAGACCGTAGCCGCCATTACAGTAGTAAGCGTAGGTCTGCGGCGCGGTTTGCCAGCCGAGCGCCGACGGATAGTTGACGGTGACAACATCATAGCTGCCGTAAGAAACTTCGTTGTAATAGTGCTTCACCGTGCCCTGGTAATTGCCAAACATCAGACTGTCAAAGTTCACCGCGTTCACCTGCGCCGCCTTGTCGGAAAACTCGATCAGGACACAGAGGATTTTGCCGCTCACAGCCGGACTGCCCGGAATCAGACGAATCGGATCGCCAAACGAACGACCGTTGGGGGCGCCTTCCAGATGTGGCTGCGGACAGGTCTTGGGCAGCGACTGGAGCGCGGGTTGATCCGCCTGCAGCTTTTCGAGCAGCGACGGATGCGGCGGCATGGCGTCCGCTGTCGCGGCGATTAACGCGCCGATAACAACCAGCGCGAGAATAATCAGGAACGGTTTGCGAGTGCGCATTCTTACCTCCTTGGACTAAAACTCGAGATAGGTCGCCAGCGCCAACTGACCGCCGTTGCCGTCCCATGGCTGGAGTTTTGCCGTGGACGCATAGGCGAGATCAAGATTTAGCGGACCCAGATTGATTCCTAAACCGAAAGCCAGCGAAAGGCGGTCGTAACCGCCGACCGACAATCCGCTGCGGACGTCGAGCAGGCCGATCAATGGATACTCAGCCCCGACCGAGAGCCGCGGATTCTTCGAAACGAATGCCGCGTCGGAGAATCCTTGCCGGAATCCCGTTGATGCGAGCAACTTGCCGAATTGATGATTCGCCGTTAGTTCCAGCTCCATTGCCGGGCGGCTATAGTATTTGACCATTGGCACATGGGTTTCTTCGGAGACGATGAGCGAGTCCTCGCTCTCGATCGTTGCGTTCTCGGCGTGGAAAGTGTATTCGACGAACTCGACGTCACGGTCCCATTTGATATTCGCGATCATGTTGCGTAGTCCGGCGCCGAATTGCCAGCCCGCGCCCTCGGCCGCGAAACCGATATCGAACGCATAACCGTTGCCGCCGGTGGCGCTGATCGTTTTGAGCGCACCTTCGCCTTCGAAGCCGGTGGCCAATGTCACCGCCTCGCCGCTAACTTCCAGAGCGCTGAACAATCCGAGTCCACGCAGGTAGCGCAGCGTCGCGCCGCCGTGAACTTGGAAGCGGTCGATTTTGAAGAGTGACTGAGCGCCACTCAGACTTGCTGCGGCGGCAGCCCAAGCGTCGCCGTCCGATCCGTCGGCGGTGATCATTTGGCCGACCTTGTTGCCCGTCAGAGCGACTTCGATCGGGTCTTTCGATAACTGACCCCGACCGCCGGCGATGGCTTCAAAATTGAGCGCGAATTTCCCGACAGAAATCGCCAGCCCGCCGGCGCTTCCGGCTAAATCGAATACCAGTCCGCCGTCGGGGATGCGATCGATGATTTCCTGCTTATCTTCGGCGCTCCAATAAGCGCCGTTGTACTTCTTGTAATCAGAGAATGAGAACGAATTGTTCGCCGCGTGTCCACCGACGGAGAATAACTGAATGGCGGTCTGCGTGCGGTTCGACAACGATAAAGCTGCCGGATTGCGCAGCCCGGCATCGGCGCCGCTGGTAAGCAGGGAGTGGCTGCCCGCCATACCCAGCGAACGGGCATTGCCAAGCGATTGGCCGGATCCCATTTCCGTCAACACCAGCGCCAGCACCGCGGTGGCAATAGTCAAGATGCCCCACTCGCGCGCGGTGAGCGCATGGCGACCGCTAATGGCGCGGGCTATTGATTTGATTCTCGTCATGATTACTCCTCCCCGCCGATGCGTGCGTCAATGGTTACAACGCCGCTGATCGCCAGATAGTCGTTGGCGCGGATGCGGACGATCTGGCCATTCGTACCCGGCAGCGCCAGAAACGGAGCTACGTACAGGAGCGGCTGCTGAAAGACCTGCAGTTGCTGTTCGGTGACTTCGATTTGGTTTTCCGAGACGACTTCAGCGATGGCGATGCCATTGCCGTCGACCTCTGCCGCTGCGACATTGAGCGGCCCGATAACGACATCCGGCTGCGTAAACAAATTGGCCACGTCGGTCGCAATATGGATTTCGATGCCGGCGCCGAGCGGCAAGCGATTGCGAATCGTGCCGTTGAAGCGACCGAAATGAAGCCGGTCGGCGGCATCCGCGACGTCGTCGGAAACCGAAAGCTCGTTAACTTCGCCTTCGACTTCCGCCGCCGCGAGGCTGAACGCCATCGGTGCGGAAATCGTTGCGATTGCCGAGAAGTAGTCTTCATTCGTAAACGTCACCTGCGACACACCATCGCCGATCGTCGCGATACCCGTGACAGTGATCGACTGTGGCAGCGGGGTCAGCAACTCCGCAATTTGGTCGGAGTAGATCTCGCTCAGGGACGCCGCCTGGCCCGAGCGGCTCAAAATCTCGCCGCTGATCAAGAGCTGTTTGCCGTTGTCGCCGCTCAGCTCCAGCTCGATGTTTCCGGAGAACGGCGTGCCGTTGCTGATTTTGATCGAGAGCGTTGCGAGTTCAAGCGAAGCCTTGTCGAAGCCGGTCGGGATGTTCAACTCAAAGAGAGTGTTGCTCCAATCGAGGCCTTGCGACGGCACGACACCGGTAACGGTAGCGGCTTCCAAATCGCGAATCTCGTAATCGACGAGGAAGTTGTCCTCGGAGTCGATCGTCACTTGCTGACCGCCGGAGCCCGGAACTGATGCCGTGATCTGGAGCTGCAGTGAATCATCTACCGGTGCAGCGTGCCAACCGGCCAGATCGACACTTCGGTAGAAACTGCCGGCGGCCGGTATATTGGCCGCAACAGTCAGGGGCTGGCCAAGGCGGGTGATTTCGGGAAAGACGAAATTTAGATCGGCGCCCAACGGCAGTGAATTCGTGGAGTGAAGCTCCAGGCTGCCGTTTTCCAAGTCCGCGGCCGAGATGCGAATCGATTCGGTGATATATGACCGCTGCGAATAATCGTTGGCAAAGCTCGCTACCTGCCCGGTGACCGAGCTGGCGTATATTTCGCTTGAAAACGATAGACTAAAGTCGATTTGCCTTCCGGCCAGCGACAAGGCGAGACCGCCAGTCGTGTGGAAGTAGGTGTCGAACTCGATGTGCGACGATACCGACTTGCCGGCCAGCGAAATGAGCTGCGAGTGCTGCTGGCCGTCGGCTAAGCCTTGGGGCGCGACGAACACACCGAGCAAGGCGCCGCTAGACTGGTCGCGTATTTCGGAGCGCAGCGAGTCAAGGGCGAAACCGGTGTTGTTGACGGCGGTCACGGTAATCGAACCTTCATCGACCACGGCCGCTGAAAACGACGATGCCGGCCCGAAGCTCTGCCCGACTTCCAATCCGGTATCGGGCACTTCGCCCAAGATGAGCGGGATGTAGTCGATAAACGCGATCGACTGGTGTTGATCTGCCGGGGGCACGACTTTGATGCGCCCGACGGCTTGGTCAAAGCGCGCGTTGATATTGTCGAGCCGGAGAAGCTGCGACAATCGCACGCTGTCGAGTTCGCGCTCAAAGTACAATTGGCTATTACCAGCCGAATCGACGCGGATTGCGTCTCCGGCCAGCTTCTGCAGCAGTTCGACCGAAGTGTAGTGGCGATTGATTAGCGGGATCGTGATCGGCACGTCCCAACTGGGGGCTTCTGGCGCGCTCAGGCCGCATCCCGCGACGATGGCGGTGGCGGTCAATATTGCCGCGATCAAGCGGCGACGCGCCGACTTTTGCTCCTTCATCGTATGTTACCTCCCAGAACCGGTGTTCCTGCCGGAAAAGCCGCAATCGCTGTGCCGAGATAGGGATCGGCGGGAAACGGCATTCTCCCAAGCGGTTGGAAACGGGATTTTCGACTTGAAACGGCGACATTCGGCGAAAAGTGTGGCGTCGACCCCGCAGAGCGGGGAGGCAACTAATGCTTGACAGAAGCATCGAATTTCCTAAGTTCCTTCGACGAGAAGCGAAAACGGGGCAGGAAAGAAAGAGTGGCAATGTCGAAAGCCGGTCGTCTGCTGATGCTCCTCAACTTGATTCGCACGCATCGCACAAGCACGCCGCGCATGCTCGCCGAACGTTGCGGGGTCTCCGAGCGCACGGTGTATCGTGATTTGGCAACCCTATCCGAGGCCGGAGCGCCGATCTACTACGACAATGGCTACAAGATTCTCCCCGGCGTCTTTCTGCCGCCGCTGAATTTGTCCGCTGATGAGTATCTGGCGCTGAAGATTGCGCTCGCGGGCACGCCGCTGCGGTCGCTGAAGACGCAGAATACGATTATCCACAACCTGAAAGCCAAGATCGATGCCGCGGTGAACAGCCATATTGCGGAAGCGCTCAAGCATCGCGCGACGACACGGCAAGTGCTCGTGCGGGACACCTCCGATGCGCGTAATGTCGATCGGAACATGAATCTGCTTCAACGAGCTATCGACGAATCTCACGTGGTCAAGTTCGATTACGCGTCGGTCAGCTCAGTCACGGGAAGCCGCTGTGTCGAGCCGTATTATGCGGTGTTTCGCGGCCGGGCCTGGTACTTGCTGGCTTACGCGCCGGAACGCGGCGCGCTGCGCACTTACCGCATCGACCGCATTCAGAACGTCGAAGTGCTGGATCGAAAGTTTTCTCGCGATCGACGCATTACGCCGGAAAGCTACTTTCGATCCGCCTGGGAAGTCTTCACCGGTGAACTTACGGCGGTCACGGTGCGCTTCACCGGCGCCGCGGCGAAAGTCGTGGCCACCGGGCGGCGTCATCCTGACGAACGAGTGACAAGACTTGCCGGCGGTGCGGTCGAGTACCGCGTCGAAGTCGCCGGCATCGATGAAATTGCGCGCTGGATTCTCGGATTTGGCGGCGAAGCGACCGTCAGCGAACCGCAAGAACTGCGGCGGAAAGTTTACCGTCTGGCGCGCGGCGCGGCGACGAATCATCGCTGAAGCGCGTCAATTTTCTTGCCAGAGACCCACATCACTGCGTATTTTACCTGTCTTTGTGATGTTTCCGGCGCGCTGCGCCATGTGGAGGAGTAAGTGATTTCGACCAGTGATTTCCGTATCGGTATGAAGATTGCCATCGAAGGCGAGCCGTATTATATCGTTGATTTCCTTCGGTCGCAGACCGGTCGCGGCCGCGCCAACGTCTGGACCAAGCTAAAGAACATCAAAACCGGCCAGGTGATCGAGCGCACCTTCACTTCGGGTGAGAATTTCAATATCCCGGACTTCGAGCACAAGAAGACTCAGTACCTCTACAATACCGGCGATGAATACTACTTCATGGAATCCGCCAATTTTGAGCAGTTCTTCCTCAACGCCGATCAGCTCGAAAACTACGCGCAGTTTCTCAAGGAGAACGAGGAGTACACGATTCTCTTCTTCGAGGGCAGGCCGATCAACATCGACATGCCGGCCGCGGTGATTCTGAAGGTCGTGGAGTGTGAACCGTCGGTCAAGGGCGACACGGTGTCGAACGTGCAGAAGGCCGCGAAGGTCGAGACGGGGCTGGAAGTCAAGGTGCCGTTGTTCGTCAAAGAGGGCGACTCGATCAAGATCGACACGCGCACCGGCAAGTACCTCGAACGCGCCTGAGAAACTCTGTGGGCGACTTTATAGTCGGCGTCGACGAATCGGGAAAGGGTGATTACTTCGGGCCACTCGTGATTGCGGCGGCGGCAGTCAGCGCGCTGGAGCGGCCGCTGCTCGATGATCTCAATGTTCGTGATTCCAAACTTCTCACCGACAAGCGCGCCATGGTGGTTGCGCTTGAACTGCGGGCGAAAATTCCGTATGAGCTGATCGTTATTTCACCCGCCAAGTACAACGAATTGCACTCCAAAATGGGTAATCTGAACAAGCTGCTGGCGTGGGGACATGCGCGCGCCATCGAGAATCTGCTCGACCGCGTCGATGCCGACCTTGTGATCAGCGATCAATTCGCGCACGAGCGCGTTTTGAACAACGCCTTGATGGCTAAAGGGCGCGCCGTGAAAGTCATGCAACAAATTCGCGGCGAATCGCAACCCGCCGTGGCGGCGGCTTCGATCATTGCCCGCGCCGAGTTTCTGCAGCGACTGGACCAACTATCGCGCGAGGTTGAGATTACGGTTCCCAAAGGGGCCGGTCCAATTGTCGACAAGGCCGGCGCCGCGATAGTGCGCAAGCACGGCGAGGCGGCATTGGCTCGAGTCGCCAAAATTCACTTCAAGAACACGCTGAAAGTCCATGCCCAGCTGGACGCCACTGCTTAGGCCGCTCGCGGATGATGTTCTCCGCGGCGCCTCGGAATTGTATCGCGACGCGTTGGATATCATCGCGACTCACTTGACGGAACCGGTTGACAATCGCGGGTTAGCCGCTGCGATTCGAGCTGTACATCCCGAGATGGCGCCGTTTCAGTTTCTTGCCGATCAGCTCGGCGACGTCGAAAATGTCGGCGAACGCGTTGCGGAACTCAGTCGACAGATTGATGAAGCCGATCGCAAGATCGCCGAACTTGTCGGTTCGCTGCCGCGCGACTCGCGCCCGATCATGCTCCACAGCTATTCGGGGACCACTGTGCGCGCGATTGTCGCGACGATCAGCCGGCAGACACCAATCTACATTTCTGAGGCGGCGCCGGATCACGAGGGCATGCTGGTTGCCCAGCGGCTGAACGCCGCGGGATATAGTGTGACGACGTTTCCGGATGACGCGCGATTGTCCTTTTTGCGCGAGTGCGCCGCCGTATTCGTCGGCTCGGATTGGATCGATGAGAGCGATTTCACCAACAAGATCGGCACGTATACGCTTTTCAGCGCCGCTCAAGATATTGGCACTCCCGCCTACGTCATCGCTGAACAAATCAAACTGGCGCCGCGTTCGCGGCGCATACTGCGGCCGGAGATCGTTCAGCGCCTTCACGGCTCGGTGCGATATCATCGTCGCCTACTCGAGGAAACGCCAAACCGCCTTGCCAGCGGATTCATCATCGATCGGGGAATTCTCAGCGTGACGGATGTCGCGCGCCATTTTGAAACACGCGGACTTACGCCTTAGGCCATTGTCGCGCTAAGACTTTGCGCCGATTTGCCGATACAGGGAACACCGGTGGAACGCATCACATCGGGGAGGTTCCTTGTGTCTGAATATATCCTGCTACCAATTGTCATTTTTGCAGCGCTTATGGCGACGCGGCTTAGTGATCGAGTCCGCGATACGGGACTCAACAAGCTTCAGGTAGAACTCGGGCTTCTGTTAATCGTGACGGCTCTGGCGATTCATACTATCGCCCAATCGCCGTTTGCCATTCACATCGCGATCATTCCTTCACCGTATCTGACGTATGGTGTAATCGCCGCTCTGGGACTGATGGGAACCGGGCTTGTACTTTTCAGCGCACTTAAATGGACGCGCCGACTCTCCGATCTGAACCGCGCCGCCAAGCAGGCGCTTCGGCGCCTTGAATTTATCGATGCCGCCCGTGACGCGCTGGCCGACGTGCGCGACGGCCGTTGTGCAAGAATGCAAATCGCTCTTTCGCGCCACCTGGGATGCACCGTCTCGGGCTGGATCGAATTCGATCACAACGGTGACGCGGTTAAATTGGAATCATATCGCGAGGAGCAATTGATCCCCGTAGCTGAACTCGCCATCCACCATCTGCTGCTCGACGCCGGTCAATTGGTGTTCCTGCCGCAGGGAATCGGAAACTCGCGCTATCCGGCGATGCTCTTGCCGCTCGTGCGGCGTCGCCGCGGATTGGTTGCGGCACTGATTACATGGCCGCAGCGGGAGCTTCCGGGTGACGAGAAATTATCGCTGGCCCAGAGTCTTGTCGACGTCGCGATGGCCGCCGCGATCGGCGCCGAGCAGTTGCCGGCAACACCACGACAGCACGTGTTCGCGGAGTTGAGACGACGGCTCGTCAACGCCGACAACCTCGCCGCGGCAATGCCGCTGATCTACGATTCACTGCAAGAGGTTGTCGACTTCGATCTTCTGCGCATCGCGGTCTTTGAACCAAGGGGATTTCAGGTGACGCAGCACTGTATCGGCCGCGGTCGCAATCTGCTTTCGGAGCGGGAACGACAGATCTCGACGAAGTTCACGCGATTAGCGGCGCTGTTTCAGCGACCCGAACTGGACTTCGTTGCCCAGCTCGCCGACTCGCCGTGCGAGGATGATCGCTGGCTCAGAAATTGCGGCGCCGTTTGCGCCATGACGATTCCATTGGTTGTGCAGAACCAGGTGGTTGCCGCCGTGACGCTCGCCGCATCGACGCCGTCTCTCAGCCGTGAAACCGGAGAAGCGCTGGCGCAGGAGATCTCGACCACGCTGCTGCCACTCATTCGCATCGACGCGCTGGAGCACGGCATGATCGCCGTCAACCGGCAAATCCTCGATCTGACGGCGGCGTTGAAGTCGGCAATGTCCGATGCCGCGCCGGATACGCAGCTACACGACCTGCTCAAGACGACTGTCACCAAGCTACCGTCCACGTATTGTCGTTTGTGGCGTTTTGACGCGCGCCGCAACATGCTTGAGCTATTAGGAGAGGCTTCGGCGCGCGATGTCAGCGGCCGGGCGACGGCCAATCCAAGCGTCGCACTGAGTGACGCGCCGTGGCACGAACAGGCGATTCGCAATCGACATCTCGTTGTCATCAATCAGCGAGAAGAGCGCACGCGTGT
This sequence comes from uncultured Ignavibacteria bacterium, assembly GCA_964617645.1. GTDB lineage: Bacteria > Zixibacteria > MSB-5A5 > CAIYYT01 > CAIYYT01 > JADJGC01. The sequence goes on from CAZTYE010000017.1 coordinate 36,273, forward strand.
GACCGATGCCGAAATTTCGCGAACACTGCTGGCCGGATTGAGTTCGGCGCTACTGATTCCGCTGGTTTCGGGAGACCGCGTGCTCGGCATGCTCGATATCGTCGAGCTGCGTTCGTGGGAACGCAATCACTTCTCGCTCGGCGAGACTCTGTTTGCGCGCGGAGTCGCGGCGATCATCACGCAGGTGCTGGATCGCACTTCCCGCACGGCGTCGAATCTCCGCTTACAACAGCGCGTCGATCGACTGGAACAACGGCAAATATTCAGCGACCTCTTCGCCGAATTGCCGCAGCGCGTGGCGACGCCGCTGACGGCGATTATGGCGCGCACCAATCACCTGCTGGCCACCATTGCGGTGCGCGACGAGGATGCTTCGCGCAACCTCGTGGCAATCAAGCGTCATGCCGAGCGCATTGTTGACTCGATTCGTTTGTTACAGAATACCCGCCGCGAAGAGATGACGGCGCCGCCGAAAACGGAAGATCGAATTCTCGTCGGTTAGTCGATAGCTGCCGCTACAAATCGGCGAGCGAGTTCATTCGCGCGTTCCCGGCCTGCAGGAACGGCTTTGGGCTGCGGCAGCGCACGAAAACGGGTCGCGACTGAAGTCGCTCCTACGGAAAGCCCCAACATTGGCAGCGGTTTCGAGATGCAAGCGGTGAAAACGAACCGCGATGAAGGGGTGTCTTCCCAGCAACTGCGCTGTAACAGGATTTTTTACACCAGGGCCGGGTCTTTGCCCTTGCGGAGCACGATGATCGGCGCTTCGGTCGGACAACCAAGGCGGAACGGGAACCAGTGACCGACCCCGGAAGAAGTGTATAATTGCGATTTTCCGATCTGGTACTTACCCCAAACATAACGTTCGCCGCCCCATTGATTGAAAATCGGCTTGCCCATGAATCCGACCTGACAACCGTGTGTATGTCCGGCGAGGGTTAGCGCTACGCCGCGCTCGGCAGTATGATCGAATCCGCTCGGGCGGTGACTCATCAGAATCTTAAATGACTTCTCCGGCGCCGCGCGCAGCGTACGTTCGACCGAACCGCGAAGGAAATCATCCACCGGCTCACCCATGCGGCGCGGATCGTCGACACCGCCGACGTAAATCTGCGCGGCACCGACACGGATCGCCGCGCCGGTATCGATTAACATCGGTATCGATGAACGCTCGAAGCTGGAGATCACTTCCGCCGCGCCGCGATAGTAATCATGATTGCCCATGGACGCGTAGGCGCCGTAGGGCGACTTGAGTTGTTCAATCAACTTGATGCAGTCGGGCAGCATTGACAAGTCGTCGGCGATGTCGCCGCTGATTAAGGTCAGATGCGGCTTAAACGGCTCGGCGCGTTCCATCAACGCTTCGACATTCGAATTGTCGACGTACGGACCGAGATGCGAATCGCTGAAGTGGAAGATGCGAAAACCATCCAGTTCCGGCGGAAGGTCTTCATAGAAAAACGGGATCTCGCGGACATCCACCGCCAAAAAGGCTTTGGTCATCCCGCCCGAACCCAGGGCGACGGCGCTCAGCGGAAAAAATGCCGCCGCGCCCTGAAGGACCATGCGGCGCTGCGGATTCTCGGGGGCGTCAGTATCACGGGCGGCGCGCTTGCGCGCTTGGATTTTGGCGATCCAGTATTCGATCGTATTCAGAATTCCGGAAAACGGTAGCGACACCAAGAGCGCGAAATTTAGCACCGCGGCAATAGAGGTCAACGTCGCAAAAGCGTAGGTTAGCGCCGTTGAAATTCGAAAGTAGACCACCAGCGCCCAGAGTCCGGCGGTTAGCAAGGCAAACCACATCAGCGACAGGGAGATGCGCTTGATGACGCGGTGGCGCCACCAGATGGTGTTGAGCACGCGCAAAAACAGCACTTGTCCAAGCGACAAGAGGAGCACAAATGTTCCGGCCCCCAGTGCGAGATAGAATTGACGCATACTAAGTGATAATAACCCGCTTGGGCAGTAGTAGTTCCGTGATTACGGCACTATCGACAACAGGTTGATAGACGGAGTCGAGGCTTGGCGCTAACAAGAGCACTCTCAATAGTGTGCCAGATGCCCGGGAATGTAGCGAGCCGGATCGGAAAACGATTCGCTCGCCATTACGGTGGTGCACTCCAGCACCCGGAATCCGTTCTTGAGCAGCATCATCATTACCGGCACGTTTGCGCCGTGCGCCTGCAGCCACTGCCGCGTTGGGAACTGTGCCCGGCTGTAATTGGCGCCCTGAATCAGAATCGGCGCCAACCACTCTGGTTTGGCTGCCGCAATCGGACCGATAGCGCCTTTGTCGCTTATAACACAGTAACCGGCAAGTGTAGCGCCTTCGTACATGACCAGCACGCGATGATGCGGTGAGTCTTGCCAGAAGAAGTGCTCTTCCGGTCGGGCAATGCCACGAACTTTTTTATCCAGCCTGGTTAGTCGATTGATCAGTTTGTGTCCGGTTTCGACTTTGACGGCAAAGGTCTTTGTCTGCTTGATCGGCTTCAATACCCCGCCCTTCTTGGCGGTACGATCCATGAACAGCACAGCAGATTGCGGCGTCATCCCGTGCTTGCTGTACACGGCGAGGGCCTGCGGATTGTAGGCAAATGTCGCCAGCGCCCAGCGTTTGACGCCTCCCTGCGCCCGTCCGTAATCCATCGCCTTCTTGAGCAGCTTGCCCCCGACGCCGAGACTCTGATACTTGGGAAGCACGAAGAGAAATCCCAGATACCACTCGTCGTCCCGAACAAGCGCCTGCGTGTAGCCGACAATTTTGCCCCGATGGGTGGCGACGAATGTCCCCTCCGGATCGCTCTTGCACCAATGGACCATGTGCGGGTCGGGTTCGGTAAACTGAAATTTCATCTCCGCCATGTTGTTCTTGCGGCGAAGGTCGTTGAATGACGCCATGATCAGATTGCCGCACTCCAGCAGGTCGGCTTCTTGCGTGCGGCGGTAGTTAATGGATTCCTTCATCTTCATCCCTTCAATTTCCGCGACCGTCGGCCAGGTGTCAAACAAAATCGATGGTGAGTTCGCAGTACTGGTCAAATCGCAGCTAAAGCCGCTCCTACAAAGGGACTGTTGAAAAACCGTATTCATGTCATTCTGAGCGCAGCGAAGAATCTG
>CAZTYE010000018.1:0-27461 GCA_964617645.1 uncultured Ignavibacteria bacterium
AACTGCAGAGCTGAGAACCGACTAAGCTGGATTCCGGCTTTCGCCGGAATGACGGGACGGAGGGTCTACGATGCACGAAGACAATTCCCGTTCCACGCTGAAAGCGTGGGACGATCTCCTTTGGTAAAGGGGAGTTTAGCGGCGGCGGAGACGCCTCTCCGAGAGCAACGATGTCAGGTTCCGCGCTCGCTGCGCTCACTGGCGACCCGACCTACAGAACTGGATTCATGTCATTCTGAGCGCAGCGAAGAATCTGTTTGACCTTGTGCCAGAACGAAAACAGACCCTTCACTTCGTTCAGGGTGACAACCTATAGGGCTTTTTCAACACTCCCGAACGGTGGGGCGCCTCCGAATTGTCATGGACTGAATCGGTCTGTATTATAGGCAAAAAAGTCAATTTTGTTGTTGACAAACCGGAGAATGGGGATTATATAAATCAATAAGATCATTAAAACCTGAGATAGTCCCGGAGAAAACGAGTCCGGGGGGAGCGGAAATGTTGTTTGCGAGAGTAATTGGGAGCTTGCTTTCAGTCGTCACCGTTGTCGTCTCGATTGCAGAGCCTGTCGCGGGAATCTCATTCAAACCCCCGACGAAGATACAGGTCGGCGCGGCACCTTGGTCTGTTGCATACCAGCCTTATGGTGGTTCATTGGCGGTCGCCTGTTACGAAGGTGGCAATGTACAGATTTTCGGTGGACTCGAAACAGGCAGCTCTATCTATCTGATTAACGACTTTTATGTATCTTCACCTACATTTGTAACCAAGAACTACTGTTGGGGCTTTGCCTGGTTGTCTGCTGGGAGCAGTCCCCAAGTCTGGGAGTGGCTATCTGCCTGGCCCATTCCATACTCCTATGCTGCAGGTCCCGACTCGCGATCAATTTGCTTTGGCGCCTTTAAACTGGGATCCGATAAGGAAGACGCTGCACTCATCTCTTTTGGGTTGAACTTCGTGGAAGTTCGCAGAGGCAGCGACTGCTTCCTCTATACCGATTGGGGGGATTTTGCTGTTGGTGCCGGTAACCTTCGAGCCTGCGCCGCCAATTTCATACCTGATCCTGATCACTTAGACGATATTGCCATTGTGTTATACAATACTCATTTTGTCTCGATTTACGAGAATACATCTGCAATTAGTGGTGACATTAGCTTCGCCCATTCGGGCCTTTACGGAACCGGCGCCAACCCCTATGAAATCTGCACAGCCGACTTTGATGGCGACGGTTTCCCTGACATCGCAACTGCCGACTTTGGCGCCCCAGGCGTAACAGTTCTGAGGAATTTGGGTGACGGTACTTTTTGGGGAGCCGAATATGGCGCGGGCATTGTCAGTCAACCTTCCTGCATCAGAGCCGCCGACTTTGACAACGATGGTAAACCGGACTTGGCGATTTCCAATGAGGGAGGGGGCAGTGGGGGCGTCAGGGATGTTACGATTTTGCGCAACACGGGCACGCCCGGATACGCAACTTTCGCATTTGCCGGATGGATCGATGACGAGGGTTTAAACGCTTCAAGTCTTTGCACGGGCGACTTCAATGGCGATGGCCAAATCGACATTGCCGTGGCAAACAAACTTTCGAACGACGTGTCGATCTTGATCAACAATACGCGAGCATTTGCCTGCGGCGACGCCGATGGCAGCAGCGCGGTGTCGATTGCGGACGCGGTGTACCTGATCAACTACATCTTCGCCGGCGGACCAGCGCCGAACCCGCTCGCGTCCGGTGACGCCGATTGCAGCGGCGCGATCTCCATCGCCGATGCCGTGTACTTGATTAATTACATCTTTTCCGGTGGTCCGGCGCCCTGCGCGGCGTGCAAGTAAAGATGCGGAAAGTGTGCGCTGCGAAATCAGCATCGGGCGGGTTTATGGGCATCGCTAATTCCAGTACACCGTGACAGCCAGCCAAAGTCGAGTCCAATGTATGTTGGGCGCCGTATGTCACTGGATCAGCTGATCACAATTCAAGCGTTCGCAGATAGTCCTCGCCGCGGAAGATGTCGGAGTGTGGTTTGCGGTCGGTGGTGGCGGGGGTGTAATGCGGGTAACCGATCGCCAGCAATGAGTGGACTTCGGCGGTTTCGGGGATTTTCAACAGGCGGCGGAGTTGCCAGGCGTTGAAGGCGCCGATCCAGCAGGTACCCAGTCCAAGTTCGACGGCTTGCAGCATCATGAACGAATTGGCGACGGCGATGTCTTGAAGCCGGATGTCGCGTTTCTTGGGGTCAAGACCAAGACAGTCGGGAATGACCGAACAGATCGCCAGATCGGCCTCACTGATTTGCATCTGGTCATCGCAGGCATGCGCCACTTTTTTGAGCGTTTCCGGGTGGCGAATGACTATGAAGCGCCACTGCTGGTCGTTCCATCCCGAAGGGGCTAAACGGGCAGCTTCGAGTATGGCCGTAAGCTTCTCTGGTTCAACCTGTTGCTTCTTGAAATTCCGGATCGAATGGCGGGCTTTTATGGCATCAGAAACGGTCACTTTTCATCCTTTCGGCACAAGATTCGCTTTACGCAATCTATGGGATCGAGGACGATCCGGAAAGGTTTTTTCGCCGTGATGAAAATGAAGCGAAATCGGAAATCGGAGCGTAAAAATCTGGGAACGCCGGATAAGGCGGTTGTGTATCAAGAGATAGCAGGTGGCAGTCAACCACTACGAAAGGACAGTATGCTGAACCGAGAGTCGTTGCCCGATCTGGAGTTGATGAAACGTGTGCAGGAAGGCGATATGGTCTCCTACAACACGCTCGTCAATCGCTATAAGGACCGTCTCTTCAACGTGCTCAATCGCATGCTCTCTTCGGAAGAGGAAGCGAACGATTTGCTTCAGGATACATTCTTGCGCGTCTGGCAACATAAGATGTCGTACGATTTTCGGTTTGCATTTTCGACGTGGGTATATACGATCGCGCTGAATCTGGCGCGCAACGAACTGCGTCGGCGCAAGAAGATCAAGTTCTTCGACATCTTCGATTTTTCCGACAAGTTGCCGGCGAAGGAAGAGAAGGTCGAGAACAACGGCGGTTTGCGCAACCTGTTGGATACCGAGATCAAGCGTTTACCCGAGAAATATCGAACGGCCTTTGTATTGCGCGACGTGGACAATCTCAGCTACGAAGAGATTGCTCAAGTCTTGAATGTGCCATTGGGCACGGTCAAGTCCCGGGTGAACCGGGCGCGTGCGATCCTGCGCAATCGTCTCAAGCCGCGGATGGAGGAGACCTATGAATTGTCGAAAGGTTCGGTCTTACCTATCAGCATCCTATGATGGTACATCGAACGCGGAGTTGACACGTGAACTGGAGACGCATATAAGATCTTGCAAAAGTTGCGAACGCGAACAGCGTTACATTGAAGAAATCGTTAGCGCCGCCAAAACACTGCCGCAGACGCACATCCCGGAAGATTTCAACCTGCAGTTGATGAACCGCATTTTTGCGGAGCAGCATCGCCCGACCGAGAGCTACTTGCCGCAGCCGGCGCCGTCGGTTTGGCGTCGCTCGCTGGCGTGGACTTCGGGATTGGCCGTGGTCGGCGTGAGCGCGGTGCTGGCCATCGTATTTTTGAGCAGCGCGCCGACACACACGAACCAAGACGAAGCCTCGCTGGCAAGCTCGCCAACGGTGGTGGATCAGCAGTTCGTGCGTTCGCCGCGGCAGCAGGAGCCGATTTCGGTTTACGAAAACATCATTGGTGTGTCGGGTGAGCGGTCGCAGTACCGGGCGACAACGATGCAAAATGTCCGGTCGCTGCAGGTGGATCGGGGCAAGATCGATTCGCTGTATCGGGCGTACATGCAGCATTTGAATTCGCAGCGCCGCGCGCAGACTCAATTCGTGCGGGCCGCCGGTTATCAGCGGATCGACAACGACGTGAATTATGGCGTGATTCCGCCGCGGCGGATACCGAGCACATCGCCGCTGCTGCAAAACGCATCGTCAAGATAGATACCTCCTTTTTGCTGGTTGACAAAGCGCGTCGCCGAAACGAGTTCGGCGGCGCGTTTTTGTTGCTGCGCGGCGATGTTTTGCGTTAGTTTAATTTGCTGATTTGTATCTCTTGATGGGAAGGTAGACAGCAGTGGATCGCATGTCATCAGTTGCGGAATTCGCGACGCGGCTGGCTCCGGGAAACCTGGAACGCCTGCGTGCGGACTTCGACAGTTTTGTGCCGTCGCCGATTGATGTGCCGGCGGCTTACGAACTGATGCTGCAATCGTACCTGTTTTTCGGATATGCGCAGGCCATCGAGGCCGCCAAAGTGTTCACCAAGTCGGTTCGGGAACGCGGATTGAAGTTGCCGGAGTTTGTCGATGGCGACGAACCCGGCGAGTGGCGCGAGCGCGGCGAAATCCTTTGCGCGAAGATCTATCGGCCGAACTACCACCAACTCGTTTCTAACATGGCGCAGGTGTCGCCGGAGTTGGCGAATTGGATGGTCGTCGAAGGTTACGGCAAGGTGTTGTCGCGGCCGGGGCCATCGCCGTTGGAGCGCGAAGTAGCGAGTATCACCTTTCTCACGATCTCGGGTCATCCCGTTCAGCTTTACAGCCACATTCGCGGCGCGAAAAATCTTGGGGCTGAGAAGAGCGCAATTCTGGGGCTGATGACGACGGCCCTGCTGACACGCGAACAAGCCGAGTTGCTGCGGGCTACAATCGAGCAGGTGTACGCCAAATGAGAACGTTGTTCCATATCCCGATTGCGCTGATTCTGGGATTTCTGGCGGCGGTACTGCTGACGTTTTATCTGATTACCGAAACGACGTTGGTTCATAAGGTGATGCACTGGGCGCTGGCGCGTTATATCGAGTCGCGTTACGACGTGCATATCGAGTTTGAAGACCTGGGCGGGTCGATTTTGCGCGACGTGACTATCGCGAACGTCCGGGTCGATACGAAAATGCCCGACCAGTCATACCGCATTGTGCGGATCGACAAGATCGAAGGCTGGTACGACGCTCGTCGATTGTGGCGCGGAGAGTGGGTTATCGATTCGGTGGTGATCACGGCCCCCTTGGTGGTTCTGCAGTCGGATTCACTCAATCGACCGCTGCTGCCGAGGATCGGTCGCCAGACGGCCGATGCCAAAGAAACGAAGCCGCTGCCGGATGTGACCGTCGGGCGATTGCGAGTCGAAGGCGGACGTTTTCAGTGGCAGCGCCGGCCCAAGACGATTCTCATCGACAGTTTGTTTCTCAATTGCGCCGGCAGCCTGCAGGATCAGGTGTTGACCGTGAAGGTGGACTCGTTGGCGCTCCAGTATCCGCAGCGGGGATTCCATCTGCGCTCGCTCAAAGCCGGCCTCGCGCTGGCCAACGGGCAATTAGGTGTCGATTCGCTGCAGATTATCACTGATTCATCTGTGATCGTCGCGGGCGGCTTGTACCCGCTGGCCGATTCGCTGCAGTTTCGCGTGCAACTGCGCGACTCGCACGTGTCGCTTACCGAACTGGGAGCGCTGTTGGGTATCGGAGTTCGTGGGTGGTTCGATTTCGACGCTAAGCTCACCGGCCGGCCGGCGTTGTTTAGCGGTACGGCGGATGCCCGAGGCGTGCTCTACGAGCGCGAGCTCGGACCGTTCCGTTCAAACCTGACGTTCGATCGCGGGATCTTGAGTTTGACGGAGTTCGATGGCCAGATGTTCGGCGGCACAATGCGCGGCGGCCTGGAGATCAATTTCGAATCGCGACCGGAGACTTTCGGCGCCAACCTGGAAGTGCGCGGCTTTGATCTAAACAAAGTCGTACCCAACACCTTTCCGTCGCGGATGAACGGCAGCGTCGAACTGAGCGGCTCCGGACTGGGCGCCAACAGCTTTAATATGGATCTGTTCATAGATGCCGGCCCTGGTCGGTTCGATTGGGTGCGTTACGATTCGCTCGTCGGCGAAATCAGCCTGAATGTCGAGGATATTTATTTCCAGCCGGATTTCACGCTGTGGTACGAGCACTCGCGGTTTTCCGCCGAAGGGGTCGTGCGTTACGACGGCGAGATGCAGTTGCGCGGAGATTTCGCGACGACACAGTTGCAGGATTTCTGGGGCGATCTGTTCATTGAAGAATTGTCGGGCGGAGCTTACTCGACTTATGAAGTTGACGGGCCGGTCTTGGACCCGAATATTCGCGGACGATTTTACGGCGATTCCTGCAGTTTTTATGGGTTCTCGACGGACTCGTTGGTGGCCGACTTCGACATTCTCTCGTTTCTCTACGGCCAGCGGGGAACGGTCGATCTTCACGCGTGGACGAGCGATGTGTGGAATCTGCCGGCGGACTCGGTGCAGGCCGCGATTGATCTGGATTCGAACTTCGTGACGATCAATAGCGCGACGGTGTTTCATGACCGGTATCAGATGGACGGGCGCGCGACGGCGACGATCGTTGACTCGACGGCGTTCGTGAAGGTCAGCGATTTCGTATTTCGATTTGACACGTTGTCGTACACGAATGCGCAACCGGCGGCGCTTGACTTTCTCGCCGACCGGATCGAAGTGCGCGATCTGATCATGGCGGGCCGAGAGGGGCGCATCGCTCTCGATTGCATTTACGGATTCGACACAACAATTAATCTTCATGTCATTACCGAAAGTTTCGACTTCAACAGCTGGCTCGTCGATCTGGGTTACGATTCGCTGGTGTCCGGCGAATTGCAAGCCGACGTGCGGATGACCGGACACTTGAAAAATCCGGTGATCATTGCAACCGGTGGAGTCAACAATTTGGTTTATGGCGCGGATTCGCTGGGCAATCTGGCGACCGAGTTGCGCTTCGCCGACTCGCTGCTCCGGTTCGCGGAGTTTGAACTCAAGTACCGGGGCTTCGATGTGACGGCGTCCGGCGAGTATCCTTTGGTGATGAATCTCGATTCGGGCATTGTCTATGTGCCGGAGAATCCGCTGCAGATCAATCTCAAGTCGCAAGGAACGGATCTGGGAATCGTGGCTTCGTTCAACGAGGACATCGAATCGCTGACCGGCGATTTTGCGGTCGACCTGAACATCTACGGCACACCGCAGCAGCCGCAAACGAAGGGATTATTCACGCTGAAGAACGGCCGGGTCAAAGTCTATCAGATGGCCAACCCGATTGAGGAAATCAACGCACAGATATCATCGAACGGCCGGCAAGTGATTATCGAGTGGGCCGAAGGCGTGGTGCGCCACAAAAAACGAAGTCTGGTTGGATCGTCGTGGCGGTCGGGTACGGTGCGCGCCGCCGGGGAGGTAAACATCATCAATCGCGACATTTGGGACTATCAGCTAACCGCGGTCGGTTTCGATGTGCCGTTCCAGTACGATCTCGGCGAGATTTACGGTCGCGCCGATTTTGAGCTTTCGGTGCGCGGCGCCACGCCGCCATTGATCGAGGGCGAAGTCAGCGTCATGGAGGCCGAGTATCTCGATGAATTCGACGACGAGCGCACGATCGAGGCGATCGAGGCCGCCGATACGCTGGCGCTGTGGGACTACTCGATCAATATGGACTTTTTGCCGGCATCAGTGCGGGTGCGAAATTCCGACGTCAACATGGTGCTGGATGGTCAGCTTCTGGTACGGCGGCAGAACGCGTTCGACAACTACTTCGGGCGACTGAATATCGTTCGCGGGAGTTACTACTTGGCCGATCTCAATTTCAAAATTCTCGAAGACAGTTATTTGCAGTTCGATAACATCGAAGAGCCGGATCCGCAGCTCTTTATCAACGTGACGACGCAACTACGAAATGCCAGCGCCGAGCTCGGCGGCAGCGGCCTGACCGATGTGCAGGCGCAGATTCGCGGGACGCTGTCGAGGCCGGAGTTCGGCGCGGCCCAGGGTTCGCAATACTCGAATGAGGACTTGCTGCTCTTACTGATCGCAAACCAGACGGCTTCGGGTACGGGTAGTGCGGGCTTCGGGTCGGATTTCCAGCAACGCGCGCTGGGAGTTTTTACTACCGCTGCCGGACAGGCTTTTCAACGACAAGTGGGTCTCGAAGAGTTTCGCATCGAACCGGTTTATTCCAAAGATGGCAAGGATCCATCGGCGGCGGTGTCGTTCGGCCTCTACACGCTGCCGAATGTTTACACGTATGTTTCTTCGCTGGGGATCAATGACGGCCGGGCGGATTACGGCGCCGAGTATCGATTGGGGCGGCACATCGCCTTGGGCGGTCAATATGATCGCGACCGGCTGTGGCGGCTATCGCTCTTGCTCAACTGGGAGTTTAAGTGAGACGAGCCGCGCTATTGGCATTCCTGATTGCGGCCACAGCCGGCCTCGTTCTCGGCGCGACGAATAGCGATCGCACCCGCAAGCTGATTGCGCGGCGACCGATAATCGAGCGAATTGAAATCTCCGGCAATCGCAATTTCGACGATAACACAATCCGCAAGAATCTTTACTCGCGCGAAAACGGTTTCTGGCAAAGCCTGCGACTCAAGCGCAAGGGTCGGTATGCCAAGGCGAATCTGCAGCGCGACAAGTGGCTGCTGGAGTACTTCTATCGCACGGAAGGGTTCGACGACGTCGACGTCGAGATCAACCTCGAGCCGGGCGCGACTGAGAACCAGGTCGTCGTCAAAGTGTCGATCGACGAGGGGCCGCTGTATAAGATCGCGGCTGTCGATATCGGCGGCGACATCGGCGCGGAGGAATATCCGGTCATGTTGGCCGCGCGCGAATTGCGCGTCGGCGCGGTTTACAACAGTCTGAAACTGGCGGCGGCGCGCGATGGAATTAAAACGGTTTTCGCTAACCGGGGGTATCCGTACGCGGTGATCAAAGAAACGGCGGTCAAGGATACCGCACGGGCCGCCGTGGCCGTGGCGATTGACATTACACGGAACCAGTTGGCGCTCTTTGGCGACGTAATTCCGGACACGAATCTCCGCACGCGTCCGCAAGTTTTCCGGCGCGAGATCACGTTCAAGAGGAACGACATCTATACCCGTGACAAGTTTCTGGAGTCGCAGCAGCGGCTGATTCGCACCGGGCTGTTTAACTTCGTCACTTTACGGTTGCCGGATTCGATGAGCGCCGCGGATAGTCTGCAGCCGAACTTCTATATTTCGGCCGTCGAACGGCCGCCGCGCTATGTCGCGCTTGGCGGCGGCGCGGCTCAGGACGAAGAAGCCGGCGTGGCGCTGAACGCGCTGGCGACCTTTGGTGACCGCAATATTCTGGGAACGGCGCGAAACGCGAATTTGAGTGTCCGGTCGAATTTCGCGATCAAAGATTCGGCGGTGGTGGTGCGGCCGTCGTTCCAGTTCGTCTACACCGAGCCGTATCTCTTCAAGATTCGCATGCCGCTGATTATGACGTTTAAGTACGAACCGCGGGCGCCCTCGCCGCGCAGCAACGTGCGCATTCGCTCGGTGAGCGCCGACGGGACAATTGTTCGCGAGTTCTCGCTCAAGACCAAACTGTCGACCTCGCTGAACTTCGAGGAGATTAACATCACCGCGGACACCAACGCCACCGTTACCAGTGATGCCCTGCGCCGGGATTTGGGCATCAGCGTGAATCGACGGTTCATATTGCAGTTGGAGCGCGACAGCCGTCCGATTCAGAGTCGGTTCAATCCGCGGACGGGATCGTATACGTTGTATCGTTTCGAGTATGTCGGGGGAATTCTTGGCGGCGACAACGACTTCATCAAGTTGCTTTATAGTTGGTCGCGCTATCAGGTGTTCCGAAATACCACCGTCTTCGCGACGCGAGTGCGGCTGGGTTATGTCAATGAATTCGGAACTTCCGATGACGTGCCGCTCGACGATCGGTTGTTTTTGGGCGGTGCGTACTCAATTCGCGGGTTCCCGGAAAGCGAGTTTGGCCCGCTGATCAAGAAAGGCGAACCTTTGGGCGGTGAAGCATCGGCGCTGCTCAACATCGAAGCCCGGCGACAACTGGTCGGCAAGTTCTGGGGCGCGCTGTTTGTCGACTTCGGCGCGATCAGCGAGAAACTGCGGCGAATGAGTCTTGATGAGTCGGCGGTGACCATCGGCGCCGGACTGGCATTTATGTCGCCGGTCGGGCCGCTGCGTTTGGATTATGGACAGTGTTTGGGGATAACGGATGTGCCGGACGTGGGTAACCTGCACGTCGGGATCTTGTGGGCTTTCTGAGGGCGGGAGAATGGAGTGCCGTGGTTTGAGTATTGAGAGAGAGCGAACATGATGCGTGAACCTGTAATCGGCGTGGTGATGGCGCTGACGCCGGAAGATCACTTCTACAAGGTCGAGCCGGCGTATCGCTTCGAGTATCTCAAGCAACACTACTACGAATGCGTCGAGAATGCCGGCGCGATGCCGATTGCGATACCGATAACCGAGCGGCTGGAGCGGGTAGATCGATACTGCGATCTGCTTGATGGCGTGCTGTTCGTCGGCGGCGAGGATGTTAATCCCGAAGTTTACGGGGAGCCGCTCGATCCGCTGTGCAAGCCGCAGAATCCGCGGCGCGACCAGTGGGAGATAAGGCTGATGCTGGCGGCATTTCAGCGCAGATTGCCGATCTTGGGAATTTGTCGCGGGCTGCAGGTGATGAATGTAGCGTTTGGGGGGACTCTGTTCCAAGACTTGAGCTACATGCCGGGCGCGACGAATCATTCGCAGGTCGGCGAAAGGGACTTCTCGACCCGGCATCCGGTAACGATTGAAAGTGGCACGCTGCTGCATTCGATTGTCGGCGAAACGGAGATCGAGACCAACACATCGCATCATCAGGCGATCAAAAAACTCGGCGCCGGGCTCAAGGTTAGCGCCTATTCACTCGATAGAGTGATCGAGGCGGTGGAATCGGACGGGTTCACGCTCGGTGTGCAGTGGCACCCGGAGGCTTGGGATTATGACGCGGTCAGCCGCAAGATTTTCGCGGCGTTTGTGGCGGCGGCAAACCATTCGCCTGCGCAGCGGCTCAAGGTGACATGAACACGTGAGAGCAGCGCGTTGAAAAAATTAGCTTGCTGTTGGGCTTCAAAGAGCTACTTTGGCGCAGCAATATGGGGATGAAATAGAGTAATGTCGATATTCAGCCGTTTTTCCAATGATATCGGGATCGACCTCGGCACAGCCAATACGTTGGTGTTTGTGCGCGGGCAGGGAATCGTACTCAACGAGCCGTCGGTGGTGGCGGTCGAAGTTTCCACCGGGAAGATTCTCGCGATCGGTTCGGAAGCGCGCCGCATGCTCGGCCGCACGCCGGGCGAAATTCAGGCGATTCGGCCGTTGAAAGACGGCGTGATCGCCGATTTCGAGATCACCGAGCGCTTGCTGTCGGATTTCATTCGCCGCGTCGTGCGGCACAAGTTCCTGATGAAACCGCGCATCGTCATCTGTGTGCCGTCGGGGATCACGGAAGTCGAAAAACGCGCGGTGCGCGATTCGGCGGAAAATGCCGGCGCGCGCGACGTGTTTTTGATTCAGGAGCCGATGGCGGCGGCGATCGGTGTCGGGTTGCCGGTGGACCAGCCGTCGGGGAACATGGTGATCGATATCGGCGGGGGAACCTCGGAGATTGCGGTGATTGCGCTGAACGGCATCGTGAACAATACTTCGATTCGCATTGCCGGCGACGAAATGAACGACGCGATTGTTACCTATCTGAAAAAGAATTTCAATCTGCTGATCGGCGATCTCACGGCGGAAGAGATCAAAATGAAGATTGGGTCGGCGGTGGAACTGGAACGCGAAGACAGTCTGGATATCAAAGGGCGTGATCTGGTCGCCGGCGTGCCGAAAAATCTCAAGGTGTCGTCGGCGCAAGTGCGTGAGGCGTTGACCGAACCGGTGGGAGCGATTATCGACGCAGTGCGTCTATCATTGGAACAGACGCCGCCGGAGTTGGCTTCCGACATTCTCGATCGCGGCATCATTCTGACCGGCGGCGGCGCGCTGCTGCGCGGTTTGGATAAGCGCATCCGGCAGGAGACGAATCTGCCGGTGATCGTTGCCGAGGACCCGCTGACCTGCGTGGCGCGCGGCACCGGCGTGGTGCTTGAGAATATGAACAAATACGCGAAGGTGTTGATTCGCAGCCGGAGGGATTAGGGGGAATGTCAATTCGTGGTGAGTCTGTCGAAACCCCGCTGGCAGACAACGCAAACCCATTCGGCTACTCTAAGGGGTTTCGACCTACAGAGTCTGAATCCGTGCCTGCAAACTCTTTACGTGTCGTATCGCTATCAGGTTTGTTCTGCGTTCGCTGACGAGGTAACAGTGTCGGGTTTCGCGCTCGTCCCGCACTGTCGTGCGGGACTCACTGGGAACCCGACCTACGGAGCTACAAGCGGCTGAGTCGAAACCCCGCAGACAGATATTTGGAATGGCGAGACAACCATGAGGGTTTTCGACCTACAATCTCGCAGAATGTATGGCTACTGCCAGATTGACATTTTCCGGCAACAATTGACAGATCAATTTGACTTTGAAGGGGCGGCGGCTTAGTTTTTTCGCATGAAAAAACTCGAGGCCAAGATCATTGAGTTCGTTGGCGAGCACACCGATCGGGCGTTGCGGATTCGCGCTTTGGCAAGAGCGATGAAGATTCCGGCGCACGAGTACCCCAGTTTTCGGCGCACGGTCAAAGAGCTCCTCAAATCCGGGAAGATCGGCCGCCAACGCGGTGGGCGGGTCGGCACGGCCGAGAAGAAGCCGGAGAAGAATATCGTCGGCACTCTCGCGATGACGAAGTCGGGGCGCGGATTTGTTTCGCCCGATGCCGGCGGCGACGATATCGCGATCGGCGATTGGGCGCTGGGCACGGCGCTTCACGGGGACAAGGTCGAAGTGCGGATGCTGCCGCGCAGCCGCTTCGAACGCGAGACCGGCGAAATTGTCCGCGTCATCGAGCGCGTAAACACCGAGGTGGTCGGCAAGTATTTTCGCACGCGGTTTCATACGTTTGTGCTTCCCGATGACCAGCGGTTGAAAATCGAGATTCGTGTCGAACCGCCAAAGGGAACGGCGCTGAGAGACGGCACCAAGGTGGTGGTACATCTCGAGGAATGGACCGATCCCCGCGACTATCCGCGCGGGAAGATCCTGCACGTGATCGGCCAAGTCGGCGAGAAGGATGTCGATGTCCTCTCGACGATTTACAAATACAAACTGCCGCTGGAGTTTCCGCCGGCGGTAGAGACCGAAGCAGCGGCGATCCCGGAGAAGATCAGCGAGGCGGAAATCGCGCGGCGACTTGATTTGCGCAGGGCGATTACGTTCACGATCGATCCGGAAGACGCGAAGGACCACGATGACGCGGTTTCGATTGAGCGCACCAAAGACGGCTATCGGTTGGGGGTTCATATCGCCGATGTCAGTCATTACGTACAGCCCAACACCAAGCTCGACAAGGAAGCGCGCAAGCGGACGGCGTCGGCTTACTTGGTAGACCGCGTGTTGCCGATGTTGCCGCACAAGTTGTCGAGCGATCTGTGCTCGCTGCGAGAGAAAGTCGACCGTCTGACGCTGAGTATCATGGTCGATCTTGACGAGCAGGGGAAAGTAATCCGTTGCAAACTGCACGAGTCGGTAATCCGGTCAGCGGCTAAGCTAAACTATGATGAAGTGCAGGACTTTCTCGACAGCGGCAAGGGATTTGAGAAAAACAAACGCGCGGCGACAGCATTGAAATTGATGGAGGAGTTGGCGCGCAAGCTGTACGATCAGCGAATGACGGCCGGGTCGGTCGACTTCGACTTAGCCGAGTACAAGGTGTTTCTCGACGATTACGGCATAGTCGAGCGCGTCGCCAAACGTGAACGCAAGTTCAGCCACCGGTTGATCGAGGAATTCATGCTGCTGGCGAACAAGTTGGTGGCGCAAGAGATGCTCGGTCGCGGGCTGCCGGCTTTGTATCGAGTGCATCCGCCGCCGGACGAAACCAAACTTGATAACTTCATCGAATTTGCCGCGAGCTTCGGGCATCGCGCATCGTTCGGATCACCGCCGCAGCCGAAGTTGATCGCGCAGTTTATCGGGTCGCTGGAAGGGCGCGTCGAAGCGGAGCTGCTTAACGAGCTGCTGGTGCGCTCGATGCAGAAGGCGACTTATCAGCCGGTGAATATCGGGCATTTCGGGTTGGCGTTTCCACACTATTTGCATTTTACATCGCCGATCCGGCGCTATCCGGATCTGATCGTGCATCGCGTGCTCAAGCAGGCGCTTAGCGGGAGCTACAAGAAGTCGCAAAGCGGCGCACTCAAGTCGGCGCTGGAGCGAATCGGCAAGCACTGCAGCGAACAGGAAATCGTGATCATGGAAGCCGAACGCGAGACGATTGCGCTCAAGCAAGCGGAGTATCTATCGCGGCAACTGGGCGAAGTATTCGAGGGCGTCATTTCCGGCGTGATCGGCGTCGGGTTTTTCGTGCGTCTGGTGGAGATCGGCGCCGAAGGTATGGTGCGGTTGAACTCGCTGGAGAGCGATTTCTATCAGGTCGACAAGGAGCGGTATGTCGTAACCGGCAAGCGCACGCAGAAGCGCTGGCGCTTGGGAGACAAAGTGCGCGTGCAAGTGGTCAACGTCGCAGTCGAAAGCGGGCAGATCGACTTCCGGCTGATTGAAGATCAGAGCAAGCCGCAAATCAAGGCGCATTCGTACCGCAATCGGAGGCGGTGGCGGTGAGTATCGCAAAGTACCGTCTGTTGGTTCTGGCTCCGACGCCATTGGTTTCCGAGGCGCTGTCGGGATTGAAGAATACAGATCTGACCGTGACGACTGTGATGTCGGCGCAGCAGGCGTTAGCGCAGTTGTCGCGCGAGGCGACGGCGTTCTTGCTGGTCGACTTCGAAGCGCTCGGCGTTGAAGGCACGCCATTTCTACGGCGTGTATCGCGGCAATCGCCGCTCACCGACATCTTGCTCTATGCGACGTCGCCCCCGAGTGAAGTTGTTGCCGATGCTGTCATCGACAAGCAGTCGAACCTTGAGGATCTGCGGCAGTCGATTAGCGATGCGGTCGCGATTCGGCAGTTGCTCAATGAAAACGGCATGTATGGGCACTCGCGAAATCTGCGTGACGCGGCGCGACGGATTCGGCAAGTCGCGCCGACCGATATTTCCGTCTTGGTGACGGGGCCGTCGGGCACCGGGAAGGAATTGATCGCGCGAGCGCTGCATCGCAGCTCGCCGCGGGCAGGACGGGAGTATGTCTCGATCAATTGCGCTTCAATTCCCGAAACTTTGCTGGAATCGGAGTTGTTCGGCTACGAGCGCGGCGCGTTCACCGGCGCGGATCGAAATCAACCGGGCTTGTTGACGCGAGCCGACAAAGGGACGCTTTTCCTCGACGAGATTGGAGAGATGCATCCGCGGCTGCAGGCCAAACTGCTGCGTGCGATTGATACTAAGACCTTCATGCCGCTCGGAGGACGTAAGAACATTACGGTGGACGTCCGGATCATCGCGGCGACGAACCGCGATCTGCATCAGGAGGTCGAAGCGGGGAACTTCCGCGCGGACTTGTATTACCGCCTGAGCGTGATCACGATTGAGATGCAACGCTTGGCCGAGCGACCGGAGGATATTCTACCGATCATTGCGCATTCGCTCGGACGGCTATCGTCGCAGATTCATTTCGCGCCCGATGCGGTCGAACTCTTGTTGCGTTACTCGTGGCCGGGGAATGTGCGCGAGTTGTCGAATTTCTTGCAGCGGCTGCTGGTGACAAGCCCACAGGGTGAAGTTTCGCGCGAGACAGTGGCGTCGCTGCTGGATCGATATCGCTTGGAAGATCGCAGCCTTCCGGTCGTCACCAATCTGACGCCGGAAGAATCGGGGTATCGGCTAATGTATCAGGCGCTGATGAATCTGGCCAACGAGGTGGTGGAGCTTAAGCGCCTGATTCACGACCGGCTCGACGAGATACCGGCAGAGAACATGAGCGGGACACTCACGAGTCCGACAACCGACGGGGAATTGGAAGCGATGGAAGAGAAGCTGATCCGCGAGACGCTCATGAAGGTTGGCGGCAACCGCAAGCAGGCGGCGGCGGTTTTGGGCATCGGCGAGCGGACATTGTATCGAAAGCTCAAGCGTTTCGGATTGAGTTGAGCCGTGGGACACGCAATCATCAAAAGGTTGGTGGGTTTGGTGATCGCGCTGAGCGTTACGGCATCGGCGCTGCCGCTGTATTTTGTCGATCAATATTTCCGCACGATTGAAGAACTTGATGAGGCGTTGCGCAACGGGGAAATCACTCCGGAAGACTATGACGAAATGCGAGATTGGTTTCTCGAGGCGCACCAGATGCTGCCCGATATGCTGCCGCGATTCAGTTATCGTGCGCCGGAGCGCTACCCTGAGTGGGGGAGATTGTCATATTCCGGCAAGTATCGCTTCAACGTCGATGACAATGCAGAACTGATTCGCGACGACGCCTTCGCACTTACGGGAAATTCAATTCTCCCCAGAATCCGTGCCGAGCTGAGTCTGCAGCGCACGACCGGCGGGATCGAGAGAGTTGCTTCGCGAAAGCTCGTCATTGCATTTCCGGATTTTCCGATTATCCAGATCGGCAATGTACTCGGCAGCGGCATGCCGTCACGGCTCTCGACCGGAGGATTTGCAATCCGCAGCGCGCTGAATCGGCAGAGTAACTTCGCCAACAGCATCTTGTTTCCCACGCGGGCGCGAAGCAACGGCATCGAGATCATGCACAGCTTCAACGGGCTGCGGGTTGCGACTCAGTTGTCACATCAAGAGGGCGTCGCGCATGGCTTTAGCAGCCTGAGCCTGCGAACCGACAAAGGCCAAGAACGCGTGCGCTGGGGATTCGTCGTGTCGCATCATCGGCTGGCGAAGTTCGGAGGCGCAGAGAAGAGACTGACATTTGTCGCGCCGATGCTGAAGCTTGACCACAATGCATTCGGGTTTCTCGGCGAGTCATGCGTGGGAATTTCTGCAGCAGCGGCACATCAATATTCGGTGACATTGAAACGAGCCGGCGGCAAACTTCAGGTTCTCGCATTTGACTACGGTAAGGAATTCTGGAATCTCGATTCCGACGGCTATGCGTATTCCGATTACAGCGGCGTGCGGTTCGACGAAATCGACTTCGAGTACTCGGAAAAACGCGCCGGGCGGCGCGGTGTTCTGATCGAAAGTGAAGTCGGAACAAGGAAGCGCAAGCTGGTCGGCGAAATCGTCCGGTGGCGTAATCGACTCGAAGAGCGCGACGCGGCGGCAGCGCGAGTGACGGCGGCATATCGGCCGGATAATCGCGTACTTCGTGAACTCAGATTGCAGACGATTTGGGAGGATTTCGATCTCAAGCGTGAGCTTCGGAGTCGTCGTCAGGTTACGGTCAATAGTGAATGGCAGTTTGGAGCACACTGGCGCGTGGAATCGCTTCATCGCCTGGCGCAGCACCATCGTGAAGCAACCGAGCGCAAGGAATGGCGGTGGATGCAGAGTGTGCGGTGTCAGGTCAACAAGGAGATGAACTTGGAAGTGGCAGCAGACTGGCGGGACTCGGATTGGCAGCGCGGCGGAAACGAACGATTGCTGCTGACGTTGGCTCAAGAAGTCGATGCGGGACACAATGCGCAATTCCGGTTCTTGGCGCAGACGCGGTATTATCCGGAACGAGACAAACTTACGGACTGGGAGGTGCGGGTTGAGACGAGGTTGGTAAATTGAGTATCCAGAGGAAGCGCAGACAACCTCCGTCCCCGACCGTCGGTCGGGGCTACCCACTTTCTTAAGGGGGAGTTGTGGTGGTGGCGCATTGGCAGGAGCACGGGGATTCTGTCTGACGAGACCAATCCCACCGCATTCCCGCTGGACGGGACAGGACGGTGGGGCATCCGTTGCGGATTTGTCATGCAGCGAAACGGCGTAACGTACGGAGGATCGGCGGGCGCATTGCGATGCGCCCCTGCACGGAGTAACGACGGAAGTGTCAAGCCGCGAGACGGCTTGACGAAGTGCCTGGATTCCGGCTTGCCGTTTGGTTGAAAAGGTCCGTTATGCACTCGACGCGCGGCGGCAGGAATCCCTTCCAGCCGCAATTGAAGCGGTCAGGAAAGGATTCCTGACCGCGCCATGCTCGACGCTTCGAGGTTTTCAACATTCCCTGCGCCGGAATGGCGAAATCCGGGGCAGGCAACTTAAATCGGCTTGATCTTGTGCGGCCAGTCGATTATGATCGACAAATGATTCGATAAGTGCGAGGTGGTAGTGCAAAGGTGGATACGGATGCGGCTCTGTTCGATCCTCATGCTATTAGCTTTGGCGGCAGCGCAGGGGGCGCCGCGGCTGGTGATCAACGAGCTGATGATCAATGAGCCGGGGTCGGAGACGGCGCTGGAGTGGGTCGAGCTGTTTAACGCCTCAAGCGACACACTGAGTCTTCAGAACTATTACTTCATCGACAACGCCGACACTTCGCGACTTGCTAATGTTCGAGTCGCGCCGAGGCAATTCGCTGTTGTCTCCCGCAAACCGGTATCGACGGACGGTTCGGCCTCGTTCGAACAACGCTGGGGCAACGGCAGTGGCGTTTGGGGAGACCACAGCAGCGAGTCATACCCTCTGATTCTGGGCAAGTTTTCATTGCGCAATTCCAACGATTCGGTACTGCTCGTCGACACTTCGACCGGCGAAAGCGATGTTGTAGTCTGGAAGAGCACGCCGCCGGACGGCGTGTCGTTGGAGCGGGTGAACTGGGCGATCGAGGCGCGGCGCGAGAATTTTCGCTACTCGACAACGGCGACCAGTTCGACGCCCGGCGCCGTCAATTCCGTAGTCGCGGCGGAATTCGATCTCAATTGGCAGACGGACAGCGTCGAGGTCGAGATTCCGCGAGATATTGCCGCGCCGGTGCGTGTGACGGTTGGTGTTCGAAATGACGGATTGAGTTCCATCATTGGTTGCGTATTGCGCGTGGTGTTCGACCGCGATTTTGACGGCGTCCAGTCGGCCGCAGACGATGTGGATTCAATGACGATCGAGGCGCTGGGGGTCGATTCGGCGATGGTGTGGCGGCGCGAGTATACCGAACCGGCGGGGCGCGTGCAGATGCTGATTAGTTTTGCGCCGACGAATGACGCTGCAGACAGCACGATCCGTGGTATGCAGATTCGTGGCGAGACGCTGGCGGAGATAGTAATCAACGAGTTCATGCCGCGCGGCACCGGGCTGACCGGAGACTGGATCGAGCTGTGGAGTCAAGTCGATTATCCGCTCGAGCTGCGCGGATGGTCGCTGACAACTGATACTGTTTCGCACGCGCTCCCACCCATGCGTCTCCATGCTGGGGAGAAGATGATCTTCTGCGCGGATCCGGTGGGAATGCGCAATCAATATGGGGAACTGGAGTGTGAGTTGGTGGAGTTCCCGGGGGTGAGGAACATGGAAGATATTGTCGGAGTACTCCAGTTGAGAAACGAATTCGGTGTCGTTTCGGATTCGCTGGCTTACTCCGCGATCATCACGATTGGACGAAGTTGGGAGCGAGATGCCGACTCCGGAGGCGGCGATTTTCGGTCGCGCTTTTATCCCTGTATCGATCCCGCCGGGGCGACGCCGTGTGCGGAGAATTCGACGCGCCCGTTGCCGCCGGAGCGCGACTTGGCGTTTGCATCGCCGGTCATCATGTTGTCTCGCGATTCGTCGAGTGCGAACCACTTTCGGATGGCGTACACGATTATCAACCGCGGTCGTCGCGACGCGCTGTTCGAAACATACCGAATCTACAATAACAAGTTCTGTGACAGTCTCTTGACCGAGGAGGAGTTGTATTCGATCATCACGATCGACTCGTTAGCGGCGGGCGATAGCTTGCATGTTGATGACATCATCGGCGGGCGTCCGGGGCGATATCGATTTGTGGCGGTGTTACCGAAAGACGATGACAGCAGCAATCAACGGGCGTATGGCGAGGTTTCTATCGGAGACATGACCGGGGAAGTTCTGGTCACAGAAATGCTCTCCGATCCGACCGGCGAGTTGGAATCGGAGTGGGTGGAGATACGCAATCGAGCGACATGCGCCGTTGACTTAGCGGGTTGGACATTCGGAGACAGTGGACGGCAATTCGAAATTGTGTCAGGACAACTGGAATTCGGTCAGATCGCTGTTCTGGCGCAAGACACGGCTGCATTTCGGCGGTACTACGGCGGCGACTGCCATCTGTTCGCCTTATCCGGCTGGAGCAATCTCAACAATGACGGCGATCACATCATCTTGCGCGATGAATTCGGCACGATTTCCGACAGTTTGACGATTGATCGCGGCTGGGGCGGGAATCGATCGTGGGAGTCGGATGAGTGGCAGCTCTCTGTACTCAGCAAGCGGCGTTGGCGAGGCAGTCCTGATAGCATCACAGCCTCTCCGTGCGCGCCGAATTCCTTGCGGCTGCAGTACCATCCCGCGTTTGTTGCGCCGAAGTTTGCTGTGCGCAAAGATTCAATCATCGCCGCGCGTGTGTGGCTTGAGCTGCCAGTGGTCAACCGGGGAAGCGAAGACATCTCGGAGGCGACCATTTTCGTATACGATGATCGCAACCGCGACCGTATTCCCGATCCTGCCGAAAAAATCGCGGAGGTGGTGATCGCGAATCTGGCTGTGGATGACACGGTTGCGATATCGCACTTCGTGAATCTCGGATTCGGGCGGCATCGATTGATCGCGCAGTTTCCCAGTGAAATCGGATACGATGGCGACCTTGCCTTCGGCGAGATCTCGATCGGGTCAATGTTAGGTGAAGTGATCGTGACAGAGATTCTCTGCGATCCGGCAGGCAGTCTGGAATCGGAGTGGGTGGAGATTCATAATGTGGGCGAAGATGTTCTCGAACTCGCCGGCTGGCAACTTGGGGATGCGACGGCGACCGGAGAGATGACGGGAGCCGACAGCCTTGGCGTCGGCGAATACGCAATCGTAGCGCAGGACACGGCCGCGTTTCGCGCCTTCTACGGCGACGGATGTAAACTGCTCGGCGTCGACGGATGGCGAAGTTTGAACAATGACGGTGATGTCGTGCGGTTAATCGACCAGTTTGGCACGATATCAGACACGGCGGCATTTTTTGCCGGCGCCGGGGACAACCGATCGCTGGAACTCAACGAGTCGGCCTTTACTGATGGCCGCCGCGAATGGCATGGAAGCACGGATACGAGCGGCGCGACGGCTTGCCGAGTGAACTCGGTGTCGTCGCAGTTCAGCGGGGAGATCGCAGTTACGCTTGTCAATCGCGTCTTTGCTCCGTCGCTCGATGAGGCGCTGCGCATCAGCATAGCGTGTCCACCGGCGACAGGTCTGACGCTCGAAGTCATCGACCTCGCGGGACGGAGGCGGCATATCATCGCGGACCATCGCCAATTCTCGACCGGCGAAATCGCCTATGACGGGCGATGTGATTACACGGGCCGCTTGCCAGTCGGAGCTTATGTTTTGCTGATCAACGGCGAAGACGGAGTCCGTTACCAAAACCAAATCGGCTTCGCGGTAGCGGCGGGACGATGAGATGAAGGTACTTAGCATTGTTCATGCCGTTCTGAGCGCAGCGAAGAACCAGTTTGATCCCGTTAAGCTGTCGCGACAGACCCTTCGCTCCGCTCAGGGTGACAAGCCGACGGTCGAAGGGAATCCGCGGAAATCCCTCGAGGCGCGGGACCGGTCTGTGGGCGGCCCTTTCTCGGCGGTGGGCGTGTGCATGCTTCTCGTTACCGGCGCATTCTTCGTCACTCCTGAATTTGCAAGCGCGGCGTTTGAGTACAGTCGCGCATCGACAGCGTCATACGCCCTCGGTGGCGCAATCCGGCTGCTCGATTCCTCGCCACTCGATTTGGCAGAGAATCCGGCGCTGTCGTGCAGCACGCAGTTTTCCGGCGCGATTGTGGCGACGCGCCTGTTTGGTATGCCGGACTTCGACTTGGGAGTAGTCGGAGGGCAATACAATCGCGATCGCTGGTCGATCGGCGTGGCGGGTTCGTACCTCGGCGGGTCGGAATACTACCGGGAGCGAAGTTATCTGATGGCGGCGTCTGCGAGTTTCGCAAAGCGCTGGCGTATTGGGGCTGCGGTGGATCACCAGCGAATCGAGTTCGGGGAGGGCTATCGCGGCGAGGCGGCGTCGTTCGTGTCGCTCGGCGCGCTCCTCCAATTGAAGAAGGGCGCGGTCGGAATCGGCGTCGCCAATGTCCTGAAGTCGCGATGGCGCGACGACACGGAGCGAATGCCGATTACGGCGACGGCGTCGCTTTCATGGTGTGTGGCGAAAGACCTGAACGTACACGCGACGCACCGATTCGATCCTGACCTGCCGGATCGATTCGCAATCGGCCAGGAGTGGCGGGTTGCAAAAGCGCTGCGGCTGCTGCTCGGTTTGACATCGAATCCGACCGACGTTTCCGGGGGGATTATTCTCACGCAATCGCGATTTGAATTTGAGTATGCTTATCGCCAGAATGTATATTTGGGCGGATCGCATCGCCTGGGTATGCGTTGGTCGCGGTAAGCATGGACTATCAGGTTACTCGGAAAGTTCTCGAAAATCAGGAAGCGCAGTTTTTAGCGCCATACGCAGCGCACAGCGCGCGCTCGCGCGGACGGCAATACCCCGAGCCGGAACACGACTATCGCACCGAGTTTCAGCGCGACCGCGATCGAGTCATACACTCGGCGGCGTTTCGACGACTTAAGCACAAGACGCAGGTGTTTGCCTCGCCAAACGACGATCACTTTCGCACGCGTTTGACGCACACTATGGAGGTGGCGCAGATTTCGCGGACAATTGCGCGCGCATTGCGATTGAATGAAGATTTAGCTGAAACGGTGGCGCTGGTGCACGATCTTGGCCACACGCCCTTTGGGCACGCCGGCGAGGATGCGTTGCGTTTGGTCTTAAAGGACGACGGCGGATTCAATCACAACGCGCAATCGCTGCGCGTCGTTGATTTTATCGAAGACCGCTACCCGAACTTTCGCGGCCTCAATCTCACGTGGGAGACGCGCGAGGGAATTGTCAAGCACGAAACCGATTACGACATGCCGGTCGGCGGCGAATTCGACCCCGATCTCCGGCCGACGCTCGAAGGACAGATTGTCAATTTTGCCGACGAGATTGCGTACAATGCGCATGATGTGGATGATGGATATTTTTCGTCGATTCTCACGCATGACGATCTGTTGAGCGTGCCGATTATTCGCACGCTCACCGAGCAGTCGCGCGCGCTGTATCCGGAGTTGTCGGCGCGCAAGCGGCATTATCATCTGATTCGGCTTCTGATCAATTGGGGCGTGTCGGATTTGATTCACGCGACGGCGGCGCGACTGGCGCAGAGTCGGGTGGAGTCGTTCGACGATGTCATTCAGGCCCGCGAAAACCTTGTTGGGTTTTCAGATGAAGTCAAGGCGGCGGCCAAAGAGCTCAAGGCGATGTTATTCGCAAAGCTCTAC
The DNA here is from genome assembly GCA_964617645.1 of uncultured Ignavibacteria bacterium. GTDB lineage: Bacteria > Zixibacteria > MSB-5A5 > CAIYYT01 > CAIYYT01 > JADJGC01. Next base: position 23,395 of record CAZTYE010000018.1, read on the forward strand.
CGCGATGAAGAACTGATGAAGATCAACCGACTCGCAATCCAAATCGTGCACGATCTTTTCGCTAATTACACTGCCGACCCGAAGCTGCTTCCGGAGAAATTTCGCCAGCGGCTTCACGATCAACCGATTCGCACGGTGGTGAAGGACTATATCGCAGGCATGACCGATCGCTTCGCGTGGCAGGAACATCAGCGGTTGGTAGGTGGAATTGAGTTTGATCAACTGAGGATACATCGGGGGTAGGTAGACAAACGAAATTCTGCTCCGGACGGCGGCTCAGCTTCGAGACAATTTCTGGATGTTCATGCCCGTCGTTCGGCCTGGACAGTCCTGCGGTCGCCAGCATGCGCTTTACATAGAAGGTCTATCTCGATATATTCAATTCGATGTCTACTTCAGAAACCAGAGCGCTCTCCCGCATCGTCATTGCGATTGACGGGCCGGCCGGGTCGGGGAAAAGTACCACCGCCAAGGAAGTAGCGCGGCGTCTGAATCTCACTTTTCTCGACACCGGTGCGATGTACCGCGCAATTACACTTAAGGCACAACGCGCGGGAATTGACTTGACCGATCAAGCGCGGCTGGTCGCATTGACGAAGGCGACCAATATCGAATTCCGTCGGATCGAGGGCGAGCAACATGTCTTAATGGACGGCGAGGACGTCTCCGCCGCGATTCGAACGCCCGAAGTCACCGCCGGGACGACGCCGGTTTCGCAACAGCCGGAAGTGCGCAAGCTGCTGGTTGAACGCCAACAGGAATTCGGCCGACATGGCGGGATCGTCGCCGAAGGTCGCGATACGACATCGGTGGTGTTTCCGAACGCCGATCTGAAGATTTATATGCATGCTGACATCAGGGCCCGCGCCGAGCGGCGTGTAAAAGACCTCGACAAGCTTGGAGTTGCGAGTTCGTCGTCGGAACAATCGGAGAAAATCGCCCAGCGCGATCATGCCGATTCGAGCCGAGCGGCGTCACCGCTGACGCGGGTCGCGGACGCTATCGATCTCGATACAACCAATCTCACCTTCGAAGAACAGGTGCAGAAGATCATTGATCTGGCGCGCCGCGTTGCCGCAAAGCCCGATTGATCTACGCAATCTCACAATGGCTGATACGCCTCGGCGCCAAGCTGCTCTGCAACTGGCGTGTGATTGGGCGCGAGAACGCCCCGACCTCAGCAGCGATCATCGCCAGCAATCATCTTTCGAATTTTGATCCGCCGCTGCTGGGATCGGTGCTCTCGAGACGAGTCTATTACTTTGCCAAGATCGAGTTGTTTAGGAATCCGATAGTCGCGCGCATTCTCAAGGCCTATCACGCCTTTCCGGTGCGGCGCGGCGAAGCTGACAAGCAGGCCTGGAAACAATCGATCATCATTCTCAAACGCGGCGACCAGTTGATCTTCTTTCCCGAAGGCACGCGCTCGAAAACCGGCGAGCTTGGCCAACCGCAGCCGGGGATGGCGCGCTTGGCGGTCTCGGCCGGTGTGCCGATTATTCCTGCGGCGATTCTCGGTTCGGATCGTATTAAGGACGCGATCAAACGCAAGGCGAAGCTCGGCATAGCGATCGGACAACCGATTGATCCGGCGCAGTTCTTCGTTGCCGAAACTGGGAAACATGATTTCGACGGCCTGAGTCAGGCCGTAATGACGGAAATTGCCCGGCTCAAGTCGCTGTTGGAGAACGTTTGACAAAGCGGCGGCCGATACATATATTACTGTTCTGCCGTTTCGGCCCAAATTGAAATGGCTGCGTAGCGTAGTTGGACATTAACTCTTAATCACGGAGGTGTCGTGCGCTTAAGTCCGAAAAACAGCCCGGAAGGGCCAGCGATATACGATCAGGAGGAAGACAGAAATGTCTGAAGAAACCACAAACGCCAAAACCAACCCTAACCGCCCAGGAGGTGAGAGAAATCCCGTCCGTGGCGCTACCCGCCCGGTAGCCGGAAAGAAGGTCAGCAAGGCCGAAACGAAGGGCACCTCGATGGTGACCACTTACGCCGCTGAAGTCGGATCGATCACGACCGACCGTATGCGCCGCATGTCGGAACGCGCCGGCAAGAAGACCGAACTGCCGCCGATGTTCGCCCATGTCGACGCGATCAAACAAACCGAGCTCGACGACGCCGAATATTCCGCCAAAGATTTTGAAGAAATGCTGGCGATGTACAACCACTCGCTGCAGGATATTAAGGAAGGCGAGATCGTCAAGGGCCGCGTGCTGGATATCACGCGCGAGGACGTAATCGTCGACGTCGGTTTCAAATCGGAAGGCATAATTCCGATCGACGAATTCCCCGAACCGATCAATATCAAGGTCGGTGATCAGATCGACGTGTATCTCGAGTCCGTCGAAGATCAGAACGGGCAATTGATCCTGTCCAAGCAGAAGGCCGATTTCATGCGCGTCTGGGATCGCATTCGCGATGCCCACGAGGCGGGCGAATTGGTAGACGGCCGCCTGATGCGCCGCATCAAGGGCGGCATCGTCGTCGACCTCTTCGGCGTCGACGCGTTCCTGCCCGGCTCGCAAATCGCGCTCCGTCAGGTACCCGATTTCGACGAACTTATCGGCAAGACGATTCCGCTCAAGATCATCAAGCTTAACAAGAGCCGCCGCAACATCGTTGTCAGCCGCCGCGTCGTGCTCGAAGTCGAGCGCGAAGAGATGCGCAAGAAGCTGCTCGAGCATATCGAAGCCGGACAGGTGCGCGAAGGCGCGGTCAAGAATATCACCGACTTCGGCGTGTTTATCGATCTCGGCGGGCTCGATGGCTTGCTGCACATTACCGATATGTCGTGGGGACGCATCTCGCACCCGACCGAACTGGTTTCGCTGGGCGACATGATCCGGGTCAAGATTCTCGATTTTGACCGCGAAACCGGCCGCATCTCGCTGGGCATGAAACAGCTCACCGAGTACCCGTGGGAACGCATCGAGGAAAAGTATCCGGTCGGCACCAAGATCAATGGTACCGTCGTTTCGCTCACTGATTACGGCGCCTTTGTCGAGCTCGAAAAGGGCATCGAAGGCTTGATTCATATCAGCGAAATGAGCTGGACGCAGCATATCAAGCATCCCAGCAAGATCATGAACGTCGGCGACAAGATCGACGCGATCGTTCTGGCGGTAGACAAAGAGAACGAGAAGATTTCGCTCGGCATCAAGCAGATGGAGCCGGATCCGTGGACAATTCTCGATCAGAAGTATCCAATCGGCTCGAAGGTCCGCGGCAAAGTGCGCAATCTCACCACTTTCGGCGCGTTCATCGAACTTGAAGAAGGTATCGACGGCCTCGTGCATATCTCCGATATGTCGTGGAACCGCCGCATCCAGCATCCGAGCGAAGTGATGAAGAAGGGCGCCGAAGTCGATGTGATCGTGCTCAAGATCGACCGCGGCAATCGTCGCATTTCGCTGGGCTTCAAGCAGCTCTTCGATGATCCATGGCCGGCTTACGCCATGAAGTATGGCATTGGCATCGAGTGTGTCGGCGCTGTGACGCGCGTTTTGGATCGCGGCGTGATCGTCGAGTTGGGCAATGAAGTCGAAGGCTTCGTCGCCACGCACCATCTCGGCGTGCCGAACTTGCAGAAGCCGGCGGATGCTTTCAAGGAGGGCGACGAGATTCCGCTTAAGGTGATCGAGTTCGATCAGACGCAGCGGAAGATCGTGCTGTCGGTAGACGACTACTATCGCGGCAAGGACAAGACCGAGCACGAGCAGTATGTCGCCAATCATTCGACGACGTCGACGCAGGCGATGGCGGCCGCTCTCGAGCAGGCCGGTGTCGAAACGCCCGACGAGGAGTCGAGTTCTTAGTTTCGTCTTTTCCGATTCGTATATCGCAAGCGACGCCCCGCCGAAGTGCGGGGCGTTTGGTTTTTGGAGAATCACCGACAAACCGTCGCTTGCAGGGGTGACTCTGCAGGAGCGACTTGGGTTCCCGCTTAGGGGCGCTTCGCGGCGTGCCCTGCCAGATGTTTCGTGATGTCGCTCGCGTGGTCGCCATGTTATGAAAGCGATTGAGCCTCGGACTCAATGGCGGTAGGGGCGCAT
>CAZTYE010000019.1:0-18806 GCA_964617645.1 uncultured Ignavibacteria bacterium
AACCCCCGACCAGCTGATTACAAATCAGCTGCTCTACCAACTGAGCTACACCGGCCCGGACTTGACGATCACCTGAATAGCTCTCCCGAGCCGCAGCGGACTCACCGGAGCTACCAGACGAAAGTGATGAACGACCGCTTAAATAACCGTTGACGATGGCAGAGTCAACTCCAATCTCGGAACGTCTGCGGTCGTCAGAACAGCCATGCCAGCCAGGCGTTTTCGAAATGAAACGGCAATTGGCAGCGCTGAACTCGACCCCGTCCAGAGCCTTTCTCGACCGAGATTGCCGCTCCATTGTCGGGCGTGCGACCACACTCGGCGCGCATTCTGTTGTTGACAATCTTGACTCGATCCGTATAATAGTTGTTCGCCTCAGGGCGTTAAATGTAGAAGGAGATCGTTCTCTATGGCAAAACGGCAATCATTTGCAGATAAGGCCAGCAAGAAAGCCCACGTCAAGCTGTGTCCGGTTTGCGGCACGGCGGTTGAGCCGACTCGCGTCGTCGACCCGACTTACACTACCGACAAAAAGTCGTGGAAATTCAAGGACAAAATCGTCGAAATCTGCAAGTGTAACCAGAAGGATCTTCTGGGTTAATATCACTCTGTTCACAGAGGATTAGTTGCGAACTTTCGGTTTGGGTTCGACTCCCGAACCTCACACCAGCATCGGTTCAGGGATGAATTTAACGGAGCTTCTCGAAGCCCGCCTTTTTCCGTTTATCTCTCGCCCCGCGCGGTATATCGGCAATGAATGGGGAGCCGTACACAAGACGGAGCCGGTCTCATTGCATCTGGCGCTGGCGGTCCCTGACAAGTATGATCGCGCGATGGCGCTGCCGGAATTGCATCGCCTCTATCGATTTCTGAACGATCAACCGGCGGTAGCTTGCGAGCGCGTGTTTGCGCCGGACATTGATGCCGAACAGCGACTGCGGCGCGAACAGATCCCCCTTTTCACGCTCGAGACCTTCACGTCGTTGTGCGACGTCGACTGGATTCACTTCCTCCTGACCGATCCGCTGCAATTTACGGCGATTATGGTCATGATCGAGACGGCGGGGCTGCCGTTATCATCGGCGCAACGTGAGCTACCGCTCCCCTTGATTAGCGCATCGTTGCCGGAGCCGCTCAATCCTGAACCGGTGGCTGAATGGTTTGATTTCATATTTCTTGGCGATTTCGACGCCGAGTGGCCGCGCCTGCAACGGCTGACCGGTGCGGCGAAAGCGACGGAACGCAAACGACTGCTTGCCGATCTCACCCAAGTTCCGGGAGTCTATGTCCCCGCTTTCTATGCGCCGGTCGTTGACTCGCGAGGCTACGGCAGCGTCACGGCGCGGGAATCAACCCCGGCGAGAATTCGGGCACAGCGAACAGCCGCAACTTCGATACAACTCGCAACCGTGCCGATCATTGCCTACGAGGAAGTCGCCATCGAACGCCTTCAAGTTCAGCTGCGTTCTTCAGTCGAACCGGCGGCAACCGTGGAGTTCGTCGGGCGAGCGCTCGCTGAAACCGGGCTTGATGAAGTCGCGTTGAGCGGAGATCTGAACGCCGGCATTAAGAACCTCGATTCTCTGCTGATCCAGCTTGTCGCCGCTCTTCGTGATCGAAAGGTCACTATCACTCTGCCGCCTCTGCCCGCACATCCGCAGTCGCTCGAGTGGCAGCGCGCTGTCAGCATGGGCGACAAATCGGGATTGCGGTTCGACCTGATTTCAGGCGGCGAACGGCTGCGCGAAGCCCACGGGCATTTCGCAGCGCTGGAGAATTTTTATCAATTGGTCGCCAACGCCTTCGCCGGAGGGTGGCGGTCGATTCGTCTGGAATTCAAAATCGGCCTCCCGGATGAAGACGAGCAAGACCTCGAAGACACAATCTCCGCCATTCGCAATTGCGACTCGATTCGCGCCGAGTACGGCGACCGTTGTTTTCTGCATATAACGCTTGCGCCATACAGTATTCGGCCAGGCAGCGAGTGGCAGTGGGAGGCGCTGCTGCCGCCGGCTGAGTACCAACGCCGGGCCGAAATGATCGAACGGCGGGCCCGCGGTCGGAACATCCAGTTCAAAGTGCGCGATTACTCAACAGCCTGGCTGCGGCAATTGCTTTCGCGCGGTGACCGCCGAATGTCCGGTCTTATTCAACGCGCTAAGGAATTAGGCGCAAGGTTCGATGGCTGGAATGAACACATCAATCTGGAATTGTGGCAGCAGGCGGCATCGGAAACCGACCACGCGTTGCAAACCTTGGCGGAGGCCGCTGCGCCAGCTCGCCATCTACCGTGGGAACATTTGGAATTCGACGCCGGCAAGGAGCAACTGCTGAAGCTGCGGCAGAATGCGTTCCCACCGCAATCCCCACGGCGGGGAGGCGGCTTCAAGCTGGGTGACATCATGTTGGCGCGACCGGAGCTGATGGAGCAGATCGTCGCCGCTCCCGAGCCACCGGCCATTGCCTCCTCCGGTTTCGGCCGACGACCGAAACGGGTGATCGAGAAGAGCGCCTCGATGATCGTTCCGCGCAGTCGCGTCCGGCTGCAATGGCAGAAAGACGAATCGGTGCGATTTGTCGGCCATCTGGCGACACTGAAAATGTTCGAGCGGGCGCTGCGCCGTGCCGAGTGGCCGGTCAGTTTCTCTCAAGGCCAGCATCCGCGTCCGAAGCTGTCATTCGGACCGCCTCTGACTCTGGGTTACACTTCCCTCGCCGAGTACGTCGACATCCAGTTGGAAACCCCCTACAGCGATGCCTTGCTCAGCCGGCTCAATCGTTCTCTGCCGGATGGTTTTCGCGTTCTTCAGGGGCGAACGGTGTTCGGCAAGGCGGCCGCGCTTTCCAGCCAGATCAATGCCGCCGAATACGCCATTGACATTACCGAATCCGCCAACATCGATCAGAACGTCGTAAATAATTTGCTCGATCGGTCCGCGCTGCTCGTAAAACGTGTCAAGGGAGACGAAGTGACGGAAGCCGACGTGCGCTCCGCCGTGCGCGCAGCGACGATCATGGACGATGGAGCACGGCGCCGCCTCGTTCTGGAACTGGCGCTCGGAAATCTGGGATTCGCCCGGCCGGATGAGATTCTCGCCGCCGGATTCGCTTTGGGCAGCGCGGAAATTTTATCTTTGAAAATCTGCCGCACCGCGCTAATCGTTGTGTTGGGTGGGAATCGACTAAGTCCGTTTGAGGTCTCAGGATGAGCGAACAACAGCCGCATCTCAATCCGCGGGAGGAAGCCTACCGCGTTCTGATGGTCGCCCGTCGTGATCCGGAGGCTCTGCAGGGGGAACTGGCGCAACTCAAGCAGAAAAATTTCCGCGGTCGCTTCGATCTTAACCTCTCGATTTATCTGGTTTCCGGCACGATCAAGATGCAAAAGCGGCTTGATCTCATCCTATCGCAGTACCTGCGCAAGAAGCTCTCGTCGCATTCCGATTCGTTGATCACCGTACTCCGGCTCGGATGCTTTCAACTCCTGCCCGACTGCAACATTCCGCATTATGCCGCGGTGAACGAGACCGTGAATCTCGCCAAGAAATACACGCCGGGCGCCGAGGCGATGGTCAACGCCGTCCTCAAGAACGTGGCACAGAATATCGAGAATCTGTCGTTCGACGAGCTGCGCGCCGATACGGTGAACTTCCTGACTCAGTTCTACTCCTACCCGATTTGGTTTGTCAAAGAGATGCTGGGCGCCTATCCGGCGCCGGTCGTGGAAAAATTCTTAAAGAACGGCAATGACTCGCAGCCGCTGCAAATCCGTTTGCGCAACGACGGCGAGCGCATTCGCGCCTACTTGTCTAAACTGCAGCAGGCGAACATCCGCTTCAAGCAGGGGAAATTTCTCAAGAACTTCCTGCACATCATCTCTGAGATCAATCCGACGCAGTTGCCGCAGTTTGATTCCGGAGAGTTCATCATCCAGAATGAGGCATCCGGGCTCGTCGTCGATCTGCTCAATCCGCAGCCGGGCGATAGCGTGCTGGATCTGTGCGCCGCTCCGGGCGGAAAAACAACCGACATCGCGCTCCGACTCGGCGCCTCCGGCACCGTAACGGCCATCGACGTTTCCGAACCGCGCCTGGGGCTGCTTCGCGACAATCTCAACCGCTTGCGCATCAGCAACGTGTTTCCGATCAAAGCCGATGGCGCCAAGTTCCGTTCCGGTGAGTACGATCGGATATTGATCGACGCCCCGTGTTCGGGCACCGGTGTATTTCGCAAGTTCCCCGAAGGGCGCTGGATCACAACGCCGGAAGACATCCCCCGCTACACTGCCATGCAGTTGGCCTTACTCAAAAACGCCACCGCTCTGCTCAAAGCCGGGGGCGCGATGGTCTACGCCACATGCTCGGTGCTCAAAGCTGAAAACGAGGATGTGGTCGCGCAGTTTCTCAGCGAGTCGCCGGGATTTGAAGTTTTCATGCCCGAGTCGTTCAAACATCCCGAGGTCATCGGCGCCGATCACTTTATGCGCACCTTTCCGGGCCTCAAGTATCTCGATAATCTTTTCGCTGTCTATCTCATTCGGAAGTAGCGGCCATGAAGCTGCGACCGACCGCTCAGACGCTGCGTGTTATCGCCCTCTGGGTGGGCGTACCACTGCTGGCCGCTATCCTTCTCTTCGTTCTCTTCGATAGCCTGATCATGCCGGCAGTGACCCGGCAGCGTTCGGAGTTCACGGTTCCGACCTTCGTTGGCAAGACGGAGCTGGAAGCTGACTCGCTGGCGCACCAAGCCAGCCTCCTCCTCGAAGTCGCCGGTCGCGAGTATTCGTCCGACAAGCCGCAGGGCATCATCTTAGTGCAGGTGCCGGAGCCGGGTGCGCGCGTCAAGACCGGTCGAAATATCAAGATCGTCGTTTCCGCCGGCGCCAAAGTCGCGGAAATTCCCAGCGTTGCCGGTCTTCCGCAGGAACAGGCCAGTCTGATTTTACAGAAAGCCGGATTCGTCGTCGGCGAGATCTTCACCATGCGCGTCGATTCCCTTCCCGCCGGGGCGGCCATTGAGACCATCCCATCGCAGGGAACCATTTTGCCGGCCGGAAGCCGCGTCTCCATTGCCGTCAACCGCGCGGAACAATCGCTGCTTATTAACATGCCGCGTCTGGTCGGCCTGCCTCTGGAGCGGGCGAGGCAACGGATTGAAGAGTTGGGGCTGATTCTGGACGACGTCAAACGCACGAAGGATGATCGGTATCTCCCGAATACGGTTCAGAAGCAAGATCCCGAGCCGGGCGAGCAAGTAGCGCGCGGTGGGCGTGTGAAACTTACCGTCACTAAAACCGACTAACTCGACTTTGGAGCATTTCAGATTTGCGCGTTTGCCCTTGAACCAGTAACTTTCCCGTTCAAATGACTCTGGTAGCGCCGTCAATTCTCGCCGCGAATTTTCTTAACCTGCAAGACGAACTGCGCCGCGCGGAAGCCGCCGGCGTCGATTGGCTGCATTGCGATGTCATGGACGGCCACTTTGTACCCAACCTGAGCTTCGGGCCATTCATCGTTCGGCAAGTGAATGATACCACCACGCTGCCGCTTGATGTGCACCTGATGATCAGCAATCCCGAAAAATACATCGATGCCTACATCGATGCCGGCGCCGACTGGCTCACCGTGCACGGCGAAGTGATTAAGCACGATCCGACAATTCTGCACCAGATCCGTGAACGCGGTGTCAAAGCCGGACTCTCGCTGAATCCCGACGCCCGCATCGAGGATTACGAGTCGCTGTTTGCTCACATCGATCTTTTTCTCGTGATGTCCGTCTACGCCGGATTTGGCGGGCAGAAATTCATCCCGGAGGCTCTCGACAAAGTGCGAACAGCCGCGCGCTGGCGCACCGAACGCGACCTCGACTACCTGATCTCCATTGATGGTGGGATCAACACGACTACCGGCCCGCAGGCTTGCGCCGCCGGCGTCGATGTCCTCGTTGCCGGAACCGCTTTCTTTAATTCGAGCTTTCCCGCTGAATTCGTCCGTCGCTTAAAGGCCTGAGCACGGCACTCAGGGGGCTTTGCGCCAAATCACTCTGACGAAGATTCATCGTTGCAGAGGCGGGCGGCGCCCGCCCACTGCACTTTGATGTTCCGGAGGATATTCCGAACACTCGCGCTTAGCGAGTCGAAGCGCGACCTTGCGGCTCCACGTAACTTACTCCCTGCGCGCTTCGATTCTACAATGGTATATTCCCGTGCTTCTTCGCCGGGTTAGCATCCCGCTTGGTCGCCAGCATACCCAGCGCACGAATCAGCCGCGGCCGCGTCTGCGCCGGCTCGATGACATCGTCAACATAGCCGCGCTCGGCGGCAATATACGGATTGGCGAATTTTTCGGTGTACTCGGCAATCTTCTCGTCGAGCGCCTTCTGCGGATCCGGCGCCGACTCGATCTCCTTCTTGAAGATGATCTCCACGGCGCCCTTCGGCCCCATCACCGCAATTTCCGCCGACGGCCACGCGTAGTTCATGTCGCCGCGCACGTGCTTGGAATTCATCACATCGTACGCGCCGCCATACGCCTTGCGCGTGATCACCGTGATCTTCGGCACCGTCGCCTCGCAATAGGCATACAGCAGTTTCGCACCGTGCTTGATGATACCGTGATGCTCCTGCCCGACTCCGGGCATGAACCCCGGCACGTCCTCGAACGTCACGATCGGGATATTGAACGCGTCACAAAATCGAATGAAGCGCGCGCCTTTGATTGATGCCTCGATATCCAGAACACCGGCCAGATGCGCCGGCTGATTGCCGACGATGCCGATTGAACGGCCGCCCAAGCGCGCAAATCCGACGGTGAGATTCGTCGCGTAATCGGCGTGCACTTCGAGGTAGTCGCCGTCATCGACGATGAGTCGGATTACCTCCGTCATATCGTACGGTTTGCTGGGATGATCGGGAATGATCTCATTGAGCCGCTTGTCGGCGCGGTCAACCGGATCGTTCGATTCAAGCATCGGCGCTTCTTCGAGGTTATTTTGCGGTATGAACGATACCAGTTTGCGAATCTTGAATATCGTCTCCGCCTCGGAGTCGCAGGCGAAATGCGCAACGCCCGAATTGGTGGCGTGCGTATCCGCGCCGCCGAGTTCCTCCATCGTGACGTCTTCGTGCGTGACGGTCTTCACGACGTTCGGTCCGGTGACAAACATGTAAGATGTCTTCCGCACCATAAAGACAAAATCGGTAATCGCCGGCGAATAGACCGCGCCGCCGGCACACGGACCCAAAACCGCGGAGATCTGCGGCACGACACCGGAGGCCAGCGTATTGAGCAGAAAGATATCGGCGTAGCCACCGAGCGAGACCACGCCTTCTTGGATACGCGCGCCGCCGGAGTCGTTGAGACCAATCACCGGCGCGCCCATTTTCATCGCCGCTTTCATGATTTTGCAGATCTTTTCCGCGTGAGCTTCGGACAGCGATCCACCCAACACCGTAAAATCCTGGCTGAAAACGAATACCATGCGATTGTCGATCAGGCCGCAGCCGGTGATCACGCCGTCGCCGGGAAATTTCATCTTGTCGAGGCCAAAATCGGTCGAGCGATGCGCGACGAACATGTCGAACTCTTCAAATGAGCCGGGATCGAGCAACAGCTCGAGCCGCTCGCGCGCGGTGAGTTTTCCCTTCTTGTGCTGCGCCGCAATCTTATCCGCGCCGCCACCGAGTTTCGCTTGCTCTTGCTTTTCTTTGAGTATTCGCAGCTTATCTTCCATCGACATGGCAATCGTCTCCCGTCTTGCTCAGCAGATTCGTCGCATTGCGCTTGTGCGGAGAGAATATAGGAATGTCGCCGCTGTGACAGAAACCAAAATTCGCGTCCAAGACTGCAACTCAGGGCCCTGCGCTCCTGACATCGCGGCGCAGCGCAAAGATGCGGGCGCATTGCAATGCGCCGCTACGCGAGAACAGCCTTCGCGAGCTCGCTCAGCTTCTCGATCCCCTGTAACTCGAAGTTCTTACCGATCTTCAACCCCTTGAGATTCTTCTTGGGCAAAACGACTTTCTTGAATCCCAACTTGAGCGCCTCGGCAATCCGTCGTTCGATGTACGGCACGGCGCGCACTTCGCCCGACAACCCGACTTCGCCGATGATGACAGTCTGCGGCTGGATCGGAATTTCTTCGACCGACGACAAAAGCGCCGCCATTAATCCCAGATCGAGAGCCGGATCATCGAGCTTAAGCCCGCCCGCCAAGTTCACGAACACGTCCCGCTGCCCGAACAGCACTTTTTGACGCTTTTCGAGAATCGCCAGCATCAACGACAGCCGCTTGGCGTCATACCCCGAAGTGACCCGCTGCGGGAATCCAAAATTCGTCTGCGTCGCCAGCGCCTGCAGTTCGAACAGTAGCGGCCGTTGTCCCTCCACTGCCGTCACCACCGCCCGACCGGGGATGTCATCGGGATATTCGTCGAGGAACAACTCCGAGGGATTCGCTACCGCTGACAGCCCGCGATCGTTGATCTGAAAAATGCCGATCTCGGATGCCGGTCCATAACGATTTTTGCGCACGCGCAGAATGCGGAACAGGTTGTGCGTTTCGCCTTCGAAGTAGAGAACGACATCGACGAGATGCTCGAGCACTTTCGGCCCGGCGATGGCGCCGTCCTTGGTAATGTGCCCGATCAACGCCAGCATTTTGCCGGCGCGTTTGCAGAAGTCGATGAGTTCCGCCGCTGCGGTGCGAATCTGGCTTACCGTGCCCGGCGCCGATTCCAAATCGGGATCGTACAATGTCTGCACCGAGTCGATGATCACCAGCGCCGGATCGATCTGGGCGATCATCGCATAAACTTGCGGAAGCTCACGAATCGCGCCGACTTGTACGGCATCTTGCGTGACCCCAAGCCGTCGCCCGCGCAGCGAAACCTGCGACACCGATTCTTCTCCGGTAAGATAGAGCGTCGGATACCCGCGATCCGCGAGCAGTCCCGCGACCTGCAGCATCAATGTCGATTTACCGACTCCCGGTTCGCCGCCGATCAGCAGCGACGACGACGGCACAATGCCGCCGCCCAAGAGATGATCGAACTCTTCCAGCCCGGTGCGAATGGCCGGCTGCGCGTCGACGTCGGCGTGAGCGATGGGATAAACCTGCAAGCTCGGATCGATGGCGCTGCTGCGCGCTTTGCGCGTCGGAATGACCTTCTCTTCGATGATCGTATTCCACTCGCCGCAGTCGGCGCACTTGCCCATCCAGCGCGAGAAGGATTTTCCGCAATTGCTGCAGACGAAAACGCTCTTCTCAGAAGACTTGGGGGGCATGATATTATCTGCCGTAAACGCTCGATTGGCTACGCCGACTATGCATCGCACGAGACAGGCCGCGGCCGCGACACGGTTGGAGCTTGCGATTCGCGACAATTGACTCCCGCATTCGGCTTATCATCAAAACTCCGGTCCATGTTGCGGGCGGTAGCCTTCCCGATTCTCGAACCGTATGAACTCGCTCAAGAAGGTCAGTTTGATCGTGCCGGTCGGACCGTTACGCTGCTTCGCAATGATAATCTCCGCGAGGTTCTCTTCTTCGGTGCCTTTGATTTCGGCGCGTTCCTCTTCCGAGAGCTTGTACGCCGACGGACGATAGACAAACATCACGACGTCGGCGTCCTGTTCGATCGCGCCCGACTCCCGCAAATCGGCCAGAATCGGCCGCTTTTCGCCGCCGCGTGTTTCGACCATACGCGAAAGCTGGCTGCAGGCGATCACCGGTATCTTCAGTTCTTTCGCCAGTCCTTTGAGCGATCGCGAAATCAGCGAAATTTCCTGCTGACGATTCTCCACGCGCTCGCCGGCGTTCATAAGCTGCAGATAGTCGACGACGATTAGTCCGAGATCAAACTGCGACTTTAGCAGCCGCGCTTTGGTGCGTAAGTCCCAGATGTTCATCGTCGCCGTGTCGTCGACGAACACCGGTGACTCGGCCAGTGGCCCGGCGGCCAGATTCAAGTTGCGCCATTCGCTTTCGTGCAATCGACCGGTGCGCAGGCGGTGCGAATTGACGCGCGCCCGTGACGCAAGCAGACGCTGCACAATCTGCTCCGCCGACATTTCCAAGGAGAAAATCGCGCACGCCTTCTGCTGTTCGACGGCGACATGTTCCATGATGCGCAGCGCAAACGCCGTCTTGCCCATGCCCGGACGGCCCGCGACGACAACGAATTCCCCCTCATGCAGCCCCGCTGTCATCTCGTCGAGAAAAGTGAATCCGGTAGCGAGCCCGGTCACCTGCCCGCGCAGTTGCTCGAGCATTTCCATCTTGTTGAATGCCGCCGGAATCAAATTCTTGATTGACTCGAATCCCTTGTCGGTGCGATGCATCGAAATCTCAAAAACTTTGCTTTCGGCGTAGTTCAGCAACTCGCGCACTTCACCTTCCATGTGTTGCGCTTTCGCGAAGATCGCCGTCGACAGCGCCATCAGTTTGCGCAAGATCGCCTTTTCGCGCACAATCTCGGCGTAGCGCTCGCAATTCGCCGCCGAGTATACGTCCTCCTGCAACTCGACGAGATACGCGCGGCCGCCGATCGCTTCCAAATTGCCCATCGTAATCAACTTGTCGGTTACGGTCACGATGTCGCACGGAGTATTTTGCTCGGAGAGTCCGATAATGGCGTCGAACACCATTTGGTTGCGCTTTTCGTAGAAGTCATCGCGATTCACGATCGTGCAGACGTTTGCGATGTAATGATTGTCGATCATCATCGCGCCGAGCACCGATTGTTCGGCCTGCAAATCGTGTGGCGGCAGGCGGTCTTGTGTGGCTTGATCTATTTGCTGCATGCTTCAGGTGTCCTCATAAAGCGGCATCAAGATACACTCCTGCTGCGAATCGTCCAAGCCCTACGGCATTATCCGATCAACAAGTTGTATACGTTGATTCCACGGGCTGTGAAAATCACATTTGTCAGACAAGCACTGTGCACATGTCAAGTCTCGACGGATCAAGTCTTCGCCGAGTTTTCCACAACTGTGAACTCGAGATCTCCACTGTGGATATCTTGTGCACCAGCGCGGAAGTTTTTGATTTCAAGATTGAAGCTGAAATCCGAGATCAGAACATCTTCAACTGGTCCATCAACTCGCGGCGGTGGCCCAGTTTGACTGTAATGATGCGATTGATCAACTTGCGGGTCTCGTCGTCCGAGTGCAAGAATCGCAGCGAACCCTTGTAAATCTCCACCAATTCGGTTTCCCAGTCCAGCACTTGCCGCAACAAGTCGTCGCGTTCCTTGCGCGCTGCTCGCAAATTGAGAATCCCCTCACCGAGCTTTTCCATTACCGACGGATCAATCTCTTCATTGCCGTAGCGCTGATTGATCTTCTGCAGCACTTGCAGATCCCCGTCTTGGTTGGCGATCGCGCGCGCAAAAAACTCGGGCGCCGCCGCGGCGTCATGATCGGTGAGCGTCGCGTAAAGTAGATTGAGCTTGCGTTCGCGCAGGTAGGCGTCGCGCAGGATATCCCGGAGTTCCTCCCTCACGACCAGAAAATCGAGACGGCAATCGTTCGTGGCAACAAAAACTTTGACAGCGGCAAACAAACGCGCGTTAATGCTCGTGTGAGATCAAAGTCGGCGAGCCTGCCCGCTCGCGATTGGCAGGCCGTGCGCATTAACCCACGAAAGGTTGTTGATTGTGCTCAAACCCGGTAGTAGAACTCCGGCTTTTTCTCTCAGGCAGACCGACGGCTCGATCGTCGAATCGGCCGGCTGGAAGGACATGGTGGTTGTGCTGTTCTTCTACCCTGAAGACGACACTCCCGGTTGAACCAAAGAAGCTTGTTCGCTGCGTGACAGCTACGCCAAGATTCGCAAGACCGGTGTCCAGCTCTTCGGAGTCTCGCCCGACAGCGTTGCCAGCCACCAGAAATTCGCGGCCAAGTTCAACTTGCCATTCCCGCTGCTCGCCGATCCCGACCACGCGGTCGCCGAGCAATTCGGCGTCTGGGTCGAGAAAAAAGTCTACGGACGAACATCGATGGGCATTGCGCGCACGACATTTATCCTGCGCGACGGCAGGGTTGCATCAACAATCACGAGCGTCGATGTCGAGAACCATGCCGAGCAGGTGCTGGCGGAGCTGCAAGAGAGTTCCGCCTGATGCAGTCACCCTAACTCCTGTGAGAAACACTTGGAAGGATATATCGAGATTTGTGCGGAGCGTGACGTTCCGAAAACCGAGCCGCTGATCGTCGAGGTCGACGGCACTCCGATTGCCATCTGCCGTGTCGGCGATAATTTCTTCGCGCTCGAGGACGTCTGCCCGCACCAGGGAGCCAGTTTCGAAGGCGGCGAGATCGAGGACGGCATCCTCACCTGTCCGCTGCACGGCTGGCGGATGAATATTGCGACCGGTCAATCGCTCGAGGCGGCGACGCTCAGAAACAAGACTTACGACGTGAAGGTCGAAGGCGGCAAAATCTTTCTGAAGCTTGCCTGATACGGATCGGCACAGCAATTCTCACGCTGCGCCGCTTGAAATCGGGCTCCCCGAGGATTCTCCGTTTACTCCTTTTTCCGGTAAATTTTCCCGTCTCCGGTACGACTTAAGTTATATAATAGGTCGATAAACCGGATCGCCATGATGCGAACTTTTCCGACTAAGGAGCCCCGATGAGACGATTGCTGATCGCCTTACTGTTGATACTTACCGCTACGGCCGCGGCTCAGGACAAAGAGCGCGACATCGAGAAATTTTTTCTCGGCTATGTTGAGTTGCTCAAGTCCGGAGACTATCCCGAAGCCCAAAATCGCTGGGCGCTCATTGACCGGACGATCGCCGACCAGTTGCGGCTGCAGTTCGCCGGCGAACCGATGAAACTCGAACTGGGATCGCCGCTCTGGGCCAACATCGGCGCTTTGCGTTCGGACGCGGCAACGATCAAGATCGATACCGTTCGCTTCAGCCGCGATTTTGCCCGCATCAATTACACGATCACTAACGGCAAAGCGGCTTACGAAGGACGCGCCTACGCCGTCGCCCAGTCGGTATTGCAACCGTCGCTGGTTTCACCGACGCACGTATACTGCGAAGCCTGGGAAGAGGCGCGATCGACCTACTTTCGTGTTCGGTTTCGCGATCCCTCGCTCTTCGAGCAGAGCAACTTGGAAAAACTCGACAACTTTGTTCATCGCACTGCCGTGCAGTTGGGCATTTCCAACGAGCGACTGGTGATCCTCGAAACACTCAAGGCTAATATCTTTCTCTGCGAATCCTACGGCGAAGTCGAGCAGATTACCGGCCACCTGGCGCTGGGGCACTATGAACAGTCAATGGACGCGATTATCAGCAAGTATCTTCCGCCGTACAACGAAGTCGCGCAGTTTCTCGTCAGCTATGCGCTCAAGGAACCGCCCGCGCATACGCACCCGTTTTTCCGGTACGGAACGGCAACATTCCTCGCCGGACGTTGGGGGCGAAGCGAACCGGTTCTGGCGATGATCGGAAAATACCTGTTCGACAATCAACTGGCGCCGCTCGAACCGCTGATGACCGTCGACTCGTTCGCCACCTTTGAAGCCAACCCCGATTTCGCTTATCCGATTGCCGGGATGTTCTGCGAGTTTCTCTGGAGCAAGCTGGGCCGCGACTCCTACCTGCAGTTATATCGCGAGATGTCCGGATCGGCTGAGAAAGTCCGCGCTATTACGCTGGATCAGTTCAAATCCACGGTCGCCGCGGCGGCGAAGGTGGAATGGGCAAGCTTGGACAGCGATTTCAAGTCGTGGATCAAGGCCAGAGGCCGCACCGGCATCCGTCCCGGCGCGCGCATCGTCGGCCAACCGATTTTCGAAAGCGGTGTGGCGTCCATGCTCGTGCGCATCTATGAAGACAGCGCCAGTTACAACTTCGTCGTCGCGCCAAAAAACGGTCCCGTCGAAGGAGCCGTGCTGCTGTCGAGCATGGCGGAAACGCCGTTCAAGAGTTTCCTCTTTGAAGAGCAGTTCCCCGACACCACCTACAAAAACTGTCGTTATGGCGTTCTGTTTTCAGCCGCGGAGATCGGCGCCTACGATTACTACAGCAACGAAATTACCGGCAAGTACATCGTCGGCCTCAGCGGCGACGAGCCGATCGCCAACGCCGAAGGCACGGAGTATCGTTTTAACGTCGACAAGAACTTGCTTCAGGGTTTTCGCATGTACTTGGCGCGATTGCGCGAAAGACGGTGATACCGAATCCCCCCACGGTCGGGACTGCTTATTGAGTCCTTGGCGCTGTCACCCCGAGCGACAGCGAAGGGTCTGTTGCCGCAGTGCCGCAAAGGCTGACAGATTCCTTGCTTGCTCAGCGACTCAGAACGACAAGGGCGAACCTTCTGCAACAATTCCTGCCGTGTGGAGAATTCTCAGAGTTGAATTTCGCCCTTGCTGGCGCGGCCGTCGACTCTCCATGTGACGCCTGCAAACCGCATGAACCGCCGGTAGCGCGCCTCGCCAACGAGTTCGTAGCCAAGCAACTGCCGCGCCGCCAAGAGCATCCGCTCATTGTGATCGCGAACGATCGTGTACTGGCGCTCGAACCCCAAGCGGCGAGACTCCTCAAGCGAAAATCGCAGCAGCGCCAAGCCCGCACTTTTTCCTCGATAAGCCGGGTTTTCGTTGAGATCGAAGCCGTAGCACGATCCCGCCAGCATGCGCACGCGCAGCGGCGCCGTCGGCTCGAAGTCGCCGGTCGCCGACAACCAATCGCGCGCGACCAATTCATCGCGATCGTACGCTACCAGACAGATTTGTCCCTCGGCGAGTCGCAGTGAATACCGGCGCATGCGCCGCGCTTCGGCGATGCTGTCGCCGCGCTTCCAGCGTATCTTCAAATCTTCGATCGTGCCGCGACGACACGTGTACGGCAATGGCGGTGATAGCGGCGATATCGGCCGGGTTAGATCGTAACGAAGAATGTAGAACTTTTCGCTCCGCCAGATGACTCGAAAAATGCGCGCCAGCCGGCGGCGAACGCGGACGCCAAGTTTGATATGATCTTCATTTCTGACGCTCGACGCAACCTCGCCGGCGGTTGTCGCGTCAGCCCTCGTGCCATTCGCAAGTTTTGTCACGACTTGGGCGACGTCGCGTAGCGATACCCGGTCTTTGGTGTACCAGAATGTCTCGGGAATCTCGATACGATAGAGCTTCTCAACGGCTACCATGAATTCGACCAACCCCAACGAGTCAATCCCGAGACCCTGCTCGCCAAGCGGCGCAGCGGCATCGATTTCACGATCGCTCCCGCCCAGTACCTTTTCTCGCATCAACGCCGTTAGAGAGTCTTCGATTTGTCTTTGGCTCATGAGCCGAAAACCTCAACGGGAAATAGCGGTTTGCCGGTCGGCCCGGTCGGAATCTTGTCGATGATCTTGATTCGGCGCGGCACCTTGTATTCGGCTAATCGCTGGTGGCAGTGCTTCAGAATTTCGCCCTCCGACAACGGCGCCTTGAGTGTGACAATCGCGCACGGCACTTCTTCACCCAACCCGTCCTTCACACCCTGGACCACCGCCTCTTTGATTTGCGGCAGCCCCTCCAGAACATGGACGACCTCAAGCGGATAAACTTTAAGCCCGCCGACATTGATCACGCTGTCGATTCGGCCGGAGACGTGCAAATATCCTTCCCCATCGATGTATCCGGAATCCCCGGTTCGAAAAGATCCGTCTTTCAATGGGGTTCGGTCGCTCGGCGCGCCCATAACATAACGTGATGCGACCGCCGCCGAACGCACGACGATTTCGCCTTCTTGCCCGGCAGGCAGGTCGCGACCGCTCGCATCGCAGAAGCCGATTTCGACACCCGCGACTGCCTTTCCCACGGCTTGCGGTTTGCGCATCACCTCTGCCGGGAGATGGTTGCTGATCGCGCCGGACTCTGAGGCGCCGTAGTGCTGACAGATCGCAACTCCGAACCGCTCGTAAAATTCGCTGATGACGCGCGGATTCAGCGGCGATGTGCAGGAAAGCAAGTATCGCAAGTGTCCCAGTGCCGGCGCATTCGGCGTTTCGATTTCGAGCAGGAAGCGATACATGCTCGGCAGGCCGAGGACGATGCTCGCCTGCGGATCACCAATGTCCTTGAGCAACGCGCGGGGAACAAAGCTCTCGCGCACCACCAGCGATGCGCCGCGCACCAGCAGCGGCAAAACGCCGAGATCGAAACCGTAGGAATGGCACAACGGCACCGGCGCGATAATCCGATCGGCCGCCGACACGCTCAGCGTATTGCAGATGTTTTTCGCTTCCGCTGCAAGATTACCCGGCGTCAGCGCGATGCCCTTGGGCTCGCCTGTCGAGCCGGAGGTCAATTTGATCAGCGCCAAGTCGTTCACGTTCGGGTCGACTTCCCGGTGATCCGCGAACGCGTGCGCTGCGATTGTCGCGGACCCTACCGACAGTTGCGCGGAAATCACGTTCCCGAGCGCCGCCGGCCAGGGCTGACTGGTGGTGACCATCGCTTGTGGCCGCAGACGACCGACGATCGCGGCTATTTCGGCGCTATGGTATTTCGGCGATGCCAGCGCGACGACACACCCGCGCTTCCACAGCGCCAGCAGCGTCGGCACAAAACTGACACCATTGGGCAATGATAGAATCACCAAAGCGCCGGGCTTGATTCCGGCCGCGGCGAGTTCGCCGGCGAGCCGATTCGCGCACTCAAGCAGCTCCTTGAATCCCAACTCGCCGTCGGCAGCCGCGATAGCGACACTATCGCCGCATTCCACAACGTTCTTTTCAAACGTCGCCAACAGTCCCTTTGTTCGATCGCCTTGTGTCATACTGCTTAGCGTACGATAAAACTCAATTGAATTGTTTGCGCCTGTAGTTATACCGGTAGCCGGAATCGTCTCAAGCGATCCTGAAGCAGATTATCGGTACCGATTCCGTTTTTCCCAGTGCATTGCCGCCCTATAGCCCGTCGTATTTCGGCCCGCCGCCGCCTTCCGGAACCACCCACGTGATAATCGCGTAGGGATCGGCAATATCGCAGGTTTTGCAGTGAACACAATTGGAGGCGTTTATCTTCAGTCGCTTGCCGCCGTTGTGCGCTTCCATTTCGTACACCTGCGCCGGGCAGAAGTACTGGCAGGGATTGCCAAACTCCTCGACGCACCTCGTCGCACAAATGTTCGTGTCGGCAACCTGCAAGTGCGACGGCTGGTCTTCCTCGTGATTCGTCCCGGAATAGTAGACCGAGTCGAGTTTGTTGAAGATCGTTTTCCCGTCCGGCTTGGGGCGCCATGACTCTGGTGCCGGAGCCGCGCCGGCGAAGTACTCGCGCAGTTTGCGGATACTCAAGTGATCTTCCTCGACATGCGGCTTGCCGGCAAATCCGGAGAACAGGCGTCTAAGCACAAACTTCGGCGCCGACCAAACACCGCGCTCGAACATCGCGTGGAAATTGCGCTGCGCGTACAGTTCCTTGTAGATGTAGGACGCCCGCCATTTCCCGTCGTAGACCGACAGCGCCGCCTCGGAACAATCCCCCGCCTTGAGCGCGTCAAAAACCGTCTCGGCGGCGAGCATCCCCGACTTCATTGCGAGATGAATTCCCTTGAGCCGTGCCGGATTCAAAAACGCCGTTGCGTCGCCAACGATCAAAAATCCGTCGCCATAATTCTTCGGAATCGTCCAATATCCGCCCTCGGGAATCGCTTTAGCGCCGTAGCGCAACATCTTGCCATTGGTCAGCAGTCTGGCGACAAACGGATGCTGCTTCATCTGTGAAAACAGAGCCTGTGGTTCGGTGAAGGGATTGCGGTAGTTCAATCCGACCACCAACCCAATCGACATAAGTGTATCCGACAAATTGTAGATGAAACCACCGCCGAAGGTCTGACTGTCCAGCGGAAATCCCATGGTATGATAGACCTTGCCCGGCTCAAGTGTCCCGGCCGGAAATTCCCAGAGTTCCTTCACGCCCGTTGTATACTGCTGCGGATTGCGGTCCGAATCGAGGTGGAGCTTCTTGATCAGCGTCTTGGTGAGCGACCCGCGCACGCCTTCGCCAAGTACAGTCACCTTCGCGCGAAGATTCATCCCCGGCTCGAAATTGTGCTTCCGTTCGCCTTCTTTGTTGATTCCCTTATCGTCGGTCTGCACGCCGACGACTCGATCACCGTCGAAGAGCAACTTTGCGCCGCCGGTACCCGGAAAAATCTGACAACCGCGCGCCTCCAATTGCGCGCCCATCCACGTCGTGACTTCGTTTAGCGAAATCGCGTAGCAGCCATGATGATGCATCGCCGGCGGAATCCACGGCATTTTGAACTTGCCGCTCTTGGTGAGATACATCATCGCGTCGCTGGTGACGGCGGTCTTGATCGGCGCGCCGAGCTCTTGAAAATTCGGCGTCAGTTCCTTGATCGCAATCGGATCGAGTACCGCGCCCGAAATCGAATGCGCCCCGACGTGCGCGCCTTTTTCAATCATCATGATCACGGTCTCGCCCAGCGTGCCGCCGCCGGCGTTATCTTTCTCAATCAAATCCATCAGCCGCCACGCACAGGCCAGATTCGCCGGCCCGGCGCCGACCAACAGGACATCAACTTCCATTTCTTCGCGGGTGATCTCGTCTGCCATGTCATTCCCTCACGATCGTGAGCGTTGCCCCGTTGCCTTCATTCATCAATAATCTATGCGCCGCTAACGCAAAGCCAAAGCGAAAAGGCTCGTCGTGCACCCGCCGCCGAAAGCGGCTTGACTTCCCGTCAAAAGTGGACTTTCTTGAGTCTTTGCCGTCGGGGTGTGGCGCAGCCTGGTAGCGCGCTTGCTTTGGGAGCAAGATGTCGTAGG
>CAZTYE010000020.1:0-7546 GCA_964617645.1 uncultured Ignavibacteria bacterium
CCTCTACTAAGGGTCCGGTGGGGGAAAATTGTAGTGGAATGCTACGAGTTTACGGATTCGACAAGGGAAAAAGACCCTCACCCCTAACCCCTCTCCCTGTCAGGGAGAGGGGGAAATGTTCGCGGCTGCGCCGCGATGAATGCGCCGATGGCGCATCGCGCGACCGCAGGTCGCGCCCACGATTGTCACGCCTGCGGCGTGATGTCAGGAGCGCGGGGCTCCTGACCTACTTGACTGGATTCGGCTTTCGCCGGCCTTCGGTCACGTGTGTGGTAAAATAGGTGAGACCGTCGTGGTTGTAGCGGCGGAGGTTTGACATGGCGGGGAATTTGAGGAAGATGATGAATTGTGTCAGGCCCCAAAAGGGCATGACCTACGCGTCTGAGGAATGACAACGTCACTTTGAGAGACAATGCACCTCATGAATTACATCAAAGAGGCGTCGACATAGCCCTAACCAGTTTCGAAGCGTGTCCGGGGTCATCCAAACGTCTGACCCTACTTTAAGATCGGGCAGGCCGCGAGCAGCTTTTGCATCGACTCGCCCGTCGCTGTGTGCTATGCAGTTTCGAAGCGTGCAGAAGTTCCCTAAGGCTGACACATCGTCATCCTCCAAATTGTGCGATGTGAGTCCTATGCTGTTGAGGAGGTCCTTGGCAGATCTCCAATCCGGCAACTGGACACCAGGGATGAGCTTCAGTTGCGATTCGACGAGCCCCTTCAAGCGAAGGAAGAACGCGTCGCTGATTTCGCGTTCGATGCGATCAATGTCTGACTGGTGGCGCACAATGATTTCGCCGTACCAAACTCTTACTCGTGCCGGAACTGGTTCTGGAATCCCTTTCAGCGCAATCTCAAAGCTGACGCTGAACCACTCCGCAATCGTCGTCGATTCTTTCAACCAAGAATCTATGTCTTGCTTCAATGCAAACCCTTCTTTTCAACCGGCGATGCTTGCCAAGTCTCGAAAATGAGATGAAACCCGCTATTGTTCAAATCAACTTCCCTCTCCCCTTGCCCCTCTCCCCAATAGGGAGAGGGGATGGGTTGAGGGTGCATTGCAAGCTACCCCGTTCCCCCCGCGCTTGCCGCCCGCGGTGGACGCTTGAGGGCGCCGGCGAATTCGCGGTTCATCATCGCGATGAACTTGACCGAGATTTCTTTCGGGCAGACGGCTTCGCATTCATAGTAGTTTGTACAGTTGCCGAAGCCTTCGGCGTCCATCTGTTGCACCATCGCGAGCACGCGGCGTTCGCGTTCGGGTTTGCCTTGCGGCAGGCTGGCCATGTGGCCGACTTTGGCGGAGACGAAGAGCATCGCGGAGGCATTCTTGCAGGCCGCCACACAGGCGCCGCAGCCGATGCAGGCCGCCGCGTCCATCGCGGTTTCGGCTGCGTCTTTCGGGATCGGCACGGCGTTGGCATCGGGAGCGCCGCCGGTATTGACCGAGATAAAGCCACCCGCCGCGATGATGCGATCGAACGCCGAGCGATCGACGATCAGGTCACGAATCACCGGAAACGCTTTGGCGCGCCACGGTTCGATGTAAATCGTTTCGCCGTCGCTAAAGTGGCGCATGTGCAGTTGGCAGGAAGTCGTACCTTTCTCTTTGCCGTGCGGAATGCCGTTGATCGTGAGCGAGCAAGTGCCGCAGATACCTTCGCGGCAATCGTGATCGAAGGCAATCGGCTCGATTCCCTGTTTGATCAGTTGCTCGTTGACGATGTCGAGCATTTCGAGGAACGACATATCGGGGCTGATGTCTTTGGCCGGATAGGTTTCGATCCGACCCTGGCTGTGACGATCTTTCTGCCGCCAAACTTTCAAAGTCAGATTCATTATTTGTAGCTCCTTTGTCCCGGCTGAACGAATTCAAAGGTCAATGGCTCTTTGTGCAGGTTTGGCGGCTTGCCTTCGCCCGAGTACTCCCAACAACTGACGTAGGTGTATTTCTCGTCGTTGCGGGCGGCTTCGCCGTCGGGAGTTTGATACTCGGTGCGGAAATGGCCGCCGCAGGATTCGTTGCGGTCGAGCGCGTCGCGGCACATCAGATCGGCGAACTCGACGAAGTCCGCCACGCGGCCGGCGCGTTCGAGGGACTGATTAAGCTCTTCCCCGCCGCCGAGCACGGTGCAGTTTTTCCAGAACTCGTCGCGGATGCGCGGGATTTCCGCGAGCGTCTTCTTGAGGCCGGATTCATTGCGTGCCATGCCGCAATTTTCCCACATCAGGCGACCCAGTTCGCGGTGCAGCTCCATCACCGACTTCTTTCCCTTGATAGAAAGGAGCTTCTTGGTCTTCTCCGTAACTTCTGATTCCACTTGCCTAAACTCCGGCCGGTCGGTCGGAATTTTCTTGGCGCCGGTGCGCGCGAAATAATCGCCGATCGTGTACGGAATGATGAAGTAGCCGTCCGCGAGTCCCTGCATCAAAGCCGACGCGCCGAGCCGGTTGGCGCCGTGATCGGAGAAATTGGCCTCGCCGAGCACGAAGAGACCGGGAACGTTGCTCATCAAATTGTAATCGACCCAGAGACCGCCCATCGTGTAATGCGGCGCCGGATAGATACGCATCGGCGTCTTGTAGGGATTTTCCCCGGTGATGCGTTCGTACATCTGGAAGAGATTTCCATAACGTTCCGCGATGCCCGACTCGCCGATGCGTTTCATCGAATCGGTGAAGTCGAGGTAAACGCCCAGACCGGTTTCACCGACGCCGCGGCCCTCATCGCAAACTTCCTTGGCGGCGCGGGATGCGATATCACGCGGGGCGAGGTTGCCATAGCTGGGATACTTGCGTTCGAGATAGTAATCGCGGTCGTTTTCGGGGATGTCGTTGGGGGCGCGTTTGTCGCCCTTGTTCTTGGGCACCCAGATACGACCGTCATTGCGCAGCGATTCCGACATCAGCGTCAGCTTGGACTGGTGATCGCCGGTTACCGGGATACAGGTCGGATGAATTTGCGTAAAGCAAGGATTCGCAAACAATGCACCGCGTTTGAAGGCGCGATACGTTGCGATGACATTGCAGCCGGTTGCGTTCGTCGATAAGAAGAACACATTGGCATAGCCACCGGTTGCGAGAATCACGGCGTCGGCGGAATGAGACGAGATTTTGCCGGTGACCATGTCGCGGACAACGATGCCCTTGGCGTGACCGTCAATGAGAACGAGGTCGAGCATCTCGGTGCGGGGATACATCTTTACGGTGCCAAGTCCGATCTGCCGCGACAGTGCAGCATAGCAGCCGAGCAGAAGTTGTTGGCCGGTTTGTCCACGCGCATAGAAGGTGCGTGAGACTTGCGCGCCGCCAAAGGAGCGATTGGCCAGTTGCCCGCCGTATTCGCGGGCGAACGGAACACCGGCCGCAACGCACTGATCGATGATATTCGCGGAGACCTGCGCGAGGCGATAGACGTTGGCCTCGCGAGCGCGGAAATCGCCGCCCTTAATGGTGTCGTAGAACAGACGAAACACCGAGTCGCCGTCGTTCTGATAATTTTTGGCGGCGTTGATTCCGCCCTGCGCGGCAATCGAATGAGCGCGCCTCGGGCTGTCCTGATAGCAGAAGGCGCTGACTTGATAGCCAAGTTCGGCAAGAGAAGCAGCGGCGGCGCCACCGGCCAGACCGGTGCCGACGATGATTACCGAGTACTTGCGCTTGTTTGCGGGATTAACCAGCTTGAGATCGAAGCGGTGCTTGTCCCACTTCTTCTCGAGCGGACCGGAAGGAATTTTGGCATCGAGAGTTGTCATATTGTCACCCCCGCCGGAAGTTTCACCCAGCCGAGCAGGATGCTGATCGGAATCGAGATGTAGCCGAGAAAGAGAAAGATCGCCAAGCCGATGGCGAAGCGATTGAGTTTCGGTTCGTAGCGTTCATTGTTCCACCCCAGAGTCTGGAACATGCTCTTGGCGCCGTGACTGATGTGCAGCGCCAGTAGCGCCATCATAATGATGTAGAAGATCGAGATCACGGGCTGCTGAAAGCCGACGATGACCATCGAGTAGACATCGTGCACCTGCTGGCCGTGCAACATCGCTCTGAGATTGTGGTACTCCGGATGCAGATTCAAGAACGTGAAGTGCATCAGATGGTAAGTCACGAACGCAAAGATCAAGAGGCCGCTCCAGATCATGGTGCGACTTCCCCAAGACGCTTGCACGGTGTTGTTGAAGGCGTAGCGCTGCGGCCGCGCCTGCCAGTTTTCCAGCTTAAGTTTGACTGCAAAGACGATATGCAGTACCGTCAGCGCAATCATGCCAGTTCGGATGACCCAGAGGATCGGACCGAGCGCCTGCAGTTTGGCGGCATAGTTGTTGAGTTGATCTTGACCGATGAAGATTTGCAGGTTCCCGATCATGTGTCCGGTGACGAAGAGCAAGAGCAGCGCGCCGGTAACGGCGACAAACCATTTCTTGCCGATGGAACTCGAAACCAGACCGGAAACCAACGTCGGGGTTGTTTGGGTGATTCCCGTTGTTTGCATCCGCATACCTCGCTTTCCCAGCTTGGGAAGATAGAAGGAATGCCAACGGCAAGTCAACCTTCAAAAGTAGGCGAAATCGCTCCGCCATTTGGAGCGATCATGTCGATGATGGGGGATAGGTTGATGTTGGGTTTCTCTGCTGCGCGTGGCGGCGCTGGTTCGGAACCCGGCCTACGAAACAAGTTGCACAGGGTCGCCCAAGCGGCGCTCAGTCACGGCAATCGGAAGACCCGGCGCAACGGTGAACTCCGCCGGGAACGGCGCGAACACGGCTTTCGTCTAAATGCCGAGGGATGAAGTCAGGTTGAGTCGAAACCCCACAACTAGGATTCGGCAAATGAAGAAGCTCCTATCAGGGGTTTCGACCTACGAAAATGCGCAACGGCGATTTTGATCGCAAAATCGGCTACGGACGCTCGCTGATGACCAGCCACTTGGAATTGCCGTCGCTGACAAGCTGAACGAAATCGTAGTCGACGGTCATCGTGTAAGTCGTCAAGTTGTCGATCAGGTCGGCGCCTGAGCGCACGATGTTGATGGTGCCGCTATTGGGGCCGTTGACTTTCAGATAATAAATGCGGCCCGGACAGGTACTGGCGAGCGGCAGTGTGATCGTGTGCGTACCGGCCGGAGTTTCAAAGACCACCACGCCGTGCGATTCGCCGAGCGTCAAACTTCCGGTGATGACATCAGGGTCGAGCGCCAAGGAACCGCCGACCTCAAGCCGAGAAGACGGACTCGAATCGAAAATGCCCACTCTACCGACCGAGTCGATCACCATGGCGACAAAGTTGCCGACGACTGTGGTGAGGCCGCGACGGGCGAAAGTCTGGCTGTTGTAGACGATTCGTCCCGCGTCGGGATCGCTGTCATAGCCGAAGAAGAGGCCGCGCTCCTCATTGTCGGGGCCGTTGAAGGTGAGATAGAACCGATCGTTCGCTTCGAGGGCCAGCAGCGATTGCTGATGGATGCTGTCCCCCGACGAACCGTTGACCAGATGCAGCTTGCGCTGCGGACTGAGAGTCCCGATACCGACATTCCCCAGCGAATCAATTGACATCTTGGTCGAATTGCCGCCGGTACGGAACTGCATGCCACGACGGTTATTGGGACTATTGAAGATGACACCGCCATCGGCAGCGCTGTTTCCATCGGCAAAAAGCACACCCCGTTCGTTGACATCGGGGCTGAGGATCGAAACGAATGACGAGCCAGTGCGCTCGAAAATTCCGACCGAGGCAGTGCTCGCGATTACGCCGGTGTTTCCCTCTTGAACGTGAAGCGGAGCTTTCGGGTCGTTGGTGCCGATACCGACGCCACCGCCGGCGCGGATCAGGAACTGATCTTGAGCCGTCGAAGCGAAATCGCTGTTGCTGGAATCGCCCCAGACAAACGCGCCTTGGTGGTTGGCCTTGGCACGAAATCCGGCAGCAAAGCTGAAAGAGCCGAAGGCTTCGTTATTCCAGCCGCCGGGGATCGCCGATGCGTATCCTGAGGCGGTATTGTTGTATCCGGCGCCAGCAAAGGAAAAGGTGCCCGAAGCAACGTTCGAACGGCCCGAAACGACACCTGATGAGACGCCAGAAGCGCTGTTAGAATCCGCCGGAGTACCGCCGCCGCCCCCGACGAACGAATTCGCGCCACGGGCTCGATTTGCCCAGCCGCCAACTACGGCTGAGTAGAATCCTGTAGCCTCGTTATCCTGTCCGCCGCCGACAAACGAGAGCGCGTTAGAGTTGTTGCCGAAGCCGCCGGCAATCGTACTATAGCTGCCGACGGCAACGTTGCCCGACCCACCGCCGACGGTGGACCAGGCGCCAATCGCTGAACTGCCTTCGCCGGAAACCGTGGCATGATCCCCCGATGCCGTGTTTGCAGAGCCGCCGAAGACGGATGATACCGCCCCGCTCGCAACATTTCCACTTCCGCCGACAACGACACTCTGCGATCCTGACGCCTCGTTGGAATATCCGGCGACGAAGACGCCGCCGATGACATCGTTGTTGTCACCGATGCTTGTCGGCCCGATGATATTGCCGCCCTCGGCTTCGTTGACGGTCTTGACCAGAAAAGCGTACGGCACGGTGATGATTTGCTGTCGCGGCAGTTCCGGATCGGCGCCGACGGTTATGCCGAGGAATCGTCCCGAGTCCGTGTCTTTGAAAACGCTCGGAGTCAGAGGCACGATTGAGCCCAACTGCACCGAGAATATGCCGTTGATGACGGAGACGGCCGGTTGAGTCTCTTGCCAGATCGCGAAGCCGCCGCCCATGACGCCATAAATCTTGAAAGAGATTGAAAGCGTGTCGGTCAATGGCTGGCCGCCGGCATTGGTGAGGCGACCCTGATAGCTCATTAGCGGTGGCACGGCGGCGTGGAGAACAACGCCACAAATTACCGTCAAAAAGTACAAGACGAAAAGGACATTTCTTGAGCGCAGCATCATGGCTCCTCCGAAATTAGTATCGTGGTCGGAAGTTAGAAGTAGTATAGGCCGCCCCAATATCGGTATTGTGGGCTGATTATGTCCAAGATAACGAGGGAAATAGAATAGTCAAGGGGAATTGCGGTGTGGCCGCGTTTGGGGCGGATGGTGGTGCGCCGGGTGGTCCGAGCGCCGTTTGGTCGCGGCCTTTGGAAGACCCGGCGCAACGGGAAAGACGGGCGCAAAGTTTTGCGCCCCTGCGCACTATCTCAAACTTCCGACGGCCGATTCGACAGCAGCGACCACTTCCCCAGCGGTGACGGCGGCGGCCATCGCGTTGATGTCGGCATGCAGTGGGCGGTCGTCGTCCATCACGGTGACGTGTTTGCGAACAACTTCATAAGCCGCCTCAGAGCCCTTGCCCGGCTTGGCCGGCTTAAGGAATTCAAACGCTTGCGCCGCGGCGATCAATTCCATGCCGATTATCGCCATGCCGTTTTTGACGATGTCGCGCGTCTTGAGCACGGTGGTCATGCCCATCGAAACGAAGTCCTCCTGATCGGCGGCGGCGGGAATCGAGCCGATTGATGCCGGAGCCGAAAGAATACGATTCTCGCAGACCAGCGCGCCGG
>CAZTYE010000021.1:0-2855 GCA_964617645.1 uncultured Ignavibacteria bacterium
TGAGATCGACGCGATAAGGCTCAGAGCGTCCAGACCATCCTGATTGTCAAAGAACGATAGCAGCGATTACAGACCCAAAGCTACCGCGCAGCGGTTTCGTTCAACACCCTGCTCAGTGGCGGAAGGACATAGAGCCAAGTTCGAGACCAGCACAGACGTTCAAAGCTACCACTCAACGGAATTTATGCCACTGTCCTTCCGTCCACTGGAGCAGGTGTTAGCCGCATTATTTAAATGTATATCATGCAAGCCAACTTCCTACTCCATGCCAGAAATGATTAAGCATATCTGCTAATTCGAAATTCTGTGTCCGAATGTGATAATAAGTGGCCTGCATTGCTTCTTTACTGCCTTTGCGATATATCTTTTCTCCAATGTCTCGAATTCCTTGATATTGGGGATACTTTTCATAAATTGGCCACCGATTATTTTTGCCCCATTCGTAGGCTTCGCTCAAAATAGATATTAATGATCTTGTTTCATCTATTCCGTGTATGTTTTTTGTCTGTGAAGATTTCGTAGTTTCTCTGAGTTTGTCAACGCTTATACCTTCGGATTTATATTCTACTTTATGGGTTTCAAAAGCTCCGAAACCGCACTGGGGACATGCAATAACTTCTTCTTGCAGTATTTGTCCGCAGACAGCGCATTTCTTCGTTTTTGGTGGTAACTTTTCATCTGCACCATACTTTTTTAACAACTCGACCATTTCGTGATGTCCTTGACGCATTGCACGCTGTAGCGGTGTATCATTAAAAGTAGTGGCTTGATTAACAGGCACGTTATTGTCAAGAAGAAGTTTAACAATTTCTAGTGAGCCGCATACACATGCAGCGTATAACGGAGTCCAGCCATCATCGTCCATAGCGTTTAAATCAGCTTTTTTATCAATAAGTAACTGGACTATCTCTGGGCTTTCAACTGCGGCCCAGCGATTTGAAATTGCCATCAATATTGGAGTTTCTCCATAACGACCTTTCGCATTAATATCCGCATGATTGGCTATCAGCATCTTTGCGGCATTTACATGCCCGCGATTTGCCGCCCAATGAAGGCGAGTAAATCCATTTTGCCTTTCGTTGAGATCAGTATTGGATTTTATCGCTTTTTGAATTTCACTGATTCTCTCTTCCTCGGTAACATCTTGAGTGGGAAAAAACTTTCTCTTGACGAATAGTTTGTTCCACATAATCTCCTATCCTTTCGACGTAATCATAATTACAATGAAACATATTTCATAGTGCACGGTTCTCGGATGTGTGGCTAACACAAGCATAAGCGGCGGCGCAGCAGAAGATGAAGCTTGACCGAAGAACAGACGTTGAAGTTACTCGATCATGAAAATCATGCCACGGCTGCGCCGTCCGCTTGATGCCTTGTTAGAAACCAACATTTTACAGGAAATGCAATTGATATCTCTATAGTATTTCCAAATCTACAGCACATTCGCCCTTATAATTTCTTCCAATTCTAAATGACATTTTTGCACCTACTTTAATTTTTTCCTCGGGTGAATTAACGTTGACGCGGTGAAAAAACAGATCGTTGTTGGCAAAATACGAAACAAAGCCCCAACCCTCGTTCTTATTGTATCGCACTATTTTACCCTCAAGCTTAGCCTCCAAATCAACTATGCTTTTGGGCACGTTTACTGGCACAACCACCCACTTTCCATTGACAAGGGATCTGGTTTTATTTATTTTTTCGGCATTAAGGAAGTAATGCGTAGGAATATTTCGGTAAAGGCAGTAACAGTAATCAAATTCATAAATATACGTCAAACCCCGCCTATCTTGATCTAATATGGGATAGAGTACATTGTCCTGTTTTGTTGGGTCATATAGCATGTTCAAAGTTTTCTCATTTCCCAATGCACGAAATCGAAACGAATTCTTTTGTATACAAAAGAATGCGATTCTATCAACAAGTGCCCTCTGTTGCTCTTGGAGACGTTCAACTAGTTCTTTTCCAAAAGTTCGCATTGCATCGAAAACATCGTACTTGAACACTAACAAAGTGTTTCTTTGTTTTTTTAGCGTTTCAAGCATTGAATCACCGGCCAGTTTTATTAAGCGTCGAACGATCCCATTTGAACCTAAGACCAACTGTTCCAGTGCATCGCCATATTTACCATCATCAACTCTTTTAACTCGGTGAGCATATTTTTCGGGATTAGTAGCGTATTTCACATCAAAGAATTGTTCAGGGGCAATTTCCGCTTTTGCACAGAAACTCAAATACGAACGAAGAATTCTGTAAGAGAAATCACGTGCGGCAGCAAAATCGCTTAAATCTTTAATATTGAAGCCTAGTTTTATCCTCGTGCCAATTCTTGAACCTTCAACTTGCTTGGACGAATCGGTGTCTGGATAAACAGCTACTTTATACAGTAAAAATTTACTGGTTCTCAATTGATTAAAAAATGTCTCATAGACCGAATAACTCCTCTCATTATCTTTAGCAAATGCAATATTCGGAAGCCGATCAACCTCGTCGATTAAAAGAAGAATTTTGTCACATACTTTACTCAAATATGTTTGATAGAGATGTTCAATATCAGTGATGGATGGATTTTTCTTGCTGACAATTTCTGTTTCATAGTTTTTCTCATATGCAACACCAAGTTGTTTGAGCCAATCAAAGCCTACCATTCCTTCGGATTTAAAAACTTCGTTTACACGCTTTGTAACCGTATCTGCGCTTAGCTCGGTGTATCTTTTGTCTTCTGAGAAAATGCCTGATTTCGTTAACCTCTGAAGCCAGCTTTGAAATTTGTCAAACCAATCCTTGTCTCTTAAGAAACTGTAGTTTGGCAAAAATAGCTCTTTGAAATTTGGGGTGGAAGCCTCCAGGTA
>CAZTYE010000022.1:0-2040 GCA_964617645.1 uncultured Ignavibacteria bacterium
GGTTTTTGTCAGTTCGCCGTGCGTTGATCGCTCTGCTCGACGAGATCAAGGTGGCGCCGGAGGACTTTTTCCAGCCCGGCCAAGAAACGTTCGGGATGCTCGATCTCCTCGATGAGCCTCCCGCGCGGCAGATACACCGCACGCCCCTCCTTGACCGCTCCGTCTTCGAGCAGGATGGTGAGCCAGTCCTTGAAATGCACCTCGCTCGTCGCCGAGGCGACATACGGATTCAGGACATAGGA
Organism: uncultured Ignavibacteria bacterium; assembly: GCA_964617645.1. Classification (GTDB taxonomy): domain Bacteria; phylum Zixibacteria; class MSB-5A5; order CAIYYT01; family CAIYYT01; genus JADJGC01. The sequence goes on from CAZTYE010000022.1 coordinate 243, forward strand.
GCCCGACCATTCGCGCGCCGGAAGCAGCATCGGCGGGAGCGGAAACGCCCGGTTGAGCACGTCGGCGACCAGCGTCCGGTCCCGCCACTCTTCATGCAGTTCACGCGCGAGCGTCTGCTCCGAGTTCTCTCCGGGATTGCATCGTCCGCCAAACAGGGAGAACTTCCCGTCAAATACGGAACCGGGCCTTGGGTCCACCTTCTTGAGAAGGATGAATCCGGCGCACCGGCGGTCCTGCAGCAGGACCACGGATCCCTGGGGCAACACTCTTTGCCGTGCCTGTTGGCTCACGCGTACCTCCTTCAAAAGAACGGGATCGCAATCTATCAAAATTCAGGCAAATCGGCAAGCCTGCTAGACTGTCCACATGGATGCTGTATTGATTCTGTTATCGCTCTTCGTCCTCGTTTTGATGATCATGGCGCTATTCCTCGTGGCAACTCTCGGCATTCGAATCAGGACCATAGCACTTTTTGGAGGTGCGCCCTATGTTGCATCGACGCATGCGTCCATTCGAACCGCCATTGCACTTGCAAGCCTTGCCCCATCGGAACGGTTCGCCGATCTCGGATGCGGCGACGGACAAGTCGTGCTTGCTGCCGCAAAAATGAATATAGCCGAGTCCGTCGGGTTCGAAATCGATCCATTTCTAGCCAGGGAAGCGTCCAAAAAAGTCGCTCCATATACAAATGCACGAATAGATAAATCCAGCTTCTGGGAGGCGGATCTCTCGTGCTTTGATGTCGTATATTTGTTCCAGATTCCTTATGCGATGCCGCGTCTCGAAAAAAAACTGCTATACGAACTTAAGCCGGGAGCGCGAGTCGTATCAAATGGATTCAAATTCCCCAATTGGAAACCATCCGCCTCGGAAGGAACTATTTCTTTGTACACGCGCGCAGGAAACCCAAAAACAACGGATGCGGTTTAAAGGGGCGTGATAAAAACTCCGGATGCGCCTGTGTCCCCATAAAAAACGGATGCTGTTTCAATTCGACGATTTCGGCCAGCGTTCCGTCCGGCGACTCGCCGCTGATGATCATTCCTTTCTGTTCAAACGCTTTTCGATAATCGGGATTAAACTCGTAACGGTGCCGATGACGCTCCTCGATTGCCGACTCGCCGTACAGCGCCCGCGCTTTCGATCCTTTTTTCAATCGGCAAATATACGATCCGAGCCGCATACTGCCTCCATAAGATTTGTTTTTCATTTTCTCCTCCTGCTCGTTCATGAGATGAATAACCGGGTGCGCGGCATCGGGCTCGATCTCGGTCGTATGGGCGCCGCGCATATGCAGCACATGTCGCGCAAACTCGATGCACGCCAGCTGCATGCCATAACATAATCCCAGGTATGGAATTTTCTTCTCGCGGGCAAATTTGGCTGCCAAGATCTTTCCTTCGACGCCGCGGGAACCAAATCCTCCCGGAACCAGGATTCCGTCGACGCTCTTGGTAATCTTTTTCGTTTTTTCCAATTCGCCGGCATCGATCCAAACAATCTCGGGCTTCCTGCCGATACTCCATGCGGCATGCTTGATCGATTCAAGAACGGAAAGATAGGCATCGCTCAAATTAAAATCCCCGCTTGCCGCGTACTTGCCGACAATCCCGATCCGGACCGGTTTTTTTGCGTGTGCAATACTCTTCGTAAGCTTATTCCACGACCGTAGGTCCGGTCTTCCTGCACGGAGCTTCAGCTTTTTGATGACGCGCACGCCCAAGCCTTCTTCTTCCATGACACGCGGAACCTCATACACGGACGGAACATCAGGCGCGCTAAAAATATCTTCGGCCT
>CAZTYE010000023.1:0-2039 GCA_964617645.1 uncultured Ignavibacteria bacterium
CGGGTGCTCGACAAGGCCGCGCTCGCCTCGCTGGCCGCCGCGCGCGACTGATCCCGCGGCCGGGCCCTCGGGCCCGCGAAATGGCCCCTGTGTGACCGCGGTCACGGACACGTCCCCCGGGGATGCGCGAACCTCCGGCCGTGGCCGGGAGCGCGGCGCCCCCGGCGCGGACACCGAAACGAGGAGGAGTGCGTGAATCGCAATGTCGGCGGAGCGGACCGGATCGTCCGCGTGGTCGTGGGCCTCGCCATCATCGGCTGGGGCGTGACGGCGAAGTCCTGGTGGGGCGCGATCGGCGTCGTGCCGCTGCTCACCGCCGCGCTCGGCTGGTGCCCGGCCTACCTGCCGTTCGGCATCCGCACCTGCGCGACGAAGGCGAAGGGCGCCTAGGGATCTTCCCCCGGGGGCCGGCGCGGCCCCTCGAACACGAAGGGCCGGCGCGGAGCATCGCGCCGGCCCTTCGCACTTCGCCTCGAGCGCCGCTACTCCGTCTTCGTGGAGTCCGCGGGGGCGCCCTCGCCTTCCTTCAGCAGGCGGCGCCGCTCCACTTCCTTCTTCAGGACTTCCTTGTTGAGCACCGAGAGCTCGACGCGGCGGTTCTTCGCGCGGTTCAGGTCGCTGTTGTTCGGAGCGAGCGGCTTCGACTCGCCGTAGCCCTTGACCGTGAACTGCTCGCGCGGCAGCGCCGGGTACTTGCGCAGCACGTAGGCGAGCACCGAGTCGGCGCGCGCCTGCGAGAGGCGCTGGTTCAGGGCGTCCGAACCGCGCGAATCGGTGTGGCCGCCGACCTCGATCCGCAGCTGCGGCCACTTGAGCATCACCGCGCCCACGGCGTCGAGCGTCGGGTACGACTCGGGCAGCAGGTCCGCCTTGCCGGTCTCGAAGTTCACGTTCGAGAGCCGGATGAGGCCGGTGTCGAGCAGCTCCGTCTCGCGCTCCGAGACCTCGATCGGGCAGCCGTCCGCGTCCACCTTGAGGCCGGCGGGCGTGTCCGGGCACTTGTCCTTGTCGTCGTCCACGCCGTCGCCGTCGCTGTCCACGACGCAGCCCTTCGCGTCCACCTTCATGCCGGCGGGCGTGTCCGGGCAGGCGTCGAGGCCGTCCAGCACGCCGTCGCCGTCGCTGTCCTTCGGGCAGCCGGCGGCGTCCACGGTCGCGCCCTTCGGCGTGTCCGCGCACTGGTCGATCCCGTCGAAGACGCCGTCGCCGTCCGCGGCGCTCGGGCAGCCCTTCGCGTCCACGGTCGCGCCCTTCGGCGTGCCCTGGCACGCGTCGAGGCCGTCGAGCACGCCGTCGCCGTCGCTGTCCTTCGGGCAGCCGGTCGCGTCCACGGTGGCGCCCTTCGGCGTCGCCGGGCACTTGTCCTTGCGGTCCGGCACGCCGTCGCCGTCGGTGTCGCGCGGCGTGGCGCCGATCGCCATGGTCAGGCCGGCGCCGAGGACGACGTTGTGGAAGTTGCTCTGCTTGCCCGTCGCCTCGAGCGGCTTGAACGAGATGTCGCGCGCCTCGAAGCGCAGGCCGATGCCGTCCGTCATCCACAGCTTCACGCCGCCGCCGAACTCGATGCCGCCCGTCTCCTTCTTGAGGCCGGCCGAGGGCTTGAGTTGCGCGTAGCCGCCGCCCACGAACGCGTAGGGCGTGCCCCAGCGGTGCCTCGCCGGTGAGATCACGAGGTTGCCGGAAGCGTGGAAGAAGTCGTACTCGAGCGCGCCGCTCGCCAGGTCCTGCGAGGTCGGCGTCGTCCCGGCCGCGATCTCGAGCCCGATCCACGAGCGCGTCTCGTAGCTGAGCCGGCCGCCCAGGTACAGGTCGTCGGCGAGCGGGATGTTGTTGCCGGGGTAGCGCAGCTTGGGATCGAACAGCGTGAAGCCGCCGAAGGGCGACAGCTCCCAGTGGGCTCCGATGGGCTCGGCGACCGCGCCCCCGACGCCGATCACGGCGGTCAGCAGCAGCGGCAGGAGCCAGAGACGAGCGCGCATAGGTTCTCCTTGGAACGGAAGAGCGAAAGCCCCGGTCGGCGAGGCTCGAAACCCCGGTTG
>CAZTYE010000024.1:0-2001 GCA_964617645.1 uncultured Ignavibacteria bacterium
GAGCAAGGGCCGCGAGAGCAAGAGCGAGGGCAGTAAGAACGAGATATGGCTATGGCAGCTATCCACCGCCTATGGGATCGCAAAACGTTCCTTCCAAACCGGCCGGGCCACGAGATTTTCCTGCAGAGCCGATGGAGCCAACCAACTTCCCAACCGAGCCGATAACGCCCTTTGGGATGGAGCCGGGTGATTTTCCTTTGGCAGCAATGGAGCCAACCGACTTTCCGGCAGAGCCAATAGAGCCATCAGCAATGGAGCCGGGTGATATTCCTCAGGCAGCGACGGAGCCAGGCGACTTTCCCGAGTTGCCGATGGAACCAGAGGACTTTACCGCGATGGTGGAGTCCGGCGATGAGGATATGTGGCTTGACGAAGCCGAAGCTCTCGCAGCAGAGGAGACTGCTGAGCTTGCCGAGGCCCTGCGAGAAGTACTGCACGAGGATTACCGGGAGGCGACGCCTGAAGAGATGCAAGGGGCTTTGCTCAACATTTTGGGCACGATGACGCCGGCAGAAGGTATCAACTTTGGAAAAATCCTTCGCCAAATCAGGCGAGCCGGCAAGAAAGTTCTTGATGATCCCACCGTCGGGCAGATCGCCCAAGTCGTGCTCCCGGTAGCAGGGGCCACAGTCGGTACCCTTGTAAGCGGCCCGACTGGTACCGCCATCGGTGGCAAGCTGGGACAGGCGGCAGGCCAGGCCTTTTCGAAAGGTAGCCAGCCAAGCTCTGCGGCTGCGACTGTGCCGGCAAGCCCAAGCTCTCCTCAAGGCGGCTCTGTTGCTGCAGCGCAGTTGTTGCAGCTCACCCAAAACCCAGACGTGCTCAAGAGCTTGTCGTCCCTTGCGTTGGGTTCGCTCGGAAATGTGAACGTCAAGCTCGGTAATGGCGGGCCCTCGGTACCGGTTGGCGGAGTCATGAATCTGATAGGAACGCTTGCCGGCAAAGCGGCAGCAGATGCCGATGAGTTGCTTCGAGAAGGCGAGCACTCGCCCTCTTACTTGCTCGATGAGGAAGGCCAATTTCTGGGCGATCCGGCAGTTCCCGAGGATCGTGCGCAAGCGCTCTATAATGCCCTGTCCGATGCAGAGAATGAACGGTTGGGAGTCGAAGAAACGGCGGCGATTTATTGACACCACTGCAGCCGGAGAGCGAAACGATGTGAGGCATTCAACCGTCATTCCTCCATGCTTTTGTCAAATGTTAAGAGTCAGCGAATAATTCAGTGAGGCAGTTAAGCGTTTCACTGCACGTCGCAGTGAAGTAGGCTTGGTTCCCATCAATTCAATCAAGGAGACGAAAATGAACGAAGACGTTTTTGATGGCACAGAAGCCGAGAATCTTGATCTCACCGGCAGCGGTGAAGACGCCGACAATTACGGCGTTGGCGAAGACTATTATGGCGAAGCAGCAGTCCCATCGTCGTACAATGCAAACCTGGCAAAAGCGCGAGCACAAGCACGGGCCAGAGCTCTGGCAAGAGCGAGGCGTTACTCAAGCATGCCTAGCTCGACCCGGCAGCGCGTGAACTACATGCCCCCGACCTCAAGCGGCCCGGCAAGCACATTGCACGTGCGTCAGGGGTTCGGGCGCGTTAGCGCCGATATTCAGAAAACACAGGCCGCGGTGCGGAACGTGGATATCGAAAACAAAGTGCAAGCGGACGTCTTCGGTCGGGCGTTGCGGGCGCAACAGGAGCGTATTGGCCGGAGCGAAAGCAGCATGGCGTTGTCAAAGGTCGTTGATGAATTGAAAGAACGAGTGCCCGATCTTTTCCAAAACGAAGTGCTGAAAACGGCGCTGCCATTGGTGCCGTTATTGTTTCTCAAGCCCGAAAAGAAGGGTCAGGGTTTCGAAGGTTTCATTTCTGATCCGCGTGTGTGGGGCCCGGTTTTGACGGCCGCGATTGCATTGTTTGGCCAGACTCGGGACCAATCGCCACAGGAAGTGACAATCACACCCAGAGAATTCACATTTACTAGCCCTCGCACTGCCTCGACATCG
>CAZTYE010000025.1:0-1959 GCA_964617645.1 uncultured Ignavibacteria bacterium
TCTTTCCACCCGACCAGTAGTAGTTCGCGTCTTGGGGAGACAAGTACTCTCCATACGTATATCTTTCCTTACGTCCGCGATTTCTTGCTGCAAATTCCCATTCAGCTTCCGTCGGCAGCCTATATTTCTTACCTGTCTTTGTTTCTAACCAATTGCAAAATGCCACCGCATCGTACCATGATACTCCGACCATCGGGTGACGTGCCAGCCATCCCCATCTTGGTTTGCCGGGCTTACTCCTGTTGGTCTCCAAACAGAATCTCTCGTACTGGTCAACACTGACTTCGTATTGTGACAGATAATAAGAGTTCAAAGATACCAAATGGACTGGTTGTTCATCTTTATCAACACTTACGCTGTCTCCCATTAGAAAATCACCACCTTTAATGTATACCATGGTTTCGATTACATTCTTGATGAATTTGGCATCCTCCGAAAATTTTCCTTTAGGATACGTAATCAAGTAATTCTCGACTGACTTGCTCGTATGGGATTTCATGGCATCATTCCACAGAATCTTTTCTCGAACATCTTCAACCTGCGCTTGATATTTTCCATTTGGATATCTTCGGACATAATTGTCTAACTCATTAGTGTTCATATTTTCCAGAACAACCGACCAAAGAAAATCCTCCATGAGGAATTCAGCCTCTCGTTTATAATCCCCTTCTGGATAATTATCAAGGTAAGCTTGGAACATGTGCGGATCTCGCGTTCGAAAGGCATTCTGCCATTCACGCTTTTCGAACCACGAAGGAATTGCTATCGCTGCAAACACGACCACAACAGCCAAGGAGAAGGTTCCTAAAGTAACCCATTTACGCCTAGACACTTGAATTGCGCCATTTTCTTTCTGCCTGACCTTTTCAGTCCATTCCAATATACTGCTTTTCGATAGGTATCCAGACATGGCACCCACAAAAGAAAAAGCATCTGAGAAACGCGAGGCCATCAGTAGCCTAGCAATAATATGGCTTGTGAACTGATCTAGTTGGTGTTCTTGGTCATTCAGCAACCACGCATATTCCGCTAGGGACTTTTTGAATTCGTCACTGAGTCCACCGATAATTTCACTTTCCCATTTGACAAAGACGATACCCGTTAATTCCGCTCTTGCTCTTCTATCAGACGGATCCATCTGAGCGACCTTATTGAGAAGAATCTCTTTCGCATTTTCTTTCGCATCAAGCAGCTGGAAGCGAATAAATTTCACGTACTCATTCTTGACAACACGAGGATTTATTCTGTATGCCTTTTCATAAAGTTTTTGGACTTCATCAGCGTTAGATGTTGCTTGCGCTTGTTTAGCCCGAGCCATCAAGAAGCTTCCATCGACACTTTCCGGTTGGCTTGCGAGTATTTCTTCGCAAATCGAAGTAGCTGCTTCAAACTCCCCATTTTCAAGAGCCAGTTGCGCTTTTTGGATAAGATTTTCGCTCCTCAGTTCCAAGAGTGAGCCATGCTGATCCCGGCCGTCGATTCTGAAAATCACGTCTTTTATCCTCTCATAGGAGGCAACCAGGTCTTCAGGAATATACTGTTCTCGTTGTCCAACAGAAATCTCCTCATAAAATGCAAAGAACGGTATGTAGGGAATGCGAAGATCCCAGAAAGACCTGACTACCTCCTGAGCAACCTTACCTCTAAGGAATGATCTGTCGAAGCGACTAACAAAATCGTCACGAAACATCCTCAAGCTTCGGGCTTCCGCCCTGTCCTCGACCCTGGCTGGCACCACGACCAGTTTAAGGGGATGCTGGCGGTATTTGTCCAGTTCCTCTGAACTGAAACGTTGTGCCATGCTCCATGTACCTTCGATATTCTGTCGATTTGGAACACAGAATAGGACGATGGCATCAGCGAGTTGGTAGGTGCAGACGCCTCCGATTTCGGTAACTCCCGTTCGGCTGTCTATCAGAACATAATCTGGCGCGACTCGATTAAACTCAAATTTTACGT
>CAZTYE010000026.1:0-1543 GCA_964617645.1 uncultured Ignavibacteria bacterium
TCCCTGGAAAATAGCCATGTATGGCAACTAATTGCCATACGCCCGTGATGAAAACACGCTGTAAACACGCTGAAGGTACGCTGTAAACACGCTGTAAGGCCGGGCTTTCATAGGAGTTATCAGTAATCAGTGGGCAGTGAATAGTTTAGCACTGATAACTGATTACTGATTACTGATTACTGATTACTTTTCATTGTTGATGGTGTACCTCCGGCTGCCACAGGCGCATCCGCCGGATGACTTCCTCTTTCATGCGCAGCTTGGCCTGCTGCAAAACGTCGGCTTCTTTGCGCGACCCCATGACCTGATGATAGCTGACCCGCCGGGGCAGGGCCTCAATGGCTTCTTGCAAGCCGGCCAGGAAGGCCCGCTTCAAGGCCGTCCCGTAATTGATCTTGGCCACCCCCAGGGAAATCGCCCGGTGGCAGCCGCTCTCAGGAAAGCCGGTTCCGCCGTGAATGACCAGGGGCGCGGGCACGGCGCGTTGGAGCGCGGCCAGACGTTCCCAATCAATGCTGGCCTCTCCTTCGGCCAGAACATGGACATTCCCCACCGAAACGCCCAGGGCATCCACGCCCGTTTCCGCCACAAAGCGGGCCGCTTCGTCCGGGTCGCTCAACCGGCCTTCCAACCCGCCCATTTCGCCGGAGGCATCGGGCAAGAGGCTCACCTCCGCTTCGACGCCCACCTGGGCGGCCCGTGCCGCCTCGACCACCTGCCGGGTGAGGCGCACATTTTCCTCGTAGGGCAAATGGCTGGTATCGAGCATAACGGCATTGAAGCCCGCCGCAATTCCCCGCCGGATAAGGTCTAACGTGGCGACTTCGTTAAGCAAGAAGGACACTGGCACTTTGGCCAATTTGGCCGCCGCCAAACCCAACGCACCCAATCGTTCCAGGCCGCCGTCGCGGTCAAACCAGCCCGGCTCCATCATCACCCCGCCAAAGCCAATGATGACCGGGCTGCCCGCTGCTTCCGCCGCCTCGACAACCGCTTCCAGGGAGTAAATGTCCCAGGCTTCAAAATAACCAACGGCATAGCCTTGGCGTTGAGCCTCGGCTAACAGGTCTTTAAATGGAACAAGCATAGCTGAATCCTCTGAAATTAGCGTTATCTTGTATATTTGTCTATACAAGTTTGCGGTTAAGCAGTTTATCATATCTGGATATTTGGGGCAAATCTAAAGCAGGGGTTACGTGTTGCGTCTTCCGTTTTTACGCAAGACGCAACACGTTTGATTTAGTAAAGGAGTTGCCTAACTACACCCGTCCCTTTGACGTTGGGCATCCATAACGGCCACGGCGGCCATCGAGACAACCTCTTCTACATCATCGCCGGCTTGCAGCACATGCACCGGCGCGTTTAGTCCTAGCAGAACCGGGCCGATGGTTTCGGCGCCGCCGAGCCGCTGGAGCAGTTTGTAGGCCACGTTAGCCGCCTCCAGGTCGGGGAAGATCAGCACATTGGCCTCTTTGACCTGGCTAAAGGGAAAACGAGTTTCAACCAATTCCGGGGTGACGGCTACATCAGCCTGGATTTCTCC